>NZ_KL585394.1:341295-341735 GCF_000721935.1 Streptomyces sp. NRRL WC-3549
GCCTTCAGCCGTTTCCGGGTACCGGGGTCGTCCGCTCCATCACCACGAAGGGCCCGGACCGGAGGGTGATGCGGTAACGGCCCTCGGGGTGGAGCTGCTCGGCGTACGCCACCGGGTCGTCGATCGGCTGCGACCAGCCGAAGTCCAGGTTGATCGCCACGACGTCGGGGGCGGTGCCCGGGGCACCGCCGATCCAGTAGACCGTGCGGTCGGAGGTCAGGTGCGACATCAGCGTGATGTCGGTCTCCACCCGGGAGCCGGCCGGGATCGCCTCCAGCGCCCGCTCGGCCTCCCCGGCCCGGGCGTCGGTGGCGTACGTCTCCGGGCGCAGCAGGTCGCGCAGCGGGAGGTGCTGGGTGAGGGTCACGGCGATCGCGGTGGCGACGGGCACGGCCGCCTTCGCGTACGAGACGAGCCAGGGCCGCTTCGAGGCGCGGCTG
>NZ_KL585394.1:341920-346905 GCF_000721935.1 Streptomyces sp. NRRL WC-3549
CCGCTTCGAGGCGCGGCTGCGGCGGACGCCGTCGGCCATGGCCAGGAAGACCACCGGCATGAGGATCGCGCTGTAGTGCCAGACCATGCCCCAGTGGTTGGAGTCCTGGGACAGCAGGCGCCAGCCGAGCGTGGGCAGGACCAGCAGGACCAGCGGTGAGCGCAGGGCCAGGAAGGCGGTGATGCCGACCAGGAAGACGAGCATCTCGATCTTCACGGACGAGTTGAGGACGCCGAGGGCGGAGTCGAGCAGGGAGACCTCCTGTTCCCCGTTCTTCTCGATCTTCGTCCAGTAGTCGTACGTCCCCGCGCTGCTGGCCGCCGGTATGAGGACGAGGACGGTCAACGCGAACGCGACGACCCCGTACACCGCGAGCAGCAGCCCCTGGAGCCGGCGGCCGAGGAGGGCCAGGACCGCCCCGACGGCCGCCACGGTCACCCCGAGGTCCTCCTTCACCAGGACCAGGGGCAGCGACCACAGGACGGCGGCCCGCCACCGCTCCAGGACGAGCGCCCGGCAGACCAGGGCGACGAGCGGAACCGCGAGGGCGATCTCGTGGAACTCCGACTTGACCGCTTCCTGGAGCCCCCAGGACAGCCCGTACGCCACCGTGACGCACAGCCCCGACCGGCCGCCCAGGATCTGCTGGGTGGTACGCCCGACGACGACGGCGGAGGCGGCGAACAGGGCGGCCTGGGCGAAGAGCAGGGCGAGGGCGGACGGCCAGATCCAGTAGAGCGGGACCAACAGGGCCACCACGGGGCTGAAGTGGTCGCCGAGTATGAGGTAGCCGGGGCCCTTGATGTCGACGACGGGGGCGTGGAAGCCGGCGTACGCCCGTACCTCCTGCTCGAAGATCCCGAGGTCCCAGGAGGGCGAGTGGAAGTTGCTGTACCGCAGGTAGGCGTAGAGGAAGTACACCGCGCACAGTGCGGCGGCGGCGACGAGGTACGGCCGCAGGGGTGCGGGATGCAGGGGGCGGGCGGCGGCCTCGGGTACGGGGTCCGGGCCCGGCTCCGGCTCCCCCGGCGTGTCCGTCCCGTTCTGGTTCAGGTCAAGCACGTTGCCCCCGCCGGCCGAATCCCTCAGTGGTCACTTGCCGGTCGCGCGCGTGCCGTAGGGGCCGGCCCGACAAGGCCATTCATTAGAACAGAGGGTCGAGCCGCTGCCGTACTCCGGGAGACCGGGGTACGAGCGCGGGCCGCACCCGTGGAGGGATGCGGCCCGCGCACGGGGGACGGTCAGTGGAAGAAGTGGCGGGTGCCCGTGAAGTACATGGTCACGCCCGCCTTCTTCGCGGCCTCCACGACCAGCTCGTCGCGGACCGAACCGCCGGGCTGGGCCACGGCCTTGATCCCGGCCGCGGTCAGGATCTCCAGCCCGTCCGGGAAGGGGAAGAACGCGTCGGAGGCGGCGTACGAACCCTTCGCGCGCTCCTCACCGGCCCGCTCGACGGCGAGCTTGGCGGAGTCGACGCGGTTGACCTGGCCCATGCCGACGCCGACCGAGGCGCCGTCCCTGGCGAGCAGGATGGCGTTGGACTTGACGGCCCGGCAGGCCTTCCACGCGAAGGCGAGTTCCCGCAGCTCCTCGGCGGACAGGGCCTCACCGGTGGCCAGGGTCCAGTGGGCCGGGTCGTCGCCGTCGGCCTGGAGCCGGTCGGTGACCTGGAGCAGGGCGCCGCCGTCGATCGGCTTGACCTCGACGGGGGCGGTCGGGGCGTCGGGGCAGCGCAGGACGCGGATGTTCTTCTTGCGGGCGAGGACCTCGACGGCACCGTCCTCGTACGCCGGGGCCACGATGACCTCGGTGAAGATCTCGGCGACCTGCTCGGCCAGCTCGACGGTCACCGGGCGGTTGACGGCGATGACACCGCCGAACGCGGAGAGCGGGTCGCAGGCGTGGGCCTTGCGGTGCGCCTCGGCGACGTCGTCGGCGATCGCGATGCCGCACGGGTTGGCGTGCTTGATGATCGCCACGCACGGCTCGGCGTGGTCGTAGGCGGCGCGGCGGGCGGCGTCGGTGTCCGTGTAGTTGTTGTAGGACATCTCCTTGCCGTGCAGCTGCTCGGCCTCGGCGAGGCCGCCCTCGCCGGAGGTGTAGAGCGCGGCGGGCTGGTGCGGGTTCTCGCCGTAGCGCAGGACGTTCTTGCGGGCGTAGGTGGCGCCGGTGAAGTCCGGGAAACCGGAGTCGTCGGCCGCCGCGTAGCCGTCGGCGAACCAGGCGGCCACGGCCACGTCGTACGCGGCGGTGTGCTGGAAGGCCCGCCTCGACCGCGGCCAGCACGTCGGCGTAACGCTCCGGGCTCGTCACGACGGCCACGGACGGGTGATTCTTGGCGGCGGCGCGGACCATCGAGGGGCCGCCGATGTCGATCTGCTCCACGCACGCGTCGTCGGACGCGCCGGAGGCGACGGTCGCCGTGAACGGGTAGAGGTTGACGACCACCAGGTCGAACGGCTCCACGCCGAGCTCGGCGAGCTGCTCGCGGTGGGCGTCCAGCCGCAGGTCGGCGAGGATGCCGGCGTGGACCCGGGGGTGGAGCGTCTTCACACGGCCGTCGAGGCACTCGGGGAAGCCGGTGAGCTCCTCGACCTTGGTGACCGGGACCCCGGCGGCGGCGATCTTCCCGGCGGTGGAGCCGGTGGAGACCAGCTCGACACCCGCCTCGTGCAGACCGCGGGCGAGGTCTTCGAGCCCCGTCTTGTCGTAGACACTGACCAGGGCGCGGCGGATGGGCTTATTCACCGACATGACCGAGATGAACCTTTCGTCCCTCAATGCGATAGCCGTCGCGGGCGAGCCGCCCCACGGCCTCGACGAGCAGCGAGCGCTCGACTTCCTTGATGCGTTCATGGAGGGCGGCTTCGCCCTCCACGGTGTCCTCTTCGGTCACCTCGACCACGCCCTGCGCGATGATCGGGCCGGTGTCGACGCCGTCGTCGACGAAGTGGACGGTGCACCCGGTGACCTTCACGCCGTACGCGAGCGCGTCGCGCACCCCGTGGGCACCGGGAAAGCTGGGGAGCAGGGCGGGGTGGGTGTTGACGACGCGGCCGCCGAACCCGGCGAGGAACTCCTTGCCCACGATCTTCATGAAGCCGGCGGAGACGACGAGGTCCGGGCGGTGTTCCGCCACGGCCGCGGTCAGCGCCGCGTCCCATTCCTCCCGGCTCGCGTAGTCGGGGACCCTGCACACGAAGGTGGGGATCCCGGCCCGCTCGGCCCGCTCGACACCGTAAGTGCCCTGCCGGTCCGCGCCGACCGCGACGATCCGGGCGCCGTAGCCCTCGGGGTCGGCTTCGATGGCGTCGAGCAGCGCCTGCAGGTTCGTCCCCGAACCGGAGACGAGGACGACCAGGCGGGCCGGGGCGGCGGAGGGGGGCGGGGAGGCCACGACGGGGCCCTTTCTCACGGGTCAGGCGGACGCGGTGCACCGGGGGCGCGCGGACGGCCGCCGTTTGTATGGTCGTACGAAAGAATCTCGCCCCTTGATACGGGGAACTCTACGAACGGGTCGGCCGTCAGCAACGATACCGGCACACCCGGCGGCCCCCACGGGACGGGGGCGTGACCGGGAGGTAGCGTCTGGGGACAGGGATCCGCCCCCGGGCGGACATGACGAGATGGGGAAGACGTTCACCACATGCCGGACCGCCTCCGCACCGCCTATGGCCACCCGCTGCCCGAGCGGGCATCCACGCTGATGCGGGAACGCCGGTCCTCTTCGCAGGACCCGTCGAAGCCGCCGGGTCCCTCCTCGGCATCGGGCACTTCGGCCTCGGGCTCCGGTTCCTCCTCGGGGCCCGTTGACGACAATCCGTACGCGGCGCCGCCCGAAGGCCGCCCCGACCAGCCCTGGCAGCCGCGCCACCCCTCCGACGGAGGGGATGACGGGAACGGCGGCGACGGAGGGTCCTCCGGCAGCCGCCCGGCCTGGGGCAGTCAGTGGAGCGACCGGCAGCCGGGCCGGCAGGACGGCGGCTTCGGCGGCCGTTCCGGCGGCCCCGGCGGGCCCCGCGGCCAGGGCGGCCCCGACGGGGGCCCCGGCCAGCTGCGCTGGGACCCGACCGACCCCGCCCAGCGGCGCGCCCGCTACGCGGTGCTGGGCGGTATGTGGGCCTTCTTCTTCGCCCTCTTCGACTTCCCGGAGATCGCCCTGCTGCTCGGCGCGCTCGCCGTGTACTGGGCCGTCAGCGCGCTGCGTGCCGGGCCGCACAAGGCCCGGCAGCCCGGTGCGGCGGGCGACGGTACGCCCACCGGCTCCCCGGGCCGGGCCGCCCCGCCCGCGCGGCCCGGTTCCTCCCCGGCCGCTCCGGCCGGCGGCGGGCGGCAGCTGACCACGGCGGCCGTGAGCGGCCTGGTGATGTCCCTGTTGGCCCTGGCGATCGTCGCCACGACCTTCACGGTGCAGCTCGTCTACCGCGACTACTACACCTGCGTGAACGACGCCCTCACCAAGACCGGTGCCCTGGCCTGCAACAGCAAGCTGCCCGATCCGCTGGAGCCGTTCTTCGGCGTGAAGGCGTAGCCCCCCGGACGTCCCTCGTCACGACGCGTCCTCCCGGCCGGTCCCCGGGTGCCCCTGAGCACCCGGGGGCCGGCCGTCCGCCGTTCCGGGGCCGCCGCCACCGTCCGTGTCCGGCTTCTGCGCCTCGCCCTCGCCTCCGCCCTCGGGTGCGGGGCCGCCGCCGACGCCTTCCTTCGGGCCCGGGGGCAGGTCCGGCGGCGGGTGCGCGGGGTCGCCCTGGGGTCCGCCCCGGGAGAGGTCCGGGGGTGCGGCCTCGTGGGTCCCGTGCGCCTCCTGCGGGAGCACGGCCGGTTCGGCGGGCGGCCCGCCCCGTACCGCGGGGAAGTCCGCCATCAGTCCGCCCGACCTCTTCCTGAGCGACGCCCAGCGCGCCTTGCGCGCTCCTTCCCCGTGCCACGAGTCGGCCGACAGGAAGTCGTACTCCTCCGCCGGCGGGGCCAGGTCCTCCGGCTTC
>NZ_KL585394.1:347199-347869 GCF_000721935.1 Streptomyces sp. NRRL WC-3549
GAGATGTTTATAAGAGACAGCCCGTTCTCCCGCAGCCGCCAGGCCCGCATGAGCAGCGCTCCCGGTACGCCGATCACCGCCGTCCAGACGAGCGCCGCCGGACCCACCAGCCACCACACGGGACCGAACTCCGCCAACGCCCCCGTGCCGAGCGGACCGCCCGACGCGGCGGCGAGCAGCGCCGCCCCCGCCCCGCACCCGGTGGCGGCCAGTCCCGCCGCGACCGCCGTACCGCCGGGGGTCCACGCCTGCGCCCGTGCGCCCGGTTCGGGGACGGCCGCCCGGGCGATGAACCGGGCCAGGAACAGGCCGGCGGCGAGCGGCACCCCGACGGCCGCCCAGTTGGCCGCCGTCCCCGGCCCCTGGTCGGGCACGGCGGCCAGCAGCGGGAAGTCGGGCAGCGCGGGACGGCCACCGAAGGTGAGGGGGCTCGCCGTGGACGCCGTACCGAGGGCGAAGCCCGGGCCCAGGCCGTAGGAGGCGCCCCACATCGCGGCGTTGGGGACGAGTGTCAGGGCCAGCACCAGGACGCAGATCCGGCCGGCCCAGCCGTCCGCCAGGGTCAGGAACGACTCCTCGGCGTCGCCCACGTGCCACACCAGGGCCACCGCCACCAGCAGGGCCCCTCCGCCGAGCAGTACGGCCACACCTGTCTCTTATACACATCTCT
>NZ_KL585394.1:348068-349139 GCF_000721935.1 Streptomyces sp. NRRL WC-3549
CCGACCGCGCCGCCGCCTCGGCGCCGGCCCTGAACCGTGCGCGGGCCGCGGCCTCCTGCAGTCTCAAGGGCGCCCAGGCCAGCACCGGACCCCACGGGCGCCCCCGCGCCGCCCACACCCCCGCCCCGGTCGCGGCCACCACGACGACGGCGAGCGGGAAGCCGAGCGAGGCCCGCTCCGCAGGCATCCCGCTGTCCCGCGCGTAAGCCGCCGCCCCCACCACCACCAGCAGGTAACCGGCGGCCACCGCACAGCAGACGCCCACCGCCGCATGCCGGCCGGCCTCCTGCCCGCCGGACTCCGTGGAGTCCCGGCCCGCCCGGTAGGCCAGCCACACGGGCCCCACGGTGAGCAGCAGCGGAACGATCGCCACGGGGGCCGGGTGGCCGCCCGACGTGGTCGTCCTGACCAGTTCCGCGCCGTGTGCCAGCAGCCACAGCCCCGTCGCGACGTGCAGGGCTCCGGCCGGACCGCTGTCGGGGGACGAGGAGCTGATCCACAACACCATGACCAGGACCGTGATCGCGGCCAGTCCCAGGCACGCGGCGAACGTACCGCGTACGAAGGCGGAGGCCAGCACGGCGGACCTGTTCCGCTCTGCCGACAACATCGGGCTGCGCTCGGTCACTTGGGTCACCCTGGCCATGCTGCCAACGACACGCGCTTATTCCGTGTAACGGGCGAACGGCCGTGGTGTCGCCCAATATACGTTTATGTACTTTTTCACCCATTGCAGTGTTGGCGGAGGACGGACATGAAGCGCAGGACCACCGGACCCGCCGCCACGCCCCCGCTGCCCTCGCCGAAGGAGCGCCGCAGGCTGCGCGAGGCAAGGGAACTGAGTGAGGAACAGGTCGCGACGGCCGTGGGGGTCACGCCGGCCACCGTCCGCGCCTGGGAGACGGGCCGGACCGATCCACGGGGCCGCCGGAGGGTGGCGTACGCCAGGATCATCAGCTCGGCCGACCCGCGGGCCGCAGCGGGCAGAGCCGCGACCGTGACTCCGACCGGGGCGGAGGTGAGGGCCGCGGCCGGTACCGGTGCGCCCGCGGGCCCGACCGGGGCGGAGGT
>NZ_KL585394.1:349425-350336 GCF_000721935.1 Streptomyces sp. NRRL WC-3549
CGGAGGCCGCCGGGGCGGAGGGGGCCGAGGCGGAGGGGGCCGGGGCGGAGGCGGCCACGCGCGCACGGGAGCATCCGGTGCCACCCGTGGTTCCGGCGGCGCCGGGTGACCTGGGTACGCCGGCGCCCCTGGGGGCCGGAAAGGCCCGGGAGGCCCCGGAGGTCCCCGACGCCCGGGAGGCCCGGGAGACCCCGGAGGTCCCCGAGTCCCGGGAAGGTCAGGAGACCGTGGAGGCCGCGCAGGGTGGCGGAGCCGCAGCGGCCCCGAAGACTCTGGAGGCGCCGGAGACGCCTGAGGTCCCGGAGACGCCTGAGGGGGTAACGGAGACGCCTGAGGTACCGGAGACCTCGCAGGCCCTGGAACCGCCCGGCGCCCCGAAGACCGCGGCGGCGTCTGAGCCGCCGAGCACTCCGCGGGTACCTCCGGAGACACCCCGGGGGTCGCCGCCCGCCGGGCCCGCGCAGTGCCCCGCACCGGCGGGGGACACGGCGTCCGGCGACGACCCGGCCACGGCGGGGCTCACCCCCGCGGAAGCGTTCGACGCCCTCTACGCCCACGCCGCCCCCGGACTCGTCCGTCAGGCGTACGTGCTGACCGGGCGTCGGCTGCTCGCCAAGGAGGCCGTCGAGCGCGCCTTCCAACTCGCCTGGCACCGCTGGCCCGAGGTCGCCCGGGACCGGGACCCGGCCGGCTGGGTGCGGGCCGCGGCGTACGAGTACGCGATGTCGCCCTGGAACCGGGTGCGACGGGCCCACCGCCGCCCCGACCCGCTGCCGGAGGACCCGGCGCGCCGCGCCCTGCTCGGCGCGTTGCTGGACATGCCGGCCTCCTACCGCCGCACCCTGCTCCTCCACGACGGTGTGGGGCTCGGGCTGGCCGAGACGGCGGCCGAGACCGAGGCCAGCACACCC
>NZ_KL585394.1:350562-355726 GCF_000721935.1 Streptomyces sp. NRRL WC-3549
CCGCCGTCGTCGAGCGGCTGCCGGAGCTGGACCGTCACCCGGCCCCGGGCGACGGTCCGGCGCTGCTCCACGAACGGCTGGGGGCGCTCGCCCTCGCCGAACGGGTCCCCGCACCGGCTCCGGCCGGGGACGTACGCACGGGAGGCGAACGCCGGGCGCGGCAGTGGACCCGGGCGACGGTGTGCTTCGGTGTCCTGCTCGCCTGCGCCACGGGCTTCACCCTCAGCACCGCCCCGACGCGGTACGAACAGCCGATCGCCCCCGCCGCCCGGGTGGACGGGGTGCCCCCGCTGAGTGGGCCGGAGAAACTGACGCCGCAGGACCTGAAGCTCCAGAAGGCGCTGCGCGGGGAACTGGCGCACGGTCCCGAACGCCTGGTCCCGCGGATCCCCTGACGGGAAGCCGCGGCCGCGTGCGGAAACGGCGTGGGCCCGCGCCCCTGCGAGAGGGGGCGGGCCCACGCCGTTCCCGTGCGGTGACGCGGTGCCGCGGCGGACGGGCCGCCACGGCGCGCGGTCAGCCGCCGAGGATCTCGCGCGCCAGCTTGGCGGTCTCGGTCGGCGTCTTGCCGACCTTCACGCCGGCGGCCTCGAGGGCCTCCTTCTTGGCGGCGGCGGTACCGGAGGAGCCGGAGACGATGGCGCCGGCGTGGCCCATGGTCTTGCCCTCGGGGGCGGTGAAGCCCGCGACGTAACCGACGACCGGCTTGGTGACGTTCTTCGCGATGTAGTCGGCCGCGCGCTCCTCGGCGTCGCCGCCGATCTCGCCGATCATCACGATGAGGTCGGTCTCGGGGTCGGCCTCGAACGCCGCGAGGGCGTCGATGTGGGTCGTACCGATGACCGGGTCGCCACCGATGCCGACGGCCGAGGAGAAGCCGATGTCACGGAGCTCGTACATCATCTGGTAGGTCAGCGTGCCCGACTTCGACACGAGACCGATGCGGCCGGGCTTGGTGATGTCGCCCGGGATGATGCCGGCGTTGGACTGGCCGGGGGTGATCAGACCCGGGCAGTTCGGGCCGATGATCCGGGTCTTGTTGCCCTTCGCACCGGCGTACGCCCAGAAGGCGGCCGAGTCGTGGACCGCGATGCCCTCGGTGATCACGACGGCCAGCGGGATCTCGGCGTCGATCGCCTCGACGACGGCGGCCTTGGCGAACGCCGGCGGCACGAAGAGGACGGACACGTCGGCGCCCGTCTTCTCCATCGCTTCCTTGACGGAACCGAATACGGGTACCTCGGTGCCGTCGAAGTCGACGGACGTACCGGCCTTGCGCGGGTTCACGCCACCGACGATGTTGGTGCCGTCGGCCAGCATGAGCTTGGTGTGCTTCATGCCCGTCGCGCCGGTCATCCCCTGGACGATGACCTTGCTGTCCTTGGTGAGGAAGATAGCCATGGTGTTGGAGTCCCTCGTCCCTTACTTCGCAGCCGCGGCGAGCTCGGCGGCCTTGTCGGCCGCGCCGTCCATGGTGTCCACGCGCTGCACGAGCGGGTGGTTGGCGTCGGAGAGGATCTTGCGACCCAGCTCCGCGTTGTTGCCGTCGAGGCGCACGACCAGCGGCTTGGTGACGTCCTCGCCCTTGGACTTGAGCAGCTCCAGGGCCTGGACGATGCCGTTGGCGACCTCGTCGCAGGCGGTGATGCCACCGAAGACGTTGACGAAGACGGACGTGACGTCCGGGTCGCCGAGGATGATCTCCAGGCCGTTCGCCATGACCTCGGCGGAGGCGCCGCCACCGATGTCGAGGAAGTTGGCGGGCTTCACGCCGCCGTGCTTCTCACCGGCGTACGCGACGACGTCCAGGGTCGACATGACCAGACCGGCACCGTTACCGATGATGCCGACCTCGCCCTCGAGCTTGACGTAGTTGAGGTTCTTGGCCTTGGCGGCGGCCTCGAGCGGGTTGGCCGCGGCCTTGTCCTCAAGGGCCTCGTGGCCGGGCTGGCGGAAGGCGGCGTTCTCGTCGAGCGAGACCTTGCCGTCCAGCGCCAGGATGCGGCCGTCCTTGGTCTTCACCAGCGGGTTGACCTCGACGAGGAGGGCGTCCTCGGCGACGAAGGTGTCCCACAGGGTCACCAGGGCCTCGGCGACACCCTCGGCCACGTCGGCCGGGAACTTCGCCTGGGCCACGATCTCGCGGGCCTTGGCGATGTCGACCCCGTCGACGGCGTTGACCGGGACCTTCGCGAGGGCCTCGGGGGTCTTCTCCGCGACCTCCTCGATGTCCATGCCGCCCTGCACCGAGGCCATGGCCAGGAAGGTGCGGTTGGTGCGGTCGAGGAGGTACGAGACGTAGTACTCCGCCTCGATCTCCGGGGACAGCTCGGCGATCATCACCTTGTGGACCGTGTGGCCCTTGATGTCCATGCCGAGGATGTCGGTCGCCCGGGCGACCGCCTCGTCGGGGTTGGCGGCCAGCTTGACGCCGCCGGCCTTGCCTCGGCCGCCGACCTTCACCTGCGCCTTGACGACGGACTTGCCGCCCAGCCGCTCGGTCGCCTCGCGGGCTGCCTCAGGCGTGTCGATGACTTCACCGGCCAGCACCGGTACACCGTGCTTGGCGAAGAGGTCCCTCGCCTGGTACTCGAACAGGTCCACGCGCGTCCGTCCCTATTTAGTGGTCTCGCGGTTCGTTTTCTGCGTGGGCGTGCCGCGAGGGCAACGTGACTGCGCGGTCACTGGGGAGGCGCACTCGGTGTTCCGGCACGCGGCATGTCCACCCGGCAGGTTATCCCCGCGTTCGGCAAGACCCTAAATTGCAGATCACACCTGAGCGGTGATAACAGTCACAGATCGCCCTGGTGATCGAGGTGCGGGGGACGAAACGGCCGGTCGGAGGGTGCGCCCACCGTTCGTTGCGCCGCCGGCCGCGAGCCCCGCGCCCGACGGCGGGGCCGACGGTACCGACGGGGCCGCGCCGGCGCCTTCCCGGTCCGCCGGGCCTCCGGGCGGTCAGACGGGGTCCGGTACGGGCAGCGGGCGCTTCTCCAGGGCGGCCGCCATGAGCTGCGGGAAGTGGTCGGGCGTACAGGCGAGGGTGGGGATACCGAGCGCGCCCAGCGCTGCCGCGTGCTCCCGGTCGTACGCCGGCGCTCCTTCGTCGGAGAGGGCGAGCAGCGTCACGAACTGCACCCCGGAGGCCGTCAGCGCCGCCGCTCGTTTGAGCATCTCGTCGCGGACACCGCCTTCGTAGAGGTCACTGACGAGGACGACGACGGTGTCGGCCGGACGGGTGATCCTCGACTGGCAGTAGGCGAGCGCGCGGTTGATGTCCGTGCCACCGCCGAGCCGGGTGCCGAACAGCACGTCGATCGGGTCGTCCAGCTGGTCCGTGAGATCGGCCACGGCCGTGTCGAACACGACGAGCCGGGTCGTCAGGGTGCGCATGGAGGCGAGCACCGCGCCGAAGACCGCGGCGTGGACCAGGGACGCGGCCATGGAGCCGGACTGGTCGACGCAGAGGATGACGTCCTTCTTCACCGACCGGGCGGCCCGGGCGTATCCGACGAGCCTCTCGGGAACGACCGTGCGGTGCTCGGGCAGGTAGTGGCCGAGGTTGGCCCGCACGGTCCGGCCCCAGTCGATGTCCCGGGAGCGCGGCCGGCCCGTCGCGGCCGAGCGGTCCAGCGCGCCGGTGAGCGTGGCCCTGGTACGGGCGGCCAGCCGCCTCTCCAGGTCCTCGACGACGGTACGGACGACGGCCCGGGCCGTCTCCTTGGTGGTCTCGGGCATCGCCTTGTGCAGGGAGAGCAGCGCGCCGACGAGATGGACGTCCGGCTCGACGGCCGCCAGCGTCTCCGGCTCCATGAGCAGTGCGGTCAGCCCCAGGCGGTCGATGGCATCGCGCTGCATGACCTGGACGACCGAGCGGGGGAAGTACGTACGGATGTCGCCCAGCCACCGGGCTACGGAGGGGGCCGACGCCCCCAGCCCGGCACCACGCCCGGTCCCGGCACGACCACCGGGCTCCTTCCCGCCGTAGAGGGCGGTCAGCGCGCCGTCCATCGCCGCGTCCCCGCCGGTCAGCGGGCGTCCGGCGCTCCCGGCTCCGTCCGGTCCGAGCACCAGGCGCCAGCGGCCCAGCCGCTCGTCGTCCGCCTCCGCCGCCGGTACCGGCCCGTCCTGTGTGCCGGGGACGCCGGCACGGGGGGTGCCGAGGACGTCGGTCGTGCCGAGGCCGTCGGCGGGATCGGTGGGGCCGGCCGGGCCGGCCGGGTCGGCCGGGTCGGCCGGGTCGGTGGGGTCGGTGGGGTCGGTGGGGTCCTGGGGCGCGGTCATCAGCTCGCCGTCCTCTCCGCGGGTGTCCTCTCCGCACGTGCGCTCTCCGTTCCGGTGCTCCTTGCTTCGGTGCTCCGTGCTTCGGTGCTCCGTGCTTCGGTGCTCCCTGCTTCGGTGCTTCTCGCTCGGGTGCTCTTCGCTCCCCCGCTCGCCGTCTCGCCGCCGAGCCCGAGAAGCAGGCGCAGCACCGGTTCCACGGCGTCGGCGCGCTCCCCGTCGAATCCCGGGCCGAAGCCGGCGGCCGAGGCGTCGGCGGCGCGGGGGGTGCCGGCGGGTACCGGGCCTCGGTGGACCAGTTCGCCCAGGTTCCGGCGCACCGCCGGGTCGTACGTCGAGAAGGTGCGCCGGAGCAGGGGCAGCACGGCGGTGAACGACGCGGGCGATATGCCGGTCAGCCAGCCGTCGACGAGACGCAGGAGGCGCTCGTCGTGGACGAGGAGCATGCCGCCGCCCGCCGCCCCGCCGACGAAACCCTCGATCCACGCCGCGGCGTCGGCGGGGGGTGCCCCCGGCGAGAGGGCCAGGCCCATCAGCCGTGCCGCCTCGTCCTCGGGGAGGTGCCCGTCGTCGAGGAGCAGCCGGGTGGCCCGGCCCCGGACGACTCCCGCGACCGAGTCGCGGGTCGCCAGGTCGCGCAGGACACCGGACCAGCGCCCCCTCAGTCCCCCGGACATCCTGTCGGCCAGGGCACCGGAGGGCCCCTCGGCCGGGACGTCGGACCGCCCCTCGGCCGGGGTGCCGGACTGCCCGTCGGCCAGGGCACCGAACGGTCCCTCGGCCGGGACGTCGGACGGCCCCTCGGCCGGGGTGCCGACCGCGTCCAGCGGTCGGTGACCGGGGCCGACCGCCCGTGCCGGTGCGGGCCCGTCCGGGCCCGGTG
>NZ_KL585394.1:355922-357791 GCF_000721935.1 Streptomyces sp. NRRL WC-3549
CGCCGCCCGCCGCTCCGGCGATCAGGGCCACCGCGGTGTGTACCCCGTCCACGCGGCGGCGCTGCTCCTCGGCGCCCTCCGGGTCGAGGCCGGTGCAGGCGGGCGGCAGACCGACACAGATGCGTTCGGCGAGCCCCGCGGCGAGCGCCGACAGCGCGGCGGTGTCCGTGCCGCGCACGTCTCCGTAGCGGAGCGACCGGGCCAGCGCCGGCAACGCGTCCGCGAGGTGGCCGACGTCCGCGTCGAGGGCGGCGCGGTCCGCGAGGGCGCTCATGACGACGGACAGCGCGTCGGGCAGCCCGGCCAGAAGGCAGCGCTCGGCGAGCACGGTCACCTCGGCGAGGGCCGTCGCCGCGACGGCGTCGGACTCGGCCCGCGCACTCGCGGCGGAGACCACCGTCGTTCCCCACACTCCGGCCTCCGCGACCCGGACGTACATCTCGGGCTGCCAGTGCAGTCGCCAGCTCTCCCGGAACGTGCCCGTGCCGCCCCGGCCCGCCACGGGCCGGCCCCACTCGACCCCGAGCAGCCGCAACCGGTGCAGCAGTCTGCTGCGCGCCGCGTCGGTGTCCTTGCGGAGGTCGAGCTCCAGGTCCCGCCGCTCCGCCACCGGTCTGAGCCGGAGCCTGCGCTGCTGCCCGGTGAGATCCCGCTGCAACGGCACGGCGGGCGCGCTGTCCGGCACCGTACCGAGGGCCTCGCCGACGACGAGCCGGTCCCGGACGAGGGCGAGCGGGACGTCGGACCCCTCGCACATGACGGCGCGGACCGCGTCGGTGGCCTCGGCGAGCCCGGCGGCCGGGCGGCCCCTCATCGCCGCCAGCGTCCCGGCGAGACGCACGGCCTCGATGACGTCGGCGGAGGAGACGGAGCGGTCCTGCTCACGGAACAGTCCCGCGACCTTCGTCATCCAGCGTTCGACGGGCCTGTCCCGGGCGTCGAAGAGGTGCCCGTACCAGCCCGGGGACTCGATCCCCGCGCCGTACCCGCTGTGCCGGGCGAGCCTGCGATGGGTCCAGGGCACCCAGGTCGTCTCCGTCCTGACCTTGGGGATCCCCCGCAGGAGCGCCTTGTCCGCGGCGATGGTGGTGCGCGCGGCGAGCGCGGGGACGTGCCAGGCACCGCAGACGACGGCGACGCCCTCCCCGTACTCCTTGCGGGCGGCGCGCATCCGCAGCCGCATGGACGCCTCCCGGACGGCGTCCCGGGGGTGCCCGCCGTCGCCGTACGCCTCGCGCAGCGCCCCCATCGCCTCGGCGAGCGCGGCGAACGGTGCCCGTGGGTCGGCCGGCGCACCGTCCGCCGTGCGGTGCTCGACCACGTCCTCCCACCAGCGCTCCGCGTCGTCGTACCCCGCGGTCGCGGCCAGCACGCCGATCGGGTCGACCACCGGAGCGGCGTCCGGCCGGGTCTCCCGCTGCTCCGGCACGGCCAGGCCGTGTGCGGCGGGAAGATCCATGAAGCGCACCGGTACCCGGTGGGCCAGCGCCCAGCGGATCGCCACCCACTCCGGGGAGAACGCCGCCATCGGCCAGAACGCGGCGCGCCCCGGGTCGTCCACGGCGTGGACGAGGAGGGCCACGGGCGGCCTCATCCGCGCGTCGGCTGCCAGCGGCAGCAGGGCGTCGGCCTCCGGCGGCCCCTCGATGAGCACGGCGTCCGGCCGCGCGTGCTCCAGGGCGGCGAGCACCGCACGCGCGGAGCCAGGACCGTGGTGCCGCACCCCGAGCAGGAGCGGACCAGTGGACGCCCCGGCACCCCCGCCGCCCGCACCGCCGCCGCCCGCACCGCCGCCACCCGCACCGCCGCCGCCCCGCCCGCGCACGGCCGTCCCACGGGCCGTCATGCCGAGACCTCACGGCAGGGGCG
>NZ_KL585394.1:357989-361077 GCF_000721935.1 Streptomyces sp. NRRL WC-3549
CGGTAGAAGTCCTTCCAGCCGTCGCGGTCACGGACCACCGCCTCCAGGTACTCCTGCCACACCACCCGGTCCGCGGCCGGGTCCCGGACGACCGCGCCCAGGACCCCGGCGGCCACGTCCCCGGGCCGCAGGACCCCGTCGCCGAAGTGGGCGGCGAGCGCGAGCCCGCCGGTGACGACGGAGATCGCCTCGGCCGTGGACAGCGTCCCGGACGGCGACTTGAGCTTCGTGCGGCCGTCCGTGGTGACGCCGTCACGCAGTTCGCGGAAGACCGTGACGACGCGCCGGATCTCCGCCATCCCGTCGGGCGCCGGCGGCAGGTCGAGCGAGCGGCCTATCTGGTCCACGCGCCGGGACACGATGTCGACCTCGGCGTCGGGTGTGGCGGGCAGCGGCAGCACGACCGTGTTGAAACGCCGGCGCAGGGCGCTGGACAGCTCGTTGACCCCCCGGTCACGGTCGTTGGCGGTGGCGATCAGGTTGAACCCGCGCACCGCCTGCACCTCCTGGCCGAGCTCGGGGACGGGCAGCGTCTTCTCCGACAGGACCGTGATCAGCGCGTCCTGGACGTCCGCGGGCATACGCGTGAGCTCCTCGACCCGGGCGGTCATGCCGTCGGCCATCGCCCGCATGACGGGGCTCGGCACGAGGGCGTCGCGGCTGGGGCCCCGGGCGAGCAGCTGCGCGTAGTTCCACCCGTAGCGGACGGCCTCCTCGGGGGTGCCGGCCGTGCCCTGCACGAGCAGGGTCGAGTCCCCGCTGACCGCCGCCGCGAGATGCTCCGACACCCACGTCTTGGCGGTGCCCGGCACCCCGAGAAGCAGCAGCGCCCGGTCGGTGGCGAGGGTGCTGACGGCGACCTCGACGAGGCGGCGGGGCCCCACGTACTTCGGGGTGACCACCGTGCCGTCCGGGAGGGTGCCGCCGAGCAGATAGGTCGCGACACCCCAGGGCGAGAGCCGCCAACGCGCGGGCCGGGGCCGGTCGTCCGCGGCGGCGAGCGCGGTGAGTTCGTCCGCGAAGGCGTGCTCGGCGTGCGGCCTCAGCGCGCCGCCCTCGGCGGGGCCGCCGACATCTGCGGCTGCGGTCGAGGCGATGGTGGTCGAGGCGGTGCGTACGGACTCGGACACGGTCATGGATCCCCCTCCAGATCGTTCGACCCGATGTGGTCCCCACCGTGCACCATGGCACTGACAATCGGCCGCCGAACGGTGAAAGCGCAGGTCAGAGCGATTGTCAGTGGTGCGTCCTACCGTCGTGACCATGCTGCGATCTCACGGGGGAGAACCGAGGCGCGCCGCCGGCCCGCCGGTGTGCGGGACGGTGGACCGAGTGCTGGCGCTGGCTCCTGACCAGGCGTCACGCGCGGCCGGACGCACACTCGGCGCCGGGCATCTGTGGACGGAAGCGGGCCGGTCGGAGCCGGACGCGCTGTGGGGGCTGTGCCCGGGCGGGGGCGGCCGTGTGTACCGCACGGCGGTCGACACCACCGGATCGGCGTACCACTGCGATTGCCCGGCCCCGAAGGCACCGTGCGCACACGCGCTGGGGCTGCTGCTGCTCGGGGTGTGCGGCGATCCCGTGCTCCGGCCGGACGGGG
Organism: Streptomyces sp. NRRL WC-3549; assembly: GCF_000721935.1. Classification (GTDB taxonomy): domain Bacteria; phylum Actinomycetota; class Actinomycetes; order Streptomycetales; family Streptomycetaceae; genus Streptomyces. Next base: position 359,590 of record NZ_KL585394.1, read on the forward strand.
CGGCCCCGGAATGGGCACGGTCGTGGCTCGAGGACCGCGCCCGTACGCCCGCGGCCGGCGGGCCCGGCCGGACAGGCCGGAGCGCCGGACCGGCAACCGGACCGGCAACCGGCGCGACGGGTCGCGCCGATCCGGATGCGGCCGGGCGGCGCGCGGCCCGACGGGCGGAGCGGATCACCGGGGGCGCCCAGGAGTTGGAGCAGCGTCTCTCCGACCTCTTACGGGGCGGGCTCGCCGCGGCGGACCGTCCGGATCACGGCCTGTGGGAGGAGACGGCGGCCCGCATGGTCGACGCACAGGCCCCCGGACTCGCCGCCCGGGTCCGGGAGTTGGGGACGATCACGGCGTCGGGGCCGGGCCGGCCGGGGCGGTTGCTGGAAGCGTGCGCGTTGCTGCATCTGCTGGACTCGGCATGGCTGCGCCGCGAGCACCTGCCCGCCCCGCTGGCCGCCACGGTCCGTACGAGGGTAGGGCTCACGGCCTCCGCGGAGGGGCCGCCCGTACGCGACCGTTGGCTGGTCCTCGCCCAGTACGACACCCCTGACGGCGCGTTGGTGACCCGCCGCATCTGGCTGTACGGGCAGAAGTCCGCGCGTACGACGTTGCTGCTGTCCTTCGGGGCCGCCGGGCGCACACCCGCGTGGTCCTTCCCGGTGGGCACGACGATCGACGCGGAGATCACGCCCTATCCGGGTGGCGGCGGGCTGCGGGGGGACCTGGGTGAGCAGTTCGGGGCGCCCGGCGTCCGGGCCGTCCCGCCGCCGGGCGGCACGACGGCCGACGCCACCGCGGCGTACGGGCGCGCCCTGCACGACGACCCGTGGCTGGACGCGTGGCCGGTGACCGTCAGGGACGTCATACCCGTGCCCTCGGAGGGCGGGTGGCAGCTGGTGGGCGCGGAGGACGGCACGGCACTCCCCCTCACGGCCACCGCGCGGTCCCGCGCCGGGCTGTGGAAGCTCGTCGCGCTCGCCGGGGGCCGCCCCGTCTCGGTGTTCGGCGAGTGCGGGCACCGGGGGTTCGACCCCTTGGCGGTCTGGAGCCCGCACACACCGGCCGGGGGCACCCCGGACACGGAGACCCTGAACCAGGACACCGACGGCATCGTCGCCCTCACTTGACAGGCCGTCACCCCCGCTCGCGACCGAACGGCATCGGAGGACACCGCATGTCTGCCACCACCACGCCGACCCCGTCCACCCCGTCCACGTCCACCCGGGCCATGTCGACGGCGACATCAGCGTCCACGGCCGACACCACGGGCGGGGGCAGCCGCACCGCTGTCGCCGCGTCGCCCCCGGCCGGGCCAGGGCCGGCGGTAGGCGTCCCGTGGGAGGAGCTCGTCACCACGGCCCTGCTGGGCACGGACCGGCGCCCGTTGCGGCTCGGTCCATCGGTGCCGGGGGCGTCGGCCGGTCCGACGGCTCTCCTGGACGCGGCAGCCCTGCAGACGGTGCGGCGGCGGGCGGCGCTCCTGCCCGCCGTGGG
>NZ_KL585394.1:361250-373292 GCF_000721935.1 Streptomyces sp. NRRL WC-3549
CCGCCGTGGGCGCCGCCCCTCCCGCGCCCGCGCCCCCTGATCCCCGGCCCCCGCTGCCCGCCGCCGCGCGGCGTCGCCTCGCCCAGTTGCTGGCCGACCGCTCCGCTCCGTCCGGCGGAGGCCGCCGGGGCGCGGTGCCCGACCTCACGGAGCTCATCCCCCAGTGGCTGGCCATGGCCGCTGAGCGGGACTACCGCGCCCCGGCCGAGCTGCTGCCGGCGTTGCTGGACGCGGCCAGAGCGCGGACGGACCTGCGCCCCCGCGTCCTGGCCTTCGCGGGGCCGCGTGGGCTCTGGCTGGCGGCGCTGAACCCGCACTGGAGGTTCGCCCTCCGCACCTCGCCCGGCGCCCACCGGACCGCCGGAGGGAGCCCCGACGAGATACGGCGGCTCTGGGAGGAGGGGCTCTTCGCGGAGCGGGTCGCGCTCCTCGACGCCGTACGGACACGGGACCCCGCTGCCGCCCGGGACCTGCTGGCCGGTACCTGGTCCGCCGAACGCGCCGAGGACCGGCTGATGTTCCTCGACTCCCTCCGCTCGGGTCTCGGCGGTGCCGACGAGGCCTTCCTGGAAGCGGCGCTGGCGGACCGCAGCCGCAACGTCCGCTCCACGGCCGCCGAACTGCTCTCCGCACTGCCGGAATCGGCCCTGGCCCGCCGGATGGCGGCCCGAGCCACGACCTGTGTGAGTCCTGACCGTACGGGCGATGTCCTGACCATCGGCGTGGAGGCCCCCCACGAATGCGACGCCGAGATGCAGCGCGACGGCGTGCTGCCGGTGCCTCCGCCCGGACGCGGCGAACGCTCGTGGTGGCTCGGACAGTTGGTGGAAGCGGCGCCGCTCTCCGTCTGGCCTGGGCGGTTCGGTGGCCGCGGCGCCGAGGAGATCGTCGCCCTGCCGGTGGCCGACGGCTGGGAGCCGGAGCTGCATGCCGCCTGGTGCCGGGCAGCGGTACGGCAACGGGATCCCGCCTGGGCCCGGGCCCTGCTGGGCACCCCCTCCATACCTCTGGCGAACGTCCCCGGGACCGCCTCCCTGGCCGAGCGCTCACAACTCCTGGCGATCCTGCCCACCGACGAGCGGGCGGACTGGGTGGCCCGTTTCATCGCGGCGCACGGCCTGTCCGAGGCATTCCAGCTCCTCGGCGTCTGTGCCGTTCCCTGGGCCGGTCCCCTCGGCCGCTCGGTGGTCGACGCGTTGGACATCGCCCGGGACGCGGGGAGCTACCCGTGGAGTTTCAGCGGCGTCATGGGCCTTGCCGAGCGATGCCTGGACCCCGCCGAGGCGGACCGGCTCGAAGTGCTGACCGCCGTCCAGGACGAACCGGAAGGCGCCTCGCCGGGTGCGGGCGGCTACTGGTCGGAGGCGTTCCGGCGCCTGGTCTCCACCCTGCGCCTACGCGCGGCCATGGCCGCGGAGCTGACCTCGGACGGGCCCCCCGTGGCACGGAACGTGCAAGAGGCACGGGATGGTCACGGGGCACAGGGCACGCAGCGGGCACGGAACGAGACAGCGGCACCGGTCGACGGGCGGGCGGAACCGGTCGACGGACAGCCGGCACCGGTCGGGGGACGGGCGGAACCGAACGTCGTACGGGCGGCGCAGAACCAGGAGGTGGCTCCGGGCACACGGCACCAGCCCGGCGGGTGACCTGCACATACCTGCACACGCCTGCACACCTGGGCCCCGCTCCCACCGGGCCGGCTCCGAAGGCGTCACCGGGGCGGCGGGCGTGGCACGTCGCTCCTCCGTACCCGTCCTGGGCCCGGTCCGCGAAGCGCTGCGCTGCGCCGCGCTCCCCCCGCCCCGGCCGGGCAGGGGCACACGCACCGCGCCCGCCCGGTCACCTGCCACCGGCCACCGGCCATCGGCCATCGGCCATCGGCTCAGCCGACAGCCCGGCCCGGGCTTCGTCCGCCCGGCCCGGCCTTCCCGTCTGGCTCAGGCACCCGCCGGCTGGCGCACGTGGGAGTTCACCCAGTCCACGATCGAGGCCGTCGTCGCACCGGGCGTGAAGATCTCCGCGACGCCCTGCTCCTTCAGGGGGGGGATGTCCGCCTCGGGGATGATGCCGCCGCCGAACACCTTGATGTCCTCCGCCTCGCGCTCCTTCAACAGCGCGATGACCTTGGCGAACAGCGTGTTGTGCGCGCCCGACAGGATCGACAGGCCGATCGCGTCGGCGTCCTCCTGGATCGCGGTGTCCACGATCTGTTCGGGGGTCTGGTGGAGACCCGTATAGATGACCTCCATACCCGCGTCCCGCAGTGCCCGCGCGATCACCTTGGCCCCGCGGTCATGGCCGTCGAGGCCCGGCTTCGCCACCACCACACGGATTGGACCGGTCACACCCATCACTGCCTCCACATGCGTCTCCCGTGCCTGACGGGCCGGGGATGTGAACGAACGTTATCCACAGCATCCCGCACGAGGCCGTTTCGCGGTGGACGGGGAGGGGGAAATCACACATGGGACATGTTCGCCGAGCGTCGCTTCCCCGCCGTGCGGCACGTCTGCCGCACGGGGACCGACGCCAGGGGAGCCGCACGAGTTCGTCGTGCCACCGCGCCGTCAGCCGCACGGCACGGTGGTGCGACCCCCGGCCCGCTCCGGGCCGGGCCGTGCGCGCCGGACTGCCCGGACTGCCTGGACCACCCGGGCCGGACGGAACGGTTGTCGCGACGCGACGCCCCGTGAGGGCATACGGGGCAGGGAGCCACCCCGAGCCGCCTCCCCCGCATGCCGTGCAGGAGGTCGACCGATGAAGGTGCTGTCCTTCCTTCCCTCCCTACTGAGCCGGTCGTGTCCGCGCCCCGCCTGGCCGGCGTCCACACCCCTGAGAGCCGCCGCCCTGGAACTGGCGATCCTCGCCGGGCACCTGGTCCTCTACCCCTCCGGCCTGGTCCCCGAGCGCCGGCCCGCCTTCCCCGCACCCCAACCCGGCCCGTCCGGCTCGTCCGGCGCCCCCCGCACCGCCGGCGCCCAGGGCGGCGCGCCCGGTGACGGCACCACCCCGGCCCGCGTCCCCCATTCGGCCGACAGCACGGACAGCGGCACAGCCGACAGCACGGACAGCGGCACGGACCGCCCGCCCGTCCTCCTCCTGCACGGCTTCATCGACAACCGCTCCGTCTTCGTCCTGCTCCGCCGCTCCCTGGCCCGGCACGGCCGGCCGCATACGGAGTCGCTCAACTACTCCCCGCTGACCTGCGACGTCAGGGCGGCCGCGGAGTTGCTCGGCCGGCACGTCGAGGAGATGTGCGCCCGCTCGGGCCACCGGGAGATCGACATCGTCGGCCACAGCCTCGGCGGCCTGATCGCGCGCTACTACGTCCAGCGGCTGGGCGGCGACCGGCGGGTCCGTACGCTCGTCACCCTCGGCACGCCCCACGGCGGCACCGCCTTCGCCCCGCCGGCCGGAGTACACCCGATCGTCCGGCAGATGCGCGGTGGTTCCGACCTGATCGAGGAGTTGCGCCGCCCCGCACCGGGGTGCCGGACCAGGTTCGTCAGCTTCTGGAGCGACCTGGACCGGATCATGCTCCCGGTCGAGACGGCGTGCGTCGACCACCCCGACCTCGACGCCCTGAACGTCCGCGTCACCGGGATCGGCCACCTCGCGCTCCCCGTTCACCCGGCGGTCGCCGCCGCGGTCCGCCGGTACCTCGACGAGTCCGACGCCGCCGCCGAACGCCCCGGTGCGGCCTCCGCCGCCTGAACCGGGCGGTCCTCGGCCCGCGCCCATGCCCTCGCACCCCGGAACCGAAACCGGACGCGGGCCCCGAACCGGACGTGGATGCGGAACCGAAACCGGATCCGGAGCCCGGAAAATAGAACAAACATCGAACATAGGGCCAAGCCTGCGCCTTCCGTCCACCAAAAGACGGGCGATTGCCCGTTTCCTGGGGGCTCGGAACCTGCCGAAGATTGTCGTCGTCGCATACCGCCGGGTACAGTCGCGGCCACTGCTCCCCCCTGGGATCCCCCCACCGGACCCCAGCACAGGTCCTGCTGCCGAGGCGAGAGAGAAGTTGGTGAACGACCAGCACCCCCACGCCGGGTATGCCGGATACGACAGCGTTACCACCGGCAGCTACGACACCGATCCGCTCTTCGGAGCACTCCCGGATCACCACGAGGACAGCCCCGACACGACGTACGGCAGCGGTTTCAGCGCCGCGTACGACGCACCGGAGACCTCGTACGGCGGTTACGGCGAGCCCGCCGGGACCGGGCAACACCCCCAGCACGACGGCGCGTACGGCACCGGCTCCTACGACACCGGCTCCCACACCGGCCAGTACGGCACCGGCCAGTGGGACACCGGCGCCCACCAACAGGCCGCCTCCTACGAGGCGTACGGCGCCCAGGGCCATCCGCAGGCTCAGCAGACCTACGACACCACCGCCGTCTGGATGCCCGAAGTCGGCCTTCCCGCCCAGGCGGACGCGCCCGACGCGACGGGCCAGTGGGACACCGGCGGCTGGCAGCACGCCGCCCCGGCCGACCCGTGGGGCAGCGGCGACACCGGCGCCTTCCCCACCGCCACCTTCGCCGAAACGGGTTACGCCACGGGCACCTACACGGTCCCGGACTTCCCCACCGGCGCCTTCGACACCTCCGGGTACGCGTCGGCCGACACCGGAGCCTGGGACGCCACCGCCTGGAACTCCGGCGACACGCCCGACAGCACCGCGTACGCCACCGAACAGACGTCGCACCCGCCGTACGAACACCGGGCCGATTCACACGAGCCGTACGACACGGCCGAGTTCACCACCCACGACTACGCCGACGAGGTCACCGGGGAGCAGCCTTCGGCCTCCCCCGCCCGCCCGGCGCCCGGGACCGAGGACGAGCCGTCCGCCCACGCCGACGGCATCCACGACGCCGTCACCGAGATCGCCGAGGTCATCGACGTGACCGCGGCCCACGCCCCCTCCGTCCCGGCGGGGCGTTCCGTACAGCGCGGAGGCAGCCGGGGCCGACGCCGTACGCCGGCCAAGCGCTCCGCACTGCTCACCGTGGCCGTGCCCTCCGCCTGTGTGATGAGCGTCGCGGGCATCGCCGCCGCCTCCGTGAGCGGTGTGAGCGGCACGGAGGAGAAGAAGGACGACACCGCGTCCATGGCGGCCGCCGACACCGTCAAACCGGCCGTGGCCAACAACAAGCTCGACACCCAGCTCGCCAACCTCCGTGACGACGCCGCCAACTTCCGCGACCGCGCCAGCCGCACCCAGGAGCGCATCGACCTGAAGGAGCGTCAGGCCGAGGAGAAGAGGAAGCGTGCCGAGGCGGCCGCCCGCCGGGAGGCCGCACGGCCCAAGTTCGTGCTCCCGGTCCAGCAGCACGGCCTCAGCGCCTCGTACGGCCAGGCCGGGGTGAACTGGATGTCCGTCCACACGGGCATCGACTTCCCCGTCTCGTACGGCACCCCCGTGATGGCGGCGACGGACGGCACCGTCCGCACCCAGTGGAACAGCGCCTACGGGAACATGGCCATCGTCACCGCCGCGGACGGCACCGAGACCTGGTACTGCCACCTCAGCACCACGCGCGTGCGCTCCGGTTCGGTCAAGGCCGGTGACGTCATCGCGTACTCCGGGAGTTCCGGCAACTCCACCGGCCCGCACCTCCACTTCGAGGTGCGCCCCGGGGGCGGCGCGGCGATCGACCCGGCGCCGTGGCTGCGCAGCCACGGAGTCAACCCCAACTGACGGGTGACGGGCGGAGGGCGGGGAGGCGGCTGACCGCCTCCCCGCCCTCCGTCCGTCAGAGCTTCTCGACCGGCGCGTACCGCAGGAGGAGCTTCTTCGGCCGCTCGTCGCCGAAGTCGACCGTCGCCTTGGCCTGGTCGCCGAACCCCTCGACCGCCGTCACCGTGCCCAGCCCGAACTGGTCGTGCGTGACCCGGTCCCCCACCACCAGGGTGACGACCGGCTTCTCCGACGTACGCCGGGTCGCGAATCCGGACGGGCCGGACTTCGAGCGGGACGAGGACAGCGACGAGCCGATCCCCGAGGTCGGTCCCGCCGGAGCCGCCATCGGGCCCTTGCGCTTCCACTCCAGGTGCTGGTCCGGGATCTCCTCCAGGAACCTCGACGGCGGGTTGTACGAGGGCTGCCCCCAGGCACTGCGCATCGACGCCCTGGTCAGGTACAGCCGCTCGCGGGCGCGCGTGATGCCGACGTAGGCGAGCCGGCGCTCCTCCTCCAGCTCCTTTACCTGGCCCAGCGCCCGCATGTGCGGGAAGACGCCGTCCTCCAGGCCGGTCAGGAAGACCACGGGGAACTCCAGGCCCTTCGCGGTGTGCAGGGTCATCAGCGTGATGACACCGGACCCGTCCTCGTCCTCGTCGGGGATCTGGTCGGAGTCGGCGACGAGCGCCACCTTCTCCAGGAACTCGGCGAGCGTGCCGGCGCCCTCCTCCTCGGCTCGGTCCTGCTCGAACTCGAGGGCGACGGCGGCGAGCTCTTGGAGGTTCTCGACGCGGGTCTCGTCCTGCGGGTCGGTGGACGACTGGAGTTCGGCGAGATAGCCCGTGCGCTCCAGCACCGCCTCCAGCACGACGGCGGGCCCGGCGCCCGACTCCACGATCGTGCGGAGCTCCTCCATCAGCGTGTTGAACCGCTTCACGGCGTTGGCCGAGCGGGCCGCCATGCCGTACGCCTCGTCGACGCGGCGCAGCGCCTGCGGGAAGGAGATCTTCTCGCGCAGCGACAGGGCGTCGATCATCGCCTCGGCCCGGTCGCCGATGCCGCGCTTGGGCACGTTGAGGATGCGGCGCAGCGGGACGGTGTCCTCGGGGTTGGCGAGGACGCGGAGGTAGGCCAGGACGTCCCTGACCTCCTTGCGCTCGTAGAAGCGGACCCCGCCGACGACCTTGTACGGCAGGCCGACGCGGATGAAGATCTCCTCGAAGACACGGGACTGGGCGTTCGTGCGGTAGAAGACCGCGACGTCGCCCGCCTTCGCCTCCCCGGCGTCCGTCAGCCGGTCGATCTCGTCGGCGATGAACTGCGCCTCGTCGTGCTCGGTGTCGGCGACGTACCCGGTGATCCGGGTGCCGGCGCCGGCGTTCGTCCAGAGGTTCTTGGGGCGGCGGCTCTCGTTGCGCTCGATGACGGCGTTGGCCGCCGAGAGGATCGTCTGCGTGGAGCGGTAGTTCTGCTCCAGCATGATCGTCGTGGCGTCCGGGTAGTCCTCCTCGAACTGGAGGATGTTGCGGATGGTCGCGCCCCGGAAGGCGTAGATCGACTGGTCCGCGTCACCCACGACGCACAGCTCACCGGGGGCGTCGGGCTCCCCGGCCGGGCCGACCAGCTCGCGCACCAGGGTGTACTGGGCGTGGTTGGTGTCCTGGTACTCGTCGACCAGGACGTGCCGGAAGCGGCGCCGGTAGTGCTCGGCGACGTCGGGGAACGCCTGGAGCAGGTGCACCGTCGTCATGATGATGTCGTCGAAGTCGAGGGCGTTGGCCTCGCGCAGCCGCGCCTGGTAGAGCGCGTACGCCTGCGCCAGGGTCTTCTCGAAGCCGTCGGCGGCCTGCCCGGCGAACGTCTCCTCGTCGATGAGCTCGTTCTTGAGGTTGGAGACCTTCGCCGTGAACGACTTCGGCGGGTAGCGCTTCGGGTCGAGGTCGAGGTCGCGGCAGACCAGGGCCATCAGCCGCTTGGAGTCGGCGGCGTCGTAGATCGAGAACGACGAGGTGAAGCCGAGCAGCTTGGACTCGCGGCGCAGGATCCGCACGCACGCGCTGTGGAAGGTCATGACCCACATGGCGTTGGCGCGCGGCCCGACGAGCTCCTCGACGCGCTCCTTCATCTCGCCGGCGGCCTTGTTGGTGAAGGTGATCGCGAGGATCTGCCCGGGGTGCACCCCGCGCTCCGCCAGCAGGTGGGCGATCCGGTGCGTCAGCACCCGGGTCTTGCCGGAGCCGGCGCCCGCGACGATGAGCAGCGGGGAACCGGCGTGCACGACGGCGGCGCGCTGCTCGGTGTTCAGCCCTTCGAGCAGTGCGGCGGAGTCGATGACGGGGCGCGGGGCGCCGTCGCGGTAGTGGGTCTCGCGCGGCGGCGGAGGCGTGTCGAAGACGTCTCCGAAGAGGCCCTCCGGCACCGCTTCGGGTGCCTCCTCCTCGGGAGGCGGCGGAGGACCGTCGTCACGCTGCTGGAGACCGGTCAGGAAACTGTCGTCAAAGAGGCTGCTCATCGCCCTACGAGTCTAGGCCGACCCACCGACAGTCCGGGGCGGCATCGGCAGGAAGAGCCGGACCGTGTGCGCGCAGGTACCGCGCGCACACGGACCGTGTGATTCCGGAGCCCGGAACGGGCCCGCCGACCGCCGCCCGGGAAAGGTCACGAAAACGTATCGGGCATATCGAACATCAACCTTCACAGGGGCACCACGCTTGGCTAGCGTGCTCGGTCAGGTGGCCCGTTTCCCCCTCCGAGGCGAACCACGCCGCGCGGGCACCTCCGCCGAATCCGTACTTCCCCGCGGGAGGCCGGAACCGGGGACCCACACGCAGCACCGGGGTGAATCGGTCCGGCTCCACTGGACCGTAGGGCAGCCTTCCGTTCCGCCCGAACCCTCCCCCAGTGCCTGAACGGCCTGGGGGGACCCCCATCGCTCACCCGGTAGGCGGTCCACGGAAGGAGATGCCGGCCTTGGCGTCGCATCGCAGACCACGCACCCGCCTGCGCACCACCACCCCCGCCGTCGGCCTCACCACGGCCGCGCTCGCCTCCGTCACCCTGCTCTCCACCCAGAGCGCGACGGCCGCCCCGGCCCCACCGTCGCCGGCCATCGAGGAGGTGCAGAAGAAGGTCGACTCCCTGTACCGGCAGGCGGGCACCGCGACGCAGAAGTACAACGAGGCGAAGTCCGCCTCCACCAAGCAGCGCGCCGAGGTGGACGCCCTCCTGAAGGCCGCCGCCGAGCGCGCCGAGAAGCTCAACGAGACCCGCCGTGAGCTGGGCCACTACGCCGCCGCGCAGTACCGGGGCGGCGCGATCGCCCCGACGGCGACCTTCTTCCTGGCGGACGACCCGCAGTCGTACTTCGACCAGGACCAGCTGATGTCCCGGATGACCAGTCGGCAGCAGAAGGCGGTCGCGGACTTCCGTACGCAGCAGAACGAGGCGGCGGCGAAGCGCGCCGAGGCGACGAAGAGCCTGGAGACGCTCACCGCGTCCCAGGCCGAGCTGCGCACCAGCAAGCAGCAGGTCCAGGAGAAGCTCTCCGAGGCCCGCACCCTGCTGTCGAAGCTGACCGCCGAGGAGAAGGCGCGCCTCGCCGAGCTGGAGCGGAAGAAGGAGGCGGAGGCCAGGCGGAAGGCCGAGGAGCTCGCCCGCCAGCAGGCCGCCGCCGCGAAGGCGGAGGCCGACCGGGCCGCCGGGGAGAAGGCCGCGAACCAGGGCACAGGAACCGGCACAGGCACCGGAACGGGCACAGGCACAGGAACGGGCACAGGCACCGGAACAGGCACCGGCACCGGCTACGCGTCGAAGGCCGAGAAGGTCCTGGCCTTCGCCCGCGCCCAGATCGGCAAGCCGTACGTCTGGGGCGCGACGGGCCCCTCCTCGTACGACTGCTCCGGGCTCACCCAGGCCGCCTGGAAGGCGGCGGGTGTCGATCTGCCCCGCACCACCTGGGACCAGGTCGAGGTCGGCACCCGGGTCGCCACCGCGGACCTCAAGCCCGGGGACCTGGTCTTCTTCTACGACGACATCAGCCACGTCGGCCTCTACAAGGGCGACGGAATGATGATCCACGCGCCCAAGCCGGGGGCGAACGTACGCGAGGAGTCGATCTACTCCATGCCGATCTACGGGAGTGTGCGCCCGGCGTGACCCGGGACACGGGGCAGGGGCCGGCCGGCCGGGCCGCCCCCTGCCCCGTACCGCACCCGGCTCAGGTCCAGAGCGTGGCGATGAAGATGTTGGCGACCGTCAGCCCGCCGACCGCCGCGAACGCGCCCTTGCCGGCCTTCTCGTCGTCCCGCTTCACATAGACGAGCGCCAGGATCACGATCAGGACCAGCAGCTTGACGCCGATCTTGATGTTGTTCACGCTCCGGCCGTCGGCCTGGTCGAGACCGACGAGGGCGACGCCCGTGACCAGCATGGTGAGCGCGCCGTGCAGCATCGCCGGCACGAAGCGGGCCGTACCGGCACCCATGGCCTTCATCTGGGTCAGGAAGCCCCCCAGCAGGGAGGCGATGCCGATGATGTGCAGGGCCACGACGACATGGATGAGTACGTTCATGGCCCGCAGCCTAACCACGGGCATATCACCACTCTTCAGCCAGGTACGACTTACCTATGAGCCTGCTCGCACCCGGAAGGGATTGCCGGACTCCGCGTGACTCTTCCGGTCACTTTCGAAAACCGAAACGTCGTATCGCGGCAAAAAGCAGTCATTACGACTCTTCCTCCTCCCTCGGGCTTAGCGTCCCTCCCAGGTACCGCCGGAGCCCGGCGGGCCCGCCGGCACCTCCCCGACGGGCAGTCGAACGGAAGGACCCACGCCCCCGTGGCCGCCCAGCGCAAAGCCGCTCACCGCAAGCCCAAGCAGCGTCTGTTCAGCGGACCTGCTGCCCGCACCGCCGCCTCCCTGGCCCTCGCCGGGGCGGCCACCGCCACCGCCTTCGAGGGCGCCGCACAGGCCGAGCCCCAGCTCACTCCGGCCCAGGTGAAGGCCGAGGTCGACCGGCTGTACCACGACGCCGAGGTGGCCACCGAGAAGTACAACGGCGCCAAGGAGAAGGCCGCCGCCACCGAGAAGTCCCTCGACGCGCTGCGTGACCAGGCCGCCCGCAGGACCGAGCGCCTCAACGCCGCGCGCAACGCCCTCGGCTCGTTCGCCACCGCCCAGTACCGCACCGGCGGCATCGACCCCGCCGTCCGGCTGGCCCTCTCCTCCGATCCCGACCAGTACCTCGAACGCGCCTCCTTCGAGGACCGGGCCGGCGACCGTCAGACCGGCGCCCTGAACGGCGTGCGCCGCCAGGCCACCGAGATCGCCCAGTTGCGCGCCCGGGCCGAGGACGAGTTGAAGGACCTCACCTCCCGCCGGGCCGAACTGCGCAGGCAGAAGGAGACCGTCCACTCGAAACTGGCCGACGCGCAGAGGCTGCTGGCCACCCTGACCGCCGACCAGCGTGCCGACTTCGAGCGCGGGGACGGGGGCGGTCCCGCACGCGCCGACCGCGGCACCCCCCGCGGCGCCGTCCCCGCCCCCAATGCCCGCGCCGCACAGGCCGTGGCCTTCGCGTACGGGGCGCTCGGCAAGCCGTACGTCTGGGGCGCCACCGGGCCCGACTCCTTCGACTGCTCCGGCCTCACCCAGGCCGCCTGGCGCGCCGCCGGCGTCTCCCTCCCCCGCACCACGTACTCCCAGATCAACGCCGGCACCCGGGTCTCCCGCTCCGAACTGGCCCCGGGGGACCTGGTGTTCTTCTACTCCGGGATCTCCCACGTCGGGATGTACATCGGCGGCGGCCAGATGATCCACGCACCGCGCCCCGGAGCCCCGGTCCGCGTCGCGCCGGTCAGCGACATGCCGTTCGCGGGGGCGACCCGGGTGGCGTAGGCTCCCGGGTCGCCCGGCCCCGCGAGAGAGAAGGCCCCACCCGTGCCGACGGACCGCGCCATCCAGGACTACGCGCGCACGCTGGCCCGGCGCTCCCCGGACCACTACCGCACGGGCCCCTTCACCGTGCGCCACAACCCCGGGTGGGCGCTGAAGTTCGCCAACTACGCCATCCCCGACCCGGGCGCCGAACCCACGGCCGAGGACGTCGCCGGCCTCGTCGCGGCCATGCGCGGGCGTGACCGGCTGCCCCGCCTGGAGTACCTGCCCGCCTGCGCCCCGGCCGTCGAACCCGCCCTGCTGGCGGCCGGGTTCACCGTGGAGAGCCGCGCTCCGGTCCTCGCCTGCACACCCGGCACCCTCCTCGCCCCGAAGCCGGTGGCCGGTCTGCGAGTCGCCGAGCCGGTGACCGAGGCGGAGTTCACCACGGCCGCCGCCGTCCAGCACA
>NZ_KL585394.1:373504-373763 GCF_000721935.1 Streptomyces sp. NRRL WC-3549
TCCAGCACACCGGCTTCGGCGGCGAAGGCGGCCCGGAGGACGGCGAGATCGCCTGGCTGAGGAGGGCGACGGCCCAGGGCGGGGTCTGCGCCCTGGCCCTGCTGGACGGGCGACCCGCCGGCGCGGGCTGCTGCTCGGCCCCCGCCGACGGCCTCGGCGAACTGACCGGCCTGGCGGTCGCCCAGCCCTTCCGCCGCCGTGGCGTCGGCGCCGCACTGGCCGCCTGGCTGACCACGACGGCCTTCGCACACGGCTGCCC
>NZ_KL585394.1:373961-387137 GCF_000721935.1 Streptomyces sp. NRRL WC-3549
CACCGTCTGGCTGGAACCCGGCGGCCCGGACGTCGAGCGGATCTACGCGGGCATCGGCTACCGCCGGGTCGGCGAGAAGGCCGCCCTCACCCTCACGTCCGGGAACTGACAGGCCCTCAGACCAGCCGTCGCGCCGTCGCCCACCGGGTCAGCTCGTGGCGGTTGGAGAGCTGGAGCTTGCGCAGCACCGCCGAGACGTGGGACTCGACCGTCTTCACGGAGATGAAGAGCTGCTTGGCGATCTCCTTGTACGCGTACCCGCGGGCGATCAGCCGCAGCACCTCCCGCTCGCGCTGGGTCAGCCGGTCCAGGTCCTCGTCGACCGGGGGCGCGTCCGTCGAGGCGAAGGCGTCGAGCACGAAGCCGGCCAGCCGCGGCGAGAACACCGCGTCGCCCTCCTGGACCCGGAAGACCGAGTCGACCAGGTCGCTCCCGGTGATCGTCTTGGTGACGTATCCGCGGGCGCCGCCCCGGATGACGCCGATGACGTCCTCGGCGGCGTCCGACACCGAGAGCGCCAGGAAGCGCACCGGGTCCTGGACCGCGCCCATCATCGGGGCGCACCGGCGCAGCACCTCGACACCGCCGCCGCCGGGCAGATGGACGTCGAGGAGGACGACCTCGGGGCGGGTCGCCGTGATCACGGTGACCGCCTGGTCGACGTCGGCGGCCTCGCCGACGACCTCCACACCGGTCTCCTCGGTGCGGCCGATCTCGGCCTGGACCCCGGTGCGGAACATCCGGTGGTCGTCGACGAGCACGACCCGTACCCGGCGCTCCGGACCCGCGGTCGCTTCGGTGTTCTCGGTCATTGACCCGCCCTCTCCATCTCCAGCTCGACTTCGGTGCCCCCACCGGGCACCGAACGCAGCCGCGCCGTGCCGCCGTTGCGCTGCATCCGGCCGATGATCGACTCCCGTACGCCCATCCTGTCGTCCGGGACGGCGTCCAGGTCGAAGCCCGGCCCCCGGTCCCGTACGGAGACGAAGACCGTGTTCCCCTCCACCTCGGCGAAGACCTGCACGGCACCGCCCTCGCCACCGTACTTGGCGGCGTTGACCATCGCCTCACGCGCGGCCTGCATCTGTGCCGCCAGCTTCTCGTCGAGCGGGCAGTCACCGACCACGACGACCTCCAGCGGGACCCCGTGCTTGTCCTCGACCTCGGCGGCGGCGCGCTTGACGGCCTCGGCGAGCGTCTCGGGTTCGTCGGCCTCGTCCTTGCCGGTGCCCTCCGGGTTGTACAGCCAGTTCCTCAGCTCCCGTTCCTGGGCGCGGGCGAGCCTGCGGACCTCGCCGCCGTCGTCGGCGTTGCGCTGGATCAGGGTGAGGGTGTGCAGGACGGAGTCGTGGACGTGGGCGGCGACCTCCGCGCGTTCCTGTGCGCGGATGCGCATCAGGCGCTCCTCGGAGAGGTCCTGGGTCATCCGTACGAGATAGGGGCCGGCCAGCAGCGCGATGCCGGTGAGCACGGCGATCGCGGCGGTCAGTACGTTGCCGAGCTGGGCGGCCGAGCCGCGGACCACCATGAAGACCGCCAGGCCGAGCCCGACGAGGGCCACCCCCGCCAGGCCCCGGGCCAGTTGCAGGACCCGGCGGCGGCGGCCGACCTCCATCCAGCGGGCGCGGCGCGCGTTGTCGGCCTGGCGCCACACCAGGACCGAGCCCGCGCCGATCAGCAGGGTCGGCCAGATGTACCGGTCCGCCCCGTTGCCCATGTCGACGTTGCCGGCGAAGGTCGCGGCACCGATCATCAGGGCGACCAGCGCGAAGACCTGGCCCCTGTCCGGCTTGCGGAGCCGGCGCCGGCCGTCCGGGGCGGTCTCGAAGACGGACCGGGGGGCCTCGACCCCACCCACCCCGAGCGGGACCACGATCCAGAACACCGCGTAGAGCAGGGCGCCGAGCCCGTCCGCGAAGAACAGCCCGAGGAACAGGAACCGGACCCAGGCCACCGGCAGTCCCACATGACCGCCGAGCCCGCGCGCGACACCGCCGAGCAGCCGGCCGTCGGCGCTGCGGTACAGCTTGCGCGGCGACGGCTCCTCCAGGTCCGGTGCGGGGGAGCTCGGTGCTCGGGTGGTGGCGGATGGCATGGACCGATGGTCACACGCGGCGGCCGGTACCGGCATCAGGGTCCGCCCCGGAGGCAACCCTGAGGACCCCGGGCACCCCTGAGGACCCCGGGCACCCCGAGGCCCCGGGGCGGCTGCGAGGCCCCGGGCGGGGGGTGCGGCCCGGGGCGCCGCCCCCCAGGGCCGATATCAGGGACCGACCAGGGTCGCCCAGGGTCCCGCCGGGAGGTACGGGCCGTCACCATGGACCCATGACCGTTCCCCAGGACACCGCCCCCGGTGTCGCGCCGGACCCCGGGCCCAGGCCCCCGTTGCAGCGCAGCCCACGGCAGAAGGCCGTGGCCGGTGTGTGCGGCGGGCTGGGCCGGTACTGCGACGTGGACCCGGTGATCTTCCGGATCGTGGTCGGTGTCCTCTCGGTCACCGGCGGCATCGGTCTCATCTTCTACGGCTTCGCCTGGCTCCTCCTCCCCCTGGAGGGCGAGGAGGAGAACGAGGGGCGCAAGCTCCTGTCCGGCCGGGTGGAGGGCGCGTCGCTGATCGCGCTGCTCATGGCGCTGGTGGGCTGCGGCCTGCTGCTGTCGATGCTGCACAACGGCGGGATGCTCACCTTCGCCGCGATGCTGTCCCTGGCGGTCATCGGCTTCGTGGTCTGGACCCAGCACCGCGGGACGGCGGCCCCCGAGGAACCGTCCCGCGTCACGTCCCACCCCCCGGGGGCCCCCGCGCACGCCCCGGCGCACGGCGCACCGCCCGAGGTGAAGGCGCCGCCCACGCCGGGCAGTCCGTCGTGGTGGCGTGACCCGATCGTCAAGGACGGCACGACCGGGCCGGTGGGCACCGGGTACCTGTGGGGCCCGGCGGACCGGACGCCGGGCGCGGGTACGCCCCGTCGGCCCGAGGCGACGGCGGCCGACCCCTTCCGCGCCCCGTCCTGTACGCGGGAGACCCGGGGGCCGCGGTCGATCGGTGGACTGGTCTTCCTGCTCGCACTGGTCGCGGGCGGCCTGGGCACGGGACTGACCTGGGAGACCCACCCGCTGGGGACGAGCCTGCAGTTCGGCCTCGCCTCGGCCCTCGCGGTGTTCGGCCTCGGTCTGCTGGTCGCCTCCTTCGTCGGCCGGACCGGCTTCGGCACGATCGTGCTGGCCGTGATCACGGCGGGGCTGCTGGCCGGGGCGTCGGCCGTACCGAAGGAGATCGGCACCGACTGGGTGCGCGAGGAGTGGCGGCCGGCCGGCGTCACCACGGTCCGGCCGCAGTACGAACTGGGCGCCGGGGTGGCGAAGCTCGACCTGTCCCACCTCACCGTCCCGGTCGGCGAGACCGTGCGCACCCACGTCACGGTCGGGGCGGGCACCGCACGGGTCGTCGTGCCGAACGGGGTGACGGTGGAGGTGGACGCCCAGGCCGGCCTGGGGGACATCCGGCTGTTCACCTCGGATCCCGACGGGGTACGCCTGGCCACCGGCCTGCACACCCGGCGTACCTTCGGTCCCGTGGAGGACAGCAAGCCCGCGGGCACGGTCGAGCTGAAGCTGGAAGTCGGCATCGGACAGGTGGAGGTCACCCGTGCCACGTCATGAGTTCCGTCCCGGCCGCGCGGTCGCGGGCCTCGTCCTGCTCGCCCTGGCGGGCGGCTACGCGGCGGACGCGGCCGGGGCCTGGCGCGTGCCGTGGACGTTCGTCCTTCCGCTGTTCCTCGGCGGACTCTGGCTCGCGGCGACGGTGACGTGGGTGAGCTACCGGATGCGCCGCCGCCGGGACATGAGGAACGCGTCGGCGGAGAGGACCTCCGCGCCGGCGAGCAGCAGCGGCAGCCAGGCCATGAGGTAGGCCAGGTCGTTGCCGTAGTAGTACGGCGTGGACTGCCAGCTCACCGTCAGCCACAGGGTCAGCGAGATCAGGGCGCCGCCGAGCGCCGCGATCCGGGTCCACAGGCCCAGCAGGGCGCCGAGACCGACGAGGAGTTCCCCGGTGGCGAGGGCGTACCCGAAGCCCTCGGGGCTCTTGAGCCCCAGGTCGACCAGGGCCGGGACCGCGGAGCCGTCGCGGACCGACCGCATCAGCTCGCCGATCGATCCGGGGCCGCTCGCCGACAGGAACGCGCCGTCCGTCAGCTTGTCGAGACCCGCGTAGACGAAGGTGACGCCGAGAAAGATCCGCAGGGGCAGCAGCGCGTACCGCCGCGCCAGGTCCCGGACGCCCCTCGGCTCCCGCAGCCCGTAAGCCCCTGTTCCGTACCCCTGCATCACTGCCCACCTTCCATTGATCCTTCAACAGACCATACGGAGGGCGGGGGCTCAGCGGCGCACCCGGTGGGTCAGTCCGTGACGTCGATCGCGCAGGGCTCGGTCTCCACCCCCGCCGCGGTGATGACCTGCACGTCCACGACGCCCGGTTCGACCTCGACCGGCACGGGCACGGTCAGCACCGTGTCGGCCGGATTGGCGAAGCCCCCGGCGACCGGGACCAGCGGTACGTGGACGTGCACCCGGCCGATCCGCACGACGACCCGGGCGAGGCGGTCCGGGGTGCCCGCGCCGGGCGGTACGAATCCGGCGCCCCGGATCTCGATGTCGTCCCCGGTCCGGATCGGGGCGTCCAGGTCCCCGGCCTCCCTGGCCCGGACCACCGACAGGACGACGGGCCGGCCGCCCTCCGCGTACTTCCCGGCGAAGTACGTCGCCGCGGAGACGGCCACCAGCAGGGCCAGGCCCCAGGGGAGGTCCGGCAGTTGCTCGGGGCGCCGGGCGAGACGGACCGCGGCGAACAGCACGGCGACGGTGCTGACCAGCACGTACTGCACATCCGTGAAGCTGCCGCGCCCGGAGTCGTCGGTGAGCAGGTCGGCGGCCCGGGGGCGGTCGGCCCGCAGCTTCTGGAGCCGCCGGTCCAGGACGCGTACGGTCACCACCCGGCGCACGACGACGGCGACGGCGCACACCAGCGCGAGCACGGTGAGCACCCCGGCCGAGCGGACCAGGTCCAGCCCCTCGATCAGGGCGTCGCGGTCCGCGTGGGCGGAGGCCCCGGCCAGTTGGAGGGCGAGGACGAGCACCGCGAAGACGGCGAGCAGCACCCAGGAGGCGGCGACCGCGCGGGAGGTGGAGAGCCGGTTGTCCTCGCCGATCAGTGGGGCGAGCAGCCCGCCGCGGGCCCGGTGCACGTGGGCCGCGGCGGTGAGCAGGGCCGCCGTGACCAGCCCGGCGACCAGACCCGCCGTGCGGGCGGTGGACCAGCCGGCGCCGACGGCGGTGACCAGCTCGCCGAGCGCCAGCAGGACGACGGCGCCCCAGACGATGAGCAGGGTGCGCTGCCGGACGGTGTGGAGCCAGGCGTCGCCGGCCTCCCGGCCGCGCTCGGCGAGCGTACGGGCCGACTCGGTCAGCTCGTCCGACACCCACTGGCGGGACGCCGAGGCGGACCGGGCGACCCCGGCGGGCAGCCCCGTGCCGGTGGCCAGTTCGTCCCGTTTGGCCAGGAAGGCCGCCACGGCCCGGCGGTGCCCCTCGCGCGCTCCGTGCGGGCAGTCGCCGCACGTGCAGCCGCCTGCGTGCGTACCCTTCGCCCTCGCTTCGTCCAACGCCACGGAGAACGCCACCCTTTCCCGCCCCGGTACAACCAACTCACCTGTGATTTCTGCGAATTGTGCCGTACGGAGCGGGATCCGCCCACATCGGGGCAGCCCGGGGGCAACCCTTGCACATATGTGCGATTCTCAGGCGCCGAGGACGAGGTGGGCGAGACCCGGCGTCCCGCGGTGTCCGCCGTAGTATCCGGTGCGCCGGGCGTCGACGGCCGCGGTCACCTCGGCGGATGTTCCAGATCAGGCGGTCGTTGCCCGGGGCGGACATGAGGGCGCGTACGTCGTCGGCGGACATGCTCCTCAGCCTGGCACGCCCGGCCGCCCCTGGACAGCGCGTTCACCGGCCCCGGCTGTACAGCTCCGTGTCGTCGGGAGCGGCACTCATTGTCGCTGCCGTGCGGCAGAGGCTCGTCTCCTCGGCCGGCGTACCCGGCGCACACGACGGTGCCGCCGCCCGAACGAACGGGCGACGGCACCGGTATTTGACCTCAGAGGGTCCGAAGGAGGGGAGTCACTCCCACTCGATGGTCCCCGGCGGCTTGCTCGTCACGTCGAGCACCACGCGGTTGACCTCGGCGACCTCGTTGGTGATGCGCGTGGAGATCTTCGCCAGCGTCTCGTACGGCAGACGCGACCAGTCGGCCGTCATCGCGTCCTCGGAGGAGACCGGGCGCAGCACGATCGGGTGGCCGTAGGTCCGGCCGTCGCCCTGGACGCCGACGCTGCGCACGTCCGCGAGCAGGACCACCGGGCACTGCCAGATGTCACGGTCCAGGCCGGCCGCGGTCAGCTCCTCGCGGGCGATGGCGTCGGCCTCGCGCAGCAGGTCGAGCCGCTCCTTGGTGACCTCGCCGACGATACGGATACCGAGGCCGGGGCCGGGGAACGGCTGGCGCTGGACGATCTCCTCCGGGAGGCCGAGCTCCTGGCCGACCATCCGGACCTCGTCCTTGAACAGCTGGCGCAGCGGCTCGACGAGCTGGAACTCGATGTCCTCGGGGAGGCCGCCCACGTTGTGGTGCGACTTGATGTTGGCGGTACCGGTGCCGCCGCCGGACTCCACCACGTCCGGGTAGAGGGTCCCCTGGACGAGGAAGGCGACGTCCTCGCCCTCCGCGGCCTCGGCCACGATCTCGGCCTGGGCCTGCTCGAAGACCCGGATGAACTCCCGGCCGATGATCTTCCGCTTCTGCTCCGGGTCGGACACCCCGGCGAGCGCGTCGAGGAAGCGCTTCTCGGCGTCCACGACCTTGAGCTTGACGCCGGTGGACGCCACGAAGTCCTTCTCGACCTGCTCGCTCTCGCCCTTGCGCATCAGACCGTGGTCGACGTACACGCAGGTGAGCTGGGAGCCGATGGCCTTCTGCACGAGGGCCGCGGCGACCGCCGAGTCCACCCCGCCGGAGAGGCCGCAGATGGCGCGCTTGGTGCCGACCTGCTCGCGGATCAGGGCGACCTGCTCCTCGACCACGTTGGTGGTCGTCCAGGTCGGCTCGATGCCCGCGCCCCGGTAGAGGAAGTGCTCCAGGACCTGCTGGCCGTGGGTCGAGTGCATGACCTCCGGGTGGTACTGGACGCCGTAGAGCTTCTTCTCGTCGTTCTCGAAGGCGGCGACCGGCACGACGTCCGTGGACGCGGTGACGGTGAAGCCCTCGGGGGCGGCGGAGCAGGCGTCGCCGTGCGACATCCACACGGACTGCTCGGCGGGCGTGCCCTCGAAGAGGGTGGAGCCGGACTTGGAGACGGTGAGCGGGGTGCGGCCGTACTCACGCGCCCCGTTGTCGTCGACCGTGCCGCCGAGGGTGGTGGCCATCAGCTGGAAGCCGTAACACATGCCGAAGACCGGGACCCCGGCCTCGAACAGCGCCCGGTCCAGGCTGGGCGCCCCCTCCGCGTACACCGAGGACGGACCGCCCGACAGGATGATCGCGCGCGGGTTCTTGGACAGCATCTCGGCCACCGGCATGGTGGACGGGACGATCTCGCTGTAGACCCGGGCCTCACGGACCCGGCGGGCGATGAGCTGGGCGTACTGTGCGCCGAAGTCGACTACGAGAACCACGTCGGTGGTGCTGTCGGGGGCGGCGGGGGGTGCTGCTGGCACTGGGCGGCCTTCCGGCGGTGGAGAGGGGTGTGTCCTCCCGATTCTACCGGGCCCGCGACTTTTCCCCACCGGGCTCCCGTCTCACGATGCGGCCGGGCGTTGGACCCGGTGCCGCGACGGGGTCCATACTTGTGCCCATGCGTCAGCACACGACCTTCGTCTTTACCTATGGCACCCGGCCCGCCGGCTGCCATGGTCGTGCTGTCTGAGCAACTGACACGCACCTTTCCAGGCGCCCCGGGCCGACAGGCCCGGGGCGCCTCGGCGTTGCGGGGCGGTCGGCCCGGGGAGCCGCATCCCACCGGGAGTCACCGATGACCACCACCACCGCACCCACGAAGACGGCCGCCGAGCAGACCGGCGCGCGCACCGAGGAGGCCGCCCTGCTGATCGGCGATGCCAGGACGCGCATCGACGCCCTGGACGACCGGATCATCGGCCTCGTCCAGGAACGCATGGCGGTCTCCGCGGTGATCCAGGAGGCGAGGATTACGTCCGGGGGCCGCCGGGTGAACCTCTCCCGGGAGATGGACGTCCTCGGCCACTACAGCGACGCCCTGGGCAAGCCGGGCACGGCCCTCGCCATGACGCTCCTGGAGCTGTGCCGCGGCCGGGTGTGACGTCCCGGGGGGCGGCGGGAAGGCTGTACGGCCGCACCCGCGTTCGGGCCCGCTCTCACCCGTACGGCGCGTGACCGGCCCCGTGGAGGCCTCGTTGGTCCGGGTGTCCGTGCCAGCCAGGGGCGGCAGTGAGAGATCCACGCGTGGCTCCGCCGGGACGTGTGACGCACCTCGGGTACGTCGTGGGACCGCGTTCCGGCTGTGACCGGTCGGCAGGGGACAGCAGCCCGGTCACTCGTGTGCGGCCGGCCCCGGGGACGCCCGGGGCCGGCCGCCCGCGGCATGAGGGACGAGCGCGCCGGCGGGCCGCCCCCTCCGCCCCCGCACGCCACATGCCGCACAGGATGTGGCGGGCGCCACATAAAGATTCTGTGAGTCCGTGGGCAACCGTTGACCCGGTTCACAGGTCATCTCTGGCGAACACCGGCTCGTTCCGTGCCCCACAACGGCAGGCCGCCCACTTTCGCCGTACCGCAACCCACGCGGTACCACGGACCCGTTGAGGCCCCACATGAAGCTTCGCCGCACCATGGCGCTCGCCGCTGCCACCGCCGTCATCACCCCCGCCGTGCTCCTCTCGGCGTCGGCCGCGTACGCCGAGCCGAAGACCACGACGACCGAGGCCGAGACCACCGCCCCGGACCCGTCCGCCTCCCCGTCCGACGCGGAGACCTCGTCCACGGAGACGGCCTCGCCCTCTCCGGACACCGACGCGTCCGAGACGCCGGGGGACACGGAGGAGACCGAGGAGGCCGAGAAGCCCGGTGGGGGCGGTGAGACCGGGGAGGACGGCACGGCTCCGTCCGCCACCCCGTCCACCTCGGCCCCCGCCTCCCCGAAGCCGTCCGCCACACCGTCCGAGGACACGGACCCCGAGGAGGACGGGGAGCCCCTGGCGTGCGAGCCCCGCCCGCTGGAGCTCTCCATCAAGGGACTCGCCGGCAAGATCGTCCGGGGCAGCGGCTGGCACACGTTCCAGCTGAACGCCTACAACGACTCGAAGACCACCGTGAACAACGTCCTGTTCTTCGCGGGCGCCTCGACGGACAAGCACGGCGACGACCTCTTCACCACGAAGCAGGTCGAACTCCAGGCCCTCAACGAGGGGACCTGGGAGGACGTGTCCGAGGAGGGCCTGACGGCGGGCATCGTCGGGGCGACCGACGTGATCAAGCCGGGCTACGAGGTCGACATCCCGCTGCGCGTCAAGGTGAAGAAGAGCGCCCCGGTGGGCGCGGGCTTCAGCCTCGGCGGCGGGCTCGTCTTCGGTGAGGACGTCGTGTCCGCGCCGTGCTTCACGGACGTCAGCTACAAGTTCCAGATCGTCGAGGCCGGTGACGAGGACGGCTCCAAGCCCCAGGAGGGCGGCAAGATCCCCGTCCCGTCGACGACGAAGCCGAACGCCGGTACCGCCCAGCTCACGGGCAGCCTCGCCGAGACCGGTTCCTCCTCCTCGACGTCGATGATCGCCCTCGCGGGCGGCGCGGCCGTGGTGCTCGGTGCCGGCGCGATGTTCGTCGTACGCCGCCGTGCCGGCGGTGACGCCGCCGCGTAAGGCGCGTACGCCACACGGAGACCGCTGAACACCTGAGGGGCCGCACCCGGAGAGCGCGAGGTGCGGCCCCTTCGGCGTCCGTCGCGTCGGCGTCCGGCGTCCGGCCCCGCGCGGGGCGCCGGTTCAGACGTCGGTGGCGGCCCTCTTCGGGGGCACGGCCTTCGGGGGCACGGCCGGCATCCCCAGGAACGGCAGGCCGCTCGTACGCCTCACCCTGGGCCGGGCGCGGGTCCGCCTCGCCCTTGTTGGGCCAGAACGACATGGCTCGTTCCGCCTGCGCGGTGATCGTCAGTGACGGGTTGACGCCGAGGTTGGCGGAGACCGCCGAACCGTCCACCACGGAGATCCCCGGGTGGCCGTAGAGCCGGTGGTACGGGTCGATGACGCCGCTCTCGGCGTCGGCGCCGATCGGGCAGCCGCCGAGGAAGTGGGCGGTGAGGGGGGTGCCCATCAGCTCCCCGATGTTCGAGCCGGCGAAGCCGTTGATCTCCTGGGCGAGCAGCGCGGCGCCCTGGGTCGCCTCCGCTATCTGCGTCGGGTTGGGGGCACCGTGGCCCTGCCGGGCGGTGAGCAGCCCCTTGCCGAGGCCGCCCGGTTTGCGGTACGCGGTCAGGGAGTTGTCCAGCGACTGCATGACGAGTCCGATGATGGTCCGCTCGGACCAGCGCCGGTTGGACAGCGACCGCGCGGTGAGCAGCGGGTGTCTGGCCACGTTGCCGAGCCAGCCCAGCACCCGGTGCGGGCCGTAGGGGACCTGGAGGACGGTCAGCGCGCCCATGGCGTTGGAGCCCCTGCCGTACCGGACGGGTTCGATGTGGGTGTTCTGGTCCGGGTGGACCGAGGAGGTGATGGCGACGCCCTTGGTGAAGTCGGCCTTCGCGACGCCGTGCTTCCTGCGGTAGCGGCGGTCGCTGGTCTGCGCGCCGACCAGTCCCTCGGAGTTGGTCCGGGTCAGCTCGCCGAGCCGCGCCGAGAGCCGCGGCAGCAGGCCCCGGTCCTTCATGGTGTGCAGCAGGGTCTGGGTGCCGTACGTGCCCGCCGCCACGACCACCTTGCGGGCGCGCAGCACGGTGGGCTTCGCCGTGCGGCGGCGGTGCGTCGGCACCGTGGACACCCGGTAGCCGCCGTCCGGGTCGTCGGTGACGGCGACGACGGAGGTCATCGGGCGGACGACCGCTCCGGCCTTCTGCGCCAGGTACAGGTAGTTCTCGTTGAGGGTGTTCTTCGCTCCGTGGCGGCAGCCCGTCATGCACTCGCCGCACTCCGAGCAGGCCCGGCGGGCGGGGCCCGCGCCCCCGAAGTAGGGGTCGGCGACCTCCGCGCCGGGCTTCGCCCGGGCGGCGCCGTCGGCGTCCTTCCCGTCGCCGAAGAAGACACCGACCGGCGCGAAGTGGAAGGTGCCGCCGACGCCCATGGCCTCGGCGGCGGCCTTGAGGTGGACGTCCGCGGGGGTCATGGTCGGGTTGAGCCGCACCCCCAGCATCCGCTTCGCCTGGTCGTAGTGGGGGGCCAGTTCGTCCTGCCAGTCGGTGATGCCGGCCCACTGGCGGTCCTCGAAGAACTGCGCGGGCGGCACGTACAGGGTGTTGGCGTAGTTGAGGGAGCCGCCGCCGACACCGGCGCCGGCCAGCACCATCACCTTGCCGAGCAGGTGCACCCGCTGGATGCCGAACAGGCCGAGCGCCGGGGCCCACAGGTAGTTCTTGATGTCCCAGGAGTTCTTGGGAAGGGTCTCGCGGGTGAAGCGGCGGCCCGCCTCCAGGACGCCGACCCGGTAGCCCTTCTCGCTCAGCCGCAGGGCCGAGACAGCGCCGCCGAAGCCCGATCCGACGACGAGGACGTCGTAGTCGTACGCGGCGTCGTCCGCAGCCGCGACGGCCGCGGTGGCCGGTTTCCGGGCAGGGCTGTCCTGGGGCATGGCTCTCCTAGGGAAGAAAGGCCGGGGGTACGGGGAACGGGGCGGGGAAGAGGGCGGGACGGGTCAGCGGAGCCGGAAGGCCTTCATCGCCCTGAGGCTGCGGCTCATGAGGGCGGCGTACTTCTCGTCGTCCATCCCGAAGGCCGGGGCGAGCGGCATCAGCCGCTGCTGGGCGACGGTCTGGGCCTCGGTGTACTTGAGGATGCCCTCGGAGCCGTGCCGCCGGCCGAGACCGGAGTCCTTCATGCCGCCCATCGGGGACCGGACGCTGCCGTAGGCGGACGCGTACCCCTCGTACGTAGGCGGACGCGTACCCCTCGTTGATGTTGACGGTGCCGGCCCGCAGCCGGGCCGCGATCCGGTGTCCCCGCCGGGAGTCCTCGGTCCAGACACTGGCGTTGAGACCGTACGGGGTGGCGTTGGCCAGGGCGACCGCCTCGTCCTCGTCGGTGAAGCGGTAGAGGGAGACGACGGGTCCGAAGGTCTCCTCGGTGCAGACGGCCATCGGCTCCTGGACGTGGTCCAGGATGGTCGGCTCGTAGAAGAGCGGGCCGATGTCGGGGCGGGCGACCCCGCCGGCGACCAGGGTGGCGCCCTTCTCGACGGCCTCACTGACGTGCCGGCTGACGGTCTCCAGCTGCCGCTCGCCCACGAGTGATCCCATGTCGGCCCCGTAGGCGAGGGAGTTGCCGAGGCGCATCGCCTTCGTCCGCGCGGCGAAGCGCTCCACGAAGGCGTCCGCGACCGACTCGTGGACGTACAGCCGCTCGATGGAGATGCAGAGCTGTCCGGCGGAGGAGAAGCAGGCGCGGACGGCGCCCGCGGCGGCCTTCTCCACGTCGGCGTCCGCGAGGACGAGCATCGGGTTCTTGCCGCCCAGTTCGAGCGAGACGCCCACCAGCCGGGCGGCGGCCCGCTGGGCGACGTCACGGCCGGTGCGGGTCGATCCGGTGAAGGAGACGTAGTCGGCGCGCGCGACGACCTCGGGCCCGACGACGGGACCCTCGCCGAGCACCACCTGGAACACCTCGGGGGGCAGCCCGGCCTCGATCAGCAGGTCACGGGCCCACAGTGCGGTCAACGCGGTCTCGGTGTCAGGCTTCATGACGACGGCGTTGCCCGAGACGAAGGCCGGCAGCGCGTCGCCGACGGAGAGCTCCAGAGGGTAGTTCCAGGGGGCGATCTGGCCGACGACCCCGCGCGGCTGGCGCAGCTCGGTGACCTTCGTCAGGGCCGGGACGACCCCGGTGTGCCGCCTGGGCCTCAGATAGGCGGCGGCCCGGCGGCCGTAGTGCCGGGCGGAGACGGCGACCGCC
>NZ_KL585394.1:387317-390721 GCF_000721935.1 Streptomyces sp. NRRL WC-3549
GTAGTGCCGGGCGGAGACGGCGACCGCCTGCACCTCTTCGTGGGCGTGCAGCCGGGCCTTGCCGGTCTCCAGCTGGATGAGGTCCAGGACCTCGGACTGGCGCCGCAGGACCAGGTCGTGGAAGCGCAGGAGCACGGCGGCCCTGGTACGCACGGGCGTCGCGGCCCAGGCGGGCTGGGCGGCGCGGGCGCGCTCGAAGGC
This sequence comes from Streptomyces sp. NRRL WC-3549, assembly GCF_000721935.1. GTDB lineage: Bacteria > Actinomycetota > Actinomycetes > Streptomycetales > Streptomycetaceae > Streptomyces. The sequence continues at coordinate 387,519 of NZ_KL585394.1, forward strand.
GGTGTCGACGTCCTCGGGGGTGGACTCGGGCAGGTCGGCCAGCTTCTCCCCGGTGAAGGGGGTGTGGTTGGCCGTGCGGCCGGAGCCGACGACGCCACGGGTCAGCCGGGCGATCACCTCGGGGGTGACCACGTCCGCGGCGGTGCGCACCCCTGCGGGGGCGGCGGCCACCGGGTTGGTGCCGACGCGGGAGCCGGAAGCGGCGGCGGTGGTCGAGGATGCCTGCGAGTCCGTCATGAGGCCGAGAGTATGTCCCGTCGCACGCTTTTGGTACCCGGCGGTAACAGGTTTTCGTCACCTCCTCCGCTCCTGCCGCCCGCACCCGATGATCCAGCCAGTGATCACTGGCGTGATAACCGCTGATCAGGGGCTACTTCTCCATCGAGGACGCGGGCCCATGGGCCTACGGGCTCCCGACGGAGCTGACCCGGATCTTTTCGCCGGTCTCCGCCGCCCGGCCCGCCGTGGTCGGGCGGCGGCGCGGGGAGCGTGCCCCTGCGGGGCGTGCGTCAGCCGTCCTGGGCCGGCGGCTGCCAGCTGCGCAGCATCGTCTCGAAGAGCTGCCGGCTCTCCTCCCAGTCCTCCTCCGGGCCGGTCATGTAGAGCGCGTACTCGGGTCCGCCCGTCTCACCGAAGTACATCTGGTCGATGCCGTGGCGCGGTCCCGGGTGGTCCTTGGTCTCGGTCCAGGTGAACTCCCACAGGGAGCCCGGCCGGTCGCGGAACACGTTGGCCTCGAGCGACAGCCGCTCGTAGGCGGGCAGCCGCTTCGCCAGGTCCTTCTCGATGCCCTGCATGTGTGCGTACGCGTTGTCGAAGTCGGGCTGCGGGTCGACGCTGATCCGGATACGGTGCGCCCCGTCGTCCGGGGTGTAGTCGATCTGGCCGCTGTTCGTCTGCCGTACCCAGCCCTCGGGGACGGCCAGGCTGAACCCCTCGGGGTCCTCGACGCGCGCCCAGCCGTCGGGTATGTCCTTGGGGACGGGGTGCGTCTCCTGGGACGGCGCGTCGGCGACGTCGGCCGCCCCGCCCTCCCCGTCCTCCCTGGCCTTTCCGGGGACGCCGTCCTTCCCGGAGGCCTCGTCCTTCCCGGGGGCCCCGGAGGGGGCGGCGGGCCGTTCGTCCGCGACGACGCCCTGCTCCCCCCGGCCGCCGTCGTCGCCGCCCGCCTTCATCACGATCAGCCCCGCCGCCCCGCCGAGCAGCGCCGCCACCGCCACGACCAGCACCGCCGTACGCCGGCGTCCCGGGCCGCGCCGGGCGGTGGTCTCCGGGGCGGAGGCGGCCGGCGGCACCGGAGGCTGCGCCGCCTCCTGCGGGAGCCGGGCCGTCGCCCCGTCGGGCACCGAGTGGGAGTGCAGGTCCTCACCGGAGAGCCGTTGCGTCGGCACGTGCGCCTGGGCCGCCCGTGGCCTGCGGCCCTCCATCGCGTCCAGCAGCATGCGCTCCGTCTCGGCGGCCGTCGGCCGGTCCCCCGGCTCCTTGCGCAGCAGTGCGGTGATGACGGGCGCCAGCGCGCCACCTCGCTCCGACGGCGGCGGCTCCTCGGCGACGACCGCCTGCATGGTGGAGATCGGCGACGTGCGGCGGAACGGTGAACGACCCTCCACGGCCGTGTAGAGGGTCGCGCCCAACGACCACAGGTCGGAGGCGGGGCCCGGGTCGCCGCCACGCACCCGCTCCGGTGCCAGGTAGTCGATGGAGCCCACCAGTTCACCGGTCCGGGTGATGGTGGAGTCGCCCTCGATCGCGGCGATCCCGAAGTCGGTCAGCAGGACCAGCCCGTCCCGGGCCAGCAGGACGTTGGCGGGCTTGACGTCGCGGTGCAGCACGCCGGCGGCGTGCGCGGCCTGCAGGGCGCTCAGCACATGGAGGCCGATCCGCGCCGCCTCGCGGGGCTCGACCTCCCCGCTCTCCTTCGTCGCGTCGGCGAGCGAGGGACCGTCGACGTACTGCATGACGATCCAGGGGCGGTGGTCGTACTCGATGACGTCGTGGACCGTGACGACCCCGGGGTGGGTGATCCGGGCGGCCGCGCGCGCCTCCTTCTGCGTACGGGCGTGGAGGACGTCCCGGTCCGCCTCGGTCGCGTACAGTCCGGCGGTCAACTCCTTGACGGCGACGGTGCGGTGGAGCACCTCGTCGTGGGCGCGCCACACCTTGCCCATGCCGCCGCGTCCCAGGACGTCCCCGAGCCGGTACCGGCCCGCCAGCAGGAGCCCCGATTGCGTACCCTGCGCCTGATCCACGTGTGCCCCGCCCCATTCCCTCGAACTGCCAGGTTACGGAGGGGAGACGGCGACACGTAACCAGGCACGGCCCACGAGACCGCACTGTGATCCTTGTCGCTGCGGGCTGACGTACGGTCAGGCGCCCGCCCGGTAGCTGGCGACGGCCTGTTCGTAGATGTCCGTGACCTTGTCCCGTTCGCTCTCCGGGCCGATGACCTGGACGATGTGGTAGCGCCCGGACACGATCAGGACCAGGTTACGGACGTACACCTCACGGCCGTTGGCCTCCTGCCAGGTGAACTGCCCCTCCGCCATGACCTGTTGTCCGACGTCGACACGGCGCAGCCCGGACGAGCTGGCCCAGCTCGACTCACGGAACGGCTTCAGTTCGGGTTCCTTGCTGCGCTGGTAGTCCAGCGGATCGGAACCGTTGGCCTTGACGGTGTCGCGGCCCGGCACGACCAGCACACTGAACCCGTCGCTGCCGTACCGGACCTGGCGGTCCGCGTTGGCCGGACTGCGCTGGAAGTCCTTCGGCACGCCGACCTCGAAGCCCTCCGCGTCCTTGCGCAGCGCGTACCCGGGGGCGAGCGCGGCGGCGGAACGGCTGGTCTGCGGCTGCTGCGACCCGGTACCGCCCGAGGCTGCGGATGCCTCGCTCGACGCACCGCCCGACGGGCTCTTCCCCGGGGCCGGCTCGACGGGTGCGGCGGACCCGGTGGGCCGGTCCTGGGCGCCGGTGTCCGGGCCCGTGCCGGAGTCGGAGTCGGAGTTCGGCAGGAACTTCACGGCGTAGACCACGGCGGCGGCCATCAGCAGCAGTATCAGGAGGAGCAGCACCCGCCCCAGCCTGCGCGGTGCCCGGCCACCGGGCTGCCGGGCGGGCGGCGGTGTCCGCAGCACCTTGGGGCCCTTGGGCTCCCGGGGCGCGCGCGGCGGCTTCTCGTACCTCGGCGGCTCGGCCTCCAGCCG
>NZ_KL585394.1:390914-393612 GCF_000721935.1 Streptomyces sp. NRRL WC-3549
GCCTCCAGCCGCTGCCGCTTGCCCTGCCGGTGCCGGCCGTGGGCCGCGCCGCGTCCCCGGCGTCTGCGGACGAGCTCGCCCCGGCGGCGCACGACCGGCAGCCGGGCGGCGTCCGTGGGCGGCAGGGGGACGACGTCGTCCCCCGCCTCCGGTTCGGGGGCGGACCGTATGAGGGAGCGGAGCCAGCCGCGCAGTTCCTCGAAGTCGGGCCGTTCGGTGGGGTCCTGCCGCAGCAGCGACTCGACGACCGGGCGCAGCGGGCCGCACTCCTCCGCGAAGGCGGGCGGTTCGCCGCAGACCATCTGGACGAGCTCGGCGGCGTTCTCCTCCGGGTAGGGGGCGTGGCCCTGGACGGCGCGGTAGAGCAGGGCGCCCAGTGCCCACAGGTCGGTGGAGGGGCCGATGGGCGGGGCCAGCTGCCAGTTGTCGTGGACCGGTCCCGCCTGTTCGGGCGCCCAGCGCTCGGTGACCGGCCCGACGACGGCGATACGGGCCTGCCGGGCGCGTTCGGCGGCGAGCGGGGTGGCGGGGCCCCGGTAGGCCGGGGTGTCGCCGCTGCCCGCGACGACCTCGCCCCATCCGCCGGCGCCGGCACGGGCGCCCACCGGCTGCGGCAGTCGGTCGCCCCGGCCGCCACCCCGTGCGTCGCCCGGGCCGTCGCCTCGGCCGTGGTCCCGGCCGTCGCCCCGGTCCGGCCCACGCCGGGAGTCGGCCCGCAGCTCATCGCGCCCGAAGCCGCCGGGGGAACCGCCCGCGGGGACGGGACGGCCCGACTCCGGGCCGTCGTCCCAGGTCCCGGCGAGGAACACCCGCCGGCCCGGGGGCAAAGGCCCGTCCGGGCCCTCGTCGTCCTCGTCGTCGGCGAACGGGTCGTCGTCGGCGTCGTCGTAAAGGCCGTCGTCGGCGAACGCGCCGTGGAAGGGCAGCTCCGCGGCGGGGCGCCCCCAGGCCCCGGTCAACCGCGGGCGCACCGGAACGCCCTGGCCCGACGCCGCCGAGCCGTCCCCGGACGCGCTGCCGCCGTCGGTACGGGCGCCGTCTGAGGCGCGGTCGGCCCGCGGCGCAGACGGGGCGGCTCCGGGCCCTCCAGGCCCGGCTTCACCGGGCCCGGTTTCACGGGACCCGACCTCACGGGGCCCGGCCTCACCGGGCCCGGCCTCACGGGGCCCGGCCGGCGGCCCCGTCACGGGCCGGCCGCCATGGGGCACCGCGCGGCCTCCGGCACCGCCCACGCCCGGGCCGCCGCCGGAACCGGCACCGGCACCGGGACCGGCAGGCCCCGGTATACCGCCGAACCCCTCGGCACCGCCGGCCTCCGCGCCCGGCGCGGGCCCGTCGTAGCCGGACCCGCCGCCCTGCTCCGTACGGTCACCGGGCGCCGGCACCGCATCGCTGCCGGACCGCGCCCCCGGCACGGCCCCACCGTCACCGCGGCCGGCACCGGCGCGGGGGCCACCGGGACCGGTACCGCCCGGCCCGTCCGGGGTGCCGTCCCCGGAGCCGTCGGCGGGCCCCGGCGCACGGTCCCAGCTCCTGCCCTCGGCGGGCCCGAACCCGCTTCCGCCGCCCGGGTCGAAGGACGCGCTCCCGCGTCCCGGGCCGGCCCCGGGGGCGGGCGGACCTGCGGGAACGGCGCCGTCCCGGCCCTGCTGGTCCTCACCGGCACGGACCGCCGCACGGGCGCCCGCGCGATAGGCGGCGATGGCCCCGGCCCGGGCGGCCCGCAGGTGCGCCGCGCTGCCCGCGCCGGGCTCCGCCCTCGACTCCGCGAGGGGGACGGCGGGGTGGGCCGGGCGCGGAACGAGCTCCTGGCGCTCCGGCGCCGGACCATCGGCCTGAGGACCGGGCGGCCGGTAGGGGGGCTCGATCTCCAGGTGCCCCCGGGAGGCGGGGACCCCGGCGGACGGCGGCGCGTCGGGACCGTCCTGCCCGGAGGACTCCGGCAGCCCGGACGGTACCGGACGCTCGGCCGGCTCCGGCGGCCCGGGCGGTATCACCGGACGCTCGGCGACGAACTCCGGCAACTCGGGCGCCTCGTCCTCGACCGGAAAGCCCACGACCGGCAGGCCTTCGAACGGCAGACCTTCAACCGGCAAGCCCGCGCCCGGCAGACCTTCCGCCGGGAGCCCCGTGCCCGGGAAGTCCTGAACCGGCGACTCCCCGCCCGGGAGCTCCTGAACCGGCGACTCCTCGCCCGGGAGCTCCTGAACCGGCGACTCCTCGCCCGGGAACTCCTCGTACGGCCCGGTCGGCCCCGACTCGACCGCCGGCGGACCGTACTCCCCCTCGTCGTCGGGCTGCGGCACGGGCATGTACCCGCACAGCGCCTCCTCGGCGGCTCCGGCAGCCAGGCCGGTCAGCACCGCACGGCCGTCGTCGCAGACCAGCACCGTGCGCACGGTGATGTTGCGGTGCGTCCAGCCGTGCGCGTGCAGCACCCGCAGGGCGGTGAGCACGTCGGAGCCGATCTCCGCGGCGCGGTACGGGTTGAGCGGACGTTCCGCGAGGAGCGCCGCGAGCGGCCGGGCCGCGACCAGTTCGCTCACTATCCAGAGCGATCCCGCCTCGGCGAACACGTCGAAGACCTGGTCCAGGCGCGGGTGGTCCGGCACCTGGGCCGCCGCCTGCGCGGCCTCGATCGCCCGCCGGACGGCGGGATCGGTGGACCTGCGCACCGTACGCCCGGTGGCCCGGCGGG
>NZ_KL585394.1:393794-395037 GCF_000721935.1 Streptomyces sp. NRRL WC-3549
GCCGAGGGCATCCCGTCGGCGTCCAGCACCTCCGCGTCCACGACCTCCGGGAGCGGCACCTGGCGGACCAGGACCTCCTGCCCGCTGTAGGTGTCGAACGCCCGGGTCTCCACCAGTTCGTACGCATCGGACGGAGGCAGCGGCAGGCGGTAGCGGTCGGCAAGAACCCGACCCGCGTAGTCGTCCACGAGGCCTCCCCAGAGCGCACGATCTCCCGGTCACGGAGACCGCATCGATCCGTCAATTGCGGTCACTTGCGGTGCAATTGACCCATGATCCCGGATGCGTACGGTCCATGGGCTCTCACGATACGTGGCAAGTCGCCGTCGCGCGGCCGGGTCGGGGCAACACGGCCGTTCCGCGCGTACGCGGGGCCTGCCGGCCCGTCAGTCGGTGGGCGCGAAGGTGTCGAACGCCGTCTGACGCAGCTTGGTGCACTCCGCCCCGTCCCACTCGCTCTCCTTGCAGCTGATCATGATCGAGTAGCCGTGGGTGGCGTCCACCTTGAAGCCCCGGTTGAGCACCCGGATCCGCACGCCCTTCTGCGTACGGACGAACTCCCAGTCGGCGACGGTCGGGTAGCCGTTGTAGTCGACCTTCTTGATGCCGAGGTGCTTGTAGCTGCTGCTGCTTCCGGCCACGGCGCCCCGCAGACCCCGCCAGGCCGCCGCCGCGTCGTCACCGGGCGAGGAGTTGTAGTCGACCTGGACGCGCGGGAAGCCGCCGTCGACGTTGTAGATGCCGCCCGAGTTGCTGCCCGCGATGCCGTTGCGTGCGAAGCCCTCGGGCATCGCCATGGTGAAGTGGAATCTGCTGTCGGTGACCTTCTTGTACCCGTCCGGAACGCCGTCGGAGGCCGGGGCGCCGCTCTCCGGACCCGACGGCGAGGCGTCACCGGTCGCCTCGCCCGTCTCCTGGGCCTGGCCGTCCTTCCGGCCGTCTCCGTCCGTCTCGCTGCCGCCGCCGGACTGCTCCTCCTTGCCGGAGCCGCCGCCGCCGGATCCGGAGCCGGTGTCGCCACCCGTGTCCGCCCCCGCCGAGGAGACGGTGCCGCCCTTGGAGCCACCGCCCGAGGTGTCGCCCTTGTCGCCGCCCCCGAGAGTGAGCGCGAGGACGGTACCGAGCACCGCGAGGACCACGACCCCGGCGATGATCGCCAGGGTGCGGCGCGGCACGACGTCCGTGATCGAGGCGCGGGTGGAGGCGGGGGCGCCTCCCGGCCGGGACGGACCGGAGGCCGAGG
>NZ_KL585394.1:395239-396628 GCF_000721935.1 Streptomyces sp. NRRL WC-3549
CAGCCGCTCCCGGGTGCTCTCCCCGGTGCTGCCCGTGACGCTTCCGGAACCACTCCCGGTACCGGCACCCGCCCCGGACCCGCCGGCCGCCGGAGCACCGCCCGCACCGGCGACCGGGGCCGCAGCCGCGCCGGCCCCCGGTGCCCCGGCGCCGGCCGGGCCGCCGACGAGACCGGCCGCGGCCGTACCCGCCGCCGCCTTCCGGCCGGATCCTTTGCCGCCGGTGTCCCCGTTCTTCGAACCGGGCAGGGGCAGCGCCATGACCTGGGTGGCGTCGGCCGGCGGTGCCGCGGGCGCGTCCGGCGCGTTGATCACGGCGTTGAGCAGGACGCGCGCCCCGGCGTCGTCCAGTCGCTGTTCGGGGTCCCGGGTCAGCAGCCCGTAGATGACCTCCGTCAGTGGTCCGGCGTTCTTCGGCGCGTCCACCGGTTCGGTCATCACGGCCGTCAACGTCGCGATGGCCGAGCCCTTGTCGTAGGGCGGGCAGCCCTCGACGCTGGCGTACAGCAGTCCGCCGAGCGACCACAGGTCGGCCGGCGGCCCCGGCTTGTGACCACGCGCGCGCTCCGGCGAGATGTACGACGGGGCGCCGACCAGCATGCCCGTCGAGGTCACGGAGGGGTCGCCCTCGACCTGGGCGATGCCGAAGTCCGTGAGGACGACCCGGCCGTCCTCGGCGATCAGTACGTTGGACGGCTTCACGTCACGGTGCAGGATGCCCTCGCGGTGCGCCGAGCGCAGCACGTCGAGGATGGCCAGACCGACCTCCGCCGCCCGCTTCGGCGTCAGCGTCCCGTCCTCGCGGATCGCCTCCGCCAGCGACTTGCCCTCGATCAGCTCCATCACGATCCACGGGCGGTCGTCCTCGTCGACCACGTCGTAGACCGTCACCGCGCTCGTGTTGCGGATCCTCGCGATCGCCTTCGCCTCACGCAGGGTGCGCGTGATCAGCCGTCGCTTCTCGTCCTCGTCGATGGCGGAGGGGAACCGGAGTTCCTTGACCGCCACCGTGCGCCCCAGCGTCTCGTCGGCGGCACGCCAGACGGTGCCCATGCCGCCCCGGCCGAGCACCTCCCCGAGCCGGTACCGCCCCGCGAGAAGACGCCCTTCCTTGTCCCGTTGGGGCTCCCGTGCCTGCTCCGCCTCCGACATGCGTCCCCTCTGCGATCAACCCGCCCTGGCAGAGCGTTCATTGTCCCTCACCCCGGGACCGGTTATGGTCCCGGGTCCCGGGGTAGATGATGACGCGGCCCGGGGGCGGATCCCCCGGCCGTGCGCTTCTCCGGGGCGCCGCCGCCCCGCGGTGCCGCTGCTGGTTCCGCCCGCCCCGGGCGCCGCACACCCGCAGGGCGGTCCACACAGCGCCCCCCGCATCGTCCTACTCCCACC
>NZ_KL585394.1:396867-409178 GCF_000721935.1 Streptomyces sp. NRRL WC-3549
CCCGCACTCAGCCCCCTACGAGACGTACGGCCCGGCCGGTCCCGCCGCCTCGACCGACGGCCGTCTCCGGGGCGCCACCCCGGTGTGCGCCGCGGCCGGTGCCCCCTCCGACTCCCCGACTCCCCCGCGGCAAAGGGCGAGCTGACGCCTGCTGACGTCGTCGAGCATCATCCCGCGCCGGGCCTGACACCCGGACAGGGCACATGCCCCGCCCCGGTCGGCCGCCGGCCCCGCGCGGCCGGCGGCCCGGGGGCCGTCGCGCGGCTCAGGCCGGACACGTGCGCCGGCCCCGGCACCGAGGACCTCGAAACCGCCGGGCCCCCCACGCCCCGCGACTCCCCGGTACCCCGCAGCGGGGTAGGGACCTCCGATCCGAGGCCCAGTCCGGCCCGGAGACCCGCCTGCCGCCCCACGCTCACAGCGGCACGATGTCCGGCGCCCCCAGCCGCGCCGCGTCCGCCGTGAGGTCGTCGGGCTGCCGCTGCGACTCCCGCTCCGCCTCGACCCGCTTGCGGTAGTGCTCCACCTCCCGCTCCACCTGGCCGGTGTCCCAGCCCAGCACCGGCGCCATCAGGTCCGCGCACTCCCGGGCGCACCGGGTGCCCCGGTCGAAGGTCTCGATGGAGATCCGGGTGCGCCGGGTCAGTACGTCGTCGAGGTGGCGGGCGCCTTCGTGCGAGGCGGCGTAGACGACCTCGGCCCGCAGGTAGTCCTCCGCCCCGGCCAGTGGTTCGCCGAGCGTCGCGTCGGCCTCCACCAGGTCGAGGACCTCCTCGGCCATCGAGCCGTACCGGTTGAGCAGGTGCTCGATCCGGACGACGTGCAGCCCGGTGCGGGCGGCGATCCTCGCCCGGGCGTTCCACAGGGCGCGGTACCCCTCGGCGCCGAGCAGCGGCACCTCCTCCGTCACGCAGCGGGCCACCCGCTGGTCCAGTCCGTGTACCGCCTCGTCCACGGCGTCCTTCGCCATCACCCGGTACGTCGTGTACTTGCCGCCCGCCACCACGACGAGTCCCGGCACCGGATGCGCCACCGTGTGCTCCCGGGAGAGCTTGCTCGTCGCGTCCGACTCGCCGGCCAACAGGGGCCGCAGCCCCGCGTAGACGCCCTCGACGTCGTCCCGGCCGAGCGGCACGTTGAGCACCGAGTTGACGTGTTCGAGCAGGTAGTCGATGTCGGCGCTGGAGGCGGCCGGGTGCGTCTTGTCCAGATCCCAGTCGGTGTCGGTGGTGCCGATGATCCAGTGCCGGCCCCAGGGGATCACGAAGAGGACGGACTTCTCGGTGCGCAGGATCAGCCCGGTCGTGGAGTGGATGCGGTCCTTCGGTACGACGAGGTGGATTCCCTTGGACGCCCGGACGTGGAACTGGCCGCGCTCGCCGATGAGGGCCTGGGTGTCGTCCGTCCACACCCCGGTCGCGTTGACCACCTGCTTGGCCCGCACCTCGTACTCGCCGCCGCCCTCGACGTCCTCGACCCGCACGCCGACGACGCGCTCGCCCTCCCGCAGGAAGCCGGTCACCCGGGCGCCGTTCGCCACGTGTGCGCCGTAGCCCGCGGCGGTGCGGACCAGGGTCGCCACATAGCGGGCGTCGTCCATCTGGGCGTCGTAGTACTGGAGGGCGCCGACCAGGGCGTCCTTCCGCAGGGCCGGTGCCACGCGCAGCGCGTGGCGGCGCGAGAGGTGGCGGTGCATGGGCAGCCCGCGGCCGTGGCCCGAGGAGACCGACATCGCGTCGTACAACGCGACGCCCGAGCCCGCGTACAGCCGCTCCCACCCCTTGTGCTGCAAGGGGTAGAGGAAGGGGACGGGCTTCACCAGGTGCGGGGCCAGCCGCTCCAGGAGCAGCCCGCGCTCCTTCAGCGCCTCCCGGACGAGCGTGAAATCCAGCATCTCCAGATAGCGCAGCCCGCCGTGGATCAGCTTGCTCGACCTGCTGGACGTCCCCGCCGCCCAGTCACGCGCCTCGACGAGGCCCGTCGAGAGTCCTCTGGTGGCGGCGTCCAGCGCGGTCCCGGCGCCGACCACGCCCGCCCCCACGACCAGCACGTCCAGTTCGCGCTCGGCCATCGCGGCCAGCGCCTCGGCGCGCTCCGCGGGTCCCAGTGTCGCTGTCCTCACTGCTGCCTCCCGGTACTCCCGGTATTCCGGTCATCTGGGTGCTTCGGCGTGGGGAGCGAGGCCGGCCACGCGGCCGGACGGCTGCGCCCACCCTCCGATTCTGTCCGCGCGCGGCGACTTCAGCCACCGCCTGTGGACAACACCCGGCCCATGAGACCCACTGAATGCGACATACAGGTCATATATACGCCTAGTCTGACATTGCACTGTCCACAGCAGTTGCGCTCTCCGCCTCTTGGTCTTATTGGGCCCGCTCCGCCACCCGCGCTCCGCGCTGCCGGGCCCGCTCAAGGCCTTTCGTTCGGATCAGGCCCCAGGCGGCCAGGCCCCAGGGAAGGACGGCCCTCCTCATGCCCGCAGACCTCGCTGTCATCGGACTCGGCCACCTCGGCCTGCCCCTCGCCCAGGCGGCCGTCGCCGCGGGGATCCAGACGGTCGGGTACGACACCGACCCGCGTCCGTACGCCGAGCTCTCCGCCGGGCGTACTCCGGTCGAGGGATCCCTCAGCGCCTCCGACATCCGCCGGATGCTCTCGGGGGGCTTCCGGCCCACCGCCGACCCGGCCGAGCTCGGCCGGGTCCGCACCGCCGTGATCTGCGCCCCCACCCCGCTCGGCCAGGACCGCGCCCTCGACCTCGGCCCGGTCGCCGACGCGGCCCGCGCCCTGGCCGTACGGCTCAGGCCGCACACCACCGTCCTGGTGGAGTCGGCCGTACCGCCGGGCACCACCGAGAACGTCGTCCGGGCGCTCCTGGAGGAGGGCTCGGGCCTGCGCGCGGGACGCGACTTCCACCTCGCCCACTCCCCCGCCCGACTGGACCCGGGCAACCGGACCCACGTCCTCGCCAACACCCCCAAGGTCATCGGCGGCCTCACCCCCGCCTGCACAGAGTCGGCCGCCGCCTTCTACGGCCGGCTCACCGACAAGGTGGTCCGGGCCAGGGGGCCGCGCGAGGCGGAGATGACCAAGGTCCTCGAAACCAACTTCCGGCACGTCAACATCGCCCTCGTCAACGAGATGGCGGTCCTCTGCCACGACCTCGGGGTCGACCTCTGGGACGTCATCAGGTGCGCCGAGACGAAGCCCTTCGGCTTCCAGCCCTTCCGCCCCGGACCCGGCGTGGGCGGCCACGGCGCCCCGGTGGACCCCGGCTACTTCCCGTACGGCAGCCGCACCCCCGGCCATCCCCTGCGCATGGTCTCGCTGGCCAAGGAGATCAACGACCGGATGCCGGGCTACGTGATCCAGCGGTGCGCGACCCTGCTGAACGAGCACGGCAAGTCCGTCCGGAGCGCCCGGGTGCTCCTCCTCGGCGTCACCTACAAGCCCGACCTCGCCGACCAGGAGGCCTCCCCCGCCCGTGAGATCGCGAGCCGGCTCATGGACATGGGCGCCCAGATCGGGTACCACGACCCCCACGTCCTGGACTGGCGGGTGCGCGACGTGCCCGTCCCGCGTGCCGACTCGCTGTACGAGGCCGCCTCCGGCGCGGACCTGACGGTGCTTCTCCAGCACCACCGCACCTATGACCTCCAGGGCCTGGCGGTGAAGGCCCAACTCCTCCTGGACACACGGGGAGCGACTCCGGCCGGCGCCGCCCACCGGCTCTAGAGTCCAGGCCCCCCAAGGGTTTCCCGGTGTCCCGGGTCGGTCCGGCCTGCTAGCCTGCGGCGTCACTCGTCGCACAGCCGTGCGCATCCGTCCCAGGGGGAACACACCAATGAGCCAGCCCGTCCAGCCGCCGAACCCACCCCAGCAGCCTTACGGCGGCGGACAGCCCACCGACGGCAACCCGTACGCACAGCAGCCCGGCACCCCGTACCCGGCCCACCCCGGCGCGCCGGCCGGGAACCCGTTCGCGGAGCAGCAGGGCGGCGGGTTCGGCGGCGGTGCTCCGTTCCAGCCCGCCCCTGCGGCCCGTCACAACATCGGTCTCGCTGTGCTGGCCGCCCTGGGCGCCGCGATCGTCGCCGCCATCCTCTACGGCGTCATCGCCGGGTCCATCGAGCGCGAGATCGGCTACGCGGCCGTCGGCGTCGGCTTCCTGGTCGGCTTCGTCGGGAGCAAGGTCGGCGGCCAGAACCCGGCCGTCATCGGCGCGGGTGTGCTCTTCTCCCTGGTGGCCGTCTTCTTCGGTCAGCTCATCGGCATGTCGATGATCCTCGCCGACGCTCTGCACGTCGGCTTCTCCGAGGTCTTCTTCGACCACTTCGGCGACCTGATGGACCTCTGGAAGGAGCAAGCCGGTTTCATGACGTACCTCTTCCTGCTCCTGGGCCCGGTCGCCGCCTTCGGTGGCGCCAAGAAGGCCGTCGGCTGAGCCGCACCCGTAGACGCACAGGGCCCGGACCACATTGCGTGGTCCGGGCCCTGTGCGTCGCGTATGACCAGGTCAGCGGCGGTGCTGCGAGTCCGCCACCGTCACCTCGACCCGCTGGAACTCCTTGAGGTCGCTGTAGCCCGTGGTGGCCATCGCCCGACGCAGTGCGCCGAAGATGTTCATCGAGCCGTCGGGGTTGTGCGACGGACCGGTCAGGACCTCCTCGGTGGTGCCCACGGAGCCGAGGTCGACCAGCTTGCCGCGCGGCACGTCCTCGTGGACGGCCTCCATGCCCCAGTGCCGGCCGCGGCCGGGCGCGTCCGTCGCACGGGCCAGCGGAGAGCCCATCATCACGGCGTCCGCGCCGCAGGCGACGGCCTTCGGGATGTCGCCGGACCAGCCCACGCCGCCGTCGGCGATGACGTGCACGTACCGGCCGCCCGACTCGTCCATGTAGTCACGGCGGGCCCCGGCCACGTCCGCGACCGCGGTCGCCATCGGGACCTGGATACCGAAGACGTTGCGCGTGGTGTGCGCGGCACCGCCGCCGAAGCCGACGAGGACACCGGCCGCGCCGGTACGCATCAGGTGCAGGGCGGCGGTGTACGTGGCGCAGCCGCCGACGATCACCGGGACGTCCAGCTCGTAGATGAACTGCTTCAGGTTGAGCGGCTCGGCCGCGCCCGAGACGTGCTCGGCGGAGACCGTCGTACCGCGGATGACGAAGATGTCCACACCCGCGTCGACGACGGCCTTGGAGAACTGCGCGGTGCGCTGCGGCGAGAGCGCGGCGGCGGTCACGACGCCGGAGTCGCGCACCTCCTTGAGGCGCTGCCCGATCAGCTCCTCCTGGATGGGCGCGGAGTAGATCTCCTGGAGCCGGCGGGTCGCGGTCTCGACCGGCATCTCGGCGATCTCGTCGAGCAGCGGCTGCGGGTCGGCGTGCCGCGTCCACAGCCCCTCGAGGTTGAGGACGCCGAGGCCGCCCAGCTCACCGATGCGGATGGCGGTCTGCGGGGAGACCACCGAGTCCATGGGTGCGGCCAGGAACGGCAGCTCGAAGCGGTAGGCGTCGATCTGCCAGGCGATCGAGACCTCCTTCGGGTCACGGGTACGCCGGCTCGGTACGACAGCGATGTCGTCGAACGCGTACGCCCTGCGGCCGCGCTTGCCGCGCCCGATCTCGATCTCAGTCACGATGGTGTGGCCTTTCCCTCTACGTCTGCGCTGTCCAGTATCCCCGACGCACGCGTGAGGGGCGGTCCCGGGAACCCCGGACCGCCCCTCACCTGCGCCGCTGTCTTACTTCCTGCTGTAGTTCGGTGCCTCGACCGTCATCTGGATGTCGTGCGGGTGGCTCTCCTTGAGGCCCGCCGAGGTGATCCGGACGAAGCGGCCCTTGCTCTCCATCTCCTCGACGGACGCGGCGCCGACATAGCCCATGGTCTGACGGAGGCCGCCGACCAGCTGGTGGAGGACGTTGGCCAGCGGGCCGCGGTAGGGCACCTGTCCCTCGATGCCCTCGGGTACGAGCTTGTCGTCCGAGGCCACCTCCGCCTGGAAGTAGCGGTCCTTGGAGTACGACCGGCCCTGTCCGCGGGACTGCATGGCACCCAGCGAGCCCATGCCGCGGTACGACTTGAACTGCTTGCCGTTGATGAACATCAGCTCGCCCGGGGATTCCTCGCAGCCCGCGAGCAGGCTGCCCAGCATCACGCTGTCCGCCCCGGCGGCCAGCGCCTTGCCGATGTCGCCGGAGTACTGCAGGCCGCCGTCGCCGATCACGGGGACACCCGCGGCACGCGCGGCGAGCGCGGCCTCGTAGATCGCGGTGACCTGCGGGACGCCGATACCGGCGACCACACGGGTGGTGCAGATCGAACCGGGGCCGACGCCGACCTTCACACCGTCGACACCGGCGTCGATCAGCGCCTGGGCGCCGTCACGGGTGGCGACGTTGCCGCCGATGACGTCGACGCCGACGCTCGACTTGATCTTCGCCATCCAGTCGAGGGCGTTGCGGTTGTGTCCGTGGGAGGTGTCGACGATCAGGAAGTCGACCCCCGCGGAGGCGAGCGCCTGGGCGCGGTCCAGCGCCTCGGGGCTGGCCCCGACGGCCGCGCCGACCAGCAGTCGGCCTTCGGCGTCCTTGGCGGCGTTCGGGTACTGCTCGGCCTTCTTGAAGTCCTTGACCGTGATGAGGCCCTTGAGGATTCCGGCGTCGTCGACCAGCGGCAGCTTCTCGATCTTGTGGCGGCGCAGCAGCTCCATGGCCTCCACGCCGGAGATCCCGACCGGCCCGGTGACGAGCGGCATCGGCGTCATGACCTCGCGCACCTGCCGCGACCGGTCCGACTCGAAGGCCATGTCGCGGTTGGTCACGATGCCGAGGAGCTTGCCCGCGGGGTCGGTGACCGGCACACCGCTGATGCGGAACTTCGCACAGAGCGCGTCCGCCTCACCGAGTGTGGCGTCGGGGTGCACGGTGATCGGGTCGGTGACCATCCCCGACTCGGACCGCTTGACCAGGTCGACCTGGTTCACCTGGTCCTCGACCGAGAGATTGCGGTGCAGCACGCCGACGCCGCCCTGACGGGCCATGGCGATCGCCATCCGGGCCTCGGTCACCTTGTCCATGGCGGCCGACAGCAGGGGGATGTTCACCCGCACGTTGCGTGAGATGAGGGACGAGGTGTCGACCGCGTTGGGCAGGACCTCGGACGCGCCCGGCAGCAGCAGCACGTCGTCGTATGTCAGCCCGAGCGTCGCGAACTTCTCAGGCACTCCGTCGACGTTTGCAGTCATGACACCTTCCCCAAATGGCCTTGATCGGTGCGGATGTCCATGCTAACGGGCTCACGGGCCGTCTCATTCCACCACCAGGATCACCCGGTCGTTCCGTGCGTTCCCACGAAGCCGCGGCCGTGGCGCACCGGGCCCCCGCCTGGGCGGGGGTGACGAAGCTCCCACCGCCCCGGCTCCGCGGACCTCCCCGCCGGCCTACTGCCCCGCGAGGGCCCGCAGCCTGCTCAGCGCGCGGTGCTGGGCGACCCGGACCGCACCCGGCGACATCCCCAGCATCTGTCCCGTCTCCTCCGCGGTCAGTCCGACCGCGACCCGCAGGACGAGCAACTCGCGCTGGTTCTCCGGGAGGTTGGCGAGGAGTTTCTTCGCCCAGGCCGCATCGCTGCTGAGCAGCGCGCGCTCCTCCGGTCCGAGCGAGTCGTCGGGCCGCTCGGGCATCTCGTCGGAGGGCACGGCCGTCGATCCGGGATGGCGCATCGCGGCGCGCTGGAGATCGGCGACCTTGTGGCCCGCGATGGCGAAGACGAAGGCCTCGAAGGGCCGCCCGGTGTCCTTGTACCGGGGCAGCGCCATCAGCACCGCGACACAGACCTCCTGCGCGAGGTCCTCCACGAAGTGACGGGCATCACCCGGCAGCCGGCTCAGCCGGGACCGGCAGTAGCGCAGGGCCAGCGGATGGACGTGGGCCAGCAGGTCATGGGTGGCCTGCGCGTCGCCGTCGACGGCACGGTGCACCAGGGCACCGATCACCGTCGTCTCGTCCTCGCGCATCGGACCATGGTGCCTTGAGGGTGTCCCGTCCGCTCCATCGCGTCCCGAGTTGTGCACCGAAGCGTTATGAGCGGGTGCGCCGGATGTCATGTCCTGCGCCCTCCCCTTCCGCTCGACCGAATCGTTCCCGAGGAACTCCACACCTCAAGGATGCGGCATCGGCCGGGAAGCGTCACATACCACTGGCGGGACCGGTCCGGCGGCGGGTCCGGCGCCGACGGGATCCCGTCCGCCGGACGCGGACGGGACCGTACGGCCGCCGGGCCGCCGGGGTCTCAGCGGACCAGGCCCCAGCGGAAGCCGAGCGCCACGGCGTGGGCGCGGTCCGAGGCCCCGAGCTTCTTGAACAGACGCCTGGCGTGCGTCTTCACCGTGTCCTCCGAGAGGAAGAGCTCGCGTCCGATCTCCGCGTTGGAGCGGCCGTGGCTCATGCCTTCGAGCACCTGGATCTCCCGCGCGGTGAGCGTCGGCGCCGCCCCCATCTCCGCGGACCGCAGCCGGCGCGGGGCGAGCCGCCACGTCGGGTCGGCCAGCGCCTGGGTCACGGTGGCCCGCAGCTCGGCGCGCGAGGCGTCCTTGTGCAGATAGCCGCGGGCACCGGCGGCGACCGCGAGCGCCACCCCGTCCAGGTCCTCGGCGACGGTCAGCATGATGATCCGGGCGCCGGGGTCGGCCGAGAGCAGCCGCCGGACCGTCTCCACACCCCCCAGCCCGGGCATGCGCACGTCCATCAGGATCAGATCCGAACGGTCGGCTCCCCAGCGGCGGAGGACTTCCTCGCCGTTGGCCGCCGTGGTCACACGCTCGACGCCGGGCACGGTCGCAACCGCCCGACGAAGCGCTTCTCGGGCAAGCGGGGAGTCGTCGCAGACGAGAACGGATGTCATGACCGTCCTCCGCAGCTGATGCGCGTCACCTTGAGCCTCCAGGCTGATACAAGTCGTCACCTGTGCGGTCGACCCCCTCGGACATCTGCCCGAGCTCGTTCTGCGTCAACCGCCTCCCCCTTCTCAACGACGGTCACTCGAAAGAGTTACGGGTCGAAGCGCCCGGTTCGGCACTCTAAGTGAGGGGCCGCACACGGAGGAGAGCGACGCGGCATCTTTCGCCCGCTGATCGATCCGCTCGCCCTCACACATGCCCCATTTAGCGGGTTTTCCTCACTTTTACTGGCGTCTGTAGCTAGATTCCCAAGAAGTCATATTTACATCTACTAACACCATGGATGTACGGTCGGAACTCCGGCCACCGACGACACCTCACACACGGCCACCGACCGGTCGAGGAAGCCGTTCCGACTCAGCAAGGTTTCGAGGGGACACGCAATGGCAGATTTCTCCCGCCTTCCCGGACCCAACGCAGATCTGTGGGACTGGCAGCTGCTGGCCGCCTGCCGCGGGGTCGACAGTTCACTGTTCTTCCACCCCGAAGGAGAACGCGGGGCGGCCCGGAGCGCCCGCGAGACCTCGGCGAAGGAGGTCTGCATGCGCTGCCCGGTACGCGCCGAGTGCGCGGCGCACGCCCTCGCGGTGCGCGAGCCCTACGGCGTCTGGGGCGGGCTGACGGAGGACGAGCGCGAGGAGCTCATGGGCCGCGCCCGGAACCGCCTGATCACCGCGGGCACCGCCGCCCCGCAGGACGACCCCGGATCCACCTGACACGCCGCACGCCGCAACCGAACGCAGAAACGTTTCTTCGGACCCGCGCCCCCGGGACGCCCCGGGTCAGCGTGCGGCCGCCCGGGCCAGCTGGTCCAGGGTGGCCGCCACCGCGGGGACCTGGGCGAGGTCCGGCAGGGTGAGGGCGACGATCTCCCGCTCCACCGCCGGTTCGACCGTCACGGTCCGGGCCCCCTTGGGCCGTACCGACTCCATGGTCAGCTCCGGCAGGACGGCCACGCCGAGGCCCGCACCGACCAGCCCGATCACCGCGGGGTAGTCGTCGGTGGCGAAATCGATCCGGGGGGTGAACCCGGACGCCTCGCAGACCTCCACCAACTGGCGCCGGCAGCGCGGGCAGCCCGCGATCCACGGCTCGTCGGCCAGTTCGCCGATGCCCACCGACTCCGCGCCGGCCAGCCGGTGCCCCTCCGGGACCAGCCCGATCAGCCGGTCCGCGAGCAGCGGGCGCACCACCAGGTCGTCCCACTCGCCGCCGGTCTCCCCGTACCGGAAGGCCAGCGCGATGTCGCAGTCCCCGTCGCGCAGCATCTCCACCGAGCGCGGCGGCTCCGCCTCGACCAGGGAGACCCGGGTGCCGGGGTGCGCGGCGCGCAGGGCGGCCAGCGCGCCCGGGACCAGGGACGAACTCCCGCTGGGGAACGACACCAGCCGGACCCGCCCGGCCCGCAGTCCGGCGATCGCCGCGACCTCCTCCTCGGCGGCGGTGAGGCCCGCGAGGATCCCGGACGCGTGCCGGACGAGCGCCTGCCCTGCCTGGGTGAGCCGCATCTCGCGCCCCGTGCGGATGAGCAGCGGGGTGCCCGCCGAGGACTCCAGGGCCTTCATCTGCTGGCTGACCGCGGGCTGGGTGCAGCCCAGTTCGCGCGCGGCGGCGGAGAACGAGCCGGTGGTCGACACGGCGCGCAGGACACGGAGATGACGGGCTTCGATCACCCCTCAACCATAAGCGGTGCTTGCAGGAGAGGCGAGTAATTCCAAGACGACTTTGGGGGCCGAATGGCTAATGTGAGCCCATGAAGCTGCTGACCGTGAACCTGGGACGCCCCGAGGCCTCCGTACACACCAATGGCGCCGACGGGCTGACCGGTATCGACAAGCGTCCCGTCGAGGGCCTCGTCCACGTGAGCGATCCGGGGCCCAAAGGCGTCGGCGGCAGCGGTCTGGCCGGTGACGCGGTGTGCGACCTGCGCCACCACGGCGGCTCCGACCAGGCGGTGTACGCCTTCGCGCGCGAGGACCTGGACGCCTGGGAGCAGGAGCTGGGCCGCCCGGTGCCCAACGGGTTCTTCGGCGAGAACCTGACGACCTCGGGCGTCACGGTCAGCGAGGCGCTGATCGGGGAGCGCTGGCTGATCGGCGACGGGCTGATCCTGGAGGTGACCTCGGGGCGTATCCCCTGCCGTACGTTCGCGGGCCACGTGGGCGAGCGGGGCTGGGTGAAGAGGTTCACCCGGCGGGGCGTGACCGGGGCCTATCTCCGTGTCGTCCACCCGGGGGCGATCCGGGCCGGGGACCCGGTCGAGATCGTGCACCGGCCGCACCACTCCGTCACCGCGGCCCTCCAGTTCCGCGCGGTGACGACCGAGCGGACGCTGCTGCCCGGTCTGCTGGCCGCCGGGGACGCACTGCACGAGGAGGCGCTGCGGACGGCCCGGGAGTACGTGGCCGCGCAGGGTTCCTGACCGCTGCCCGGGCTGGACGGCCACCCGTCTCCGCAGGGCACTAACGTGCCGCGTATGACGACTGCACTGATTACGGGCGCGACGGCGGGCATCGGCGCCGCCTTCGCACGGCGGCTCGCGGCCGACGGGCACCACCTGGTGCTGGTGGCACGTGACACCGGGCGGCTGCGGGCCCAGGCCACGGAGCTGCACGACCGGCACGGCATCGAGGCCGAGGTGCTGACGGCCGACCTCTCCACGGACGCCGGGATCGAGGCGGTCGAGGCGCGGCTGGGTGACCGGGTCAGCCCGGTCGACCTGCTGGTCAACAACGCCGGTTTCGGCAACAAGGGGCGGTACCTGGACGTCCCCATGGCCGACGAGCTGACGATGCTGAAGGTGCACTGCGAGGCGGTCCTGCGGCTGACCTCCGCCGCGGTGGCCGGGATGCGGGAGCGCGGTCGCGGCGGCGTGGTCAACGTGGCCTCGGTGGCGGCCTTCCTGCCCCGGGGCACGTACGGGGCGTCGAAGGCGTGGGTGGTGCAGTTCACCCAGGGCGTGGCGAAGGACCTGTCGGGCACGGGCGTGCGGCTGATGGCGCTGTGCCCCGGCTTCGTACGGACCGAGTTCCACGAGCGCGCCGGGATGGGAACGGGCGACATCCCGGACTGGATGTGGCTGGACGCGGACAAGCTGGTGGCCGCGGCCCTGGCGGATCTGGCCCGGGGCAGGTCCGTGTCGATCCCGGACCCGCGCTACAAGGCGCTGATGGGGCTGGTGAAGCTGACGCCGCGCGGCCTGCTCGGAGGGGTCACCTCCAAGACGGGCCGCAAGTACGGGCCTCGGTGACGCCGGGCCGGGGCGACGGCGGGACGCCATGAGCGGTCGGCCACCGCACGCGGCGGCCCCCGTAGGCGCCGGTGCCGGGGCCCGGGCCGGAGGGGCAGC
>NZ_KL585394.1:409389-419764 GCF_000721935.1 Streptomyces sp. NRRL WC-3549
CCCGCGGGTCCGCGCGTCGGCCTCGCCCAGGGTCGCCCACGGGAGCGGTCCGCTGCCGGTCGCGCCCTGCGGGGACGCGGCTCAGCCGGGGTGGAAGGTGCGGCCGACGGGTGCCGTCCTGCGCGGCGCTCGGGCCCGCGAGGGCCGGGCCGGTGGTGGCCGTGGCCGCCGCGGTGACCCGATCGCCCGCGACCCGTCCTACGGACCCGGAGCCGGGACGGGCCGGGCACGCTCCCTGGCCGGCATCGTGCGTCCTCCTGGACTCGGGGTTGATCGAATGGCGCAGGATCGCGCCTAAATGATCGAAACTCCCATCGTTCGATCACGTTGGTCTAGGGTCGTCGGGTCGGACGAGGACTCCGGCGCCGGCCGGGCCGAGGGCCGGCGCCCACACACACTGCGAGGGGACTGCCACCGTGCGCGAAAGTGCTGCCGAACGTCATGACCGCCTGCTCGGGCTGGTCCGGGACCAGGGCTCCGCCCGGGTCTCGCACCTCGCCTCCCAGCTGGGCGTCTCGCCCGTCACGGTGCGCAGGGACGTCGAGGAACTGGCCGCCCGCGGCCTGCTCGACCGGGTCCACGGTTCGGTGTCGTGGCCGCAGGACGCCACGCCGGTGGCGGGGCCCGGTGCGGCGGGCAGCGGCAGGATCCTCGGCATGCTCGCGCCCTCCGCGACCTACTACTTCGCCGAGGTCATCCGGGGCGCCCACGAGGCCGCCGCCCGGGCGGGCGCCCGGCTGGTCCTGCGGATCTCCGACTACCGGCCGCGGGAGGACCACGCCCGCACCCGGGGGCTGCTCGCCGCGGGCGCCGAGGGGCTGCTGGTCGCACCCGGCTGGAAGCATCCGGGCGACCCCTCCGCATTCGGCGACTGGATCGGTTCGCTGCCGGTGCCCACGGTCCTGCTGGAACGCAGGCCCACCGCCGGCTCGCCGCTGGACGGCCTGGACCGGGTCTGCTCGGACCATGCGCACGGCGTACTGCTGGCCGTGCGGCACCTGGTGGGCCTCGGGCACGGGGCGCCGCTGCTGATGGCCCGCGCGGACTCCCCGACCGCGCTCGCGGTGCGCTCCGGGTACACCGAGGCGCTGGCCGTGCTCGGCCTGCGCCCGCCCGGGGAGGTGATCGGCTCCGTACCCGCCGACCGGGCCCCCGAGGCGTTCGAGGACGCCGTGCAGGCGCTTCGCGAGGCCGTCGCCGAGGGGGCGGCGACCGCGGCCCTCATCCACAACGACGTGGATGCCATCCAGGTGGTGCAGCGGCTGGCCGAGCTGGGCGTACGGGTGCCGGAGGACCTGGCGCTGATCGCGTACGACGACGAGGTGGCGGCGCTCGCGGACACCCCGCTCACCGCCGTGGCGCCGCCCAAGCACGAGGTGGGCCGCCATGCGACGGAGCTGCTGGTGGAGCGGCTCGGCCAGGGTTCCGGCGCGCCCCGCAGGCACCTGACCCTGCTCCCCCAGCTCCGGGTCAGGGACTCCTGCGGGGCCCTGCGGCCGTAGGGCGTGTCCGAAGGTCCCGCCCGCGGGGGCCCGGGCGACGGCGTGGGTTCGACGGCGGGGGTTCGACCAGGATGCTCCCCCGGGACGCCCGCGAGGACCTTCCGCCGGGTGTCCTCCGTGCGGTTCGCGCGCCTCTCCGGACACGACCCTCCTGATCTTTTTTCGATCAATCGCTCTTTCGCTCTTGACTTCGGTCACGGCTGGTCGAAAGATCACGCCCAACGCCAATGTCGTCGCCTGTTCAGGAGCCTCGCCGTGAGCCGCAGTTCCAGCAGAACGCCCCTCGCCGTAGTCGGCGCCGCCACCGCCCTCGCCGTCCTCCCGGGCTCACGGCCTGCGGCGGCAGCGGCGGCGACGAGTCCGCCGGAAGTGACGGCAAGCCGGTCAGCATCACCTTCTGGGGCTGGACCAAGGGGTCCAAGGAGGTCGTTGACGCGTTCAACGCCTCCCACACGGACATCAAGGTGGTGTACGAGGAGATCCCGTCCGGCAACGCCGGCGGCTACGCCAAGATCTCCAACGCCGTGAAGGCGGGCAACGCCCCGGACCTGGTCTCCATCGAGTACCCGCAGCTTCCCGAGTACGTCAGCCAGGGCGCCCTCCAGGACATCGGCCAGTACTTCACCGAGGACGTCAGGAAGCAGCTGCTGCCGCAGGCGGTGGAACTGACGACCCTCGGCGACAAGAACTGGGCCGTCCCCTTCGACGCCTCGCCGCAGGCCTTCTACTACCGCAAGGACCTCTTCGAGAAGTACGGCATCGAGGCCCCCAAGACCTGGGACGACTTCCGCGAGGCCGCCGAGAAGGTCAAGAAGGCCGACGAGAAGGCCCGCATCGGCACGTTCTTCCCCGACGACCCGACCACCTTCCAGGCGATGGCCTGGCAGGCCGGCGCCCAGTGGTACAAGCCCGAGGGCGACACCTGGAAGGTCGACACCAGCGACGCCGCGACGAACAAGGTCAGCGACTACTGGCAGGGCATGCTCGACGACGACCTGATCCGCGCCAACGCCGCGTTCAGCCCGGAGTGGACCAGCTCGCTCAAGAACGGCGGCACCGTCGGCTACCTCGGCGCGGCCTGGGGCGCGGGCGTCCTCAAGAGCACCCTGCCCGAGCAGAGCGGCAAGTGGGCCGTCGCCCCGATGCCCAGCTGGGACGGGAAGCCGGCCAGCGGCATGCTCGGCGGTTCCACCTTCGCGGTGCCGAAGACCAGTAGGAAGGCCGAGGCCGCGGTCGAGTTCGCCACCTGGATGTCCACCACCGAGGAAGGCATCAAGGCCCGTATCGAGTCCGGCACTTCGAGCGCGTTCCCGACCGCCGCCGCCCTGCGTCCGGCCGCGAAGGAGGCCTTCGACGAGGACTTCTACGGCGGTGCGGACATCTACCAGGTGTTCGAGGACGCCGCGACGTCCATCGGCCAGAACTGGAACTGGGGCCCGACCACCGGCACCACGAACACCACGATGAAGGACCAGTTCGGCAAGGTCGCCAGTGGCGGCACCACGATCAGGAAAGCCGTGAAGGCCGGCCACGACGTCACGGTCGCCGAGCTGAAGAAGCGCGGTCTGAAGGTCGAGGACGCAGGCTGATGAAGCACGCCCGGACGACCAGGGCCGCCGCCATCCTGCTGGGGCCCTTCTTCGTACTGTTCGCTCTGGCCATGGTGCTGCCGATCGGATACGCGGTCTGGCTCAGCCTGTTCACCGAGAAGCAGTCCGGCCTGGGCTTCGGCGGCACCGAGACCGTCTTCAGCGGGATCGACAACTACACGGCGGCGCTGGGCGACCGGGCTTTCCGCGAGGGCTTCGGCGTACTCCTCGGCTACTGCCTGTTCTACATTCCGCTCCTGCTCGTCGGCGCCCTCGCCCTCGCCCTGCTGCTCGACTCCACGCTGGCCCGCGCCCGGCGGTTCTTCCAGCTGGCACTGTTCCTGCCGCACGCCGTGCCCGGCATCATCGCCGCGCTGATCTGGGTGTACCTGTACACACCGCAGCTCAGTCCGGTGGTCAGCGCCATGGAGTCCGGCGGCATCGGCTTCGACTTCTTCTCGCCCGGCGGGGCGCTGCCCTCCGTCGTCAACATCGCGCTGTGGGAGTGGCTCGGCTACAACATGGTGATCTTCTACGCCGCGTTGCAGGCCATCGACCGCTCGGTGCTCGAAGCGGCCACGGTCGACGGGGCAGGCGCCTGGCGCGTCGCGATCGCCATCAAGGTCCCGCTGATCCGCGCCTCCGTCGTGATGGTCGCGCTGTTCACCGTCATCGGCTCGCTCCAGCTCTTCACCGAACCACTGATCCTCAACAAGGGGACCGGCTCCGCCGTCTCCTCCACCTGGACACCGAACATGTACGCGTACACCGCGGCCTTCGAACGCAACGACTACGGCCTCGCCGCGGCCGCCTCCATCCTCCTGGCGCTCACCGCCGCGCTGCTGTCCTTCGTCGTCACCCGCTTCACCGGCCGGAAGGGCAAGAAAGCATGAGTTCCCCCGCCTCCCGCGGCCGCTGGATGTCGAAGACAGCGGTCAACGGCTTCCTGCTGCTCGCCGTCGTCTACATGCTCTTCCCGCTCGTCTGGCTGGTCACCGCCGCGACGAAGGACGCCGGCGGCCTGCTGGCCGGCAACGCCTTCTCCTTCGACGGCTTCAACCTGGGCGAGAACCTGTCGGACCTGGGCTCCTACGGCGACGGCATCTACTTCCGCTGGTACCTCAACAGCCTCGGCTACGCGGGCGGCGGGGCGCTCGTCTGCTCGCTGATCTGCGTCGCCGCGGGGTACGCCTTCGACAAGTACGCCTTCCGGGGCAAGGAGCAGCTGTTCGGCCTGGTGCTGATGGGCGTGCTCGTCCCGACCACCGCGATGGCTCTGCCGATGTATCTGCTGGCGTCCAAGGTCGGCCTGGTGAACACCTACTGGTCGGTGCTGATCCCGGTGCTGGTCAACCCGTTCGGCGTGTACCTCGCCCGGGTGTTCTGCTCGGGTTACATACCGAACGAGGCGCTGGAGGCGGCCCGTATCGACGGGGCGGGTGAGCTGCGAACCTTCTGGTCCGTCGGCCTGCCCATGGTCATGCCGGGCTTCGTGACCGTGTTCCTCTTCCAGTTCACCGCGATCTGGAACAACTTCTTCCTCCCCCTCGTGATGCTCTCGGACCGCAAGTTGTTCCCGCTGAGCCTCGGGCTGTACTCGTGGAACACGAACACCCACAGCGAGCCGAGCTTCTACCCCCTCGTCGTCACGGGGTCGCTCCTCGCCGTCATCCCGCTGATCGTCGCCTTCGTCTCCCTGCAGCGGCACTGGAAGGCGGGACTGACCGCCGGAAGCGTCAAGTGACCGTCCACGCGAGCCCGAGGAGTACGAGTTCCACCATGCCGCACCCCACCGACAACCGGCCCCGGGCCCTGCTCGCCATGGGCCCCGGCATCGCCGGCCGCCTCCTCGCCGAACGCCACCACACCAGGCTGGCCGCCCTCACCCGTACGGACACCCGTCTCGTCGCCCACGACCTGACCGACCCGACGCCCGAGGTGGCCGCCGCGCTCGCGGAGGCCGAGGTGCTGTTCACCTGCTGGGGTGCGACGCCGCTCACCGCCCCGGTGCTGGCCCGCGCACCGCGGCTGCGCGCGGTGGTGCACGCGGCCGGTTCGGTCAAGCACCACATCACCGACGCCTGCTGGGAACGCGGCATCGCCGTGACGTCGGCGGGCGCCGCCAACGCCCTGCCCGTCGCCGAGTTCACCCTCGCCGCGATCCTCTTCGCGGGCAAGCGCGTGCTGCACTCCGCCGACCGCTACCGCGCCCTGCGCTCCGGCCACGACTGGCTCGCGGAGCTGGACGGCTCCGGCAACTACCGCCGTACGGTCGGCATCGTCGGAGCCTCCCGCATCGGCCGCCGGGTGATCGAACTGCTGCGCCCCTTCGATCTGGACGTCCTGCTGTACGACCCCTACGTCGACGCGGAACGGGCGGCGCAGCTGGGCGTCCGGCTCGCCACGCTCGACGAGCTGTGTGCGAGCAGTTCCGTGGTCTCGGTGCACGCCCCGCAGCTTCCGGAGACACACCGTCTCATCGGCGCGGCGCAGCTGGCGGCGATGCCGACGGGCGCGACGCTGATCAACACCGCGCGGGGTTCACTGGTCGACGAGGAGGCGCTGCTCCCCGAACTGACCAGTGGCCGGCTGCACGCGGTGCTGGATGTGACCCATCCCGACCCGCCCCCGGCGTCCTCGCCCTTCTACGACCTGCCGAACGTGCTGCTGACCCCCCATGTCGCGGGCTCGCTCGGCAACGAACTGCACCGGATGGCGGACCAGGCGCTGGACGAGCTGGAACGCTTCGCGTCCGGCCGCCCCTTCGCGGACCCGGTCCACGGGGACGCGCTGTCGCGCTCGGCGTAGACCGCCTCGGGCCGCAGGGCCCCTTTCCGGTGCGCCGGCGCACCGCCGGACCCGCCGCCGCTGCCCCCGCCCCCGGCAGCACTTCGCCCCGCCGCACTGCGACGGGGCGAAGCACCGAGGCCCGGTGCCCCCGCGACGGGGGCACCGGGCCTCGGCTGTGTACCGGACGTACTAGTGCGAGTGACCGTGGCCGTGGCCCGCGTCGGCCTCTTCCTCGGCCGGCTTCTCGACGACCAGGGTCTCGGTCGTGAGCAGCAGCGACGCGATGGACGCGGCGTTCTCCAGGGCGGAGCGGGTGACCTTCACCGGGTCGATGACGCCGGCCTTCACCAGGTCGCCGTACTCGCCGGTCGCGGCGTTGAAGCCCTGGCCCTTGTCGAGCTCGGAGACCTTCGAGGTGATGACGTAGCCCTCGAGGCCGGCGTTCTCGGCGATCCAGCGGAGCGGCTCGACGGCGGCGCGGCGCACGACCGCGACACCGGTGGCCTCGTCGCCGGTCTTGCCGAGGTTGCCCTCCAGGACCTTGACGGCGTGGACGAGCGCGGAGCCACCACCGGAGACGATGCCCTCCTCGACCGCGGCGCGGGTCGCGGAGATGGCGTCCTCCAGACGGTGCTTCTTCTCCTTGAGCTCCACCTCGGTGGCGGCACCGACACGGATCACGCAGACGCCGCCGGCCAGCTTCGCGAGGCGCTCCTGGAGCTTCTCGCGGTCCCAGTCGGAGTCCGTGGACTCGATCTCGGCCTTGATCTGGTTGACCCGGCCCTGGACGTCGGCGGAGTCGCCGCCGCCGTCGACGATGGTGGTGTCGTCCTTGGAGACGGTGACGCGGCGGGCGGTGCCCAGCACGTCCAGACCGGCCTGGTCGAGCTTGAGGCCGACCTCTTCGGCGATGACGGTCGCACCGGTGAGGGTGGCGATGTCGCCGAGCATGGCCTTGCGGCGGTCGCCGAAGCCCGGGGCCTTCACCGCGACGGCGTTGAAGGTGCCGCGGATCTTGTTGACGACGAGGGTGGAGAGCGCCTCGCCCTCGACGTCCTCGGCGATGATCAGCAGCGGCTTGGAGCCACCCGCCTGGATGACCTTCTCCAGCAGCGGGAGCAGCTCCTGGATCGAGCCGATCTTGCCCTGGTGGATCAGGATGTACGGGTCGTCGAGGACGGCCTCCATACGCTCCTGGTCGGTCACCATGTACGGCGAGAGGTAGCCCTTGTCGAAGGCCATGCCCTCGGTGAACTCGAGGTCCAGACCGAAGGTGTTGGACTCCTCGACGGTGATGACACCGTCCTTGCCGACCTTGTCCATCGCGTCCGCGATGAGCTCGCCGACCTGCGGGTCCTGCGCGGAGAGCGCGGCCACGGCGGCGATGTCGGCCTTGTCGTCGATCGGGCGGGCGGTCGCGAGGAGGTCCTCGGACACGGCCTTCACGGCGGCGTCGATGCCCTTCTTCAGGGCGGCCGGGGAGGCGCCCGCGGCGACGTTGCGCAGGCCCTCGCGCACGAGCGCCTGGGCGAGGACGGTGGCGGTGGTGGTGCCGTCACCGGCCACGTCGTTGGTCTTGGTCGCCACCTCCTTCACCAGCTGGGCGCCGAGGTTCTCGTACGGGTCGTCGAGCTCGACCTCGCGCGCGATGGTGACACCGTCGTTGGTGATGGTGGGAGCGCCGAACTTCTTGTCGATGACGACGTTGCGGCCCTTCGGACCGATCGTCACCTTCACCGTGTCGGCAAGCTTGTTGACGCCGCGCTCAAGGGCGCGACGGGCGTCCTCGTCGAACTTCAGGATCTTCGCCATGGGCTGAGATGTGTCCTCTCGAACGAACTGCGCCCCTTGCCACCCGGCTAGTCATCTCGCAGGGGGCCAGGGGCGCAGAACGGAAGCAAACGTGGGTGAACTACTTCTCGACGATCGCGAGAACGTCGCGCGCCGAGAGGACGAGGTACTCCTCGCCGTTGTACTTCACCTCGGTGCCGCCGTACTTGCTGTACAGCACGACATCGCCGGTCTTGACGTCGAGCGGCAGGCGCTCGCCGTTCTCGAAGCGGCCCGGGCCCACGGCCAGGACGACGCCCTCCTGGGGCTTCTCCTTGGCGGTGTCCGGAATGACCAGGCCGGAAGCCGTGGTCTGCTCGGCGTCGAGCGGCTGGACCACGATGCGGTCCTCGAGCGGCTTGATCGCAACCTTGGAGCTGGTGGTCGACACGATCCGGTCTCCCCCTTCGGAGATCTCACGGGGTTTAACAGTCTGTGGGTCGGCGACCAGGTCGATCCGTCGTCGCGGGTGCCGGACCTGCCCTGTCGCGCAGTGGTGCTGGCACTCTCCAGTGGGGAGTGCCAGACCTGAGACTATGGCCGCGATTAGCACTCGGTCAAGCGGAGTGCCAATTCACCATCCTCGCGTGGCGTGGACGGGCCGCGGCCACGCCCGGACAACGCCGGACCCCGCCGCTGCGTTCCGCACGGCGGGGTCCCGCTCGAAGGGGTCCGCCCGGCGGCGGACGGCGTGTCAGACGTAGTCCTCCAGCCTCGCCACCGCGTATCCCTTCTCGGTGACCGTCTTCATGACGTTGCGGACCAGGTCGACCATGGACGCGTCCCAGTCCGACGGGCCGCGGAAGTGGGTGAGGATGATGTCGCCCGGGTGCAGGTCCTGGTCCCACTCCCGCCACTCCATGTGGTCGGGGAACGCCTCGGCGGCCCAGAGGGGCACCGCCTTGACGCCGCAGGACTTGGCGATGCGCAGGGTGTCGCCGTTGTAGTTGCCGTACGGCGGCCGGAGCAGGGTGGGCCGCTTCCCGAAGCGCTGCTCGATCTTGTCCTGCTCGCCGCAGATCTCCTCGCGCTGCTCGTCCTTCGAGAGCCCGGGCAGATAGGGGTGGTTGAGCGTGTGGTTGTTCAGGGTGACGCCGCGCTTCTGCATCTCCTCGAAGTAGCCGTAGTCGTCGCTCACCTCGTAGTCGCTGAGGAAGGCGCTGTACGGGATGTTCAGCTCCGTCATCATCCGGAGCAGTTCGGGGTCCTTCTCCGAACCGTCGTCCATCGTCAGGAAGACGACGCGCTCCTCGGTCGGCACGGTGGTGAAGACCGGGGGGAGGTCCTCGCCTTCGGCGCCGTCGATCTCGAAGCCCTCGCGGGTGGTGAGGTGCGGCTTCCGCGCGGGCGGCGCCGGGGCCGTCAGCGGGACCTGGGCGAGCCCCCACTTCTTCGCCGCGGCCACGCGGGCCGCCTGCTGCCGCTTCACCTCCTCCGCACGGGCGTCCGCCGCGGGGGCGGGTCCCGCCTGGCCGGCCGCCGCCCCCGGCAGGCCCGCGGCGGGCGAGGCGGACCGCGCGGGGCCGGGCCCGTCACCGCTCTGGCCGGCGCACCCGGAGGCGACGGAGGCGACCAGCAGGGCTGCCGCCAGCGCGCAGACCGGTCTGTGACGATTCCGGGACAATTTTTCGTTTTGTCGTACTGTCTGCATGGCGCCGCATCCTGCCAGCCGCGTTCCGTCGCCCGGCCCCGACACTCCACCGGCTCCGCCCGGCCCCCCGACTGGCTCACAATGGACCGGTGAACGCCCTCCCCACGCCCGACGAGGCCCACCCGCACGCGGAGACCGGACCGCTCGCCGCCTTCGCCGCCCTGCGCACCCCCGAGGGCGCGGCGCTCCTGGACGAACTACGCGACCACGACCCCGCGCGGGAGCTGGCCACCGCGACGCGGCTGCGCCGCACCCACCCGGCCTCGCTGGTCTCGGCGGCGCTCGGCCAGGCCCGGCTGCGGCAGCGTGCGGTGGCCAAGTTCGGGGCGGCCGACGCGTACCGGATGTTCTTCACGCCCGACGGGGTGGAGCAGGCGACCCGTGCGTCGGTCGCCGCCCACCGTGCCCAGCGGTTCGTCCGGCTCGGCGGTGTGGGCAGCGTCGCCGACCTGTGCTGCGGGATCGGCGGCGACGCGATCGCCCTGGCCCGGGCGGGGATCTCGGTGCTGGCCGTGGACCGCGATCCGCTCACCGCCCACGTCGCCCGCGCCAACGCGGAGGCGCTGGGCCTCCAGGACCGCGTCGAGGTGCGGTGCGCGGACGTCACGGAGATCGACACCTCCCCGTACGACGCGGTGTTCGTCGATCCGGCCCGGCGCGGCGGACGGGGCCGGATCTTCGACCCGGAGGCGTACTCGCCGCCGCTGTCCTGGGCGACCGGGGCCGCGCTGAAGGCTCCGCGAGCCGCGCTGAAGATCGCTCCCGGGGTCCCGCACGAGGCGATCGGTCCGCAGGCCGAGGCCGAGTGGATCTCCGACGGCGGTGAGGTGAAGGAGGCCGTGCTCTGGTTCGGCGAGGGCACCGATCCCGGCTGCTTCCGGGCCACCCTGCTCCCGTCGGGGGCCACCCTCACCGCCCCCGGCCCGCTCCCCGCCCCGCCCGTGGGCCCGGTCGGCCGCTACCTCTACGAGCCGGACGGCGCCGTGATCCGGGCCTGTCTCTTATACACATCT
>NZ_KL585394.1:419948-423763 GCF_000721935.1 Streptomyces sp. NRRL WC-3549
GGGCCGCCGTCGTGGCGGAGTGCGGCGGCCGGCTGATCGACGAGACGATCGCGTACGTCACCTCCGACGAGCCCCGTGAGTCCGCGTACGCGACCGGCTACGAGATCACCGACCAGCTGCCCTTCAACATGAAGAAGCTGAAAGCCCTCCTGCGGGAGCGGGGGGTCGGTGTGCTGACCGTCAAGAAGCGCGGCTCCCCGGTCGAACCGGAGGAGCTGCGCCGGAAGATGAAGCTCCAGGGGCCCGCCACGGCCACCGTGTTCCTGACCCGGGTGGCCGGGGCGCCGACGATGCTGCTCGGGCACCCGTTGAAGCGGCCCTGATCAGCGGCCGCCCACCGCCCGCAGCACCCAGCGGCGGTGGCTGAACGCCTTGACCAGGCCGATCAGTCCGGTCAGCCAGGCGATGAGGCCGAGCCCCATCCACAGGGCGACCTCTCCGTAGCTCTCCTCCCCCGGCCGGGCCCCCGCCGGGACGGACACGCAGGTGAACAGCCCCGCCGCGCACAGCAGGAAGGACAGCACCAGCCAGACCGCGCTCGCCCGCGGGACACGCAGCCGGCGGTCCCCCTCCGGGTCGCGTTCCAGGCGCCCCCACGCGTCCAGGAGCCGGCGGACCCGCCGGTCACGTGCGACGCCGAGGGCCATGAACACGGCTGCGGGGACGAGGCAGCAGACACCGACGACGGCGGAGGCGACCCCCAGCAGCGCGCCGAAGAGGTCGTCCACGGTCTCGACCGCGAGGAGCGACGCACCGACGCCCGTCCAGCCCACCGCACCGAGCCCCGCCCAGACGCAGAGCAGCCCCAACTGCCCTGGACCGACGTGCATCCTGACGAGTTCACCCAGGACCACGGCCCGGTCCCGGAGCAGGGCCTCACGGTCGGGCCAGGTGCGCACCTCCACGGGCGGCGGGGGCGGCGGGAGCGGTGAACGGCGTGCCATGCACGGGACATTACCGATCCCGGGTCCCCCGCCGGAACACCCGCCGGTTCACGGGCGGGAGACCTGCCCGCGCCTCGGGGACCGGTGGGTCAGGACGCCCCGGGTCAGGGGGCCAGCGGGTACGACGCCCGGCCGGACGCCTCGTCGATCTCGTCGTGCGCCTTGGTGAGGAGCTTCGTCGCGAGTTCGTCGAGCGCCCGGGCGCCGGCGATCTCCTCGCCCACCCGGGGCTGTTCGGCGTCGGAGGGGGAGCCGTACCAGGGCGACGGCGCGGGTCCGGTGGGTGTCCTCCGCGAATTCCAGCTCGACGTGCCATCCGACCGTGGTCTCCGTCATGGCGGTCACCTCCTGGGAGTCCTGTTACCAGGCTGCTCCTTCCAGGGTGCCTCAGGCGTTGCGGAGTGTCTCGGCGTCCAGCTTGCGCATCCCGAGCATCGCCTTCATGACGCGCTCCGCCCTGGCCTTGTCGGGCCCGGCGAGCAGCTCGGGCAGCACGCTGGGGACGATCTGCCAGGAGAAGCCGTACTTGTCCCTGAGCCAGCCGCAGTCGCTCTCCGCACCGCCCTCGGTGAGCGCCTCCCAGAGCCGGTCCACCTCGTCCTGGGTCGCGCAGTCGACGGAGAGGGAGACGGCCTCGGAGAACGTGAACTCGGGGCCGCCGTTGAGCGCCATGTACTCCTGGCCGGCGAGCACGTACTCCACGGTCAGCACCGTGCCGATCTCACCCGGCGCGGCCTCGCCGTTGTAGGTGACGTTCGTGACGCGGGAGTCGCCGCCGAAGACGGAGACGTAGAACTCGGCGGCCTCCTGGGCCTGGCCGTCGAACCACAGGCAGGGCCTGATCTTCTGCATGGTCTTCTCCCTCGCTCGGTGCTCCGCGTCCTCGATGACGCTGTGCAAGGTAGACCGGCCCCGGGCGGGGAACTCACCGGAACACGCCGGGTGAGGGCTCCGCTCAGCCGTCCGCGGGCCCGAGCGACTCGAAACGCCAGCGGTGCACCGCGCGGGTCACCAGCTCCGCGTCCGGCTCGGGCAGCTCCGGCAGTTCGGCGTCGTACGCGGCGTCCCACCAGGTGAGGACCAGCACCCGGTCCTGCGGGGCGCGCAGCAGTTCGCTGCGGAGCGGACGCGCGGCCAGCTCGCCCGCACGGGCGCGGGCCCACTCCAGCAGCTCGGCCCCCCGGCCCGCGGCGGCACGGGCCTCCCACATCAGGGCGACGGTCATGAGTAGAGGTTTTCCTTGCTGATCTCGTGCACGTGGTCGTGGTCGTGGCTGTGCGCCCCCGGTACGTGGGTCTCGGTCACCGGCAGCGAGGAGTCCGCCGAGAGTCCCAGGTCGGAGGCGGGTCGGTTGCGGGCGACCATCTCGGCGCCCAGTGCGGCGACCATCGCGCCGTTGTCCGTGCACAGCCCGGGACGGGGCACCCGCAGCCGGATCCCGGCCCGCTCGCACCGGTCCTCGGCCAGGGCGCGCAGCCGCGAGTTGGCCGCGACGCCGCCGCCGATCATCAGGTGGTCGACGCCCTCGTCCTTGCAGGCCCGCACGGCCTTGCGGGTGAGCACGTCCACCACGGCCTCCTGGAAGGACGCCGCCACGTCCCGTACCGGCACCTCCTCGCCGGCCGCCCGCTTGGCCTCGATCCAGCGGGCCACGGACGTCTTGAGGCCGGAGAAGGAGAAGTCGTACGGGGCGTCGCGCGGACCGGTCAGCCCGCGCGGGAACGCGATCGCCGCCGGGTCGCCCTCGCGTGCCAGCCGGTCGATGACCGGGCCGCCGGGGAAGCCGAGGTCCAGCACCCGGGCGATCTTGTCGAACGCCTCGCCCGCCGCGTCGTCGATGGTCGCGCCCAGCGGCCGTACGTCGCTCGTGATGTCCGGGGCCAGCAGCAGCGAGGAGTGCCCGCCGCTGACCAGCAGGGCCATGGTCGGCTCGGGCAGCGGGCCGTGCTCCAGCTGGTCCACGCAGATGTGCGAGGCGAGGTGGTTGACCCCGTACAGCGGCTTGTCCAGGGCGTACGCGTACGCCTTGGCCGCCGACACCCCGACGAGCAGGGCCCCGGCGAGTCCGGGTCCCGCCGTGACCGCGATGCCGTCGAGGTCACGGGCGCTGATCCCGGCGTCCTTCAGCGCGCGCTCGATGGTGGGGACCATCGCCTCCAGGTGCGCGCGGGAGGCGATCTCCGGCACGACCCCGCCGAAGCGGGCGTGGGTGTCGACGCTGGACGCGACGGCGTCGGCGAGCAGGGTCGTCCCGCGCACGATGCCGACGCCGGTCTCGTCGCAGGAGGTCTCGATACCGAGTACGAGCGGTTCGTCAGCCATCAGTCTGTCTCTGTTCCTTGTACGGTCAGGCGCATGACGAGTGCGTCGATGTTCCCGGGCTGGTAGTAGCCCCGGCGGAAGCCGATGGGCTCGAAGCCGAAGCGTTCGTACAGCTTCTGCGCGCGGGTGTTGTCGACCCGGACCTCCAGGAGCACCGCGGCGCACTCGAAGGCGGTGGCGTGCCGGAGCAGGTCGGTCAGGAGTTCCGAGCCGAGTCCGCCGCCCCAGTGGCTGCGGCTGACCGCGATGGTCTGGACGTCGGCGAGGTCGCCGGCCGAGGCGAGGCCCGCGTAGCCGACGACCCGGCCGTCGGGGTCCTCGGCGACGACGTAGCGGTGGGTGGCCCGGGGGCCGCGGGCGCGGGCCAGCTCGGACCAGAACATGCCGGTGGACCAGGCGTCGTCGGGGAACAGCTCGTGTTCCAGCTCCAGCACCGGGTCGATGTCCCACCAGCGCATCTCGCGGAGCACAGCGGTCGCGGTGGTCACTGGGGGGTGACCACCTTGTAGTTCTTCGGGACCTGGGCGTCGGGCCTGCGCGGGTAGAGCG
>NZ_KL585394.1:424018-425191 GCF_000721935.1 Streptomyces sp. NRRL WC-3549
ATGTGTATAAGAGACAGGGTCGACGGCGGGTCCGCCGGTCCGGGTGCGGCCGTCCTCGTAGCGCGCCCAGTAGACCTCCTTGCGGCGCGCGTCCGTGGCCACCGCGAAGGGCCCCTCGACACCGGCCGCGTGGGCGAGGCCGTCGAGGGTGCACACGCCGTGCACGGGTACGGAGAGGGCCGAGCCGAACGTCGCGGCGGTGACCAGGCCGACGCGCAGCCCGGTGTACGGGCCGGGGCCGACCCCGACGACCACGCCGGTGACGGCGCCGAGCCTCACCCCGGCCTCGGCGAGGACCCGGTCGACGGCGGGCAGCAGCAGTTCCCCGTGCCGGCGGGCGTCGACCTGTCCGGTCTCGGCGACGACGCGGTCCCCGTCGTGCAGGGCGACGGTGACGGCGGGGGTGGCGGTATCCATGGCGAGCAGGAGCACACGAACAGCCTACGGCTCCGCCGACCGGCCGACGGCAGCCGTCCGGCGTCCCGGCGGGCGCCCGCGCTGCTGGTAGCGTCGCGCGGGTAGCCGGGATGTACGACGTACATGCTTGTACGACATGCGACGGACGGCCTGTGGAAGGAGCTCACGGTGGCGAAGGGCAGCTCCGCGATCGTGGCGGGTCTCACTGCCGCGGCGGTGGCCGCGGTGGGTTTCCTCGCCTACCAGGCGTCGGCGAACGCACCCGAATCGGTGACCGCCCCCTCGTCCCAGGCCTCCGGCGCCGCGGCCGGCGGACAGTCCCCGAAGCCCGGTCCGCCCAGGGACCCGCTGGCCGTCCCCGCCGACTCCGGTACCGGGGCCCGCGTGGTGTACGCGCCGGCGAAGCGGCGGGTGTGGATCGTGGACGCCGCGGAGAAGTCCCTGCGGACGTTCACGGTGATGCCGAGCTCCGTCAGCCCGCCGCCCGGCACCTACCAGGTGTCCTCCCGCTCCGGCACCATCAAGGGCTCGGACGGGGTACCGATCGAACACGTGGTCCGGTTCGCGGACGTCGACGGCGTGACCGTCGGGTTCAGTGCGGCCCAGGACGGCTCGATGAAGGCCCCCGACCCCACGATGAAGACGGGCGGGGTCCGGATGAAGCGCCCCGACGGGAACGCGATGTGGACGTTCGCGACCATCGGCGCCACGGTCGTGGTCGTCCCCTGACCCACGGTCGTGGTCGTCCCCTGACCC
>NZ_KL585394.1:425420-425589 GCF_000721935.1 Streptomyces sp. NRRL WC-3549
GTGGTCGTCCCCTGACCCACGGTCGTGGTCGTCCCCTGACCCACGGTCGTGGTCGTCCCCTGACCCGGACCGGCCGGCGCCGCACGGGTGTCCCCCGCGGCGGGAGGCCCGCCCGGGCCCGCGCCGTCTACGCCGCGTCGCGTCCGGCGGCCAGCGGGCCCTCCTCGTC
>NZ_KL585394.1:425780-427792 GCF_000721935.1 Streptomyces sp. NRRL WC-3549
CCAGCGGGCCCTCCTCGTCCTCGTCGGCCTCGGCCCGCTCCCCGCGGGGCGGCGTCGAGACCGCCGTCGCGGCGGCGCAGGAGGCCAGCAGGTCCCTCATCGAGACGACGGCCGGTGACGGCGGATCCGTCCGCGGCGCCTGCGGCTCCACTTCACGCTCGGGTGTCGGCATGCATGCCTCCTCGGGCCTTGGCTCAGGGCTTGGTTAGGTACACCTAACCAAGCCTCCCGTCCATGTGACCACGCCCGCCGCCCTCGGCGCAACATTTTACCGACGATCTGTCGGGAAACGGGGCCTCAGGACCCCGGCAGCTCCGTCCGCAGCCCCGCCCAGCGGACCCCGACGCCCATCAGCCGCACCGTGCGCCGCTCGTCGTCGGTGTCGCCCACCGCGCGGTCGATGACCACGTGCAGCCGGTCCTCGGACAACTCCTCCACCTTGCCGTCGCCCCACTCCACGACGACGACGGACTCCGGCAGCGACACGTCCAGGTCCAGGTCCTCCATCTCGTCGAGCCCGCCGCCCAGGCGGTACGCGTCGACGTGGACCAGGGCGGGACCGGTGCCCAGCGGCGGATGGACGCGGGCGATCACGAACGTGGGGGAGGTCACGGCCCCGCGTACGCCGAGGCCCTCGCCGAGGCCGCGGGTCAGGGTGGTCTTGCCGGCACCGAGCTCGCCGGTGAGCATCACCAGGTCGCCGGGGGCCAGCACGGCGGCGATGCGGCGGCCCAGGTCCCGCATCTGTTCGGGGGACTCGACGGCGAGGTCCAGGGTGACGGTGCCCGGTGCGCCGGCGGGGGCCGCCGGGCCGTTGTGCGCTGCTTCCATGCGGCAACGGTAGAGGATCAGCCCTCTTCGGCCGGAACGGCTCCGATCCGTACCAGCAGGTCCGCGAGCCGGTCCGTGACGGTCTGCGGGTGCTCCAGCATGACCAGGTGGCCGGCGTCCGGTACGACGACCAGCTCGGCGTCCGGCAGCTGGTCCGCGATCGCCTCGCTGTGCGTGCCGGGCGTCACCAGGTCCTTGTCACCGGCCAGGATCAGCACGGGCACGTCCCGGAAGGCGGGCAGCGCCCCGCTCTTGTCGTGCTCGGTGAAGGCGGGGTAGAACTCGGCGACCACGTCGATGGGGGTGGACTCGATGAGCCGCTCCGCGAAGCGCGAGACCGCCGGGTCCACGTCCCGGGAACCGAACGAGTACCGCTTGATCAGCCCCGCGAACAGGTCCGCGGTCGCCCGCCGCCCCCGCTCCACCAGCTCCGTCTGCGAGCCCAGCGCCCTGAGCACCCCGGGCAGCACCCGGCGCACCGCGTTCACACCCGCCACCGGCAGCCCGAAGTTCACCTCGCCGAGCTTCCCGCTGGACGTACCGACGAACGCGACCGCGGCGACCCGGTCGCGGACGAGTTCCGGGTAGCGGTCGGCGAGCGCCATCATCGTCATGCCGCCCATGGAGTGCCCGACCAGCACCAGCGGGCCCTCGGGGGCCGCCGCGTCGATGACCGCCTTCAGGTCGCGCCCCAGCTGGTCGATGCCGAGCGGTACGCCCTCGGCCTGCGCCCTGCCCCGCCCGGACCGGCCGTGGCTGCGCTGGTCCCAGTGGACCGTGCGCACCAGGCCGCGCAGCGCGGCCCGCTGGAAGTGCCAGGAGTCCTGGCTGAGGCAGTAGCCGTGGCTGAAGACGACGGTGACGGGGCCGGGCGCCTTGCGGCCGAAGAGCCTGCGCCGCCGGGGGCCCGAACCGGT
The DNA here is from genome assembly GCF_000721935.1 of Streptomyces sp. NRRL WC-3549. Taxonomy (GTDB): domain Bacteria; phylum Actinomycetota; class Actinomycetes; order Streptomycetales; family Streptomycetaceae; genus Streptomyces. The sequence continues at coordinate 427,529 of NZ_KL585394.1, forward strand.
GCCCCCCTTCGCGCCGGGTTCCTGTGCGGCGTCCGGTTCGACCTCGTCGACCTCGTAGTACAGCTCGGTGCCGTCGTCCGCGACGGCCCGGCCGGGCAGCCCGCGCAGCGAGCCGTACGGGCCGGAGGCGTCCAGCGCCAGACGGGCCTTCTTGCGCATGCCGCGCCCGACCGTGAGCCGCTCGACCGCGACCCCGGCGGCGGCGCCCGCCGCGAGGACCCCTATCGCCGCGCCGGCGAACCCCGCCCGGCGCCAGCCGGCGGC
>NZ_KL585394.1:427970-429920 GCF_000721935.1 Streptomyces sp. NRRL WC-3549
GCCCGGCGCCAGCCGGCGGCGGCGACGGCCGCCGTCGCCGCCACGTCCCCCGCTCCCGCGCTGGTCTCGCTCACCGTGCCGTGCTCCTTCGCCGTCGTCGTCGGTCGTGCCCGGCCGGTGTCAGTCCTGGCCGGGCGAGGCGTGCAGGTGGATCCGGGGCACGCGTCCGCTGATCCGGGTGACGATCTCGTACGCGATGGTGTCCGCCGCCACCGCCCACTCCTCGGCGCCGGGCTCGCCCTCGTCCCCCGGGCCGAACAGCACCGCCCGGGCGCCGGGCTCCGGGGTGTCGCCCCCGAGGTCGACGACGAACTGGTCCATCGCGACGCGCCCGGCGACCGTACGGACGGAGCCGTCGATCAGCACCGGTCCCCGGCCGGAGGCGTGGCGCGGGATGCCGTCCGCGTAGCCGAGCGGGACCAGGGCGAGCGTCGTCTCGGCGGGGGTCGTGTAGTGGTGGCCGTAGCTGATGCCGTGCCCCGGCGGCACCTCCTTGACCAGCGCCACCGAGGCGGAGAGCGTCATCACGGGGCGCAGCCCGAAGTCCGCCGGGGTGCCCAGGGCCGGGCTGGGCGAGAGGCCGTACATGGCGATCCCGGTGCGGACGAGGTCGAAGTGGGACTCCGGGAGGGTGAGGGTCGCCGGGGAGTTGGCGATGTGCCGCACCTCGGGCCGCACGCCCTCCTTCTCGGCGTACGCCACCATGTCGCGGAACGCCGTCAGCTGGGCCGCGATCGACGGGTGGCCCGGCTCGTCGGCGCAGGCGAAGTGGGACCAGAGACCGGTGACGCGCAGGGTGCCCGTCTCCTCGGCGGCGCGGGCGGCCGAGACGAGTTCCGGCCAGTCGGCGGGCTGGCAGCCGTTGCGGCCCAGGCCCGTGTCGGCCTTCAGCTGGACCCTGGCCGTCCGGTCGGCCGCGGTGGCGGCCTCCACGACCTCGCGCAGCGCCCACATCCCGCTCACCGAGACGTCCACGTCCGCCTCGATCGCCTCGCGCCAGGGTCCGCCGGGCGTCCACAGCCAGCACATGATCCGGCCGCCCACGCCGGCCTCCCGCAGGGCGAGGGCCTCCTGCGGGGTGGCCGTGCCCAGCCAGGTGGCCCCGGCCTCCAGCGCGGCCCGGGCGCACGGCAGCGCCCCGTGTCCGTACGCGTCGGACTTCACCACGGCCATGAGCTGTGCCCCGGACGCCCGGGCGCGCAGGACGCGCACGTTGGCGCGCAGGGCGGCGAGGTCGATCTCGGCACGGGCTCTCAGCGACGCTGTCTCATTCATAACGGGCCCAGTCTCTCACTGGCCCGGGTCCGCGCCCCCGACCTCCCGGGTGCGGTGAGGCGTCAGCGGCGGCCGGAGAGGTGCCGCAGATGTTCCACCAGGACCGGTACCTGACTGGTCCCGACGTCCTTCACGGCCGTGACGAAGGTGACCGGGCCGCCCGCGCGCAGCAGGCCGGTCAGCTCCTCGACGGCCGGTGCGTGCGCCGGGTCGCCGAGCTCGGTGCGGTAGCGGTCCACGAAGCCGTCGTACCGGGCGGCGGGGTCCTGGTGGTACCAGGAGCGCAGCTCGTTCGACGGGGCGGCCTCCTTGGCCCACACGTCGACGGCGGCGTGCTCCTTGGAGACCCCGCGCGGCCACAGCCGGTCGACGAGCACCCGGGTGCCGTCGGCCTTCTCCGGCGGGTCGTACACCCTGCGTACCCGTACGGCGTCGTCGTCCACGGCCCTCACCCTTCCGGTGTGCGCGCCCCCGTCCCAGCGTGGATCAGCCGCACACGTCCCGCCAGGCCGCGGGGATCGCCTCCGCGACGTCCCGGGCCGCCACCGGGGCCCCGTCCGAGGCGCGGCGGGCGGCCAGTCCGTGCAGGTAGGCGCCCACCGACGCCGCGTCGCGCGGGTCCAGGCCCGCCGCCAGCAGCGAGCCGGTCAGCCCGGACAGCACGTCGCCGCTGGC
>NZ_KL585394.1:430162-430301 GCF_000721935.1 Streptomyces sp. NRRL WC-3549
GCCGGCCGTGGCCAGCCAGGCCGTGCCGGTCGGGTTGACGCGGACGGGAACCTGTCCGTCCTGCGCGACGAGGGTCGTGGAGCCCTTGAGGAGGACCGTGGCGCGGTGGCGCGCGGCCAGTTCCCGTACGGCGGCGAGT
>NZ_KL585395.1:0-7869 GCF_000721935.1 Streptomyces sp. NRRL WC-3549
AGGCGACTGCCCGGAAGACACAGGTCTCGATGAGGACGACATGTCGCTTGGCGTCGTCGCTCTGGTGCATATCAGTAACCTCTTCGGTCGAGTACCGGTCCCGCAGGCTCACCGGGTCCTCTTCCTCCACGTGGCTCTCGATGCTCTCGCCGAGTCCGATCCGGGCAACCAGTCGCCATAGAGCCAGCGGACCGAGAGCGGCGTCCAGGAGGGCTTGGACCGTGACCCACCTCAACAGCCGCACACCGCGCTTGCCGGCAGGGGTCGCAGTCACTATCAGCTCGTTGTGAAGCGGGGTCATGACATGCGGTCGCACAGTCAGCCGTAACTCGCCTGCCTCGAGCGCGGCGTGCACGAAAAGGCTGACCACGACCTGGCCGCCCCAGGTGATGCACTGCGCACGAAGGTAGAGCCGTTCCGGCTCACCGGAAGGTGACTTGCGGCCTCTCCCCGTCAGGTCCGGGGCTTCCCCGTCACGAGCCCGATGCAGCCAGAGATGGGAAGGCAATCCGAGCACCCGCTCCCTCGAAAACCCTGGTAGGGGGTCCGTGATCTCCCGCACGCCACGGCCCAGTTCGTCCAGTGCGGCACCTACGCGCCGCAGCAGTTCGGCCTCGCCGAAGGACTTGACCGGTTCCTCGGAGTCTTTGGGCTTCAGAGGGATGTTGATGTGAGCGGCTCCCCAGTGGTCACGCCCGGCACCGATGAAGTGCTGCGAAGCGTCGTAGGGCAGCAGCCTCCCCTCCTGCCTGTCCCCCAGCGCCGACGTTCTCCGTTTGGTCTTCGACGTCACCCACGGCAAGGCGTCGCGGGAGACCTGCCTGCGGCCCAGCGCAGACAGCGCGGATCTCGCCACCAACCGGTCTCCGGCGTACACCAGCGTCATCCCGGCGAGAAATCCGAATGGCACGACGGCAAGGCCGAGACGCGTTGCCGACACCACGTCCGCGCCCGGGGCGTACGGGACCAGCGCGAGCAGCCACGGAACGACGAGAGGCAGGTATGCCTGTCTCTTATACACATCGTATGCCAGACGTGGACGACGAGCCAGTCGGCTGCTGCGCTTCTGCTTGCGTCGGGCTCGAAACGCCGCCCACCTGACGATGAGGGCGATCACGACCGCACTCAGCCAGGTCGCCGTCGCCCACGGAGTGACGTACCCGACCACCACCAGGAGCAGCAGGAAACACAGACGTCGTATGCGCTTCCTGCGGCGCGCACGCACACTGTGCGCCACCACCGGGACAAGATCGAAGCCATAGGACGGCACGGGAGCCAGCGGGCCGTTCAGCACGTGGTCGACAACCCACTGGGCCGTCGGTTCACCCAGTGGGGGGCAGTCATCGCTGCCCTCCAAGTAGATGGGCCGACGCGTACTACGTCTTGGCTTCCTCGGGGCCGCGTTCTTGCCCCGATATGTACGCCACCACGCCTTGAGCTGCTTCACGCGATCCGGCCGCGCATAGACGGCTTGGCACAGAACCCTGGTCACCTCGGTGGCAGCCGGATCCACCTCGGCAGGTCGAGGGGTGTCAGCTATGCGCGGCACCCTCTGCACAGGAATACCCGGCCACTGGCCGGCGCCCCACCTCCCCTGCTTCTTCTCCCGGGCTCTGGCACCCCAGGCAATCCCCACACCAATCCCCTGTCCGCACGTACGGCCGGCATCTTCACGGCGAACGGCAGGAACCGCCGGATCGCAGAAGCGACATTAGGCACAACAGGCTGTCTCGCGGAGGGAATGGCCGAAACATGATCAGGAAGGGCGGGGAGCCGCCCCGTGAAAGCCCACTCTCGGGCACATCCTGGCCATTCCGCCAGCCGCTTCGCCGAGTTACGACTTCTCGCGGACGGCCTGTCACGTCAGATGTAGGGATGTCGGCGTCATAACGGGGCCTGAGAGCCGCTTGGGAGCCGACCCGCTCCCAAGCCCCTTGGGCACCAACCGACACCGCACCAGCCCAAAGCCTGACCAGGCAAATCAGCGAGCTACCTCGGCAGCTGACATACCAGGCCAGGGGCCCGATCCGCAGTGCGGGTCGGGCCCCTGAGTGGTTTCCGGGGCCATCTGGGGAGCCGTTCGGGGGCCTCAGTTGCCGGGCGCCCCTCACTCCCCCGCAAGGGAGCACCACCGGACCCATCAACCCCACCCGGCGCACCCTTTTCGGCGCCCGGGTCCCCCTGTGGCTCCAGGCGGCCGGAGCCCGGGCGGCTACGGGGAACAGATTCCTCGCTATGGGTCAACTGGCTTAGACCCGCGGAGCGTTGGTGTCATACAACTGAGGGCCTCAGCGACAGTTCACCCGTCTTGAACCTTGGGGGCCACCATGTCCGGTGAGGCCACGCACTGCTGGATCATGGTGCTGGACATCGAGACTTCAGTACCCGGCCGGACCCGGTCCAGCGTCCCCTGAGGGCCGGAATGTACGAGGTGCTGCGGGAGGCGCTCGGGCGGGCCGGACTGGAGGGCTGCGGCGTCACGGTCGAGGACCGTGGTGACGGGGTGCTGATGGTGGTGCCCGCCACCGTCTCGCCGGTCATGCTGGCCGGGAGGTTCCTGAGCGCTCTCGACGAGGAGCTCAAGCAGAAGGCGGTCGTCTACAGCCCCGCCCACGCGATGCGGTTCCGGGTCGCTCTGCACCAGGGGCTCGCGGCGCGGGACCGCGAGGGGTGGCAAGGCCCCAGGAGGGGCCCCGGGTGGCGCGGGCCCTCACGGGCCGGAGCCGGTCACCCGCTTCAGCTCGTCCGGGCGGTCGATGGTCAGCCGGTTGCGGCCGGTCGTCACCCACCCGTACCCGCGCCACTGCTCGAAGACGCGGCTCACGGTCCGCCGTGAACTGAGGACGAGTCCGGCGAAGTCGTCCTGGGAGAGCGGGAGCGCTGTGCAGACCGAACCGTCGCCCTCCGGGCGGCCGAACTCCGCGCCGAGTTCGAGCTGCAGGGCGGCGAGCCGGGCCTGTACCGCCTCGGCGGCGGCACGGTGGCCGTCCGCCTCGCGCAGCCGCTCCGAGAGGACCTGTTGCAGTGCCAGGGCCAGGACGGGTGAGGAACCGGCGGCGTCGAGGGAGGGGGCCGAGGGGATCACCAGGGCCTCGACCTGGGTGAGCGCGACGAGGGTGGCGGAGCGCGCCCCGCCGTCCAGGGCGGCCTGCTCGCCCAGGAGGTCACCGGCTCTCCGGATGGCCAGTACGGCCTGGTACCCCCCGGTGGAGTTGACGGCCACCTTGGCGCAGCCGCGCCGGATGACGAGCAGATGGTCACTGAGGTCGTGCTGGTGCAGCAGGGTATCCTTGGGCTGGAAGGCCATCAGGCGCCCCGTGGACAGCAGTTCGTCCCGGGCGCCTTGGTCGAGCAGCGCCCAGAACCGGCTGCGGCGCCGGTGAAGACGGGGTGCCCTGTCCAACGCGCGCGCCGTCTTCAGGCGAACACGACGACTGCGGCGACCAGCAGACTGCCGACGACGGCCAGGGCCAGCGACTGCTGCACGCGCTTGTGTTTCGTCCAGGCGATCGCGCTCAGTACGACGAGTTGCCTGCTGAGGGTGGGCAGCGGATCGGCCTCGGTGAGCCGCTGTTCGAGGGCGGCCGGCGACCAGTGGCGCAGGTGACCGTAGAAGATGAACTCGTCCTCGCCGGGGCGGGGCGAACGCCCCTGGCCGTTGTGGCGGGGGACGACGACCAGGACGGCGAGTACGGCGGAGAGGCCGAGCGCGGCCACCCCCAGCCAGAGCACGACCCCGGCGAAGCCGTTCACCTGGTCGAGCGACCTGCCGCCCCCGAACAACGCGGCGATCCCCGCGAGGGCCGCGGACTCCATGGCCAGGGCGAAGGATGCCTTGGCGTCCACCGTACGGGTCGACTCGTGCAGGGAGCCGAAGATCTGCCAGGCGATCTTCGTCGCCTCGGCCCGGGAATCCGCCTGTGACACTGGAGCATCCCCCGATTCTTGAGGTCCTCGTCACTATAGCGACGGAGGGGCCCGCCGGTGCCGCAATCAGCAGGCTGACTCCCCTGGCCGAAGGGGGAGTTGACGCCCCGTCCCGCCGGAGAGCGGGGGGCCGCTCACCGGCCCGCGTCCGGGCGCGGGCCCGCCGCGGCCCCGCCGCACCTGTACGTCCCCCGGCCCGTCCCCGGCGGCCGTGCGTCCGGCGAGGGGCGGCGGGGTCCGGGTGAGGTCGCGTTCGAGGTCGTCGAGTGCCCGGCGGGCCGCCGTGAGGCGTTCCAGCAGCAGCCGTCGGTCCTCCGTGCAGCAGGGGGCCGGGGGTGTCTCCTGTGCCGTCTCCCGTGTCCCCTCCATCTCCCGGGCCTCCTCGAGGGACGTGATCACCACGCCGACGAGGACGTTGACGAGGACGAAGGAGGCGAGCAGCACGTAGGAGGCGTAGTAGAGGAGGCTCCACCGGGAGATCTCCAGACCGGCGTGGATCGCGTCGCCGATGCCGTCCAGGATCATCAGCAGGAACAGCGTGAGGACCGCGCGGCCGATGGATCCGTAGTGTTCCGGGTCCTGGCGGCCGAAGAAGACCCAGCCGACCATGGCGTACACGTACAGCAGCAGCGCCCCGACGAGCAGGAAGCTCAGGGTGCCGGGCAGGCTGCGGCCGACCGCGACCAGCACGATCCGCAGTTGCGGCAGGAAGCGCGCGGTGCGCAGCACCCTGGCCAGCCTCAGCAGGCGCAGGACGGTCGTGTTCTCGCGGACGAGCGGCAGGAAGGCGCAGAGGACCACGGCGAGGTCGAAGAGGTTCCACGGGTCCTTGAAGAAACCGCGGGGCCGGTCGGCGTGCGCGCCCAGCCGCACCAGGATCTCGACGGTGAACACGGCCAGGCAGCCCCGTTCGGCCAGCCGTAACCAGCGGTGCCACTCCTCGACGAGCCCCGGGTAGGTCTCCAGGCCCAGCAGCGCCGCGTTGAGGAGGATCACGGCGAGGACGGTCAGGGCGAACCACCGGGCCTCGGTGACGCCGCGGCAACGGCGCGCCAGTTCCGGACGGCCGGGCCGGGAGTCGACGGTGGTCGTCTGGTCGTGCTGCTCCGGCATCGTGCTGCCCTGACTCCTTGTCGCGCCCGCCCCCTCCCGGTCGGCACTGCCGGGGTGGCGGGCTCGTCGGGTGATCGGATCACCCTTTCAGGAGAGATTTCTCCAGCACTGTAGATCGCCTGCCGGCACCGGTCGCCCCGACCCGGTCGTGCTCCGCCGGGCGGGAGCGGGGCCCGCACCGGGCGAACGGAAGACGTGACACACGAGCCGCCCAGTTCAGTTGCGCAACCATTAAACTATGGGCATGGAGACTGCCGACACGACGGGACGGGAAGCCGCAGTGCTCGACGGAGGGCCTGCGGACGGACTACGGATGGAGGTCGCCGACCGGCCACATGTGATCCAGGTGACGTACCCCTGCCGGGTGGAGGACGCACCGAACGGCGTCCGCGTGGAAGAGGTGTACGTCTACCGCCGCGACTACGCCGTGACCGGTGAGCCGCTGCGGTACGGCTTCGACATCGCCACCCCCTGACACGCCGGAAGGCGTATGCGCCGGACGCCGGCGTGACACGGAGGAGGGCGGACTCAGCGGGTCGTTTCACCTTCTACATAGGTCCTGACCTGCGCCGTTTCGCCGGGGGCGGCTCGATCGACGTGCTGTGCGGGCCCGGCGGGGGACGCCTCCCCGGCCGGGCCCGCGGGCTGCCGCCCGGCGCCGCCCTTCTTCATCGCCTCGGCCTCGCTCTTGAGGATGCGCATCGACTTGCCCAGCCCTCGGGCGGCGTCGGGCAGCTTCTTCGAACCGAAGAGCACGATGATCACGATCGCCAGGACCAGCAGGTGCCAGGGTTCCAGTCCGTTGCGGAGCATCCCGCCCACCTCTCCTCTTCGTCGCCCGGCGGCCCGACCGGGTGGTGCGGGCCGTCTGCCATCATTGCTACATTGCGCAACTGTACAACCATGGGGGGTGGGTCAGTCGTCCACTCCGTATGAGTCGGACGGACGAGGGTGCACGGATGACCACCACCAGCGATCAGGCCATACCCTCCCGCCGCAGGCGCCGGGCGGACCCGCCTCGCCGCGGTCCTTCGCGTGGCGGCCGCCCGGACCGGCGGCGGCGCAGACGGAGCCCGCTGCGGACGGCGCTGCTGGTCGTCCTCTCCCTGGCGGTGCTCGGCACAGCCGGTCTGGGGTGGGTCTACCTGAAGCTGAACGGCGACATCGACACCTTCGACGGGGCGGGCCTGTCCAAGGACCGCCCCGCCTCCGGTTCGTCCAAGGGCGCGAACGTCCTGGTCATCGGCTCGGACGCGCGCACCGACGGCAACAGCGCGCTCGGCGGCGGCGCCAAGGACGACATCGGCCGCTCCGACACGGCGTTCCTGCTGCACGTCTACGCCGACCACCGGCACGCCATCGCGGTGTCCATACCGCGCGACACCCTGGTCACCATCCCGCCGTGCAGGCTCCCCGACGGCAGCTGGACCGACACCCGGACCGACACCATGTTCAACGCGGCCTTCTCGGTCGGCCAGACCGAGGCGGGCAACCCCGCCTGCACCCAGAACACCGTCGAGGAGCTCACCGGGCTCCGCGTGGACCACACGGTCGTGGTCGACTTCAAAGGCTTCGCGGCGCTGACGGACGTGGTCGGCGGGGTCCAGGTCTGTCTTCCACAGGACATCTACCAGGGCGACCTGAACCCCAACCGCGCCACCAAGGGCGAGCGCATCTTCGAGAAGGGAGAACAGAACGTCTCCGGGAAGCAGGCCCTCGACTACGTCCGCATCCGGCACGGCATCGGCGACGGTTCCGACATAGGGCGCATCAAACGCCAGCAGGCCTTCGTCTCCAGCCTCCTCAAGAAGATCAAGAGCGACGGTCTCACCCCGACCAAACTCCTGCCGCTGGCCACCGCCGCCACCCAGTCGATGACCGTCGACCCCGGCCTCGGCACGGCGGACAAGCTGATGGCCTTCGCCATGTCGCTGAAGGACATCGACCTGCACGACACGAAGTTCGTCACCGTCCCCTGGCGCTACCAGGGCTCGCGCGTCGCGATCGCCGAACCGGACGCCTCCCGGCTGTGGGCCGCGCTGAAGGCCGACCGCACCATCGACGGCGAGGACGCCGGGGGCGGGAAGACGTCGACGGCATCGCCCTCCGGATCACCCGGGACCGGCGGGAGCGGTCCGGAGGACGCCGTCGACGGCGCCGGGATCGACGTCGCCGTCTACAACGGGACGACCACCTCGGGCCTGGCCTCCCGGGCCGCCGCCGCCCTCACCGAGCACGGCTTCACGGTCACCGCCACCGGCAACGCGGCCGACCGGCAGCACACCACCACGGTCGTGCAGTACGGCACGGGGCTGCGGAGCCGGGCCGAGACGGTCGCCCGGGTGTTCCCCGGTGCCCGGCTCGAAGCCGTCGGCGGCTCGGCCGTCAACGTGGTGGTGGGGACGTCCTACGCCGCGCCCGACGCCTCCGCCACGACGGACCCCGCGGCCGGCACCGGGCCGGTGGCGGGCGACGCCCGCTCGGCCCCGCGGCCGGCCCCGGGCCGGTGGCGGCCGACGCCCGCTCGGCGGACGACGACCTGTGCGCGGACCTCTCGTACGGGTCGGGCGGCTGAGCGGGCCTCCCGTTGCCCGGCAGACGGCCGCCGGACACCACACCTCACCGGGCCCGCGCGTCTCCTCCGTGCCGCTCGGGCTCCGTCCGCGCGTCCTCCCCGTGCCGACGCTCGTACCGGGCCCGGGCGGCGAGCAGACCGACGGCGTACAGCCCCAGGACGGCGGCGAGCAGCGAGTAGTACACCGGTGGCAGTGTGGTCAGGCCGAGCGCTGTCTCTTATACACATCTCTGAGCGGGCTGGCAAGGCAGACC
>NZ_KL585395.1:8077-14123 GCF_000721935.1 Streptomyces sp. NRRL WC-3549
CGATGGCGGCCAGCGCCGCTGCGGCCCAGGCGACCGGACCCGGCCTGCGCCCCTCCGCGCCCCGGCGGCCCAGACGCAGGAGCAGCATCACCAGGGCCTGGGTCAGCAGGTTCTCCGTGAACCAGCCGGAGTGGAACGCCGCCTCGTCGTCCCCCGTACCCGGACCGTGCAGCGCCAGGGCCAGGACGGCGAAGGTGGCGAGGTCGGCCACGGCGTTGAGCAGGCCGAACCCGGTGATGAACCGCAGCAGCTCGCGGGGGCGGAGCTCGGTCGGACGGCGCAGCGCGGACCGGTGCGGGCGGTCGTGGACGAAGGCGAGCTGGGCGGCGTCGAAGCACAGGTTCTGCGCCAGCACCTGGACCGGGAGCATCGGCAGGAACGGCAGCAGCAGCCCCGCGGAGAGCATCGCGATCACGTTGCCGAGGTTCGAGGAGAGGGTGACGCGCAGATAGGTGGCGATGTTGGCACCGGCGTGCCGGCCCGCGCCGATCGCGTGGGCGATCGCGGTGAGGTCCTTCTCGGCGAGCACCACGTCCGCGCACTCCCGGGCCACGTCGGCGGCGTCGCGCGGGGCGATGCCGACGTCGGCCGTGCGCAGGGCGGGCAGGTCGTTGACGCCGTCGCCGAGGAACCCCACGGTGTGCCCGGCGGTCCGCAGCGCCCGGATGACCCGGGCCTTGTGCGCGGGGGTGCAGCGGGCGAAGACCGTCGTACGGCGGGCCAGCTCGGCGAGTTCGGTGTCGGTGAGCCCGTCCACGCGGTCGGCGGTGAGCACGGCGTCGTCGGCGGCGAAGAGGCCGAGGTCACGGCAGACGCGGGTCGCGGTGCCCGGGTGGTCGCCGGTGAGGATCTTGACGGTGACGCCCTGTCCGGTGAGGACGTCCAGCGCGTCGGCGGCCGTGGGCGTGAGCGCGTCCCGGAGGGTCACCAGGCCGCGGAAGGTGAGCCCGCGTTCGTCGGCCGGGGTGGGCTCGCGGGTGCGTGCGGGGCGCTCCGCGGTGGCGACCGCGAGGACGCGTACGCCGCCCTCGGCCTGTGTGGCGGCGAGGTCGCGCAGCCGTACGCGCTCGTCCTCGTCGAGTACGCAGCGCTCCAGGACCGCCTCGACGTCACCCTTGACCGCCAGCGTGTGCCGGCCGAGGCGGCCGGGCGTACGGACGACGGCGGTGGCCAGCCGGCGGAGCGGGTCGAAGGGGACGGCCGCCGCCCCGTCGTATGCCAGGAGCGCGTCCTCGTCGGCCGCGTCCAGGATCGCCTCGTCCAGGGCGTCCGGTACCGGCAGGTCGGCGAGGTGCAGGGTCCACCAGGCGTTGACGGCGGCCCAGTGCAGGACGTCCGGGTCGTCCCGGCCGTCCACTCCCAGGGCGCGGTCGACGACGGGGCGGTCCTGGGTGAGGGTGCCGGTCTTGTCCAGGCACAGGACGTCGACGGCGCCCACGTCGTGCAGCGCCGGCAGCCGTTTGACGATCACCCCGTGCGTGCGGGCCAGCAGCGAGGCGCCGCGGGCCAGGCAGGTGGTGACCAGGACCGGCAGCATCTCCGGCGTCAGCCCGACCGCCACGGCGACGGCGAACGGCAGCGTCTCCAGGCCCCGGCCGCGCAGCGCCGCGTTGGCCATCAGCACCAGCGGCGGGGTGAGCAGCATGAACCGGATCAGCGTCCAGGAGATGCCGTGCACCGACCGGTCGAAGGCGCTCGCCTCCTTCGGGCCGCCGTCCGGGTCCCGGGCGTCGGCGAACCGGGTGCGCGCGCCGGTCGCGGTGACGACGGCCCTCGCGCTGCCGGCGGCGACGCTGCTGCCCTGGAAGCACAGCTGCGGCTGCTCGAACACGCCGCCCTGGGGCGTGCGCGGGGTGTCGTCGGCGTACTTGGTGACGGGCACCGACTCGCCCGTGAGCGGGGCCTGGTGCACCGTGAGCCCGCTCGCCCGCAGCAGCCGCAGGTCCGCCGGGACCAGTTCACCCGGGCCGAGGCGGACGACGTCCCCCGGTACCAGTTCTTCCACGGGCACCTCGCGGGCCGTGGGCGCCGCGTCCCCGTCCCGCCGGCGCAGCACCGTGGCGGTGGTGGCGACCAGCTCGCGCAGTCCGGCCGTGGACCGGTCGGCGCGGTGCTCCCCGGACGCGCGCAGCACGCAGCTCACCACGACCAGCAGGAGGATCACCGAGGCGGTTCCCCAGGCGAGGACGGCGGCCGACATCAGCCCGAGGCACCCCAGGACCGCGGTGAACGGGTCGCGGAGGCTGCGTACGAACAACCGGGGCCAGGTCACCGGGCGCCGTGCCGGGAGCGTGTTCGGGCCCGACCGGGCCAGCCGCTCCTCCGCCTGTGCCTCCGTCAGTCCGCGCGGGCCGCTGTCCAGCCCGCGCAGCACCTCCAGCACGGTCGGTACGGCGGGCGCGGGCGCCACGGCCCCGTCCCGGCCGCGTGGCTGTGCGGGGACGGCCGCGCGTGCGGCCGTCCCCGCGTCCCGGCCCGAGGCCGCGCTGGTGTCAGCCACCGGTCCCGGGCAGCCGGCTGACCGGTGCGTGCGCCTGGTGGGAGCGCACGGTCAGCTGGCCGACCATCACCCGGACCACGGTGACGATGTCGGGGTCGTCGACGTAGTAGACCTGGCGGCGGCCCTCACGGCGGGAGCGTACGAGTCCGGCGAGCTTCAGTTTCGCCAGATGCTGGCTGACCGCGGGCAGCGCGCCGCCGACGCGGTCGGCGAGGTGCGTGACGTCGCTCTCGCCCTGGGAGAGGGCCCACATGATGTGCAGCCGGGCCGACGAGGCGAGGAGTCCGAACGCGGCGGCCGCGTCCGCCAGGACCTCGGCGGAGGGGTCCCCGAAGCCTGCGACGTTCTCTGTCAAGGTCTTCTCCCGTCCCGCCCGCATCACAGCTGCCGCACACGCGCCGATCCAGTGTAGGCGCCCGGACGCGCCGTCCTCGCTGCCGGGACGGGGGGCCGGGCCCTCGTGAGCCCGCCCGCACGGACCGCCGGCCGTGGACCGGGACACCGCCGGGGCGCCCGGAGGCCGCCGAAAGAGCCTCGTCAGACAGACGGACATGCTCATAGGATTGCGCAATCATGCAACTGGGTGGGGGCGTCGCCCATCGGACGACCGTCCCGCACGACCGACTGGAGGACAACGACGTGGGCATCATCGGCTGGATCGTGCTCGGCCTGCTCGCCGGAGCCATCGCCAAGATCCTGCTGCCGGGCCGTGACCCGGGCGGGCTGTTCGGCACCACCCTCATAGGGATCGCGGGAGCGTTCGTGGGTGGCTGGCTGTCGGCCCGCTTCCTCGACCGGCCGGTGGAGAACCAGTTCTTCGACCTCTACACCTGGGCCGCCGCGATCAGCGGCTCCCTCGTCCTGCTCATCGCGTACCGCCTGCTGTTCGGCAACTCACGCGACTGACGGCGCGGGGCCGCCCGCGGCCGGCCCGCGATCCGCGGCGCGCCCGCCGGGGACCACGGGACGCCCTCAGGTCACAGGTGTGCGGAGATGGCCGGCAGCAGGTCCTGGAACGTCCGTCCGGCGGCGGGCTCACCGATGGCCTTCAGCTGCCAGCCACCGTCCGTGCGGTGGAGCTTGGCCATGATCTGGGCGGTGGAGGAGCCACCACCGCTCAGGGTGTAGCGCGCGAGCTCCCGGCCGGTGGTCTCGTCGACCAGACGGCAGAACGCGTTCTCCACCTCGGCGAAGGTCTGTCCGGTGAAGGAGTTGACCGTGAACACGATCTGGTCGACACGCCCGGGCACCCGGCCGAGGTCGACGAGGACGACCTCGTCGTCACCACCGGCGCCGTCACCACCGGTGAGGTTGTCCCCCAGGTGCCGTACGGAACCGTCGTCGCTGGTCAGGTGCTGGAAGAAGACCACGTCGGCCAGCTGTCCGCCGGCGAACAGCAGGGCCGCGGCGTCCAGGTCGATCTCCCGGGTGCCCGCCAGCCTGGCGAAGAACCCCTTGCGCTGCACGGCCCGCCAGCCGAGCCCCATCCGTACGGCACTCAGCGTGCTGCCGTCGGACTTGCTCAGACTGACCTGCTGGCCCTTGGTCAGGTTGACCGACATATGTCGTCGTCTCGCTCTCAGTCGCTGGATGTGCGGGGGCGGACGGTGCGGGGGACCCGGGCCACCGCCGCGCCCCACGCCCCGTCCGGCCGGCCGGACGGCCCGCCGGTGCTCAGACGTTGACCCCGTAGTCGGAGGCGATGCCGGCCAGTCCGGAGGCGTAACCCTGGCCGACCGCACGGAACTTCCACTCGGCGCCGTTGCGGTACAGCTCGCCGAAGACCATCGCGGTCTCGGTCGAGGCGTCCTCGGACAGGTCGTAGCGGGCGATCTCGGTGCCGCCGGCCTGGTTCACCACGCGGATGAACGCGTTGCGCACCTGGCCGAAGCTCTGGCCCCGCTGCACGGCCTCGTGGATCGACACCGGAAAGACGATCTTGTCGACCTCGGCGGGCACGGCGGCCAGGTTCACCTTGAGGGACTCGTCGTCGCCCTCGCCCTCGCCGGTGAGGTTGTCGCCGGTGTGCTCGACCGAACCGTCGGGGCTGGTGAGGTTGTTGTAGAAGACGAAGTGCTGGTCGGAGACGACCTTGCCCGACGTACCCAGCAGCAGGGCGGAGGCGTCGAGGTCGAAGTCGGCGCCCGTGGTGCTGCGCGCGTCCCAGCCCAGGCCGATCAGGACGGCGGACAGGCCGGGGGCCTCCTTGCTCAGCGAGACATTGCCGCCCTTGGACAGGGAAACACCCATGGTTCATCTCTCCAGACACGCGGTCGGTTCGGAGCCCGAGGTCCGGGTCCCGCATTAAAATCTACAACACTGTAGAAATAACGGCGGTGGCCGCACACGGCGGGAACCCGGCGGGACCGCCCGGCCGCCCGCACCCGTACACCGGCCCGGCCCCGGCACGGCGACCGGCCGGGGGCCGGACGGCGAAAGGGGGCACCTCGTGACGGAGCGCGAGCCGCGCCCGGGACGAAGGGCGCGGGGCGCGCTGGAGACGCTGGTGCTCGCGGCCCTGCACGACGCCCGGCGACCGGTGACCGCGGGCTGGGTGCGGGAACACCTGACCGACCGCCTCGCGTACACGACGGTGATGACGGTGCTGGTCCGGCTGCTGGCGAAGAACGCCGTGACGCGCCACCGCGAGGGCCGCTCGTTCGTCTGGGTGCCCGCCTCGGACGAGGCCGGGCTCGCCGCGCTGAGGATGCGCCGGGTGCTGGACGGCGAACAGGACCGCGAAGCGGTTCTGGCGCGCTTCGTCACGGCGCTCCCGGCCCGCGACGAACAGGTGCTCCGCGCGCTGCTGGACTTGGACCGCGACGAGGACTGAGCCCCACGGCAGCCCGCCGCCCTCCGGCCCGGCCACCTCCGCCGGCCCGTGCCCGTACCGGCCGGCCCCGGCCGCCCGCACCCGACGTGACCGCACACGCACGCGGCCCCTTCCCGGTACGAGCCGGGAAGGGGCCATGGGTCCGGACGGCGGCGGCGCGGCATCCTCGGCGCGCCGCCGGCTGTCGTGGCGCAGGTGTCAGGCGGCGGCCGGAGCGGCCTCCGCGACCTGGCGGAGCACCTCGGTCAGCGAGGCGACGACCTCGGCGTCGTCGGCCGGGTGCGTCTCGGCGAAGCGGGTCACGGAGCCGGGGATGGACAGCTTCACATCGGCCAGCACCGCGCCACCGGCGACTCCGGCGGCCTTGCGGGCGTCGTCCTGGGCCCAGACGCCGCCGTACTGGCCGAAGGCGGTGCCGACCACGGCGACCGGCTTACCGGAGAGGGCACCGGCGCCGTAGGGGCGCGACAGCCAGTCGATCGCGTTCTTCAGGACGGCCGGCATGGTGCCGTTGTACTCCGGCGAGAACAGCAGGAAGGCGTCGGCCCGGGCGGCCGTCTCGCGCAGCCGCACGGCCGCGGCCGGGACGCTGCCCTCGACGTCGAGGTCCTCGTTGTAGAAGGGCAGTTCGGCCAGCCCCTCGACGATCTCGACGGCGGAGCCCTCGGGCGCGTGCTTGGCGGCCGCCTCGGCGAGCTGGCGGTTGTGCGAGC
>NZ_KL585395.1:14321-30611 GCF_000721935.1 Streptomyces sp. NRRL WC-3549
GTGCGAGCCGGCGCGGAGGCTGCCGACGAGGGCGAGGATGCGTACGGGCATGGGGATCTCCTGGAGGAGGAAGCGTTCGAGACAAGCGGACCGTGGTCCGTTTAATGTTGTACCAGCTAAGCGGACCACGGTCCACTTGCGCTGTTCAGACGCTACGCTGAAGCCATGACCGGCCCCTGTGACCCTTCGTCCCGGCCGCCCGCCCCCTCCGGCGCTCGCACCACGCTCCCGCTCGTGACCGTCGGCGAGCCCGAGCGGCTGCGCGCGGACGCGGCCCGGAACCGCACCCTCCTGCTGGAGGCCGCCTCCCACCTGATCGCGGGGTGCGGCGTCACGAACCTGACCATGGAGTCGGTCGCCGCCGCCGCGGGCGTGGGCAAGGGCACCGTGTTCCGGCGCTTCGGCGACCGAACCGGTCTCCTCATCGCGCTCATGGACCACCGGGAAGGGCTGCTCCAGGCCGCCTTCCTCTCGGGGCCGCCACCGATGGGCCCCGGCGCGCCCGCGGTGGAACGGCTCCACGCCTTCGGCCCCGCCGTCATGCGCCACGAGCGCGAACACCACGAGCTGGTCCTCGCCTCCCGCGCCGACCCCCTGCGCACCTACGCCGTCCCCGCGACCCGCCTCCGGGTCAGCCATGTCGCCATGCTGCTGCGCCAGGCCCACGTGGAGGGCCATGCGGAGCTGCTCGCGCACACGCTGCTCGGTTCGATCGACGCCGCCCTCGTACACCATCTGACGGTGGACCGCGGCATGTCGATCGAGCAGCTGGACCAGGGCTGGCACGACCTCGTCACCCGGCTCGGCGCGAGGGCTTAGGACCACGCCGGGCCCACGGCGGCCCGGGCCCGCGCCCGTCCGGAAGGGGCCCGGCATGCCGGGCCCCTTCGGCGTCATCGTCGAAGGGGCCAGCGGCATGCGGTGCAAGGTCGTGGCGAAGGTGCAAGGCCGTGGCGAAGGGGAGTTCCGCGTGGCCGGGAAGGAAGGCACGCGTCCCCTTGGGCCACGGGACGTACCCGCGGTCGCCGACTTCGTCCGGAACATCGGCCGCGGCGCGCTGCGGCGTATCGAGGGCCTGTCGGACCAGGAGCCCGAAGGGCCCGAAGGGATCGTCGCGGTGAGCGCCCGGTCGGGCCGAGGGGGCCGAACCCGACTACCACCGCGGGGCGGTGACCGGGGCCGAGGCCCCCGAGGACCTGGGCCCGGTCACCGTGCCGGACCGGACTTGGAATTCCTGCCCACCTCGCTCGCGCAGGACGCCTCGCACGCGGGCGCGGAGCCGTGGATCCCCGTGGAACGCGTCGAGGCCAGAACCGGCCGGCCTGCGGGGTGGTGGCCCCGGGGCCCGGCCCACGGCGGCGTTCCGGCGGGGGCCGGTCCCGCCGGGCCGGGCGGGTCCAGCCGGGAACCCGGGGAATCGGCACACCGGCACGACAGCGGCTGGTTACGATATGCCTCGGTCATCCGACATACCACGGAAAGGGAAACCGCACCCATGCCGGCCGAGACATTCGAGTTCCAGGTGGAAGCACATCAGCTCCTGCAGATGATGATCCACTCGATTTATTCGAACAAGGATGTATTCCTGCGCGAGCTCATCTCCAATTCCTCTGACGCGCTGGACAAGCTGCGGCTGGAAACCCTTCGCGACGAGTCACTTCAGGCGGACACGTCCGACCTGCACATTGCCATCGAGGCCGACCAGGAGAAGCGCACGCTGACCGTGCGCGACAACGGCATCGGAATGTCGCACGACGAAGTCGTGCAGCTGATCGGGACCATCGCGAATTCCGGGACGGCACAATTTCTGCGGGAATTGAAGGAAGCAAAGGACTCCGCAGCGTCCGAGGAACTCATCGGGCAGTTCGGTGTCGGTTTCTACGCCAGTTTCATGGTGGCCGACGAGGTCACGCTGGTGACCCGCCGCGCGGGCGAGAGCCAGGGCACGCGCTGGAACTCCGACGGTGAGGGCACGTACACCGTCGAGTCCGTCGACGACGCCCCGCAGGGCACGTCGGTCACCCTGCGGCTCAAGCCCGAGGACACCGAGGACCAGCTCTTCGACTACACGTCGCCCTGGAAGCTCAGGGAGATCGTCAAGCGGTACTCCGACTTCATCACCTGGCCGATCCGCATGGCCGCCGCGGCGACCGGCGAGGACGACGCCGAGCCGGCGGTCGAGACGGTCAACTCGATGAAGGCGCTGTGGGCCCGCTCGAAGGACTCGGTGACCGCCGAGGAGTACAGCGAGCTGTACAAGCACATCAGCCACGACTGGACCGACCCGCTCGAAACCATCCGCATGCAGGCGGAAGGAACCTTCGAGTACCAGGCCCTGCTCTTCCTGCCGTCGCACGCCCCGCAGGACCTCTTCATGCAGGGGCACAAGCGCGGGGTCCAGCTCTACGTCAAGCGCGTCTTCATTATGGACGACTGCGAAGCGCTCATGCCGACGTACCTGCGTTTCGTGAAGGGTGTCGTCGACGCCCAGGACCTGTCGCTCAACGTGTCCCGGGAGATCCTCCAGCAGGACCGCCAGATCGAGATGATGCGGCGGCGCCTGGTCAAAAAGGTGCTGTCGACGGTCAAGGACATGATGTCCGCCTCCCCGGACGACTACCGGACCTTCTGGAAGGAGTTCGGCCGGGTGCTCAAGGAGGGCCTCCTCCAGGACTTCGAGAACCGTGACGCCATCCTCGAGGTCTCCTCGTTCGCCTCCACCCAGGACGAGGAGGGGCTGACCACCCTGCGCTCCTACGTGGACCGCATGAAGGAGGGCCAGGACCAGATCTACTTCATGACGGGCGAGTCCCGTGCCGCCATGGAGGGTTCGCCCCACATGGAGGCCTTCCGGGCCAAGGGCCTGGAGGTCCTGCTCCTGACCGACCCGGTGGACGAGGTCTGGGTCCAGTCCGTGCCGGAGTTCGACGGCAAGCAGCTGCAGTCCATCACCAAGGGCGAAGTCGACCTGGACAGCGAGGAGGAGAAGGAGAAGGCCGAGGCGGAGCGCGAGCAGCGGCAGCAGGAGTACGCCGGCCTGCTGGCCTGGATGACCGAGCAGCTGGGCGAGAGCCTCAAGGAGGTGCGCCTCTCCTCACGCCTGACCGTGTCGCCGGCCTGCATCGTCTCCGACACCCACGACGTCACCCCGGGTCTGGAGAACATGTACCGCGCCATGGGCGAGGAAGTGCCGCACATCAAGCGCATCCTCGAGCTCAACCCCTCGCACGCGCTGATCGGTTCGCTCCGCAAGGCGCACGCGGAGCTGGGCACCGGGTCCGGCGCCGACACGGAGCTGGCCGAGACCGCGGAGCTCGTCCACGGGCTGGCCCTCCTCTCCGACGGCGGCGAGCTGAGCGACCCCGCCCGCTTCAGCAGGCTGATGGCGGACCGGCTGGAGCGCACGCTGTAACAGCACCCCTCCCCCGCGACCGCGGCCGCCATGTGATCCTGGCGGCCGCGGTCGTGTGTGTCCGCGGCCGTGCCCGCGCTCCCGCTCAGAGCCGGGCACCGGGGGCCGAGGGTGACGCGGAGAGGTCAAGGAGAAGACGCACGGATACGCACAAGTTCACTCCTTCGAGGGCCTGTTGCAGGTTTATCTACGCGCGGAGCTTTCTCGCCCGAACGAGCATTCGGGCATATCAGACGACTTCTTCCCTGCCCATTACCGACGGGTACCGGGAGCTGCTACAAACGTGCTCGCCCCACGAACTCCCCACCCGTCCCCCACACTTCGAAGGGCTGACTGCCGTGTCAGTACGTACCTTCTGGGCTTCCGTCTCCACCCTCGCGATCGGTGCCGTGGCCGTGCTCGGCCTGGCGCAGCCGGCCTCCGCCGCCGGCGCCGCCTACGTCGCCCTCGGTGACTCCTACTCCTCCGGAGTGGGCGCCGGGAGCTACACCTCCGAAAGCGGTGCCTGCCAGCGCAGCACCAAGTCGTACCCCTACCTCTGGGCGGCGGCGAACGCGCCGTCCTCGTTCAAGTCCGTCGCGTGCTCGGGTGCGACGACGTCCACCGTGTCCAGCGGCCAGCTGAGCGCGCTGTCGTCGTCGACCACGCTCGTCAGCGTCACGGCGGGAGGCAACGACGTCGGGTTCGCGGACGTGATGCAGACCTGCGTGCTGCAGAGCGAGGCCACCTGCGTCAGCCGCGTCAACACCGCTGTCTCGCAGGCGCAGAACACGCTGCCGGCGAAACTCGACTCGCTGTACAGCGGCATCCACGCCCGCTCCCCGCAGGCCCATGTGGTCGTGCTGGGCTACCCGCGCTTCTACAAGCTCTCCGGCAGCTGCATCGCCGGGCTCACCGAGACGGAGCGGGGCGCGATCAACAACGCCTCGGACATCCTGAACGGGGTGATCGCCAAGCGGGCGGCGAACGCCGGGTTCACCTTCTCCAGCGTGGTGGACGAGTTCACCGGGCACGAGCTCTGCTCGGGCGACCCCTGGCTCCACAGCGTGACGCTCCCGGTCACCAACTCGTACCACCCGAAGGCCATCGGGCAGTCGAACGGGTACCTGCCCGCCTTCCGTTCGGCGGCGTAGGGCGGCGCGGCGCTCCGCCGTCCACACACGTTCCGGCACCATCCGGGCCCGGCCCGGGTGGTGCCTCCGCGCGCCCGGCCCGGCCGGTGGTCAGCCGCCCTTGGGCCGCGAGGCCTTGACGGAGTACATCATCGGGATGCGCGGGCGTCCCGCCGGGAAGCGGTAGTAACCGTCCGCGTGCCGTCGCAGGGCCGGGTAGCGGGCGAAGAGCGTGGCGTCGTGTTCGTGCAGGAAGTCGATCCGCAGCCCGGCCGCCGCCAGCGCGGACACGACCTCGCCCAAGGGGTGCTGCCATTCGACGCTGCGGTTGTGGACGGTCTCGGCGGCGGGGTCGGCGTAGGTCCCCGGTGTCTCGTCCACCCATGCGTCGCTGCTGAAGTAGTCGTACGCGACCGTCGAGCCGGTCTCGTCGTCCAGGCAGTCGGTCAGCGGATGGAACTCCGCCAGATAGAGGAAGCCGCCCGGCCGGACCAGGGACGCGGCGGTCTCCGCCCAGCGGCCCACGTCCGGCAGCCAGTTCAGCGCGCCGACCCCGGTGTAGACGATGTCGTACGCCGGGTCAGGCACGGCCTCGGCCGCCTCGTACACGTCGGCGGCCACGAACGTGGCGCGCTCCGGCGGCAGCCCCAGCGACCGGGCGAGACCGCGGGCCGTCTCGACGGCGGGCTCGGAGAAGTCGAGTCCGACCACCTGCGCGGCGCCGTGGCGCGCCCACGACAGGGTGTCGAGCCCGATGTGGCACTGCAGGTGCAGGAGCGTCCGGCCGGTCACGTCGCCGACCTCCGCGATCTCGAAGTCGCGCAGGGCGTCCCGCCCGGCGCGGAAGGAGTCGAGGTCGTAGTAGTCACTCGCCGCGTGGACGGCCACGCGTTCGTCCCAGCGGGCACGGTTCGTCCGCTGCCAGTCGCCCGGTGCCGATGTGTACATGGCGGGGAGGTTACCCACAGGCCGGGGGTGGGCGCGATCCGTTATCCACAGGCTCACCGCCGACGGGCCCCATCGGGTTGTATGGGGTCATGAGCGACGCACAGAACGAAACGTCCGTACACGGAACGGCGGGGCGGCCGGAGCCGAAGGGCTCCCAGGCGTCTGAGCCGGGACGGGAGCAGCCGGGGTGGGAGCAGCTGCCGCGGTGGGAGCAGCGGTTCCGGGCACCGCGGGTGTCCCTCCCCGACTGGGCGGAGGACGCGCCCGACCGCTCGCTGTTCGTCTCCAACGCCACCGGCACGTACGAGCTGTACGCCTGGGACCGGGCGACCGGGAAGCAGCGCCAGGTCACCGACCGGCCCAACGGGACCACGGACGGGGTGCTGACGCCGGACGGCGCGTCTATCTGGTGGTTCTCCGACACCGACGGCGACGAGTTCGGCGTGTGGATGCGGCAGCCCTTCGAGGGCGGCGCGGACGAGCCCGCGGCGCCCGGTCTCGGGCCGTCCTATCCGGCGGGGCTCGCCATCGCCCGGGACGGGACCGCGGTGGTCGGCCGGTCGACGGACGAGGACGGCACGACGGTCCACGTCGTGCCGGCGGGGTCCGACCCGGTCGAGATCTACCGGCACCGGGAGTCCGCCGGAGTCGGGGACCTCTCCAGGGACGGCACGCTGATCGCTCTGGAGCACACCGAGCACGGTGACGCGATGCACTCCGCGCTGCGTGTGGTGCGCCCCGACGGTTCGACGGTCGCCGAGCTCGACGACACGGAGGGCGGCACCAAGGAGTTGGGCCTCGCGGTGCTGGGCTTCGCCCCGGTGGCCGGTGACACCCGGCTGCTCGTCGGTCACCAGCGTCGGGGGCGCTGGGAGCCGATGATCTGGGACCCGGTGGCCGGGACGCAGACGGATCTGCCCGTCGAGCTGCCCGGTGACGTGGGCGCCGAGTGGTATCCCGACGCGTCGGCCCTGCTGATCGAGCACAGCTTCGAGGCACGCAGCGAGCTGTGGCGGTACGAGCCGGGTGCGAAGGGCCCGGTGCGCGTCGACACCCCTGCGGGCACGGTCTCCGGCGCGACGGCGCGGCCCGACGGCTCGGTGGAGTATCTGTGGTCCTCGGCCGCCCAGCCGCCCGCCGTACGGTCCACGACGGGCGCCGTCGTCCTGGATCCGCCGGGACCGAAGGCTCCGGCCTCCGAGCCGGTGCGGGACGCGTGGGTGGAGGGCCCGGGGGGCCGGATCCATGCCCTGGTGCAGACTCCGGCGGCCGGGGAAGGCCCGTTCCCCACGGTCTTCGAGATACACGGCGGGCCGACCTGGCACGACAGCGACGCCTTCGCGTCCGGTCCCGCCGCGTGGCTCGACCACGGTTTCGCCGTCGTGCGCGTCAACTACCGCGGTTCGACCGGTTACGGCCGCGCCTGGACGGACGCGCTGAAGCACCGTGTCGGGCTGATCGAGCTGGAGGACATCGCCGCGGTCCGGGACTGGGCGGTCGAGTCGGGTCTCGCCGATCCGGGACGGCTGGTCCTGGCCGGGGGCTCCTGGGGCGGCTATCTGACCCTCCTCGGCCTCGGTACGCAGCCGGACTCCTGGGCCCTCGGGCTGGCCGCGGTCCCCGTCGCCGACTACGTCACCGCGTACCAGGACGAGATGGAGGCACTCAAGGCGATGGACCGTACGTTGCTGGGCGGGACCCCCGAGGAGGTCCCGGAGCGGTTCGAGGCGTCGTCCCCGCTGACGTACGTGGACGCGGTGCGCGCCCCGGTCTACATCTCCGCCGGGGTCAACGACCCGCGGTGCCCGATCCGCCAGGTGGAGAACTACGTGGACCGGCTCGCCGCGCGGGGCGCGGTCCACGAGGTCTACCGCTACGACGCGGGGCACGGCTCGCTCGTCGTGGAGGAGCGGATCAAGCAGGTGCGGCTGGAGCTGGACTTCGCGCTGCGGCACCTCGGCCAGGGGGAGGTGGCGGGCACCGCGTCATGACCGGGCTCCGGGCTGCGGACGCGTCCGACGGGCACCGTGGCGCGGACGCGGGGGTGCCGCGCCCGGGGTGCCGCGCCCCTGAGGACGCCGTGTCCGGGTGCCACGCCCGGGGTGCCGTGCCCGGGGTGCCGTGCCCGGAGGGGCAGGCGTCGTGGTCGGCGTAAGGTCCCGATAAATGGTGCACCCCGCTCCAGGTGCCGGGAGCGGGGAACCGTACCGTGGGAGGGTGTACCGGTTCCTGCTGACCCCGCGATGGTGGGGGATCAACCTCTTCGTCGCGCTGGCCATCCCGTTCTGCGTGTTCATGGGCACCTGGCAGCTCAGCCGTTTCGAGGACCGCGTGCAGTCGCACGAGGAGGCCGCGAAGCGGCCCGCCCCCGGGACGAGAGACGCGCGGCCGCTCGACGAGCTGCTGCCCGTCAGCACGGAGACGTCGGGCCGCCCCGCCGTCGCGACGGGCACGTACGCCGACCAGTTCCTGGTCCCCGGCCGCAAGCTGGACGACCGCTCCGGCTTCTACGTGCTGACCCTGCTGCGCACCGACGAGGGCAAGGCGCTGCCGGTGGT
This sequence comes from Streptomyces sp. NRRL WC-3549, assembly GCF_000721935.1. Taxonomy (GTDB): domain Bacteria; phylum Actinomycetota; class Actinomycetes; order Streptomycetales; family Streptomycetaceae; genus Streptomyces. The sequence continues at coordinate 22,352 of NZ_KL585395.1, forward strand.
GCGGGGCTGGCTCCCCGGCACACCTGAGCACACCGAGGTGCCCCCGGCCCCGGCCGGCGAGACAACCGTGACCGGCGATCTGCAGGCATCGGAGAACACCGGCAGCGACGGGGTGAACGTCCGCGGCGGGCTGCCCGAGGGCCAGCTGGGCATGATCAGCGCCGCCTCGCTGGTCAACCTGGTCCCGTACGACGTCTACGACGCCTGGGTGACCCTGACCGAGCCCGGTCCGGGAAGCGCCGCCATGGAACCCGTACCCGCCAGGGCGGCGCAGGGCAGCGGGCTGGACCTGAAGGCCTTCCAGAACCTCGGCTACACCGGCGAGTGGTTCGTCTTCGGGGGCTTCGTGCTCTTCATGTGGTTCCGGCTGGTGCGCCGTGAGGCCGAGGCGGCCCGCGACGTCCAGCTGGGCCTGGCGGCCGACGCCGACTGAGACGACGGCGGGTGCCGGCGTCCGGGACGGCTCGCGGGCACGCAAGGGTCGCGGGCCGGGCCACCTCGGGCGGGGCCACCTCGGCCCGATATTCGGAAGGCCCCGCCTGGTCCGGCCCCTTCGCAAGCCCCGCCCGGTCCCTTCGCAGGGCCCGCCGGTCCCCGTGGCCACAGTCCGCACACCACCGACGCATGCACCTGTTCACCATGCCCACCAGCTCTGTGGGGCCTGCGGTCCTGCGGGTCCTGTGGGGCCTGCGGGTCCTGTGGAACCGTGGAGCCCTGTGGAGCCACGTCTCCGGTGACGGCAGGCCACCCGCCGACCAGCCAGGACCCGGCCGGTCACGGCCGAGCCGTTCGCCGTCGAGCCGTTCGCCGTCGGGCCGTTCGCCGTCGAGCCGTTCTCAGCTTGGTCGGCCACGGTGCAGCCCGTTCGCAGCCCTGCCCGCCACGGTGCGGCCCGTTCGCGGCCCTGCCCGCCACGGGCCCGCCTGCCTTCGGCTGGCCTGTCGCCCTCCGGCGGACCCGTCACCCCTCGGCGGGCCCGTCGAAGGGCCGCCGGTCGGGACGCCGGCTACGACGCGTTCAGTACGCCCGTGCGGTAGATGGTCCCCGCGCAGGCGTGGGAGATCGTGGTCTCGGCCGTCGGCGCACCCGTCTCCGGAGTGTGCGTCACCGCCACACTGCCGTCCGCCGGAGCGTCGTCGGCGCCACCGAGCTGCGCCGCCGTGTCCGAGGATCCCGCGGCGGCCCCCGCCGATCCGCCGGTACCGCCACCGCCGTCGCCGTCCGTCGGCGTCGGGGCAGGCGAACCACCGGTGGTCGGACAGGTGTCCGACGGCACCCAGGCGAAGCGCACCTCGTAGGCCATCGCCGGCTTCAGCAGCACCGCTCCCGGTTCGGCCGACGGATGCGGCAGCCCGCTCGCCGGGTCGCCCGCCGCGTGCTGGACGACGGTGATCTTCTGAGGGTCGGCCGCGCCGGCCGCCTGGAAGGCGACGGTGCCGTTGCTCGTGACCGAGCACGCCTTGCCGGACACGTTGGAGATCCGGAAGCTTCCGTACACCTTGCCGTCCGGGCCCGGCGCGCCCGCCTCGGCGGAGGCGACACCGAGCTGGTTCGGGGCGCAGGCCGGCACGGTGGCCACCTCGACCCCCGGCGCGTCGTCGAGGCCGGTGGCCCCGGCGCCCTCGGTATCCGCGCCCTCGCTGGGCGTCGGGCTCGCGGAGCGGTCCGTCCCGTCCTCGGTTCCTTCGTTCTGCCGGGCCTCCGGGCCGGAGGCCCGCTCGCTGTCGGCCCCGCTGCCGGCCTCGCTGCCGTTGCCGCCCTGGGCCTGCTCACCGTGGCCGGCGATGGACGGGTTGGCCGCGACCGAACCGTCCGAGCCCGCCACATGGACGAGCGCGGGGACGGCCGTACCGATGAGAAGGGCGGCCGCGACGGCACCCACCACGGCCTGGCGCCGCCGGGCACGCCGGGCGGGCACGGCGCGGTGGAGGTGGTCGAGCGTTCCGTCGGAAGGCCGCAGCCCCTGCACGGCCCCGTGCAGCATGCGGCGCAGGGCCGCCTCGTCCACGTCCCCCCCGTCCACCCGCGCGTCGCCCGGAACACCGCCGGCACCGCCCGGAACATCCCCGAGGAGCGTGGTCGGTGTGCCGCCGGAACCGGCCGCACCGCCGCCGGACGCACCGGCACCGGTACCGGCACGCGCACCGGCATCGGCCGCGACCGGCCGGGCACCCCCCGCCTCCGCCACCGCGTCGCCCGTCTCCGCGTCGCCCGCCACCGCGTCGCCCGTCCCCGTCTCGCCCGCCCCCGTACGGCCCGCACCCACGCGGCCGGGACCGGCGGCGCTGCCGTCGCCCTCGTCCGCGTCCCGCGCTCCCGCCGCCGGTTCCGGATCGGTGTTCGGAGTGTCGTCCGGCCCGTGGTTCACAATTCCGTTTCCAGTCCGGTCATCGTCGCGCCTGTGTTCCGGCCTGCTCATGCCTGCGCCTCCATCGTGACGCGCAGTGCCGCTATGCCCCGTGAGCCGTACGCCTTCACCGAGCCGAGCGATATGCCCAGCGTCTCCGCTACCTGAGACTCCGTCATGTCGGAGAAGTAGCGCAGCACCAGCACCTCGCGCTGGCGCCGCTGGAGGCCCTTCATCGCCTTGATCAGCGCGTCCCGCTCCAGTTGGTCGTACGCCCCCTCCTCCGCGCTCGCCATGTCCGGCATCGGCTTGGAGAGCAGCTTCAGCCCGAGGATGCGCCGGCGCAGCGCGGAACGGGAGAGGTTGACGACGGTCTGCCGGAGGTAGGCCAGGGTCTTCTCCGGGTCACGCACGCGGTTGCGCGCCGAGTGCACCCGGATGAACGCCTCCTGCACCACGTCCTCGCAGGACGCCGTGTCGTCCAGGAGCAGGGCCGCGAGGCCCAGCAGCGAGCGGTAGTGGGCGCGGTAGGTCTCGGTGAGATGGTCGACCGTCGTTCCCGCCGCCACCGTCTCCTCAACGCCTTCGCGCTGCGACGGCAGACCGGCGGCCTGCGCGGCGGGCATGGGGGCGATCACCGGCATACCGCCGGCCGCACGGGGCCGCCGGAGCGGGCGCACCGAAGCGCCTCGCAACGGGCCCACCACTGTGATGTCGAGAACCTCTGCCACGCCAGTTGGACACGCTTCTCCCCGTCAGGGTTGTACGCGTACGGCACCGCGTTCGATGCTGTGCGACATGCCCTCATTCGTACCTGCTCTTCCCCAAATGCCTCATAAACGCATCCAGCCACGCAAGAAGTGACGACATAGACGCGCCGCATCCGACTAGCGGTTGCGGGAGGCCAGGAGATCATCGTCCGATACGGCAACGCCCCAGCTCAAGAGGTTCGGACCAGCGAATCGCTCACAGGGCGCACACAGATCCTACAAAACACTTTCGATCAATCCCGGTGAAATTCCGCAGCGATCGATTCGGCAATCTGCGCCACATTGAGCGCCGCACCTTTTCGGAGATTATCTCCACAGATGAACATCTCGACGGCGCACGGATCGTCCATCGACTGCCGCACCCGGCCCACCCAGGTCGGGTCGGTACCCACCACATCCGACGGGGTGGGGAAGTCTCCGGACGCCGGGGAGTCGAAGAGCACGACCCCGGGCGCGGTCGCCAGGATCTCGTGCGCGCGTGCCACGGCCACCTCGTTCTCGAAGCGGGCGTGCACGGACACGGAGTGGGTCGCCACGACGGGGACGTACACGCAGGTCGCCGCCACCTTCAGTGCGGGCAGTCCCAGGATCTTGCGGCACTCCCCGCGGATCGCCGTCTCCTCGGAGGACCAACCGTCGCCGGCGTCCGTGCCCGCCCAGGGCACCACGTTCAGCGCCACCGGGGCGGCAAACGGGCCGCTGCCCCCGTCGCCCAGGGCCCGCCGTACGTCCCCGGGGCTGGTGCCCAGCTCCGTGCCGGCCACCAGGGAGAGCTGCTCGCGGAGGGCGGCGACGCCGTCCCGGCCGGCACCACTCACCGCCTGGTAGGAGGAGACGACGAGTTCCCGCAGGCCGAACTCCGCGTGCAGGGCTCCGACGGCGACGATCAGCGAGAGCGTCGTGCAGTGGGGCGACGCGACGATGCCGCGGGGCCTGCGCCGCGCGGCATGGGGGTTGATCTCCGGGACGACCAGCGGCACGTCGGCCTCCTGCCGGAACGCGGCCGAGTCGTCCACGACCACCGCCCCGCGGGCGGCGGCGACCGGTGCCCAGCGGGCGGACACCTCGTCCGGCACCAGGAACAGGGCCACGTCCACCCCGTCGAAGGCCGCCCCGTCGAGCGGGAGCACCTCGGTCTCCTCGCCGCGTACGACCAGCTTGCGGCCGGCCGTACCCGGCGAGTCGACGAGTCTGACCTCGCCCCAGACGTCCGCGTGCTGCGAGAGGATCTGGAGCATGACGCCGCCGGTCGCCCCGGTCGCACCCACGACCGCGAGCGACGGGCGGCACCGCGTCATCGTCCGGTGCCCCCGTAGATGACGGCCTCGTCGGAGTCGCTGTCGAGGCCGAAGGCGGTGTGCACGGCGCGCACGGCCTCGTTGACCTCGTCGGCCCGGGTGACCACCGAGATGCGGATCTCGGACGTCGAGATCAGCTCGATGTTCACACCGACGTCGGACAGCGCCTCGAAGAAACCGGCGGTGACCCCGGGATTGGTCTTCATACCGGCGCCGACCAGGGAGATCTTCGCGATCTGGTCGTCGTAGCGCAGCGACTCGAAGCCGATGCCGGCCCGGTTGCGCTCCAGGGCGTCGATGGCCTTGTGGCCCTCGGACTTGGGCAGCGTGAACGTGATGTCCGTCAGACCGGTCGAGGCGGCGGAGACGTTCTGCACCACCATGTCCATGTTGATCTCGGCGTCCGCGATGGCGCGGAAGATGGCTGCGGCCTCGCCCGGCTTGTCGGGCACACCGACGACCGTGACCTTGGCCTCGGAGACGTCGTGGGCGACTCCGGAGATGATGGCGTGCTCCACCTGCTGGTCCCCTTGCGGCTCGTTGCTGACCCAGGTGCCGCGCAGTCCGGAGAAGGACGAGCGGACGTGGATCGGGATGTTGTAACGGCGTGCGTACTCGACGCAGCGGTGCAGCAGCACCTTGGAACCGGACGCCGCCAGCTCCAGCATGTCCTCGAAGGAGATCCAGTCGATCTTCCGGGCCTTCGGTACGACCCGGGGGTCGGCGGTGAAGACACCGTCCACGTCGGTGTAGATCTCACAGACCTCGGCGTCCAGCGCGGCGGCCAGCGCGACGGCGGTCGTGTCGGACCCCCCGCGGCCGAGGGTGGTGATGTTCTTGCCCTCCTGGCTCACACCCTGGAACCCGGCGACGATGGCGATGTTGCCCTCGTCGATGGAGGTCCTGATGCGGCCCGGCGTGACATCGATGATGCGCGCTTTGTTGTGGACCGAGTCGGTGATGACACCGGCCTGGCTGCCCGTGAACGACTGCGCCTCATGGCCCAGGTTCTTGATCGCCATCGCCAGCAGGGCCATGGAGATCCGCTCTCCGGCGGTCAGCAGCATGTCGAACTCCCGACCGGCTGGCATCGGTGATACCTGCTCGGCGAGATCGATCAACTCGTCCGTCGTGTCGCCCATCGCGGACACCACGACAACCACCTGGTTGCCGTTCTTCTTGGCATCGACGATTCGCTTGGCGACGCGCTTGATGCCTTCGGCATCGGCTACGGAGGAGCCTCCGTACTTCTGCACGACAAGGCCCACGTGCGCTCCTCGCTCAATAATGGTGCTGTCGGCTCAGTTTAACGAGCAGTCCGGAATCGCCCCGTCCTTACCAGATGGTGAGATGTCCCGCTCACCACGTGGTCAGGCGTGTCGGCCCGAACTGCTCGTACGGGGCTGCTGCCCCGTCCTTCGCCGGAGCACGCCTGTTTGTGGCCCAGGACACACACGGGCGGCACGGGACGAACCCCCCGGCCGGCCTCGCACCCCCGCCGGGGAGCGTGGCGCGGCCGTCAGTTGACCGGCCGCAGCCCCAGCGGTCCCGCGATCTCCGCGGCCATCACCCGCCCCGCCTCCTCCGCCAGATCCCCGTCGCCCGGGTCCTGGTCCGTGTCCAGCCCGTCCAGCTCCTCCAGCGGCTGGTTCAGCCGGATGTGGGCGATCAGCGACTGGAGGGCGCGCAGGGCGGCCGACGCGGTGGAGCCCCAGTTGGAGAAGTACGAGAACTGCCACCACCACAGGGCCTCGGCCGTCCGGCCCGCCTCGTAGTGGCCCAGCCCGTGGCCGAGGTCCGTGACCAGGTCGGCCAGGTCGTCGGAGATCCGGTGCGGGACGGGAGGCTTACGCGGCTCGTACGGGTCGAAGACCTCGGAGTAGACGTCGATGGGCTCCAGCAGGACGGCGAAGCGCTCACGGAGCCCGTCGGCGTCCGGTTCGGCGCCGAGGTCCGGCTCGTAGCGCTCGTCCGGGAGGATGTCCTCGTACGCGCCGAGCCGGCCGCCGGCCAGCAGCAGCTGGGAGACCTGGAGGAGCAGGACCGGCACGGCCTCCTCGGGTTCCTCGGCCTTGGACACCTCGGCGACCGCGACGATGAACGTCTTGATCTGGTCCGCGATCTGGACGGCGAAGTCGTCCGGGTCCTGCGTGACGGAGTTCAGCGTGGCATCGGACATCGAGGGGACCTCCCGGTGGGCACGGCCGCGAACGGTGGGTAGAACGTAGCGCCGTCCCGCATAAGGACGACGTCAGGTGCCGGGTCACACATCGAGCAGCCGCCTCCCCTCGAACGCGCGGCCGAGGGTGACCTCGTCGGCGTACTCCAGGTCGCCGCCCACCGGCAGGCCGCTGGCCAGCCGCGTCACCCGCAGCCCCATCGGCTTCACCATGCGCGCGAGGTAGGTCGCGGTGGCCTCGCCCTCCAGGTTGGGGTCCGTGGCCAGGATCAGCTCCGTGATGGTGCCGTCCGCGAGCCGGGCGAGCAGCTCCCGGATGCGCAGGTCGTCGGGGCCGACGCCCTCGATCGGGCTGATCGCGCCGCCGAGCACGTGGTACCGGCCCCGGAACTCCCGGGTCCGCTCGATCGCGACGACGTCCTTGGGCTCCTCGACCACGCAGATGACCGTCCGGTCGCGCCGCGCGTCCCGGCAGATGGCGCACTGCTCCTGCTGCGCCACGTTGCCGCAGACCTCGCAGAAGCGGACCTTGTCCTTGACCTCCAGGAGCGCGTGGGCCAGACGGCGCACGTCGGTGGGCTCGGCCTGCAGGACGTGGAAGGCGATCCGCTGCGCGCTCTTGGGACCGACGCCGGGCAGCCTGCCCAGTTCGTCGATCAGCTCCTGAACCACGCCTTCGTACAACGGAACGCCTTTCCTTTTCCTGCTCGTACCGTAGCCGGTACGGACGGGTAGCTACAGGGCCCCGCCCACCGGGACCCTGCCCGGCCCGAGGCCGGGCCGGGATTCAGAAGGGCAGGCCCGGCATGCCGCCCAGCCCCTGGGCCAGCGGGCCCAGCTTCTGCTGCTGGAGCTGCTGCGCGTTCTCGTTCGCCGCCTGCACCGCGGCGACCACGAGGTCCGCGAGCGTCTCGGTGTCCTCCGGGTCCACGGCCTTGGGATCGATCACCAGGCCGCGGAGCTCGCCGGACCCGGTCACGGTGGCCTTCACCAGCCCTCCGCCCGCCTGTCCCTCGACTTCGGTCCTGGCCAGTTCCTCCTGGGCCACGGCAAGGTCCTGCTGCATCTTCTGGGCCTGCTGGAGCAGCTGCTGCATGTTGGGCTGACCACCACCGGGAATCACGGTCACTCCTGGCATTTCGACGACGGATTGTTTCGGTACGCCGAGCCTACGTGTTCGCCGGAGGGTGCGCCCCACCCGCCAGGGAGCAACTCTTTCGAGTGAGTTTCAAAATGCGGCTGTCGCACTCCTATACCTGACCAGAGGCCGTGCCCACCCGGGAATCCCGCGATTTCGACCCCGTGGCCCACCATTCGGCGGTAGGAAGGGCAGGCGTATCCCTACGCACACGCACACCGCAGGTAACGCAGAGTTACGCGGGTGGGGCCTTAGGTCATATGCCGTGATCCGCCCCCGCCGTGTCCGTCCAGCCGTGCCGATCCGCGTCACCACACGCCGATACGCGCCGAACTCAGAGTGCAGAGGAGTGCCCCGGTGAGTCAGCCGGAGATGCAGCCCGAAGGGCCGCCCCGCAAGGAGTCCGGCGCGGGATCCGGCGCAGATACCGGAAGCGAACGGTCCGGTTCGCGCTACGGTGCGGGGCCGCGCGACCTGACCGCCCGCGCCTTCCCCCTCGGCGACTGGGGGGAACCCGCCGAGCGGCTC
>NZ_KL585395.1:30804-38325 GCF_000721935.1 Streptomyces sp. NRRL WC-3549
CTCGACGAGCTGTACCGCTGGGTGGAGGCCGGTGCCCTGCGGACCGCCGACTGGTACCTGCACGACCGGGTCCGCAAGCGGCGCCTGGCCCGCCTGCTGCGCCTCGGTACGGCGGTCGGTGTCGTCGCGGGCGCCGCCCTCCCGCTGCTGGACCTGACCGGGGAGCTGCACGGCTCGGCCGGCTGGGGCTATCTGTCGCTGCTGCTGGGCGCCGCGTGCATGGCGTGCGACCGGTACTTCGGCTTCACCTCCGGCTGGATAAGGAATCTCGCGACGGCTCAGGCCGTGCAGCGACGCCTCCAGGTACTCCAGTTCGACTGGTCCTCGGAGTCCGTACGGGAGGTGCTCGGCCCGACCGAGGGCACGGCCAGCGAGGCCGCGGAGCGGTGCCTGGGGGTGCTGCGGAGGTTCTCCGAGGACGTCACCGAGCTCGTCCGCATGGAGACGGCGGACTGGATGGTGGAGTTCCGGGCCGGTCCGGCGCCCATGGGGGTGCAGTCGCTGGTGTCGGGGGCGGTCGGCGGCCGGCCGGAGCAGGGCGCGCACCCCGGCCGCCTCACCATGCCCGCGGCGGTCCGGCCGAACATGCCGCGCCAGCGGCCTCCGGAGCCGCCCCGGTAGATCCCTGGATCTGCCGGGGCGGCCCCCGGAGCCGGTCAGCTGAAGACGATCATGGAGCCCTGGGCGAGGCTCCGGGTGGCCGCGGCGTGCAGCCCCAGCCAGACGTGGCGCTCGCGGGCGAAGGGGCTGTCGTCGGGCAGGAGCGGCCCGGCCGGCTCTTCGAGCGTGGTCGGGCCGATGGGCGGGAGGGGCGCGGCCGGCGGGTTGGCCGGGTCGATGCCGATGGACGGGGCGACGGCCTCCAGCTCGCGCAGCAGCCCGTGGGAGGACCCCAGCGGACCGCCGCCCGCCAGCAACTCGTCGTCGCAGAGCGGGGCGGGGAAGTCCACCGGGACGTACGCCCCCGCGTGGTCGTAGTGCCACACCAGGTGGGAGCCCTGGGCGGCCTGCTCGAACATCTCCAGCACCTGCTCGTAGTCCCCGCCCAGCTCGTCGACCGGGGTGACGGCGAGCCCGCTCAGCTGGAGCAGGTGGGCGCGGCGCAGGAAGTGCAGCGCGTCGTAGTCGAAGCCGGCGACCGGGGCGACGTCCCCGGTGAGTCCCGGCATGTAGGCGTAGACGGGGACGGGGGGCAGCCCCGCCTCGCCCAGCGCCTTGTCGAAGACGGCGATCTCTTCGGCGAAGGGGTTGTCGGGGCTGTGGCACAGCACATCGACGAGGGGGACCAGCCACAGGTCACAGGCCACGAAGTCTCGCTCTCCAACGGGTTCGTGCGATGGTCCGGCCAGCGTAATGCGGCCCGGACCCGGCGCACAGGGCGCGGGGGGCACGGAGGCGGAAGGCGCCGCCGCGGACGCCGTACAGGGGCGTCCCGGGCCGTCCGGGCCGGGGACGTCAGCCCTCGCCGTGGCCCGGGTGCGGGGGGTCGTCGGCGGCCAGCCGGTCCGCCCAGCTCAGCCCGTGGGCGTAGTAGGCGTCCAGTACCGCGCGTACGGCGTCGCCGTCGGCGGTGACGAACGCCTCCACCAGCTCCGGGTGGCCGTTCCACAGCCAGTCGCGCACCCCGGCGTCCGCCCGCAGGTACGGGACGGCGAAGACCCAGGCCTGCACCCGCAGCCGGTGCAGGAAGTCGGTGAGGTACGGGTTTCCGACGACCGCGCCCAGCTCCCGCCAGAACCGCAGGTCGTAGCCGATGAGGATGTCGAGGTCGCCGCCGCGGGCCGCGCGCGCGGCCTCCTCGGCCCGGCGGCGCACCGAGACGAGGGCGGCCTGATGGGCGGCGAGCAGCCCGTGCACCGCGCCGGCGCGGTCGAAGAGGCCCCGGAACACCGCGTCGATGACCAGGGCGCGGGCCTCCACCATCGACCGGTAGTCGGCGACGCTGAACTCCCGGACCCTGAAGCCGCGGTGCTGGTCGGATTCGAGCAGCCCCTGCGCGGAGAGATCGAACAGCGCCTCGCGGACGGGGGTCGCGGACACCCCGTACTGCTCGGCGATCTGTTTGACGGTGAACTCCACGCGCGGCCGCAGACGCCCCGCGAGCACCTCGTCACGCAGCGCGTCGGCGATCTGCTGCCGCAGCGTACTGCGGTTCACAGCTCCCCTCGCAGGCATGATGACGTGCCCCTCTCCCGTTCTCGGCTCAGGTCACCTTAACGACCTGGGCCTGCCCGGATCCGGGTGCGGCCCGGGGCCGCCGTCGTCCGCGGGCCGCCCCGGGAGGCGTCACACCGCCTCCACGGTGTGCTCGTCGGCGACGGAGAGGGCCGCGTCCAGGGCCGCGAGACCCTCCCTCGCCTCCGCCTCGGTGATGTTGCAGGCGGGGACGACGTGCGTGCGGTTCATGTTGATGAAGGGCCACAGGCCGTTCTTCCTGCAGGCCGCCCCGAAGGCCGCCATGGGGGCGTTGGCCTCGCCCGTCGCGTTGTACGGGACCAGGGGTTCGCGGGTCTCCCGGTCCCGGACCAGCTCCAGCGCCCAGAACGCCCCCAGGCCGCGGACCTCGCCGACCGACGGGTGGCGCCCGGCGATCTCGCGCAGGCCGGGGCCGAGGACGTGCTCGCCCAGGTGCGCGGCGCTCTCCACGGTCTTCTCGTCCTCCATGACGCCGAGCGTGGCCACGGCCGCCGCACAGGCCAGCGGATGTCCGGAGTAGGTGAGCCCGCCGGGGTAGGGGCGGGTCTCGAAGGTGGCGGCGATCTCCGCCCCGATGGCGACCCCGCCGAGCGGCACGTAACCGGAGTTGACGCCCTTCGCGAACGTCATCAGGTCCGGTACGACACCGTGGTGGTCGGCGGCGAACCACGCGCCGGTCCGCCCGAAGCCGGCCATCACCTCGTCGAGGACGAAGACGATCCCGTACCGGTCGCAGATCTCACGCACACCCGCGAGGTAACCGGTCGGCGGGGGCATGATGCCCGCCGTGCCCGGGATCGTCTCCAGGATGACGGCGGCGACCGTCGACGGCCCCTCGAACGCGAGGGTGTCCTCCAGGTGCTGGAGCGCGCGGGCGCACTCCTCGGCCTCGGTGGAGGCGTAGAAGGGCGAGCGGTAGAGGAACGGCGCCCAGAAGCGGACGACCCCCGCCGAGCCGGTGTCGGAGGCCCAGCGGCGCGGGTCCCCGGTGAGGTTGATCGCGGTGGAGGTGGCGCCGTGGTACGAGCGGTAGGCGGAGAGCACCTTCGTGCGCCCGGTGTGCACACGGGCCATCCGGACGGCGTGCTCGACCGCCTCGGCACCACCGTTGGTGAAGAAGATCTTGTCCAGGTCGCCCGGGGTGCGCGCGGCGATCAGACGGGCGGCCTCGGAACGCGCCTCGACGGCGAACGCGGGCGCGAAGGTGGTGAGCCGGCCGGCCTGTTCCTGGATCGCGGCGACCACCACGGGGTGCTGGTAGCCGATGTTGGTGAAGACGAGGCCGCTGGTGAAGTCCAGGTACCGGTTGCCGTCGTAGTCCCAGAAGTACGCGCCCTCCGCGCCGGCGACGGCGAGCGGGTCGATCAGGCCCTGGGCGGACCAGGAGTGGAAGACGTGCGCGCGGTCGGCGGCCTTGACGGCGGCTCCGGCGGCGGGATCGGCGTACGGGGCACGGGACGGGCGAGGATCACGAGGGGTCATACGGCGAGCGTAGGCGGGCGGGGCGGTGGAACTCCATGGCCACCGCGTACGGGCTGGTGGCGTGGTCCGGCAGGGCACCGGGCCCGCCGCGCCCCGTCCCGGGCGGCGGCAGGCAGTCCGGGGCTGGGGGGCCGTCCGGGGCGCCGCTATTCTCGGAGCGCGGCCGTCCTCCACGGCCGTACGGGGGAGGAGGCGCACCATGGAGAAGCTGAGCTCCGGCGATCCGCAACGCATCGGCCGGTACCGCCTGTTGGGGCGTCTCGGCGCGGGCGGGATGGGCCAGGTGTTCCTGGCCCGGTCGGACCGGGGCCGTACGGTCGCCCTCAAGCTGGTCCGCCCCGAGCTGGCGGAGCAGCAGCAGTTCCGCGACCGCTTCCGGGCGGAGGTGCGGGCGGCCCACCGGGTGGGCGGTGCCTGGACCGCTCCCGTGCTGGACGCGGACACCGAGGCGGCGGTGCCGTGGGTGGCCACCGGTTACGTCGCGGGCCCCTCGCTCCACCGGATCGTCTCCGGGCGCCCGGGAGCCCCGGCGGCCGCTTCGGAAGCGTACGGTCCACTCCCCGAACGCTCCGTCCGGATACTGGGATCCGGGCTGGCCCGGGCCCTCCGGGACATCCACCGCGCCGGGATCGTCCACCGCGACCTCAAGCCCTCGAACGTGCTGGTCACGATCGACGGCCCCCGGGTCATCGACTTCGGTATCGCCCGGGCGCTGGACACCGCCACGGCGGGCGGCCTCACCCGTACCGGCGCGCTGATCGGCTCCCCCGGGTTCATGTCGCCCGAGCAGGTGCGCGGTGAGCGGGTGACGGCCGCGTGCGACGTGTTCTGCCTCGGCTCGGTCCTCACGTACGCGGCCACCGGGCGGATGCCGTTCGGCATGGCGGACAGCGCGGCGCACGCGCTGATGTTCCGCATCGCGCAGGAGGACCCGGACCTCACCGGCATACCGGGGGACCTCGCCGGACTGATCCGGGACTGCCTGGCCAAGGAGCCCTCCGAGCGCCCGGCCACGGACACCGTGCTGGAACGGCTGGGCGAGACGGAGACGGCCGAGCCCTGGCTCCCCGGGGCACTGATCGCCCAGCTCGGCCGGCACGCGGTCGGCCTGCTCGACGCCGAGGACCCGCGGGAACCGGACGACCCGGACGGCCCGGACGGCCTGCGGACGCGTCAGGAGACGCGGGAGGAACCGCCGGAGGCGCCGGGGGCGCACACCGGCCCCTCCGCCCCGCGGGCACCACAGGCCACGGCCCCCGGTCCCGTACCGCCCGCCGGTCCCCCCGCAGCGTTCCCGCCCGTCGGCCCTCCGGCGGCACCGCAAGGGGCGGGAGCCCCGCCCCCGGGGCCCGTGGGCCCGCCCCCGGGGCAGCCTCCCGGCGCCGTCCACCCGCCGCCCGCCCCGGCCGGCCCGGCCGCGCCGCCCCCTCCGTACGGTTTCCCCTCGCCGCCGGTCCCGGCGTACGCCCACACACCTCCGTACCGTCCGTCCGCGCCGCCCCGGCCCGTACCGGAGCGCCGTCGTACGGTGCCGGCCGTCGCGCTGGCCGTGGTGGCGGTGCTCGTCGCCGTCGGGGCGGGCTGGACGGTCTACAGCTTCATGGACGGCGGTGACCACCGCACGACCGCCTCCCCGCCCCCCTCCCCCACGAACTCCCCGTCCGGCGGGGCCTCCCCGGGCCCCTCCACCGGCCCGTCGGCGGACGCCTCCACCGACGGGCAGAACGGCGACGGGTCCCTCCCCGCCGGTTATCCGGGTACCTGGTCCGGCTCCGTCGAAGGCGGCGCCGGGCAGTCCACCCGCCGGCTCGTGATCCAGCAGGGCGGCGTCGGCGACACGGTCCTGTCCCTCACCGCCGAGGGGCCGCTGGACACGGGCGGCTCCTACCACTGCGTGTTCCGGGCGGAGTTGCAGAGCGAGCCCGGCTCCGGCTCCCCGGTCCGCATCGGGCCCTCCCGCGTCGTGACCGCTGAACCGGCCTCGTCGTGCACCCCCGGCAAACCGACCGTCCTGACCCTGCTGCCCGACGGCAGCCTGCGGCGGGAGATCCCGGAGACCGGCGAGAGCCTGACGTACACGCGCGCGGACTGACCGCCCCCGGCCCCTCCCGGCTCACGCCACGAGGTCCGCCGCCCGGAACGCCATCCAGAGGTCGTAGCGCGCGCTGGGCGCCTGGAGCAGTGACCGGTGCAGCACCGATTCCAGCCGGACGAGCCGCTTGCGCGCCCCCGGTACGGAGATCCCCAGCTCCGCCGCGGTCGGCCCGAGCTGGGCCTCGCAGCGCAGCCAGGTGCGCAGCGTCTCCTCGGCGGCAGGGCCGGCCGGGGCGAGTTGCCGTAGCTGCTGGGCCGCCCAGTTCTGGACGCCCGGGCCGCACAGGACCGCGTCCAGGTCCGGTACCGCCGCCCCCTGTTCCCGGCGTCCGCGGCGGGGTTCGGTGCGGTGCGGGGCCGGGGCCGCCCTGACGCAGAGGGCCAGGTCGAGGGCGGCCTGGTCGCCGAGACGGTTCAGGTCCAGGCCCAGCAGTCCGCCGATCAACCGGAGCCGGGCCGCGAGGGTGTTGCGGTGGATCTTCAGGTGCCGGGTGGCGTGGGAGGAGAACGCCAGCCAGGACGCCAGGGTCGCCGCGAGTTCCTGGCTGCCCGGGTCCTGGGAGCGGCGCGGCAGGTGGGTGAGCAGCGGGGCGAGCAACGCGTCCGCCCACCGCGCCCCGGCGGCTCCGACGACCAGGGCCGGTTCGGGCGCGGAGCCGAACCGGGAAGGCCTGGCGGTAGGCGGCCGCCGTGTCGGACAGCGGCATGTCCTCGCTGACGCCGACGACGCAGTCGTCCACCAGGTCGGCCACGGCGCGGTCGAGCGGGACGTCCTCCGGCGCCCCGGCGGTCCCCCGTTCCGCCTCCGGCTCGGCCGGCGTGATCAGGATCAGATGACGTGCGTACACCGGGCAGCGCACGATCCAGGTCCGGCCGCCGGAGGCGTCCGCGCAGATCCGGGCCACCTCGTCCCGCTGCCCGCCCGAGCACTCGACGACGCAGACGCGGACCGGGTCGGGGAGCTTCGGCCGCAGCGCGCCCGCGACCTGGTGGGCGATGGAGAGCTGGCCGGTCATCAGCAGGTGCAGCACGGCCTCCCGTCCACGGAACTCGGCGAGGTCGACGCGGCGCCGTTTGCGTTCCACGCTCTCCGAGGCCCAGGCCAGGCCCAGCGGCATCGTCGCGTCGGCGAGCAGGGTGGCCAGCCCGGCGGGTGCCGGCCGGGACGCGACGACGGCGAGGAGGGTGTCGCGGCCCCGGGACACGCCGTCGAGGGGGAGCAGCAGCGCCGTACACCCGCCGGCCTCCAGCGAGTAGGCTCGCGCGCCGCGCACCGTCAGTTCCCGTGCGGCGCGGGACGCGAGGGCCGCGGCCTCCTGCCCCGGCCACCGCGCCGTCCCGGACACGGCCTGGAGCACCGTGCCGTCGCCGTCGAGGAGCCCGGCCCATCCGTCGGCCCGCCGGGCCAGCCAGCGCAGCAGGTCCGGCGAGCCCCCGGTGCGTGCCAGCCGGTACATCCGCAGTACGTCGTCGGCCCGTTCCCGCGCGCGCACTCGTCCCCCGCTCTGCCTACCGAACCGGAGTGCAGGGTACCGGTTCGACTGTGCGCTCTGATACCCCCTGGACGCCCTCACCGTGCGAAGTGAATCTCCCCGTCGGCGGCCCGCTCCGCCTAGAGTCCCGAGGGAGTTCCGGGGCTCCCCGGAGGCGTCGGGGGACGCCGGGGAACGCCCCGTTCGGGGGAGACCGGAGGGCGTCGGCCGACGCCGGAGGGGCTCGGCGGCAGCGGCCCACGGGGGTGGTCGCTGT
>NZ_KL585395.1:38524-40719 GCF_000721935.1 Streptomyces sp. NRRL WC-3549
CCGCCGATGACTGACAGCCCAGCAGGACGTCAGTCAGTGGCAGAGCCACGACCACCGGGACCTGGGTATCAGCATCAATGTCAGTGGTGCCGCCTAGCGTCTGTTCTCGACCGCGTCGTACGCCGGACGAGAGAGGCCCTGCCGTGGAGTTCCTGACTGAGCGTGGTGCGTTGACCGAGGCCGTGGCCTGGGCCGCCCGGGTGCTGCCGGCCCGGTCACCCGTTCCCGTACTGGGCGGTCTGCTTCTGGACGCGTCGGACGGACGGCTGCGCGTCTCGGGCCTCGACTTCGAGGCGTCGGCGTGCGTGGAGACCGAGGCCGCCACGGTGCGGCCCGGCCAGGTGCTGGTCATGGGGCGGCGCCTGCTCGACATCTGCAAGGTGCTGCCGGACGGTCCGGTGCGGTGCGTGGTCGAGGGGCCCCGGTTCACGGTGACCGCGTCCGGCGCCCGGTTCGGCCTCTCGGTCCTGCCGCTCGACGACTATCCGGCGCTGCCGCCCCTCCCGGAGGTCCGCGGTGCGGTGGAGGCCGCGCGGTTCGCGGCGGCGGTCGCGGACGTGGCGGTGGCCGCGGGGCGGGACGACACCCTGCCGGCCCTCACCGGCGTCCGGCTGGTGCTCGACGGCTCCACGATGACGCTGGCGGCCAGCGACCGGTACCGCTACGCGGTGCGCACCCTGCCCTGGAAGGCGGCCGCTCCCGATGTCGAGGCCGATGTCCTGGTGTCGGCCCGCCGGCTGACCGAGATCGCCCGGACGCTGGGCCGGTCCGGCCTGGTCAGTGTCGCGCTGGACGACGGGTCGGCCGGTTTCGAGCACGCCGGCGCACGGACGACGGTGCGGCTGCTCGACGGCAGACTGCCGGCCCACGACACACTGTTCGCGCTGGCCGACCCGGCGGTCGCGGTGCTGGACCGGGCGGCTCTGGTGGAGGCCGTCAGGCGCGTCGCCGTCGTGGCGGACGGCGGCAGCCCGCTCCAACTGGCCTTCACCGACGGCCCGGACGGCTCGGTGCTGCTCCAGGCGGGGTACGAGGACGACGTGGCCTCGCAGCGGCTGCCCGCCACCCTGGAGGGGGCCGGCGGGATGACGGTGGCCTTCAACCCCGTCTACCTCATGGACGCGCTGTCCTCCATCGAGGAGCCGACGGTCCGGCTGAGCCTGATGGGCGCCGGCCGGCGCGCGATGGTCACGCCGGGCGAGGCCACCCCGGACACGGCCACGCACCGGCACCTGCTGATGTCCGTGAAGCCGGCCGTGCTCTGAGGTCCGCGCTCAGGCGGGCAGCGCGGACACCTCACCGACCGCGGCCAGCAGCCAGATGGGGAACTCCGGGTCGGCCTGCCCCACGGCCAGGCCCAGCCACCGTCCGCCCTCCGGGCCCCCGGCCGGGGGACGCCAGAGCTGCATGCTCCCGGCCAGATTGCTGAGCTGGCCCAGGGGTTCGGGCGCGGGGGTGGCGTCCTCCTCCAGATACGGCCAGAGCTCGACGGTCTCCGGCTCGCCCCACCGCTCGGTCAGGGCGGTGGCCACCGCGCTGAACTCCGCCTCGATCTCCTCCTCCGACGCCTCGACCCGCTCCGTGGACCGGTCGTCCCAGAAGTCCGGCCCCGCGCGCAGGATCAGCAGATGGTGCCCGGGGCCGCTGCTGCGTACGCCGTTGTCCTCGCTCTCCTCCCCGGCCGGGAAGGGGAGGGCGAGGGCGTCGTCGATCAGGGCGAGCGGGGAGCGGGGGCCGGCCGGTGGTGTGCCGCTGTCCGTTGTCATGGTGGGTGATCCTGCCAATCACCCGGGCCGGGAACCGAATCGGGGGCGTACCCGGCCGCCGCCGGGCACGCCCCTCTTTCCTCGGGGTGGGGCCGAGTTCAGCAGCTCAGGTTCGAGCCGGGGGTGGTGCCGAGGATCTGGACGAACGACTGGTAGGTGTTGACGCGGCTCTGGACCTGGCCGGGGTTGCCGCCGTTGCACTCGATGCTGCCGTTGATGGACCGGATGGTCTCACCGAATCCGGCACCGTTGACGATGGCGTTGTGGGGGGTCATGGTGCCGGGTCCCGACTGGGTGTTCCAGTACCAGAGGCCGGTCTTCCAGGCCACGGCTGCGTCCTGCTCCACCAGCCAGGGGTTGCCCAGCAGGTCGATGCCGAGTGCGTCACCGGCGGCCTTGTAGTTGAAGTTCCAGCTGAGCTGGATGGGG
>NZ_KL585395.1:40948-45597 GCF_000721935.1 Streptomyces sp. NRRL WC-3549
GATGTGTATAAGAGACAGCCGTAGGGCTGGCCGGTGTCGCAGTAGTGGGGGTAGTTGGCGGTGTTCTGCTCCACGATGTGGACCAGGCCGCCGGTCTCGTGGCTGACGTTGGCGAGGAACGCCGCGGCCTCCTGCTTCTTCACGGTGTCGCTGCCCGTGTTGGCGAAGCCCGGGTAGGCGCTCAGCGCGGCCGTGAGCCCGCTGTAGGTGTAGAAGGAGCTCCGGTTCGGGAACATCTGATTGAACTGCGCCTCGCTGACGACGAAGCCCGAGGGGTCCGGGTTCTCGCTGCCGCCGCCGCCCGAACCGCAGGCGCCCTGGTCGGCCCAGACGTCCGAGGCACCCGGACGCTCGTTCTGCGTCCACCACTTCGCCGACCAGTTGTGCCCGTCGTACGAGGCCGAGCCGCCGCCTGTGTACACGGCCGAGGCGTCCCAGGCCGGGGCGCAGGTGGCCGCCGAGGCGGTGGCGGCGGGGAGGATGACGAGCGTCGCGACGACCGCGGCGATCGCGGTGAGCAGGCTCATGACACGTTTGATCACGTGATCGACTCCTTCGGTGCGGCGCGGCCGTGGGCGCGCCGCCATGGGGGTGCACCCACTCAAGCCAGATGGTCTGAACCTGTCAAGGTCTAGACCAAAGTTCGTTGTCGGACGATCGCGCCGCGAAGACCCTCACGCGCGACCGCGCAGCCACCGCGCACCCCTCTCAACCGCGGCTCCGGCCCGTTTCGTTCGGCAGCACGCCCAGGGGGCCCAGGACGCCCCCTGTCTCTTATACACATCTGAGTCGGGCTCCACGGGAGTCGGCGCGGCCCCCGCCCCACCGTCAGCAGGTGAGCCCGGACCCCGGTGCGACACCGAGGATCCCGGTGATCCGCTCGTACCGGGCGACCCTGGAGGCCACCGACTCCGGGTTGCCGCCGTCACACTCCAGCGCGCCGTTGAGGGAGCGGATGGTCTCACCGAAGCCCGCACCGCCCACCATCGCGTCGTGCGAGGTCATCGTGCCGGGGCCGTTCTGGGTGTTCCAGTACCAGAGGGCGGTCTGCCAGGCCACCGAGGGATCCCGCTCCACCAGCCACGGATCGTTCAGCAGGTCCAGGCCGAGGGCGTCACCGGCGGCCTTGTAGTTGAAGTTCCAGCTGAACATGATCGGGCCGCGGCCGTAGTACGCCTCCCGCCCCGCCGGGCAGCCGTAGGGCTGGGTGTCGTCGCACTTGCGCCCGTAGTTGGCCTCGTTGATCTCCTTGACGTACCGCAGCCCGACCGACTCGAAGTCGGCGTGCGTCAGGAAGGCGGCGGCTTCCCGCGCCCGGGTCTGCGGCGTACCCGTGCCGGCGAAGCCCGGATAGGCGTGCAGCGCGTCGACCAGTCCCTGGTAGGTGTAGAAGGGGGCGCGCTCCGGGAAGATCGCGTCGAACTGGGCCTCGCTGACGGCGAAGTCCGACTCCCCGCCCGTGCAGGCGCCCCGGTCCACCCAGACGGTCGTGGCGCCCGGGTTCTCGTTCTGCGTCCACCACGCGGCACTCCAGTTGCGCCCGTGGTGGGAGGCGGTGCCACCGGCCGGGTACGCGGTGGTGGCGCTCCACAGCGGCGCACAGGGCTCCGCCCCGCCGACGGGCGCGGCGGCCTGCGCGGGCCCGGGGAGGAAGGCGGCCGTGGCGACGACGGCGCCCAGTGCGGTCAGGAACCTCTTGACGCGGTTCAGCGCTGCTCACTCCTTCGGTGCGGCGCGCCGAGCACCTCGGCGGGCGGACGTGACGACCACTCAAACCCCGCTGGTCTGGACCTGTCAAGGTCTGGACCAGCCGCCCCGGATCCGCCGCCCCACGCCGGGCCGCGCCGGGCCGCCTCACACCCCCCGGGCTCCCGGCCCCCGCCTCGCGTAACGGAACGGCACCAGCGGCCTCGCTCCGCCCACCTGCGACGCAGCCTCTGTGCGAGGATCCGCTCGTGGACCAGCTGACACATGACGACCCGTCACACATCGGCCCCTACCGCCTCCTCGCCCGGCTGGGCGCGGGCGGGATGGGCGAGGTGTACCTGGCGCGTTCCGGCGGCGGGCGGACCGTCGCCGTCAAGCTCGTGCGCTCCGAACTCGCCACGGAGCCCGAGTTCCGCAGGCGCTTCGCGCAGGAGATCGCGGCGGCCCGCCGGGTCGGCGGGAAGTGGACCGCGGCCGTACTCGACGCGGACACCGATGCCCCGGCCCCCTGGGTGGCGACGGCGTACGTGCCCGGGCCCTCGCTGCACGCGGTGCTCGCCGGACGCGCGGAGCCGCTGCCGGAGCGCTCGGTGCGCATCCTCGGCCACCGGCTCGCCCAGGCGCTCACGGCGGTCCACACCGCCGGGCTGATCCACCGTGACCTCAAACCGGCCAACGTCCTGGTGACCATCGACGGGCCCCGGGTGATCGACTTCGGGATCGCCCGGGCGCTGGACGCGGTGACGGCCGACGGGAAGCTGACCCGCACCGGAGCGGTGATCGGGTCGCCCGGCTACATGTCTCCCGAGCAGGTGCGCGGTGAGGTGCTCACACCGGCCGGCGACGTCTTCTCGCTGGGCTCGGTGCTGGCGTTCGCCGGGACGCGGCGGCATCCGTTCGGCTCCTCGGAGAGCGGCATGCACGCGGTGATGTACCGGATCGCCCAGGAGGAGCCGGATCTGACCGGGCTCCCCGAGGGCCTGACCGAACTGGTCGGCGCCTGCCTGGCGAAGAACCCGGCCGACCGCCCCTCGCCGGAGGAGGTGGTGGCCCGCACGGAAGAGGTGGCGCAGGACACCGAGCCGTGGCTGCCCGCCGGACTGATCGCCGAACTCGGCCGGAAGGCAGCTGAGTTGCTGGACTCGGACGGTCCGGCCCACCGCGCCCCGGCCCGGCCGGCCGGACCGCCCCCGGGCGCGACCCCGCCGCCGCCCACCACGGCCCCCACGACGGGGGCCACGCCTCCGCTCCCGGCCGCGCCGCCCACGACCGGAGTGGCACCCCCGCTCCCGGCGGCTCCGCCGACCCCGCCCCCGCCCTCCCCGGCACCGGCGGCGCACACGCCGCGGCCCCCCGCCGCCCCGGCGCCGTCGGCCGAACCCGCCCCACCGCCGGCCGCCGCACCCGCCTTCACCCCGCTCACCGCTCCGGACGGCACCCCGCCCCCGCCCTCGGCCGGCCCCTCGGCGCCGGGCCCGGCGGCACCCGCCGCTCCGGGCCCCGGGTTCGGCCCCGCCGGCATGCCCCCGCCCGCCGCAGGCCGCCCCGACCGCCCCGCCCGCGCCCCGGCGTCGGCGTACGGCGCTGCTCGTGACCGCCTCGGTCGCCGCCGTGGCCCTGCTCGCGGGCGGCATCACCTACGCGGCCATGCAGTACGCCTCGGACGGGACGGACGGCGGGGACGACAAGGCCGGGGGCACGGCGAGCGAACCGGCCGCGGACCGGACACCGGCCGGCGAGCCGTCCGGGTCCACCGGGCACGCGTCCCCGTCCGCGGCGGCCGCCGACCCGTCCGGCGCGGTGGAGGGCGTCATCGCGCCCGAGTACCTGGGCGTCTGGGAGGGCGTCGACAAGGACGACGACGGCACCACCGTCGCCGTCCGCCGCATCACCATCACCCAGGGCAACGTCGGCGCCGACGTCGTCACCACGTTCAACTCCTTCGACTCGGCGCTGTGCTCCGGCTCGGGCGAGCTGGTCTCGTTCGACAACCTGATGGTGGTCGAGACGCGGGTGACCGGCAGCATCCCCGACGAGAAGTGCTCCTCCGGCGGGCGGTGGACGGTCCGCGCCACCGGCGACTCGACCCTCACCTGGACCGACGACGACGGCAAGAGCACGGTCCTCTCCAAGGGGTCCGAGAACAGCACCCCGGTCCCCGCGGAGTTCCTCGGTACCTGGGAGTCCGTGGCGACGGGCGGCTCGCCCTCCCCCGACACCTCCACCCTGGTGCTGCGCCAGGGCGCCTACGGCGAGGTGGTCGCCGAGTACGTCTACGACGGGCCGTCCTACCACTGCGAGGACGAGAGCACCCTCGTCTACGCCAACAGCAGGGAACTGCGCCTCGGCCCCCAGATCAACACGGTCGCGGAACCCGAGGACCGCTGCGAGGACGGCAACTCCCGCCTGGTGCGGATGAAGGGCGCCGACGGGCTGACCCTCACCTGGGTGGGCTCCACGGACGAGGACGACGCCCCGGCCACCTACCGGCGCAAGGGCTGACCGGCCCCGCACACGCCTGAGGGCCGCCGGCGACGCCGGCGGCCCTCAGCACGTCACGCTCCTACAGGAAGGAGTTGATCTCGATGGTCTCGGTCCGGCCCGGGCCGACACCGATCGCGGAGATCGGGGCGCCGGACATCTCCTCCAGCGCCTTCACGTACGCCTGCGCGTTCTTCGGCAGGTCGTCGAAGGTCTTGGCCTTCGTGATGTCCTCGGACCAGCCCGGCAGCATCTCGTAGATCGGCTTCGCGTGGTGGAAGTCGGTCTGGCTGTACGGGAGTTCCTCGACGCGCTTGCCGTCGATCTCGTACGCGACGCACACCGGGATCTGCTCCCAGCCGGTCAGCACGTCCAGCTTGGTGAGGAAGAAGTCGGTGAGGCCGTTGACCCGGGTCGCGTACCGCGCGATCGGGGCGTCGAACCAGCCGCAGCGGCGGGCG
>NZ_KL585395.1:45776-53728 GCF_000721935.1 Streptomyces sp. NRRL WC-3549
CCAGCCGCAGCGGCGGTCGCGGCCGGTGGTGACACCGCGCTCGCCACCGATGCGCCGCAGCGCCTCGCCGTCCTCGTCGTGCAGCTCCGTCGGGAACGGACCGGCGCCCACACGCGTCGTATAGGCCTTGAGGATGCCGATGACCCGGCTGATCTTCGTCGGGCCGACGCCGGAACCGGTGCAGGCGCCGCCCGCGGTCGGGTTCGACGAGGTGACGAAGGGGTACGTGCCGTGGTCGACGTCGAGCAGCGTGCCCTGGCCGCCCTCGAAGAGGACGACCTTGCCCTCGTCGACGGCGTTGTTCAGGATCAGCGTCGTGTCGGCGACGAACGGCTTGATCTGCTCCGCGTACTGGAGCATCTCCTCGACGATCCGCCCGGCCTCGATCGCGCGCCGGTTGAAGACCTTGGCCAGGAGCTGGTTCTTCTGCTCCAGCGCCGCCTCGACCTTCTGCTCCAGGATCGACTCGTCGTAGAGGTCCTGGACGCGGATGCCCACGCGGTTGATCTTGTCGGCGTACGTCGGGCCGATGCCGCGCCCGGTCGTGCCGATCCTGCGCTTGCCGAGGAAGCGCTCGGTCACCTTGTCGATCGTGACGTTGTACGGAGTGATCAAATGGGCGTTGCCACTGATCAGCAGCTTGGACGTGTCGACACCACGCTCGTTCAGGCCGCTCAGCTCGGAGAGCAGGACCGCCGGGTCGACGACGACACCGTTACCGATGACCGGGGTACACCCCGGCGACAGGATTCCGGAGGGGAGGAGATGCAGTGCGTACTTCTGGTCGCCTACGACAACCGTGTGGCCGGCGTTGTTGCCGCCCTGGTAGCGCACCACATAATCGACGGATCCACCGAGGAGGTCGGTGGCCTTCCCCTTGCCCTCGTCACCCCACTGAGCACCGAGCAGCACAAGTGCGGGCACAGGCGTACACCCCTTCCGGGCGGGGCATGTCCAAGGTCAGGGGGCGTACGTAAAGGTCGTACCTTGCCGCACGACGATGTACGGCACAGCCTGAGCCGTCGAACCGGGTGCCCCGGAATAGACGAAGCCCCTGGCGCAATAGCGCAAGGGGCTCTTGCACCAAGATGCTACCCGAGGAAGGACCGAGGTGTCGGCTGCAGAGCCCCCCGGCGACGGCGACCACCAGCTACTCGTACTCATCGACCCCCTGGCGCGCCGCAGCGACGGCGAGTCGGTCCGCATCGCGAAGGACGTGCTGAGCGCCGGCGCGGACGTGAAGATCTGCCTCCCGGACGGCCCGGAGGAGTTCGCCCGGGCCCTGGCCCGGAGGGGTACCCGCAGGCCGGTGGTGATCGGGGACGACCGGGCCCTGCTGCGGGCGGTGACCCAGCTCCACCGGGAGCGGGAGCTGGCCGGCGGGGCGCTCTGCCTGGTCCCGGTGGGCGCCGCGCCCTCACTGGAGCTCGCGCACGCGCTCGGCGTGCCCCGGGGCGCGGTGGCGGCGGCCCGCTCGGCGCTGGAGGGCACCGCGCGCCGGCTCGACCTGCTGGTGGACGACAGCGACGGCGTGGTCGTGGGCGATCTGCGCATCCCGGCCCCGGAGCCGGGCGAGCACCCGAACCACCCGGGCGTCACGGCGGTCCGGGACACCTGGCGGACCCTGATAACGGCCCTGGTGCGCCCGTCCCCGCCCCTGCCGGCCTCCGCCCTGCCGCCGCCGCGCGCACACCGGCTCCGGGTCGAGGCGGACGGGGCCCTGCTGAACGACCTGGACCGGCCGGTCGACGGCCTCTCGGTGACCCCGCGCGGCGACGGCCGCCCCGCGGACGTGGTGATCCACACCACCTGCGGCACGACGGTCACGGCCGAGGCCAGGTCGGTCACGGTCTCCGGCCCGGACTTCCGCTACCGGGCCGACATACAGTCCGCCGGCCCGGTCCGCACCCGGACCTGGACGGTGCGCGCGGGGGCCTGGGGGCTGGTGCTGCCGGTGGCACCCGGGGGATGATCGGCACCCCGAGGACCGGGGCGGACGGGGAGGCGGCACGGTGGGGGACACACCCGAATTGACGGGGCCCACGCCCCCCGGGGCGACCGAGCCGTCCGGGACCACCGGGTCGGCGGCGGCCGAGAGGCCGGGGACGGCGGGGCCAGGGGCACCCGGTACGCCGGGAACGGCGGGAACGGCGGGGCCTGGGGCACCCGGTACGCCGGGAACGGCGGGGACGGCGGGGACGGGGACACCCGGTACGCCCGGGACCATGAGGCCGGGGGTACCCGGTACGCCGGGTGCGACGGGGCCGGAAGCGGCCGAGGCGTCCGCGACCGTACCCGGGCCGGACGCGGTGACCGCCCCGGAAGCGCCCGAGGCGCGGGCGTCGGCCCCCCAGCCCGCCCCGCCCGAACCGGCCCCCGCATCGGGACTCGCACCGGCTCCGGCACCAGGACCCGCATCGCCCGCCACCCCGCAGACCCCCACGGCCTCCGGCACCCCCGAATCCCCCACGTCGCCTGACAGCCCCGAGTCCCCCGACGCCCCGGCCCGGACGGCGCTCGACCTGCCCGGGACGGCCGCAGGGCTGGGACGCGCGCGGCGCCACGCCTCGTACTGCGTGAACGCGGGCCTCGCGCTGCTGGCCGCCGCCCTCACGGTCGTCGTGGCCTCCGCGTCCGCCTCCGCCGAGGAGCTGGCGGCCGTCCTGGGGCCCTGGTGCTTCTCGCTCGGCGCCGGTGCCCTGGGGCTCGGCCTCTGGCTGCGGGGGCGGGTCCGGCGCATGCGCCAGGTGCTCGGGTCGAGGCCCTGGACCGCTTATGCCTCGGTCGCCGTCCAGCGCGGCGGGGGCAGCGCCGCCGTCGTCCTGGCGGGCGGCCCGCGGGGCGACGAGTTGCTGGTACTCGCGCCCCTCACCACACAGTGGCGCTACCACCTGCTCACCGACACGGCCGGCGTGTTGTGGTGGTGCGGCGATCCGCGGTCCGGGGGCGTGCTGGCCCCGCCCGGCGGCGAGGAGCTGATCCGGGCCCGCCCGCTGGGCGCCCGCCGGGCGCGCAGGACGCTGGACCTGCCGCAGGTACGGGCGCTGAGCCACCGCCCATCGCCCCGTCCGCCGCACACGACCGCCACCGGGCCGCATCCGGCCGCCGACCGCCCCGGCTCCCCCTGGCTCACCGTTCCGCCGGAGAAACCGGCTCGCCGGCGGCCCGGCCTGACGTGGCTCGCCCTCCTCGTCGCGGGGCTGGCCGGCGTCGTGCTCGCGACCGTCTGGGCGGAGCAGTCGGAGAGCGACCCGCGGATCGACCTCACCGTGCTGAGCGAGCAGAGTGACGGCCGCTGCGTGGTGCGGTGGGACGACCCCTTCGACCACCAGCGGCGCACCGGGACCTATCGGTGCGACCCGGACCGGGGCCCGCTGCTGGACGACTGGGAGACCGGCTTCGTCGTGTCGTACGGCCCCTGGAAAGGCGACCTGTACAACGCCGATCTGGAGGGCACGTCCGCCTTCGCCGTCATGGACACCGTCGGGGTGGGCGGTCTGCTGTGTGCCCTGGTGGGGCTGGTCGGCGGGGCGGTCCGTCTGATCAGGCGCGGGGGGCGGGCCGCCGTCGGTCCCCTTTCCGCCCCGGCGTACGCGGGCGTGGCCCCGCTGTCCGGGCCGCCCTGGGTGCCCGGCGGGCCCGGCGCACCGCCGCTGACGTACGCCGTGTGCGCCGCCGCGGCCACCCGTCAGGCGGCCCTGCGCGGGCCGGACGCGCCCCCGGGCCGGCCGGGCGCCGGGGTGCGGACCGGGCCGTGGTGGCGGGTGCCCGTCCTGCTGAAGGCGACCGGGCTCACCAGGGTCCTCTTCCCGCTGGCCTGTCCGGTCGGCATCGGCACCCTCACCCTGGTCCGGCCGGGAACCGTCTCCGGGCCGGTACAGGTGCTCGCGGTGGTCTTCGGCGCCCTCGGCCTGTACTCGCTCCTGCGCATCCTGCGGGGAGGCGTCCCGCTCGCCCGGCAGTTGACCCGCCAGGCCGACGGACCGGTCGCCGAGACCCCGCGCTACGTCCTGCTGGAGGAACCGTCCGGCGCCGGGCCCGACCCCGTGCTGCTCCTCTTCGCGGCCGACGCCGACGACTCCGCTCCCCCGCGGGGCCTGCTGCGGCTGCTGGCCCCCGGCCCGCGCAAGCGCCCCTGGGCCGGACTGCCCGCCCCGGTCGGCACGGCCGAGCTGCGCGGACGGCGGGAGGAGCCCTTCCTGCCCGTCCCCTGGATCGACGGCCGCCCCCACTGGCCCGCCGACCGGTACGAGGAGCTGGACCTGTCGGACCCGGAGACCGTGCGGTACCTGGAGGAGCTGGTGCCGGCCCGCCTCTGACCGGCCCCGCCTCAGACCTCGACCAGCAGCTCCCGCAGCCCCCGGATCACGAACCCCGGCTTCCACTCCGGCTCCGCGACCAGCCGCATCCTGGGCGCCCGGCGCAGCAGCGCGCCGAAGGAGGCCGTCATCTCCAGCCGGGCCAGCGGCGCGCCCAGGCAGTAGTGGATCCCCGCCCCGAACGAGATGTGCGGGTTGTCCTGCCGGGTCAGGTCCAGGGCCTCCGGGTCCGAGAAGCGCTCCGGGTCCCGGTTGGCCGAGGCGAAGAGCAGGGCGACCTGCGAACCGCGCGGGATGACCGTGCCGTCCACCTCGATGTCGTCCAGGACCCAGCGCGCGAACATGGGCACCGGGGTGTCGTACCGCAGCAGTTCCTCCACGGCCGTCGGCAGCAGCCCGTGGTCACCGCGCAGCAGGGCCAGCTGCTCCGGATGCCGGAAGAGCACCCGCCAGCCGTTGGCGGTGGCGTTGACCGTCGCCTCGTGGCCGGCGTTGAGCAGCAGCACACAGGTCGAGACGATCTCCTGCTCGCTCAGCCGGTCGTCCTCGTCGTGGGCGGCGATGAGCGCGGTGATCAGGTCCGGGCCCGGGTTCGCGCGCCGGGCGGCGATCAGCCCGCGCAGATACGCGGAGAACTCGACCGACGCCCGGACCGCGGCCCGTGCCGTCTCCTCCGGCGGGTTCAGCTCGAACATCCCGCAGATCGCCGCCGACCACGGCCGCAGCAGCGCCCGGTCGGCCTCCGGGACGCGGTGAGCAGGTCGCCGCCGCCCGCCGCCACGAACTCCTCGACGATTCCGGCCGCCAGCCGCTCCACGGTCGGGGCGAGCGCCTCGACCCGGCGCGGGGTGAACGCCTTGGACACCAGGCGCCGGATCCGCGTGTGGTCGGGGGCCTCCAGGTCGAGGATGCCGTTCCCGTTGAGCGTGTGGAACGGCTCGTGGGCGGCGGGCGGCGCGTCGAGGCCGAACTCGTCGTGTGTGAAGCGGTGCAGATAGGTCCGGCCGAGCCGCCGGTCGCGCAGCAGCCCGGAGACGTCGGAGTGGTGCGGGATCAGCCACTGCCGGGTCGGCTCGAAGTAGTGCGCCCGGCCGGTGGCGCGCAGCGCGGCGTAGGCGGGGTACGGGTCGGCGACGAACGCCGGTGACCAAGGATCGAAGGACACGTGCATGACCCGACGCTACCCGGGCGTGACCAGCCGGGCCTCGTACGCGAACACCGCGGCCTGGGTCCGGTCCCGCAGCCCCAGCTTCACCAGGACCCGGCTCACATGCGTCTTGATCGTCGACTCGGCGACCACCAGGTGCGAGGCGATCTCCTGGTTCGACAGGCCCTGGGCGATGAGCACGAGCACCTCCGTCTCCCGTTCGGTGAGGTCGCCGATCCGGGCCATGGCGGGCGGCCTGGGGGCTTCGGCGATCTTGGAGAACTCGGTGATCAGGCGCCGGGTGACGGTCGGCGCGAGCAGCGCCTCGCCGGAGGCCACCACCCGTACGCCGTCGGCGAGCTGACGGGCCGACGCGTCCTTCAGCAGGAAGCCGGAGGCGCCGGCGCGCAGCGCCTGGTACACGTACTCGTCGAGGTCGAAGGTGGTCAGGACGAGCACCTTGGCGTCCGCGTCGGCGGCGACGATCTGCCGGGTCGCCTCGATGCCGTTGAGTTCGGGCATCCGGATGTCCATCAGCACCACGTCGGGCCGCAGCGCGGCGACCTGGGTCACGGCCTGCCGGCCGTCGACGGCCTCGCCGACGACCTCGATGCCCGGCATCGCGTTGAGCAGGACGGAGAACCCCTCGCGGACCATCATCTGGTCGTCGACGATCAGTACGCGGATGGTGGACGGGCTCATGCCCCCACCTCCTGCTCCGCGCGGTCGCGGTCCACGGGCACGGGCAGGAACACCGCGACCTCGTAGCCGCCGTCCTCCGTCTCCCCGGCCGTCATCTCGCCGTCCAGCATCGCCACCCGCTCCCGCATCCCGGTGACGCCGTGCCCGGCCCCCGGCGACGGCTTCACCAGGCCCCTGGGGGGCCCGTTGACGACACGGAGCCCCAGCCCGCCGAGCACGTACCCGATCTCCACCTTCGCGGGCGCCCCCGGCGCGTGCCGGAGGGTGTTGCTCAGCGCCTCCTGCACGATCCGGTACGCCGACAGCTCGACGCCCTGCGGCAGGACGCGTACCGCTCCGGTGACGGTCTTCTCCGTCTCCAGCCCCGTCTCACGGACGTTGTCCAGCAGCCGGTCCAACTCCGCCAGCGTGGGCTGCGGGGCGTCCGGCAGCTCCTGGTCCTCCGCCCGTACGACCCCGAGGACCCGGCGGAGCTCGGTCAGGGCGGCGACCGCGTTCTCTCGGATGGTGACGAAGGCCTGCTCCAGTTCGGGCGGCGGGTTCTCCACCCGGTACGGGGCGGCCTCGGCCTGGATCGCGACGACGGACATGTGGTGGGCGACCACGTCGTGCAGTTCCCGCGCGATGGTGGTGCGCTCCTCGAGGAGCGTGCGCCGGTCGCGTTCCACTGCGGTGACGGTGCGCTGCACGGTCACCTCCTGCTTCGCCTCCCGCCGGGTCTGCACCAGGACCACGACGAGCAGGGCGACCGCGGAGGTGAGGGCCATGCCGAAGGTGATGGCGGAGCTGTGGCCGCCGACGTTCTCCACGAGGGTCCCGATGAGCAGGGTGACCAGCCACATCCAGGCGGCGGTGCGCGGGCGGGTCCGCGCCGCGACGACGATCAGCACACCCAGGTGGCAGACGAAGGCGGTCGGTGACCAGGGCCACTGGTCGTGGCCCACCACGGCCACCAACGGGGTCGAGGCGACCGACACCCAGAAGGCGAGGAGGGGCCGGACCAGCGTCGCCAACAGCGTGCCGGCCGGCACGAACGCGGTGATGACGGTCGCCACCCCGAACGGCGAGTAGGCGTTCGCCACGAAGACGCCCTGCATCAGGGCGATCAGCGCGACCAGTCCCACCACGGCGTGCGGGAACCAGACGGCGCCCTTGCGGAGCGGCCCGGGCAGACGCCGGATCACCGGCCCGTCGGTGCCCAGCGGGGCCAGCGGGCGGAAGTCGAGCACATGCTGGAACAGGTCCTGCCGCAGGCCGTCCAACGCCCCGGCGGCCATCCGGTGCTCCGGGCTTCTGGTCTTGGTCTCGGTCACGCTTCCACGGTAGGCGGCGGCCCGGCCCGGGTCGTCGGCAGTGATGCGGATCCTGCGCCGTCCGTCTCAAGTACTACGAGGACCAAGGGCTGTCCCCACGCCGGGTCACCAGGCGAGCTGGGCGATCTCCTCGGCCACCACCGCGCAGGCGTCCGCCGACGGGTCGATGAGCGGGAAGTGCCCGACCCCGTCCAGCACGGTCAGCCCCACCAGTTCGCCCGCCCCGGCCGCCGCGTCCACGAACGCCTCGGACACCGCCTGCGGCACGGTCAGGTCCCCGCCGCCCTGCACGACGGCGGTCGCGACCCCGGTCGGAAGCAGCACGGCGGGGTCGACGTGCGCCCGCCTCTCCTCGAAGTGCTCCTTGCCGCCCAGGAGTTGGTGGAGCGCACCGGAGCACACATCCAGCTCGGCAGCGCTCACGAAGTCGCCGATCGGCGCCAGCGCGACGACTCCGCGCAGCGGCGGGGG
>NZ_KL585395.1:53937-57903 GCF_000721935.1 Streptomyces sp. NRRL WC-3549
GGCAGCCGCCACGGCGATCCCTGGGGGAGCACGTGCCGGGCGGCGGCCCAGAGCGCGAGCTGCCCACCGGCCGAGTGCCCGGTGACCACGGTCCTGCGGAGATCGGCCTGCGGCAGCTCGCGTGCGGCCAGTTCCGGCAGGGCGTCCATCGCGGCGGCCACGTCGTCGAAGGTGTCGGGCCAGCGTCCCGCGGCGGGCCCGTCCCCGTCCCGGCGCGGCTCCTCGCCGCCGCGCCGGTACTCCACACTCGCCACCGCGAACCCTCGCCGCGCCAGGAAGCCGGCGAACGGCGACACATGGCGCCGGTCGTACGGGGCCCGCCAGGCGCCGCCGTGCAGGACCACGACGAGCGGCGCCCCGTCCCGGCCCGCGCGGGGGGCGAAGAAGTCGACGACCTGGTCGGGGTGGCTGCCGTAGGCCGCGGACCGGTCCGGGGCGACCTCGGGCAGCGCGAGCACCGACTCGGTCTCGGCGGCGTCCCGATCACGCGCGGCAGATTCCGACATGCTGCTCCACCCGTCCTCCGCGCGGCCCCGACCGGGCCGGACTGCGGGGACGGTATCAGGACGGGCACGGGCCCGGTCGCACCCCCGTACGGGGAACGCACGACCGGGCCCTGCGCGTGGGGGCGTGACCACCTCCCCCGCGGCCGTTATGCCTCCAGCACCTCCGCAAGGACCCGCGCCGCCCGCTCCGCGTCCGCGAAGCCGACGTACAGCGGGGTGAAGCCGAAGCGCAGGATGTCCGGGCGGCGCAGGTCGCCGACCACCCCGCGCGCGATGAGCGCGTCCATCACCCCGGCCGCGCCCTCGCACCGCAGCGAGACCTGGCTGCCGCGCTCCGCGTGGGCGGCCGGGGTGACGGAGGTGACCCGGCCCCCGGGGACGTACGCGTCGACGCACTCCAGGAAGAAGTCCGTCAGCGCCAGCGACTTGGTGCGCACGGCCTCCATCGTGACGCCCTCCCACACGTCGAGCGACGCCTCCAGCGCCAGCATGGAGAGGATGTCCGGGGTGCCGACCCGGCCGCGTACCGACCCCTCGGCGGGGGTGTAGCCCGGGTCCATCGCGAACGGGTCGGCGTGCGAGGTCCAGCCGGGCAGCGGCGAGTCGAAGGCCGCCTGGTGGCGCTCGGCGACGTACAGGAAGGCCGGCGAACCGGGGCCGCCGTTCAGGTACTTGTACGTGCAGCCGACCGCCAGGTCCACGCCGTGGGTGTCGAGCCCGACGGGCAGGGCGCCGGCGCTGTGGCACAGGTCCCACACCGCAAGGGCACCGGCCGCGTGGGCGGCGGCCGTGAGGCCGGGCAGGTCCTGGAGCCTGCCGGTGCGGTAGTCGACGTGGTTGAGCAGGACGAGGGCCGTACGCGGACCGAGCGCACCCGGCACGTCGAGCGGGTCGGCCACGACCAGCCGGTGACCCGTCATCCGCGCCGCCGACTCGGCGATGTACCCGTCGCTGGGGAACGTCGTCGCGTCGAGGACGATCTCGTCCCGGCCGCCGGGGGCGAGACGGGTCGCGGCGACGACCGCCTTGAAGACGTTCACGCTGGTCGAGTCGCCGACGACGACCCGCCCGGGGGCGGCCCCCACCAGCGGGGCGATCCGGTCGCCGATCCGCTCGGGCGCGGTCCACCAGCCGCTCTCCTCCCAGGAGCGGATGCGCAGTTCGCCCCACTGCCGGGTGAGGACGTCACGCACGCGGTCGGGAACGTGGCGGGGCAGTGCGCCCAGTGAGTTGCCGTCGAGGTAGACGGTGTCGTCGAGGGCGAACAGCTCCCGGTGCGGGGCCAGTTCGTCCGCGGTGTCGAGCGCCTGTGCGCGCTCCTTCAGGTCAGACATGGCTGCGCGCCGTCCACAGTTCGGGGAACACGCTCTTGGTGGCCCGCTTCTCCAGCCAGGCGACCCCGGCGGACCCGCCGGTGCCGGTCTTGGAGCCCATCGCGCGACGGGTCGCGGTGAGGTGGTCGTTGCGCCAGCGCCACACCAGTTCGCCGACGTCGGTCAGTACCTCGCCCAGCCGTACCAGCTCGCCGTTCTGGTCCGTGTCGGCGTAGATCTCCGCCCACACGGCCTCGACGGCGGGGGACGGCTCGTACTTCCGGGACAGGTCCCGCTCCAGCACCGACTGCGGCACGGCGTACCCGCGCCGGGCGAGCAGGGCGAGTGTCTCGTCGTAGAGACCGGGCTCGTGCAGTGCCTTCTCCAGCTCGGCGTGGACCCGGGGCGCGCCCCGGTGCGGCACGAGCATGGACGCGGACTTGTCACCGAGCAGGAACTCCATCCGCCGGTACATGGCCGACTGGAATCCGGACCCTTCGCCGAGCGAACCGCGGTAGGAGTTGAACTGGGCGGGGGTGAGGCCGGCCAGCGGTTTCCAGGAGGCGTTCAGCGCCTCCAGTTCCCGCAGCGAGCGCTTCAGCGCGTCGCGGGCGACGGGGACGCGGTCCTCGCGCAACGCGTGGGCGGCGGTCTCCCACTCATGGACGATGACCGTGAACCACAGCTCCATGACCTGGGTGGTGACCAGGAAGACCATCTCGCCGGGATCGTCCGAGCGCAGGTGCTGGAGGTGGGTCAGGACGTCCGCCTGGACGTAGTCCTCGTACGGGGTCGTTCCCGCGAAGTCGAGGTGCGGGGTCTCCGCACCGGTGGCTTCGGGGTCGGGGTGAAACGTCGACATCGCTGTCTCCTCGACACAAGCTTCCGGGTAGCGGTCCGCCCCTTCCTGTGAGGTGGTGGAGCTCCGGTCCCCTGTCGGCATCCTAGACCCGGGCGCCCGCGCACGCCTCGGGCCCCGCAGACGGCGCCTGCGGGGCCCGGGTCAGGGAGTCGCGGGGGTCAGCCGAGGGTGTCGGCGGCCGTCTGCGAGGAGTCGCGCAGGAACGTCGAGCAGCGCTCGTACTCCTCCTGCTCGCCGATGGCCTGGGCGGCGCGGGCGAGGGCGTGCAGGGCCCGCAGGAAGCCGCGGTTCGGCTCGTGTTCGAACGGGACGGGGCCGTGGCCCTTCCAGCCGGCCCGGCGCAGGGCGTCGAGGCCCCGGTGGTAGCCGGTGCGGGCGTACGCGTACGACTCGACGACCCGGCCGCCCTCGAACGCCTCGTCGGCGAGCTGTGCCCACGCCAGGGAGGACGTGGGGTACTTCGCGGCGACGTCGGCGGGCGCCGTGCCGGCGGCGAGCAGCTCACGCGGCTCCGGGTCGTCGGGCAGGTGGGTCGGGGGAGGGCCCCCGAGCAGGTTCTCGTGGATCGACATGGCTCAAGTGTGCCTGGGGCCGCGCTCCGGCTCCAAGGGCGGGGCCGAGACCCCGCAGTGCGTCGCACACGTGGGGCGGGGCCTCGGCGCACCGGGGGCCCGTACGGTCGACCAGGCGATGACCGAGCCCGCGACGAGCAGCCCCGCGCACATCGGCATCGCCCGCCGGAAGGTCGCCGCGAACTCCCCGGCGTCCCGGTACGCCTCCGGGCCCATCCCGGCCAGCAGCGGCAGTGCGGCCACCGCGAGCAGCCCCGCGGCCCGGGCCGCCGCGTTGTTGATCCCGCTGGCGAGCCCGGCCCGCCCGGTGTCCACGGCGGCCAGCACGTTCGCGGTGAGCGGTGCCACCAGGACGACCATGCCGGCGCCCAGCACCAGGACGGCGGGCAGCACGTCGCTCCCGTACGAGGCGCCCTCGCCGACCCGTAGCATCAGCAGCATCCCGGCGGCGGCCACCAGCGGCCCCACGGTCAGCGGGATCCGGGGCCCGATGCGCCGGCCGAGGTCCCCGGCCCGGGCGGAGAAGAGCAGCATGAGCACCGTGGTGGGCAGCAGGGCGGTGCCCGCGCCCAGTGCCGAGTAGCCGGCGACGACCTGGAGCTGGATCGCTGACAGGAAGAAGAACCCGCCGAGCGCCGCGTACACGCAGAACGTGACGACGTTGACGGCGGTGAACTGCCGGGACGCGAAGACCGACGGCGGCACCATCGGGT
>NZ_KL585395.1:58029-59198 GCF_000721935.1 Streptomyces sp. NRRL WC-3549
GCAGAACGTGACGACGTTGACGGCGGTGAACTGCCGGGACGCGAAGACCGACGGCGGCACCATCGGGTCGGCCAGCCGCCGCTCCAGCCGTACGAAGGCGGCACCGAGCAGCACCCCGGCGAGCGCCGCCCCCACGACGACGGCCGAGGCACCCCGCGCCGGGACCTCGATCAGCGCGTAGGTGACCAGGGCGAGCGCGAGGGCGGCGCACACCGCCCCGCGCACGTCGAAGCGACCGTGGTCCGCCGGGTCCCGGGACTCCGGGACGTGGCGCAGGGCGACGGGCACGCAGATCGCGGCGAGCGGCAGATTGAGCAGGAACACCCACCGCCAGCCGGGCCCGTCCACGAGCCAGCCCCCGACGAACGGCCCGATCGCCGACCCGACCCCGCCGAGCCCCGACCAGAGGCCGACGGCGCGGGCCCGGTCGTCCGGGTGGAAGCTCGCCTGGATGAGCGCCAGCGAGCCCGGGGTGAGCAGGGCGCCGCCGATGCCCTGGAGCGCGCGGGCCGCGACGAGGACGCCCGCGTCCGGAGCCAGCCCGCAGATCAGGGACGCCAGCGCGAACCAGACGATCCCGACGACGAACACCCGCCGCCGGCCGAACCGGTCCCCGAGCGCCCCGCCGAGCAGGAGCAGCCCGGCGAGGGTGAGCATGTAGGCGTTGACGGTCCACTGGAGGGCGGCGAGGTCGGTGCCCAGGTCCCGGCCGATCCGGGGCAGGGCGAC
This sequence comes from Streptomyces sp. NRRL WC-3549, assembly GCF_000721935.1. Classification (GTDB taxonomy): domain Bacteria; phylum Actinomycetota; class Actinomycetes; order Streptomycetales; family Streptomycetaceae; genus Streptomyces. Next base: position 58,759 of record NZ_KL585395.1, read on the forward strand.
GTTGACGACCGTGGAGTCGAGCATGGCCATGCTCGACCCGAGCACGGTCGCCAGGATCACCCACCGCCCGGCCGCCGAAGCGACCCGGACCCCGTCACCGTCCGCGGCACCGTCCATACGAGCAGCATCACCGCTCCCCAACAGGACGGCATCCCCACCGGGGCCGCCCGACCCCCCGCCCGGCAGAACCCAGCCCCGCCCGGGAAAACCCAGCCCGGCCCGGCAGAACCCCGCCCCGCCCAGCAAAACCCAGCCCCGGCCCGGCAGAACCCCGCCCCGCCCAGCAAAATCCAGCCCCTCCGGCGCTTGAGGAGCGGGGGCCGGGGGCAGAGCCCCAACCCCCAGCCCGTCCGGCGCTTGAGGACACAAGGGGGCCCGGGGGCGACGCCCCCGGTTACGGGAAGGGGCGGGCAAGGGGAACAGCTGTCTCTTATACACAT
>NZ_KL585395.1:59384-67256 GCF_000721935.1 Streptomyces sp. NRRL WC-3549
GGGAACAGCCTGCCGCAGGCGCACCCACCCCCCACGCACCGGCACCCACACCCGCCCCTCCCTACCGCACCACCACCCCCAGCCCCCGCACCAACGCGTCCACCCCCGCCTCCACCTTGCTCCGCGGGCACCCCGCGTTCAGCCGCAGGAAGCCCGGCGCCCCGTACACCGCCCCCGGCATGATCGCGACCTTCTCCCGCTCGATCAGCACCCGCTGCACCACCTCGTCGTCCACCCCGTCCGCGCGGCCCACACCCAGCGGTCTCAGGTCGATCCACGCCAGATAGCCCGCCTGCGGCGGCTCCCACGCCAGCTGGGGGAACGCCCCGTTCAACCGCTCCGCGACCAGCGCCAGGTTCTCCGCGACATACGCCCGGGCCGCGTCCAGCCACGCCCCGCCCTCCCGGTACGCCGCGATGTGCGCGGTCAGCGACAGCACCGCGGGCGAGGCGAGCCCCTCGGCCGTCTCCATCCTGCGGAGGAACTCCGCCCGCTCCGCCGGATCACCGATGAAGCCGTACGACCCCGTCAGCGCCGGGAAGTTGAACGCCTTCGACCCCGAGGTGATCACCGCCCAGCGTCCGTCACCCCCGGCCCCGTCACCCCCGACCCGCGTCCACGGCACATGCCGGTGCCCGTCGTGCACGAAGTCCGCGTGGATCTCGTCACTGATCACCGCGACCCCGTGGCGCCGGGCGAGCGCGGCCGTCTCCCGCAGCTCGGTCTCCGTCCACACCCGCCCCGTCGGGTTGTGCGGCGAGCACAGCACGAGCACCCTGGCGTCCGCCCGCGCCAGCTCGCGTTCCAACGCCTCGTCGTCCCCCACCGGTACGCCGCGCAGCTCCCGTCCGAGCCCGGTGACCGCTTTGCGGAAACCGTCGTACGTGGGGGTGTGGACCACGACGCCGTCCCCCTGCGCCGTCCACATCTGGAGGAGTTGCGAGAGCTGGCTCAGCACGGACGGCCCGTAGACCAGCCGGCCGGTGTCCACCTCGGTGCCGTACCGGGTCGCGTACCAGTGCGCGATCGCCGACCGGAAGTCGTCCTGCTGCCAGGTGGTGTAACCGAGCACCCCGTGGTCGAGCCGGGCCCGCAGCGCGGCCAGCACCTCGGGCGCGGTCTCGAAGTCCATGTCGGAGATGGTGAAGGGCAGCAGGCCGTCCACCCCGAACCGGTCGGCGACCCCGTCCCACTGGACGCACCAGGTGCCCCGCCGGTCGATGACGGTGTCGAAGTCGTAGCGCGCTCGCGTACTCACAGCGGTCCCTCCGGGTCTCCGGACGTGCCACGGGCCCGGCTCCACGAGGGAGGCCGGGCCCGAGACGTCCGTGCGTACTTACTTCAGCTTGGTGCCCGTGGAACGCAGGTTGGCACAGGCTTCCGTGACACGCGCGGCCATGCCCGCCTCGGCCGACTTGCCCCAGCTGCGCGGGTCGTAGACCTTCTTGTTGCCGACCTCGCCGTCGACCTTCAGCACGCCGTCGTAGTTGCGGAACATGTGGTCCACGATCGGGCGGGTGAAGGCGTACTGGGTGTCGGTGTCGAGGTTCATCTTCACGACGCCGTTCTCCAGCGCGGTGGCGATCTCCTCGGCCGTGGAGCCGGAGCCGCCGTGGAAGACGAAGTCGAACGGCGACGTCTTGCCGTACTTGGCGCCGACGCCCTCCTGGAGGTCCTTCAGGAGCTCCGGGCGCAGGACGACGTTGCCCGGCTTGTAGACGCCGTGGACGTTGCCGAAGGACGCGGCCAGCAGGTAGCGGCCCTTCTCACCCAGACCGAGCGCCTCGGCGGTGCGCAGGGCGTCGTCGACGGTGGTGTACAGCTCGTCGTTGATCTCGTGGGTGACGCCGTCCTCCTCGCCACCGGTCGGGGTGATCTCGACCTCAAGGATGATCTTGGCGGCGGCGGCCTTCGCCAGCAGCTCCTGGCCGATGGCCAGGTTGTCGGCGAGGGTCTCGGCCGATCCGTCCCACATGTGGGACTGGAACAGCGGGTTCTGGCCCTTGGCGACGCGCTCCGCGGAGACGTCGAGCAGCGGGCGGACGTAGCCGTCCAGCTTGTCCTTGGGGCAGTGGTCGGTGTGCAGGGCGACCGTGATGTCGTACTTGGCGGCGACGACGTGCGCGAACTCGGCCAGGGCGACCGCGCCCGTGACCATGTCCTTGTTGTACTGGCCGCCCAGGAACTCGGCCCCACCGGTGGAGATCTGGACGATGCCGTCGCTCTCCGCCTCCGCGAAGCCGCGCAGTGCAGCGTGCAGGGTCTGGGTCGACGTCACATTGATGGCCGGGTAGGCGAACTTGCCTGCCTTCGCCCGGTCGAGCATCTCGGCGTAGACCTCGGGGGTTGCGATGGGCATCTGTCCGCTCCTTGGGATGTGCGGGTGTGCGTGCTGGTCCCTGACCTGGGGGGCGACGTCATCGTCGCCCCCCATCTTTCCAGACTCCCGCTCCGGCTCCACCCCGCCCGGTCCCGCGCATGCCGGGCGGACACACCCGAGGGGTGGACGGTTTCACGTGAAACAGTCCACCCCTCGACAAACGTGCAGGTCAGGCCAGGCCGAGGTCGCCGACCGAGTACACGTGGAGGTAGGGCAGACCCGCCTCGGCGATGGCGGGGGCAGCGCCCCGCTCCACGATCACGGCGACGGCGACGACCTCGCCACCGGCCTCACGCACCGCCTCGACCGCGGTCAGCGGCGATCCGCCGGTCGTGGAGGTGTCCTCGACGACGAGGCAGCGGCGCCCCTTGACATCGGTGCCCTCGATCCGGCGCTGCATCCCGTGGGCCTTCTGCGCCTTGCGGACCACGAAGGCGTCCAGGCGCTTCCCGCGCGCGGCGGAGGCGTGCAGCATCGAGGTGGCGACCGGGTCGGCGCCCAGGGTCAGGCCGCCGACGCAGTCGTAGTCCAGCTCGGCGGTGGCGTCGAGCATCACCTGGCCGACCATCGGTGCGGCCTCGCCGTCCAGCGTGATCCGGCGCAGGTCGATGTACCAGTCGGCTTCCAGACCCGAGGAGAGGGTCACCTTGCCGTGTACCACGGCCTTGTCCTTGATCTGCTGGAGCAGCTCAGCACGTACGTCAGTCATGCCCACGAGGGTAAGCGCTGGCGCCACCACCGCCGTCCCGTGGCCCCGCCGGGTCTCACCGCCGGCGGGGCCCGAGGTCAGAGCCGGGTCCAGCTCCACGTCGAGGCGATCTCCAGCGGATCGATCGGGGTGACCAGACGGGGCGTGCTGTTCAGCCCGTTCGGCGGGCCCGACTGGGGTTCGACGCAGACCGCTTCCGCCTGCTCGTCGTAGATCACGACCCATTCGTCGCGGCTCTTGACGGTGAGCTCCAGCTGTTCGGGCCAGGTCAGCTTCACCTCGACGCCGTCCGGCATCCCGAAGCAGTCGTCCCAGGGGCCGGGCAGGGGGTCGATCCGGTGGCCGGTCGGGAGGTGGTCGTCGCCGCGCTCCTCCTGCCAGGCGGCCGAGAAGTCGATGCGTACGTCCTGGCCGCCGGTGTTGCGGAGGAACCAGGGGTGCCACCCGGCCTGGGCCGGGAAGGAGTTCCCGTACGTCTCGACGCCGAGGTGGAGCGTCAGCGTGTCCTCGGTCAGCTCGAAGGACTGGGTCACCCGGCCCTCGTACGGCCACGGGTCGGCCAGGTCGTAGAAGAAGGCCGCCTCCGCGTCGTCCTGCCGGGCGAGCTGCCAGGCGGTGTCGCGCCCGGTGCCGTGGATGGCGTACGGCGGGGAGTTCAGGGGCAGCTGGTGGAGCTCACCGCCGTTGCGGAACAGGCCGTTCTCGGTACGGCCGCACCAGGGCACCATCGGGAAGCAGCCGTACCGCTCGCCCTGGCGCAGCAGCTCGGTGCCGCCGATCCGGAAGCTGCTGATCCGGCAGCCGTGGACGGGGTCGACGATCAACTCGGCGTCGCCGGCGGTCAGCCGGACGTTCTTCGTAGCTCTGCTCACGCCCATGACACTACTGGCGCGGCGCCGCCTCCGGCGTCGTCACCGCCGTCGCCGCAGGGCCCGGCCGACGACCACCGCCGAGGCGATCGCCAGTGCCGCCGCCGGGGCGATCCAGCGCAGGGTGAGGCCCGCGACGCCCGATTCGGACGAGGGCACCGGGGCGTACCGGCCGCGCGGCGGGGCGTGGTCGACCTCCTCCGTACTGCGGCCGATCATGGTGCGGCGGGCGTGCGCGGCCTCGGCCGGCGGCTCGTCGGGCACCGTGAACTCCAGCTCCGCGGACGGCTCCAGGGACGACGGCGGTACGGGTGCATCGAACACGGACGCCGCGTCGGCCCCCCCGTCGAACTCAGGCGTCCCGTCGGGCTCCCGCTCCGCGTCGGGCTCCCGCTCCGCAGCCGGGGCCGGCTCACCGGCCGGTGCGGGAGCGGAGGATTCCGGGGTGGCGGCACCCGCCGTCCCGGGATCGGACGGCTCCCCGCCCGGCACACCCGCACCCGCGGGTTCCGCGTGCGCGGAGGAGGGACCCTCAGGCGCCGGAGACGACTCGTCGGAAGAAGCCCGGCCACCGGCGGAAGGCCCTTCCCCTGCGGAAGGCCGCTCATCGGCCGAAGACCGCGCCCCCGACGCAGCCTGGTCGTCCGGGCCCGCGGCCGCCCCCACCGGGGGCCCCGCCGCATCCGCGCCCGAAGCGCCCGAGGCGCCCGAGGCGTCCGAGGCGTCCGCCGCGTCGTCCTCGCCCTCCGCGCCCCGGGACGCCAGGGACTCCGTGACCAGCTGCTGGGTGAAACGGTCCAGCAGCCGCTGCGCCGCGGCGAGCGCCGCCGCCTGCTCCAGGTCCAGGATGCGGCCGTCACCGCTCGCCGTCCCGGCGTAGCCGATGGTCGTGCCGCCGTCCGTCGGCGCGAGACTCACGATCAGGGCCAGCTTCGCCGAGCCGGTGCCTCTGGCCTCCACACCCTCCCCCGCCACCGAGAACGTTTCGCCCCCGTCCGCGGGCCGCAGGGTCAGCGCACCCCGGTAGGTGATCGTGTGACTGCCGACCCGCACCTTCAGGCGCCCCGCCAAGGGGCCCGCCGCGGCGTCGGCGTCCTGCTGGAAGCCGGGGACGCAACGGGCGACGCAGGCGGGATCGCCCAGCGTCCGCCGAAGGGACGCGACCGGAACCGGAACGAACACCTCATGCTCCATACCCACCGAGCCTACTCAGCCGCGGCCGTCCCGTCAGCGCTTCCCCGCCCCCGTGCCCGCCCGCGTACACCCCGTGTGCCCTCACGGCTCCTCCCAGTACCGCGGGTGCACCAGCGTCGACGGCAGGGCCCCGCGCTGCCGGACCCGCTCCGCCGAGCGCCCGGCCGCCAGCAGCTCCCGCTCCCCCAGCGACCTCGGACCGGGGGCGTCCGCGTCCAGGCGCAGCTGGAGCGAAGGCTCCCGCCCGGCCAGCACGAAGCCCCAGTCGTGCGGGGCCCTTGACGTGTGCCTGGAGCGGTCCGGGCCCGCGGCGAAGCCGACGAGCCGCCCCTCGACGCGGTACGGGCGGGTGGAGAGGCCGCCCGCGCGCACCGACGCCTCCACCGTCCAGAAGGTGGCGGGCCTGCCGTCGAGCGGCCCGGCGTGCACCACCAGCCGGCCGCCCGGCTCCAGGGCCCCCGCGACCAGGCCGTAGAACTCCGCGGAGTAGAGCTTGGTGCTGGCCGTGATCCCGGGGTCCGGCAGGTCCGAGACCACCACGTCGTAGCGGTCGTGGCCGGAGCGCAGCCAGGTGAACGCGTCCGCCGTGACCGCCGTCAGCCGCGGATCGTCGTACGCGTGTCCGTTGAGCCCGGACAGCGCCGGGTCCGTGCGGGCCAACCGGGTGACGGCCGGGTCGAGCTCCACGACCACGACGGACTCGACGTCCGCATGGCGCAGCACCTCCCGGGCGGCCAGCCCGTCGCCGCCGCCGAGGATCAGCACCCGCGCGTGCCGCCCCGCCATCGCCGGGTGCACCAGCGCCTCGTGGTAGCGGTACTCGTCCTGGGAGCTGACCCGCAGCCGGCCGTCCAGATAGAGGTCCAGGGAGTCCCGGCCCGCCCCGGTGAGCACGACCTCCTGCACCCCGGTCTGCACGGCGACCCGCACGTCCCCGCCGTACACCGCGCGCCGCGCCGCTCGCTCGAAGTCGTCGACCAGGACCGTCGCCGTGGCCAGCAGGGCGAGCACGGTGACGTTGACCGTGATCAGCAGCCAGCGGGACCGCCGGTCCAGGTCACGCCGGAACACCCACAGCACCAGCGCCCCGCCCGCCGCCGCGTTGACCGCGCCGGTGACCAGCGCGCCGGTGAGCTGGCCCATCACCGGCAGCAGCAGGAAGGGGAAGGCGAGCCCGCCCACCAGCGCGCCCACGTAGTCGGCGGCGAAGAGGTCGGCGACCGCCCCGCCCGCGTCCTGCCGGTCGACCCGCTGGATCATCGTCATCAGCAGCGGGATCTCCGCACCGATGAGGACACCGATCGCGAGCGAGAACCCCACCAGCGCGTACCGAGACTCCCCGAGCCACGCGAAGGACGCGTACAGCACGAGCGCCGACGTCCCGCCGACCAGCGCGAGGGCGGCTTCCAGCAGGCCGAATCCGACCGCGGCCCGGCTGCGTAAACGTTTCGCGAGGAGCGACCCGATGCCCATCGCGAACACCATCACGGAGAGCACGACGGAGGCCTGGGTCACCGAGTCGCCGATCAGGTAGGAGGCGAGCGCCACCAGTTCGAGCTCGTAGACCAGGCCGCACGCGGCACAGACGAAGACCACGGCCAGCACCAGGAACCGGCCGGTCCGCGGCCGTACGGGAATCCGCGCCGCGCCCCCTCGCGGCGACGCCTGCTGGTCGATCATGAAGGGAACGCTACGTCACTGCGCCGTTGCGCTTTGTCACCCACACGGGTGCAAGTGCGCCCTGGGCCGCCCCGGCGCCCGCCGCCGGCGGTCCCCGCGCCGGCTCACGGAACGGGCGCCGGCATCCGCACGCCGACCCGTGTCCGGGTCACCACCAACTGCCCCTCCTGCGGGTACGCGTGCCAGGTACGCCAGCGCACCTGGCCCTCGGTGCGCTGCGCCAGCATCGCGGTGAACGCGTGCGGGCTGCCGGGAAACGTCCCCGCGAGGCCGTGCGGGTGGTCGGAGACCAGGGCGAGCAACTCCTGGGCGCGCCCGGCGAACGAGCCCTCGGAGAGCGTCTCGACGCGCGCCGCGAACTCGTACTCCCAGTCGCCGAGCCGCTTGGCGACCCCGAGGGGCAGGGGTGTGCTGCTGCCCGGCATGCAGGCGACGGTCTCGGAGCAGGACCCCCGCTCCTCCTCCAGCAGCACCTGGTGGGAAGCGCCCAGCAGCCTCATCTGCAGGGTGGCGCCGGCGAGTTGGAGGTCGAGTACGGCGAGGGCGGGCAGTGGCTCACGGCCCAGCGCCCAGGCCAGGTCGGCGGCACGGGTGTCGGAATAGGCGGTCTGGAGGGTCGTGAGCATTGGATCGGCTCCGCACACACATGTGGAACATGGACAGGGGGTGCCCCGGCGCCGCGCACGTGGGGGAATGGGAGACGCCCGAACCGGCCCAACTGGGCCTGCGGGGCTGAATGTTCTTTACAACGAGGAAATCATGAAGTAAGCGACACTCGCAGCTTTTTTGCCCAACTCGCTGCGGATTCCATCCCGTCGGGGGCAGGACGGTTCAGGTGTTCTGGCGGAAGTGGCCGCCCGACCGGACGGCGGCCGCCATCCGACTCGCCAACACGGCAGTGCCCGGCGGAAGTTGAACCACCGGGCACCTCATGGACATACGGACGCCTCCCCCGTCCCACCGGACGCGGCCTCCACCCCCTGCTCAGTCGCCGCCCCCGCCGCAGCCGCCACCGCAGGAGTGGCCGCCGCCCCCGCAGG
>NZ_KL585395.1:67563-70018 GCF_000721935.1 Streptomyces sp. NRRL WC-3549
CCGCAGCCGAGGCGAGCGCGGCGATCCCCGCCACCACGATCACGGCCGACACGACGAAGAAGACCATCCCCATCGCCCCCGCCCCCCTTCTTCTCCCCCGAAGCGAGGTCCCCCGCTTCCGTGTGCCCGGGGGATGCCCGCCCCCTGCCCGGACGAAAGCGGACTTGAGCAACTCCAGAGCTTCGGCCCAGGATGGCGCCCATGACACAGGGACGACCGCTGCTCAACCGCCGCCTCGCCGCGTTCGGCACGACGATCTTCGCCGAGATGTCGGCGCTGGCCGTACGGACCGGCGCCATCAACCTCGGCCAGGGCTTCCCGGACACCGACGGCCCCGAGGAGATCCGTGAGGCCGCGGTACGGGCGCTGCGCGCGGGCCACGGCAACCAGTACCCGCCCGGCCCGGGCGTCCCGGAGCTGCGCACCGCGATCGCGGAGCACCAGCTGCGCCACTACGGGCTGACCTACGACCCCGGCAGCGAGGTACTGGTCACCGCGGGCGCCACCGAGGCCCTCGCCGCGACGCTGCTGGCCCTCGTGGAGCCCGGTGACGAGGTCATCGCCCTGGAGCCGTACTACGACTCCTACGCCGCCTGCGTCGCCATGGCGGGCGGGACCAGGGTGCCCGTCACGCTCCGGCCCGACGGCGGTGCCTTCCGGCTCGACCTGGACGAGCTCCGCGCCGCCGTGACGCCCCGTACCCGCCTGATCCTCCTGAACACCCCGCACAACCCCACCGGCACGGTGCTCAGCCGCGAGGAGCTGGCCGCGGTGGCCGCGCTCGCGTGCGAACGCGATCTGCTCGTGGTCACCGACGAGGTCTACGAGCACCTGGTGTTCGAGGGCGAGCACATCCCGCTCGCCTCCTTCCCCGGCATGCGCGAACGCACGGTGACCGTCAGCAGCGCCGGCAAGACGTTCTCGTTCACCGGCTGGAAGATCGGCTGGATCACCGCCGGCCCGGAGCTGGTGACCGCGGTGAAATCCGTCAAGCAGTTCCTGACGTTCGTCTCCGGCGGCCCTCTCCAGTACGCCGTCGCCGAGGCCCTGCGGCTGCCCGACGACTTCTTCGACGGCCTGCGCGCCGACCTGCGCGCCAGGCGGGACCTGCTGGTCGACGGGCTCGCGGAGGCCGGTTTCGGGGTCCACCGGCCCGCCGGCACCTACTTCGTCACCACCGACGTCCGCCCGCTGGGGGGCGAGCGGGACGGCGTGGCGTTCTGCCGGGCCCTGCCCGAGCGGTGCGGGGTGGTCGCGGTCCCGAACGCGGTCTTCTACGACCACCGGGAGCAGGGCGCACCCTTCGTGCGCTTCACCTTCTGCAAGCGCGTGGACGTGCTCGAAGAGGCGGTCGCCCGTCTGAAGGGCCTGTCCACGGAAGGGTGAGGCCCCGGCCCACGACGGACGCGAGCCCGGCCGCGGCGTGGTCCACCTGGGACCACCGCCGCCCGGCCGGGCTCGCGTCGCGGTACGGATCAGCTCTCCGGGGTCTGCTCCACGCCCGTGTCGCCGCCCTCGTCCGCCTTCCCGGCCGGCTCCAGGCCCAGGCGCTCCACGAGCCACTTGTCGAACTCGATCGAGGCGCGGACCCAGCTGACCGTCGAGGAGACGAAGTGCTCCAGGCTGACGCCCGTACCGATGAGCATCTGCGCCTCACCGATCAGCCGGACCGAGGCGGCCGCGCCCTCCTCGCCCTCGTGCGAGTGCGTGTAGACCTTGGGCCACAGGGTGCGGCGGTTCCAGTCGTCGATCGCGTCGAGCAGCACAGGGCGCTGGTCCAGGGCGTGCGGGCGGTCGTAGAACGTACGGACCGAGAAGACCTGCTGCTCCGCCTCGCCGCGGAACATGAAGTACGTGCGGAACTCCTCCCACGGCGCGGCGAGGTCGCCCTCGTCGTCGACGACGTACTTCAGCTCCATCTGCTCGAGAAGCTGCTTGACGAGGTCCTGGTCCGGGACGACGGGGCCCTCGGGTCCTGTCGGCTGCGGCTCGGGCTGGCCCCCGAAGCTGGGAATCGAGGACGGGTCGATAGACATCGCTGGGTACTCCTGTGGATCGCTCGCGGTTTCCTGCTCCCGACCCTAGCCGCGATCGGGGCCTGGTAGTCCTACGCCCTCAGGGGAATCGTCCCCGCGCCGGTGCCCCGGGCCCGTGCCCAGGCGACGGCGACCAGGAGCGCGCAGAGCGTCCCCAGCAGGCCGGTCCCCGCGATGGTGTCCGCGGAGGATCCGGAGAGTTCGGTGGCCAGGCCGCCCGAGGCGACGCCGATGCCCTGCATCGCGATCAGCCCCGATCTGGCCAGCCCCAGCGCCTGTCCGCGCTGGTCCACCGGCGTGAGGAGGACGAAGGTCGCTCCGGCCGTGATCTGGTAGGCCGAGAACACCCCCGACAGCATCAGCAGCACCACCGCGGTCCCCACGCCCGGGCCCGCCCAGTACAGCACCAGCGGCAGGTT
>NZ_KL585395.1:70229-73208 GCF_000721935.1 Streptomyces sp. NRRL WC-3549
GGTTCGCACCGATGGCCAGCGGCCCGAGCAGCCGGCGCCGCCGGTCGTCGCCGACCGCCGCCCGGCCCAGCAGGGCCGCGCCCACCACCATGCCCGCCGGATGCGCGGCCAGCAGCAGTCCGACCGAGGCCCCGCCGCCGCCCGCCTCCTGGGCGAAGGGCGCCGCCAGCCCCTCCGGCAGCATGACGAAACCGGCCAGCCAGCCGAGCGCGACCAGTGACCGCAGCCGCGGGTCGGCCCAGATCAGCGCGACCGCGCTGCGGACCTGGAGGTGCACCCGCTTCTGCCCGGTTCCCACGCCCTCGACGGGCCGGGCCTTCACGCCGAACCGGATGAGCGTCGCGGAGAGCAGGAACGTCAGCGCGTTCAGCCCCAGCGAGACGTGGCTGCCCAGCCACACGACCAGCACCCCGCCGCCGGCGAACCCGATCAGCTGCCCCGCCTGATGCGTGATCAGCATGACGCGCTGCCCGCGCTCGTACCGGCCGGCGCCGAGCACGCTGGGCAGCAGGGCGCCCTGGGCGGCGCCGAAGGGGGCTTCCGCCAGCTGCGCCAGGACCAGCAGCCCGGCGAGCAGCAGCAGCGGTGTCCCGGGCAGGGCCATCAGGCCGACGATGACGGCGCGCACCAGGTCGCACCAGACCATGACCGTACGCCGCGGGAAGCGGTCCGCGAGGCCGGACAGGAGTACCCCGGACAGCAGGGCGGGCAGGGTCGTCAACGCATAGGTCGCCGCGGTCCAGCCCGCCGACTCGGTGCGTTCGAAGACCAGCAGCGACAGCGCCACACGGGCCAATTGGTCACCGAGGACCGATTGGGCATAAGCCGTCCACAAGGTACGGAATTCACTGAGGCGAATGAGATTGTCACCTTTGGCGTCTTTCGAGTCGGGACTTATCTCATCTGGTTTCCGTTCCGTCATGCGCGCACCTTACCGGGCGGGGAATTCCGCCTATCCCCCGGACGATGCCGGAAAGGGGGGTCCGGAGTGCCCCGATATCAAGCGGAAACCTGCCGCCCCGCCGGCAGTCGACGGCCTTGCATACGAGGGCACGGATATGTATCGCCCGGATACAAACAAAGCCCGTGACCGCACTGCGGCCTCTCGTATCCAGCCACCGAATAGAAAATTTCGGCTCGATTTCGTGGGCGCCCCGCGAACGGCTCACCAGCGATACATGCCCAGTACATGGGTCAATGCGGCGGAGCCGCACGCACCCGTGCCCCCGCCCGGGACCCCGATCGGTCCGGGCGGGGGCACGGAACGGGCACGCGCCCGCTTACAGCGTCTTCGCGGCCGGGGCGGCCCCCACGAACAGCTCCTCCCCGGCGCGGTCCACCCGCACCGTGTCACCGTCCTTGATCTCGCCCGCGAGGATCTCCTTCGCGAGCCGGTCGCCGATCGCGGTCTGGATGAGCCTGCGCAGCGGCCGGGCCCCGTAGGCCGGATCGTTGCCCTCCTCCGCCAGCCAGGCCAGCGCGTCGGGTGTCACGTCGAGGCTGATCCGGCGGTCGGCGAGGCGGTCGGCGAGGCGGCCCACCTGGAGGCCCGCGATGTGGGACAGCTCGTCACCGGACAGGGCCGAGAAGACGACCAGGTCGTCGAGCCGGTTGAGGAACTCCGGCTTGAACGAGGCACGTACGACCTCCAGCACCTGCTCCTTCTTCACCTCGGGCCCGGTCAGGGGGTCCACCAGGAACTGGCTGCCGAGGTTCGACGTCAGAACCAGGATGGTGTTGCGGAAGTCCACCGTCCGCCCCTGCCCGTCCGTCAGCCGGCCGTCGTCCAGCACCTGGAGCAGGATGTCGAAGACCTCGGGGTGGGCCTTCTCCACCTCGTCCAGCAGGACGACGCTGTACGGGCGGCGGCGGACCGCCTCCGTGAGCTGGCCGCCCTCCTCGTAGCCCACGTAACCGGGCGGGGCGCCCACGAGACGGGCGACGCTGTGCTTCTCGCTGTACTCGCTCATGTCGATGCGGATCATGGCCCGTTCGTCGTCGAACAGGAAGTCCGCGAGCGCCTTGGCCAGCTCGGTCTTGCCGACACCGGTCGGACCCAGGAAGAGGAACGATCCGGTGGGGCGGTCCGGGTCGGCGATCCCCGCCCGGGTCCGGCGTACCGCGTCGGAGACGGCCCGCACGGCCTCGGTCTGGCCGATCAGCCGACGGCCCAGCTCCGACTCCATGCGCAGCAGCTTCTGCGTCTCGCCCTCCAGGAGGCGTCCGGCCGGGATGCCGGTCCAGGCGCCGACGACGTCGGCGATGTCGTCCGGGCCGACCTCCTCCTTGACCATGGTGTCCTTGGCGGCCTCCTGCTCGGCCTCGTCCGCCTCGGCCAGCTCCCGCTCCAGGCCGGGGATCTCGCCGTACAGCAGCTTGGACGCGGTGTCGAAGTCCCCGTCGCGCTGGGCGCGTTCGGCCTGGCCGCGCAGGTCGTCGAGGCGTTCCTTGAGCTCACCGACCCGGTTGAGGCCCTGCTTCTCCTTCTCCCAGCGGGCGGTCAGACCGCGCAGCTCCTCCTCCTTGTCGGCGAGGTCGCGGCGGATCCTCTCCAGCCGCTGCCTGGAGCCCTCGTCGCTCTCGTTCCTGAGGGCCAGCTCCTCCATGTGCAGCCGGTCGACGGCACGCTGGAGTTCGTCGATCTCCAGCGGGGAGGAGTCGATCTCCATGCGGAGCCGGGACGCCGCCTCGTCGACCAGGTCGATGGCCTTGTCGGGGAGGAAGCGGGAGGTGATGTAGCGGTCGGAGAGGGTCGCGGCGGCCACCAGTGAGGAGTCCGCGATCTGCACCTTGTGGTGGGCCTCGTAACGGCCCTTGAGCCCGCGCAGGATCGCGATGGTGTCCTCGACCGACGGCTCGGCGACCAGGACCTGCTGGAAGCGGCGCTCCAGGGCGGGGTCCTTCTCGATGCGCTCGCGGTACTCGTCGAGCGTGGTGGCGCCGACCATGCGCAGCTCGCCGCGGGCGAGCATCGGCTTC
>NZ_KL585395.1:73418-83501 GCF_000721935.1 Streptomyces sp. NRRL WC-3549
AGCATGTTGCCCGCGTCCATCGCGGAGTCGCCGCCGGCACCCGCGCCGACGACGGTGTGCAGCTCGTCGATGAAGGTGACGATCTGGCCGTCGCTCTCCTTGATCTCGGAGAGGACGGTCTTCAGGCGCTCCTCGAACTCACCGCGGTACTTGGCGCCCGCGACCATCGCCCCGAGGTCCAGGGAGACGAGACGCTTGTTGCGCAGGGACTCGGGGACGTCGCCCTTGACGATGCGCTGCGCGAGCCCCTCCACCACCGCGGTCTTGCCGACGCCGGGCTCACCGATGAGCACGGGGTTGTTCTTGGTGCGGCGCGACAGCACCTGCACCACGCGGCGGATCTCCTGGTCCCGGCCGATGACCGGGTCCAGCTTGCCCTCGCGCGCGGCGGCCGTGAAGTCGGTGCCGAACTTCTCCAGGGCCTTGTACTGGCCCTCGGGGTCGGGAGTGGTCACCCGGCGCCCTCCCCTGCTCTTCTCGAACGCGTCCAGCAGCTTCTTCGCGCCGGCGCCGTGTTCCTGGAGGATCTCACCCGTGCGGCCGCCCTTCGCCGCGACGGCGATCAGCAGGTGCTCGGTGGAGAGGTAGTCGTCGCCGAGCTCCTTCGCCCGCTGGTCGGCGTCGGCGAGGACGGCGAGCAGGTCGCGGCTGGGCTGCGGCGGGGCGACGGTCGACCCGGTGACGCTCGGCAGCGAGCCGAGGAGCCGTTCGGTCTGCTCGCGCACCGCCACCTGGTCCGCCTCGACGGCGGCCAGCAGGTCGGTGATGTTCGCGTTGTCCTCACCCGCGAGCAGCGCCAGCAGCAGATGTGCGGGGGTCAGGTCCGGGTGACCGTCCTTGACGGCCCTGCTGGTGGCCGCGTTGAGGGCATCCCGGCTCTTGTTGGTCAGCTCGGCGTCCACGGGCGCTGTCTCCTCCTCGTACGGGAACGGGTGGGGTCGGGAACTATGACTCTGACAACGTGTACAAAGTTGAGTCTATTCCACTCAAGGACGAAACCCGGCCTCCGTACGCTCCCGGATCCCCCCTCTCTAGGCTGACCCCATGCCTGACGTACGCAACCCCGGCCCGGACTACCTCGCCTTCTGGCGGGAACGCCATGTCTGCACGCTGACCACCCTCCGCCCGGACGGGACACCGCACGTGGTGCCGGTCGGCGTGACCTACGACCCGGATACCCGGATCGCCCGCGTCATCACGAGCGGTACGAGCCGGAAGGTCGCCCATGTGCGGGCCGCCGGCCCGGAGGGAGCACGGGTCGCGGTCTGCCAGATGCAGGGGCGCCGCTGGGCGACGCTGGAGGGGCGCGCGGTGATCCGCACGGAGCCGGAGCAGGTGGCGGACGCGGTACGCCGCTACGCGGTGCGGTACGAGCGCACGCCGGCGCACAATCCCGAGCGGGTCGTCATCGAGATCGCCGTGGACCGGGCGCTCGGCAGGGGCTGAGGGGGCCGGCGCGTCCCCGGGCAGCACAACGGCGCCATCGTGTTCAGGTCACGATGGCGCCGTTGTGTGGGGGAAGCGCCTGAACGACATGGAACGACGGGGGAATCGTTCAGGCGCTGCGGGGGGTGGCGGAAATGGCTTCTTGTTCGAACAGCTCGTGGTCGCGCTGGTCGAGATTGACGAAGATCATGCCGTACCTGACGGTGCAGCGGACCGGTTGCGGGGCTCCCCGGGGCCGGCGGAGGCACCGGTAGGCGCGGATGTCACCCTCCGCCTCCATCACCACGACGACCGGCTCCCCGAACAGGGTGACCATCAACGAATCGCCCTGGCGGGTCAGCGCCGAGAGCAGATCGATGAAATGCCACCCTGACCGATAGGCCGTGGCCATCTCCCGGCGAAAGGTACGGTCGTCCGGCGGGGTGCTCATGCGTGCACTGCGCCCGTCGGCATGCTCCAGCTGATCTCCCGCGTGCTCACGGGCGCCCCCCAGCTGATCTCGCCGGGCGCCGATACCGCCTCGACGGACCAACTGATCTCGTCCGGCGCGGACTTCGCCCGCTCCGACCAGCTGATCTCGCCGGAGCCGGACGCGCTGCCGGCTGCTACGCCAAAGCCCAGTGCCGCCACGAAGGCGGCGGCAAGCACCGAGCGAAGCATTCGCTTATACATAGTCGGCTTCGTCCTCACGTGTGGTTTCCTCTCCCCCGCACCCACGACGATGTCTTACCCGCCCCCCAGGACGCCACCGGGACGATGCATCATGTTCCTGCATGTTCAGGAAGCTGGGGGGTGGAGATATGACCACAAGCGACACAACACGGACACATCCTCACGGGGTCACCGAACTGTGCGACGACGGCAGACGCCTGTACGCCAGCGCGCTGCGCTCCGGCCGCATCTCACGCGCGGAGGTCGGCCCCGCTCCCTGCCTGATGGATTTCGCGCTCCTGCACCCGGATCCGGACGACACGGCATGGCTCCGGCCGGTCCCCCCGTCCGCGGCCCTCGCCCAACGCCTGCACCCCATCGAGCGGGAGATCCTGGAGCGCCGGCGGCGTTCGGTCGAACTGGCCGAGTGCTTCGAGCCGTTCATGGACATAAGCGCCCAGGACCCGTCGACCACCCACGCCATCACCGTCCTGGAGGGCGGCAACCGGATCAACGCCGCGCTCGACCTCGCGACCGCCGAGTGCCGCACCGAGGTGCTCACCGTGCAGCCCGGCGGCGACCGGGGCGAGGACCGGCTCAGCGAGGGCCTGGAGCGCGCGCTGTCCGTCGTCGACCGGGGCGTGAGCATGCGCACGCTCTACCAGCACACCGTCCGGCACAGTCATGGAACACTCGCCTACGCGGCACGGCTCGCCCAGGACAAGGTGGAGATCCGGACACTGGAGGAACTCATCGAGCGGCTCCTCGTGTTCGACCGCACGGTCGCCTTCATCCCCGCCCAGAACGACGACCAGGTCGCCCTCGAACTCCGTCACCCGGGGCTCGTCAACTATCTCGTGAAGGTGTTCGAACAACTCTGGGCCCGTGCTTCCCCGCTTCTCGGTGAACTCCAGTACGACCCGCCCCCCAAGGGGATCAGCGGGGTTCAGCGATCGATCGCCCAACTCCTCGTGGAGGGACACGTGGACGATTCGATAGCCCGCCGCCTCGGCATGAACGTACGGACGTGCCGGGCCCACATCGCCAAACTCAACGTCGCGCTCGGCAGCGGTAGCCGCGCCCAACTCGGCTACCTCATCGCACGGTCAGGAATTCTGGAAAAGGATTCCTGACCGTGCGACGGTCCGGCCCCCGTACCCGGGCGTCCCCCGCCCCCGGGCCGGTTCCCACACTCTCCTGTCGTCGGCCGTTGCGCCACCGTCATCTTGTTGCACTGCATGAAGTGAGGGGTCTCGAATGGGCACAGAAGAGGTGAGAGCGGCACACCCGCACGGGCGGCTGGAACTGTGCGACGCCGCGGTGCGGCTCTACGGGAACGCCCTGCGGCACGGCCGGATAGCCCGCTCCGAGCTCGCGGACACCCCCTGCCTGACCGACATGTCCCTGTTGCTCGCCGACCCGCAGGACAGTGCCTGGATGCGCCCCGTGCCGCCCTCCGCCGCCCTGGCACAGCTGCTCCAGCCCCTCACCCGGGAGCTGGACGAGCGCGTCCGGCTCGCGTCCGCGCTCAGCCGGAGCCTGGTGCCCCTGACCACCCTCGCGAGTACCGACCCCGACCACGCGATCACGGTCCTCGACGGCCGCGAGACGATCGAGGCGGCCCTGCGCGAGTCGACCGCCGCGGCCACCGACCAGGTCCTGACCGCCCAGCCCGGCAGCAACCGCCCGGAGGACGGCATGGAGCGGGCGATCGCCAACGCCAGGACCGCCATCGGACGCGGGGCACGCCTGCGCCACATCTACCAGCACCCCGTCCGCTACAGCCCGACCATCAGGGCCTACCTGGACCTCTTCCCACCGGACCAGCTGCGGGTCCGCACCACGGAGCTGACGGTGGAGCGGCTCATCATCTTCGACCGGACCGTCGCCTACATCCCGGCCTCGCCCGACCGCGTGGCGGCCCTGCAGATCCGCCACCCCGCCCTCGTCGCCTACCTGACCCAGGTCTACGAAGTGCTCTGGGCCCAGGCCACCCCCTACGCCGAGCAGCTCCCCACCACCACCCCCGGCGCCCCGGTCACCGCCGTCCAGCAGAGCGTCGCCCGTCTCCTGGCCGAGGGCCACGTCGACGACGTGGTGGCCCGCAAGCTCGGCATCAGCGTCCGCACCTGCCGCTCGCACGTCTCCAAGCTCATGCAGACGCTCGGCGCCCACAGCCGCACCCATCTGGGCGCGCTCCTCGTACGGTCGGGCATCGCGAACCCGGAACCGGCGGCGGCGACGCGAAGGCCCGCTCCCGGAGCGTGAACTCCCGGAGCGGGCCCGGACGGCCTGCGGTACGCCTCAGTCCTTCGGCCTCTTGGGCCGCCAGACCACCAGCGCGCTGGTCTGCTGCACGTCCTGGTACGGGACCAGGTCACGGCGGTAGGACGCGTGCACCTGCGCCTCGCGCTGCTGCATGGCGACGGCCGCGCCGTCCACCGCGGCCGAGAGCTCGGCGACGCGCTGCTGGAGCGCGGCGACCTGGTTCTCCAGCTCGATGATGCGCTTGATGCCCGCGAGGTTGATGCCCTCGTCCTGCGACAACTGCTGCACGGTACGCAGGAGTTCGATGTCACGGGCCGAGTAGCGCCGGCCGCGCCCGGCCGTGCGGTCGGGTGAGACCAGGCCGAGGCGGTCGTACTGGCGCAGTGTCTGCGGATGCAGACCGGAGAGCTGGGCCGCGATCGAGATCACGTACACCGGTGATTCGTCGGTCAGCTGGTACGGATTACGTCGACGGCCGTCCATCTCAAGCTCCCTTCGCCGCCTGGAACAGCTCCGCCCGCGGGTCCTCCCCCGCGGTCGCCTCGCGGTAGGCCTCCAGCGCGTCCTGCGCGTCCGCCCCGAGGCCCGTGGGCACGGACACCTCCACGGTGACCAGCAGGTCGCCCCGGGTGCCGTCCTTCCGCACGGCGCCCTTGCCGCGGGCCCGCATGGTACGCCCGTTCGGCGTGCCCGCGGGGAGCTTCAGGGTGACCGGGGGGCCGCCCAGCGTGGGGACCTTCACCTCGCCGCCGAGGGCCGCCTCCACGAAGGTGACGGGCACGGTGACGGTGAGGTTGTCGCCCTTGCGGCCGAAGACCGGATGGGCGTCGACGTGGACGACGACGTAGAGGTCGCCGGCCGGGCCGCCGCGCTCGCCCGGGCTGCCCTTGCCGCGCAGCCGGATCCGCTGGCCGTCCAGCACGCCGGCCGGGATGCGCACCTGCATGGTGCGGGCCGACTTGGCCCGGCCGCTGCCCTTGCAGACCTCGCAGGGGTCCTGGGCGATGAGGCCCCGGCCCTTGCAGTCCACGCAGGGGTCGGTGAGCGAGAACCCGCCGCCGGTGCCCCGGGAGACCTGGCCGGTGCCGACACAGGTCGGGCAGACCCGCGGGGTGCCGTTCTTGTCGCCGGTGCCCGAACATGCCTTGCAGGGCGCCTGGCTGGACATCCGCAGCGGGACCGTGGCCCCGTCGACCGCCTCGGTGAAGCTGAGCGTCACCTCGGACTCGATGTCCTGGCCCCGGCGCGGCTGCACCCGTGTGCCTCCGCCGCCGCGGTTGAACAGGCCGCCGAAGACGTCACCCAGACCGCCGCCGCCGAACCCGCCGGCGCCGCCCGGGCCACCGCCCGGGGCCCCGCCGCCTCCGAAGAGGTCGCCGAGGTCGAAGTTGAAATTGCCGCCCGCGCCGCCGGGGCCGCCGGGTCCCGGCCGGAACCCTCCGCTGCCGAAGAGCGCGCGCGCCTCGTCGTACTCCTTGCGCTTCTTGGGGTCGCCGAGGATGTCGTTGGCCTCGGAGATCTCCTTGAAACGCTCCTCCGCCTTCGCGTCACCCTTGTTGGCGTCCGGATGGTACTCGCGGGCGAGCTTCCGGTAGGCCTTCTTGACCTCGGCGTCGGTGGCGTCCTTGGGGACGCCGAGGACCTTGTAGTAGTCCTTCTCGACGAAGTCCTTCGTGCTCATCGACGTCCCTCCTTCCGGACGATCGGCCGTGCGGCCGGCCCGGTGGCCGGCCGCACGCCCCGTCGGTGTGCACCGCGGTGGTCGGACCTGATGTCAGACCTCCTCGGTGCCACCGCTCTCCTCGTCGTCCGCCTTCTCTTCCTTGGCCGCCGCGGGCGCGGCGCCCGGCTGCGGCTCGGCCACGGCCACCCGCGCGGGGCGGATGGTGCGTTCCCCGATGCGGTACCCAGGCTGCAGGATCGCCACGCAGGTCGTCTCGGTGACGTCCGGCGCGTAGCTGTGCATCAGCGCCTCGTGGATCGTCGGGTCGAAGGGCTCGCCCTCCTTGCCGAACTGCTGGAGGCCCAGCTTCGCGACCACCGTCTCCAGGGACTCGGCCACCGACTTGAAACCGCCGACGAGCTCGCCGTGGTCCCGTGCCCGGCCGACGTCGTCGAGCACGGGCAGGAGCTCGCTCAGGAGACCCGCGACCGCGACCTCCTTGACGGCGACCCGGTCGCGCTCCACACGACGGCGGTAGTTCTGGTACTCGGCCTGGAGCCGCTGGAGGTCACCCGTGCGCTCGTCGAGCGCGGTACGGGCCTGGTCCAGCTGGGCCGTCAGAGCCACTGCCTGCTGCGCGTCCCCGGCCGGGGCCGCCGCCTCCTCCTCGGAGGGGGCGGCCTTCGGCTCGGCGTCGTCGGAGCCGGAGGGGACGTCGGGCTTCTCGTCGAAGTCCGGAGTCTCCTCGGTCACGCCGCACCACCCTTCGTGTCCTTCTCGTCGTCAACGATCTCCGCGTCCACCACGTCGTCGTCGGCCTTGGACTGGTCGCCCGCAGCGTCCGCGCCGGGCGCGGCACCTTCGCCCTGGGAGTTGGCGTACATCGCCTGTCCCAGCTTCTGGGAGACGGCCGCGACCTTCTCGGTGGCCGTGCGGATCTCGGCGCTGTCCTCGCCCTTGAGCTTCTCCTTCAGCTCGGTGAGCGCGGTCTCCACCTCGGTCTTCACGTCACCGGGGACCTTGTCCTCGTTGTCCTTGAGGAACTTCTCGGTCTGGTAGACGAGCTGCTCGCCCTGGTTGCGCGACTCGGCGGCCTCGCGGCGGGCGTGGTCCTCCTCGGCGTACTTCTCGGCCTCTTCGCGCATCCGGTTGACCTCGTCCTTCGGCAGCGAGGAGCCGCCGGTGACGGTCATCTTCTGCTCCTTGCCGGTGCCGAGGTCCTTGGCGGCGACGTGCATGATGCCGTTGGCGTCGATGTCGAAGGCGACCTCGATCTGCGGCACCCCGCGCGGGGCCGGCGGCAGACCGGTCAGCTCGAACATCCCGAGCTTCTTGTTGTACGCCGCGATCTCGCGCTCGCCCTGGTAGACCTGGATCTGCACGGACGGCTGGTTGTCCTCGGCCGTCGTGAAGATCTCCGAGCGCTTGGTCGGGATCGTGGTGTTGCGCTCGATGAGCTTCGTCATGATGCCGCCCTTGGTCTCGATACCGAGGGACAGCGGGGTGACGTCGAGGAGCAGGACGTCCTTGACCTCGCCCTTGAGGACACCGGCCTGGAGCGAGGCGCCGATGGCGACGACCTCGTCCGGGTTCACGCCCTTGTTGGCCTCCTGGCCACCGGTCAGCTCCTTGACGAGCTCGGCGACGGCCGGCATACGGGTCGAGCCACCGACGAGGACGACGTGGTCGATCTCGGAGAGCTGGATGCCCGCGTCCTTGACGACGTTGTGGAACGGGGTCTTGCACCGCTCCAGCAGGTCGGCGGTCAGCTGCTGGAACTGCGAGCGCGTGAGCTTCTCGTCCAGGTGCAGCGGGCCCTCGGCCGACGCCGTGATGTAGGGCAGGTTGATCGTGGTCTCGGTCGAGGACGACAGCTCGATCTTCGCCTTCTCCGCGGCCTCGCGGAGACGCTGGAGAGCCATCTTGTCCTTGGACAGGTCCACGCCGTGGCCGTTGGCGAACTGCTTCACCAGGTAGTCGACGACGCGCTGGTCCCAGTCGTCACCACCGAGGTGGTTGTCACCGTTGGTGGCCTTCACCTCGACGACGCCGTCGCCGATCTCCAGGAGGGACACGTCGAAGGTGCCGCCACCGAGGTCGAAGACGAGGATCGTCTGGTCGTCCTTGTCGAGCCCGTACGCCAGCGCGGCGGCGGTCGGCTCGTTGACGATGCGCAGGACGTTCAGGCCCGCGATCTCGCCGGCCTCCTTCGTCGCCTGGCGCTCGGAGTCGTTGAAGTACGCCGGGACGGTGATCACCGCGTCGGTGACCTTCTCGCCCAGGTAGGACTCCGCGTCCCGCTTCAGCTTCTGCAGGATGAAGGCGCTCATCTGCTGCGGGTTGAAGTTCTTGCCGTCGAGCTCGATCTTCCAGTCCGTGCCCATGTGGCGCTTGACCGAACGGATCGTCCTGTCGACGTTGGTGACCGCCTGGCGCTTGGCGACCTCGCCGACGAGCACCTCACCGTTCTTCGCGAAGGCGACGACGGACGGCGTGGTCCTGGCGCCTTCGGCGTTGGTGATGACGGTGGGCTCGCCGCCTTCGAGAACGCTCACGACGGAGTTAGTCGTGCCCAGGTCGATGCCGACCGCACGTGCCATTTCGATTCCTCCAACTGACTACTTGAGTGGATCTGACTCAAGGATGCATCACACCCCGGGCAGAGTCAAAGGACCTGAGCCGATTCGGCTCAACTTACATGCGGACCCCCGCCTCCATCAGGCATTTCCGCTCCGAAGAGCCGCAACGGGTCCCTGCCTGCGAAGCTCCGGAGGGCTTGGCCCGCGACACCGGGAGACCGCCGTACGCCACACACCCCCCACCCACCTTCGCACCGTGGGATCGTTCTGTCACAAATTGCGGCGAGACGGTCATATACGGCACGTCCAGGATCCGGGCAGGTGCGATGCGGAACGCGAAGCGGGCGGCGTTGAACGCGGTGGACGCGGCACGAGGGGCGGGCCCGCCGCCCGCGTCCGGAAGGGCGCGAGGAGCGGGCCGAGTGGCGGCGCGGGAGGCTCTGGAGTCGGCCCGGGAGGCGCTGACGCACGCCGCGGGCTCCCTGGCCGCCCGCGCGGCGGCGGTGACCGCCAAGCGCGCGCTGGACCTGACGCTCGGCTCGGCCCTGCTGCTCCTGGCCGCGCCCGTGCTCGGGGTCGCCGCCCTGGTGCTGGCCGTCCACGGGGCCCGCCACGGGGGAGGGCCGCTGCGCCGCGAGCCGCGCATCGGCCTGGGAGGCCACCCCTTCGAGCTCCGGTCGCTGCGCACCCGCCGGTTCCGGCTCGACCTGCTGTCCCGGCTCCCGCACGTCGTACGCGGGGAGCTCTCCCTGGTCGGCCCGCCGCCGCCACACCCCGACGACCCCGCGCTCCGCGACCCGCACACCCACCCCTGGTGGCGGGAACTGCGCCCCGGATTGACCGGCCTCGCCCAGGTACGCTCCCGCTCCCACATGCCCTGGGACGAACCCGCGCTCCTCGACGCACACTACGCAGAGCATCATGGGACAGGACTTGACCTGGCGATCCTCGCGCAGACCGCACGCATCCAGCTGCGCACGGCGCTGCGCGGGCCCGGCCGGGGCAAGGCACCCCTGAGCGACACAGATCACCGCCTGCCCGGCTACAGCGGGGAGGAATAAGTGGATAGTGTCAGCACAGACTGATTAAGTTACTGCTTAGTAATCACCTGTACGCGCTGGATCCCACCCTCGCAGGCCCGAGGAGCCCCACATGCAACTCGCCGCGATCATCGTGTCGCTGGTGCTGACTGTCGTCGGCGTTGCGCTCATCGCCCGAGCCGTCGCGCAGATCTACCGGTTCGTCCGCATCGGACAGCCGGTACCGGCGGGCAGTCGCACCGACGACCCCAAGCAGCGAACGATCACCCTGGTCAAGGAGTTCCTCGGCCACACCCGGATGAACCGGTGGGGCATCGTCGGCTTCGCGCACTGGTTCGTCGCCATCGGCTTCCTGACCCTGCCGCCGACCCTGCTCCAGGCGTACGGCCAGCTCTTCCAGGCCGACTGGGTGCTGCCGATCGTCGGCGACTGGCTG
>NZ_KL585395.1:83698-85688 GCF_000721935.1 Streptomyces sp. NRRL WC-3549
CGATCGTCGGCGACTGGCTGCCGTTCGAGCTGTACATCGAGTTCATCGGCATCATGACGGTGCTCGGCATCGTCACGCTGATGGCCATCCGGCTGCTGAACCTGCCCTCCCACGCCGGCCGCAAGTCCCGCTTCGCCGGCTCCAAGGCCTGGCAGGCGTACTTCGTCGAGTACATCATCCTGATCATCGGCCTGGCGATCCTCACCCTGCGCGGTCTCGAAGGCGCGATCCACCACGTCGACGGCTACGAAGCCGCGTACTTCGTCTCGTACCCCCTGGTGCTCGCCTTCAAGGGCCTGGCCCTCGGCACGCTCCAGAACCTCATCTACTTCGTCGCGATGATCAAGATCGGTACCTCGCTGATCTGGATGATCACCGTGTCGCTCAACACCAACATGGGTGTCGCCTGGCACCGCTTCCTCGGCTTCCCGAACATCTGGTTCAAGCGGAACGCCGACGGCGAGGTCGCGCTCGGCGCGCTCCAGCCCATGACCACGGGCGGCAAGGAGATCGACTGGGAGGACCCGGCCGAGGACGCCGTCTTCGGTGTCTCCCAGGTCGAGCAGTTCTCCTGGAAGGGCATCCTCGACTTCTCCACCTGTACCGAGTGCGGCCGCTGCCAGTCGCAGTGCCCCGCCTGGAACACCGGCAAGCCGCTCTCCCCCAAGCTCCTGATCATGTCCCTGCGCGACCACGCGCACGCCAAGGCGCCGTACCTGCTGGCCGGCGGCGGCAAGGACATGGAGGGTGAGGAGAAGGCGACCGAGGAGCAGCTCGAGGACGTCCCGGCGTCCGCCCTCGCGGAGGCCGAGCGCCCGCTGATCGGCACCGCCGAGGAGAACGGCGTCATCGACCCGGACGTGCTGTGGTCCTGCACCACCTGCGGTGCGTGCGTGGAGCAGTGCCCGGTCGACATCGAGCACGTCGACCACATCGTCGACATGCGCCGCTACCAGGTGATGATCGAGTCCTCGTTCCCGTCCGAGGCGGGCACGATGCTCAAGAACCTGGAGAAGAAGGGCAACCCCTGGGGGCTGGCCAAGAAGCAGCGCGTGGAGTGGACCAAGGAGGTCGACTTCGAGGTCCCGATCGTGGGCAAGACGGTCGAGGACCTGTCCGAGGTCGACTACCTGTACTGGGTCGGCTGCGCCGGCGCCCTGGAGGACCGCGCCAAGAAGACCACCAAGGCCTTCGCGGAACTCCTGCACATCGCGGGCGTCAAGTTCGCGATCATGGGCGGCGACGAGAAGTGCACCGGTGACTCGGCCCGCCGCCTCGGCAACGAGCCGCTGTTCCAGCAGCTCGGCCAGGAGAACGTCGCGATGCTGAACATGGCGTTCGGCGAGGACGACGACGAGCCGGAGACGAAGAAGCCGAAGTCCTCCAAGAAGATCGTCGCGACCTGCCCGCACTGCTTCAACACGATCGCCAACGAGTACCCGCAGCTCGGCGGCGAGTACGAGGTCATCCACCACACGCAGCTGCTCCAGCACCTGGTGGACGAGGGCAAGCTGATCCCGGTGACGCCCGTCGAGGGTCTGATCACGTACCACGACCCGTGCTACCTGGGCCGTCACAACAAGATCTACACACCCCCGCGCGAGATCATCGCGAAGGTCCCGGGTCTGCGGAACGAGGAGATGCACCGCCACAAGGAGCGCGGCTTCTGCTGCGGCGCCGGCGGGGCCCGGATGTGGATGGAGGAGCGGATCGGCAAGCGCATCAACAACGAGCGTGTCGACGAAGCCCTCGCGCTCAATCCGGACATCGTCTCCACCGCGTGCCCGTTCTGCCTCGTCATGCTGACCGACTCGGTCAACGGCAAGAAGAACGACGGCCAGGCGAAGGAATCCGTCCAGGTGGTCGACGTCTCGCAGCTGCTCCTGGAATCGGTGAAGACGCCCGCCGATCCGGCGGGCGAGCCGGAGACGGCCGACCAGCCGGAGCCCGCGCCCGTGAAGTAGGGCGTGCCGTCACCTCGACCGGAAGC
>NZ_KL585395.1:85890-103786 GCF_000721935.1 Streptomyces sp. NRRL WC-3549
GGCAGGCCCGGCCGCTTCCGTACGTCCCGGGGTGCCTGCGGGCGTGGGGGGGGGTGGGGAAGGCCCCCCGGGGTCCCCTTAGGGGATGTCACAGGTAGGCCG
Organism: Streptomyces sp. NRRL WC-3549; assembly: GCF_000721935.1. GTDB lineage: Bacteria > Actinomycetota > Actinomycetes > Streptomycetales > Streptomycetaceae > Streptomyces. The sequence continues at coordinate 85,993 of NZ_KL585395.1, forward strand.
CAATGGCACCCCTTTCCCCCGGCCCCCGCACTCGGCCCACCGGGACCAGGTACGTTCGACGGGTGGCTGGATTCAGGATCGGACGCGGCCGGGACAACCGCACACCGCAACAACACCCGCAGCAGCAGCCGCCGTACGGGCAGGCGCCGTCATCGCCGCCGTACGGCGGTCAGGCGTGGCCCCCGGCGGGGGGCGGCGGCACACCGTACGGCGGGCCCCAGGGCGCCCCGTACGGTGCCGGGCACACGGGCGGGGGACACGGAGGCGCCGGGCACGGTGGCGGCCACGGGGAGCCCGAGTACTTCGGCGACCCGTACCACCAGCCTCCGCAGCAGGACCCGTACGCCAACGCCTCGGGCCACACCCAGGCGTTCCGTATCGACGAGGACCCGTACGGCGAGGGCAGCACCTACCACGCCGGCAACGCCCCGGCCCCGCCCGCCGGACCGCGGCTGGGCTGGAAGCAGCTGCTGAGCGGCATCGTGCTGCGCCCGGGGCCGACGTTCTGGCAGATGCGGGACTACCCGGTGTGGGGGCCCGCGCTGATCGTCACCTTCGTCTACGGGCTGCTCGCGCTGTTCGGCTTCGACCAGGCCCGGGACGAGGCGATCCACGCGGAGGTGTCCACCGCAGCCCCGTACGTCGTCTTCACGGGCGTCGGGTTCGTCATCGGCGGCCTGGTCCTCGGAGCGGTCACCCACACCCTGGCCCGCCAGCTCGGCGGCAACGGCTCCTGGCAGCCGACCGTGGGCCTGTCCATGCTGATCATGTCGGTCACGGACGCGCCCCGGCTGGTGTTCGCCCTGTTCCTGGGCGGTGAGAACTCCCTGGTGCAGATCCTCGGATGGGTCACCTGGCTCGCGGCCGGCGCGCTGTTCACGTCGATGGTGAGCAAGTCGCACGACCTGCCGTGGCCGAAGGCGCTGGGCGCCTCGGCGATCCAGCTGATCGCGCTCCTGTCGATCATCAAGCTCGGCACGATCTGACCCCTGGCGCCCCGGACGCCCCGGATGCCGAAGGGCCCCGGTACCGCGTGAAGCGGTCCCGGGGCCCTTCCGTCTCTGTTCCGCTCGTCCTTGGTTCCGCTCGTCCTTGGTTCCGCTCGTCCTTGTTCCGCGTCCGCAGCCTGCGGAGGCCACAGGGACTACGAGTCGAGAACCTGCCCGTCACGACGGACCACGGGCTTCTCCACGCTCCACGGGAAGTTGATCCAGCGGTCGGTGGACTTCCACACGTACTCGCATTTCACGAGCGACTGCGGCTTCTCGTAGATGACCGCGCTGCGCACCTCGGCCACATGGTCAATGCAGAAGTCCCGGACCAGCTTCAGCGTCTTGCCGGTGTCGGCGACGTCGTCGGCGATCAGGACCTTCTTCCGCGTGAAGTCGATGGCGTTGGGGACCGGCGCCAGCATGACCGGCATCTCCAGGGTGGTCCCGACACCGGTGTAGAACTCGACGTTCACGAGGTGGATGTTCTTGCAGTCCAGCGCGTACGCCAGACCCCCGGCGACGAACACCCCGCCGCGCGCGATGCTCAGCACGACGTCGGGCACGTACCCGTCGTCGGCGACCGTCTGCGCCAGCTCGCGTACGGCGCGCCCGAAGCCCTCGTACGTCAGGTTCTCCCGTGTCTCACCAGCCATAGCGCATCACACCTGTGTCCGATGGAAGTTCTTGTACGAACGCGAGGCGGTCGGCCCCCGCTGCCCCTGGTAGCGCGATCCGTACCGCTCGGAGCCGTACGGGAACTCCGACGACGAGGTCAGCCGGAACATGCACAGCTGCCCGATCTTCATACCCGGCCAGAGCTTTATGGGCAGCGTCGCCAGATTCGACAGCTCCAGCGTCACATGACCGGAGAAACCGGGGTCGATGAACCCGGCCGTCGAATGCGTCACCAGCCCCAGCCGCCCCAGCGAACTCTTGCCCTCCAGCCGGGAGGCGAGATCGTCGGGCAGCGAGATGACCTCGTACGTCGAGGCCAGGACGAATTCCCCGGGGTGCAGGATGAACGCCTCGTCGCCGTCCGGCTCGACGAGACGGGTCAGATCGGTCTGCTCGACCGCGGGATCGATATGCGGATAACGGTGGTTCTCGAACACCCGGAAGTAGCGGTCGAGCCGCACATCGATGCTCGAGGGCTGCACCATCGAAGCGTCGAACGGGTCGATACGGACCCGCCCGGCGTCGATCTCGGCCCGGAGGTCCTTGTCTGAGAGAAGCACGTACCGAGGATACGCAGAACGCGCGAGCCGTCCCCAACCGGACCACCCGCGCGTCTGCCTACGCCACCTGCTACCGCTCGCTACCGCCGCTCGGACAACACCGGAACGGCCTGCCTCAACCGGGCGCAACGCGGACACCGGAGCAACCGCCCGGGCCCGATCCGGCCGGACCCGAGATGCTGCATCGGGAACGACGAGGTAGCGAAAACGTGCCCTTCGGCACAGCGGACGACGGTGCGCTCCATCGACTCCATCAAGTCCCTTCCCCAACCAGCCATGGACGAGACCGCCACATTAGGGGATGAAGAGGACGCCACTCCACGCGGCACTCCGCCCACCCACGCTACGCCCCCAACTCCCGCCCGCCACCACCGCGTCCACCCCCGCCGAACACCCGCGCACCGCACGCAGACCCCGCGGCGGACACGCCGGGGGTCTGCGATGGGGTAGAGTGTGCGGCGATGCACTGCCACTCGGTGGCGCGCTTCGCGGGTGTAGTTTAATGGTAGAACATGAGCTTCCCAAGCTCAGAGCGCGAGTTCGATTCTCGTCACCCGCTCCACGAAAAAGCCCCAGGCCAGCGGCCGGGGGCTTCTTTGTTGTCTAGAATTCTCACGCCCTGCCGTGCCCTCCACGTGCCCCAACTCGCACACCTGCAAGATCTGCTCGCTCCAGGGCAGCTCGAGGCAGGCAGAACGTGAATCGCCGGGCGGCTTCCGCAGGCGTGACCCCTTGCCCCCGACCGGGGACGTCGTACACGAAGGCAGCACCTTCCACGCGCAGCCGGGTACCGTTCGCATCCCGCCTCATGATGGCGGCGTAAGCGCTGACGTCCGCAGCAGAGACGTCGTTCCTCTCCCGCTCCTCGTTCTGTCTGAGAAGGTCCGCCTCGTCCTGGGGGAAGCGCAGCACGGTCACCGGTGCACCGAATCGTTCAGCAATGGCCACCAGGCGTGCGCGTGCCTGGGGTGTGACGTTCGTCGATTCGGCGACCGCGATGCGGCCCGCAGCGAGTCTGTCGGTGATCCGACGGTCACGCTCGTCGAAGACCCGCGCGTCAACCGTGTCGGAGGCGGCATCCACCGGCTCGCCCCCGAAGAACTCCGCACGGATTTCGTCACTGGAGACAACGGCTTCCGGGTCGAGACTCCCCTGAGCGACCAGCTCACGGACGAAGGCGGTCTTGCCCGAGGCCGGCGGTCCGACGAGTACGACGAGTCCTGCGGGGATCACCGTCGGCTCGGAGCTCATGGCGCCTGGCCTGGCGGGGAGGACAGGCTTGCGCGGGCTGCGGTCATGAAGGCGGCCTTGTGCTCCTCCAAGTGTTCGTTGACCTCGGTGTCGCCGATCTCGCGCCATACCGCTTGGTTGAGTGCGCGAGCATACGCATGGACAGAGGAGTGCAGGTCCGGATCACAGAGCAGCACGAGGTGCCGCTCGGCGACCCAGAGTGTGGTCATGGTGGCGCCGGCGGACCCACTCCAGCCGCCGTCGTCATCGCCCCATGCATCAGGGCGGTTGTAGGCCGCTCGTTCGGCCTCCTGGGCGCATGCGATGAATTCCTTGATCGCATGCAGCTGTTCGGCCCGGCGCGCCTCGCCGGTGGCCGTCCGCAGCCGCCGTTCCTCGGCCCGCTCCGCGGAGCGCTGGGTGACACGCTGGGAGAGGGCCGTCAGCCCGCCACCGAGCGCGACACCCGTGAGCGAGAGGACCGAAGTCCACACATCCACGGCCACGCTGTCCCCCCTAAGACAAGTCCCTGCGCATCAGCGTGCACATGGTCTCGTACCGGCGCAGCGAACCGTCCGGCGCCTCCACGTCCCAGGCATCCGGCCGGCTGCCGTAGGCCACGTACCCCAGGCGTTCGTACAGCACCCGGGCGCGTGGATTGCTCTCCTCCACCCCGAGTTCCGCACGCCGCAGACCGCGTGATCTGATGCGGTCCTCCGCGGCGCGGATGAGCACGGTGCCCAGACCGCACGACTGGAGGGCCGGGAGCACCCCGAGCTGCCACAGCGTGCCGGCACCGACCGCGACCTGATAGTCGACGCCACCGATCGCCACCGGAAGACCCACCGGAGTACAGACCGCCAGATAGTCCACCTCCCCAGCCGCTGCACGCTCCAACTCACGTGCCACCTGCACCAGATGGGTCGCCGAGCCGGACCATGCACAGGCCGACAGATCAGCGGGCGTCAGATCACGGACAAGGACACGGACGACGACCTCGGCCGCCCCGGCCGACAAGAGACTCATACACCCATCCCAGCACTCCGAAGAAGATCCGCACAGTGGATTTCGGCGCAGGGCACGAGCCCCGAACGGCGCGTGCCACTACGTGCCAGTCAGGGCGGTCAACAGCGGTCAACAGCGACCTTCCGCAGACCCCGGCGGCACCCCGCGAGAGGCACATCATCGCAGTTCACAGCCTTCTGTTGGCTCAGGTGTCGGGTGATTCCCAAGCTCAGAGCGCGAGTTCAATTCTCGTCACCCGCTCCACATGAAAGCCCCAGGCCAGCGGCCGGGCCGTGGCCTCGGCCATGTCCGTGGGCAGGTCAGCCGCACGGAGAGTATCGGCGACCTCTTCCATTTTGGGGGCCCAGCGCCAGGCTCGGGCCGCCACGCTCGGCAAATACTCCGGATCGGAGAGGATCGCGGAGACCATGATCTCGGCTTCAGCCGTGAGCTGGTCCCCGACTCCATGGGCGTGTGCGAGCGCGTGGGAGACGCCTGCGAGAGTACGAGCGGCCTTCTGGTAACTGGCGAAGGCCATCTTCAGGGCGGAGGTCGGAACCGATGGCCTCGCCTGCCCGGCGCACTTCCAGCGAGGAGCTCGCGAACAGCGGCTCCACCAGGTCGACGGCGGAGCCGGCACCCGCGAGATAGAGCCGTGCCGTACGCCCTTCACCTGGCGGCGGACCGAAGACGGCGCCGTCGACGACCTCGGAGCCGGGACGGATCTTCTCTGCGATGCGCTGCACGCGCTGGGGACTGATGGCATTGACGTCGACGTACACCCCAGCGAAGGCATGCGCGGCCACGGCCGCTGCCACGGCCTCCGCCGCCTGCGGTGGGCAGACCGAGAGAACGACCGCGCTACCGGACAGCGCTTCCGCAAGCGAGTCGCAAGCTGTGGCGCGAACCTCCCTCGCGCGGCGCCACGTGTTCTCGCTGCGCCCCTTGGGTACCCACAGCACCTCATGGCTGCCGGCGACTAACTCAGCGATGAGCGCCGCGCCCATGGCTCCGGGGTGCAAGACGGTCACGATGGTCACTGGCTGCCTCCGGCCGAATGCGGCGTGGGGTGTTCCTCATCAACATGATCCGATGCCGTGGAGCAGGAACGGCGGAGGACTGGGCACCTGGCTCGGACGAGCCGGTCGCCGAGGGGCAAAAGCTCCCCTGCCTCGTATCGGCCCTCCATGGCGAAGCAGGGGACACGGTTGTGGCACCCTGTCCCGGCAGCGCGACTCACGCACAAGCCGCGTCATGGGTACCGTGCTGGAGACGAACTCTGTACGGACAGACCGGCGATCGCGCTGGATCGTCCGGCGGTCGGGAGGTGTCCTGATGCTGGAGGAAGCCGAGGAGATCGGCAAGCGCGTTCGCAGGGCGAGACTGCGGCTGGGCATGCCGCAGGCAGACCTGTCGACGGCCCTGGGGAAGTCGCAGGGCTGGGTGTCGAAGATGGAACGTGGCCTGATCGAGCTGGACCGGGTCGGGCTGCTCAACCAGGTGGCCGCGGAGCTGCACGTCCATCCCAACGACCTGATCGGACGCCCGTACAGCAGTTCACCCGACGACAACCAGTGGCAGGTTGCCGCCTCGTCGATCCTGCGCGAGCTGCGCCGCTACGACCTCGTCCCCGTCTTCGACGGTGCTCCGCGACCGGCATCACAGCTGTGGCGTGAGGTAACCCGGCTGCACCGCCTGCGGGACACCGCCTCCAACATGGCGATTCTCCGAGTTCTCCCGGACCTGTTCCGCGAGGCGCGCGCCCTGGCTCAGGAGTCGGAGGGGCACGAGCGAGAGGAGGCGTACGCCGTCTACGCCGTGTGCTGCAAGTTCGCGCACACCGCCGCCCACGCCCTCGGGCATCCCGAACTGGTCGCCATGGCCTGCGAGCGGGCCGCATGGTCGGCCAGATTGTCGGGAGATCCGGTGCTGCCTGCCGTCGCCGACTGGATGAGGGTCTGGGACATGTGGGCGACGGCTGACTGGGCCGACGCTCTGGCGCTCTCGGACAAGGCGATCACCTCGGTGGAGCAGGAGTACGACCGTGGCGAGCCGCTGGCCGTACGGGCCTGGGGCACGCTTCAGTTGCGGGCCGCGGTCTCCGCCGCCCGAGCCGGCCGCGCCTCGGAGGCCGAGGACAGGATCGGACACGCGAAGGACGCTGCCGAGCGCATGGACGCGTATGTCGGGGCGCCGGTGTACGACCGTCATTCGCTGACGTTCTCCTCCGGGAACGTGCAGATCCACGCGATCAGCGTGGCCCTGGAGATGGGCAAGCAGGGCAAGGCGCTGGAGATAAACCGTCGTACCAGCCCAGACCTGGTCGGGTCGCTGCCCAACTCCCGTCAGGGACACCACCACATGGATGTCGCGCGAGCCTGGTTGTGGGACGGGAACCGGGGAAAGGCCCTGGCCGAACTGGAGACAGCCGAGCGGATCGCGCCCCAGCTCGTACGGAACCACCCCATCGCCCGTTCGACGCTTCGCAGCATCGTCTACGCGGAACGAGCAGCCACGCGGGAGAAGCTGCGGCGCATGTCCGACCGCTTTCACCTGGACGGATAAGGATCGTATTCCTCCGGCTCATATTCGAGGGTTGCCCTGTCCCTAACTTCAGGGCATGACGCCACGACGTTCTCCCCACCTCCCCTCCCAGGGAGCCGGGTTAGGTACCGCAGCTCCCTTCGCCCCCCGGCTTGGCGACCTCGCCACCGACAGCGCCCGCGAGGACCGTGTGGGGGTGGTGGTCGCCCTCCCTGGTGAGGGCTCCGCCACTGCCTACCACCTGCGCCCGCCCGGGGGCCCGGCCTGGGCCCTGCGTGAGCACGCTGGCCCGCTCCTTGAAGAAGCTGGCCACCGGCCCTCCGCCGCCGCACCGGACGCGAGCCTCCCCTCCGACCGCTGAGGCCGCTCCCGGCACCGCCGCCGTGTGCCCGCGCTCAGCCGCCGGAGGGAGGCGACCGGGCCGAAGACGGCCGGCTCACACCGCGGCATCGCGATGTCCGCCAGGCAGTCCCCGCCCAGCGCGACCGCCAGAGCGAGGTCCAAGAGGGCCTTGCCGGGATCGTGGACGGCCCGCGGTTTGCGCCACGGCGCCAGAGCCTGCGATATGGCCTGGTCAAGACCGGTCTTATGGGCCGTTTCGACGAGCAGGACCGAGCCGGCCTGGGAGACGACCTGGCGGCCGCCGTCCTGGACGCGGACACGGGGATAGGACCCGATAGAGTGGTTCACCTGGGAAGTGCCTCCGGCGGTGGCAGGAACAAGGACCTCGACAATCCTCATTCTTGCTGGTCAGAGGCACTTTCTGCTTCCTGCCCGCCTGCCGGACAGCCCGCTTCACGAAAGCGCGAGGCTAGGGGCCAGAGACCCGAGCAAGCGCGTGCATACTCCAGTATGCTTTGACTTATGTCCTCGACGACTCGTATCACCGTCACGCTTCCCAGCGACCAGGTGGCGGAGCTCCGCAAGCTCACGGACAACATCTCCGGCTACGTGGCGGAAGCCGTAGCCCGCCAGATCCGGCACCAGCTCCTGGGCGACGACCTCCGCCGCCACGAGGAGGAGCACGGACCCTTCAACGACGAGGAACTCGCCGAGGCCCGCGCGAAGATCTTCGGCTCCGCCGACTCCTCCAAGGGCGCGGACGCCGCGTGAGCGAGCGCATCGAGACAGTCGTTCTGGGCTCGGAAGGGCTCTCCGCCTGGATCGCCCAGGACCGCAAGCTTCTCGCGATGCTTCAGGTCTTCCACGACATGGGAGCCGACCTGGTGATCGGGGCCAACACCATCGTGGAAGTCAGCCACTCCCGTACCAACATGCCCCGCCTGAACTGGGCTCTGTCCCGCGTCAAAGTGGAGCCGGTCACCGAACAAGCGGCGAAGGCAGCAGCGGAACTCCTCAAAGGTGCTGGGCTGCACGGGCACAAGTACGCCATCGACGCCACGGTCGCCGAGGTCGCCCTGCGTCAGCCGAAACCCGTCGCCCTCCTGACCTCCGACAGCGACGACATGACCAAACTCTGCGGGGACCAGGTCCGCATCATTCCTCTCTGACGCGCCGGCGCACCCCGAGCACGCCTCCTGGCAAGGTCCGCCGCACCGCTGGACAACAGCGGTCAGGTACAGCTTCCAGAGACCATGGCACTCCACGTTTCCTCGCGGGAAAGTACATGTCAGAGCCCAACCAGCGGCCCGACAACCGTTGCTCCCCAAGCTCAGAGCGCGAGTTCGGTTCTCGTCACCCGCTTCATGAAAAGCCCCAGGTCAGCGGCCCGGGTGTTGGTAGCTTCGTCGCCGGCCGGGCAGCGGCCGGCTGGGCTCGCCTCATGCTCGCAGGAGTGTTGTCTGCGGACCTGACAGCCTGCCGGCAGCTCTGCCTGGGTACTCGACGCCATGGCATCACGGCCCGCCGCTCGCCTCGTCCACCGCGCTGTGTGATGACGCACCGCCATCCGGGCACGTAAGGACCGCTGAGGCCGGTCCGCTTGTCGTCCGGCGTCAGCGCCGCAGCGCCTCGGCGGGCTGGATGCGAGAGGCCCGCCAGGAGGGATACAGGCCGGCGAGAACGCCTGTGATCAGGCCGATCACAGGCGCGGCCAGGACCGTCACCGGGTGGACGACCGGGGTCCAGGAACGGGCGGCCGCGACCGCTACCACCGTGATCACCCCCAGCGAGGTGCCGACGAGTCCGCCGAGCGCGCCCAGCGCGCCGGACTCGGCCAGGAACTGCGCCATGACGTGCCGGCCCCGCGCCCCCAGGGCCCGCCGCAGCCCGATCTCGCCGGTGCGTTCCAGGACTGCCACCAGGGTGGTGTTGGCGATTCCGACGGCGCCGATGACCAGGCAGATCGCGGCGAGCAGCAGGAAGAGCCGGCCCAGGTCGTCGCCCACTCCCGTCCGCAGGGTCTTCGGGTCGGGCGGCGGCACGGCTTTCAGGTACTCGGGGTGGTCGGGCCGCAGCGCGGTGGGCGCCAGTTCGGCGACCTGCCGGGCCGCTCCCAGCTCCGTGGCCACCAGCATCGACGCCCCGCCGCTCTCCGGCTGATCCCACACCTTCTCGGCGGTGGTCCGCGGCACGATCACCGACAGCAGCAGGTCCGCCTTGCGCTGGGTGTCGTCGATGATCCCGACGACGGTGAACGGCTGGTCGCCGATGAACACGGCCGGGCGGCTCCGCAGCGTGGTGATGCCGAGCCGGGAGGCCACCCCCGAACCGAGGACGGCGACGAACTCTCCGTCCTCGTCCATCCTCCGGTCGTACAGTCGCCCCTGGGCGATCGTGGGCTGTGCGGCCTGGAGGACTCCCGGCGAGGCCGCGACCACATCGATACCGGACCCCTGTGTTCCCGCCCCGACCAGAGCCGCCCGGACCTGTGTGTCGGCTCCGGTGCGGACGGTCCAGTACACGCCTGCGGCCTGGACCCCGTTGAGCCCGCCGATCCGGTCGTCCGCGTCCGCGGGGAACGCGGGCCCCGCGTACGGGTCCTGCTCGGCGGCGATGTCCTCGACCGTCACCTCCGTCGCGGTCAGTGCGTTGAAGCGCCCGTCGATCTGTGAGGACGTGGTCGCGGTCAGGCCGAGGATCGCCACGAAGGTGCCGACGCCCAGGACCGTACCCAGCGCTGTCAACGCCGAGCGGCCGGGGCGCTGGAGCATGCCTGCGAACGCCTCGCCCAGCAGGTCCCTCAGGCGCAGAACGGACAAGGGCACAGGCTGCCCGGACGTGCTGCGGCCGGGTCGGAGCAGGCGGCGCAGTCGGCTCACAGGGCCTCCGGCCCGCCTGCGGGGGCCCCGGCAAGCTGCTCGCGCAGGACGCCGTCCCGGATCGCGACGGTACGGCTGCCGCGCCGGGCCACGTCGGTGTCGTGGGTGATGACCAGCACCGTCATGCCGTCCGCGTGCAACTCGTCCAGCAGGGCCAGCACGGACCGGGCGTTGGCCGTGTCGAGGTTGCCCGTGGGCTCGTCGCACAGCAGCAGGGCGGGACGGGCCACCAGGGCACGGGCGATCGCCACTCGTTGCCGTTCGCCACCCGACAGCCGGGTGGGTACTGCGGCGGCCCGATGGCCGAGGCCCACCCGCTCCAGTGCCTTCCGGGCGTCCGCTCGGCGCGTCCGGTGGGGCCACCCGTTGTAGACGAGCGCCAGCTCGACGTTCTCCTGGGCGCTGCGGTGCGGCAGCAGATGGAAGGACTGGAAGACGAAGCCGATCCGTCGGCCGCGCAACGCGGTGCGTTCGGCGTCTTTGAGGACGGAGGTGTCCAGACCGTCCAGCAGGTAGCGGCCCCCCGTGGGGCTGTCGAGCAGGCCGATGATGTTGAGGAAGGTCGACTTGCCGGATCCCGACGGGCCGACCACAGTGACGAACTCTCCGCGCCGAACGGTCAGATCGCACGGTGTGAGGGCCACGACCGGTGGCGGGCCCGGATAGGTCAGCCCGACCTGCCGGAACTCGATGACGGGCGCGGCGGGTTCGTACGTCATGGAGCCGTCCCACCCGCCGCGTCCGACGACGACCGGCCCGCGTCGACGCCCGTGACCACCAGGTCGCCGGCCTTCAGGGCGCCTTTCCCCACCGGTTCCACGGCGACGTACCCGTCGCCGCTGGTCCCGGGCCGGACCTCCACTCTGCGCTGCCCGCCGTCGCCGTCCACCACCGTGACCACGGTGCGGCCGTCCGCGCCCGAGGTGATCGCGGTAACGGGCACCACCAGAGCCTTGTCGCCGGTGGACGCCGCCTCGATGGTGAGCCGGACGTCCTGCCCGGTCAGCCGGGGGACGAGCGCCTTGTCGGGCGTGACCCGCACCAGGTATCCGGACTCCCTGCCGACCGCGTCGGCCGCGCCGTCGCCCTGGTCCCCGCCCGCACTGGAAGACCGCCCCGGCGTGGCCATGGTGTCCGCAACCGATTCCACCTTCCCCGTTGCGGTCACCCCGCTGATCTCGGAGTGGATCTCCACCGGCTGACCGGGACGGAGCAGCCCCTTCTGGTACTCGGGTACGTACGCCTCCACCAGCAGGCGGCCCGACGAGAGGACCATGGCGGTGCCCGTCACCTGGTCGCCGACCCGGCCCTGCACCGAACCCACCCGGGCCGGAAAGCCCTCCAGGAACACCGCTTCGCCCGCCGGAAGCATCGGACCGGACTTCGCCTGAGCCTCGGCGTACGCCTGCCGAGCGTCGGCGAGATCCTCTCTGGCACGGTCGACGGCCTTGTCCGGACTTCCGCCGCCGTCCCTCCCGGCGGCATCACCGGGAAGCTCGGCGTTCTCGGCGTCCTCGGCGTCCTCCAGGGTGCGTGCGGCACCCTTCACCGCCCCCTCGGCGGCGTCCAGTGCGGCTCCGCCGTCGTCCTGGGCGGGCTGCGGATCGTAGCCGATCGAGGCGTAGAAGGCAGTCAACGCGCCCTTGGTTCCCGTACCGAAGGTCCCCTCCGGGTCGCCCTCGGTTCCGTACCCGAGGCCCCGCAGCGCCTTCTGGAGCTGGGCGACGTCCTTACCGGTGGCACCGGGCCGCAGGTCACGGTAGACCGGCACGGTGCCCTTGAGCGCGAACACCGGCCGTCCGGCGACCTCCAACAGCACCTGCCCCTGCTTCACCTCGGCCCCTGCCTGTGCCGCGATCTTGGTGATCACCGCGCCCGAGGCGCCTTCTCCGCCCGAGATCTGCGGGGCGATCCTCGCCGTCTGCCCCGCGACCACCTGACCCCGGGTGATCAGCGACGACACCAGTACCCGGTCCTCCACCGCAGCCGTCAGCACATCTCTGGGGGGCGGTCCGGCTTCGGCCGCCGCCTGCGCCGGGGACTTGATCACCAAGGAGGCACCCAGTCCGCCCAGCGCTGTCAACGCCGCGCCGGCGGCCACGACGACCACCCAGCGGCGGCGCCTACGCAAGCTTCCGGCGGAGCCGGCCGACACCTCCGGCTCCATAGCTCCCGCCACCTCTGCCTTTCGCTCCGCCCTGCCCACCACCGGATCAGCCGCCGACGACGGCGTCGCCCACCCCGTCACCCTTCGGCAGACAGTCCCGCAGCGCGGCGCGCAGCTCCTGGTTCCTCGAAACCCCCGCGGCCTCCAGGTCGACCTCACCGGTCTTCGGGTCGGGGTCCGGATAGTCCTCGAAGCCCTTTTCCCGTACACAGACACTCGCCTCGATCGCCGCCGCCAGGCTCTCCTCGTCGACCGGTGCGTCGGGTATCGCCTTCTGGAGGTCCCGGCACTTGTCCTCGGCCTCCGCTGCCACGGCCTCGTCCGTGTTCTTGTCCTTGTCCACGCGGAGCTGGCCCGGGTTGGGCTCCTCCAGGACGAGGCCGTTCTCCTCCAGGCAGCGGTAGTAGGCGATCTCCTGTGCGCTCACCGTCTCCGACGGGCTGACGGACGGCTCGGCCGCCTTGTCCGCCGAACCGGAGCAGCCGGTCAACGCGAGAGTCGCCAGAACGGCTCCGCAGACGAGAAGGGTGGGGCGCATGCGGCGACTCCTGGGCTGAGACCACACAGGGGGAAGGGGGGAAGGCGGGGGAACGTGAGCTCGGCATGCCGACTGCCCACGTGGCGATTCCCTCAGAGACTTCGGCAACCTACCAGCCGGTCGCGGACGCCACTACTGTCACTCGCGCCAGTAGACACCCCGTCAGGCGGTGAGTTGGATTGCGTGGCGTTCCCGACCGGGGGCCGTACGGAATCCCACCAGGAGACACGATGTCCAGAAGCATGACCCACCGCCTCGGGTCGCTGGCAGCCATCGCTGCCGCGACTGCCGGTCTGCTGATCAGCACCACGCCCGGCGCCGCGGCCAGCTCCAAGGACGGCGTCCTCGAGACGTTCGAGTTCGGCCTGTACTACAACTCCGGGTACGGCGGCTGCGTCTTCGACGTCTACGACAGTGACAACAACTTCTCGGACGACAAGTTCAAGGGAAGCTGCAGCGGCTCGGGCCAGACCACCAACGACAACACGGCTTCCTACTGGAACCGGGACGGCGTCTTCGACTACTACGTCTACACGGACGCCAACTATCACGGGTCCTGGGGCACCATTCCGGGCGGTTACAAGGGCAATGCCTCCAGCACCTTCAAGAACGAGATCTCCGCAGCCAACAGCTGAGGAACAGAGCTCGCCCCACCCGACAACACGGCATACGACCGATGTTCCAGCCGGCACACGCGGGTGAGACATCGGCCGCATGACTTCTCAGAACTTCTCCGAGGACCCGAATGCCCTCCCCCTTCATCCGGTGGACCGCCCCTGCGCTGACCGCTGCGTGCACACTGATGCTGACCGCCTGCGCCGGCGGCACCGAGTCCGGCGACACGGTCGGCGAGCCCGGTCTGGGGAAGATCCAGGTCATGCTGGAGACGAGGCAACTCGACTTCCCCCTGAGCACCTATGAATCCACGCCCGAAGAACGGCAGAAGCTCAGCAGCGCGCAGGACGCTCTCGTGGCCCAGTGCATGGCCCGGTTCGGGTTCTCCTATACGTCGCCCGCGCAGCGAACGGCCCCGGCAACGGACAATCGCTACGTCTTCGGTGTGGTCGACGTGAAGGAAGTCGCCCGGTACGGATACCAGAACCCACTGGCCTCCGCCGCGGCGAGACAGACGCGTCCTGCCCGGCCTGTCCTGTCCAGCACCGAGCGTCTGGTCCTCAGCGGTGCGGAGGACACCGACCCGCGATCCATGCCGATGAGCCAGGAGGCCGCCCAACGCGAAGGCGGCAGTACCCAGAAGGTCGACGGCCAGGCCGTTCCCGTAGGCGGCTGCAGCCGCGAGGCGTTCCTCAAGCTCTACGCGCCGAAGCCGAACGCCGTGGACATCATGTACGTCTTCAACCTCAGGAGCGAGGCGGAGTCCCAGTCCCGCGCGGACTCCCGTGTGCGAGAGAACGACAAGAAGTGGTCGGACTGCATGAAGAAGGCCGGGTACTCCGTCACCGACCCCATGGACGCTTCCGACGAACTCGGCTTCCAGAACGAGGAACTGTCCTCGCCCGCCGCCATCACGGCAGCTACAGCGGATGTCGCGTGCAAGAAGGAAGTCAACCTGGTCGGCGTCCGCTACGCGGTGACCACCACGTACCAGAAGCGGTTGGTCGACAAGCACGCCGAAACGCTGGACCTCGCCCGTCGACAGCACGAGGAGCGGATGAAACTGGCCGCCACGTTGCTTTCCTGAGGGAAGCCGAGCGGGTACGTGTTCCCGCCCCGGCGAACCTCGGACGCGCCGGTGAACGGGCGCCCCCGCCGTGTGCCGCTTCGGCCAGAAACAAGACCGGTGACCTGCGCTTCCGCTCGATGAGTCCGATCAGCACCGCGTCCTGAGGTGCACGCCGGCATCGGCCGGCCGAATCGGAATGAAGGCACTCGCCTGATCACCCTACGTGCGATCATGACGGGCATGTACATCACAGGTCCTTTACATCCAAGCAGACCGGCGGCAGCATTTCCGTCACCGCTCGCTGCGGCCCTCTCCAGGACGGACTCGCTCAGCGACAGGGAGGCCGAGGTCTTCTCGCTGCTGGTGAGCGCCCCGTCCTACGAGGAGATGGCGGAGCAACTCGGCATCAGCCGCCGCACCGTGCGGTTCCACGTCGCAAAGATCCGCCAGAAACTGGGGGGCCTGCAGTACCACCAGCTCTGCGCGGCCTCCTACCTGCAATCGGTCACGACAGCGCCCGTCGTGACGCCCTGCCTGTGACTCCTCCTACCGCCCGCCGGTCCGCGGGCCACGGAGACTGTTCCACCTGGACCGGGCATGCCTCGTCGCGGCGGGACCGTCACTCGTCGAGCGACCACGATCGCCTCGTCCAGGCCGCGGGTGGAGCCGAGAACGCTTCGGCCGGCGTCCGTCACCCTCGTGCCTCGTCCGTGCCCTTCGGAGCGGTCAACAACGGTCGAGCACGGCATCCGGAGTCCATGCCGACCTCGACCACGCCGACCAGACACGAAGGCCAGAGCCCCTTCGGCAGTCCAAGGCCCCTTGATTCCCGAGATCAGAGCGCGAGTTCGGTTCTCGTCACCCACCCCGCGAGAAGGCCCCAGGCCGACGGTCGGGGGCTACCTTTTTGTCCGGCACCGTTGAGTGGCCCGCACCGGATCCGCTCCAGAAGGTTTCCCCCTGCCCTTCCTCCCGGGCGGTGCGCACAAGGTCGACCAGCCGCGAGCATGCGTACGACGGCCGAGGCCCTGCTGTGCCCAACTCTTCCTCTCCGACCCACCAGCCCACTCGAGGCATGCACCCCGGCACGTCCCGTCGCACTGCGCCACCCGTGCCCCATCCGCCCACGGCGGACGGGACACCAGCGGTCATGTACGGCTTACATGGACACCGCCGACCTCTCCACCCGGGGGAAAATCCATGGCAAGCAATGAAGAAGTCCGAAGCGCCGCTGAGATCGTGGCAGCGAAGTGGTCCGATGTGCTGTCCTGTGAACCCGATCTCATCAATCCCGAGGTGCCCCGTACTGCTTACGCCCACCCCTCCTTGCGACAGCTGCACCCCATGCTCAGCCATGGTGCTCTGTACCTGAGCCGGTGCACGCAGTGGCCCTGGACACATGATGTCGGTACGGCTTACCGGCTGGCCGAGGGTGGTTACCGTGTGTGTCTGGATTCCGGCAGAACCGTCCTCGGCGAGGTCGACACCGTTGAGGAGGCATACGAGTTGGTCGCCGCCAACCTTCCTGACGGGTGCGGACCGGCGATCGACGGAACCCCTGACGACCTGTGATCGCAGCACCCGCGCGCGCCACGATCAGGAACCCTTGAGCCTGCGGTCGTGGAAGTCAGTCGCTCCCGTACCGACATCCCACGCCTGAACTGGACTCTGCCCCGCACCAAGGGGAGCCGGTCACCGAGTGAGGTGACCCCCGTCGCCCGCGCGGGCTGATCGGCCGGCCATGGGACCAGCCGCCACAGCACCCCGCCGTCCGCCTGCCGGTGATCGCGCCACGGGGACCACGTCCATCCGCCCCCGGCAGCAGGGGTCCCGTTCGCTCCCCTGCCGCATCCGTCAACTCGCCCTGGCCTGCCGCTAGCTCAGTGATCAGGGTGCTCGTCCCCGGCCCCCGGGGCGGGGTCCGTCACGAATCGGCTCAGCCGGTAGGTGGTCGGCAGCCCCAGGCGTCCGCACAGCGTGTCGATCCGGATCATCGACCCGTCGACTCCCGCCTCCCGGATACGGCGCAACCGCGTACGCGTCTCCGCCTGGTCCACAGTCTCAACGACCACTTCCCACCGCCCCGCGTCCGGCGCTGTGCGAGCAGCCGACCGCTGCCGCGCGTTCTCTTGCCGCTGCCTTCTCTTCCCTTGTCCCGGCACCCGCCCAGAATCACCGGCCGGCGTCAGAACGGCAAGGCAATGGGACCGAGCACACGCAGGCGTCTCGTCGATCACGAGCCGGTCCAGGGGCGGAACGCTGGGGAAACCCTCACGGCCGGGGGTGGTGATAGGTGCACCCCCTTTCGGCAGGCTGAAGCCATCGAGCGGGCGGCCGGTCCGCGACATGCTCAAGGAGTCGCCAGAACAGCCCTGTTGGAAGGAACCCCCGTGTCCGTTCGTCTTCACACCTCCGCCCGGAACATGCCGAAGAAGCGTCACGGGCGCCGTGTGCTGTCGGTGGTGGCCGCGCTGGCGGTCCTGGGCGGTGGCCTGGCCGTGAGCGGCTCCCTGGCCTACGGCGCCCCGGGCCACGCCGGTAACCGCGACGCCGTGAGCAAGGGCGCGAAGGACCTGGTGCGCGAGGACGGTTTCCCTGCCGTACTGGCCGCCGTCGAGGACACCCACGGACGCGTCCGCGACTACACGGCCGGCACCGGTGACCTGGAGAGCGGTGCGGCCGTGCCGGTGAACGGCCAGGTACGGGCCGGCAGCAACACCAAGCCCTTCACTTCCGCGGTCGTACTCCAGTTGGCCGGTGAGGGCGAGATCGATCTGGACGAACCGATCGAGACGTACCTGCCGGGCCTGGTCCACGGCGACGGCATCGACGGGACGCGGATCACCGTGCGGAACCTGCTCCAGCACACCAGCGGCCTGCCCGACTACACCCAGTCGCTGGCCCCGGACCCGTTCGAGATCCGCGACACCTACTACAACCCGCGGGACATGGTCGACCTCGCCCTGAGCGAGAAGGCGGTGTTCGAACCCGGCGCGAAGTGGCAGTACAGCAACACCAACTACGTCCTGGCGGGCCTGCTCGTCGAAAAGGTCACGGGCCGTCCCTTCGGTGAGGAGATCACGAACCGGATCATCCGCCCCCTCGGACTGCAGGACACCTACTGGCCGGACGCGGGCGAGCGCGGCATCCGGGGCGCCCACCCGGCCGGCTACGGCTC
>NZ_KL585395.1:103958-104464 GCF_000721935.1 Streptomyces sp. NRRL WC-3549
CCGGCTACGGCTCCGCGAGCCTTGGCGGCCCCCTCGAAGACATCACCCGCCTCGACCCGTCCCAGGCCTGGGCCGCCGGGCAGCTCGTCACCACCCCCCGCGACCTCAACCGCTTCTTCTCCGCCCTGCTCGGCGGCGAAGTGCTGGAAGCCGCCGAGCTGAAGGAGATGACGACCACGGTCCCGGCCGACGAGGGCGCCGTCACGCCGAACACCGAATACGGCCTGGGCCTCTTCCGCACCCCCCTGTCCTGCGGTGGCGAGCTGTGGGGCCACGGCGGCTCCATCCACGGCTACGAGACCTTCGGGGGCGTCACCGAGGACGGCCGCGCGGCCACGGTGGCCGTCACGGCGCTGTCGAGCGCGGTGGCCGCCGACATCGAAGGGGTGCTGGAGGCGCACCAGCACGTCCAGGAACTGGTGGACACCGCCATCTGCGGGTAGCCGTCGTCGCCGCCCCCACCGCGTCGCCGCCCGACCGGGGACGGGGACGGGGACGGGGACGGG
>NZ_KL585395.1:104697-106396 GCF_000721935.1 Streptomyces sp. NRRL WC-3549
CGGGGACGGGGACGGGGACGGGGACGGGGACGGGAAGTAGCCGCGGTCATGGGCCCGTCCGCGAGGGGCGACCGGCGGACTCACGGATCAGGACCGTGGAGACAGCCGCCGCCCCGGGCTCTCCGTACCTCTCGTGGGCCCGGTCTCTGGGGCGCCGCGCCACAGCGTCGCACCGCGCCGGGCACCCCGCCGTGCGACCAGGCGTACGGCGATCCGGACGCGCTGTAGTTGGGGCGTCCCCCTGACACAGGGGGACGCCAAGCGGGAACATACGGGGGACATCACGGAGTTGACGGGGGCGCGATGATGACCGTACCGATCGGATATGTGGCGACGACGGCGATTTTCTCCTGGGGCACCTTCTTCGCCGTCGTCGCGCCACGCCGGCCCCGGTTCCTGGCGAGCCTGAGTTTCTGGTGCGGCCTGGGCCTCAACGAGATCCCGTTCGTGGGCATCTTCATCCTGGCGGGCTCCACGGCACTGGCCTCCGCCCAGGGCGATATGGAATCGGCGGGCGCCAAGGTGACGGCCGCGGTGGCCGCCGTCGCCACCGCCGGGCTGATGTTCTCCGCCTGGCGAGGGCTGCGCACGGACCAGGTGGTCGCCCGGGCCCTTGAGGAGGGGCTCGGGGCCGACTGGCGGGATCATGTGCACGTACCACTGCGCCGCCACCGGCCCTGGGCCCGCATCCTGTTGCTCCCGGGCTACATGCAACGGCGAGGGGTGCGGCGGATCCCCAACCTGAGTTACGGGGACGCCGGCCGCCACAACCTCCTCGACGTCTACCGCCGCCGCGACACGCCGCAGAATGCGCCGGTCCTGGTCTACTTCCACGGCGGCCACTACACCAGCGGGGCGAAGAACCGCGAGGCGCGCCCCCTGCTGTACCAGCTCGCCGGCCAGGGATGGGTGTGCATCAGCGCCAACTACCGGCTGCGGCCCCAGACCACGTTCCCCGGCCACCAGATCGACGCCAAGAAGGTCATCGCCTGGGTCCGCGAGCACGCCCGCGAGTACGGTGCCGATCCGTCGAAGCTGTTCGTGGCGGGCAGCTCCGCGGGCTCCAACCTGGCGGCCCTGTGCGCGCTCACACCCGACGACCCGACGTTCCAGCCCGGCTTCGAGTCCGCCGACACCTCGGTCACCGCGGCGATCTGCCTCTACGGCTACTACGGCTACTACTTCGGCGACCAGCCCGACGAGCCGCCGTCCCCCCTCCAGCCCCAGGGATACGTCCACCCCGGTGCGCCGCCGATCCTCATCGTCCACGGCACCAAGGACGCGCTGGCGACCGTCGAGGGAGCCCGGAACTTCGCCGCCCAACTGCGCAGCGTCTCGGAAAGCACCGTGGTCTACGCCGAACTGCCCGGTGGACAGCACTCGTTCGACCTCTTCCACTCCCCGCGTTTCGAGGCGGTCGTGGACGGCGTCGAGGCCTTCGCGGCGTGGGTCCTCGCCACGTCTCGGCGTACCCCCGACTTGGCCGAGTAGCGTCGCCGCACGGCCCCCATGTGCTGACGCCGACCGTCGTCAGCACATGGGACCCGTGCGGTACGCATCGGCTGGACACGCCCCCTTCGGCCGAACCGGTCTCCACGCGGCCGCCACCGACCGTCTCAGGCAACGCCACCGTCATCGAGGCCGCCACCGGCTCTGCCGCTCACCGGCCCCGGCGGCCGGGTATTCGGGAGGGCGGCCG
>NZ_KL585395.1:106596-115711 GCF_000721935.1 Streptomyces sp. NRRL WC-3549
GCCCCACCGCCGGCAGGCGGTGCATGGGTCCCGGATCGCCGGATCAGGTGAAGGCCGCAGCGTTCTCCGAGGCCCATTGGCGGAACGTCCTGGCCGGGGAACCGGTGATCCGAGCAACCGTGTCACGTACGGTGATCAGCTCATCGTTGACATCGCCGCCCGTCACGTCGAGCACCGCGTCGGCGGCTTCGTCGCCGAGGAAGGCGGCCATCCCCCGATGAGCCTCCTGCCGCCCGATCTCGGTGAACGGCACCTCCCGTCCCAGTACCGCCGCGATGGTCTCGACCTGCTGACGGGCGGTGATCCTCTCCGGGCCGGTCAGCGGGTACGTCCGCCCCCGGTGGCCGGGCTCGGCCAGCGCGAACCGGGCCACCGCCGCTATGTCGGCGGGGTGGATCGTGGGGAGGCCGACCTCCGCATAGGGTGCGCGGACCGTTCCGTGCTCGCGGATCTCTCCCGCCCACCACAGCGCGTTCGAGGCGAACTGCGTCGGCCGCAGGATCGTCCACGCCATGCCGCTGTCCCTGAGCAGGCGTTCGACGGCCGCGTTCTCGCCTGCGGGGCCGAGATGCGGATGGGTCTCGACGGTGATGGACGACACCAACACCACGTGTTCCACACCCGCCTGCCCGGCAGCGTCGATGATCTCGGCGTCCGGGCCCACGCGTGACACGAGGAACAGCGAACGCACCCCCTCCAACGCCGGCTTCAACGTGGCCGTCCGGGCCAGGTCGCCCTCGACGGCTTCGACGCCCTCCGGAAACGCGGCCCGTCCGGTGTCACGGGTGAGCCCCCTCAGCGGCCCGGCGCCGGACGCCGCGAGCTCCTTCACGAGGGCTCGCCCGATGTTTCCGGTGGCCCCGGTCACAAGGATCATGAGGTCTACTCCCGTCGTCGTGCGTGGTCACTGGAGACCTGACGCTAGGACCTCAACCACCCTTGGGGTCAAGGCAATTCGGCGCGTTCCGTGGCCCGAGCCCGCCCGCGCGCGTACGTTCAGGCCGGGGCCCTGTGCCAGGTGCCCGGCACTCCTGAGGTGCGTTTCCCTGCCGCCTCCGCGGGAGCCGGCTCGGATGAGACGGACAGCGGGGCCGCCTGTACCTCGTTCGCGTGAAACGCCGAATCCGGAAAGACCGGGCGGCCGCGCCGGGAACAACCGGTCCGACCGGCACGGTTGCAAACCGGGGGACCGGCGCCGCACGGGCGGGAAATACGGAGACGACGAGGTCGTCCGTCCCGCCAGGACCCGGGCCCATGATCGCGGTATGCCCGCCGCGCACGCGGACCGAGACGTAGTTCTGCAGGAGGACTGTTTTCATGACCGACCGGCCCTTGACGCTCATGGCAGTACACGCCCACCCCGACGACGAGGCCACCAGCACCGGAGGAGTCCTCGCGCGGTATGCGGCGGAAGGCATCCGCACGGTTCTCGTGACGTGTACCGACGGCGGTTGCGGTGACGGAACAGGGGGTGTCAAACCGGGCGAGCCCGGGCACGATCCGGCGGCCGTGGCACGGATGCGCCGCCGTGAACTCGAGGCGAGCTGTGACGTGCTGAAGATCAGCGACCTGGAGATGCTCGACTATGCGGACTCCGGAATGGTCGGCTGGCCGAGCAACGACGCCCCCGGGTCCTTCTGGCAGACCCCCGTGGAGGAGGGCGCCGCCCGCCTCGCGGAACTCATGCGCCACTACCGGCCGGATGTGGTCGTCACCTACGACGAGAACGGCTTCTACGGCCATCCCGACCACATCCAGGCCCACCGCATCACGATGGCGGCGCTGGAGATGACCACGCTGACACCGAAGGTGTACTGGACGACGATGCCCCGCTCGGCGATGCAGCGGTTCGGGGAGACCATGCGCGAGTTCCAGGAGGACATGCCGGAGCCGGACCCCGCCGAGGCCGCCGCGATGGCCGAGATCGGCCTCCCCGACGACGAGATCACCACGTGGGTGGACACCACCGCGTTCAGCGGGCAGAAATTCGATGCGCTGGCGGCACACGCCAGCCAGGGCGAGAACATCTTCTTCCTCAAGATGGGCAAGGAGAGGTTCGGTGAGCTGATGGGCACGGAGACCTTCGTACGGGTCAAGGACACGACCGGCGCGGCCGTACCCGAGACCGATCTCTTCGCCGGCCTGCGCTGATCCGCCCGCCCGGTCCCCGGTCCCGGCCCCGGTCCCGGCCCCGGCCGGCTCATCGGACTCGGCGAGGCTGCCCTCCGTACGCCTGATCTGAAGAGCGGTGCAGCGGCCGGCTCGTGCCCGCCCGGTCCAGGTGCCCGCGCTCTGCCCCTCCACGTGCTGGAGGCCCCCCTCCGGCAGTCGAAGCCGTCCGGAGGGGGGTGGTCGGGGGCGGCAGCTCATTCCGAGGCCGTCCTCGACGGAGAAGTGACGCTGCGGTGGCCGTTGGCGGTGGCGCGGACGTGGTGGACGTGGTCGAGAGAGGGGGCACCGTCATCGAGACCGGCACCGGCTCCTACCGCCTCGCCAGCGCCTGGACACGACCGGGCCAACCCGCCAAGGCGAGCTGAGGCCGGCCAATCAGTCCTTGCTGAGGGCCTGGAGGAGTTCGGTAGTGCGCCAAGTCGTCGTGGTGCCACTGCCAGAGCTGGAAGGTGACGGCCCGTTCCCCGTCGTCGGCGCAGCCGGCCGGCCGGTGGATGCCGGCGTCCCAGTCCGATTAGATGGCGGTGGTAGTCGTCTGCCAGTTCGTCGTAGAAGCGCGCACCGATGTCTCAGGCATGGTCAGAGGCTGCCGTGGCTGACCTCCCGGAGGCGCTGGTCACCTCAGCCGTCTGCGCGCACGCCCTCACTGACGACAGTGCCGGGCCCGCACCCTGCACGGCGGAACCGGTGTCACCGCCGCCGGGTGCCGCCCGGTGCGGGCTCTGCCGCCTCGCGGTCTCACATCCGACGGCCGTACCGGTGAGCCGGGTCCCGGCTTCGGCGCCGACGCGCCTCACTCACCGCACGGGGAAGCCGAAGGAGTACCCCTGCTCCCGCAGCCACGGCAGCACCTCGCGCAGAGCGGCCAGGGTCTGGGAGCGTTCTCCTCCCGCGTCGTGGAAGAGGACGGTCGGCCCGTTGGAGATCTCGCTCTTGACGGTGGCGACCATGGTGTCCACGCCGGGGTGCTCGAAGTCCTTGGTGTCGACGTTCCAGCCCAGCGGTCGCATCCCCCGGGACGCGGCCAGCTGCCGGCTGTACGGGGTGAAGGCACCGCCCGGGGCCCGGTAGTACTGCGGCCGGACGCCTCCGGACGCCTTGGTGATCATGCGTTCGGCGTCCAGGATCTCCTGGGACTGGTAGGCCTCGGACTTGGTGTCCATGGCGGTGTCGTGCGAGACGGTGTGGTTGCACAGCCGGTGCCCGTCCGCCACGACCGCCTTGACCAGGTCCGGGTACGCCTCGGCCTGCGTGCCCACCATGCAGAACGTCGCCTTCACGCCGCTCTCCTTGAGCAGTTGCAGCACCTGCGGCGTCCACACGGGGTCCGGACCGTCGTCGATGGTGATGTTGACTCCCCGGTCACCGCGGTCCGAGGCGTGCGCGATGTCGACCGCCACCTTCTCCACCTGGTCCTCGGGCCGGGTCTCCGGCGCCGAGACCCCCGCCTGCGGTGTCCCCCCGACGGGGCCGGCCTGAGCGGTCCACACCGAGGTCGCCGCCGCCAACGCCGTCACTCCGAGCGCCGCCGCGAGGAGCCTGCCGTGCCAGGCCCTTCCCTTGTGCTTCGCCATGTCCGCCCGCCCCTTTGCCGTTCCCGCCGATGCCGTGCGCCCATGTAGACATACGAACAGCTCTGCGGGATCCCTCGGTTACCGATCACGGACACTTCCGCAGAGGATCGGCGACAAACGCAGGGATTCCGCGACGCACACGGGGACTCCGCGACGGATGCGGGGACGAGACGGCGGCCCGTCACACGCAGAAACGCCCGGCTGGGAGTCCAGCCGGGCGTCCGTCCGAGCCACCGGCGACAGCCGCAGGACCAGCGGTTGCCCCGTACTCGTACATGCGCCACAGGGAGGGGGCCTGCACCCCCGGCGCACGGCCTGACCGCCGTCAGGTCAGGCCGCCGTCAGGTCAGGCCGCCGTCAGGTCAGATCGTCGGCGTGTCGTCGACGATCTCCTTGTGCGGCTCGACGATGAACTTCCAGCCCTCGCTGGGCTCCAGGAACCGCACACGGGTCGGGTAGATGTCCAGGGCGCGGCGGTCGCGGTTCTGGCCGTTGCCGTTCTTCCGCCCCCGGGCCGGCTCCTCGTACAGGTCGATCTTGACATCCGGCACCTCGACGACTTCCTCGCTCCAGCGCTGCACGACACCGGCCCCGAACGCGTCCCGTGCGGCGGAGTAGAGCGAGTCCAGGGATTCCTTGTTCCCGCTCGGCACGAAAAGGGCGAGGTTCAGGAGGACACCGGCACTCTGGAGTACCTCGATTTCCTGACCCGCCTTGTCGGCAACCCAGATCCCGGCCTCTTCGGCGTTGTCCGGGAGGACGTGGATTTCCTCACCGAAGACCGTCCTC
Organism: Streptomyces sp. NRRL WC-3549; assembly: GCF_000721935.1. GTDB lineage: Bacteria > Actinomycetota > Actinomycetes > Streptomycetales > Streptomycetaceae > Streptomyces. The sequence goes on from NZ_KL585395.1 coordinate 111,132, forward strand.
GCAACGCAGGACCCTCCCTCGAAATTCTTACCCGGCTCCGTGAGGAAAGCCGGGGCGTAGCAGTCGAGAGGAAGGCCATCCATCCCTGCCGAGACGAAAATGCCGTCCTGGGGACCCAAGCCTGCGATCTCCTCGGCCGTAAGACGTCGGGCCGTAACCTTCTCGGTGTTCACGCCATTCCCCTTTAAATTGCGGCGTCCTGTGAATGCTTTAAGACTCTACCACGAAAATGATCAACCACCGCTCCATAGCGGGTGGTTCGTCGCGCCGGTGACAACCCGTCAATCCTCCGTACAAATCATTCCCGGAGCGGCGGACGGCCTCCCCTGCATAACCGGCGAAACGCAGCACTCGTAGCGAAATACGGCAATGCCCGAGAGCCCGATTGCCGCGCTTCGGAAATGTTTTCCACAAGAAGTCGGACGTCTCGTGGACAGGCGGGCGTCTCGTGGACGGGTGTGCGCCTCCGAGGCGAGGACCGGCGGGACAAGGGCGGCGTACGGGCGGTTCGCGCGTTCGGCGCCGACTCCCCGGGCCCGGCCGGTACGTTTCCCACCCGGCCGGGGCGTACATCACGCAGAGTGTCCCGTATGACGACACCCGCTGAGCTGCTGCGCTCCCTCGCCCGCACCCGGGCCTCGCTCGACGGCGAGGAGGTCGTGTTCTGGTGGTCCGGAGACGTGTACTCCTGGGCCCCCGACGAGCCCTACCAGCGCGTCTTCGGCTTCGAAGGTCTCAACGTCGCCCGCCTGGTACAGGACCCCGAATCCGGTCCGGACGCCTACCAACTGCTCACCCGGGAGGCCGCCTTCTACCTGGACCCGGTCACCCGGGACATCCTGGAGACCTGGCAGGACCTGCCGGTGGTGCACGTCTGGAACGATCCCGCGAACCAGCGGTGGCGGCCCTTCCCCGTCCCCACGACCGAGCTCGGCGGACAGGTCTGCTTCAGCCTGGAGATCCCGCTCGCCTACCCCTCACCCCTGCCGGTCGCCCAGTACCCCGTCCACTCGGCCGGTGACACGTACAAGGCCCTGGAGCTCTTCCAGTTCTTCGCCGACCGTGCCGACCTGGCCGGCCCGGCCCCCAGCGTTCCGGCCACCATGTCGTGGACCCGGATGTCCCCGTGGCTCCCGTGGATGGCCCGTGGACAGCGGCCCGGGGGCCTCACCTTCCACTGCCGGGGCCGCAAACTCGGCTCGTACACGGAGGTCCCGGAGCGGACCCGTGCCCACATCGCCGACCGGCACCCGGAGTTCGCCCGGGCCCCGCAGCAGTGGAGCGAACCGAACGAGACGAGCTGGACGTACTTCCGCAAGCTCAACCCGCCGACGTAGTACGGGCTTACGCAACCGCCGGCATCCCGGGACTCGTGAGCCGCCCTCGGCCGGGGCCGGCCGCGCCGAACGGGTGAAATCGCAGAACCCACTCGGCCGCGTCCGGAAGGCGAGGGGAGCGACGGGCGCCGTGCCCCCTCCGGCCGGCCGGCGGCCTGGTCATCGACGGCCGGGGCGGTCGGCCTGACACTCCGCGCGTGTGGAGGGCGCCCCCGCGCCCGGGTCCTCCCGCCGCGGCCCACCGGCCGTACCGCTGCGGGGAGGGCCGGCACACCACGCCCGTACACCACGGAGACCCGGCGTGCTACGGCGTACGAAGGCTGTCGCACGGACCGCGAAACGCGTGCCCGAGCCGGTCAGGAATCGAGAAGCACCCGCCACGGGGGCGTGGCTAGCGTGATGTCCATGGACATCACCATTCACACCGCCGCCCTCCCCCATGACGACCCGGACGCCTCTCTGGCCTTCTACCGCGACATCCTCGGTTTCGAGGTCCGCAAAGACGTGGGGCAGGGCACGATGCGCTGGATCACGGTCGGGCCCGTCGGCCAGCCCGGAACCTCCATCCTGCTGGCCCCACCGGCCGTCGACCCCGGAATCACCGAGGACGAGCGCCGCACCATCGCCGAGATGATGGCCAAGGGCACCTACGGCTGGATCCTGCTGGCCACCCAGGACCTCGACGCCACCTTCGAGAAGGTGCAGGCAGGAGGCGCCGAGGTCGTCCAGGAACCGACCGAGCAGCCGTACGGCGTGCGGGACTGCGCCTTCCGCGATCCCGCCGGGAACCTGATCCGCATCCAAGAGGTGCACTGAGCGGCCCGGCAGCCGTAGCCGCTTCGTGCCCGGTCTCCCGGTTCTCCCGGTCCTGATGCCCGGTGCCCGACTCCGGGCACGGGCACGGGCTGCAGGCACCGGCCCGAGGGCCGGAGAGCGGGGCCGGGACCGGGCCGGGGCCGGGCCGGGGCCGCGGCCGGCCTCGGCGTGGGCCCCGTCGAGCGGATCCGCCGCCAGCCCCGACGCGGAGGGACGGGGCGTCCGTGACCGGCGGTGAAAGAGGCTCCCTCCTGTGCCATCCTGCGTGCATGAGCGCAGTCACCGGAGCACAGCGCCTGAGCGACCTCGTGCGACTGCGCCGCGTGCGCGACCGGATCGACCGGGAGTACCAGCAGCCCCTGAACGTGGAAGCGCTCGCCCGTGGAGCGAACATGTCGGCCGGGCACCTCAGCCGCCAGTTCCGGCTGGCCTACGGCGAATCGCCGTACTCCTATCTCATGACCCGGCGCATCGAGCGTGCGATGGCGCTGCTGCGCCGTGGCGACCTCAGCGTCACCGACGTCTGTTTCACGGTCGGCTGCTCGTCGCTGGGCACGTTCAGCACGCGCTTCACCGAACTGGTGGGCATGCCGCCCAGCGTCTACCGGCGCCAGGCGGCCGACGGCGCGGCCGGGCTGCCGTCGTGCGTGGCGAAGCAGGTGACCCGGCCGGTCAGGAAACGAGAGGCCCCGGCCACGGACCCGCACCTGCCGCCGCCGCCATGACCTCTCTCGTATCAGTCACCCTCGACGTGGCCACCTCGACGGCGCCGACGCTGCGCGCGACTCGGCCGGACCACCGACCGGACCGACCGGACCACCGACCGGGCCGCCGGGCCGATCAGGAACCCGAGCACGGGCACAGGTCCGGGCCCTGGTCCCGGCCCCGGACCCCGGGCCCAGGGCCCAGGACCCGGACCGCTGGGGCCTCTCGTCCGGATCAGGCCGGGCCCGCGCAGCCCGGCACCGTGCCCCGGGCTCCCCGGCCTGACCCCGACGAACGGCTCAGGACACGCAGCCGATCGTCCCGGCCGGGTAGTCGTTGCCCGTCGAGGTGGCCGTGAACCCGAAGGTCACACTGCCGTCCGGGGCGATGACGCGGTTGTGGTCCACGGCGCCCACCGTCACCGTGCCGTCGGGCCCGGTGGAGAGGGTTCCGTTCCACACGCTGTTGATCTGGGTCCCGGACCCGGGCTTCCACTGCACGGCCCAGCCGTTGCGGGGCTCCGTACCGTGGTTCATCACCTCGACGGAGGCCTGGAAGCCACCGGACCAGGAGCTCTCGACGTTGTAGACGGCCATGCAGGAACCGGAGTGCTCCGGGTCCGTCGGAGTCGGCGTCGGAGTCGGCGTGGGGGTCGGCGTGGGGGTGCCGTTGCCCGTGCCGCCGATCCCGGTCACCTCGCCGTTGCCGCCGTCGAACGCGATGTCCGAGCAGGAGAAGAAGTTCTCCTGGCTGTCCGAACGCACCCACTGGATGAACATCAGCGCGTCACCGGAGCGGCCCGAGGGCAGCGTCAGGTCCCAGTAGTAGTGGCCACCGTTGCTGCCCGGCGACCCCTGCTGCGGCGGGTTGCTGACCGTCTGCACCAGCTCCAGGTCGGCCCAGGCGAGTGCGGAGGTGGGAGACCAGCCGGGCTTGGTCACGTAGACCCGGAAGTCACCGGGGTGGGCGGCCCAGTTGCTGTACTGGACCTTGAGCGTCGAGCCTGAAGTCAGGTGCGTACGGGGCCAGTCGGCCCGTGCCGCGTTGTACGCGGAGAAGTCGTACGGCGACCGGTCACCGGCACTGCACAGGGTGCCGTCCGGCACATAACCCGCGCCGCGCCCACCGGCGTTGGAGTCGAGTACGGCGAACCAGTTGTACAGCGCGTTCGCGCCGCTCCGGCTCAGGGCGTCCCGGCAGGCCGGGTTCGTCGGGTTCAGGGCGCCGGTGCCGGACAGGGCGTCGAGCTGGCACAGGTAGGTACGCGATCCGGGGGTCATCGCGACACCGTGCGCCTCCGCCTTGCCCTGCCAGAGGGTGGTGAGGCCGAGCGCCCCGAGCAGGGTGGCCAGCACCGCTGCCAGGGAGATGAGTCTGCTGCGACTAGCCATGGAGGGGGATCTCCTTTTCCGAGGGGTGATACGAGGGGGGTCGTGGAGCGGGTCGTCGGAGGCGTTGCGTAGCGGTGCGCCGGGCGGGGGAGCCGGCCGTGCGGGGAGCGGCGGGTGGCGCTGGGGAAGTGCGCTCCGCCGGCACGACCGATGGGAGCGCTCCCATCACCCGGTTCGAGACGGACTGTAGGAGCGAATCGTGTACCTGACAACCCTGTGCGTACGGAATCACCGGAAGCTTTCGGGAACCCCCAGGTAAGAGGCGCCCCCAGGACACGGGTGCCGCGAAGAATCTTCGACTGCGGCAGGGAGCGGCCCGCCGGGTCCCGCG
>NZ_KL585395.1:115918-116942 GCF_000721935.1 Streptomyces sp. NRRL WC-3549
CCGTACGACCGGTCCGGCCGCAGAGGCCAATCCCCGCACGGGCCCCGGCGGCGTCCGCACAGAAACACTCCGTCCGGGCCGAATACATACCTGTACCCGCCGCATGAGAAATAGGAATGAGGCGCGACGAACATATCTCCCACAACGCGCCGACCGGAATTCCGAGCCCCCGCACGGCCGATCTCGCCGTGCTACTGTCGAAGTCAGTTGCAGTTGTGGTTCCCAAAAACTCCGAGTGCTTCCCCGGTGTCACCACCAGGAAGCACTTATGTATGTCCGGTCATCTACCGGTCGGGGCAATCATCACGCGACACGGAGTCCGCACAGTGTGGGCTCCGGGCACAGCCCCGAAGGAGATTTGACATGGCATCTGGCACCGTGAAGTGGTTCAACGCCGAAAAGGGTTTCGGTTTCATCGAGCAGGACGGTGGCGGCGCTGACGTCTTCGCCCACTACTCGAACATCGCCGCCCAGGGCTTCCGCGAGCTGCAGGAAGGCCAGAAGGTGAACTTCGACATCGCGCAGGGCCAGAAGGGCCCGACGGCGGAGAACATCGTTCCCGCCTGATCTGACGCGCAGCACGAGCTGGGGCCCGCACCTTGGGTGCGGGCCCCAGCCTCGTTCTCCGGGCGTGCGCCCCCTGTTCCCGCGGTAGCGCCCACGTATTCCCATCTTTTTCCACCCGTGGCGGGCCCTCCGCCCGACCCCGGCCTCCGTGTTCCGTACGAGATCTCACTCCGGAACCGGGCCCCACGGGGATTTCCAGGGCCGCCGGCGGCCCGGCCCGCTGTTTTCCGGCGGCCGGTCGAATTCTGAACCGCTCACGTCTCTGCTCCGGTTTTCATCTTTCGTTCCGGCTCGTTCTCGCGATTCGCCGTGCTGCTCATTCGCTGCGGGAATACCTTGATACGTGCCTCGTCGAGGAAGGTTCCGCATGAACCGCACACGTACGACCCGCAGTACACGCACGACACGCACCCGTACCGACGACCGTCCCTCCCGGCCCCGTGGCGGCGGGGACGCG
>NZ_KL585395.1:117167-118127 GCF_000721935.1 Streptomyces sp. NRRL WC-3549
GATGTGTATAAGAGACAGGGCCCGCCCCGGCCCGGGGTGAGTTCGCGCTCCCGAAGACGGTCACCCCCGCGCTGCCCGCCGTCGAGGCCTTCGCCGACCTCGGTATGCCGGAGCAGCTGCTCGCGGCGCTCGGGGCCGAGGGCGTGAGCGTGCCGTTCCCGATCCAGGCCGCGACCCTGCCCAACACCCTCCTCGGCCGTGACGTGCTGGGCCGTGGCCGGACCGGCTCCGGCAAGACGCTGGCCTTCGGCCTGGCGCTGCTGTCCCGGACCGCCGGCCGGCGCGCCGAGCCCCGGCAGCCGCTCGCGCTGATCCTCGTCCCCACCCGGGAGCTGGCGCAGCAGGTGACCGACGCGCTCACCCCGTACGCCCGTTCCGTCAGGCTGCGGCTGGCCACGGTCGTCGGCGGGATGTCGATCGGCCGGCAGGCGAGCGCCCTGCGGGGCGGTTCCGAGATCGTCGTCGCCACGCCGGGACGGCTCAAGGACCTCATCGACCGCGGGGACTGCCGGCTGGACCAGGTGGACGTCACCGTCCTCGACGAGGCCGACCAGATGGCCGACATGGGCTTCATGCCGCAGGTCACGGCGCTGCTGGACCAGGTGCGCCCGGGGGGCCAGCGCATGCTGTTCTCCGCGACCCTGGACCGCAACGTGGACCTGCTGGTGCGCCGCTACCTGACCGACCCGGTCGTGCACTCCGTCGACCCCTCGGCCGGCGCGGTCACGACGATGGAGCACCACGTCCTGCATGTGCACGGTGCGGACAAGCAGGCCACCACCACGGAGATCGCCGCCCGCGAGGGCCGGGTGATCATGTTCCTGGACACCAAGCACGCCGTCGACCGGCTGACCCGGGACCTGCTCAACAGCGGTGTACGGGCCGCCGCGCTGCACGGCGGGAAGTCGCAGCCGCAGCGCACCCGCACACTGGCGCAGTTCAAGTCCGGACACGTCACCG
>NZ_KL585395.1:118368-118481 GCF_000721935.1 Streptomyces sp. NRRL WC-3549
TCACCGTGCTGGTCGCCACGAACGTCGCCGCCCGCGGCATCCACGTCGACAACCTCGACCTCGTGGTGAACGTCGACCCGCCGACCGACCCCAAGGACTACCTGCACCGCGGC
>NZ_KL585395.1:118726-121557 GCF_000721935.1 Streptomyces sp. NRRL WC-3549
CTACCTGCACCGCGGCGGACGCACCGCCCGGGCCGGGGAGTCCGGCAGCGTGGTCACGCTCGTCACACCCGACCAGCGGCGTTCCATGACCCGGCTCATGTCGGACGCCGGAGTCCGCCCGCAGGTCACCCAGGTCCGCTCCGGCGAGGCCGAACTGAGCCGCATCACCGGCGCGCAGGCCCCCTCGGGCGTCCCCGTGGTGATCACCTCACCGGCGGCCGAGCGTCCCAGGCGCGACGGCGCCCCGCGCTCCCGGCGGAGCCGCCCCGCGCAGTCCGCCCGGCGTACGGCCCAGCGGCGGCCCGCGTACGACTCGGCGGCCTGAGTCCTTCGCCGTCGCTCCGGAACACCGACCCGTCTCGCAGGAGGCTCCTTGTGACCTTGGTTCAGACGCAGTCCCGCCCCGCTTCCCGCAGGAGCGTGGACACCGCCGTACCGGAGGTGTGGGACGACATGACCGTCGAGGTGGCCCTCTCCGTGATGGCGGGGGCCCGTGCCGGGCACCTGCTCGTCTGTGACGGGGACGGGCAGTGCACCGGCCGGGTCACCTGGGGCCAGCTCTCGGCGGTCCGGGCCGGCTCGGCCTACACGGACCGGGTCCGTCTGCGCGACATCACCGGCGGCCCCGTGCCGGGCACCACGGTGGCCGGGGCCGGAGGCCAGGAGCGCCGCGCACCGGCCGCCGCCGCCCAGCCGGGCCACGGCCAGAACCGCCCCGTCACCGCCCAGCTCGGTCACGGTTCGTACCGTCCCGCCACCACCGGCTGATCCCCGGTCCGGCGGCCGGCTCCTTCCACCCCTGTGAGGCATCATGCGCTGTGTCATCGCCCGCTTCCCGTTCGACCTGACCAAGAGCGGTGTGCTGGAGTCGATGAGGGCCGTCAGGCCCGAGCCGATCACCGGTGAGTCCGTGACGATCGGACGCCGTAGGTACCCCGCCAAGCAGGTGGGCGAGGTCATCACCCGCCAGGACCGCCGGGACTTCACCTCCGGCGAGGTCGTCCGGGCCATGGCGCACCTCGGCTTCACCTGCCACACCCTCCCCGCGGCGGCGCCCGTACGCGCCCTCGGCCCGCTGGAGCGGGCGGCCGCGGAGCTCGGGACGCCCGTGGCCCCCTGACCCGCCCGCGCCCGGCGGCGCGAGCCGGTACCTGAACGTCGAGGAGGGCCCGACCACCGGTGGTCGGGCCCTCCTCGTGTGCCGTCCGCCACATCGCGTGGCGGCGGATCAGCGCTCTTCCGTCGACGGGTTCGGGCAGGTCAGTCGTAGCTGAAGTCGCCCACGGTCCAGGCGCCGACGTCCTCGATCGAGACCCGGTACATCCCGCCCGTCTCCGGGATCCCCACGGTGCCCTGCAGGATGCGTGCGACGTGGAAGTGCAGATGTGTGGGCGGACCTTCCTTGGGCCCGGTGGCCGTGAAGGCACCGGCGAACTCGCCCAGGTTCGACGAGTCCGTCAGGACCTCCGACACCCGCTGCCGCCAGACGGCTTCGGGGGCCAGCCGGCCGGTGATGACGGCACCTCCGGTGACGACGGTCAGGGACATCTGAGTGCTTTGCCCGGACTCCACCATGGCGGCGACGTCGACGAGCAGTTCGTCAGGCTGTGACATGGGAGCCGATTCTATCCGCCGGTCCGACGGGCTCCCGGGGCACCTCGGCCGCACCCGTCCGGCGACGGCTCGGGCGGCGATCGGGCCGTCGGCCCGGCACCGGGACCGGCGGATGGTGTTGTATTCCTTCCGGGGCACCGGTGGCGTACGCCGCCCGGGCCCCGGAACGCGTTCCCATGAAGAGGTGCAGATGACAGCGGAAAGTCCGCTCGGCGGCCGGCTCGAAGACGATGACTACCCCGCCTACACGATGGGCAGGGCCGTCGAGATGCTCGGCACCACGGCCGGCTTCCTCCGTGCCCTCGGGGAGGCCCGCCTCATCACCCCGCTCCGCTCCGAGGGCGGCCACCGCCGCTACTCCCGGTATCAGCTGCGGATCGCCGCCCGCGCCCGGGAACTCGTCGACCAGGGCACCCCGATCGAGGCGGCCTGCCGCATCATCATCCTCGAGGACCAGCTGGAGGAGGCCCAGCGCATCAACGCCGAGTACCGGCGTGCCGCGGGCGGGACCGACCCGGGCGCCGGCTGAGCCACGGGCCTGTGCGGCGCTGCCCGGCCGGGCCGGTCACCTGCCCGGGCGGGCCAGGGCGGAACACGGACCGCAGAAGGCGACCGCTGCCCCGCACCACCGTCGCGGGGCAGCGGCTCCGCGAAAAAAATCCCTCTCCTCCGCCGGGCCGCTGCGCTACAGTCGTAGGGTCCTGTCGTCTCCGATAGAGGTGGACGTTGCGCATCTGAGGTTCGCGATCACCGCGCGGTACGGCCCTTGCCGTCACCCGTCACGCTGCCGTCGGCTCTCCCGCCGCGCCGTGACCCCCGCGTGGATGCGACCTCGGTGCCCTGCCATCCCCGGCCTCCCGAGGACCGGACGCCCTCCCCGGGACCGGACGGCACACCCTTCCCCGTACATGGCCTGGTCGCCGCGTGGTGCTCGCACACGAAGCCCCTGTTCACACGCTTGCGACTGCGAGGATCACCATGTCCCAGCCCTCAGCCCCCACCGCCTCCCTCACCTGTTCCGCGATGTCCTTCCGGTGGCCGGACGGCACCGAGGTCCTCGACGGGCTGTCGCTCACCGTCGGCCGGGGCCGCACCGGTCTCATCGGCGCCAACGGCTCCGGCAAGTCCACCCTGCTGCGGATCCTGGCCGGAGTCCTCACCCCGCACTCCGGCGTCGTCACCCTCGACGGCCGTACGCTCGCGGAGACCGGCCGCCG
>NZ_KL585395.1:121715-123376 GCF_000721935.1 Streptomyces sp. NRRL WC-3549
GGCCCTCGGAGGGGTCGGTGACCGTCGGCGGCCGCCTCGCCTACCTGCCGCAGAACCTCACCCTCGACACCGGGCTCCGCGTCGAGGACGCGCTCGGCATCACCGGGCGGCGCTCCGCGCTGCGTGCCATCGAGTCCGGGGACGTCGCCGAGGAGCACTTCGAGACGGTCGGCGACGACTGGGACGTCGAGGAGCGGGCCCTGGCGACGCTGGGCTCGCTCGGGCTCGGCGCCATCGGCCTGGACCGCCCCGTCGGGCAGCTGTCCGGCGGGGAGACCGTGCTGCTGCGCCTGGCCGCGCTGCTGCTGGAACGCCCCGACGTCCTGCTGCTCGACGAACCGACCAACAACCTCGACGTGTTCGCGCGCCGCAGGCTCTACGAAGCCGTCGACTCCTGGCGTTCCGGCGTCCTCCTCGTGGTCAGCCACGACCGTGACCTCCTGGAACGCGTCGACCGCATCGCCGAACTGCGCTCCGGCTCGGTGAGTTGGTACGGCGGTGGCTACTCCGCGTACGAGGAGGCGCTGGCCACCCAGCAGGAGGCCGCCGGGCGCATGCTGCGGGCCGCCGAGTCCGACGTCCGCCGGCAGAAGCGCGAGCTGGACGAGGCCCGGACCAAGGTCGCCCGCAGGCAGCGGCACAACAAGAAGATGGACGCCCAGAACCGCGCCCCGAGAATCGTCGCGGGCGCGCACAAGCGGTCGTCGCAGGAGGCGGCGGGCAAGCTCAAGGGGCTGCACGAGGACCGCCTCCAAGAGGCACGGGAGCGGCTCGACGAGGCGTCCGACGCGGTCCGTGACGACGCCGAGATCCAGGTGCGGCTCCCCCACACCGCCGTGCCGGCGGGCCGCACGGTCCTCACCCTGGAGGGGCTGCGGCCCCGGTTCGGCTCGCTGCGCGACGGCGCGCTCCAGGTGCGGGGTCCCGAGCGCATCGCCCTGATCGGCCGCAACGGCGCCGGCAAGACGACGCTGCTGCGCACGCTCACCGGGGAGCTGGCCCCGGAGGCGGGTGAGGCGAGGACCTTCGTGCCGCTGCGGTTCCTGCCGCAGCGGCTGGACGTGCTGGACGACGAGCTGAGCGTCGCGGCGAACGTCTCCCGGATGGCGCCCGCAACCACCGACAACCACGTCCGCGCCCAGCTCGCCCGCTTCCTGTTCAAGGGTGCGCGCGCCGAGCAGCCTGCCGGGACCCTGTCCGGCGGGGAGCGGTTCCGCGCCGCGCTCGCCGCGGTGATGCTCGCCGAACCGGCCCCTCAGCTGCTGATGCTGGACGAGCCGACCAACAACCTGGACCTGGCCGCTGTCCGGCAGCTGACGAGCGCCCTGGAGGCCTACGAGGGCGCGCTGGTGATCGCCGGCCACGACCTGGCCTTCCTGGAGTCGGTGGGCGTCACCCGGTGGCTGCTCGTCGGCGAGGAGCTCACGGAGGCCACCGCGGAGGAGGTGCGCGAGCTGCTCGAAGCCCCCACCACGAGCGGCTGAGGGGAGGCCGGTGTGTACTGGAGAGGACGGTGCGCACGACGGCCGTCCGGGCCCCTTCCCACCGGGCCTCCTCCCCACCGGCTACCGATCCGGATTCCCCATGCACTCACCTCACGGACCGAGAAACCTCCCCCGGGCGTTCGCGGGCGCGGCCGTCCTCCTGCTGGCGGCGGGCCG
>NZ_KL585395.1:123613-126233 GCF_000721935.1 Streptomyces sp. NRRL WC-3549
CCGCCTCCCCCGCGGACCGCACCGATCCGCGCACCACGACCGCGGCCCTGGACATCCCCGCGATCGGGGTCAAGGGCCTGCGCGTCGTCCCGTACGAGGGGACGACGGACGACCGCCCGGGCACCCGCGTCCAGGACCGCGGCGAGGCGGCGAGCCCGTACGGCGAGCGGGGCGGCGTCGGGCCCGGCGAGAAGGGCAACTACCTGGTGACCGCCCACCGGATCAAGGCCGGCGGACCGTTGCGCGAACTCCCCTCGCTGGGCAGGGGCGACTCCGTCCTCGTCACGGCGGACGGCACGGTCTACGAGTACCGGATCACCGAGACCCGCACGACGTCCTTCCGCTCCGCGCGGTCCCTCGCCGAGCAGCGGGCCGAGGTGCCGGGTTCCCCAGGCAAGAAGCCCGCACAGGCGGTGATCACCCTGTCGACCTGTGCGACGCCGGAGGACGACGCGGCCGGGAACCACTGGCGCGACGGCAACGACAACCCGGAGCACCGCATCGACAAGATCGGCGTCCTGGTGGGCTCCCGGCCCGCCTGACGCCGCCCGGCGCGAGGCTCAGGCGTCGTCGGGCAGGTCCAGCCACCGGGAGGTGCCCGGCTCGACGACGTACATCCGGCCGTCCAGCCCGACCCGGACCCCCGGGCGGCCGGAGTCCGGCACCGCGATCCTGAGCTGCTCGGCCCGCAGCCGGAGGTCGACGTCCCAGTGCCGCCGGAAGCGGAGGCGCACCCGGAACTTCGACAGCTGCGGCAGGGAGGCCGGGCTGAGCCACAGGGCGTCGTCCCGGGTGTCGAGCCCGGTCAGCCCGCGCTGGACGAGGTCGAGGGTGCCGGCCATCGCACCGAGGTGGATGCCTTCCTCCGTCGTACCGCCCTGGACGTCGGCCACGTCACCGATCAGCGCCTCCTCGCAGTACTTCCAGGCGTCGTCGCGGTTGACCCGGGCCAGCACCCAGGCGTGGACGAAGGAGCTGAGGGTGGAACCGTGGCTCGTGCGGGCCGCGTAGTAGTCGACCGTGGTGTGCCAGGTCGCGTCGTCCAGTTCGTGTCCCAGGCTCCGGAAGAGGGCCGCGAGCTCGCGGGGCGGGAAGAGGTAGCCGAGCATCAGCACGTCGGCCTGCTTGGAGGCCTGGTAGCGGTTGACGGTGTCGCCCTCCGCCTCCAGGATCCGGTCCAGCCGCCGGATGTCCCCGTACCGGGCCCGGTAGCCGTCCCAGTCGAGCTCGGCCAGCTCCCCGTACCCCGCGAACTGGCTGATGACGCCCCGGTGCCAGGGCACGTGCAGCCGGTGGGCGATGTCGTCCCAGCGGGTCAGCTCGCCGGGGTCCAGCCGGAGCTGCTCGAACAGCCGGCCGCAGCGGCTGCCGGGCAGGTCGCGGCAGAGCTCCCCCGCCCGCGCCAGCACCCAGGCCGCCGTCACGTTGGTGTACGTGTTGTCGTCGAGGCCCGGTGCGGCGGTCCCCGGGTAGCCGTCGTGGTACTCGTCGGGCCCCACCACCCCGCGGATCCGGTACCGGCCGAGCGACTCGTCCCACTCGGCGCGGTCGGCCCAGAAGCGGGCGACCTGGAGGAGGGTCTCGGCGCCGTTGCCGTACAGGTACTCGGTGTCCCCGGTGGCCTGGCAGTACTGCCACACGTTGTACGCGACGGCCGAGCCGACGTGGTGCTGGAGGTGGGAGTGGTCCGGCAGCCAGCGCCCCGAGCGCGGGTTGAGATGGACCTCCTGGGTCTCCTCGCGTCCCTCGTCGGCGCTCTGCCACGGGAACATCGCCCCCGCCCGGCCCGCCGCACGCGCCGCCCGGCAGGCCGCGGGCAGCCGGCGGTGCCGGTAGTCGAGCAATGCCCGGGAGACCTCGGGGAGATGGAGGTTGAGGAAGGGCAGGACGAACAGCTCGTCCCAGAACACGTGCCCCCGGTACGCCTCTCCGTGCAGTCCCCGGGCCGGTACGCCGACGTCGAGTTCCGCCGTGTGCGGGGAGAGCGTCTGCAGCACGTGGAAGAGGTGCAGCCGCAGGATGCGCCCGGGCTCGCCCGGCACCTCAAGCCGGACCTGCTGCCACAGGTCGGACCAGGCCCGGTGGTGCGAGGCCAGCAGGGCCGGGTACGCCGCGGCCCGGTCCACCGCCGAGGCCGCCGCCCGCAGCGGGCTGCCGATGGCCGGGTCGCGGGAGGTGTACAGCGCGACGGTCTTGTCGACGACGGCCGGCGCTCCGGGCCCCAGCGGAAGCAGCAGGTTCTGCTGGACCGCCCTGGGCAGCTGTTCGGGACCGGCCCGGTGCTCCCCGCCGTCCGTCCCCGGCCCGCAGGCCGCCACGGTCCGGGCGGCCAGGGCGATGCCGATGTCCGACTCCACGGTGCGGCACCGCAGCCACACGGTGGAGCCGTGGTGTTCCGTACCGGTCTCCCAGCCGGTCAGGTGGCGGTCGGCCAGCTCCCGGTAGCGGGCGACACCCTGGTTGCGTACGTCGCCGTCGATGCCGGCCACCACCTCCAGCTCGCCCTCCCAGCCCTCGGCGGTGAAGACCGTGTGCAGCGCGGCGAGATGGGGGTCGCCCATGTGCACCAGGCGGTCCTGCTCCACGGTCAGCCGCCGGCCCTGTCTCTTATACACATCTC
>NZ_KL585395.1:126483-127013 GCF_000721935.1 Streptomyces sp. NRRL WC-3549
GGGGGGGGGGGGGGGGGGGGAGCCACTGCCGGTGCTCGACGAGATGGGGGTGGTCGGGGTCCAGCCAGGGGCCGGGTGGGGCCTTCGCCGGCCGGACGCGGTAGCGCAGTGGCAGCCAGTTCGGCAGGTTGACCAGGTCCTCGTTCTCCACGTCCCGGCCCTGGACGGAGGAGACCAGCCGGTTGTAGCAGCCCGCCACGTAGGTGCCGGGGTAGTGCGCCGGTCCCGCGTGCGTCTCGGGCGCGGCGCCCCGGGTCGCGAAGTAGCCGTTGCCCAGGGTGCACAGGGCCTCCCGCAGACGTTCCCTCTCCGGCTCGTAGCCCTCGTAGGCCCAGAGCCACCCGGGCCGTGTCATCAGCCGTCCTCCCCGTCGAGCAGGTCCAGGAGCCCGGCGCCGTCGAGAAGTTCGGCCGCGTGCCGGGAGGAGGAGGCCGCCGCGCGGGGCTTCCGTTCGTCGCGCGGCACGTGCGGCGGACGGACGCCGCCCGGCGCTACGGGGACGGGACGTCGCGGGCCCGGGACGGCGGCTG
>NZ_KL585395.1:127235-127767 GCF_000721935.1 Streptomyces sp. NRRL WC-3549
GCGCCTGCCATGAGCGGACCCCCCGGGAGAGAAAGTCGGAAGAACTACCGTATGTACGACTGTGGGCTGCGGTGAAAACATGGCTGGAACCGGGCGTCAGGGGTATGGCCGGGAGGCCGTGTACGTCTGTCCCGCCTGCGGGCGTCCCGTGGAACCGGTGGTCGAGCGGCACAAGACTCTCGGCGTCTTCGTCCCGCTGTGGCGTCCGGGCCCCTGCCGGACCCGGAGTGCGTCCGGTACGTCGCGGAGTCCGGGAACCCCGTGGGGAGCAGCGAGGCCGAAGGCCCGCGGTCCGGGGTGGGGCTCAGGCGGCCAGGTGGAGGGTCTGGCCGGGGTAGATGAGGTCCGGGCCCTCGTCCAGCAGGGCGCGGTTCAGCTCGTACAGGGCGTCGGTGCCACCGGGGACCTCGGCGCGCTCGGCGATCACGGACAGGCAGTCGCCCGGCTCGACGACGTAGGTCTCCTTGCCGACGAGGTCGTGCGAGCGGGTGGTCGTGGCGTGGTCCGAGGAGCCGTCGGCGTGGCTGCTGGG
>NZ_KL585395.1:127956-130363 GCF_000721935.1 Streptomyces sp. NRRL WC-3549
GCTGCTGGACGTGCTCGCGGACCCGCTCGCCGTACTGCCGGAGCCGGCCGGTCCGTTCGTGCCGTTCACGCTGCCGCTCGACTGCTTGCCGGGGGCGGGCCGGGTGGCGCTGCCGGAGTCCGAGGTGGCACCGAGCCGGCCGCAGTTCGGCCAGGCACCCATGCCCTGTGAGCGGGCGACACGCTCACCGACGGCGATCTGCTGGGAGCGGGTCGCCAGGTCGGCGCGGGGTGCGTACTGCTTGCCGCCGTAGGCCTGCCAGGTGGAGGGGGCGAACTGGAGCCCGCCGTGGTAGCCGTTGCCGGTGTTGATGTCCCAGCGGCCGCCGCTCTCGCACTGGGCGATGCGGTCCCAGTCGGTGCCCGCGGTCACCGTGTGGACGAGGGCGGCGCGGGCCGGTGCGGCCAGGGCGTGTGACGCCTGGGCGGGGGTGGCGGCGGCGCTGCGGCCGGCCAGGCCCAGCACGCTCAGGAGGACGAGCAGAAGAGCGAACGCGGCTTCGACGGGCTGCTTGGCGAGGGGTGATGCCGGCATGACGGTATTCCTCCGCTGTGCTCCGGAAGGTGTGCTAGGGCACGAACAGATAAGCCGCCGATATGGTTTTTATGTGGCTTTGACGCGTCCGTCGCCGGGTCTTTCACCCGGGTGGGGGCTCGCCGCCCCGGCGCCGGAAGACGTCTGCCGGCCGGCGGACACCCCCGGCCCAACTCGTCCGGCGGGCCCTGGGGACATCACTTCCGGGGCGCCCGGAGCCTCGCCATCTCTTCGCGGATCGCAGGGAGTTGGGCATACAGGGCATCGCCCGGGCAGTTGGTCTCGAACGTGTCGCGGTGACCGGACACGACGTGGAGGTGGACCGCCTGGCCCCGCCGGAAGATGCTGTCGTCGTTCGTCGACACCATGCGCACGGTGCCCCGCGGGTCGATGCCCTGCCGGAGCTTCCAGGCGCCCACCTTCGCGATCCCCTCGATGAGCGCCTTGGGTACGGGCACCCCGGGGGCGAAGTCCCCGATCGCCGCGACACCGACGCTGTGCGCGTTGAACCCCGTGGTGTGGGCCCCCCGCACGGAACGCCCGATGCCGCCCGCCCGGCCCTCGTAGATGGTGCCGCAGCGGTCGACCACGAAGTTGTAGCCGATGTCGTCCCAGCCCTCGCCCCGGACGTGGTCCTCCTCCATGGCCCGGAGCATCCCGGGCACGTCGGCGCAGTCGTAGTCGTTGGGGTGCCCGGTGTGGTGCACGAAGACCGCGTTCACCTCGCCCGTATACGTGGCGTGCTCCTTGACCAGGCCCTCGTCCGCGTGCCACTGGGCCCGGCCGACGATCGCGGGGCGCGGCGCCCCGCCCGCGGTCTCGGGCTGCGCGGAGTCCTGGTCGGGCCCGAGGAGCCGCACCGGCGCGTCCCGGAACACCAGGAGGGCCAGCGGGACGACCGCGGCGGCCAGGGCTGTTCGGCGAAGCCACATAGGGCCACCCTGACCGCTGACCAGCGACTTCGCAGGCGTGCGCCGCCCGATCGGGTGAGGGGAGGCGGGCGGGCGCTCAGGACGCGGCGGCCACCCGGTTCTCCTCCATGATGCGCTCGGGGCGGTGCGGCGAGGTGTCCAGCCGGGCCAGTACCCCGGGGACGACCGCCGTGGGCAGGATGAGCTCGAACAGCGCCGAGATCTCGGACACCAGGTCCGGCGGCTCGGCCATCGACTCGGTCACCAGCTGGACCCCGGTCCAGGCTCCGACGAGGAGCCGGGACGTCGCGGCGGGATCCACGTGCGGAAGCAGCTCGCCCCGCTCCTTGGCCTCCGCCAGGAGCGTGGCGCCGAGGGAGATCCAGTCAGGCCACCGGGTGCCGAACAGGGTGCGTGCGCGGGGGTCGACGGAGAGTCGTATCGAGGCGCTGAGCATCGGTTCGCGGGGCAGGCGGTAGGCGAGCATCAGCGCTATGTCCACCCATTCCTGCAGCTTGAAGGTCTGCGGCGAGACCCCGTCCGAGGTCACCGCCTCTTCGAGCACCCCACGCGCCAGCTCCTCCTTGGAGGTGAAGTGGAAATACAGCGCCCCCCGGGTGAGTCCGGCCCGCTCGAGAATCGCGGCGATGGTGGCGGCGTCGTACCCGTGCTCGTCGAAAACCTCGGCTGCGGCCTCCAGGAAGATTCTGCGTGTCCGGATCGCCCGTTGCTGCCTTGCCAAGTCTGCGCTCCCCTTGATCGTGGTTGTGCGCTTCAAAAAATACCGGTGAACCGGTATCCTATCAGCGCCCTGTCCATCGGTCTGTGTCACGTCCGGGGGGACTGTGTCCGAGGTTCCTGTTTTCCCGCCCGCCCCACACGCCGACGCGCGCTCCACCGCTGCCGTCCCCAAGGAATACGCCCACCTCAGCCGCGACTCGTCGGTCCTCGTCACCGGCTGG
>NZ_KL585395.1:130578-134273 GCF_000721935.1 Streptomyces sp. NRRL WC-3549
CCGCCGCGAGGACGACGTGTTCTCGCTCACCGTCCGGTGGCCGGCCTCCGAGGGGGACCTGCCCTACGACCCCCGCATACTGACCCAGACCGTCCGCCAGACCGGTCTGGTCATCGCACACGCCGAGTACGGCGTGCCCCTCACCCACCAGACCCTGCTGAACTCCTTCGACTTCACGGTGGTGCCCGGGCTGCGCGTCTCCCGTGAAGAACCGTCTCTTCTCACCGTGGAGATCGCGCTCTTCGAGCCGAAGAAGCGTGGGCGGTCCGTCAGTTCGCTGACCATGGACATCCGCCTCTTCCACCACGACCGCATGGTGGCACGGGCGGACTGCGACTTCGGCTGGGTCTCCCCCGCCGCCTACCGCCGGCTCCGCGGTGAGCATCCGACCGCCGGCTGGGACACCTGGGAGGTGCCCGCCCCGCTCGGTCCCCGCACGGTCGGCCGGGTCACCGAACGCGATGTGGTCCTGGCGCCCGGTGACGACCCGCACCGCTGGCGGTTGCGCAACGACGTGCGCAACGTCCTGCTCTACGACCACCCGGTGGACCACGTCCCCGGGCTGGTCCTGATGGAGGCCGCGCATCAGGCGGCCAACGCGCTCCTGCATCCCTCCCCCTTCGAACTGACGGCCTTCACCAGCAGCTTCGAGCGTTACGTCGAGTTCGACCGCCCCTGCTGGATCACGGCGGAGGAGGTACCCGGCCCCGGCCGGACCACGGTACTGGTCACGGGGACCCAGGACGGCGGTCCGGTGTTCCGGGGCCGGTTGAGCGGTTCACGCACCGACGGGTGCGCCGTACCGGCTCACTGATTGACGAAGCCCCCGTCCACCGGCAGGACCGTACCCGTGAGGAACGGGCAACGGTCGCTGATCAGCCACGCGGCCGCGGCCGCGATCTCGGCGGGCTCGGCCGTACGCCCCTGCGGTGTCATGCCGTTGACCATCTCCTCCAGACCCGGGTTGCGCCCGAACCAGTCGGCGGTGATCTCGCTGCGGGTCGTGCCCGGAGCGACGGAGTTGACCCGGATGCCCTGCTTCGCGTACTCGTCGGCGGCGGCCCGGGTGAGGCCGATGACCGCGTGCTTGGCCGCTATGTAGGCCGCGGCGGCCGGGATGGCCACCAGGCCGCCCACGCTGCTGTTGTTCACGATGGAGCCGCCGCCGCCCGCGAGCATGGCCGCTATCTCCGGGCGGATGCAGTTCCAGACGCCGCGCACGTTGGTGTCCATGACCGCGTCGTAGACGTCGTCGCCCATGAGGTGCAGCGGCGTCCGGTCGCCGCCCAGCCCCGCGTTGTTGAACGCCCCGTCCAGCCGCCCGTAGGTGCTGACCGCGAACTCCACCGCGCGGGCGGCGTCCTCGGCCACGGTGACGTCGCAGACGACGTACGCGGCCTCGGCGCCCTTTTCCTTCAATTCGTCGACCAGCGCGGCCAGTCGGTCCTCGCGCCGCGCGGCCAGGACCAGCCGCGCGCCTTCCTGCGAGAACACGCGGGCCGCCGCCGCGCCGATACCACTGCTCGCCCCGGTGATGAGGACGACTTTGCCGTTGAGGAGATCACTCATGAGCGCAGTCTCGCAGCGTTATTCGGTCGGGACCATGGCCGATATCCGCGGGAGCATGAGATTCCAGAACTGGGTGAGCGCGTACTCCGGCGACCACTCCACGTCGAACCGGCCCAGCGCCTGGGCCCCGACCACCGCCGCCGTCACGGCGGACACGGCGTCCTCGATCGGCACGTCGGGGGAGAGGGCGGCCTCGCGGCGGGCCGAGGTCAGCGTCGTACGGACCCAACTGCGCCAGGTCCGCCACAGGGAGACGTCCTCCATCCAGGTCGCGTCCGCGGCGAGACCGAAACCGGCCCGCAGCACGACGTCCTCGTCGAGCCGCCGGGCCAGGACGTGCGAGGTCTCCACCAAGTGCTGGAGCGGCGCGGGGTGGTGGCGCGCGTGCACGGCGACGATGTCGGCGAGCGCCCGGGCCGCGGACTCCTCCACGGCCATCCCGAGCGCCTGCTTGCTGCTGAAGTGGAAGTGCAGCGCACCGCTGCTGACCCCCGCCCCGCGGCTGATCTCGGTGAGGGACGAGAGGGCGTAGCCGCTCCGGTCGAAGGCCACGGCGGCCGACCGGATCAGCTCCTGCCGGGTGCGTACCGCACGGTCCTGCTTGGCCATACTGCCGCTCCGGTGAGTACGGGGATAAGAGGACGACAGAGGGTGTCCACCCCTCTTTTCACACCGGGGCGGACACTCAGAGTCACCATTCTAACAAACCGGATGGATTGTTTCTGGCGCTCTCGGAAATGGTCCGTACACGCGGACGGCCGTACGGCGGCAGGGACCCCCGGGCCCCCGGAACGGGCCCGCGGTACCGTGCGGCATGCTCGCCATCCAGTTCGACCGCTTCGGCGGTCCTGAAGTGCTCCGGCCCGTCGACCTGCCCACGCCCGCCGTGCGGGACGGGGAGGTCCTGCTCACCGTGGAGGCCGCCGGGGTGAACTTCGCGGACACCCACCAGGTGGACGGTTCCTACCTGGACGCCTCCGCGCTGCCGTACGTCCCGGGCAGCGAGGTCGTGGGCCGTACCCCGGACGGCCGGCGGGTGCTGGCCCGCGTCTCGCACGGCTACGCGGAACAGGTGGCCGCCAAGGAGTCGGGGCTCGTGGACGTCCCCGAGGACCTCGGTGCCGCCGAGGCCCTCGCCCTGCTCATGCAGGGGCTGACGGCCTGGCACCTGCTGCGCACCGCGGCCCGGCTGCGTGAGGGCGAGACGGTCCTCGTGCACTCCGCGGCGGGCGGTGTGGGCAGCCTCGCCGTCCAGCTGGCGCGGGAGTTCGGCGCGGGCCGGGTGCTCGCCCAGGCGTCCACCCCGGCCAAGGAGCGGCTCGCCCTGGACCTCGGCGCGGACGCGGTGGTCCGCCACCCGTCGGACGAGAAGGCGGACGTCGTCCTGGACGCGGTCGGCGGCGAGCTCTTCGACCGTGCGCTGGACTCGCTGGCGCCCTTCGGCCGGATCGTGACGTACGGCAACGCCGCCCGGACCGGCTTCACCCCCGTCGACCCCGCCCGGCTCGGCCGGCTGCCCGCCTCGGTGGTGGGATTCTGGCTGCGCCCGGCCCTGGCGGCACCGGGGGCGGTCAGCGGGCCGCTGGGCGAGCTCTTCGAGCTGGTCGCCGCGGGGCGTCTGAAGCCGGTGACCGGGCCCGGCTACCCACTGGCCGAGGCCCGGCGCGCCCATGAGGACCTCCTGGCGCGCCGGACGGTCGGCAAGGTGGTCCTGCGGCCCTGACGTGACTGCGGGGCGGGGGGTGGCGGGGCGGCGGGGTTCAGCCGGCCCGGTTCGCCCGGCGCTGAGCGGCTGCGGCGCGGGCCGCCGCGGTCGCCGTGTCCGCGTTGGAGCGTCGCCCCTGCGGGGGCTTGCTGCCGCGCCGGCGGTGCGGGGTGGAGCCGTTGCCCTTGGCGGAGCGCTCGGTCGACGGTGCGGCGCCCGCCACGGGGACGCCCGAGGGGGTCCGTGCCCCCGTGATGCGGCTCAGCTCGGCCTCGCCGGAGCGGACCTGGGTGACCTGCGGGCGGATGCCGGCGTCCGACATGAGCCGGGCCACGTCGCGGCGCTGGTCGGGCAGCACCAGGGTGACCACACGCCCGGACTCCCCGGCCCGGGCGGTGCGCCCGCCGCGGTGCAGGTAGTC
>NZ_KL585395.1:134527-138738 GCF_000721935.1 Streptomyces sp. NRRL WC-3549
GACCAGCACGGTGAGGTCACCGGTCCGGAAACGGTCCAGGGTGCGGGTGCGCTGCGGCTGCGACTTCCCGCCGTGCAGCGCGGCGGCGCGCACCCCGCTGCCACGGAGGTGGGCGGTGAGCCGGTCGACGGCGTGCTTGGTGTCCAGGAACATGATCACCCGCCCGTCGCGCGCCGCGATCTCGGTCGTCGTGGCGTACTTGTCGGCGCCCTGGACGTGGAGTACATGGTGCTCCATCGTCGTGACCGCGCCGGCCGCCGGGTCGACGGAGTGCACGACCGGGTCGTGCAGGTAGCGGTGGACCAGCTGGTCCACCTCGCGGTCCAGGGTGGCCGAGAACAGCAGCCGCTGGCCGTCGGGGCGTACCTGGTCGAGCAGCTCGGTGACCTGCGGCAGGAAGCCCAGGTCGGCCATCTGGTCGGCCTCGTCGAGGACGGTGACGGCGACCCGGTCGAGCCGGCAGTCGCCACGGCCGACGAGGTCCGCCAGGCGCCCCGGGGTGGCGACGACCACGTCGGCGCCCGCGCGCAGGGTGCTCGCCTGCCGTCCGATCGACATGCCGCCGACGACCGTGGCCAGCCGCAGCTTCAGGGACCCCGCGTACGGGGCGAGGGCGTCGGTCACCTGCTGCGCCAGCTCCCGGGTGGGCACGAGGACCAGGGCCAGGGGGCGGCGGCCCTCGGCGCGCCGCCCGGCGGTCCGGGCCAGCAGCGCGAGACCGAAGGCCAGCGTCTTGCCCGAGCCGGTGCGGCCACGGCCCAGCACGTCACGTCCGGCGAGCGCGTTCGGCAGGGTCGCCGCCTGGATGGGGAACGGCTCCGTCACTCCCTCGGCGCCGAGGGCCGCCAGCAGCGGCGCGGGCAGGCCCAGGTCGGCGAACGCCCGCACGGCGGGCAGCGCGGGGGCGGCGGATTCCGGCACGGTGCGTTCGGCCGTTGCGGTGGGCGTACCACGCTGGGGGCCGGGCCCGCGGCCGGCGGGGGACCCACCGGTACCCGTCCGGGCGGATCGGTCATGCGTACGGACTGTGTGATCCCGGTTCAAGAGAACCTTCCCTCGAATGGCGCGTGCCGAGGGATTCCTTCCGGGCGGCCGCACCCGCTCCGTGGCGTGCGGCGCCGGAATCGCTGGATACGAGCCGGTGAAATAAATGAATACGAACGGCGGATCCCGCCTCGCCGGGTCCCCGTGGTGCACACGGGGCGGCCCCCGGCGGGGCGGGACGAAAAACGAGCCGGGACCCGCAACCCGAAGGTGCGGACCCCGGCCGTGTCATGCGCCCGGTGTGATCAGACCGGGGTGATGTTCTCCGCCTGCGGGCCCTTCTGACCCTGCGTGACGTCGAAGCTCACCTTCTGGCCTTCCTGCAGCTCGCGGAAGCCCTGGGCGAGGATGTTCGAGTAGTGGGCGAAGACGTCGGCGCCGCCACCCTCCTGCTCGATGAAGCCGAAACCCTTTTCCGAGTTGAACCACTTCACGGTTCCGGTTGCCATATTTTTTCTCCTTCGGGGCGTTGCCCGTGGGTCCGCACTGTGCGATCCCTACGTCGCCGCACATGATTACCCCGACCGGCAGGGACCGGAAAGACAAAAGCGCACCCACCCGAGTGAAAAAGATCGGGGCGCACCTGAAGTTTTGGGAACCACACCTGCAACTCCGGTGAAGGGTAGCACGATTTCCGCAGTTCCGAGCCGAAAACCATATCACCCCGTGGCCGCACCCGCAGACACCACCCCGGAAATGAATCCCGCCCGCCCATTCCGGCGGCCGGCGAAAAGACCCCTCGGGCGCGGACGCCCGCTCTCTCCCCCGTCCCTTCCGCCGGTGTACCGGCCCGTGCGGGACCCGACACGGCTGACCGGCCGGCCAGTTGTCGGCCGACCTGCTGGAGGGCCATACTGCACGGGTAGCCCTTCGCGCATCCCCCGTCGTGAAGGGCTACGGTCACGCCCGGCTGCGAGAAGCCGCTCCTTCCCCCGTTGCGCGCCCGCCCGCGACCCGGTTACGTGGGACGAGGGCCTGAGACAAGAGGCCTGACCGGCACATGCACGGACCCGGAGGTACGACGGATGCCCAAGACACCGAAGAACTCCAAGGTCGGCCTGGCTCTGAACCTGGGCAGCAGCGCGCTCGCCATCGTCCGGACGGTCAAGCAGGTGCGACGGGCCAAGGGCACGCAGGACAAGCTCACCACCGTCAACACGGTGGCCGGACTGCTGCCCCTGATCACCTCGGCCCTGATCGTGCTGCGCCGGCTGCGCGGACGCTCGGCCCGGCACGGCCACTGAGCGGCCCCAGGACACGGCCGCTGAGCGACCCCATGAACGGACGGCGCGCGGGGTAGTGCTGTCCCGTGCCGAACTTCGAGATCACCACCGCGAGCGCCGACGACATCGTCATGCTGGGGGACTGGGCCCACGAGGAGGGCTGGAATCCCGGACTCACCGACGGGCAGGCGTTCTTCGCCGCCGACCCGTGCGGCTTCCTCATCGGCCGCCTCGACGGTGAGCCGGTGACCTCCGTCTCCGTGGTGCGCTACGGCGACTCCTTCGGGTTCCTCGGCTTCTACCTGACACGCCCCGCCCTGCGGGGCAGGGGATACGGCCTGCGGACCTGGCGCGCCGGGACGGCCCGGCTGGCCGGGCGCACCGTGGGCCTCGACGGCGTACCCGCGCAGCAGGACAACTACCGCAGGTCCGGTTTCCGCAGGGCCTGGGGGAACGCGCGGTACGAGGGGGTGGCGCCCACCGGCGTCGCCCCGCCCGCCGGGGTCGTCCTCACCGACGCCCGGACGCTGCCCTTCGTCCGGCTCACCGCCTACGACCGGCGTTTCTTCCCCCAGGCCCGGGACAGCTTCCTGGCGCCCTGGATCACCGGCCCCGGGCGCACCGCGCTGGCCGCGGTGCGGGACGGGGAGATCGCCGGGTTCGCCGTCGTACGCGAATGCCGGGAGGCCTCCCGCATCGGACCGCTGCACGCCGACTCGCCGGAGGTGGCCGCCGCGCTGGTGAGCGCGCTCGCGTCCGGCGCGCCGGACACCCCCGTCGCGGTCGACGTGCCGGACGTCAACCCCGCCGCCGTCCGCCTCGCCGAACAGCTGGGGCTCACACCGTCGTTCGACACGGCGCGGATGTACACGGGACCGGTTCCGGAGTTCGACCGCGCGGGCGTCTTCGGCATCACCAGCCTCGAACTCGGCTGACCAGCCCGCCGGCACCACGGGCCGGAGGCACGCGAACCCGGCCGGAGTACAGGGTCCGGTACCGGCCGGGGCACGCGGGCCGGCCGTGCCCGCGCCCGCCGGGTCGGCGCCCTCCGTCCGGCGCGCGGACCGGTGGGCGCCCCGTGGGCGGGTTCAGCCCGGGTGGACCGTCCCGGGCGTGCGTATGCGTCCCCGCAGCCGCTCCAGCACCCGGGCCCGCAGCAGCTCGTACTCCGCGCGCAGGCGCACGATCTCCGCCGGCCGCTCGATCACCACCCCGCCGACGACCTTCTCGTGCGCCGCGAACTGCTCGCGGGTCAGGTCGATCTCCACGCCCATGCCCAGGCGGTTCCACCAGTGGTAGTCCACGCGTCGTCCGCCGACCCGCACCTCGCCCCGGACCAGCTCACCGCCCAGCAGGTCGTGGAGCACCAGGGCGGTCACACCGCACTGGTCCCGGGCAGGGTTGCCCGGGTTCCACCGCGACCGGTACTCGGGCGTGGTGGTGTCGGCGTCCCAACTGCTGCGGACGGCCGCCTCGATGTCGGCGAGAAGCAGAGGTTCCATGGCGTCGATGCTCGCACCCGCCACTGACAACGGCCCCACCGCGCCGGGCCGGGCCGCCCGTCAGCCGTGCTGCCCGAAGGCCAC
This sequence comes from Streptomyces sp. NRRL WC-3549, assembly GCF_000721935.1. GTDB lineage: Bacteria > Actinomycetota > Actinomycetes > Streptomycetales > Streptomycetaceae > Streptomyces. The sequence continues at coordinate 138,381 of NZ_KL585395.1, forward strand.
GCCCTCGTGGACCCTCGACGCGAGGACCGCGACGTCGTCCTCGGCCTCCTCGGCGAACCGGTCCAGTACCTCGTCCAGCAGGTCCTCGAGCCGCCCGCTCGCCGGAAGCACGAGGGACTCCAGCCGGGCCACCGACACGTCGATGTCCTCTCCGCGCCGCTCCACCAGCCCGTCGGTGTACATGAGGAGCACGGTCCCCGGTCCGCACGGAACCTCGGACGTCTCGTAGCCGCCGAAGCCGGAGCCCAGGGGCGGCCCGACGGGCATCTGGGCGGCCACCCGGGCGCGCCGGGCGCCGGGGTCCAGGAAGACCGGCGGCAGGTGCCCTGCGCTGGCCAGCCGGCAGGTACCGCCGTAC
>NZ_KL585395.1:138958-142942 GCF_000721935.1 Streptomyces sp. NRRL WC-3549
ATCGACCGGTAGTGGCTCATCGCGACGGCCGCCTCGACCCCGTGCCCCATCACGTCGCCCATCGCCTTGAGGTGGCGTCCGTCGCGCAGCGGGATGACGTCGAACCAGTCACCGCCCACCAACGCCCCCTCGTCCGCGGGGCGGTAGCGGCTCGCGACCTGGACGTGCGGGTGCGGGCCACGCGGTTCGGAGAGCAGGGAGCGCTGGAGTTCCCTGGCGATGGCGTGCTCGTGCGCGTAGCGGCGGGCCTGGTCCAGGTCGACGGCCGCACGGCCCGCCAGTTCCCTGGCGACGACCACGTCCCCGCCCTCGGTGAAGACCGGTGAGTCGCCGGTCCGCGCGAGGGCGAGGACGCCCAGCGGGCGTCCACGGGCGGTGAGCGGTACGAAGACGGCCGAGTGCAGGCCGATGGCCCGGTAGCCCGCCACCCGGCCGGGGTTGGGCGCGGAACGGTCGAGCTGCTCGTCGCTGTAGAGGTTCTCGATCACCGGCCGGTTCGCCTCCATGCACCGCGGCACGGCGGCGTCCGGCTGGTAGTCGATGTACTCGCCCACCCCTTCGAACGGGCTGGTGACGTCCTTGAGCGCCCGGCCCACGGCCATCGCCGCCCGGCGCAGCCGCAGCACCCCCGCCGGCGGCCTGCGCACCGCGTGCCCCACCTCCGGCGGGCAGACCTCGACCACGGCGACGTCGGCGAGCGCGGGCACCACGAAGTCCACGAGCTCCTGGCAGGTGGTGTCCATGTCCAGCGTCGTCCCGATGGCGACGGACGCGGTGTCCAGCAGCGAGAGGTGGTTCCGTGCCCGTTCGAGCTCCCGCTGCTGGTGGTACGCGGCGCTGATCTCCAGGGCGATCCCGACCAGCCCGCTCACCTCCCCGTCCTCCTCCAGGCGGTGGTAGGCCCCCTGCCAGAACCGCTCCCCCTCCGGGACGCTCGCCCGGGTACGGCCGCTGGACATGGCCTCACGCGGTTTGCCGTCGGCCAGGACCGCCCGCATGACCTCCTCGGCGGCGTCCACGTCGGGCAGCACCTCGGTGACGGTCTTCCCCAGGTGTGCGGCGGCGGGGATCCCGTTGAGCCGTTCGAGTGCCGGATTCACGTAGCAGTAGCGCAGCTCCGTGTCGAACACGGCCATGCCCACCGGGCTCCCCCGCATCAGCGCGGCCGCCTCCGCCAGGTCGAGGGGCCGGGGCGGGTCGGCGGGCTGTTCGGCCTGCAACGGAGCCTCCAGGGGTCCGGGCACGTGGTGCGGGGGCCTGCGGACCGGTCAGGGGCCGCCCGCCTTACCGCCCCTCATCGTCCGCCGCCCCGTCCCACCCCGCATCCCCGCGGGCCCGGGCCCCTGACCGTCCGCGTCCGGCCGCGGCCCGTCGTCCCGTACGCCCTTCCCCCGGGTGTCCAGCTCGGCCAGGGACACCGTGCCGTCGGCCGCCGGGGCCCCGGGGGGCAGGTCGAACGCGTCCCCGACCCGGCCCGGGACCGGGGCCAGGCCCAGCAGCCCCGACACGAGCCTGTGCGTCAGGTGGTGCCAGGCGGACGCGCGCCGCAGCATCGCGTGGTCGCTCCCCGGGACGGTCACCAGGCAGGTACGGGCCCCGGCCCTGCGGGCCCGGACCGTGAACGACTGGGAGGCGAGCGGGCTCGTCACCCGGTCCCGGGTGCTGTGCAGCAGCACGACGTCGCGCCCCGCGAGCTGGGTCACCGGGTCGCCGGGCGGACACCACGGGGCCAGCCCCACCACGGCGCCGACCAGCGGGTGACCTGCCGCGTGCAGTGCGGCGCGCGCCCCCATCGAGTGGCCGAGCAGGACCACCGGGATGTCCCCCGCCTCGTCCCGCAGACGGTCCAGCGCCCGGACCGTGTCGTGCAGCGGGTCCTGCCGGGCGCCGTTCCAGCCGCGGTGCGTGTAGCGGACCCGGCGGACGCCGACCACGGGGCCGCCGGCCACCGCCCTGGACACCCCTCGGAAGAACGGCAGCATGCGCAGACCGGGCAGGTTCATGATTCCGGGCGCGGGCGGCGCCAGACCGGTCTCGTAGCCACCGTGCAGGACGAGCACCGCTGCCGACGGCGGACGCTGGATCACGCGGACCTCCCGTTCGGGGTACGCGGACCGGCCCCCCGCACCCTCCTGTTCCCTGTTCGGCGCCGGGCGCTTCACGGATGGGTCAGGACGGGACCGGCGTATCGGGAACGGCGTTCACTGTACGAGTCCCGTCCCCGTGCCCGTACGGAAATCCGAGGAGCGGCCTTCATGCCGGCAGGACCCGAAATCCGGGGCGCCTTCGAGAGGCTGGACGCCGAGGTCCGGGGCCTCGGTCCACAGGGTGTGGACAACGGGGCCGCGTTCCGGACGCCCGAAACGCTCGCCGCGCAATTGTCCGGCATCGAGAGCGCCTGAAGACTGCCGGGAACCGGCAGTGTCGTTTCTCCAGGGTGTATGGGACCATTCAGCCAGTTCGGCGTAGAGAACTTCGGGGGAAGTCGAAAGTCGGGGGGAGTGATCACATGACCGTTTTCCTTGGTCTCGGCATCGCGGGAATCGTGCTCCTCACCTTGTCGCTGATCTTCGACGGAGTCCTCGAAGGGCTCCTGGGCGACGCCTTCGGCGGTTTGCTGAACGGCTTCTTCGACGGGCTGCTCTCCCTTCCGGTCATCGCCGGTTTCCTGTCCATGCTGGGATTCGGCGGGGCGATCGTCCTCGGTACGACCGGGATGGGCACCACCGGCGCCGCCGTGGTGGGTACGGTCGCGGGGCTCGGGGCCGGGTGGCTGACGTGGAAGTTCAGCAAGGCCCTGATGCGGGACCAGACCGCGGACACGCCACGCGGTGAGGACCTCGTCGGCACCTCCGGCTCCGTGGTGACCCGCATCCCGGCCGACGGCTACGGTGAGGTCCTGCTGCGCCTGGCGGGCCAGACGGTGAAGTACTCCGCGAAGAGCGCGGTGCCCGTCGAGCGGGGCACGGAGATCTGGGTCGAGGGCACGCTGTCGTCGACCTCGGTGACGGTCCGCCCCGTGGAGCGCTGAACACCCCACCGCGTCCGGCACCGCCGGGCACGGTACCGCCCACCGCGTCCGGCACCGCCGGGCGCGGAAGACCACCCACCCCGACGCCCGTCCGCATTCCGAACAGTCCGAACAAACTGCCCCCCGTGGGGAGGCAGGGGGGACACCTCTCATGAGTCCAGTAGTGATCGCCATCATCGGCGTCGTCGTTCTCGTCGTACTCCTGGCCCTCGCCGTGATCACCCGGTACAAGGTCGCGGGGCCCAGCCAGGCCTTCATCATCACCGGCCGCCGCGGCAAGAAGTCCACCGACCCGGTGACCGGCCGTACCAGCATCGACAACAGCGGGCAGAAGGTCGTCGTCGGCGGCGGCGTCTTCGTCGTGCCCTTCGTCCAGCAGAAGTTCACGCTCGACCTCTCCAGCCGGCACATCCCCGTCGCCGTACGCGGTGCCGTCACCCTGCGGGGTGTGAAGTCCCACCTCGAAGGTGTCGCGATCGTCAAGGTCGGCGGCAGCGAGGACGCGATCCGCGCCGCCGCCCAGCGCTTCCTGCAGCAGCAGGACGGCATCGTCGGCTTCACCCAGGAAGTGCTCTCCGGCGCCCTGCGCGCGATCGTCGGCCGTATGTCGGTCGAGGACATCATCCGCGACCGCGCCGCGTTCGCCGGGCAGGTCGCCGAGGAGGCGGAGGCCAGCCTCTCCGGCCAGGGCCTCATCCTGGACGCCTTCCAGATCCAGGACATCACCACCGAGGGCTCCTACCTGGAGGACCTCGGCCGTCCCGAGGCCGCCCGCGCCAAGCAGGAGGCCGACATCGCCGAGGCCATCGCCCGGCGCGCCTCCGAGCAGGCACGTCTGAAGGCGGCCGAGGAGATCGCCGTCGCCGAGCGGACGTTCTACCTCAAGCAGGCGGAGATCAAGGCCGAGACGGAAGCCGCCGCCGCCAAGGCCAACGCCGCGGGCCCGCTCGCCC
>NZ_KL585395.1:143114-149862 GCF_000721935.1 Streptomyces sp. NRRL WC-3549
CGCCAAGGCCAACGCCGCGGGCCCGCTCGCCGAGGCCGCCCGCCAGCAGGAAGTCCTCAGCGAGCAGGAGAAGGTCGCCGAGCGCCAGGCCGCCCTGACGGACCGCGAGCTCGACACCAAGGTCCGCAAGCCGGCCGACGCCGCCCGCTACCAGGCCGAGCAGGAGGCCGAGGCCCGCCGTATCGCCCAGGTCAAGGAGGCCGAGGCCGAGGCCGAGCGCGCCCGTCTGACCGGTCAGGGTGAGAAGCTGCACCGCTCCGCGCTCGCCGACGCCGTACGCATCGAGGGTGAGGCGGAGGCCGCGGCCATCGCCGCCAAGGGTTCGGCCGAGGCCGAGGCCATGCAGAAGAAGGCCGACGCGTTCGCGCAGTACGGCGACGCGGCCGTGCTCCAGATGCTGGTCGAGGTGCTCCCGAGCGTCGTCGCCAAGGCCTCCGAGCCGCTGAGCGCCATCGACAAGATGACGGTCATCTCCACGGACGGCGCCAGCCAGCTGTCCCGTACGGTCACCGACAACGTGGCCCAGGGCATGGAGCTGCTCAGCTCGACCACGGGTGTCGACCTGGGCGCGCTGCTCCAGAACCTGCGGGGCCGGACGGCCACGGCCGACGTACCGGCGCCCGCGTCCGCCTCGCCCTCGGAGAACGGCGAGCAGATCGAGATCAAGGACTGACACGAGCCCCGTCCCCACCCCGGCCCGGCCGCGACGCCCCGACGTGTCGCGGCCGGGCCCTTGTGTACGCCCGGACGCGCGCAGGCGCGGCGCCTCAGGTCACGAGGCCCCGGCGATAGGCGTAGACGACCGCCTGGACGCGGTCGCGGAGGTCGAGCTTGGTGAGGATGCGCGAGACGAACGTCTTCACGGTCTCCCGGCTGATCACGAGGGCCGCGGCGATCTCGTTGTTGGAGAGCCCGTCCGCGATGAGGCGCAGGACCTCCAGCTCACGCGGCGTCAGCGGGATGTCCTGCGCCGCCGTGCCCTCGGTGGGCCGGATCCGGGCGGCGTACCGGCCCACCAGCTGACGGGTCACCTCCGGGTCCAGCAGGGCCGCCCCGGCCGCCACCGTCCGGATGCCCTGCAGCAGTTGGGACGGCGGCGCGTCCTTGAGGAGGAACCCGCTGGCGCCCGCGCGGAGCGCCTCGTACACATACTCGTCGAGGTTGAACGTCGTCACCACCAGCACCTTGACGGGGTGCGGCACCCCGGACCCGGCCAGCAGGCGGGTGGCCCCGATGCCGTCGAGCACCGGCATGCGCACGTCCATCACCACGACGTCCGGGCGCACCTTCTCGACGAGCTCGACGGCGGCCCGCCCGTCCCCGCACTCGCCCGCCACCTCCATGTCGGGCTGCGCGTCGATGATCGTCACCAGCCCGGTGCGGATCAGCGCCTGGTCGTCGCAGACCAGGACCCGGATCGGGGTGCTCACACCGATCCCCCCGCCGGGATGCGCGCCCGGACGACGAAGTCGCCACCCTCCGCCCGCCGGCCCGCGCTGAAGTCGCCGCCCAGGACGTCGACCCGCTCCCGGAGACCGGCGAGGCCCTTGCCGCTGCCGCCGGGCCCCTCGGTCCTCGGGCCGGACCCGTCCGTGCCGACCTCCACGGTGATCTCCTTCTCGCCGTGCCGGACCCGCACCGACGTGCGGCTTCCGTGGGCGTACTTGAGGGCGTTCGTCAGGGCTTCCTGGACGACCCGGTAGGCCACCAGGTCGGCGCTTCCGGTCGACTGGGCCGGCGTGCCGTCCTCGGCGAACTCCACCGGCTGCCCGGCCCGACGCGTCTGTTCCACGAGCGTGAGGAGTCTACCGACGGTCGGCTCCTTGGCCTCCGTGCCGTGGTCGGGGTTGAGCAGGTCGAGCAGGTGCCGCAGGTCGGAGATGGCCCGCCGGCCGGTGTCGGTGACGGCGGTGAGGCTCTGGTCCAGACGGTCGGGCGCCGCGGTCAGATAGCGGGCCGCCTCGGCCTGGACGACCATCGCCGTCACGTGGTGGGTCACGACGTCGTGGAGTTCGCGGGCGATGCGGGTGCGTTCCGCGGTGCGCGTGTCCTCGGCGATGCGGGCCCGGCGCTCCCTCTCCGCGGCCTGGGTGGAGCGGAACCACGTCCCGAGGGCCCAGGCGAGGGACATCGCCAGGTAGAAGGTCACGAACTCCTCGACCGGATCATCGCCGATCCGGTGCAGTGCGACCGCCAGCGGGACGTACGCCGCGGACAGGGCGAGCGCGGTGGCGCGCCGGTGCTTCTCCAGGTAGGCCGCCACCGCCAGCAGGGCGATGGGCAGCGCGGTGCCCGCGAGCAGGTGGTAACCGCGCAGTTGGTCCAGGGAGAAGCCGAGCAGCACGAGGGTGAAGCAGATGACCGGCCACCGCCGCCGCCCGATGAGCGGGAGGCTCTGGAGAGCGGCCGCCACGACGGCCAGGGCGTCGAAGGACCGGGTCGGCAGGCCGCCGAGCTCCGTCCCGTTGCCGCGGAGCGCCGGGACGAACGTGGCGGCGAACAGCATCAGCGCGAGCGGGACGTACCAGACCCTGCCGACCAACGAGCGGGCGCGCTCGGGAACTTGGCGTATGCCGATCATCGGACGAGTGTAGTGGCGGCCTCGGTCCGGTCGGCACGGCGACGGGGCACCAGGTTGCCGCGACGGTGCGCCAGCCACATGAACGCCATCGTCAGCAGCACGCCGAACAGCACCGAGTACAGGCTGCCCTCGGGCCCGAACGCACCGCCGGTGATCGCCTTCGGGCCGGACGTCGTGGTGTCCAGCAGCCCCTTCGCGGTGTCGTTGCCCGAGACCTCGGTGCTGAAGATGCCCGCCGCCGCGAAGTTCCAGCCGAAGTGCAGACCGATCGGCAGCCACAGGCTGCGGGTGGCGATGTACGCGGCGCCGAGCATGCCGCCGGCCTCGATCGCGATGGCGACGGCACCCCACAGGTCGGCGTGCGGGTTCGCCAGGTGCATCAGGCCGAACACGAGGCCGGTCAGCGTCAACGCGATCCAGCTGCCGGCGAACTCCTCGACGATCCGGAGCAGGACGCCCCGGAACAGCAGTTCCTCGGACAACGCGGCCGCGGCCATGAAGCCGACCAGTCCCACCGCGCCCTGCACCGAGCCCAGACCGTGGACGTCGTAGTACCCGAGGAAGGCGATGTTCGCTATGACGGCCGCGAACATCGCGACGCCGATCAGCAGCCCCCGCCCGACCGCGGGCCCGGCCCCCTCGCGGGCCAGCTCGGTGACCGGCCGGTGCTCGGTCCTCCCCACCACCCACCGGTAGACGGGCACCGAGACGACGCAGACCAGCAGGCCGAGGACGAGGGTGAGCCACGGGCTCCCGTCCAGCGCGTTGACGGCGTTGCCCCCCACCATGGAGACCGCCGCCACGGCCAAGAGCTGCCAGACCACCCTCATGAGAACTCCCTCGTCAGACCCGCGACCCAGGCGCCGCGACCGATCCGAACGCTACGGATCGGGTGATCGGGAAGCGTCCCCTCACGGTGGACACCTGCGCGTAGCTCGCTCGGGGGACAAGACGGCCGGGGGGGGCCGCCGAGGGGCGAGGGCTCGGTCCGCGGGCGTCAGGGGCCGGTAGGCGTGCGCTCTCCGGTGGGAGTCCGGGCCGGGGTGGTCCGGGCCCCGGGACCGGCCCGGACGACCGCGTCGTACAGCGGCCAGCCGTCCGCCTCCGCCGTCACGCCGGGTGCCGGTACCAGCCCGCGCGCCACCGCCTCGTCCAGCAACCGGCGCACCACCCCCGGCTCGTGGAGGTTCAGGGGGCCGTCGTCCGAGGCGGTGACGGTGCCCGTGGGGCCGGTGAAGCCGCCCGAGGTGATGCGGCCGGGCGACGGGCCGAAGACCAGGCGCAGGGCCGCGCCGGAGTCCTGGTCGCGGAGGAAGACCTCGTCGCGGCAGCCGGGGTGGCGGTGGCGTGTGGACCAGAGCCAGGTCGCGCCCCCGGTCGCCAGGCGGCGGATCCGGCGGCCTCTGGTCATCGGTCCAGCCTACGGTCTGTCCGGGATCCCCGTTGACGTGGCCCGATAAGGTAATGGACGACTAAAGAAATGACCAAAAGCGTCACTTTACCGCTGCGCTCCTCCGGAGGAAGCCATGGGAACCCACCGCACATCTCTGCCCGGAGTCGGCGTGCAGTACGACTACACCACCGAGTCGGGACAGCACATCTCCGTGGTCGTGCACCACGACGGCCGCCGGTTCCTGGGGTTCTACGAGAAGGACGACCCTGATTCGTGCCGCCTCTCCGTACCCCTGACGACCGCCGAGGCCACCGGTCTCGCGCACCTCATCGACGCCGCGCCGATCGACGCCGTGCGGACCGAGGGGATCGACCTCGTCACCGAGCACATTCCGCTCGGGACCCGTTCGCCGTACGGCGGGCGGCTGCTCGGGGACACGAAGGCGCGGACCCGTACCGGGGCGTCGATCGTGGCCGTCCTGCGCACGCACAGTGCGCATCCGTCTCCCGGGCCGGACTTCCGGCTGGCCATCGGGGACACGCTCGTTGTTGTAGGAACACGTGAGGGCGTGGACACGCTCTCCGACATCATCGCGGAGGGCTGACCGTGCACGACACGACCGCACTGCTGGTGGAGCTGGGCTCCGTCATTCTGGGGCTCGGCATCATCGGACGCTTCGCCGGGCGGATAGGGCTCTCGCCGATTCCCCTGTACCTGCTGGCCGGACTGGCCTTCGGGCAAGGCGGGCTCCTGCCGCTCGGCGCAAGTGAGGAGTTCACCTCCATCGGCGCCGAGATCGGCGTCATCCTGCTGCTGCTCCTGCTCGGACTGGAGTACAGCGCCTCCGAGCTCGTCACCAGTCTCAAGACGCAGTACCCGTCCGGGGCCGTCGACTTCCTGCTGAACGCGACACCCGGCGCGATCGCCGGTCTGATGCTCGGATGGGGGCCCGTGGGGGCCGTCGCGCTCGCCGGCGTCACCTGGATCTCGTCCTCCGGCGTCATCGCCAAGGTGATGACGGACATGGGCCGGCTCGGTAACCGTGAGACCCCCGTCATCCTCGGCGTCCTCGTCATCGAGGACCTTGCGATGGCCGTCTACCTGCCGCTGCTCACCGCCATGCTGGCCGGTGTCGGCCTGGCCGGCGGCAGCGTCGCCCTGCTCATCGCGCTCGGCACCGTCGGCTTCGTGCTGTACCTGGCGCTGCGCCACGGGCGCCTCATCAGCCGTGCCGTCTCCTCGGACAACCCCGAGATGCTGCTCCTCGTCGTGCTCGGGCTCACCGTCCTGGTGGCCGGGGTGGCCCAGCAGCTCCAGGTCTCCGCCGCCGTGGGCGCGTTCCTCGTGGGCATCGCCCTGTCCGGCGAGGTCGCCGAGGGTGCGCGCAAGCTGCTGACACCGCTGCGCGACCTGTTCGCCGCCGTCTTCTTCGTCTTCTTCGGGCTGTCCACCGACCCGGCCGCGATCCCGCCGGTCATCCTTCCGGCCGCCCTGCTCGCGGTCGTCACCGTCCTCACCAAGATCGGCACCGGCTGGTACGCCTCGCGGCGCGCCGGAATCGGCCCCCGGGGCCGTTGGCGCGCGGGCGGCACCCTGGTCGCACGCGGTGAGTTCTCGATCGTCATCGCCGGTCTGGCCGTGGCGACGGAGCCGAGGATCGGGCCCATCGCCACCGCGTACGTGCTGATCCTGGTCATCGTCGGGCCGCTCACCGCCCGCTGGACCGAACCGGTCGCCTCCAAGCTCCAGGCGGTACTCGCGGGCAGGGGGAAGGCCCCCGGGTCCAAGGCCACCGGATCCCCGGCCGGAGTGTCCGACAAGGCCGCACAGGCTCCGGCGCGCGGGGAGCCGATGCCCTCGCTGGAGGACCTGACGCCCGAACACGCCGGACGCGACACCGACTGAGGCCTCGCGCGGGCTGTCGCTACGTCCAGCCGAGCGGGTAGACCGCCGGTGCCGGTACCTCGCCGCCCGCCTCGGTGAACGCCGTCAGCGCCTCCACCAGCGCCGTGCGCTGCCGCGGGTCGAGACGTGCCACGATCGCGGCGATCTCCCGGCGGCGGCCGGCGGTGACGTCGGCGACGAGCCGGCTGCCCTCCGGCGTCACCCGCAGGACGGTCTCGCGGCGGTTGCCCGGGTTCACCCGGCGCTCGGCGAGGCCGGCCGCGATCAGCCGGTCCACCATCCGCATCGCGGTGGAGGGGTTGACGCCGAGCCGGTCGGCGAGCTCCACCAGCTTCACGTCGCCGTGCGTGGCGAGCACCACCAGCAGCCGGAACTGGGGCAGGGTCACCCGGTCCTCGACCTCCGCGAGGGAGCGGGCGGCGACGGCGACGAGCAACCGCGACGCGGTCAGTACCGCGTGCGTCACGGCGTCGACGTCGTCGGCGGCACCCCCCTGGGCACCGGCGCCCCCGTGGGCGGGAGAGCCCCCGGGGCCGGGACCGCCGCCCGGCTCGGGGGCGTCGCCGGAAGCGGGGGCGCCGTCGGGGGTGGCAGCGGAGTGTGCGGGCATGCCTCTTTGTACCCCTGTCCGGCCGTGGTGCCCGCATCGCGGTCCGGCCGTGGTGCCCGCATCGCGGCCGAGGTGATGCCGTTTCGCGACCGGTTCTCTGTGGCATGCGCTTTTGGGCTGTGCAACGTTTGCACAGAACAAAAGTTCATTCTGCGACCGGATCGAGGTACCGCCCGTGACGCCCCCGCCCAGCGAGTCCGCCGCCTCCGGCCCTCCCCACTCCGTGCCGCCCACCGGCTGGAGGCGTACGGCCGCGCGC
>NZ_KL585395.1:150089-166714 GCF_000721935.1 Streptomyces sp. NRRL WC-3549
CCTGCCGGTCCACCTGTTCCGCATGGGGCTCGGGCCGGTCTTCCGGGGCCGTCTCCTGCTGCTTGTCCACACCGGGCGCCTCACGGGCGAGCCCCGCCGCACCCCCCTCGAAGTCGTCGCGACCGGGCGGGTGGACGGGCGCAGGGCCTGGACCGTGGCCTCCGGTGCCGGGGAGCGGGCCCACTGGTACCGCGACCTCCAGGAGTCACCGCAGGCCGTGGTGCAGGCCGGACGCGGCTACCACGCGGTGTCCGCCCGCTTCCTCCCGGCCGAGGAGGGCGGGGCGCTGATGGCCGGATACGCCGACCGGCACCCCCGGACGGCACGCAGGCTCTGCGCTTCCACGGGCTTCACCGTCGACGGCGGCGCCGAGGGGTACCGGCGGGCGGGGGCCTCGATCCCGTTCGTCGCCCTGGTGGAGGAGCACTCCTGAGGACCGCTTCCGGGACCTCTCCCGACGGACTCCGGCCTCTGCGCCCCGGATGTCCGGACGGCCCGCCCGGCAACTTCTACACGGCTGTAGAGTTTCCCTGGCTCACGCCACCCACCGCACGACACATCACGCACCGTATGGAGACGTCATGGCCCTTTGGGATCGGATCAAGGAATCCGCGTCGACGATGCAGCAGCAGCTGGAGGCGAAGAAGAACGACCTGAAGAGCGGGGCGTTCCGGGACGCGAGCATGGCCGTCTGCGCCCTGGTCGCCGCCGCCGACGGTTCCGTCGACCCGTCCGAGCGGCAGCGTGTCGCCGACCTGATCTCCGCCAACGACGTCCTGCGCAACTTCCCGGCCGACGACCTCCAGCGCCGCTTCAACGCCTACGTGGACCAGCTGACCGCCGACTTCGCCTTCGGCAAGGTCAGTGTGCTCCAGGAGATCGCCAAGGCGAAGAAGAAGCCCGCCGAGGCGCGTGCCGTCATCCAGATCGGCATCGTCATCGGGGGCGCCGACGGCGACTTCGACGCGCAGGAGCGCGCCGTCGTGCGCGAGGCGTGCTTCGCGCTCGACCTGCCGCCGCACGAGTTCGACCTGTAGGCCCTTCGGGCCTCCGCGGTTCCGTACGCCCGCCTCCGCCCCGTCAACGGCTGCCGGGGCCGGCGTACCCCCGTGCGCCGGACGATCACGACGGGCCCACCCACCCGTTCGCGTCCGGCAGGCCGGGGGTGCCGACTCCCCTGCGCGCCCCCGGCCGATCCCCGGCCGCCCGTCCCGCCCGGGCCCGCTCAGAGCTCCTTCGCCGGCCAGTCCAGCAGCCGGGCGCCGATCACCGCCGTCTGCAGCGAGTAGCGGTGCATCGGATCGGACGGGTCGGACCCCGTCAGCTGGTGGATGCGTTCCAGCCGGTACGTCAGCGCCCGCACGCTCAACGCCAGCCGGCGGGCCGTCTCGGCGGCGACACAGCCCGCGTCGAAGTACACGGACAACGTCTCCAGCAAGGGTTCCGCGCCGCCCCTCGCCTGCTGGAGCGGCCCCAGCTCGCTGCGCACCAGGTCGGCCATCGCCTGGCGGTCGCGGGTCAGCACCGGGTAGACCATCAGGTCGGCGGCGTACAGCACCGGGTCGTCCAGCCCCATCCGCTCCGCCAGGTCCAGCGCTTCGAGCGCCTCGTCGTACGAGTGGACGACACCGCCCGGACCGCGGTGCGGGCGTCCGACCGCGACCTGGCCGCCGTCCGTCGCCGCGTGCGACTGCTTGGCGAAGTACCGCAGGACGTCCGGCTGGTTGCCCGGAGCGATGCAGACGAGGCGCCCGTCCTTCGTGGTGAGCAGGATCTTCCGGCCGCTGAACCGGGCCAGCAGGGCCGACTCCACCGTGCGCGGCACCATGTCGCTCTCGCTGTACGCCTCCGGTCCGGCGGCCACCGCGACGGCGTGCGCCCGGGAGAGCCGCAGTCCGAAGCGGGTGGCGCGCTCCGCGAGGCGCCCCAGGTCGCTGCGCCCGTACAGCAGGTCGTCGATGAACTCCCGGCGCGCCGCCTCCTCGCGCCGTACCGTCAGCCGCTGGGCCCGTTCGAAGCCCTCCGCGAAGGCGTCGACCGCCTGTTCCACGGCGGCCAGTACGGCGTCGGTGGCCGCCCCTTTCACGGCGCCGGGCCAGGATTCCCGGGTCTGAGCAAGGTGGAGCCGCACCAGGGCCCGCAACTGGTGGCCGGCCTCGGCGGACTCGCGGCCCAGGGCGCGCCGGGTCTCCAGTTCGTCCCGGGTGAGCCTGCGGCCGGTCTCGGCGACCTCGCCCAGAATCCGGGCATAGCCCTCCAGGAACCTGTCCGGGATCTCCGGTTCCGCCACGGCCCACTTCTCCTTGTATGTAACAGCTGTGTCATTGCGGCAACGCCCGTGAAGGCATGCCGTTGCCCGGCAACGGGGGCCCTACAAGTTTGCCGGATCCCGGCAATGCGCGGGAGCGCCTCCGGATGACACGATCGGTTCAGCAACACACGGGGGAATCACGGGGGTTACGGGGGAAATACGGGGGGGGAACACCCGGCTGCCGCGGAGCCGTCTGCACGGTTTCGCGGCACCGGGCCCCTCCCCACCCGTCACCGGCCGGCCTCCCGCTTCGTACGAGGGCGTGCCAACGCCGCAGGGGGTGGACCGGATGAACGAATTCCTTTCCGCAGCACTCGCCTTTCCGGCCGTCCTCTTCGGTGCCGCCCTGGTCGTCGTCGTCTGCTTCTGGCTGCTCGTACTCGCCGGAGCGGCCGGGCCCGACTCCTTCGACACCGATCTCGACGCCGACACGGTCGGTCTCGGTGGCGCACCGGTCTCGGTCTCGCTGTCGCTGCTCGTCCTCGTCTCCTGGTTCGTCGGTCTGACGGGGTCCGTCCTGGTGCTCCGCAGCGGTACGACCGGCACCCCGCGCGCCCTGCTCCACGTCTGTGTGCTGGTGGGCGCGCTACTCGTCGCCTGGGGAGTGGTCCGCATGGTCCTGCGCCGATTCCGCCGGTACTTCCCCGCGGAACCTCCTCCATCCCGGCAGGACTTCGTGGGGCAGGTCTGCACGATCCGTACGGGCACGGTCAGCGCCGACTTCGGGCAGGCGGAGGTCGCGGCGGCCGACGGATCGACCGCGATCGTGCAGGTGCGGCAGCTGACACCGCCCGCCACGCCGGACGAGGCGTTCACCGCGGGCAGCGCGGGTCTCCTCTACGCGTACGACGCCGAGGGCGAGTTCTTCTGGGTCTCGCCGTACGACGCCGCGCTCGCCCCACGCGCCGTGCCACGCGACGCGGGCTGACGCCCCGCCCGCCGTCCGCACCGGCCCGCCGTGCCGGTACCAGGCCCCCGCATGCCCTGACGCGGCATGCCGCTCACCACTTCCGCTTCGTCCCACCAGCCGTCAAGGACTGACATGGATGCCATCTCCTTGGGCATCGGCGTGCTGATCGCCGTTGTCCTGCTCATCGTCATCGCCCTGGTCTTCGTGATCACCCGGCTCTTCCGCAAGGTCGAACAGGGCAAGGCGCTGATCATCTCCAAGACCAAGAAGGTCGACGTCACCTTCACCGGTGCGGTCGTCCTGCCGGTGCTCCACAAGGCCGAGACCATGGACATCTCGGTGAAGACGATCGAGATCCGCCGCACCGGACGTGAGGGGCTGATCTGCCAGGACAACATCCGCGCGGACATCCACATCACGTTCTTCGTGCGGGTGAACAAGACCGTCGAGGACGTCATCAAGGTCGCCCAGTCCATCGGCACCGAGCGGGCGAGCGACAAGATCGCCATCCAGGAGTTCTTCGTCGCGAAGTTCTCGGAGGCGGTCAAGACGGTCGGCAAGCAGCTCGACTTCGTCGACCTCTACACCAAGCGCGAGGAGTTCCGGGACCGGATCATCCGGGTCATCGGGACCGACCTGAACGGCTACCACCTCGACGACGCCGCGATCGACTTCCTGGAGCAGACGCCGATGGCCCAGCTCGACGGGGCCAACATCCTGGACGCGCAGGGCATCCGGAAGATCACCGAACTGACGGCGATCGAGCACGTGCGGACCAACGAGTTCCAGCGCACCGAGCAGAAGGAGATCACCCGGCAGGACGTCGACGCCCGGGAGACCATCCTGGAGCTGGAGCGCCGGCAGGCCGAGGCGGAGATCAAGCAGCGCCGCGAGGTCGAGACGCTGCGGGCCCGCGAGGAGGCCGCCACCGCCCGGGTGCAGGAGGAGGAGCGGCTCGGTTCGCAGGGGGCGTTCATCCGTACCGAGGAGCAGCTCGGTATCCAGCGGGAGAACCAGGCCCGGGAGATCGCCGTCGCCCAGAAGAACCGCGAGCGGGTCATCGCCGTGGAGAACGAGCGCATCGAGAAGGACCGGATGCTGGAGGTCATCGGGCGCGAGCGCGAGACCGAGCTGAACCGGATCGCCGCGACCAAGGAGGTCGAGGCCGAACGCCGTGAGGTCGCCGACGTCATCCGGGAGCGGATCGCGGTGGACCGTACGGTCGCCGAGCAGGAGGAGTCGATCCGCACCCTGCGGGCCGTCGAGGAGTCGGAGCGCACCCGCAAGTCCGTGATCATCGCGGCCGAGGCGGAGGCGCAGGAGAAGCTGGTCAAGGACATCAAGGCGGCGGAGGCCGCGGAGGCCGCCGCGACGCACCTGGCGGCCGAGCAGCTGACGCTCGCCGAGGCCCGGCTGAAGACCGCCGACCTCGACGCCCAGGCGAAGCTGCGGCTGGCGGAGGGCGTCCAGGCGGAGTCCGCGGCGGCGGGGCTGGCGGAGGTCCAGGTCCGGGACGCGGCGGCCGACGTCACCGAGAAGGCCGGTCTCGCGGAGGCGCAGGCGACCGAGGCCCGGCTCAGGGCCGAGGCGGAGGGCGCGCGCCTCAAGGCGCTGGCGACCGCGGAGGGCACGCAGGCCCAGGCGGCCGCCGACGCGGCGGTGATCGGCGAGAGGCTGAAGGCCGAGGCGGCGGGGCTCACGGAGAAGGCCGCCGCGATGGCGGCGCTGGACGAGGCCTCGCGCGGGCACGAGGAGTACCGGCTGCGGCTGGCCGCGGAGAAGGAGATCCGGCTGGCGGAGTTCGACGTGCAGCGGCAGGTGGCCGAGGCGCAGGCGACGATCCTGGCGACGGGGCTGGAGAACGCGGACATCGACATCGTCGGCGGGGACTCGGTCTTCTTCGACCGGCTGGTCTCGTCGATCTCGCTGGGCCGCAGTGTGGACGGGTTCGTGAACAACTCCAAGACCGCGCAGACACTGGCCGGGCCGTGGCTGGACGGCAGCTCGTCCTTCACGGACGACCTGACCCGGGTGCTGGGGTCCTTCTCCACGGGGGACGTGCAGAACCTGACGGTGTCGGCGCTGCTGACGCAGCTGATGCGCGGGACGTCGGGGGCGGCCACCGGGCAGGTACGGCAGTTGCTGGCCGCGGCGGAGGAGCTGGGACTGGCGGGGAGGACGGTGTCGTCGCTGGCGGGTGGCGGCGGCACGGCCGTCGCCGCGCAGCCGTCCGAGAACGGGGCCGCCGCCGCAGGGGTGGCGTAACCGGAAACCGTCCCGGGGGGGCGGCCCCCGGGCGGGGATTCCCTCCTCGGGGTGCCGGACGGGCCGGACATACGGGCCCCGGGCCCCGAGCCCCGGGGCCCGGCCCCGGGGGCCCGGGGGCCCGCCCGCGTGGCAGGGGCCGGGCCGCCGGTGAGCAGAGAGCGCGCAGTCGAACCATCCGTAGGGAGCCGTACGCATGGACCGTGACACCGAGACCACACTCACCGACGGCGGTGCCTACGACGTGCTGCGGCGGCGGCTCGGGGCGCAGGCCGACGAGCTCGTCCGGCGGGCCGAAGCGCTCAACGCGCGGCGGACCGAGGAGTTCGGGTCGACCGGGCTGCGGCTGCTGGCCACCGAACAGGTGCACACCGAGCGGGCCTCGCTGGCACGGGACCTGGTGGCGGTCGGCGACCGGCTGCTGTTCGGCTTCGAGCGGGGGCCCGGGGTCGGCGGGGAGACCGGGGTCGGCGACGTCCTCGTCCTGCGGGAAGCCGGCCTGGAGGAGGTGACGGGCGAAGGGCCCCTGGCCGACGAGGCGTTCGTCCGGGAGTTCGCCGGACTGCACCGCTACTTCCGCGACGCCCGGCTGCTGCGCCTGCGCCGGGTCAACGGCCGGCTGATCGCCGTGTTCCGTACCGGGGAGAGCGCCGAGGACGTCCGTGTGCTGCGCTGGGCGCTGGGCCCGGACGGGACGCCCGGGGAGTTCCTGGACGCCCGGGGCGAGAAGGACCACGTGTTCCCGCCGTCGCACGACTTCGACTGGGCCCCGGCGGGGCGGGACGCCCACCGGCCCGGCCGGCACCCGCACATCGCGGTGGCCGACGGCACGCTCTTCGTCGACACCCTGGGCGGCACGCTCACCGTCAAGACCGAGGACGACACCGAGACCCCCGACGGGATCTACGAGGAGCCCGTCGACGAGCCCCTGCAGTCCCTGGCGGACGCCGACGTCGAGTACGCCCGGGCGGGGCCGCTGATCCTGCTGCGGGTGCGCCCGTACAAGGAGGAGGCCTGGCGCCACCTGGTCTTCAACACGCTGCTGGGCCGCGTCCAGCGGCTCGACGCGATCGGACCGTCGTGCCACCGGCTCCCCGAGGACCAGGGGATCATCTTCC
This sequence comes from Streptomyces sp. NRRL WC-3549, assembly GCF_000721935.1. Classification (GTDB taxonomy): domain Bacteria; phylum Actinomycetota; class Actinomycetes; order Streptomycetales; family Streptomycetaceae; genus Streptomyces. Next base: position 156,694 of record NZ_KL585395.1, read on the forward strand.
CCGGCGGCTACTACCTCACCACCGGCGCCGCCAAGACGTTCGACACCGCCGAGGAGATCTCCGACCCGGTCTTCGAGGGCGCGGTCCGCTCCCCCAACGGGGAGGACGTGCTGTACGTCTTCCGGTCCCGCGACGAGAGCCGCACCCTGCTCCTGCCGTACAACCTGATCCGGCAGGAGGTCGCCACCCCGCTGCTCGGCCGCGGGCACGCGCTGCTGGACGACGGCACCCTCGTCCTGCTGAAGGGGGGCGAGGACGGGCCCGCCCGCGTCCACCCCCTGCAGCGCTGGCAGACCCCGTACGTCTCCGACACCTACGCCGCCGCACACCCCGCCGGGGCGGGCCCGCTCGCCCGGACGGGCAACGCCGACCTGGTGCGCGGAATCTCCGACTGCCTCGCCCTGGCGCACGGCGTACGCGACATGACGCCGACCGCCGCCGTGTACGCCCGGCTCGTCGCCGACTGCGCACGGGCCGGCGACCGCTACCACTGGCTCACCGACCCCGACCTGGGCCTGCTCGCCGAGCCGCTGGCGGAGATCGGGGAGACCGCGGGCCAGGTGCTCGCCGAGTTCGAGACGGTGCAGGAGCTGACCCGGCAGGCCGCCGACGCCCTCGACGGGACGGCCGCCCGGCTCACCGCCCTGGTCCGCCGCATCCGGGGCGAGGCCCCGAGCTCGGCCGCCGCCTGGGTCGGCCGGCTCACCGAACTGCGCCGCGTCCACGGGCACCTGGCGACCCTCGGCGAGATGCGGTACGCCGACACCGGGCGCATCGCCGAGCTGTCCGCCGAGGCGGAGGCCGACCTGGAGTCGGCCGCCCGGCGGGCCGTCGCCTTCCTCTCCCGTGACGACGCCTTCACCGGCTACCACGAGGAGCTCGCCGCCCTCACCACCACCGCCGGGGAGCTCGCCGCGGTCGCCGACGCCTCGCGGGTGGGCGACCGGCTGACGGAGATCACCGAGGGGCTGGCGACCGTCACGGACGTGGTGACCGGGCTCGACATCGGGGACGCCACCGTCCGCACGTCGATCCTGGAGCGCATCGCCGGGGTGCTGGGCGACGCCAACCGGGCCCGCGCCACCCTCGACGCCCGCCGCCGTGAGCTGCTGTCGCAGGAGGGGCGGGCCGAGTTCGCCGCCGAGTTCGCGCTGCTCGGCCAGGCCGTCACCGGGGCGCTGGCCGCCGCCGACTCCCCCGAGGCCTGCGACGAGCAACTGGCCCGGCTGCTGCTCCAGCTGGAGAACCTGGAGTCGCGGTTCGCGGAGTCCGACGACTTCCTCGGCCGGCTGGGCGAGCGCAGAACCGAGGTCTACGAGGCGTTCTCGGCCCGTCGGCAGACCCTCCAGGACGCCCGCGCCCGGCGGGCCGAGCGGCTCGCGGACTCGGCCGCCCGGGTCCTGGAGACGGTCACCCGGCGCCTGGCCGCGCTGGAGGACCTGGACGCCGTCCACACGTACTTCGCGTCCGACCCGATGGTCGCCAAGGTCCGGCGCACCGCCGAGGAGCTGCGCGAGCTGGGCGACCCGGTGCGCGCCGAGGAGCTCGACGGGCGGCTGAAGGCGGCCCGTCAGGAGGCCGGGCGGGCGCTGCGGGACCGCGGTGAGCTGTACGCGGACGGCGGCGCGGTGCTCAAGCTGGGCCGCCACCGGTTCGCGGTGAACACCCAGCCCTTCGACCTGACCCTGGTCCCGCAGGGGGACCGGCTCGCCTTCGCGCTGACCGGCACCGACTACCGGGCCCCGGTCACCGACCCGGAGTTCGCGGCGACCCGGCCGTACTGGGACCGGCTGCTGCCCTCGGAGTCGGGGGACGTCTACCGCGCCGAGTACCTGGCCGCCCGGCTGCTGGACGAGCACGGCGCCGACGCCCTGGCGGGCGCGCCGGACCTGGCCGCGCTCGTCCGGGAGGCGGCAGCGGCGGCGTACGACGAGGGCTACCAGCGGGGCGTCCACGACGAGGACGCCACCGCGATCCTGACCGTGCTGCTGCGGCTGCACGCCGGGGCCGGGCTGCTGCGGTTCGGACCCGCCGTGCGCGCCGCGGCACAGCTGTTCTGGGCGCACGGGGCCGACGAGGCCCTGCGGGCGTCCTGGTCGCGCCGGGCCCTGTCGCTGGCGCGGGCCCGCGACACCTTCGGGCTCGCCCCGGCCGTCGCCGTCCTCCAGGAGGAGTGGGCGGCGGTGATGGGGGCGGGACAGGCCGCCGCCGGGTACCTCTTCGAGGAGCTGACGAGCGGGCCGGCCGGGTTCGTCACGAGCGCCGCCACCCGTATGTTCCTGGAGAAGTTCCGCCGGGCCACCGGCACCTCGGCGTACGACGACGACCTGGCGGCGCTCCAGGACGACCTGCCGGCCCGCCGCCAGCTGGTCGAGGGCTGGCTCGGCGCGTACGCCGCCGCCTCCGGCACCGACGTGGACCCCGGGGACCTGGCGGAGGCCGCGGCCGTGGAGCTCTGTCCGGACCTGGAGCGGTACGACTGCGACGCCCCGCTCACCGCCACGGTGGACGGGCTGCTGGGCGACCACCCCCGTGCGGACCGGGGGACGCTGTCGGTCCGGCTGGACGAATTCCTCGCCCGTACCGCTGCGTTCAGGGCCGAGTCCGTGCCCGGATTCCGCGCGTACCAGCGGCTGCGCACCGCACTGGCTCCGGCCGCGTGTCATGTCGGCGTTCGTCCGCAACCAGCTCCTGGACGAGGTGTACCTGCCGCTGATCGGGGACAGCCTCGCCAAGCAGCTCGGCACGGCGGACGCGGACCGGCGCACCGACTCGCAGGGCCTGCTGCTGCTCGTCTCCCCGCCGGGCTACGGCAAGACGACGCTCATGGAGTACGTCGCCGACCGGCTCGGCATGGTCCTGGTGAAGGTCAGCGGCCCGAACCTCGGCCACGACGTGACGTCCCTGGACCCGGCGCAGGCACGCGGCGCGACCGCCCGCCGCGAGGTCGAGAAGATCAACTTCGCGCTGGAGTCCGGCAACAACACCCTGCTCTACCTGGACGACATCCAGCACACCTCCCCCGAGCTGCTCCAGAAGTTCATCCCGCTCTGCGACGCCACCCGCCGTGTCGAGGGGGTCCTGGACGGCGAGCCGCGCAGCTACGACCTGCGGGGCAAACGGTTCGCGGTGGTGATGGCGGGCAACCCGTACACCGAGTCCGGGGAGCGGTTCCGGATTCCGGACATGCTCGCCAACCGGGCCGACGTGTGGAACCTCGGTGAGGTACTGAGCGGCCGGGAGGACGTCTTCGCGCTGAGCTTCGTCGAGAACGCGCTGACCGCCAACCCGGTCCTCGCCCCGCTCGCGGGCCGCTCCCGCGCCGACCTGGCGCTGCTCGTGCGTATGGCGTCCGGTTCCGGGGCCCACGCCGACCAGTTGGAGCACGCGTACGCGCCGGCCGAGCTGGAGCGGATCGTGGCGGTCCTGCGCCACCTGCTCACCGCCCGGGAGACGGTCCTCGCGGTGAACGCGGCGTACATCGCCTCGGCGGCCCGGACCGACGCGACACGGACGGAGCCGCCGTTCCGGCTGCAGGGCTCGTACCGCAACATGAACAAGATCGCCGAGCGGATCGTGCCCGTCATGAACGAGGCCGAGCTGTCCGCCGTCATCGACGACCACTACGCGGGCGAGGCCCAGACCCTGACCTCGGGCGCCGAGGCCAACCTGCTGAAGCTGGCCGCGCTGCGCGGCACGCTCACCGGGCGGCAGGCCGAGCGCTGGGCGGAGGTCACCGCCGCCTACGTCCGTACGCAGGCGCTCGGCGGCCCGGACGGCGACCCCGTCACCCGGGCGGTCGCGGCCCTCGGGCTGCTCGCGGACCGCATCTCGGCGGTGGAGACGGCCATCCACCGGGCGGCCGACCCGCGCCGCCTCCTGGGCGGCCCCGGACCGGTCCACGACTGACAGGAGAGGGGTCAGCAGGCATGCTGGGTTTCGTGCCCCCACTTCCTCATCAGTCCCAACACCCCGCGGCCCACGGCCACATGCTCGTCTGCGGCGACGACGCGCTCGCCCGGCGGCTCGCCGTGGAGCTGCGGTACGTCTACGGCGAGCGGGTCACGCTGCTGCTCCCCCCGGGCCGCGACACCACCCGTCCCGAGCTTCCGCTCACCCAGCGGGCCCGGGCAGCCGCCCTGTTCGGCCGGATGTCGGCGGCGATGAACCGCAACGGCGCGGCGGGCGGCACCGGGAGCGGCGACACCAACGCCGGGGTCGAGGCCGTGCGCATCATGGAGGCCCACGAGCCCTCCGACGAGGTGCTGGAGGAGGCCGGGGTCGAGCGGGCCGCCGCCCTCGCGCTGGTCTACGACGACGACGAGCTCAACATCCGGGCAGCCCTGACGGCCCGCCGGCTCAATCCGCGCCTGCGGCTGGTCATCCGGCTCTACAACCGCAAGCTGGGCCAGCACCTGGAGACCCTGCTCGACCAGGCGGCGGCGCTCGCCATGCCCGGCGTGGACCCGGACGTGCTGGACGCCTCCACCACCGTGCTGTCCGACGCCGACACCGCCGCCCCCGCGCTCGCCGCCACGGCGGTGACCGGCAGCAGCAAGGTCGTCCAGGCCGAGGGCCTCCTCCTGCGCGCCGCCGAGCGCACCCCGCCCCGGCAGGGCGAGCTCGCCGACCCGGGGCTGTGCACGCTGGCCCTGCTCTCCTCCACCACCCACGACCCGGCCGGCTCCGAGGGTTCCGACAGCAACGGCGACGACGGACCCCAACTCCTGCCCGACCAGGCGACGGTGGACGCCGCCACCGGACGCGGCACGGTGGTCCTGGAGGCCATCAGCCACGCCGGGCCGGACCGGGTCGCGGTACGCATGGGCGGCCGGGGCGCGCCGCTGAGCCACATCTTCTCGCGCCGGCTGCGCTGGTCGGCCCTGGGCGTCGCGGCCGCCGCCGTGGCCCTCGCCGTCGCCTCCGTCATCACCACCGGCGACAGCCCGCTGCACGCCTCCTACCTCACGCTGCTCGACCTGCTGGCGATGGGCGACCCGGCGGAGGACGGGCCGCCGCCGCGCCAGATCATCCAGCTGCTCTCCGGGATGGCCGGACTCCTCCTGCTGCCGCTGCTGGTCGCCGCCGTGCTGGAGGCGTTCGGTTCGCTGCGCCACGCGTCCTCGCTGCGCCGGCCGCCGCGCGGCCTGTCCGGACACGTGGTGCTGCTCGGCCTCGGCAAGATCGGCACCCGCGTGCTGGTGCGGCTGCGGGAACTGGAGATCCCCGTGGTGGTGGTCGAGGAGGACCCGGAGGCGCGCGGCATCCCGCTGGCGCGCAGCATGCACGTGCCGACGGTCATCGGTGACGTCACCCAGGAAGGTGTCCTGGAGGCGGCGAAGATCCGCCGGGCACGCGCCCTGCTCGCCCTGACCAGCATCGACACCACGAACCTCGAAGCCACGCTGTACGCCCGCTCGGTCAAACCGGACCTCCAGGTGGCCCTGCGGCTGTACGACGACGAGTTCGCCACCGCCGTCTTCCGCACCCTGCGCACCGCCCACCCGCAGGCCGTGACCCGGTCCCGCTCGGTGTCCCACCTGGCCGCGCCGTCGTTCGCCGTCGCCATGATGGGCCGGCAGATCCTCGGCGCGGTCCCGGTCGAACGCAAGGTGATGCTGTTCGCCGCCCTGGAGGTGGGCGGCCACCCGCAGCTGCTGGGCCGCACCGTCGAGCAGGCGTTCCGGGCCGGTGCCTGGCGGGTCCTGGCGCTGGACGCCACCCCGCCGGCCGACCGCCTCCCGGACCTGGCCGCCGTACCGCCGTACGACCCGGACGCGCCGGAGGCGGTGGGCCGGCCGTCCGGACTGGTCTGGAACCTGCACCCGGGGTACGTGCTGCGCCCGGAGGACCGGGTGGTGATCGCCGCGACCCGGCGCGGCCTGGCCGAACTGCTGCGCCGGCAGCGGGCGACGACCGTGCGGTAGGCGGGGCGGTCCGGTCGGTGGGCCGGCCCCGGCGGTGCACCGGGGCCGGCGGCGCGCCGGGGCCTACGGACGGAGCCCCTACGTCACCGGAACATGCCCATGGCCTGCCGCACCTCGTCCAGGGTCGCCTCGGCCACGGCGTTCGCGCGCTCGTTGCCGGCGCGCAGGATGTCCCGTACCTGGCCCATGTCCTTCGCGTACTCGGCCCGCCGGGCCCGGATCGGCGCCATCGTCGCGTTGACCGCCTCCGTCACCGTCCGCTTCAGCGCGGCGGCGCCGCCGTCCCCGATCTCCTCGGCGACGGCGTGCGGGTCGCGGCCGAGGCAGAGCGCGGCCAGCAGCACCAGGCTCGACACCCCGGGGCGGGTCTCGGGGTCGTAGGTGATGTGCCGGTCGGCGTCGGTGGTGGCGCCCTTGATCAGCCGCGCGGTCTCGTCCTCGCTCGCGCCCAGGGCCACGGAGTTGTTGCGGCTCTTGCTCATCTTGGTGCCGTCGGTGCCGAGCAGCAGGGGCGCGGCGGAGAGCAGCGCGTCGGGCTCCGGGAAGACGGTCCCGTACCGCTCGTTGAAGCGGCGGGCGACGGTGCGGGTGATCTCCAGGTGCGGCAGCTGGTCCTGTCCCACGGGGACGAGGTCGCCCTTGCAGAAGAGGATGTCGGCGGCCTGGTGCACCGGGTAGGTGTACATGAGCCCGCTGACGGCGGCCTGCCGGGAGTGGGCGATCTCGTCCTTCACGGTGGGGTTGCGGCCCAGTTCGGCGACGGAGACCAGCGAGAGGAACGGCAGCAGCAGCTGGTTGAGGGCCGGTACGGCGCTGTGGTTGAAGACCGTCGTCCGGGCGGGGTCGATCCCGATCGCCAGGTAGTCCAGCAGCAGGCCCTCGACGTGCTCGTTCAGCCGCTCGGCGACGTCCCGGTCGGTGAGGACCTGGTAGTCGGCGATGAGGACGAAGACGTCCGCACCGAGGTCCTGGAGCCGCACCCGGTTGTGCAGGGTCCCGAAATAGTGCCCGAGGTGCAGGGCCCCGGTGGGACGGTCGCCGGTGAGGACCCGGAAGCGTCCGGGGTCCTGGGCGATCTGCTGCTCCAGCTCGGCGCTGCGGCGCACGGCGGGGTTCACGGGCTGGTCGGCGACGGCGGTCATGGGGGCTCTCCTCGCGGGTGATGGGTGCGTGGAGGACGGCCCGCCCGGGACCCCGGGCAACGAAGAAGGGCCGTCCGATGTCGAACGGCCCTGGTTCCGTGCAGATGGGGTGGCCGCTCCTAGGAGGAGCGCCACCAGTTGCGGCACGGTACGGAGGTCATGGGGTGAGTGTACCGGCCACGGGGCCCCTCGGGCAGGGGGGCGCGTACGTGATCCCGCCCGCGTCGCGCGAGCGGCGGGTGGGGGGGCGATCCTGGAGGAGGTGCGCTCACCGGGCGCCCGCGGAGACGTGTGGCCGCGCATCCGCCTCGTACGGGCGCGGCCGCCCACGTGGAACAGCGGCGTGGCGAAGCCGGCGAACAGGTGCGCCGCGAAGACGTGGACGAAGACGCGCGGCAGGACGCCGCGCCCCCTCCGGTGTTCGCTCCCGCCCATCGGCGCTGCTCGCTCCGTCCGGCGTACGCCCCTCCCGCCGGGGAGCCGGGAATAGGTGCCGGGGGCGCCCCGTTGTAGGGTGTGTTCGATAGTTCAACGTTCAATCAAATGCTTCAGAGAGTTCAGACGGAGGCGGGCGCCATGCAGTTCGGGATCTTCACCGTCGGGGACGTCACCACCGACCCCACGACCGGCAGGACACCGACCGAGAACGAGCGGATCAAGGCGACCCTCGCGATCGCCCAGAAGGCCGAGGAAGTGGGCCTGGACGTCTTCGCGACCGGTGAGCACCACAACCCGCCGTTCGTCCCGTCCTCGCCGACCACGACCCTCGGTTACATCGCGGCCCGCACCGAGAACCTCATCCTCTCGACCTCGACGACCCTGATCACCACCAACGACCCGGTGAAGATCGCCGAGGACTACGCCACGCTCCAGCACCTCGCCGACGGCCGCGTCGACCTGATGACGGGCCGCGGCAACACCGGCCCGGTCTACCCCTGGTTCGGCAAGGACATCCGCCAGGGCATCCCGCTCGCGATCGAGAACTACGCCCTGCTGCACAAGCTGTGGCGCGAGGACGTCGTCGACTGGGAAGGCAAGTTCCGCACCCCGCTGCAGTCCTTCACGGCGACCCCGCGCCCGCTGGACGGCGTCCCGCCGTTCGTCTGGCACGGCTCCATCCGCTCCCCGGAGATCGCCGAGCAGGCCGCGTACTACGGGGACGGCTTCTTCCACAACAACATCTTCTGGCCCATGGAACACACGAAGAAGATGGTCGGCCTCTACCGGCGCCGTTACGCCCACTACGGCCACGGCACCGCCGAGCAGGCCGTCGTCGGTCTCGGTGGCCAGGTGTTCATGCGGAAGAACTCGCAGGACGCCGTCAAGGAGTTCCGCCCGTACTTCGACAACGCGCCGGTCTACGGACACGGGCCCTCCCTGGAGGAATTCACCCGTGAGACCCCGCTCACCGTCGGCTCCCCGCAGGAGGTCATCGAGCGCACCCTGACCTTCCGGGACGCCGTCGGCGACTACCAGCGCCAGCTGTTCCTGATGGACCACGCGGGGCTCCCGCTCAAGACGGTCCTGGAGCAGCTCGACATCCTCGGCGAGGAGGTCGTCCCCGTGCTGCGCAAGGAGTTCGCCGCCCTGCGCCCGGCCGGTGTGCCGGACGCCCCCGTCCACCCCGCGGTCGCCGCGGCCCGCGCCGCCGCCGCCCCGAAGGAGGTCTGAGCACCGTGTCCGCCACCACCCCGCTGAGGATCGTGGCCGTCTCGGCCGGACTGAGCAGCCCCTCCTCCACGCGCCTGCTGGCCGACCGGCTCGCCGAGGCCACCCGTGAACGGCTGGCCGCCGACCAGGACCGCGCCGTCGAGGTACAGGTCGTCGAGCTGCGCGACCTGGCCGTGTCCATCGCCAACCACCTGGTCACCGGCTTCCCGCCGGCCGACCTGCGGGACGCGATCGACGCGGTGACCGGGGCGGACGGCCTGATCGCCGTGTCGCCCGTCTTCACGGCCTCCTACAGCGGCCTGTTCAAGTCCTTCTTCGACCTGGTCGAGAACACCGCGCTCACCGGCAAGCCCGTCCTGATCGCGGCGACCGGCGGCACCCCCCGGCACTCCCTGGTCCTGGACCACGCGATGCGCCCGCTCTTCGCCTACCTGCGGGCGGTCACGCTGCCGACCTCGGTGTACGCGGCGTCCGAGGACTGGGGGGCCCAGGGCGACGAGTACACCGACGGCCTCCCGTCCCGCATCCGCCGCGCGGGTGGCGAACTCGCCTCCGCCGTCACCGGCCGCACCGTCTCCGGGGCGTCCCGGGCGGCCACGCTCGACGACGGCGAGGACGCGGTCGTGCCGTTCGAACAGCAGCTCGCCGAGCTGCGGGTGAGCTGACACCGGGCGGCTCGGAACAGCCCTGCGAGGCAGCCCTGCGAGGCACAGGGGGACAGAGCGACGCAAGGGTCCTACGGGCCCTTTGCGCCCGGTTTGACGCGTGTTATTACGGATACACGCAAGGTGGGGTACGTGCCGTACGTGCTCCGAGGAGCTGGAGGCGGACATGGGCAGGATCGTCGTCGGTGTGGACGGCTCGGACCAGTCGATCAAGGCGCTGCGCTGGGCAGTACGCCAGGCGGAGCTGACCGGAAGCACGATCGAGGCGGTCAACAGCTGGGAGTACCCCGCGACCAGCTGGGCGTCCATGATGCCGGGTCTGCCGGAGGACTTCGACCCGCAGGCCGTGGCCACCGTGGCGCTCAACGAGGCGCTGGAGGAGGCCCTGGGCGCCGAGGGCGCGGCGCGGGTGGAGAAGGTCGTCGTAATCGGCAACGCCGCACTGACCCTGGTGGAGCGCTCCAAGGGTGCCGACCTGCTGGTCGTCGGCGCGCGCGGGTACAGCGGCTTCAAGGCGACCCTGCTCGGCTCGGTCAGCCTCCACGTCACCCAGCACGCGATCTGCCCGGTCACCGTGGTCCACTGCTGTCTCTTATACACATCTCTGAGCGGGCTG
>NZ_KL585395.1:166926-172518 GCF_000721935.1 Streptomyces sp. NRRL WC-3549
CTCCAGGCGCGTGGGGGCCCGCCGCCGTCCGCGGACCGGCGAAGGCCGGCCTGCCGGCCGCCCCTGCGTGCGGACGGCCTGAGGACCGCCCCGGGGGACGGTCCTCAGCCGGCGGTCCGGGCTCGGTGCGAGCCCGCGTGGCTCACCCGCGCGTGTAGAAGAGGTAGTACGCGTAGACGGTCACCCCCGCGCCGACACCCAGCCCGAGCGCCGTCGAGGACAGCACGGTGTGGTGGTGCAGGCTGAACAGGTAACCGATCACGATCGCGGTCACCGCCCCGTAGGCGGCGGCCCGCACTTCGGCCGGCAGCCTCCCCTGGATCCGTCCCAGGAGGAAGCACAGCACGGCGAACGCCACTCCGGAGGCGACGCCGAGCCAGATCAGCCCGCCCGTGGTCTCGCCGCCGTCCCGCCGGATGAAGAACGCCCAGAAGCCGACGATCGCCCCCAGCACCAGCGGCAGTACCCAGCCGATCGCGTGGTGCGGGTGCCGGGCCGGGGCCCGGGTACGCGTCCCTCCGTGCCGGGACAGCGTTGCGTGTGTGGCCATGGCGACAGCTCCTTGACTACTCGCCCCCGTCCTCTCCGTCCCTCCAGCGCACACCCGGCCGCGCCGCCCGGCAACTCGAACGGCCCACGGCCCCCGGCGCACCGCCGCCGCAGGGGATTGGCTGGTGGCTGTGCGGACCTATCTCTCAGCGGCCCTGTCGGCGGTACTGCTCGTCCTGCTCACCCTGCTGGTCCCGTTCAGCGCCCTCGCCGCCTGGGTCGACCTGGAGCTCGACGACTCCGACCGCTATCTCGCCGCCGTCTCCCCGCTGGCCTCGGACCCCGGCGTGCGGGACACCGTCGCCACGCTCGTGACCGACGAGGCGATGAAGAACATCGACGTCGGCCCGCTCCAGGACACCGTCGAGGAGTTCCTGGGCGACACCGCCCGGTCCTTCACCACCACCGAGGCGTTCCAGAAGGCCTGGGACGGCGCCAACCGGACCGCCCACCAGGCCGTGACCGCGGCCCTCCACGGCGACGACGGGCAGGCGGTGACCATCGACCTGGCACCGGTCATCGAACGCGTCAAACGGGAACTGATGGACGAGGGCGTCCCGTTCGCCGACCTCATCCCCGTACGGCACACCACGATCACCCTGCTCTCCGCCGACCGCGCGGACGAACTGCGGACCTCCTTCAGATGGCTGCGGTACTGCAGTGTCTGGCCGGCCGTCGGGACGGCGGTCCTGCTCGTCCTCGTCGTCGGCCTCGTGTTCGTACGGCGCGGCGTGCGGGGCGGCCTCCTGGCCACGGCCGTGGCGGGCGTGGGGTTCGTGCTGGGCGCGGTCCTGCTGCGCGTCGCCCTCGCGGTCGGCCGGAGCAGGCTGCTGGAGCAGGTACCGGGGCCGGGCAGCGACCGGGACGGGGCGGCGGCGGTGTACGACGCGCTCACCGCCTCGCTGCGGACGACGGTGTGGGCGGTGCTCGCGGTGGGCCTACTGCTGGTGGTCTGCGGGACGGCCGGACGGTTCGTCGCGGCGCGGAGGACCGCGGGCCGGTAGACCGCCTCGGCCGAGGGGCGGCGCCCGCTCCGGCACGTCCTTCGGGCGCGCCGATCCGACATGCGCGGGCGCGAGGGCCGGGCGACAGTGGGAGCGTGAGCAGGGGGCGAGTGAGAGGTCGGCCGTATGCGGGCCGTCGCCGTCAGCGCGTACCGTGCAGAGCCCTCGCTCGTGCCGCTACCGGGGCCCGGCCCCGCGGCCGGCGGGGTGCGGGCGAAGGCCGGGTACGCCTCCCTCGCGAGGGCCCCGCGGGCCCTCGCCCGGAACCGTGCGGGCGGGCCCGGGGCCGCGCGATCCGACCGTCTTCGACAACCGACCGACCGGGTGAGGAGTGCCGACGCCATGGGCGAGCAGGACATCATCGAGTACATCGACGGACTGGTCACGGAGGAACGGGACCTGCGCGACCGTTCCACGCTGGACGGCCTCTCCGGCGAGGAACGCGCCCGTCTGCGGGAGGTCGAGATCCGGCTCGACCAGTGCTGGGACCTGCTGCGGCAGCGCCGGGCCCTCAGCGAGTTCGGCGACGACCCGTCGAAGGCGGCGGTCCGCCCCGCCGCCGAGGTGGAGGACTACCGCAGCTGAGCCGCCGCCCGCCCCGGGGCGCCCGTCGGTTCAGGAACCGGCGTCCCGGTCGCGGCGAGGGGTGCGCCGGGGGCCCTGGAGGCGCTCGATCTCCCGGCGGTCGCGTTTCGTCGGACGTCCGGCACCACGGTCGCGGACCGGTACCTGGACCGCGGCCTCGCGCGGCGGCGGGGGCGGGCTGTTGTCGACGTAGCACTCCACGGCGACCGGCGGCCCGACGCGCTTCTTCACGACCTTGGAGACGACCACGATCCGGTCCCGGCCGGCGTGCCGGAGCCGCACCTCGTCGCCCGCCCGCAGGGACTGCGCCGGCTTGGCCCGCTCCCCGTTGACCCGGACGTGCCCCGCCCGGCAGGCGGCGGCCGCCTCGGAACGGGTCTTCGTCAGCCGGACCGACCAGATCCACGCGTCCACCCGGACGCTGCCCTCCGCCTGAGGCGCCTCACCGGAAACCATGGGACCGACTCTAGTCGGGCGGGGCACCGCGGCGGGGGCCGGAACCGAAACCCCCGCGGATACGGGTACGGACCGGAGAACCGCTGGGCGCGGAAGCCCGAGCGCCACCGCGTCCCCTCAGGCCCGCACCGCACGGGCAGCGGGCCTGAGGGCGTCCTCGGCCACGGCTCGGAGGCAGGACGGCATCTTCGCCACGGCGGAATCAGACGCCGATGTCCTTGCCGTCCTTGCGCCACACGGCCACGACCGACGGCCGGACGATCCGGCCCGGGCCGTCCGGCCAGGTGCTGGCCGGCTTCTCCACGGACGCGCCGTCGATCTCACCCGGGTGCTGGACCGCGACCAGGACCCTGCGGTCCTGGATCACCGGTCCGCAGGTCTCCGCCCCGGCCGGCATGGTCAGGAACTGCTTCAGCTCACCGCGCCGCTCCCCCGCCGTCGCCACCCCGAACAGACCGTCGTGCGAGCCGAGCTGGTTGCCGTCCGTGGAGATCCACAGATTGCCGTGGGCGTCGAAGGCCACGTTGTCCGGGCAGGAGATCGGGCTGACCCTCTCCTTCGGGAAACCGGAGAAGTACGTCGACGGGTCCTTCGGGTCGCCCGCGACGAGGAAGAGCCGCCAGGCGAAGCCGTCGCCCGCCGGGTCGTCCCAGTTCTCCGCGAGCTCCAGGATCTGACCGTGCTTGTTGGCGTTGCGCGGGTTGGCCTCGTCCGGGCCCGCCTTGCCCTCCTTGCCGCGGTCGGTGTTGTTGGTGAGGGCGATGTAGACCCGGCCGGTGCGCGGCGAGGGCTCGACGTCCTCGGGGCGGTCCATCTTGGTGGCGCCGACCTTGTCACCGGCCAGCCGCGTGAAGACGTACACCTCCTCGGCGGTCATCCCGGGGACGTGCGAGGTGGAGCCCGTGGCGAGCGGGATCCACACCCCGCTGCCGTCGAACTCCCCGTCAGAGGGGAGCTTCCCGGTGCCGTCGATCTCCGCGGCGGGCGAGTCACCGGTCAGCTTGGCGACGTACAGGGTGCCCTCGTCCAGCAGGGTCAGGTTGTGCGCACGGGCGGCCCGGGAGGTGCCCTTCTTCATCTTCTTGCTGGAGACGAACTTGTAGAAGTAGTCGAACTTCTCGTCGTCGCCCATGTAGACGACCGGGCGCCCGTCCGCGGTCAGCCGGGGCTGGGCGGCCTCGTGCTTGAAACGGCCCAGCGCGGTCCGCTTGCGGGGCGCGGAGTCCGGGTCGTACGGGTCGAGTTCGACGACCCAGCCGAAGCGGTGCGCCTCGTTGGGCTCCTTCGACAGGTCGAACCGCCGGTCGAACCGCTCCCACTTGCGCTCGGTCTCGCCCGTGCCGATGCCGTAGCGCTTGTCGGTGTCGCTGGAGCCGTGGGCGAAGTACTGGTTGAAGTTCTCCTCGCCGTGCAGGGTGGTGCCCCACGGCGTGGTGCCGCCCGCACAGTTGTTCAGGGTGCCGAGCACCTTGCGGCCGGTGCGGTCGGCGGAGGTGCGCAGCAGCCGGCTGCCCGCGGCCGGGCCGGTGACCTGGAACACGCTGGTCGCGGTGAGTCGTCGGTTGAGCGGGTGGCGGGTGACCGGGGTGAGCCTCCCGGTGCGGTTCTCCTCCTGGACCACGACCACGGAGAGTCCGTGCGCGGCCCACGCGATCTCGACCTGCTCACGGGTCGGGGCGGCCGGATCGTAACCACGGAACATGAGGTTCTCGTCCGTGTACTCATGGTTGGCGACCAGCACCTGGCGCCCGCGCTCGCCCTGGAGCGGCAGCAGGGACAGGAAGTCGTTGTTGTAGCCGAACTGGCCCGCCTGCGCCTTGGCGGTCTGCCTGTCCGGGTCGAAGGCCGGGGCCCCGCGCAGGATCGGTTCGCCCCAGCGGATCACCACGTTCTGGCCGTAGCCGTCGGGGACGGTGACCTGGTCACGGGTGTTGGGCGCCACCGGCGCGAACCGCAGACCGCGGGCGCCGGACCCGGTGGGCGCCGGCTTCTTCTTCCCGGGGTGGCCGGCCAGGGGCGCGGCCTCCGCCTGCGGGGCTGCCGCGCCGGCGAGCGTGGCGGTCCCGGCGGCGGTCGCGACGGTCACCACCGCGGCGGCGCGCATCATCGACCGGCGTGAGAGGGCACCGGCGATGACGTCGCCGGCGTACTCGTTGTCGCTGGTGTTCGGTACCTCCTGGAAGCAGGCGTCGCCGCAGCGGTAGCGGCAGGTCAGCGCAGAGCGCCCGCCGGGGTGCGAGCCGATGAGCGGCAGCATGTTCCGCACGATGTCCGTCCCTCCGTCTGTGTGTCGTGCGTGACGCTAGGGGTGCGTCCACGCCGTAGGAGGGACTGCCGGTGAACGGAGGGTGAAGCCCCGGAGTCAACACCGCGGCCCCGTGTACCCGGTCGGAGGCCCGTGGGCTCGGGGGCGGGCCGCGCCGCCGAACGGCCGGATCCGGCCGCTAACCTTACGTATCCGCCCTGGCCAGGGATCAAATCCCGCAGTACGGACATTTACCGCACCCAACTCATGCGAAAGGCCTCGCTCATGGGCATTCGGAGCTTGCTGCGCAAGGTGTTCGGCCGCACGGATCAGGACGAGCCGACCACGGCCACCGTCCCACCGCAGGCCGAGCGCACCCCCTCCACGGAATCCCGGCCGGAGGCCACGACTTCGGCCTCTCCGGACTCTTCGGGCTCATCGGCCCCCTCGTCCACCGAGCCCGCGAAGGCCTCGGTGCCGGCCCCGGCCTCGCCCGCCGGCCCGCCCGCCGCCGGCCAGGAGGACGGGGCGGCCTCGGACCTGGTGGCCGCCGCTTTCGACAAGCCGTCCGCGCCCGCGACGCCGACGGTCCCGGCCCAGGGGACGGGCCCCGACGCCTCGCGGTCCGAGACGGCGGACGAGCCCTCGCCCGAGCCGATCACGATCGACCTGGGCCCGGAGCCGGAGTCCGCGCCTGCGTCGGAGGCCGCGCCCGAGCCGGCACGGGGCACCGACTGTCTCTTATACACATCT
>NZ_KL585395.1:172761-173468 GCF_000721935.1 Streptomyces sp. NRRL WC-3549
CGCCCCCGCCGAGCCGGCCACCGCCCCCCTCCCGGCCGCCGAGGCCGAAACGGCACCCGAGCCCGAAGCCGCCACCGAGCCCGAAGCCGCCGCCGAGGCCGCAACGGCACCCGGAACCGCATCGGACACCGCCGCACCCGCTGCCCCGGAAGCCGCCCCCGAGGCAACTCCCGAGGCAGCCGCCCCAGCCGCCCCGGCAGCCGTGAAGTCCGCAGCGGCGAGGCCCGCCGTCCCGCTGGCCCGGGTCAAGGCCGCCGCGCCCGGACTCGTCGCCCCGTACAAGGCGGCGCAGGCCAAGCTCAAGGCGCAGGGACTCACCGGGTTCCGGGCGACCGTCTACCTGGTGCTCGACCGGTCCGGCTCCATGCGGCCGTTCTACAAGGACGGCAGCGCCCAGCACCTGGGCGACCGCGTCCTGGCCCTCGCCGCGCACCTGGACCAGGACGCCACCGTGCCCGTGGTCTTCTTCTCGACCGACGTCGACGGCACCGGCACCGTCGGCCTGACCGGCCACGAGGGCCGGATCGACGAGCTGCACGCCGGCCTCGGCCGGCTGGGGCGGACCCACTACCACCGGGCCGTCGAAGAGGTCGTCACCCACTACGAGGCGTCCGGGGCCACGGGCCCGGCGCTCGTGGTCTTCCAGACGGACGGCGCCCCGGACGCCAAGGTCGCGGCCAAGCAGGCGCTGGCGGACGCGGCGCGGC
>NZ_KL585395.1:173681-173931 GCF_000721935.1 Streptomyces sp. NRRL WC-3549
GATGTGTATAAGAGACAGTCTTCCAGTTCGTCGCGTTCGGTGACGAGGACTCGAAGGCCTTCGACTTCCTGCGCAAACTGGACGCCGAGCACGCGGGTTTCTTCCACGCCGGGCCCGCCCCCCGCGACGTACCCGACGCGACGTTCTACCGGGAGGTGCTCGCCGGGCTCCCGGCCTGGGCCGCCGCCCGCGGGCTCCTCGCCGAGGACTGACGCCCCGTCGGTACCCGTACGGTCACGGCGAGCCCGCC
>NZ_KL585395.1:174187-181775 GCF_000721935.1 Streptomyces sp. NRRL WC-3549
GCCGTGGCCGTACCGCCGTGGGCCACCGCGATGGACCGGACGATCGACAGCCCCAGGCCCGACCCCTGGCCCATCCGGTCCCGCCCCTCCCCCCGCCGGAACGGCTGGAAGAACCCGGCGATGTCCGACTCGGCGACCTGGGGGCCGGTGTTGCGGACCACCAGCTCCGCGCACGCCGACAGCGAGACCTCCACCGATCCGCCGGGCACGTTGTAGCGGACGGCGTTGGACAGCAGGTTCGCCACCAACTGGGCCAGCAGCTGCCGGTTCCCCCGTACGACGCAGGGCTCGATGGCGACCGCCACCCCGGGCCCCGGCCCCGGCCGTCCCGCCGGTGACGGGGGCTGTGCGGCCTCCTCGGCCACCACCTGCGCCAGATCGACGTCCTCGCGCTCGCTGTTCGCCAGCCCCCTCTCGCTGCGCGCCAGCACCAGCAGCCCCTCGATGAGCCGCTCGCTGCGCCGGTTGTTGTCCAGCAGCGTCTGCCGGGTCCGTACCAGGTCCTCCGGGGACGGGTCGTCGAGCCCGATCTGGATGGCGGCCCGCTGGGTGGCCAGCGGGGTCCGCAGCTCGTGCGAGGCGTTGGCGATGAACCGCCGCTGGCTGTCGAACGCCTTCTCCAGCCGGGCCAGCAGCGCGTCCAGCGTCTCGCCCAGCTCCTTCAGCTCGTCGTCGGGCCCGCCGGCCGCGATCCGCTCGTGCAGGGTGTGCTCGGACAGCTCGCGGGCCTTCGCCGTCATGGCGTGGACGGGCCGCAGCACCCGCCCCGCCGTCCACCAGCCCACGGCCACCGCACAGCCCGTCATGACGAGCAGGGCGGCGACCGACCAGTACAGCAGCTCACGGCTGGCGGCGTCGCTGACGTCGTCGGTGACGTCGTAGACCGTGGGCGGCCCCAGCCGGCCGCGGTTGTGCAGCGGGCCGTTCACCGCGAAGCCCGGCTGGGCGACCGCCGCGGAGGTGGCGATGGCACGCGCCTGCGAGTCCGTGCCCGCCCGCGACGCCAGGTTGACCGTGGCGAGCAGCGCCGTGCCCAGGACCAGGAACACCCCGCCGTACACGAGGGCGATCCGCGTCCGGATCGTGGAGTGGCGCCCCTGCCACGCCTCCTTCCCCTGCGCGGGCTTCGTCGGCCGGGTCACAGGGCGTACCCCACGCCCTGCACGGTGCGGATGAGCGGCGGCTCCCCGAGCTTGGAGCGCAGCTTGCTCATGCAGACCCGGACGGCACCCGTGAACGGGTCGGCGTTCGCGTCCCAGGCGCGCTCCAGCAGTTCCTCCGCGCTCACGGCGGCACCGTCGGCCTCCAGCAGCAGCTGCAGCACGGTGAACTCCTTGGGCGACAGGTCCAGGTCGCGCCCGTCCCGGGTGGCGGCCCGGCGCACGCTGTCGAGGCGGATGCCGTGCCGTTCCAGCTGGGGCGGGACGGGGCGGGCGCTGCGGCGGCGTAGCGCGCGTACCCGGGAGACCAGCTCGGGGAACTCGAAGGGTTTGGTCACGTAGTCGTCGGCGCCCAGGTCGAGCCCCTCCACCCGGTCCTCCATGGTCCCGGACGCGGTCAGCATCAGGATCTTGGTCCGGGAGCCGGAGGCCACGAGCCGCCGCGCCACGTCGTCGCCGTGGACCCGGGGCAGATCCCGGTCCAGGACGACGACGTCGTAGTCGTGGAGCCCCAGGTAGGCGAGCGCCGCGTCCCCGCTGTAGACGGTGTCGACGGCGAAGCCCGCCCGCCGCAGTCCGGTGGCGACGAGCTCCGCGAGGATCTCCTCGTCCTCGGCGACCAGTACCCGCATGGTGTTGTCCCCTGCCTCGTGCACGCGTGCCTACTCCTCCCAGGATGCGTCTTTGGTACGGGAAAGGATGTTTCGCAAAGCTCTCCGCGGCCGGGACCGGGCTCATCGAGGTGAGTGGGCCTCCCACGGACCGTTAGGATTTCGACCATGGCGGCCACTGGATCCGAGAAGCAGGGGGCGAAGGCGTACTACGTCTCGACCCCCATCTACTACGTCAACGACGCTCCTCACCTGGGCCACGCCTACACGACCGTCGCAGGCGACGTGCTCACCCGCTGGCACCGCCAGCGTGGCGAGAAGGTGTGGTACCTCACCGGCACGGACGAGCACGGTCAGAAGATCATGCGCACGGCCGAGGCGAACGACGTCACCCCCCAGGCCTGGTGCGACAAGCTCGTCGAGGAGGCGTGGAAGCCCCTCTGGGAGCACCTGAACATCGCGAACGACGACTTCATCCGTACGACGGAGAAGCGGCACACCGACCGTGTGCAGGAGTTCGTGCAGGACCTGTACGACAAGGGCCAGATCTACAAGGGCGGTTACGAGGGCCCGTACTGCGTGGGCTGTGAGGAGTACAAGCTCCCCGGCGACCTCGTCGAGGCGGAGGACGGCACCAAGCTGTGCCCGATCCACAAGAAGCCGGTGGAGATCCTCAAGGAGGAGAACTACTTCTTCAAGCTCAGCGAGTACGGCCCGAAGCTCCTGGAGTTCTACGCGGCCAACCCGGGCTTCATCCGGCCCGAGTCGGCGCGCAACGAGATCGTGAACTTCGTCGAGCAGGGTCTCCAGGACCTGTCGATCTCCCGTTCCACGTTCGACTGGGGCGTCCCGGTGCCGTGGGACCCGAAGCACGTCATCTACGTGTGGATCGACGCCCTGCTCAACTACGCGACGGCGGTCGGTTACGGCGCCAACCAGGAGAAGTTCGACGCCACCTTCCCGGCGGACGTGCACCTGATCGGCAAGGACATCCTCCGCTTCCACTCGGTCATCTGGCCGGCGATGCTGATGGCCCAGGGGCTCCCGCTGCCCGGCAAGGTCGTCGCCAACGGCTGGCTGATGGTCGGCGGCGAGAAGATGTCCAAGTCGAACCTGACGGGCATCAAGCCGCAGGACCTGACCTCGCACTTCGGGGTGGACGCCTACCGCTGGTACTTCCTGCGCGCGATCGCCTACGGTAGCGACGGCTCGTTCTCCTGGGAGGACTTCTCCGCCCGCTACACCTCCGAGCTCGCCAACGACTACGGCAACCTGGCCTCGCGGGTCGCGGCCATGGTCGGCAAGTACTTCGGCGGCGCGCTCCCGGAGGCCACGGCCGCCGGCGAGGCGGAGCAGGCGGTCCGCGAAGGGCTCGCGAAGGCCGTGGCCACGGCCGACGAGAAGATCGGTGAGGAGCTGGACTTCCAGGCCGGCATCCTCGCGGTCTTCGACTTCGTGAAGCAGGTCAACGGCTACATCACGGAGCAGGAGCCCTGGAAGGTCGCCAAGGACGAATCGCCCGAGGCCCAGGCCCGGCTCGCGACGATCCTGTACACGGCCGCCGAGTCGCTGCGCGGTGTCGCGGTCCTGCTGAACGCCGTGATGCCGGAGACCTCGCAGAAGCTGTGGGAGTCCCTCGGCGCGGAGGCGTCCCTCGGTGCACTGGCCGACCAGCCGGTGCAGGACGCGGGCCGCTGGGGCCGGCTGCCCGCCGGTGCGACGGTGACCAAGGGCGCGGTGCTCTTCCCGCGCCTGGAGGAGAAGCCGGCGTAACCGCCACGACCCACGGCGAGGGCCCAGGACCGGCACCGGTCCTGGGCCCTCGTCCGTACGGGGATCACCTCAGCAGGGACGCCGCGTCCCCCATCACGATCACCGGGTGCTTCGCCGGGTCGAGGGTGCGCAGCAGTTCCGTCATCCGGTCCTCGGGGAGCGACACGCACCCCTGGGTGGGCCCGCCGTGGTCCACGTGGAGCCAGATGCCACCGCCCCGCTCCTCTCCGAGCGGCCGGGTGCGGTCCAGGGGGCTGACGCCGGAGACCCGGTTGTAGTTGATGGCGACCACGTAGTCGAAGGACCCGTCGAGCGGCTCCCCGAGGAACCCCTCGCCCGTCACCGCGAAACGGGGCTGTTCGTCGTACGGGAGCAGCGCCCCCGGATCGGGGAGGCGGCCGCCCGCGTCGGTGAGGCCGAACACCCCCACGGGTGACCGGAGGTCGTCCGCGACGTGGTGGTCGGTCCAGCCCCTCTTCCCGTTGTGGGCGGCCCACGGGCCGGTCACGGGCCTCCAGCCGGTGGCGGGGTCGTCACGGCCGTAGACCATGACCACCGAACGGTTGGAGTCGGCGCCGTCGCCGGTCACCACGACGGCCTGGCCGGCCCCGGCCGGGATCTGCGCCCGGGTCTGCGGCCCCAGCGCCGGGATCTCCGCCGGGGGCACGGGCACCGGCCGGGCGGAGGCGGAGGAGGGCGCCGACGGCCCCGCCGAGGACTCGGGACCGGCCGCGCCACGGGGAGCGGGGTTCTCCGCCGCACCGGCCGAGCAGCCGGCGGCCAGCAGCAACAGCGCGACGAACAGGACGTACGGACGGCGTAGGACGGACACGGTGCACGGCTCCTCGTGGGCGGGTGGACGCGGTATCTCGGTGGCAGTCTTTGCCGGGCCCGGCAACGCCGAACCGGATCCGGGGCCATCCGGCTGTACCACGTCCGTGTACCCGCGCCTCGATGTTCCGCACCGTCGCGCGTCCGTCCCGGCCCCACGTGAAACAGTCCCCGGCCATCCGGCCGGGGACTGTTTCACGTGGAACCGAAGCGGAACCGCTGACGCCTACTTGGCGCCGGTGTCCCTCGCCACCGAGTCCTTGGCCTCGGCCTTCTCCTTCGCTCCCGCCACGGGCTTGCGGAGCTGGATGTTCAGCTCGCGCAGCCGGGTCTCGTCGAGCACCGTGGGGGCGCCCATCATGAGGTCCTGGGCGTTGCCGTTCAGCGGGAAGGCGATCGTCTCGCGGATGTTCGGCTCGTCGGCCAGCAGCATCACGATGCGGTCGACGCCCGGGGCGATGCCGCCGTGCGGCGGGGCGCCGAGGCGGAAGGCCTTGAGCATGCCCGCGAACTCGTGCTCCACGGTCTCGCGGTCGTAGCCGGCGATCTCGAAGGCCTTGATCATCAGCTCGGGCTCGTGGTTCCGGATGGCGCCGGAGGACAGCTCGATGCCGTTGCAGACGATGTCGTACTGCCAGGCGAGGATGTCCAGCGGGTCCTTCTCCTCCAGGTCCTTCAGGCCGCCCTGGGGCATCGAGAAGGGGTTGTGCGAGAAGTCGATCCGGCCGGTCTCCTCGTCCTTCTCGTACATCGGGAAGTCGACGACCCAGCAGAACCGGAAGACGCCCTCCTCGAAGTGGCCGGCCCGCTTGGCGGCCTCGACGCGGACGGCGGACATGATCTTGGAGACCTCGTCGAACTCGCCCGCGCCGAAGAAGACGGCGTGGCCGGGGACGAGGGAGAGGCGCTCGGTGAGCGTCTTGACGTCCGTCTCGGTGAGGAACTTGGCGATCGGGCCGGCCAGCGTGCCGTCCTCGCCGACGCGCACCCAGGCCAGGCCCTTGGCGCCGTGCTCGACCGCGTACTCGCCGAGGCCGTCGAAGAACTTGCGGGACTGGCCCGCGGTGTCCGGCACCGGCAGCGCGCGGACGTGCTTGCCGGCGAACGCCTTGAACCCGGAGTCGGCGAAGACGTCCGAGATGTCGACGAGCTCCAGCTTCGCGCGGAGGTCCGGCTTGTCGTTGCCGTACTTCAGCATCGACTCGCGGAACGGGATGCGCGGGAACGGCGAGGTGACGTGGCGGCCGTTGCCGAACTCCTCGAAGAGCTCGGTCATCAGCTTCTCGATCGGCTGGAAGACGTCCTCCTGCTCGACGAACGACATCTCGACGTCGAGCTGGTAGAACTCGCCCGGCGAGCGGTCGGCGCGGGCGTCCTCGTCGCGGAAGCAGGGCGCGATCTGGAAGTAGCGGTCGAAGCCGGAGATCATCAGCAGCTGCTTGAACTGCTGCGGCGCCTGGGGGAGGGCGTAGAACTTGCCCGGGTTCAGCCGGGAGGGGACCACGAAGTCGCGGGCGCCCTCGGGGGAGGTCGCGGTGAGGATCGGGGTCGCCATCTCGTTGAAGCCGAGGGCCACCATCTTGGAGCGGATGGAGGCGATCACGGCCGAGCGCAGCATGATGTTGCGGTGCATGCGCTCGCGGCGCAGGTCGAGGAAGCGGTACTCCAGGCGGCGCTCCTCGTTGACCCCGTCCTCGGCGTTGATCGTGAACGGCAGGGGGCCGGCCTCGCCCAGCACCTCGACCTCGGTGACCTCGATCTCGATCTCACCGGTCGGGAGCTCCGGGTTGACGTTGTCGGCGCCGCGCGCGGAGACCTTGCCGTCGATCCGTACGACGGTCTCCTTGGTCAGCTTCGACAGGGCGTCGTTGCCGGGGGTGCCCGGACGGGCGACGAGCTGCACCAGGCCGTAGTGGTCGCGCAGATCGATGAAGAGGATGCCGCCCAGGTCTCGGCGATTGTGCAGCCAGCCGCTCAGCCGGACGTCGGTGCCGACGTCAGAGGCGCGGAGCTCGCCGCAGGTGTGGGACCTGTACCGATGCATCGTCGTTCATCCAGTCTTCGCGGTCGGTGTGGATTGACACCCCAGGCTACCGCCCGTACGCGCACCACTTCATTGACATGGTCGACGCGGGGCCTTCCGGGCCCCACCGTCGGGGCCCACCGCCCCGGCGCGGGGCGTGTTCGGGCGGCCGTTCCTCGGTGGCGCCCGCAGAGCAGACCTCCATAAAGTGGGGCAATGCGCACCGAGGACATCCTGGCCGCGACCGGGACCGGTCTGTGGAGCTGGGACAGCGCGGTGGAGACGGTCTGGCTCGACGCGGAGGCGGCCCGGCTGATGGGCATGCCCGCCGAGCCCGTCACCTGCCACGCCGACGACGTGCGCCACCGCTTCCACCCCGCGGACGTCGACGAACTCAACGGCATCGTGAACTTCGCGGTCACCAAGGGCACCATGGCCGAGACGCGGCTGCGGGTCGTGGACGGCCGGGGCTCGGTGCTGCGGACGGTACGCAGCCGGTCGAGGCCGGTCACCGTGGAGAAGCCGGGCCCGCACCGGTTCGTCCTGCGGGGAACGCTCCAGGAGGTGACGGAACCGGCCTCGCCCGAGGCCGCCGACGCGGCCGTCACCGGGGACTGGCGGCGGTCCCGCGAGGCGTTCCTGCTGGACGCGGGGCGGGCGCTGGCCGAGGCGGGGTCCACCGCGCAGGTCCTGCGGGTCGCCGGTTCGCTCTCCATGCCCGGGTTCGCGCTGGACGGCCTCGCCGTCTTCGGCGTCTCCGGCGACCACCTGACGGTCGTCGGGCACTACGGGCACGACCCCGGCGACGAGAAGCGGTTCACGGACATGCCGCTGGAGACCGACTACCCGGCGGCCGAGGTGGTGCGGACCGGGCAGCCGATCTACCTGTCCTCACCCGAGGAGTACCGCCGCCGCTTTCCCGCCACCTGGCCCCTGGCCCGCGACTTCGGACGCCGGTCCTGGGCGTTCCTGCCGCTCATCTCCGGGGGACGGACCACAGGGGCCTGGATGGCCGGCTTCCAGCACCACGTGGTGTTCTCGCCCGACGAGCGCTCCGTGCTGTCGACCGTCTCCCGGATGCTCGCCCAGGCCCTGAACCGGGCCGGAACCGCCGAGACCGAGCGCGAGCTGTCGATCGGGCTCCAGAAGACGATGATGCCGTCCACCGGCCCCGGCGTGCCGGGGCTGAC
>NZ_KL585395.1:181996-182519 GCF_000721935.1 Streptomyces sp. NRRL WC-3549
TCAGAGATGTGTATAAGAGACAGGTCCCCACCGGGGGCGGGCTCCAGGTCGGCGGCGACTGGTACGACGTGATCCCGCTCCCCAACGGCCGTATCGCCCTGATCATCGGCGACGTCCAGGGCCATGACGTGCGGGCCGCGGGGCTGATGGGCCAGCTGCGGATCGCGCTCCGCGCATACGCCTCCGAGGGCCACCGCCCGGACGCCGTGCTCGCCCGGGCCTCCCGCTTCCTGTCCGGCCTCACCCACGCGTACGAGCCCGCCGACGGCGAGGACGCGGTCGCCGCCGCCCGCTTCGCCACCTGCCTGTACGCGGAGGCCGACCCGGACAGCGGCACCCTCGACATCGCCCGGGCCGGCCACCCGGACCCGGTGGTGATCAGCGTCGACGGGACCGCGGTGATCCGGCAGACCGCGGGCGGGCTGCCGCTGGGCATCGAGACGGACACCGACTATCCGACGACCCGGGTCGTCCTGGGGGCCGGTGAGACGATCATGCTCTGCACGGACGGGCTCATCGAGAC
>NZ_KL585395.1:182740-188988 GCF_000721935.1 Streptomyces sp. NRRL WC-3549
TGTGTATAAGAGACAGGTCCTGGAGCAGCCCGTGGACGACCTGGAGGAGCTGGCCGACGCCCTGGTGCAGGCCGTGCACGGCCCCGAGTCGCACTCCACGACCGGCCCGCTGGTGGACCGCCGCGAGGACGACATCGCGGTGCTGGTGCTGCGCCGCGACCACAGCCGCACGCGCACGGTCCCGCACCGCCGCTCGGCCATGACCATCGCCCAGGCCGAGCCCGAGCGGATCGCCGCCGCCCGGCAGCAGCTGCGCGAGCTGCTGCACGACTGGGCGGACGGGGAGCAGGTGGACTCGGCGGAACTCATGATCTCCGAGATGGCGACGAACGTGCTGGTCCACACGGACGGCGACGCCCTCCTCCTCGCCGAGGTGACCGGCGTGCGGGGCGAGCGTCGGCTGCGCGTCGAGGTGGCCGACTCCAGCGACGAGCTGCCGCACAAGCGGAGGCCCGGCGAGATGGCGTCCAGCGGCCGGGGCCTGATGCTGATGGAGATGCTCGCCGACGCGTGGGGGGTGGACCCGCGCGGGGAGGGCAAGTGCACCTGGTTCGAGCTCTACGAGTCCCGGGAACCGGCGGAGCTCGGCGTCACCGGCGGCGCATGAGCCCCGCGCGAGGGCCGGGCGGTGCACGGGCCCCGCAAGGCCTCGCGCGGCTCACGGGCCCCGGGGGAGGTCCTTCCCGTGGCGCAGCTCCCCGATCACGCCGGACACCGCCGCGCAGAACGGCACCGCGAGCAGCATGCCCAGCAGTCCCGCCACGCTCGCGCCCGCGGTCAGCGCGACCAGGATCGCGGCCGGGTGCATCTGGACCGTACGGCTCTGGATGACCGGCTGGAGCACATGGCCCTCCAGCAGCTGGACGGCGAGGACGACGCCCAGCGCCCAGAGCGCGATCACGAAGCCCCGGTCGGCCAGCGCGACCAGCACGGCGACGGCCCCGGAGACGAAGGCCCCCAGGTACGGGACGTACGCGCCGACGAAGACCAGGGCTCCCAGCCCCACCGCACCGGGCACCCGCAGGATCAGCAGGCCGACGGTGATGCACACGGCATCGATCAGGGCGATGAGCGTGGTCCCGCGCATGAAGCCCTGGACCGCCTCGAAGGCCCTGCGTCCCATCGCCTCCACGAGGTCACCGGTGCCCCGCGGGGCGACGACGTGCGCGAGGTGCGGGGCGCGGTCGGAGTCGCGCAGGAAGAAGAAGGTCAGCAGCAGCGCCAGGACGGCGGTGGCCCCCAGGGTGGCGAGGAGGCTGATGCCGGTGAGCAGCCCGCCCGCCGCGCTCGCCCCGAACTTCTCGACGAGGCCCTTGGCGTGGTCCGCCAGGTCGTCGGGATCGGCGAGCCCGTCGATGTGGAAGTGGTCGGTGACCCACTGCATGGCCTGCTTCAGCGACGCGGCGATCTGGTCACCGCTGTCGATCAGCGCGGTGACGACGATGTAGCCGGCGCCGCCGACCACCGCGACGAGCGCCGCGCAGGTGAGCCCGGCGGCCAGCGACCGGTTCACCTTGCGGGCGGTCAGCCAGCGGTGGACCGGTCCGAGCAGAGCCGTGCCGAGGAGGGCCAGCAGCACAGGGGTGACGGCGGTCTTGAGGGTGACGCAGAGCCAGACGGCCACCGCCGCGACTCCGGTGACCAGCAGCAGCACACCGCACCAGGCGGCAGTCCGCCGCGCGCTCTCGGGCAGGAGGTGCTTCCGGGGAGGCATCCCCCCACCTGATCACGGGGCGGGTACCGCGCCCCGGCGCACAGGCGTACAGGTGACACACCGTCACCCGTACGCCGGACGTCCCGTCACATGCCGTGGACGGAGGGGACGCTGCCGAGGCGGCCCGCCCGGAAGTCTTCGAAGGCCTGCTGGAGCTCGGCCTGCGTGTTCATCACGAACGGCCCGTAGTGCGCCATCGGCTCCCGGATGGGGCGTCCGCCGAGCAGGACGACCTCCAGGTCCGGGGTGTTGCCGTCCTGCGACTCGTCGGCCCGGACGGTCAGCGAGGAGCCCGCGCCGAACACCGCGGTCTGCCCGGTCCGTACGGGACGGCGCTGCTCACCGACGGACCCGCGTCCGGCGAGCACGTAGGCCAGGCCGTTGAAGTCCTCGCGCCAGGGCAGGGTCACCTCGGCGCCGGGCCGGACGGTCGCGTGGATCATGGTGATGGGGGTGTGGGTGATGCCCGGGCCCTCGTGGCCGTCGAGGTCGCCGGCGATGACGCGCAGCAGCGCGCCGCCGTCCGAGGAGGCGAGGAGCTGGACCTGGCCGCCGCGGATGTCCTGGTAGCGCGGAGCCATCATCTTGTCCGCCTTGGGCAGGTTCACCCAGAGCTGGAGGCCGTGGAAGAGCCCGCCGGACATCACGAGGGCCTCGGGCGGCGTCTCGATGTGGAGCAGCCCCGAGCCGGCCGTCATCCACTGGGTGTCGCCGTTCTCGATGGCGCCGCCACCGCCGTGGCTGTCCTGGTGGATGAAGCTGCCGTCGATGATGTAGGTGACCGTCTCGAAGCCGCGGTGCGGGTGCCAGGGAGTCCCCTTCGGCTCGCCCGCCGCGTACTCCACCTCACCCATCTGGTCCATCATGATGAACGGGTCCAGGTGCCGGTAGTTGATGCCGGCGAAGGCGCGCCGCACCGGGAACCCCTCGCCCTCGAAACCGGAGGGCGCGGTCGTCACGGTCAGCACCGGACGGGCCACGGCGTCCGCCGGGGCGGCCACCCGGGGCAGGGTCAGCGGGTTTTCGACGGTCACTGCGGGCATGGGAGCCACCTCCGGCTGGGTCGTGCCTTCAATTTAGTTGAATGGTGAACATCTCGCAAGGCGCCCGGTATTCCCGGACAGCACGAGGGCCCGGACCGAGGCGTCTCGGTCCGGGCCCGTCCAGGTCCCGCGGGGCTCTAGCCGTACATGCCGTACGGGGCTCTAGCCGTACATACGGCGCATGGCGAAGTCGACCATCTGCTCCACCGCCTTGGCGTCGAAGACCATGCGGTGGTCGCCCTCCATGTCCAGGACGAAGCCGTAGCCGGTCGGCAGCAGGTCGATCACCTCGGCGCCGGTGATCACGAAGTACTTGGACTCCTTGCCCGCGTACCGCCGCAGCTCCTTGAGCGTGGTGAACATCGGGATCACCGGCTGCTGGGTGTTGTGCAGGGCGAGGAAGCCCGGATTGTCACCCCGCGGACAGTAGACCTTGGACGTCGCGAAGATCTGCTGGAAGTCCTCCGCCGAGAGGGAGCCGGTCGTGAAGGCCCGTACCGCGTCGGCCAGGGACGGCGGAGAGGGCTCCGGATACAGCGGCTGTTCGCCGTAGCCGCCGGCCATCTGCTGCTGCGCGCCCGGGTTCTGGTCGTAGCCATACATGCCGCAAAGAGTAATCGGACACATCTCCACCTTGAGGGGTTGCGTCTTATTACTGGCGGGTAGCATCATCGTGGGGTCAGCTGATACGTACGCGCCGGCCTGTCGCCCGATCCTCACCCTCCCCGGGGCGCTGAGCGCCACTGCTATTGATTACGGAGCCTTGCCATGGGGCACTACAAGTCGAACCTCCGCGACATCGAGTTCAACCTCTTCGAGGTACTCGGGCGGGACAAGGTGTACGGCACCGGTCCGTTCGAGGAGATGGACGTCGACACCGCGAAGTCGATCCTCGACGAGGTCACCCGCCTCGCGGAGAACGAGCTCGCCGACTCGTACGCCGACGCCGACCGCAACCCGCCGGTGTTCGACCCCGAGACCAGCACCGCGCCGGTCCCGGACTCCTTCAAGAAGTCGTACCAGGCGTTCATGGACTCCGAGTACTGGCGCCTGGGCCTCCCCGAGGAGATCGGCGGCACCACCTCCCCCCGCTCCCTGATCTGGGGCTACGCGGAGCTGCTGCTCGGCTCGAACCCGGCCGTGTGGATGTACTCCTCCGGTCCGGCCTTCGCCGGCATCCTCTTCGACGAGGGCAACGAGGCGCAGAAGAAGGTCGCCGAGATCGCCGTCGAGAAGCAGTGGGGCTCGACCATGGTCCTGACCGAGCCGGACGCCGGTTCGGACGTCGGCGCCGGGCGCACGAAGGCGGTCGAGCAGGAGGACGGCTCCTGGCACATCGAGGGCGTGAAGCGCTTCATCACCTCGGGCGAGCACGACATGTCCGAGAACATCCTCCACTACGTGCTGGCGCGCCCCGAGGGCGCGGGCCCCGGCACCAAGGGCCTCTCGCTCTTCCTGGTCCCGAAGTACCACTTCGACTGGACCACCGGCGAGCTCGGTGAGCGCAACGGCGTGTACGCGACGAACGTCGAGCACAAGATGGGCCTCAAGGCGTCCAACACGTGCGAGATGACCTTCGGCGACCAGCACCCCGCCAAGGGCTGGCTCATCGGCGACAAGCACGACGGCATCCGCCAGATGTTCCGCATCATCGAGTTCGCCCGCATGATGGTCGGCACGAAGGCCATCGCGACCCTGTCGACGGGCTACCTCAACGCGCTGGAGTACGCCAAGGAGCGCGTCCAGGGCACCGACCTGTCGCAGTTCATGGACAAGACGGCCCCCAAGGTCACCATCACGCACCACCCCGACGTGCGCCGCGCCCTCATGACGCAGAAGGCGTACGCGGAGGGCATGCGCTCCCTGGTCATGTACACCGCCTCCGTCCAGGACGCGATCCAGGTCAAGGAGGCCGCGGGCGAGGACTCCAAGGCGCTGCACGGCCTCAACGACCTGCTGCTCCCGATCGTGAAGGGCTACGGCTCCGAGAAGTCCTACGAGCAGCTCGCGCAGTCGCTCCAGACCTTCGGCGGCTCCGGGTACCTCCAGGAGTACCCAATCGAGCAGTACATCCGTGACGCCAAGATCGACACCCTGTACGAGGGCACGACCGCGATCCAGGGCCAGGACTTCTTCTTCCGGAAGATCGTCCGCGACCAGGGCGCCTCGCTGAACACGCTCTCCGAGGAGATCAAGAAGTTCCTCGCCGAGGCCCAGGGCAACGAGGAGCTGGCCGGCGCGCTGGACAACCTCGCCAAGGCCGCCGTGGACCTGGAGGCGATCGTCGGCACGATGATCACCGACCTCACCGCGACCGGTGAGGACGTCAAGAACATCTACAAGGTCGGCCTCAACACCACCCGCCTGCTGATGGCCTCCGGCGACGTCGTCGTCGGCTACCTGCTGCTCAAGGGCGCGGCCGTGGCGGCCGAGAAGCTGCGGAACGCCTCCGCCAAGGACGTCGCCTTCTACCAGGGCAAGATCGCCGCGGCGAAGTTCTTCGCCGCGAACGTCCTGCCGGGCGTCTCGGCCGAGCGCGCGCTCGCCGAGTCCGTGGACAACTCGCTGATGGAGCTGGACGAGGCCGCGTTCTAGGGCGTGCCCCCGCTCGTCACGCCAGGCACGTGAGGACGGCCCGCCCCCCCTGCGCAGGGGGGGGCGGGCCGTCCTCGTGGCGGCGGGGCCTTCCGGACGATGACGGGCGTCGGCGGCCATCCGCCGTGAACCCTCCCGGCCCGCCGTCGATACAGTGAAGAACATGAGTTCTTCCCTCCGCTTCGACCGCGGGCACACCGACGACCTGATGGCCTTCCTGATGGCCGGTCCCTCCCCGTACCACGCCGTCGCCACGGCCGCGGCCCGGCTGGAGGAGGCCGGTTTCCGGCAGGTCGAGGAGACCGCGGCCTGGGACGCCTCGGCGGGCGGGAAGTACGTCCTGCGCGGTGGGGCGATCGTCGCCTGGTACGTGCCGGAGGGCGCCGCGGCGCACACCCCGTTCCGGATCGTGGGGGCCCACACCGACTCCCCCAATCTGCGGGTCAAGCCCCGTCCGGACACGGGCGCGTACGGCTGGCGCCAGATCGCCGTCGAGGTCTACGGCGGCACCCTCCTCAACACCTGGCTCGACCGGGACCTCGGCCTGGCGGGCCGGCTGTCCCTGCGTGACGGTTCGCACCGGCTGGTGAACATCGACCGGCCGCTGCTGCGGGTGCCGCAGCTCGCCGTCCACCTGGACCGGTCCGCCAACCCGGAGGGGCTCAAGCTCGACCGCCAGAAGCACATGCAGCCGATCTGGGGCCTGGGCGAGGTCGAGGAGGGCGACCTCATCCGCTTCGTCGCCGGTGAGGCGGACGTCGATCCGGCGGACGTGACCGGCTGGGACCTGATGCCGCACGCCGTCGAGGCGCCTTCCTACCTGGGACGGGACCGCGAGCTGGTCGCCGCGCCCCGGATGGACAACCTGCTCTCGGTGCACGCCGCGACGGCCGCAC
>NZ_KL585395.1:189185-191194 GCF_000721935.1 Streptomyces sp. NRRL WC-3549
CGCGACGGCCGCACTGGCCGCCGTGGCCGGGCAGCCGGGCGGCGACCTCCCGTACATCCCCGTGCTGGCCGCCTTCGACCACGAGGAGAACGGCTCCCAGTCCGACACCGGAGCGGACGGCCCGCTGCTCGGCACGGTCCTGGAGCGTTCCGTCTTCGCCCGCGGGGGCACCTACGAGGACCGGGCCCGGGCCTTCGCCGGAACCGTCTGCCTCTCCTCCGACACCGGCCACGCCGTCCACCCGAACTACGCCGAGCGCCACGACCCCACGCACCACCCGGTGGTCAACGGCGGGCCGATCCTCAAGGTCAACGTCAACATGCGGTACGCGACCGACGGCAGCGGCCGGGCCGTGTTCGCTGCGGCCTGCGAGAAGGCCGGCGTGCCGTGGCAGACCTTCGTGTCCAACAACTCGATGCCCTGCGGCACGACGATCGGCCCGATCACCGCCGCCCGCCACGGCATCCAGACCGTCGACATCGGTGTCGCGATCCTCTCCATGCACAGCGCCCGTGAGCTGTGCGGCGCCGACGACCCCTACCTGCTGGCGAACGCCCTCACGGCGTTCCTGGCGGGCTGACGCCCCGCCAACCCCCTCTGCCCGGCGCATCATCGCTACCGGGCCGGGTACGCGACCCGTACACCGGCCCGGAGCCACCGGGCCGTCGAGGAGGCGGTATTCATGGGACTCGGAGGATGCATCGTCCTCATCGGTGCGGGGGCCATCCTGGCCTTCGCCACCGACTGGGAGATCGACACCGTCAACGTGGACCTGGTCGGCTGGATCATGATGATCGTCGGAGTCATCGGCGTCTTCGTCTACGCCAGCATCATGCGCCGACGCCGCATGCTCGTCCCCCCGACCACCACCGTCGTACCGGACGACGACCGGCGCATGATGTAGCACCCCGGCCCTGGCCGGGCGGGCCGCCCGCGACGACACCTCCGGCGGCAGCTGCCTGATGACGGGCTTCCCCGAGACCCGGTTCCCGGAGAACGCCCGCGGCACCGTTCCGCCCATGGCCGGGAGCAGCCCGGAGGCCCCGGACGGCCTGGAGCCGGGCGTCACCGCCTGTGCGGCGGTCCGGACGCCCGAAGGCGGCCGGAAGGAGAGCACCGAGACGGTGAGGGATCTCCGTCACGCTGCCGAAGGGGGCCGGCACGGCCCTCGTGAAGGCGCCCGGTGACGCGGGCGTCACCGTCGCCCCCACGACGTGGGCGACCGCTTACTGGACGTACGAACTCCGCGACGGCGCCTACACGTTCCGAGCCGCCGTCCGGTACCCGTCAGCCCCGGTCGTCCAGCCCGGCCAGTACCAGCGCCAGCCTGGTGTCCCCGTCCCCGGTGATCTGAACGGGGACGCCCCAGTCCTGCTGGTGCACATGGCAGGCCGGGTACTCGTTGGCGGGGTCGTCGTCGCAGGATGCGGCCATCGCGGAGACGTGCAGGACGCCCTCGGTGATCCCGTCGGCCAGGACCAGGTCGCGGCCCAGGTCCGTCCCGGGCCCCGCTCCCCCGGCCAGTAGTTCCGGCGGGGTCGAGGAGACCAGGAGCCGGGTCGAGGGGCCGTAGCGGGTGTCCAGCTTCTGTCCCGCGGGCGCCTGGAAGACCACGTCCAGCCGGAGTGTGCCGGGGGCGATGGCGGTGGCCGCCCGCTGGGTGCGGTGAGCCCGGTCGGCGACGCGTACGGCTTCCTCGGGAAGGCGCAACCGGGTCAGCCGGTGCCGGGCGGACTCGACGACGACCAGGTCGCCGTCGACGAGCACGACGTCGCTGGGCTCCCGCAGGTCGGTGGCGAGCGTCGTGACCTCGCCACTGGCCGGGTCGAACCGCCGCAGCGCGTGGTTGTAGGTGTCGCTGACGGCGACCGAGCCGTCGGGGAGGGCGGTGACCCCCAGCGGATGCTGGAAGAGCGCCTGGCCGGCCGCCCCGTCCCGGTGGCCGAAGTCGAAGAGGCCGGTGCCGACGGCGGTGTGCACCGCGCCGTCCAGGTCGACGTACCGCAGTG
>NZ_KL585395.1:191369-193336 GCF_000721935.1 Streptomyces sp. NRRL WC-3549
GGTGCCGACGGCGGTGTGCACCGCGCCGTCCAGGTCGACGTACCGCAGTGCGGAGGTCTCCGAGTCGGCGACCCACAGCCGGTCGCCGGACGCGGCGAGGCCGGACGGCTGCGCGAACCACGCCTCCGGGCCCGGCCCGTCGACGAGCCCCTCGTTGGTCGTCCCGGCGGCGACCCGCACGGTGCCGTCCTCCGGGTCGTACGTCCACAGCTGGTGCACGCCGGCCATGGCGATCCACAGGCGGTCGCCGAACCAGGCGACGTCCCACGGTGAGGAGACCACCACTGGCGGCCGGTGCCCGCCCGCGTGGTGGTGACGCCGGTGGACAGGTCGAGCACCCGGATCGCGTGGTTGACGGTGTCCGCGACGGCGACCCTGCCGTCGGGCAGCAGGGCGAGGCCCTGCGGCTCGCTGAACCGCGCCTCGTCCGGTCCGCCGTCGGTGAACCCGCGCTCACCGGTGCCGAAGTGGCCGCGTACGGTCTCGCCGTCCGCGTCCAGCTCGACCAGCCGGTGCCGGGTGGTGTCGGAGACCAGGAAGCCGCCGTCCTCCAGGAGGAGCGCCTTGCCCGGGAAGCGCAGATGCGTCGCGACCGGCTCGGGAGCCACGTACGGGCCGTCCCCGCGGCGCAGGGTGCCCTTGGCCGCGTGCTCGGCCTCCAGCTCCTCGACGAGCTTCTCGATGGCGTGCGCGTGGCCTTCGCCCGCGTGCTGGGCGACGACGTACCCCTCGGGGTCCACCACGACGAGCGTGGGCCAGGCTCGTACCGCGTACTGCTTCCAGGTGGCGAGCTCGGGGTCGTCCAGGACGGGGTGGTGCACCCCGTAGCGTTCCACGGCGTCCACGACGGCCTGGTGCTCCGCCTCGTGCACGAACTTCGGCGAGTGGACACCGATGATCACCACGGTGTCGCGGTGTTTCTCCTCCAGCTCGCGCAGCTCGTCCAGGACGTGCAGACAGTTCACACAGCAGAAGGTCCAGAAGTCCAGGATGACGATGCGTCCCCGCAGGTCGGCGAGGGTGTAGGAGCGGTCTCCTGTATTGAGCCAACCGCCCTTGCCGATCAGTTCGGGGGCGCGGACGCGTGCACGTGCTGTCATGTCACCAGTCAACATCACCGTGCCCTGCGCGCATTCCGGTGGGGCGTCCGGGAATCTGTGAACCATGAGACTTCTCGTACGCGAGCGCATGTTCGCCATCGGCGACGACTACTGGATCGAGGACGCGGAGGGCCGCAAGGTCTTCCTCGTCGACGGCAAGGCCATGCGGCTGCGCGACACCTTCGAACTCAAGGACCCGAACGGCCGGGTCCTGGTGGAGATCCGCCAGAAGCTGATCAGCCTGCGCGACACGATGATCATCGAGCGTGAGGGCGAGGAGCTCGCCAAGGTCAAGCGGAAGCGGCTCTCACTGCTGCGCAACCACTACCGCGTGGCCCTGGTGGAGGGCACCGAACTCGACGTCAGCGGGAAGATCCTGGACCGTGAGTTCGCCATCGACTACGACGGCGAACTGCTGGCGCAGATCTCCCGGCGCTGGCTCACCCTCCGCGACACCTACGGCATCGATATCGTGCGTGAGGACGCGGATGTGCCGCTGCTGGTCGCGGTGGCGGTGTGCGTGATCGTCCTCGCCGACAAGGAGCGCGACGGGTGACCCCCTGTTTCACGTGAAACAGCGGCCCACGTCTCAGCGGCGCGGGGCGAGGCCCAGGCGGCGGTCCTTGAGCGCGGGGAACTGCTCCCGGACGACGGCGGTCCTCGCCGGGTCGAACTCCACGGTGAGCACCTCCTCGTCCGGACCGGCCTCGGCGAGCACCTCGCCCCAGGGGTCGACGACGATGCTGTGTCCGGCCTGCCGGACCCCCGCGTGCGTGCCCGCCGAGCCGACGGCCAGGACGTACGCCTGGTTCTCCACGGCCCGGGCCTTGGCCAGCAGCGTCCAGTGCGAGCGGCGGCGCTCGGGCC
>NZ_KL585395.1:193513-208129 GCF_000721935.1 Streptomyces sp. NRRL WC-3549
GGCGCTCGGGCCAGCCGGCCACGACGACGAGGGTCTCGGCGCCCGCGTCGACCAGCCCCCGGAACAGTTCCGGGAAGCGCAGGTCGTAGCAGGTGGCGAGGCCGATCACGGTCTCCGGCAGCGCGACCGAGACGAGCTCCTCACCGGCGCCCATCATCACGGCCTCGCCCTGGTCGAAGCCGAAGCGGTGGATCTTGCGGTAGGCGGCGGCCCGTTCGCCCTCGGGCGAGAAGACGAGCGAGGTGTTGTACAGCGTGCCGTCCCCGGCCCGCTCGACGAACGAGCCCGCGTGCAACCAGGCCCCGGCCTCGGCGGCGGCCTTCGCCATCACGTCATGGGTGGCGCCGGACAGCGGTTCGGCCTCGGCGGCGAATTCGGAGGAGGCGAACGCGCCGACGGTCCAGAGCTCCGGGAGCACGACCAGATCGGCACCCCGCTGGGCAGCCACCAGCGAAGCCGCCCGCTCCCTACGGGAATTGGGCGACTCGTCCGGGTTTACGGCGATCTGGATGAGGGAGGCGCGCACACTACCACCGTCCTGGCATGGGAGACGTCAACACCGGCCTACGATCGTCACACGAAAGCACTGCCGGGGTGCCTGCTCGCAGCGTAACTTAGGAGCCCCACGCAACCCGCCGTCAGTCCCGGCCAGCCCGCCGGAACTACCTGCTCTTCAGCCCATGCACCGCAGAAACGCACGAGGGGTCCCGTGACCGTCCATCCCAGCCTCCAGACCTACGCCGATGCCTGGACTCAATCCATCGAGTCGATAGCCGAGCTGGTCAAGCCGCTCGTCGAGGGGGAGTGGAACCGACGCACGCCCTGCCCGGGCTGGTCGGTGCGGGACATCGTCTCGCACATCATCGGGATGGAGTGCGAGCAGCTCGGTGATCCACGTCCGATCCACTCGCTGCCGCGCGACCTCTACCACGTGCAGAACGACATCCAGCGCTACATGGAGATGCAGGTGGACGTCCGGCGCCACCACACGGCGCCGGAGATGACCTCGGAGCTGGAGTACACGCTCATCCGCCGCATGCGCCAGCTGCGCAACGAGACGCGGGCCCCCGACACCATGGTGCGGGCGCCCCTCGGGACCGAGCAGACCCTGGAACTGGCACTGCACATGCGGGCCTTCGACGTCTGGGTGCACGAGCAGGACCTGCGGACGGCACTGGGGCAGCCGGGCAACCTCGACTCCCCCGGCGCACTCGTCGCCCGGGACACCCTGCTGGCCGCGCTGCCGAAGGTCGTCGCCAAGGACGCGGGCGCGCCGGCGAACTCGGCCGTGGTCCTGGACGTCAGCGGCCCGGTGGAGTTCCTGCGCACGGTCCGCGTCGACGGCGAGGGGCGCGGCTCGATCGACGGCGCCCCGTCGCTGGGGCCGGCGGTGACGCTGACGACGGACTGGGAGACGTACTACCGGCTGGCCTGCGGGCGGGTGCGGGCGCAGGCGGTGGAGGACCAGGTCAAGATCGAGGGCGACCAGGAGCTGGCGACGGCGATCCTGCACAACTTCGCCGTGACGCCGTGAGGCCGTGAGGCCGTGAGACCGTGAGGCCGTGAGACCGTGAGGCCGTGACACCCTGACGCCGTAGCCGCCGGCCCCGCGCCCCGACCTGGCGCGGGGCCGTGGGCGGGGCCGGGAGCCGGAGGGGCGACGCCCGGTCCGGGCGCCCCCTCACACGGGCACGTGCACGGCCTCCACCCGGCTGATCACATGGTGCTCGCGTTCGCGCCGGGTGGCACGCGCGTGCAGCCGGAGGATCTGGGCGACCCCGAGCGCCTCCAGGACGAAGACCGAGGCGAACGCGACGCGGTAGTCGTCCCCGGTGGCGTCCAGCAGCACCCCGATCGCGAACAGCGTGGTCATCGAGGCGATGAAGCCGCCCATGTTGACGATCCCGGACGCGGTGCCCTGACGCTCCGGCGGGTTGGCGGGCCGGCCGAAGTCGAAACCGATCATCGACGCCGGGCCGCAGGCGCCGAGCACCACGCACAGGGTGATCAGCAGCCACATCGGCGCGTGGTCCCCCGGGTAGAAGATCGTGCTCGCCCAGAGCAGGGCCGTCATGGCCACTGTCCCGAGGGCGAGCGGGGCACGTGCCGCGTGGTGCCGGGCGATGACCTGCCCGTAGACGAGCCCGACCACCATGTTGGAGAGCACCACCAGGGTGAGCAGCTCCCCCGCGGTCCCCCGGCTCAGTCCCTGCGCCTCGACCAGGAACGGCATGCCCCACAGCAGCAGGAAGACCATGGCGGGGAACTGGGTCGTGAAGTGCACCCACATCCCCAGCCGGGTGCCCGGCTCCCGCCAGGCCTCGGCGATCTGCTTCCGCACGAACGCCGCCCCGGCGTGTTCGGCGGGCGGCGGCTCGTGGCCCTCGGGGTGGTCCTTCAGGAAGAGCAGCATCACCACCAGCACCACCACACCCGCCAGCGAACTGCCGACGAACGTGGTGGTCCAGCCGAACCCGTGCAGGGCGCGGGCGATGACGAGCGTCGAGACCAGGTTGCCCGCCATCCCGAAGAGCGCGGCGACCTGGCCGATCATGGGTCCGCGCCGGGCCGGGAACCACCGGGACCCCAGCCGCAGGACGCTGATGAAGGTCATCGCGTCACCACAGCCGAGCAGCGCACGCGAGGCGAGGGCCATCCCGTACGAGGGGGAGAGCGCGAAGCCGAGCTGCCCCAGGGTGAAGAGCACGGCACCGAGGACCAGGACCTTCTTGGTGCCGAGGCGGTCGACCATCAGGCCGACGGGTATCTGCATGCCCGCGTAGACGAGCAGTTGGAGTATCGAGAACGTCGACAGCGCCGAGGCGTTGACGTCGAACCGATCCGCGGCGTCGAGGCCGGCGACGCCCAGGCTCGTACGGAAGATGATGGCGACGAAGTAGACGGCGACGCCGATGCCCCAGACCCAGACGGCACGCCGGCCGCCGGGCGGATCACCGGGCAACGCGAGGCCGGGAGCGGCGGAGGTCATCGGTCCTCACCCCGCACCAGCACCCTGACCCGGCTGACATGACGGCGTACGACCTGGGCGGCACCCTCCGCGTCACCGGCCCGGATGGCCTCCAGCAGCTCCCCGTGCTCGGTGATGTTGGCGGCGATCCTGTCCGGGTGCGCCTCCATCACGGCGACGCCCATCCGCAACTGCCGGTCACGGAGCTGGTCGTAGAGGCGCGAGAGGATCTCGTTGCCCGCGTGGCGCACGATCTCGGCGTGGAAGCAGCGGTCCTTGACGGACACGGCGGCGAGGTCACCGGCGCCGGCGAGCTGCCTCTGCTCCTCCAGGAGTTCCTCCAGCCGGGCGATGAGCCTCGGGGGCGCCGGGACCGCCTTGCGCGCGGCGAACTCCTCGACCAGCAGCCGGGTCTCCACCACGTCCGCGATCTCCTGCGCGGAGACGGCGAGCACCAGCGCCCCCTTCTTCGGGTACAGCTTGATCAGCCCTTCGACCTCCAGCCGCAGCAGCGCCTCCCGGACGGGCGTACGGGAGACCCCGACGGCCTCCGCGAGGTCGCCCTCGGTCAGGAGCGTGCCGCCCTCGTAGCGGCGGCCCAGGACGGCTTCCTTGATGTGGGTGTAGACCCGCTCGGCGGCGGGGGGGCGCTTGACGGGAGGCGAGGAGGGCCGGGCTGGGGCAGGGGGTGCGGCAGGCATGCACACAGCATAGATACAACAGGGATGCATCGGCTCCCACGTCCGGATTCTGGACCGCCGGCGGCCCGGCCCCGGAGATGCCGCGCCCCGGCCGCGGCCGCACAGCGTGCGCTACGTTGATGAGGTGACAGGCCACGCCATCGAAGAGGTACGTCTCACCGCGTTCAAGAGCTTCCGGGGCGCGGTGCTCCCGCTGGCACCCCTGACCGTCCTCATCGGACGCAACAGCAGCGGCAAGTCCAACGCCCTCGACGGTCTGGAAGTCCTCTCGCGGCTGGCGCGTGGCGACGACATCAGCGAGGCGATCGACAGCCGGCGCAGCGCGGCGGGCCCGGTGCGCGGCGGGCTGAGCGGTTGCGTACCGCACGGCTCGGACCGGTTCTCGCTCGGCTGCACGGTCAGTACGGAGCACGGGCCCATCGCGTTCGATGTGACGATCCAGGTGGAGCCGGAAGTTCAGATCATCGAGGAACGGCTTACCGGACCCACCACGAACGGCTCCCGCCCTCTCCTGGTGAGTGGAGAGCCGGTCTCCCACCGCGCGGACATCGACGCCTCGTGGCACAACGGGAAGCGAGGCCGGAATCCGAGCGCCCCTTTCCGCAGCACACGGCTGCTCACGTCCCAGCTGCCCTTGCGCGTCCCGGGGGACAGCGACGGCGAGATCGACACGGTATGGGCAGCCGATACGTTGCTGACCGCGCTGACCGGGGCCTTTCACCTCGATCCCGTACCGCACCTGATGCGCCAGTACGTACAGGCCCGCGACTCCCGTCTCCGCAGGACGGCGGAGAACCTCTCGGCGGCGATCGGCGACATCAAACGTCATGACCAGGAGACCTTCGCGAACCTCGTCGGCCTCCTCCGGGGCCTGGCCGATCATGACATCGAGCGACTCGTCGTCACCAGGTCCGAGCTGGGAGACGTCATGCTCGCGCTCGACGAGGGCCCTCTGGGGCTCACCCCCGCACGCGAGATGAGCGACGGCATGCTCAGGTTCCTGGCGGTCACCACCTCGCTGCTGACCGGTGGTGAAGGGCTGGACCTGGGACCCGTACCGGACGCCGGGTCCGAGCGCTCCCTCACCCTGGTCATCGAGGAGCTGGAGAACGGCCTCCACCCGTCCCAGGCCACGGAGGTGCTGCGCCTGGTACGGGAAGCGGCCGCCGAAAGCGCTACCCGGGTCCTGATCACCACCCACAGCCCCGCCCTGCTCTCCGCCCTGAGCGGCGACGACCACCAGGGGGTCATCGTCTGTTCGCGGGACCGCTCGACCGGCGCCAGCCTCCTGACCCGGCTCACCGAACTCGACGGCTACGCCTCGGCCATGGGCTCCGGGCCGCTGGGGGACGTGGTGACCCACGGCAGACTGGCCCGGGAGGACCGTGGCGAGCGGGACTACTCGGAGTTCGACCGGCTTCTCGGGATCGGGTGAACCAGTGGCTCGGGGGGTGGAGTTCGTCGACACGTCGATCCTGTGCAACCTGCTGGAGGTGCCCGGGAAGTGCCAGGACCGCAAGCGGGCGGTAGAGGAGCTGAAGAGCAAGCGCGAACGCCGGGAGACCGACCTTCTGTTGCCGGTCACAGCCGTTATCGAAACGGGTAACCACATCGCCCAGGTCTCCGACGGCCGATCGCGCCGTTCGTGCGCGGAACGGTTCTCCGGCGTCCTGGTCACGGTCATCGAGGGCAAGGCGCCCTGGGCGCTCAACGAGGTCGAATGGGACGGCGCCCATCTGCGGGCCCTGGTGGCCGGCGGCAGTACCGGCAGCAGTCTGATCGAGCACGCCTGCAACCGGCTCGGCTGCGGCGACCTGAACATCCTGATCGAGCGGGACCGGTATCTCGCCCGCACCTCCGGGGTCCGGGCCACCATCTGGACGCTGGACGAGTTGCTCAGCTCGTACAGCTGACCGCCGCCGCCCCCTCGGGCATATTCACCCGTCCGTGCGTACAGCCCCCGGGCCACCTCATGAGTCTCACCACTGAGCGCACCGCCTCCGTGCCGGTGCCCGGCAGAGACATTTGGAGCGTTGACCTTGATCCACGGCATTACGGGCGCACGTCGCGCATCGGTCGCCACCGTGATCGCCCTGACCACGGGCGCCCTCCTCGCGGGCGGGGCGTTCGCCTCCGGGGCCCAGGCCGCGGCCCCGCCGACACCCTCGATCACCGCCAAGGGCGGGTTCGTGATGAACAACGGCACCGGGAAGACGCTGTACACCAAGGCCGCCGACACCCGGCGCCCGACCGGCTCCACCACCAAGATCATGACGGCCAGGGTGGTGCTGGCCCAGAAGAACCTGAACCTGGACTCCAAGGTCACGATCCAGAAGGCGTACAGCGACTACATCGTCTCCCAGAACGCCTCGTCGGCCCGGCTGATCGTCGGCGACAAGGTGACGGTGCGCCAGCTGCTGTACGGCCTGATGCTGCCGTCCGGCTGTGACGCGGCCTACGCCCTCGCCGACAAGTTCGGCTCCGGCAGCACCCGCGCGGCCCGGGTGAAGTCGTTCATCGGCAAGATGAACGCCAGCGCCAAGAGCCTGGGGCTGAAGAACACCCACTTCGACTCGTTCGACGGCATCGGCAGCGGCAAGAACTACTCGACGCCCCGCGACCTGACGAAGCTCGCGAGCAACGCGATGAAGAACTCCACGTTCCGCGCGATCGTGAAGACGAAGTCGACCAAGCAGAAGGTCACGACCAAGAGCGGCGGCTACCGCTACATGGAGTGGGCCAACACCAACCCTCTGCTGGGCGGTTACAGCGGCGCGATCGGTGTGAAGACCGGCTCGGGCCCGACCGCGAAGTACTGCCTGGTCTTCGCCGCGACCCGCAACGGCAAGACGGTGATCGGCACGGTGCTGACCTCGTCCTCGGTCACCTCCCGTACGACCGACGCCAAGAAGCTGCTGGACTACGGGTTCAAGAAGTAGCCGCGCCGCGGTGTGGAGAAGGGGTCCGGCCCGCGCGACGCGGGCCGGACCCCTTCGCCGTGTGCGCTACGACTGCCGGCGCAGGTCCGCCGTGAAGGCGTCCCAGGCGGCGGGCGCGAGGGTGAGGTACGGTCCGCCGGGCCGCCTGGAGTCGCGGACGGCGACGGTACGGGGGATGTTGCGCGCGACCTCGACGCACTCGCCGTTCGGCTCGCTGTAGCTCGACTTCTCGAAGTGGAATTCGCTCACTCGTTCATCCCCTTGGCAATGCTCTCCACGAACCGCAACGAGTCGTACGGTGACAGACTTGTGGCGCACGTACGCGCGAACAACTCAGTGTAGGCTGCGCTCTCTTCGGCGCCCTC
Source organism: Streptomyces sp. NRRL WC-3549 (assembly GCF_000721935.1). Taxonomy (GTDB): domain Bacteria; phylum Actinomycetota; class Actinomycetes; order Streptomycetales; family Streptomycetaceae; genus Streptomyces. Next base: position 200,487 of record NZ_KL585395.1, read on the forward strand.
AACCCAGTTGGTGGAGCGCAGACCATCCATGTGCACCACGTCCACCGCGCCTTCCTCCGCGAACGAGAGGATGTTGAAGGGCCCGCCACCGCAGGAATGCACCCCGGCTCGAAAGGGGAGCACCTGTACATCAATGTTCGGTGCTTCCATCAGCTCACGCAGATGGTGAAGCTGCTGCCGCATAGCCTGGGGACCGCCGATCATCTGGCGCAACGCCGCTTCCCAGATCACCGCGTGCACGCGTAGCGGGTTGTCGCCGTGCAACCGCTGCTGGCGCCGCGAGCGCACGTCGACAAGACGCTCGATTTCCTCGATCCGGTCGGGCGAGACGGCTGCCACCGCAAGCGCCCTCATGTACTCGGGTGTCTGGAACAGCCCTGGAATCAAGGCGAGCTGCCAGGTCCGCAGCCGTAGAGCGACATCTTCCATCGCGATGTACTCACGCAGGCTCCCTGGTGTGAGCGAGGTGACCCACCACCCCTTCGCCTTGCGCCGCTCTCGGTCCAGCTTGGCCAGCCGGAGCAGGCTTTCCAGGGTCCCCGGGGCATCGACCCCGTACAACTGGCAGAGCGCGATGACATCGGGATCCCGGAACGGAACCCACCCACGCTCCATCTTCGCCACTTTCGCCGCCTGAGCGCTGAGGACTTCCGCGGCCTGCGTCTGATTCAGACCCGCAGCTTCCCGGAAGCCCAGCAGTTGGTTGCCCAACTGGCGGGCCAGCACCGTAGATACACGGTTCCCCATGTCCGCACGCGCTTTCGGCACCGTTCACACCTCCTGTTGTCGGAGACAGTCTGCAAGCCCCGGATCACCGGCCACAATCACCCGCTCGGGGATAATTATCGCCAGGATATTGTGCAGCCATCGGGACGCGGCTACGTTCGGTACCGAGCCGCTCGCTCAGCGGAACCAACCGGCGGAAGTGCACCGCCCTGCCCTGCTCCGGGCCGCCCCGGCCCCCCCGCACCGCAGGTACCGGCATCGCCACCGCCCGCACCCCACGGAGGCACGCGTCCATGACCGCAGCCCAGGAAGTCCCCGCGCCCGAACCCGTCCTCCGCCGGGACCGGCTCGACTACACGCCCACCTCGCGAAGCGTCTCCCTGTGCCGGCACCGGGCGGCCCGGCTCGTCGCCCAGTGGGGGCATCCGGAGCTGGCGGGTGACACCGCCCTGCTGGTCAGCGAGTTGGCGACGAACGCCCTGCTGCACGGCTCGCTCCGGGGCCGCCTGTTCCGGGTGGAGCTGACCCTCACCGCCGCCGCGCTCCGGATCGCGGTCAGCGACCCGCGCGGGGAACGGTTGCCGGGCCTGCGCGCGGCCGAGGACGACGAGTGCTACGGGCGGGGCCTGACGGTCGTGGCGCGGCTCGCCGACGACTGGGGCGTCGAGCCGCGTGGTGTCGGCAAGACGGTGTTCGCCGAGCTCGCCGTACGGCGGCGGGCACCGGACATGCCGGTGGGCCCGCACGCCATGCGTGCGGGCCCACCGGAATCACGTACCGCGACGGCCGTCAGGCCCAGGTGATCAGCCGCTTCGGCTGCTCCAGGATCGCCGCGACGTCCGCGAGGACCTTGGAGCCCAGCTCCCCGTCGACCAGCCGGTGGTCGAACGACAGGGCCAGCGTGGTGACCTGGCGGGGCTTCACCTTGCCCTTGTGGACCCACGGCTGGAGCTTGATGGCTCCGACCGCGAGGATCGCGGACTCACCCGGGTTGAGGATCGGGGTGCCCGTGTCCACGCCGAAGACGCCGACGTTGGTGATGGTCACCGTGCCGCCCGCCATGGCGGCGGGGGACGTACGGCCCTCGCGGGCCGTGGAGACCAGCTCGCCCAGTGCCTCGGCCAGCTCCGGCAGGGTCTTCTCGTGCGCGTCCTTGATGTTCGGCACGATCAGGCCGCGCGGGGTGGCCGCGGCGATGCCCAGGTTGACGTAGTGCTTCTGGACGATCTCCTGGGACGCCTCGTCCCAGGCGGCGTTGATCTCGGGGTTCCGCTTGATCGCGACCAGCAGCGCCTTCGCGACGAGCAGGAGCGGGTTGACCCGCACCCCCGCCATGTCCTTGTCCTCCTTGAGCTCCGCCACCAGCTTCATCGTGCGCGTCACGTCCACGGTGACGAACTCGGTGACGTGCGGAGCCGTGAAGGCACTGGTGACCATGGCCTGGGCGATGGCCTTGCGTACGCCCTTGACCGGGATACGGGTCTCCCGGGCACCCTGGGCGGCTGCCGGGGCGGGGCTCACGGCCGCCACCGGCTCCTCGACGGCGGGCGCGGGCTGCTCGGGCGTGGCCGGGGCTGCGGCCGCGTGGACGTCGTCGCGGGTGATGACGCCGCCCTCGCCGGTCGGGGTGACCGTGGCGAGGTCGATCCCGAGGTCCTTGGCCAGTTTGCGCACCGGCGGCTTGGCCAGCGGCCGGCCCTCCGAGACCGGGGCGGGCGCGGACCGGGGCGGGCGCGGAGGCCGCCGGAGCAGGAGCCGCAGGAGCGGGGGCCGCCGCGCGGCCGTTGATCTCGGCCTGGACGGCAGCCGCGGCCGGGCCCGGGACCGCGACCCCCTTGCGGGCACGTCGCTTGGTGGAGCTTTCGGCCACGCCGTACCCGACCAGCACCGGCTGACGGCCCTTGGGGGCCTCCTCCGCCTCGGGTTCCGGTACGGCCTCCTGCGCGGGTTCCGGTGCGGCCGGGGCGTCACCGCTGCCGGGCGCCACGTCCACCGCGATGATCACCTGGCCGACGTCGACGGTGGTGCCCTCGGGGAAGCGCAGCTCGTGCACCACCCCGTCGAACGGGATCGGCAGCTCGACGGCCGCCTTGGCCGTCTCGACCTCGCAGACCACCTGGCCGTCGGTGACGGTGTCGCCGGGCTGGACGAACCACTTGAGGATCTCGGCCTCGGTCAGTCCCTCGCCCACATCGGGCATCTTGAACTCACGGAAGCGAGCAGACGTCTCGGTCATCGTCGTCACGACCCCTCTCCTCAGTACGCCAGCGAGCGGTCGACGGCGTCGAGCACCCTGTCCAGGCCGGGCAGGTACTCGTCCTCCAGCCGGGCCGGCGGGTACGGGGCGTGGTAGCCGCCGACCCGCAGCACGGGCGCTTCGAGGTGGTAGAAGCAGCGCTCGGTGATCCGTGCGGCGATCTCGGCCCCGGAGCCGTAGAAGACCGGCGCCTCGTGGACCACGACCAGCCGGCCGGTCTTCTCGACCGACGCCTGGACGGCGTCGAAGTCGATGGGGGACATCGACCGCAGGTCCAGGACCTCGACCGACTTGCCCTCCTCCTGGGCGGCCGCGGCGGCCTCCAGGCAGACCTTCACCATCGGGCCGTACGCGACGAGCGTGAGGTCGGAGCCCTCGCGGACGGTGGCGGCGCTGTGCAGCGAGCCGGGGATGGCCTCGGTGTCCACCTCGCCCTTGTCCCAGTAACGCCGCTTCGGCTCGAAGAAGACGATCGGGTCGTCGCTCTGCACCGCCTGCTGCATCATCCAGTAGGCGTCGCTCGGGTTGGACGGCGAGACGACCTTCAGGCCGGCGACGTGGGCGAACAGCGCCTCGGGCGACTCGCTGTGGTGCTCGACGGCGCCGATGCCGCCGCCGTACGGGATGCGGATGACGACCGGCAGCTTGATCTTGCCGAGCGCGCGGGCGTGCATCTTGGCGAGCTGGGTGACGATCTGGTCGTACGCCGGGAAGACGAAGCCGTCGAACTGGATCTCCACGACCGGGCGGTAACCGCGCAGGGCCAGGCCGATCGCCGTACCGACGATGCCCGACTCGGCGAGCGGGGTGTCGATGACCCGGCCCTCGCCGAAGTCCTTCTGGAGCCCGTCCGTGATGCGGAAGACCCCGCCGAGCTTGCCGACGTCCTCGCCCATGATCAGGACCTTGGGGTCGGTCTCCATGGCCTTGCGCAGCGACTCGTTGAGCGCCTTGGCGATGGACATTTTCTGGGCGGCCATGGCTAGTTGCCCTCCTCGGCGAACGATGCCTGGTAGGCGGCGAACTGGGCGCGCTCCTCGTCGACGAGCGGGTTGCCGTCGGCGTAGGCGTGGTCGAAGATCGCCAGCGGCTCGGGGTCGGGCATGGCCCGGACGGCCTCGCGCACCCGCTTGCCGAGCGTCTCGCTCTCCTCGTCCAGCGCGGTGAAGAAGGCGGCGTCGGCGATGCCCTGCTTCTCCAGGTAGGTCCGCAGCCGCAGGATCGGGTCCTTCGCCTCCCAGGCCACCCGCTCCTCGTCCGCCCGGTACTTGGTCGGGTCGTCGGACGTGGTGTGGGCGCCCATCCGGTAGGTGAACGCCTCGACGAGGGTCGGCCCCTCGCCCCGGCGGGCCCGCTCCAGCGCCGACCGGGTGACGGCCAGGCACGCCAGTACGTCGTTGCCGTCGACGCGGACGCCGGGGAAACCGTAGCCCTGGGCGCGCTGGTAGAGCGGCACCCGGGTCTGCTTCTCGGTGGGCTCGGAGATCGCCCACTGGTTGTTCTGGCAGAAGAAGACGACGGGGGCGTTGTAGACGGCGGAGAAGGTGAAGGACTCCGCGACGTCGCCCTGGCTGGAGGCGCCGTCACCGAAGTACGCGATCACGGCCGAGTCCGCGCCGTCCTTGGCGACGCCCATGGCGTAGCCGGTGGCGTGCAGGGTCTGCGAGCCGATGACGATCGTGTACAGGTGGAAGTTGTTGCTGTTCGGGTCCCAGCCGCCGTGGTTCACGCCGCGGAACATGCCGAGCAGGTTGGTGGGGTCGACCCCGCGGCACCAGGCGACGCCGTGCTCGCGGTAGGTCGGGAAGACGTAGTCGTCGTCGCGCAGCGCCCGGCCGGAGCCGATCTGCGCGGCCTCCTGGCCCAGCAGCGAGGCCCACAGGCCCAGCTCGCCCTGGCGTTGCAGCGCGGTGGCCTCGGCGTCGAAGCGGCGGGTCAGGACCATGTCCCGGTACAGGCCGCGCAGCTCGTCGCCGCTCAGGTCGATCGCGTAGTCAGGGTGCTCGACGCGCTCACCCTCCGGCGTCAGCAGCTGTACGAGCTGCGGCTCGGAATTCTGTGGCGTCTTCGCGGCGCTGGTCCGCTTGCTGCTGCGTCGCGGTTTGCGCGCGGCAGTGCTCTCCACGGTCACGTGCGTGCTCCTCCGTCGGTCCGGCCCCCGGGATGGCCGGGAACCAGTGCGGCTCGCCTGTGTCCGTACCCGTGCACGGGGTGGGTGCGCTCGGCCGGAGACAGGCGTGACAGGTGCCCCGGCGAGCGCCCTGTCATAAGCACGTTACCCAGTGCGTCGCATAACTGCGAAACACCCTGTGACCTGCGATTTTGCTTGGATTTCCAAGTAAATCGAAAAAATCGCGAAGCGTTGCTGGTCACAGCGCTGATAACAGCCATCGAGGCCGCCGGAACAACGGCACGTTATCCCGGCGGACACCGCCAGGGAAGGGCGGACGGGAAAGGAGTGTGTGAGACTTCGTTTGTGCGTGAAGACGGAAAAATCACTGTATTCCTGCTCGACGACCACGAAGTCGTCCGCCGCGGAGTCCATGAGCTGCTCTCCGTCGAGGAGGACATCGAGGTCGTCGGTGAGGCGGGCACCGCCGCGGACGCCCTGGCGCGCATCCCCGCGACGCGGCCGGACGTGGCGATCCTGGACGTGCGGCTGCCCGACGGCAGCGGCGTGGAGGTCTGCCGCGAGGTCCGCTCCGGGGACGAGCACATCAAGTGCCTGATGCTCACCTCCTACGCCGACGACGAGGCCCTCTTCGACGCGATCATGGCCGGGGCCTCCGGATACGTGCTGAAGGCGATCCGCGGCAACGAGCTGCTGGGCGCCGTACGCGACGTGGCGGCCGGGAAGTCACTGCTCGACCCCGTCGCGACCGCACGGGTGCTGGAACGGCTCCGTGAGGGGAAGAGCGGCAGGGGCGACGACAGGCTGGCCGGCCTGACGGACCAGGAGCGCAAGATCCTCGACCTCATCGGCGAGGGGCTGACGAACCGGGTCATCGGCGAGCGGCTGCACCGTGTATAAGAACTACGTCTCCAGCCTGCTGGCCAAACTGGGCATGGAGCGACGCTCCCAGGCGGCGGCGTACGTGGCCCGGCTCCAGGCCGAGAAGCGCTGAGCTCCGCCGCGAGGACTTTGGTCCCGGTCCGCTCGGGGCCGCGGACTCTTACACCGTTCCTACCGGTACCGGACAGTGGGAGCCATGCTCTCTCCCCGCCCCTTGGGCCCCGGCGGCCCCGTCGGCAGCGGCAGCGGCCCCGACCCGCTTCCGGACAGCCGTCCGCGTACGGGCTCCGGCGGCCCTTCTTCCGGTTCCGCTTCGGCAGCCGGTTCCGGTTCCGCTTCGGCCTCCGACGGGCGGCGGGCGATGGAGTTGCTGGCCCGGGTGCCCTACGGGCGGCTGGCCGCGAGCATGCGGGCCCTGCCCCTCCTCGCCGTGGCCAGACACCAGGTGGTCGGCGGCCGGGTGCTCCTGCGGCTGCACAGGGGCCTGGGCTACCACGAGTGCTGCGACGGCAGTGTCATCGCCTACGGGGCGGACAACTACGGCTCCCCCGGGGCCCCCGCGCCGGACGACACCGACGGACCGTGGTCGGTGCAGTGCACCGGCCCCGCCGAGCTCACCGATCCGCCCCCTGACCAGCGGGCTCTCTTCGGCGCCGGGCCGCTCGAAGTGAACGGCGAACCGTTCGAGCCGGTCTACCTCCGGTTCACCCCGCACGTGGTGCGCATGCACACTCTCGCTTTCAGCGCAAGTCCGTAAAACCAGCCACGCAGGGTCACCTAACATGTGGCGAGTGCTGCGCTCATCTGTGACTTTTCCACCTGTTCCTCCGGTCGGCGAGGTGCTGCGCCGCTACCCCCGGACCGGTGAGCCCCTCGCCTGCGAGCCGCTCACCAAGGGACTGCTGAACCACGGTTACCGGGTCTCGACCACCAGCGGGACGTACTTCCTCAAGCATCACCTCGACAAGCACCACCTCGACGACGCCAGCGGTGACCACGCCACCATCGTCCGTCAGCACCGCGCGACCCAGCAGCTGCACTCGCTGGGCGTCCCCGTCGCCCCGCCGCTCGCGGACACGGACGGTGACACGGTGACCGTCATCGACGGCCGGCGCTATGCCCTGCACCCCTGGGTGGACGGCCTGCACCGGGACGGCGCCCAGCTGACGACCGCCCAGTCCCGTCGGCTCGGTGCGCTCCTCGGCGCCGTCCACACCGGCCTGGAGCAGGTCATGGAGGCGACCCCGCCGCCCGCCGTACGGGGTCAGAGCCCGGACCCCGCGGACACCTTCGCGCTGATCGACGACCTGCTGGCGTCCGCGTCCGCGCACGGCACGGGCCCCCGGGACGCGTTCGACGAACTCGCCGTGCACCGCCTCGTGGAGCGCCGTGCGCTGCTGGAACAGCACGCCCACCGCCGCCCGCCGCCCCCCGGGGAACCGGCGCGCGGGTGGGTGCACGGCGACTTCCATCCGCTGAACCTGCTGTACCAGGGGCCCGAGCCGGTGGCGATCGTGGACTGGGACCGGCTCGGCGTACAGCCACGGGCGGAGGAAGCCGTACGGGCCGCGGTGATCTTCTTCGTCCGCCCGGACGGCGAACTGGCCCTGGAGAAGGTGCGGGCGTACGCCCGCGCCTACCGGCGGG
>NZ_KL585395.1:208334-220317 GCF_000721935.1 Streptomyces sp. NRRL WC-3549
GGCCGCCGGGGCCTCCGCCGCCGAACTCGCCGCCGCGGTGCACCGGGTGTGGTGGGAGCGGCTGAACGACTTCTGGATACTGAGCTGGCGCTACCGCCTGCACGACCGCAGGGCCGACCCGCAGTTCCCTGCGGTGTCGGCCCTGGCGGTGTGGTGGACGCGCGCCTACGAGACGGTCAGCGAGGCGTTCACGGGGTGAGGCCCCGTCTCACCACCGGGTGAGGCCCCGTCTCACCCGGTGGTGCCGGTGCCGGCGGTGGTGGTGCCGGTCGTGACCCCGGACGCGCTCCCGGCGGCGGCACCGCTGCTCGCCCCCTCGGCGGCTCCCCCGCCGTTGGCCGGCTCACCGTTGGTCTCACCGGTGTCGCCGGAGTCACCCTCCGACCCGCCTTCGTCGCCAGAGCTGCCCTCCGTCGCCGTACCGCCCTCGCTCGTCCCCGGATCGGGCGAGGCGGTGGGCTGGGTCGGCTCCTGGGTCGGCCTGGTGGGGGTGTCCGACGCCTCCCAGGAAGGCTGCCGGGTGCGCCAGTTCTGGTTGCCGGTGCTGTTGTCCGGCGCCTCGGGCGCCTCGTCCGTCGCCTCGTCCGTCGGCTTCGCCGAGGACGCGTCGGGAGAGGGGGAGGTCGACGCGGAGGGGGCGGCCGGCGGCTTCTCGGCCTCGTTCTCGTTGGCCGCGCTGATGGCGAACGCGACGCCGGCGCCGATCGCGATGAGGGCCAGCACGACGAAGAGCAGCATCTTGCCGCGCCCTCCGCCGTCGGGCCGGCCGCCGGCGTACGCCCCGTCGTCCGGGTTCATCGGCGGCAGGATCGGGCCCTTGGAGGTGTCCCCGTGCACCGGGTGCGCCATGGCGGTCGTGGCGCCCATGGGCATGGCCGCGGTGTGACCGCCGTCGTGCCCCATGACGGGGCCGGTGTTCCAGGTACCGGTGTGCCCGCCCTGCACCTGGAGCATCTGCAAGGCGTACTGGACCAGGCCGCGCATCTCCTCGGCGCTCTGGAACCGGTCGTCCGGCTCCTTGGCGAGGGAGCGCATGACCATGCCGTCCAGCTCGGGCGGCACGGCGTCGTAGACGTCGGACGGCGGGACCGGGATGTCCTGGACGTGCTGGTAGACCACCGAGAGGGGCGTCTCGCCGGTGAACGGGGGCCGCATCGCGAGGAGTTCGTAGAGCAGGCAGCCGGTGGCGTACAGGTCGGACCGGTGGTCGACCGCCTTGCCCAGGGCCTGTTCGGGGGAGAGGTACTGGGGCGTGCCCATGACCATGCCGGTCTGCGTCATCGTCGACTGTGCGCCGTGCAGGGCGCGGGCGATGCCGAAGTCCATCACCTTGACGGCGCCGGAGTTGGTGATGATCACGTTCGCCGGCTTGATGTCCCGGTGCACGATGCCGTGCTGGTGCGAGTAGGCGAGCGCCTCCAGCACCCCCGAGACGATGATCAGCGCCTGCTCGGGCGGCGGGGCCTCGGCGCTGATCAGGAGGTCGCGGATGGTCCGCCCCTCGACCAGCTCCATCACGATGTAGGGCACGGTCGCGCCGCCCACGACGTCCTCGCCGGAGTCGTACACGGCGACGATCGCGTGGTGGTTGAGCCCGGCGACCGACTGTGCCTCCCGGGTGAACCGCGCCTTGGAGACCGGGTCCTCGGCCAGGTCGGAGCGGAGCAGTTTCACCGCGACGGTGCGTCCCAGACGTACGTCCTCCGCGGCGAACACCTCCGCCATACCACCCCGGCCGAGCCGGTGGGTCATGCGGTAACGGCCGTCTCCGACCACTCCATCGACACCCCAGGAGTCGGTGCCATCCGAAACTCCGCCGCCGTTTGCTTCGGATTCGGGTGCCATCAGTCCTCGCCGTCGTTTCTGTCCACGCGTCCGCGGGTTCTCACGGTGTGCTGCATTGCGACGTCACGCTACAGCCTTCGGCCCGCACACCGATTCCGAGAGGGACCGGTCATCCAATCGGCTGGCGCGCCGCCCACGCAAATCCGGTGGGCGTCCTGTAACGCTTCCGAGACGCTTCTTGTGCGTAGGGTCACGGAACGGGCACCCGGCTTGACGTGTCGGACCCCTCGGGCAGACTTGGCCCGTAACAGGCATCAGGAACACCGCGTCCGTGGGCGCCCGGGGGGATCGGCAAGTCATGAGCCAGGACGGCGCGCACGGAACGCAGGGGCGGTACGCGGGCGGTTCCCTGGCCGGGGGCCGTTACCAGCTGCGTGACCTGCTCGGCGAGGGTGGGATGGCCTCCGTCTACCTGGCGTACGACTCGGCGCTCGACCGCCAGGTCGCCATCAAGACCCTGCACACGGAGCTGGGCCGCGAGCAGTCCTTCCGCGAGCGGTTCCGGCGCGAGGCCCAGGCGGTCGCCAAGCTCCAGCACACCAACATCGTCTCGGTGTTCGACACGGGCGAGGACGAGCTCGGCGGCGCGCTGATGCCGTACATCGTCATGGAGTACGTCGAGGGGCAGCCGCTCGGCTCCGTACTCCAGGCGGACATCCAGCAGTTCGGTGCGATGCCGGCCGACAAGGCGCTCAAGGTGACGGCCGATGTGCTGGCCGCGCTGGAGACCAGCCACGAAATGGGCCTGGTCCACCGGGACATCAAGCCCGGTAACGTCATGATGACCAAGCGCGGTGTGGTCAAGGTCATGGACTTCGGCATCGCCCGCGCCATGCAGTCCGGCGTCACCTCCATGACCCAGACGGGCATGGTCGTCGGCACCCCGCAGTACCTCTCCCCCGAGCAGGCCCTGGGCCGCGGGGTGGACGCGCGCTCCGACCTCTACTCGGTCGGCATCATGCTCTTCCAACTCCTCACGGGACGTATCCCGTTCGACGCGGACTCACCGCTCGCCATCGCGTACGCGCACGTGCAGGAGGAGCCGGGCGCACCGTCCGGCATCAACCGGTCGGTCACCCCCGCCATGGACGCGCTGGTCGCCCGCGCCCTCAAGAAGAACCCGAACGAGCGCTTCCCCAGCGCCGCGGCGATGCAGGACGAGATCACCCGCGTGCTCAACGCGGGCGGCCACGCGGGCACCCCGGTGATCGTCGCCGGCGGCGGCCCGGCGAACAGCGGCTCGGGGGTGGGCTCGGCGGTCTTCCCGCCCGTCGACCAGACGGCACCGGCCCCGCACAGCATCCAGACGCCCTACCAGCCGCAGTCCCACCAGCCGGGCCCGTACGCGCCCACGCCGGCGCCCACCCCGGGGTACGGATACCCGCAGTGTATAAGAGACAGCACCAGACCCCGCCGCCCTACGCGATGTCCTCGCAGCCCGCGGTGAGCGGTGCGGGCCGGGGCGGTGGCTCCTCGCGGAGCAGGTGGATAGTCGTCGGGTCGGCCGTGGTGGCCCTGGCCGCGGTGGGCGGACTGATCGGCGCCCTGGTGACGGACGACGACGACTCGAAGAACGGCGACCCCGGGACCAGCGACTTCGCGGCGGACGGCGAGCACAAGCCGCCGGAGCGCAACCGGACCATGAAGACCGATGCCTGCACGGACGCGCGGGAGGACACGAACGACCCCGCGAAGGTCCAGGCGCCCAACTTCATGTACAAGGACATCCTTTCGGCGAAGGCCTGCATCGACGCCGCCGGGTGGACGGTCAAGGTGATCGAGATGCCGGGCAACACGTACGCCGAGGACCAGGTGATCGACCAGTTCCCGACGACGGGCACGGCCGTGGCCGAGCGGGGCGCGCACTTCGAGCTGCGTATCGCCACGGGCGACCCGGCCTGACCCCGCGGCGGCGGCCGGCGGTTCCGGGCGCGGCGGTGGCAGGCGCGGCGGTGGCGGGTGCCGCTGTGGCAGGCGCCGCTGTGGCAGGCGCCGCTGTGGCAGGCGCCGCTGTGGCAGGCGCCGCTGTGCTGTGACGGTCGTCGGCTGTGGCAGGGCGGCTCCGGGCGCCCGCGACGGGTGCGCCCTGCCGGTGGCTCCGTACGGGATGCCGGACATATCGGTGCATGTGACCCTGATCTCATGCCTCCAGGACTCCTGGCTTCACGGCCGTCACAGTGCGTGGCCTGTCTGGTGATGGCGGCGGGGCTGGCGCTCGGCGCCACGGGCACGGCGTACGCACACGAGCGCGCCCCGGCGGCCGGCCCCCGCATCGCACCTCAGTCGTCCTCCGCCGCCCCCTCTCCCTCCGGCTCCGCGGACGAGGCCCCCATGGCCGGGCGGACCGCCGGACAGGGGCGTGCGCGCCCCGGGCGGCCACCGGCGCCGTCCGAGCCGGCGGCCACCGGGACCCCGGCCGACGAGGCCCCGCCGGAGAACGAGCCGGTGGAGGCACCCGCGCACACCCCACCCCCCGACGCGTTCACCGAACCGGGGCGGAGCGCGCGCGAGCGGCAGGCGTTCGACCGCCCCGCCGTTCAGCAGGTGAAGCAGGTGCTGCTGGGATCGGGGATCGTCCTGGTCGGGCTGGGAACGGGGTTCCTGGCACTCCGCATGCGCCGTACGCACTGACGACGGTCACACACCGACGCAGCCGTTGGACTCGGCCTACACGCGGATCATGTTGCCGTGGGACACCTTGGCCCTGCCGGCCGTGGTCATACCGGTGACGGCCGGTCTGCTCGCCGCCGCGTTCGCCGGGTCGCGTCTGACCCTGGCCCGCAGGGCCGGGTAGGCGGACGTGTGCCCCTGGACCGCCAGGGCTGGGGGCAGGAAGGCCGGTCCGGGGCTGAGGCCGGGGCCGGGAAGGGCGGCGTCGGGCGTTCCGGGCGGCCGGTCCGGGGCCGAGGCCGGGTCCAGGCAGGGCGAGCGTCGGGTATTCCGGGTGGCCGGGCGGGGTGAGGCCGGGGACAGGCAGGGCGGGCGTCGGGTATTCCCGGGTGGCCGGGCGGGTTGGCGATGCCGTCTCCGCCACCGACCGGCCGTTCAGGTGCCCCCGGGAAGGGTGGATCTTGCTTTTCCGGGGGCACCACTCTCACGTACGGCTGGTGTGCGAGACAATGGCCACATGGAGATGCCGAGGAATGACCGGTCACAGGAGCACCCCCAGGTCCTCGTCGTGGGGCAGGACGGAATGGCCATCGGCGGCGGTGGCGGTGGTGACGACGAGTCGCGTGAGATCCCGGTGACGGAGATGGTCGAGCAGCCCGCGAAGGTCATGCGCATCGGCAGCATGATCAAGCAGCTTCTGGAAGAGGTCAGGGCCGCTCCCCTCGACGAGGCGAGCCGGGTCCGGCTGAAGGAGATCCACGCGGGCTCCGTGAAGGAGCTCGAGGACGGCCTGGCGCCCGAGCTGGTGGAGGAGCTGGAGCGGCTCTCGCTGCCGTTCACCGAGGACTCCGTGCCCTCCGAAGCCGAGCTGCGGATCGCGCAGGCCCAGCTGGTCGGCTGGCTGGAGGGCCTGTTCCACGGCATCCAGACGGCTCTGTTCGCCCAGCAGATGGCGGCCCGCGCTCAGCTGGAGCAGATGCGGCGCGCCCTTCCCCCGGGTGCCCTGCACGAGGAGGAGCAGAGCGGTCCCGACCCGCACGGCCCGGCGCGCTCCGGCCCGTACCTGTAACGCACGCACGCACGCCTTCGTACGCGGCAGGGCCCGGCACCCGTGGATGGGTGCCGGGCCCTGCCGCAGAGTGGGCCGCCTTGCGGACAGCCGGGAGTCCCTGCTGTGCCGGGTCCGCGCAGATCAGGCGGCGGAGGTCCGGAGGATCACCTTGCCGATGTGGGTGCTCGACTCCAGTACACGGTGGGCCTCCGCGGCCTCCGCCATCGGCAGCGTACGGTCCACGATCGGCCGGACGACGCCGTCGGCGATCAGCGGCCAGACGTGTTCGCGTACCGCCGCGATGATGGCGGCCTTCTCCGCGAGCGGGCGGCTGCGCAGCGAGGTGGCGGTGACGGCAGCCCGTTTGGTGAGCAGGGCGTTCAGGTTCAGCTCTCCCTTGGCACCGCCCTGGAGCCCGATGATCGCCAGTCGGCCGTTGACCGCGAGGGCCCGGACGTTCCGGTCCAGGTACTTGGCCCCGACGATGTCGAGGATGACGTCCGCGCCCGCGCCGTCCGTCGCCTGCCGCAGCTCCTCGACGAAGTCCTGCTCGCGGTAGTCGATGAGGATGTCCGCGCCGAGCTCCTTGCAGCGGGCCAGCTTCTCGGGTCCGCCGGCCGTCACCGCGACGCGTGCGCCGACGGCCTTGGCGAGCTGGATCGCCATCGTGCCGATCCCGCTGGAGCCGCCGTGGATCAGCAGGGTCTCACCGGGGCGCAGATGGGCCACCATGAAGACGTTGGACCAGACGGTCGCGGTCACCTCGGGCAGCGCCGCCGCCACCGTCAGGTCGACGCCCTCGGGTACGGGCAGCAACTGGCCGGACGGCACGGCGACCTTCTCCGCGTAGCCGCCGCCCGCCAGCAGACCGCACACCTCGTCGCCCACGGACCACCCGGTCACCCCCGGGCCGAGCGCCACGACGCGGCCCGCGCACTCCAGGCCGGGGTAGGGGGAGGCACCCGGGGGCGGGTTGTAGAAACCCTGCCGCTGCAGGACATCGGCCCGGTTGACCGCGCTGGAGACGACCTCGACGAGGACTTCGCCCTCGCCCGGTACGGGATCAGGGACCTCGGCCCATACGAGCGCCTCGGGGCCACCGGGTTCGGGGATCGTGATCGCATACATGGCCGCGAGGCTACTCCGTGTCGGGCCCCGGAAGCGTTCCGACCTGCCCGTGGAACCCGCACCGCCGCCCTCTCGTATCCTCCGCCCCTACGACCGCGGGCAGGGCCTCTTACGCGCGCGGGTGGGGCGGCTTCGGCCCTCCGAGCGGGGGGGGTGAGAGGGCTGGGCTGTTTCCGCCCTAGGGTCGGGGGTGGGACTGCGGGAGGTGGACCGCATGCGGACTGGGGAGCGGGGAAGCGCGCACGATCGTGATCAGCCGGTCCGTCAGCTGGAGAGGGCTCGCCGCGGGATCGTCGTAACCCAGGAGCCGGTGACCGCGGATCACGCTGACCACCAGATCGTCGGTCTCCCGGACGTTCTTGCCCACCTCGGCCTTTATCACCGGTCGTTCGACGAGATCGAGCCCGCTGCCCTGCTGGATGAGGTCTTCCATGACCGCGCCCGCGCTGGGGCTCAGAACGGAGAGACCGAGCAGTCGGCCTGCCGCACTCGCGCTGGTGATCACGGCATCGGCACCCGACTGACGGAGCAGCGGCGCGTTCTCCTCCTCGCGCACGGCTGCCACGATCTTCGCGCCCCGGTTGAGCTGACGCGCGGTCAGCGCCACGAGCACCGCTGTGTCGTCGCGCTGGGTGGCGATGATGATCTGCCGCGCCTTCTGGATTTCGGCCCGCAACAGCACATCGCTGCGTGTGGCATCGCCCAGAACCCCGACGAAGCCCTCGGCATTGGCGGCCTCGACCACTTTGCCGGCGGGGTCGACGACGACGATCTGTTCCTTCTTCAGGCCTGTGGCGCAGAGCGTCTGGATCGCCGAGCGGCCCTTCGTGCCGAAACCGACGACAACGGTGTGTTCACGCAAGTTGGATCTCCAACGCTTCAGCCGGAAGTCCTCCCGGGTCCGCTCCGTCAGGACTTCGAGAGTGGTGCCGACCAGGATGATCAGGAAGAGCACGCGCAGCGGTGTCACCAGCACCACGTTGACCAGCCTGGCGGAATCGCTGTACGGGGTGATGTCGCCGTAACCGGTCGTCGAGAGGGTCACGGTCGCGTAGTAAGCGGCGTCGAGGAGGTCGACCTTGGTGTCGGCGCTGTCGTGGTAACCGTCCCGGTCCGCCCAGACGATGAACACCGTTATGGCCAGCACCGTCAGCGCCATGGCAAGCCGTTTGGCGACCTGGCGCAGCGGTCTGTCCACCACGCGCCGAGGCAGGAGTACCCGAGTGGGTACGACGTGCTCGTCGGCGCGCCTGGCCATCGCATCGTGGCCGGGAAGTTTCACGTGAAACACCCTTCCGTCCACGGCGCTGCCGAGGCCCACGGTAGATCGAGGATCTCCACCTCGGTGCCGGACCGTACCCCGCCCGGAGGCACCACGGCCAGTCCGTCCGCAGCTGCGATCCCTCGCAGCATGGCGGGACCGTTGTAGTGCAGGGGAACGATGCTGTCCGCCTGATGCATGACGGGGATGAGCCGGGTGTCGTGCGGGTGGCCGTCCACCTCTTCGTGCACGGTCGGGCGGTACGGCTCCGGGGCCGGGCGTCCGGCGATGCCCCGCAGCAGGGGCTCGGCCAGCGTGAGCAGCCCGGACACGGCAGCGAGCGGATTACCGGGCAGGCCCACGACATAGGGCCCCGCGTCCGGCAGACGTGCCAGGAGCATCGGATGACCGGGACGCACCGACACCCCGTCCACGAGCAGCTCCGCACCCACCGCGGCAAGGACCGGATGGACGTGGTCGACGGGCCCGGCGGCGGTTCCGCCGGTGGTGAGGACGAGGTCGGCGTCCGAGGTGGTGAGCGCGTGCCGAAGCGCCTCCGCATCGTCACCGAGACGCTGCGGAGCGCTGACCTCGACTCCCAGCGAACGGAGCCAGGGGCCCAGCATCGGGCCGAGGGCGTCCCGGATCAGCCCGTCATGGGGGAGCCCGGCGGTGAGGAGTTCGTCACCGAGGACGAGCACGTCCACACGAGGCCGGGGTACGCCCACGAGCGCGTCGTACCCGGCAGCGGCCGCCAGTCCGAGGACCGGCGGGGGCACGACGGGCGAGGACCGGCGGGGTCACGACGGTCCCCGCGGGGAGGAGTTGGTCTCCGGAGCGGCATTCCTGGCCGCGCGGGCGGATGTCCTGCCCGGGGACGACGTCGCGGGTGGCGTGGAGCATGCCCTTCTCCTCGTCGAGCCGGGCGTGTTCGCTGCGGATGACGGCGGTGGCCTCGGCCGGGATGCGGGCCCCGGTGGCGATACGGACCGTCTGTCCGTCGAGGAGGGGGTCTGCCACGCCGTGTCCCGCGAGGAGCCCCCGGCCGGTCCGGACGGCCCAGGGTCCGGGTCCGGCGACGACCCAGCCGTCCATGGCTGACGTGTCGAAGGACGGGAGATCGGTGAGCGCCACCACCGCTTCGGCCAGGACGTGCCCGAGGGCGCGGTCCAGGGGGAGCCGGAGGGAGGGGAGGGGCGCCGTCCGGCCCAGCCGCTCTGCCAGCGCACGCGCCTCACGCCACGGGGCGCCGGGTTGGGTGCGGGGGCCGGAACGGGTGTGGGTGCCGGGCTCCTCCGGGGTGACGCTGGTGCGCAGGGTTCCGGCGTGGGTGCTCACGGCTGCGGCATCCGGAAACCTCGGAATCGGCGAGTCCGGGGACGCCGACGTCGCAGCCGACGTCGTACCGACCTGCTGCGGTGTGGTGTGGCCGTGTACGGCGTGGGCGTGAGCGCTGTGGCCCTCTGCCGGGTGGGCTTGAGCAGCGGGCTGTGGGGTGGAAATTCGAGTGGAGTGGGCTTGAGCGGAGTGGGCTTGAGCGGAGTGGGCTTGAGTGGAGTGCGGCTGTCCGCCGGGGTGCTGTGTGCTGTGGGGCTGTGTGCTGTGGGGCTGTGTGGTCCGGGACTCCGTTCCCAGCCTCCGTCCGCTCACGAGCGCCAGCGCCTGCTCGACGGCCCGCTCCTCGGCGGCCCGTGCCTCGGCGGCTCGTGCCTCGACAGCCCGCTCCTCGGCAGCCCGCTCCTGGGCGGTCCGCTTCTCGGCTGCTCCGCCGGAGGGCGGTCGCGGGCCGGAGGCCTCGCCTCCACGCACGGTCATGGCGCGCCGGCCCCTTCGTCAGCCTCCGTTTCTTCCTCCCACCGGAGTGCGAGCGCGACGGCCTTGCGGGCGGCCTCGGCCACCGCCTCTGCCGCGTCCTCGGGGCTCTGCCCTCTGCTCGCCGCCGCAGCCGCGTACCCCACCAGGAAGGTGGTCAACGGTGCGGCAGGTCGGGCGACGCCATGCGCGGCGTCACGGGCGAGGTCGAGCAGAACATCGATGTCGACGTCGAGTTCGATGCCCAGCTCGTTCTTGACTGCGGTGATCCATTCGTCCAGCACGGTCCCATGCTCCCTGATCCGGGTGCGAGCGGCGGCAAGGTCGTCCCAGGTGTCGCAGTCGAACGACGCCAGCGGCCCGGCCTCGACACGGGCCATCGCCAGTTCTGTGGTCAGCAGACGCAGGGGGAGCCCGGCGAGGCTGCCGTGTTCGGTGGCCAGGAGCGCCAGCTCCCGGCGGAGCGGCTCGGCACGGTAGGCGGCGACCAGTGGCTGGTCCCTGCCGCCGGGATCGGTGCACATGGCGCCCTCCCAGGCACCTGTTCCGGCTGCCGCCAGCAACGAGCGGACGGTCTCCTCGCCCAGGAACGGCAGATCCGCGGAGAGCACCAGCACCACCCCCTGGTCCGTCTGCCGCACCCCCGCGTCCAGGGCGGCCAACGGGCCTCCGCCATGGGGCACTTCGCGCGCCCATACGATCGGACGCCGAGTGGGCCTGCGCCCGCCCACCACCACGGTGGTCCGGGCTCCGGCACAGACGGCGAGCACCCGGTCGAGCAGGGAACGTGCCCCCACGCTCAGCCCTGGCTTGTCGGCGCCACCCAGCCGCCTCGCGGCCCCGCCGGCGAGAACGATGGCGTCATACGCGGTCATGCCCCGAGTATGCGTGCCCCCCGCTTCGCCAGGACAGCCCGGGGTCGCGTCCGACCCCGACCCGTACCGGCGGCCTGAACGGTCCACCCCCTCTCCCGGCCCCGGTCCCGGCCCTGGCCGCCCAGCGATCCCCTGGCCGATTCCGCCCCGCCCGGTGACGGGCGGGCTCCGACCGCCGGTGGCGCGGGTCCGCTCCCCCGGCGATCAGCGACCCGCCCGGCAACCGATACCTGCTCGGGCCTCGGGCCCGAGCCCGGATCCGGCAGTCCGGATCTGGGCGTGGATGTGCAGCCTGCGAGCCCGCGCCCGATGCCTGGTCGCAGGGCCGCGTCTCCTGGGGTTCTCGCCCCAGAACCTCGCCCCGGAGGTTCCGCCCCAGAGGTTCCGCCCCCCAGGGGCGGGCCCCGGCCCTGGGCCCCCCGCCCGGTCTATAGCGTGCGCAGCAGCAGCGCCGGCTGCTCCACGCAGTCGGCCACGTACCGCAGGAAGCCGCCCGCGGTCCCCCCGTCGCACACCCGGTGGTCGAAGGTGAGCGAGAGTTGGACGACCTGTCGTACCGCCAGCTCCCCATCGTGGACCCATGGTTTGGCGACGATCCGGCCGACCCCGAGCATCGCCGCCTCGGGGTGATTGATGATCGGGGTCGATCCGTCGACACCGAACACGCCGTAGTTGTTCAGCGTGAAGGTGCCGCCGGTGAGCTGGGCAGGGGTGAGCCTGCCGGCCCGAGCCGTCTCGGTCAGGGAGCCGATCTCCGCGCTGATCGACTCCGTGTTGCGGGTGTGGGCGTCCCGTACGACCGGGACGACCAGGCCCCGTTCCGTCTGGGCGGCGAAACCGAGATGAACGGCGGGCAGGCGCACGATCTCCCGCGCCTCGGTGTCCACGGTGGAGTTGAGCTCGGGGAACCGGGCCAGAGCCGCCGTGCAGATGCGGGCCAGCAGGGCGAGCACGGAGACCCTGGGCGTCGTTCCTCCCTTGTCGGTGCCGTTCATCGCGGCCCTCGCCGCCATCAGCTCGGTGGCGTCGGCATCCACCCAGCACGTGGCCTCGGGGATCTCGCGCCGACTGCGCGACAGCTTGTCCGCGACCGCGCCCCGGACCCCGCGTAGGGCGATCCGCTCGGCCGCGACCGCCCCGTCCGGTGCCGGTACGGGACGTGGCCCCAGGGACGCGGGGGCGGCGGCCTCCTGTTCCAGGCCTCTGATGGCGGACTCGACGTCCGTACGCAGGATCAGGCCGTCCCGGCCCGAACCCGTGATGTGACGGAGGTCGAGTCCGTGCTGCCGTGCCAGCCTGCGTACCAGCGGGGAGACGACCGCCACAGGCCCCCGGCCCTCGTCCGCAGCCTGCGCCCGCACGGGCACCGGAGCCGAAGCTGGTGCCGGTGCGGCTGCGGCG
>NZ_KL585395.1:220512-222005 GCF_000721935.1 Streptomyces sp. NRRL WC-3549
CAGCCGGTGCCCCGGTGCTCACGGCGGCCACCGAGGACGGCGCCGTGAACGCGGTCGGCCTGACTCGGCGGCGCCGCGCCGCAGGAGCCCCCGTGCCGTACCCCACCAGGACGTTCCCGGACGTCTCCCCGGCCGGTCCGCCGCCGTCCCCGTTCCCGCCCCCGCTACCGTTCCCGTTCGCGTCGGCGGTGCCGACGGAGCCGGAGGCCGGACCGGAGGTTCCGGGTGCCGCCGTGTCGTCCACACCGACCGCGACCGTCAGCAACGGCGACCCGACCGGAAGCTCCGCGCCTTCCTCCCCGAACCGGGCCGTCACCACACCTCCGTACGGGCAGGGCACTTCGACCGTCGCCTTGGCCGTCTCGACCTCGACGACCGGCTGGTCGATGGTGACGACGTCCCCGACGTCCACCAACCAGCGCACGATCTCGGCCTCGGTGAGCCCCTCGCCGAGGTCAGGCAGCTTGAATTCGAGTACTCGGGCCATCAGCTCTCGGCCTCCCACTGAAGACGGGCCACCGCGTCGAGCACCCGGTCGACACCGGGAAGGTGGTGCCGCTCCTGCATCGGCGGCGGGTACGGGATGTCGAAGCCCGCCACGCGCAGCACCGGGGCCTCCAGGTGATGGAAGCACCGCTCGGTGACACGGGCCGCGATCTCACCGCCCGGGCCGCCGAAGCCCGAGGACTCGTGGACGACGACCGCCCGCCCCGTGCGCCGGACGGAAGCCGCGACGGTCTCGTCGTCGAACGGCACGAGCGACCGGAGGTCGATGACCTCAAGGTCCCAGCCCTCGGCGGTGGCCGCCTCGGCAGCCTCCAGACATACCGGAACGGACGGACCGTAGGTGATCAGGGTCGCGCTGCGTCCGGGGCGCCGGACGACGGCCCGCCCTATCGGCTCCACCGCGGAGGGGACGTCCGGCGACCACGGCGCCTTGGACCAGTACAGCCGTTTCGGTTCCAGGAAGACCACGGGGTCGTCGGAGGCGATGGACGCCCTCAACAGCCCGTACGCGTCCTCGACCGTGGCCGGCGCGACGACATGGAGTCCGGGCGTCGCCATGTAGTACGCCTCCGAGGAGTCGCTGTGGTGTTCGACCCCGCCGATCCCCCCGCCGTACGGGATCCGGACGGTGATCGGCAGGGGCATGGTCCCGGCGGTCCGGTTCCGCATCTTGGCGACATGGCTGACCAACTGCTCGAACGCCGGATAGGCGAACGCGTCGAACTGCATCTCCACCACGGGCCGCAGTCCGTACATCGCCATGCCGACCGCCGCGCCGAGGATCCCCGCCTCGGCCAGCGGTGTGTCCGTACAGCGGTCGTCGCCGAACTCCTTCGCCAGCCCGTCGGTGATGCGGAAGACTCCGCCGAGCGTGCCCACGTCCTCGCCCAGGACGTGGACCGCGGGGTCCTCGGCCATCGCATCACGCAGCGCACGCCCGAGTGCCTGCGCCATGGTGGCCTGTGTGGACCGGCCGGGCCGCTCGC
>NZ_KL585395.1:222233-224246 GCF_000721935.1 Streptomyces sp. NRRL WC-3549
GCCCCCGCGGCGGTCGTCGTCATCGCCCCTCCTCCGCTTCGCTCCCGTGGCCGTGCTCGGCCTCCAGCTCGTCCCTCAGCCGCGCCTCCTGCTCACGCAGTTGCCCGGTCCGCTCCTCGAAGACGTGGGAGAAGAGGTCCAGGGGGTCGAGCGGCGGATCCGCGTTCATCTGCTCCCTGAGATCCGCAGCCATCCGCTCCGCAGCGTCACGGACCCTTCCGACGGCCTCCTCGTCCAGCAGTCCGCGCCCGGTCAGCTCCCGCTCCAGCAACAGGATCGGGTCGTGCGCACGCCAGGCCTCCACGTCGCTGTCGCCGCGGTACCGCGTCGCGTCGTCGGCGTTCGTGTGCGCGTCCATCCGGTAGGTCACCGCCTCGACCAGCGTCGGCCCCCCGCCGCTCCGCGCCCGGGCCACGGCCTCACCGAGCACCTGGTGCATCGCGATCGCATCGTTGCCGTCGACCAGTCGGCCGGGCATCCCGTAGCCCACGGCCTTGTGGGCGAGGGACGGTGCCGCGGTCTGCTTGGCCAGCGGAACCGAGATGGCGAAGCCGTTGTTCTGTACCAGGAAGACGACCGGAGCGCGCCAGACAGCCGCGAAATTCAGCGCCTCGTGGAAATCGCCCTCGCTCGTCCCGCCGTCGCCGACCATGGCGAGCGCCACCACGTCGTCGCCCTTGAGCCGGGCCGCGTGCGCGAGACCCACGGCGTGCGGCAACTGGGTGGCCAGCGGGGTGCACAGGGGCGCGATGCGGTGCTCACGCGGGTCGTAACCGGTGTGCCGGTCGCCCCGCAGCAGCGTCAGCGCGTCGACCGGATCCAGACCGCGCGCCACGGCGGCGAGCGTGTCGCGGTAACTCGGGAAGAGCCAGTCCCGGTCCTCCAGCACGAGCGCCGCCGCCACCTCGCACGCCTCCTGCCCCGTGCTCGACGGGTAGACCGCGAGACGGCCCTGCTTGGTCAGGGCCGTGGCCTGGGCGTTGTACCGGCGGCCACGCACCAGCTCCGCGTAGAGCCTGAGCAGCAGCTCGGGGTCCGCACCGGCCGCGGAGTCCGTACCGAGCACGCGATACGGCTCGGGGTCCGGGAGCAGCGGCGCGGGGTCGGTGAGCGGCTTCCAGGCCGGGGGCGGCGTGGGCCGGTAGGCGGCTGCACCGGCCAGCTCTTGGACCGTCATCACAAGCACCTCCTGGCATCGAGATGGATCGAGGGGTGTCGAAATCCGCAGAAATGTCGAGGCGTGAGCGAGGCACGGGTGTGGCGCGCCTCACCTACCGATTGTTCGGTCGCGAGTGCATTTTGGCTACAGGCACCTCCAGCCTGTGGACAAACGGTTCTCCACAGCCTGGGATAGGGACAGGTCGTCCACAACAGGGAGGCACCGGCAGATGGCAGCTGAACAAATGGCCGAAAGAGGCGAGGACGGGCTCGCCCCCACGCCGCCGGCACGGCCGCTGGACTCCGTCGACCGCGACATCCTCCGCATCCTCCGGACGGACGGGCGCGCCTCGATACGCGCCGTCGCCGAGCGGGTCCACGTGTCGCGGGCCAACGCGTACGCCCGGATCAACCGGCTCGTCGAGGACGGGGTGATCCGTGGTTTCAGCGCACGGGTGGACCATGAACGGGCCGGGCAGGGCGCCTCCGCGTACATCACGCTCAAGATCGTCCAGAACTCCTGGCGCACGGTGCGCGAACAGCTCGAAGCCCTGCCGGGCGCCTCCCACATCGCGCTGGTCAGCGGTGACTTCGACGTGCTGCTGCTGGTCCACACACCGGACAACCGGGCCCTGCGCGAGCTCGTCCTGACCAGGATCCAGGCCATCCCCGAGGTGCTGTCCACCCGCACCCTGCTGGTGTTCGAGGAAACCGACCTGGGGCCCCGCCCCGACCCCTTGCCCGAGCCCGCCTGATCCGTCAGGCGGGCGGGCCGGTCAGCGGGCGGCCCGCATGCCGTCGAAGGCGAGCCGCACGACGGTGTCCGCGAGCTGCTGCCGCTCGCCGGCCCCCTCC
>NZ_KL585395.1:224469-224595 GCF_000721935.1 Streptomyces sp. NRRL WC-3549
CTGCTGCCGCTCGCCGGCCCCCTCCGGCTGCGGGCGGTACCACTCGACCAGCGAGTTCACCATCCCGAAGAGCAGCCGGGTGGCCATGCGTATGTCCACGTCGGCCCGGAGATCGCCGTCCGCCAC
>NZ_KL585396.1:0-17859 GCF_000721935.1 Streptomyces sp. NRRL WC-3549
CAGGACACCACAGGACCGAGGCGGCGCCGGACTCCCGGCGCCGCCTCACCCCATCTGGTCGGCCGCCGACAGATGCTCCACCGTCACACCCGTCTCGGTGAACGTCCGGGTCACCGTGCCCGAGGTGTAGACCCAGAGGATGCGCAGGGGCGTGTCGCCCACGTTCCGGAAGAGGTGCGGCAGGGGGGAGGGGATGTACGTGGTGTCGAAGCGCTCCAGGCGGGTCACCTCGCCTCCCACCAGTACCTCGGCCTCCCCCTCCAGGACCGTCACGTGCTCGTCGCAGTTGTGCGAGTGCATCGGCGCCCCGGAACCCACCGGATACACGCTCATTCCGCTGGTGATCAGGTTCTCGCCTTTCGCGGCCTGAGTCGTGACCAGGGGAGTGGTCACGACGGAGCCTCCCCGGTCCAGCAGTCGGACGGCGGCGGCCTTGATGACGACGGTCATGCGAAATCCCTCTCGACGTCGGTGCGTCGTCCGACGGTAGGTCCCGGGACCACGTATCGAGGGGCGTCCGGCGTGCAGTTTTACCTTGCGTTCCGGGAGGGGTGAGCCCCGGCGACTCGGGGGTACGGTCGGCTGCCATTGCACGGTCGAACCGCCCGTGCCACCGGATGAGAGGCAGCCGACGCCCATGAGACTCCCCGTACTCGCCGCCGAAGAGATGAACGACCGGCAGCGCGAACTCCACGCCAGGATCACAGCACGCCGCGGCGGCGTACGCGGACCTTTCCGGGTATGGCTGCAGAGCCCCGAGCTGTGCGAGCGGGTCGAATCACTCGGCGCCTTCGTGCGTTTCGAGTCGAGTCTTCCGAAGCGCCTGCGGGAACTGACCCTGCTGATGGCCGCACGCCATTTCGACGCTCAGTACTCCTGGAACGCACACGTGGCCGCCGCGGTCGAGGCCGGCGTTCCCGAAAAGGCCGTCGAGGCCATCGCCGAGCGGCGGACACCCGAATTCACCGACGAGGCGGACACCGCGTTCTACGCGTTCTGCGAGGAACTGCTGCGGACCCACTTCGTCTCGGACGACACCTTCGCCCGCGCGCATGCCCACTTCGGCTCGCAGGCCCTGGTCGACGCCATCGGGTCCCTGGGCAACTTCACGATGCTCGGCATGTGCCTGAACGCCTTCCAGGTCGACCTCCAGGCCGACCGCGAGCCCCCGTTCCCCGACATCCGCGGCTTCGCGCGCGTCAGCGGTGACGGGGACCGGTCGCAGCCGTGACAGCCCGCCCCCAGCCACGTACGGAAGGGAGTACGGCCGTGTCCGCCACGACCGCTCCGGGGACGACCCGCGCCGTGGACCGTCCGGTCCCGGAGCCGGTGGTCCGCGTCCGCGACCTCACCAAGCGCTTCGGCGGAGCCGTGGCTCTGCGGGGCGCCTCGCTGGACATCCGCGCCGGTGAGGTCCACGCCCTGATGGGCATGAACGGCGCCGGGAAATCCACTCTGGTCCAGCTCCTCTCCGGGGCCCACCAAGGGGACGGCGGCACGATCGAGATCGGCGGTACGCGCCACTCGGGACTCACCGCGCGCAGGGCGCGTCAGCTCGGCGTCTCCACCGTCCCGCAACGCCGCGAACTGGTGATGACACTGACCGTGGCCGAGAACATCATGCTCGGGGACCTCCCCGCCGCACGCTCCGTGGTGTCGTGGAAGTCCGTCGAGCGCCAGGCCCGTCAGGCCCTGCTCGACCTGGACATCGACATCGACGTGAAGCGCACCGCGGGCGGACTCACCGTCGCGGAGCAGACGATGGTGGAGGTGGCCCGCGAGGTACGGCGCGGCGGCAAGGTCCTGATCCTGGACGAACCCACGGCCTGCCTGGGCGCGGCGGCCGCCGAGCAGATCCGGACCCTGGTGCGCACCCTGCGTGACGAGGGTGTGGCCGTCGTCTACATCTCGCACTACATCGACGAGGTGCTGTCGATCGCGGACCACGTCACCGTGCTCCGGGACGGCTCCGTGGTGCACAGCGGCCCCGCCACCGAGACGGACTCCGCCGGCCTGGTCCGCCACATGGTGGGCCGCGACGTGGTCTCCCGCCGGCCGGAACGCCCGGCACCCGCGCGGACCGTCGCGCTGTCCGTACGGGGCCTGTCCCACGGCCGCGACATCGCCGACTTCGGCGTCCAGGTCCGCAAGGGCGAGATCGTCGGCGTCCTCGGCCCGGCCGGGGACGCCCAGTCCCGGCTGTTCGATCTGCTGTCGGGCCGACTGCGCCCGGACACCGGGGAGATGGAGGTGGGCGGGGCCGCGGTGCCCTTCGGCGACGTCGCGCGCTCGCTGGCCGGCGGCCTGCGCTGCGTCACCGGGGACCGCCGTGCGCTCGGCCTGATCCCCGGGCTCACTGTGGACGAGAACATCATGCTGGTCACCGACCGGCTCGGCCGGCGGCGGTTGCAGCGCTGGGCCGACATGACCCGCCGCGCGGCCCCGCGCCGAGAGGCCTACGGGGTGGTCTCCCTGACCCCCAACCCGGTGGTGGCCGGCCTCTCCGGCGGCAACCAGCAGAAGGTCCTGCTCGCCAAGTGGCTGGAGACGTCACCGGTCGCCTGCTTCCTCGAAGACCCCACCAACGGCGTCGACGTGTCGGCGATGGCCGACATCCACGAGCTGATCGACGCACTCGCCTCCCGGGGCGTGGCCGTCCTGCTCGCCTCCTCGTCCGCCGAAGAGGTCATGCGCCTGTCCGACCGCGTGATCGTCGTCAGCGCCGGCCGTGTGGTCGCCGAGCACGACGTCAGCGCCATCACCCGCGACGAACTCGTCGCCACCGCCCTCGGAGGACAACCCCGATGAGCCTCACCGCTCCGCCGGAGACACCCGGAACCAAGAGCCCCACGCACGCCACCCGGACGGCGGGGCCCTTCCGCGCACTCACCGGCGTCCCGCACGCCGGCCTGATAGCCGTACTCGTCGTCGTCATCGTGTTCGCCGGGGTGCAGACCGACTCGTTCGCCACCTCCACCAACCTGGTCAACGTCCTGCGGCAGGTGAGCGTCGTCGCCGTCCTGGCCGCCGGGCTCACCCTGCTGATGACGGCCGGGGGCATGGACTTCTCGATGGGCAGCAACGCGGCGGTCACCACCGCCGTCGCCGCCCAGTTCCTCGCGGACGGCCGCTCCACCGCCTTCACGGTGATCGTGTCACTGGTGCTGGCCACCGCCATCGGTCTCGTCAACGGCCTCGTCGTGACCTACACGAACGTGGCGCCCTTCGTGGCCACCCTCGCCACCGCCACCCTCCTGGACGGCGTCGCCCTCCTGGTGCTCAACGGGCTCAGCGTCTCCATCGGGGACCACCTGTCCGCGCTCGGCACCGGGAAGACGCTCGGCCTGCCGAACCTGCTGATCGTGGCGATCCTGGTACTCCTCGTCGTCGGCCTCGTCATGAAGTTCACCGTCTTCGGCCGCGACGCCTTCGCCATCGGCGGCAACGAACACGTCGCCCGTCTCAGTGGCATCGACGTCAACCGGCAGAAGCTGGTGCTCTACGGCCTGGCCGGCGCACTGTCCGGCCTCGCCGGGCTGATGCTGCTGTCACGGCTCGGGGCGAGCAGCCCCGGTACCGGCGGCCTCCAGCTCCAGCTCACCGCGGTCGCCTCGGTCGTGATCGGCGGCACCATGCTGGCCGGCGGCTTCGGCACCGTCATCGGCACCTGTCTCGGCGTGGTGCTCCTCGGAGTGGTGGCCAACGCCCTCAACCTCCTCCAGGTGTCCAGCTACTTCCAGCAGATCTCCGTGGGCGCCGTCCTCCTCGTCGCCGCGATCGCCAACCAGCTCCACAAGAAGTCCTCCCCGCACTGACCGCCGCCCGTCCCCCCCGCCCGTACCGTTGGAAAGGCCCTTCCATGAATCTCTCCGCTCGCACCCGCAGAGCCACCGCCGCCTCTGCCGCCGCCGCACTCGCCCTCGTACTGAGCGGCTGCGGCGCCGGCTCCGGCGACGGGGCGGTCTCGCTCGGCTTCGTCAACGGCGGCGACACCGAGTTCCACACCTGTCTCCAGGCGTCCGTGAAGGAGACCGCCGAGGCGAAGAAGGCCAAGATCTTCACGGCCAACTCCCACCAGAACCCGGGTACGGAGCTGTCCAACATCGAGGACATGATCTCCCGCAACGTCGACGCGCTCATCGTGCAGACCGTCAACGTCGACGCGCTCAAGGGCGACATCGCCAAGGCCAGGAGCGCGGACATACCCATCTTCCTGACGTCCGTCGTGACCGACGACCCCAGCGACATCCTCGGCGCGGTGGTGGTCGACCTCAAGCAGGTCGGCGAGCTCGACGCCGGCTTCGTGGAGAAGGACGCCGCGGGCTCGTCCGTCGAGGTCGGAGTGATCGCGGGCGCGCCCGGTGCCGCCTCCGACCTGCTGGTCAACGGCTTCACCAAGGCCCTCCCGGACAACGCGAAGGTGGTCGCCAACCAGCCGGGCATGTTCAACGCCGCCAAGGCCCAGGACGTCGCCGAGAACATGATCCAGGCCCACCCGAAGATGACGTACGCCTTCGTGGCGAACGAGGAGATGGCATTCGGCGCGCTCAAGGCCTTCCAAGCGGCCCAGGCCGATGTGAAGATCGTGACGGTCAACGGAACCGACGAGGGCCTGGCCGCGGTCAAGGACGGGCGCTTCGCCGCGACCGTCGCCAACTCCGCCATGACCACCGGGAAGATCGCCGTCACCAACACGCTCAAACTGCTCGACGAGAAGAAGACGGACAAGATCGCCATGACGCCGATCAGCCTCATCACCGCCGACAACGTCAACAGCGCCCCGCAGTACTGCTCAGTGAAGAAGAAGTCCTGACACCCGGGCTCCACCCGCTCGCCACCGCTCCGCACCCCTCGCGCTCCTCTTCGACCGCGAACCCACCCCGTCACCCGCACGTATCCGGGCCCGGGCCCCACCCCGGCACCCCATCCCACCCGCACGGGCCCCCACGCTCAACCGCACCAACCACACCTGCGCGGCCGAACGCGCCTTCGGCCGTGCAGGGGCCGGAGGAACCATGGACCGTCTGCTTCTCATGCGCAGCTTTGTGACCGTCGCCCGCATCGGCAGCTTCAGCGGAGCGGCCAAGCAACTCAGCTCCTCGGGGTCGCTCGTCTCGCGCCACGTCGCCGAGCTGGAGCGGCAGATCGGTGTGCGGCTGGTCAACCGCACGGCCCGCTCCGTCAGTCTGACGGAGCCCGGCCGGCGGTACGCGGAGTTCGCCGGGCGCATCCTCGAGGAGATCGAGGCGGAGGACGCCACCCTGGCCCGGCGGCACGACCGGGCGGAGGGCACGCTCAGCATCATCTGTCCCAAGTGGATCGGCAGCCTGGACCTCGGGGACGCCATCGCGGCCTTCTCGGCCGCCCACCCGAAGATCGTGATGCGCTTCGAGCTGGGCGGCATGTCGGACCGGACCTACGACTTCCTCGACAGCGGCTTCGACATCGCCTTCCACACCCGGGACCTGCGGGACTCCAGCGTCCGGCTCAAGAAGGTCTCCTCGTTGCCGTTCGTCCTGTGCGCGTCCCAGGAGTACCTGGAGCGGCACGGCACCCTCGGCCACCCCAACGACATCGCGGCCCATGACTGCCTGGTCCACGTGAACGACCCGGTCTGGCGGATCGGCCACGGCCACGCCAGCACCCTGCACAAGATCCGCAACGTGGCCTTCTCGTCCAACTCCTACATCGCCCTGCAGAAGGCCGCCGTACACGGGCGGGGCATCGCCCTGCTTCCGCAGCGGTCCGCCTACGACGACCTGGTGTCCGGAGCCCTCCAGGTCCTCCTGCCCGAACTGGCCGTGCCCGACCGGCCCCTCTACGCGATCTACGGGCCCGGACAGGACACCCCGCGCAAGGTCACCGTATTCCTGGACTTTCTCACCCAGTGGTTCTCCGGAAACCCCATCCCCGCGATCACCCGGTGACGTGGAGCCGTAATTCCCTGTGCGTGTGACCGTGTGCGCAACGAATGGTTGCGATGTCCGGGACGCCGCGCGTATTGAGGCCCACAGGCCCGAAAAAATACGATCAGCTCAGCCGTTGACCGTGCGGTTCCACCATAGAGGTCCGCGAAATGAGGAGTTCATGGGAATTCAGAGAATCGAATCGGTGACCTACGGCGTCGACGCTCTCGACGAGTGCGTGCGCTTCTTCGAGGACTTCGGCCTCGCGCTCGTGGACCGTACCGGCGAACGGGCCTCGTTCGAGACGCTCGCGGGGCAGATCCTGCACCTCGACACCGCTCCTGACCCGTCGCTGCCCGAACCGCTGGAGGCGTCCCCCACCATCCGGGAAGTCGTCTGGGGCGTCGACACCACGGAGGCACTGGACGCGCTGGTGGCCGCCGTCGCCGCGGACCGGGCCGTCACCACCACCCCGGACGGCACCCACCACACGGTGGACGAGACGGGGTTCGGCGTCGGCCTGGCCCTGGCCCGGCCCCGCGAACTGCCCGTACCCGCAGTACGCCGGCCGAACGTCTCGGGCAGCGTGCGCCGCTGGAACGAATCGCTCGGCCCCGTCGGCCGGGTACGCCCGCTGCGCATGTGCCACGTCGCCCTGAACATCCCCAAGGAGGGCCAGGAGCGGGCCGTCGCCTTCTACACCGAGCGCCTCGGCTTCCGGGCCACCGACATCGTCAAGCCGATGGGCACCTTCATGCAGTGCGAGGGCGACGACGACCAGCACAACTTCCTGCTCTGCCACCGCCCCGACCGCGCCGGCGTCAACCACGTCTCCTACGAGGTCCCCGGCTTCGACGACGTCATCGAGGGCGGCAACCACATGATCGCCCAAGGATGGACGGAGGCCCGCAGGCTCGGCCGGCACACCGTCGGCTCCAACGTCTTCCGGTTCATCCACGCCCCGTGCGGTGGACGCGTCGAATACGCGGCCGACATGGACCGGGTCGACGACTCCTACGAGACCCGCGTCCACGAGACGACACCGCCGCACCACATCTGGACCCTGCGCAGTTCCCGTGACACGGCCGGGAACACCGCCTCCTGAACCCCCATCCGCCGAGCGTGAGAGGGCACACGCACCCATGACGACCCATCAGGATTACCCAGCCATCCGCATGTACATCGCAGGCGAATGGTGCCAGGGCGCGACCGGGCGCACCACCGCGGTCGTGAACCCGGCCACCGAAGAGGTACTCGGACAGGTACCGCTCGCCACCACCGCCGATCTCGACCGCGCCGCCGAGGCGGCCGAGGCCGGCTTCGTGACCTGGCGCGACACGCCGGTCGCCGAACGCACCGCGATCCTCCACAAGGCCGCCGACCTGCTGGTCTCCCGGGCCGAGGAGGTCGGGCGGATCATGACCCTGGAGCAGGGCAAGCCGCTGCGCGAGGCGAGTGGGGAGGCCAGACGTGTCGCCGGGGCGCTGCGCTGGGACGCCGACGACGCGCGCCGCGCCTACGGACGGGTGATCCCCTCCGAGTCCGGCACCCTGCTCTCCGTACGCCGCCGGCCCATCGGCCCGGTCGCCGCCTTCACCCCGTGGAACTTCCCCGCGGGCTCGCCGATGCGGAAGATCGCCGCGGCGCTCTCGGCCGGCTGCTCGCTGGTGATCAAGGCGTCCGAGGAGACCCCCGGCACCGCGGTGCAACTGGTCCGCTGCTTCGAGGACGCGGGGGTGCCCGCGGGCGTCCTCAACCTGGTGTTCGGTGAGCCCGCCGAGGTCTCCGCCCATCTCATCGCGCATCCGGCGACCCGGCTGATCGCCTTCACCGGCTCGGTGCCCGTCGGTAAACTGCTGGCGGCCGCCGCCGGCGCCGAGATGAAGCCGTCCCTCATGGAACTGGGCGGGCACGCCCCGGTCATCGTGTGCGAGGACGCCGACCCGGTGTCCGCCGCCCGCCGCGCCGCCGCCGCGAAGTTCGCCAACGCCGGACAGGTCTGCACCTCGCCGAGCCGCTTCCTGGTCCACGAGAGCCTGGTCGAGGAGTTCACCGGCGAGTTCGTCCGGGCCGCCGAGGCGCTCGTGGTCGGAGACGGACTCGACGCGGGCGTCACCATGGGCCCGCTCGCCAACGAACGCCGGCTGACGGCGATGGA
This sequence comes from Streptomyces sp. NRRL WC-3549, assembly GCF_000721935.1. Classification (GTDB taxonomy): domain Bacteria; phylum Actinomycetota; class Actinomycetes; order Streptomycetales; family Streptomycetaceae; genus Streptomyces. The sequence continues at coordinate 8,065 of NZ_KL585396.1, forward strand.
CGCCCTGGTCACCGACGCCGTGTCCCGGGGGGCGAAGGTGCTCACCGGCGGCGAACGCCTCCCCGGCAAGGGCTACTTCTACGCCCCCACCGTGCTCACCGACGTTCCCGGCGACGCCGCCCTGATGGCCGAGGAGCCGTTCGGACCGCTCGCACCCATCGTCCCCTTCACCGATCTCGACGACGCCCTGCGCATCGCCAACGCGCTGCCGTACGGGCTCGCCGCATACGGCTTCCCCCGCTCCGCGGCCACCGCCGAACGCCTCACCCGCGAGTTCGAGGCGGGCATCCTCTCCATCAACCACTGCGGGGGCTCCGTCCACGAGGCACCCTCCGGCGGAGTCAAGTCCAGCGGCTACGGCCGCGAGGGCGGACCGGAGGGCCTGGACGCCTACCTGGTCACCCAGCGCGTCTCCCACCTGCTGACGGACTGAGCCGACATGAGATACACCCGGATCTCCATGGGCGGACGGGCGGTGTGGGGCCGCGTCGAGGACGACGCCGTGCTCCTGCTCTCCGACTCGCCCCTGGAAGGCGACCCCACGGTCATCGGTACGGTCCCGCTCGACGAGGCATGCTGGCTGCCTCCCGTCGTGCCGCCCGTCTTCTACGCCGTGGGCATGAACTACCGGCGCCACATCGAGCACGCCCGGCTGCTCGGCGACACGGCCGCGGTCGTGCCCGACCGCCCGGAGGCCGGCTACCGGGCCAACAACGCGCTCACCGGCCACCGCACCGCCATCGTGAAGCCGGACGGGGTGCGCGGCCGGTTCGAGGCCGAACCCGAACTGGTCGCGGTCATCGGCCGGACCCTGCGGCACGCCACCCGCCGGCAGGCACGGGACGCCGTCTTCGGCTGGACGATCGGCAACGACGTCAGCGCCCGCGCCTGGCAGCACGAGGACCGCACGTTCTGGCGCAGCAAGAACAGCGACACCTTCAAGCCGATGGGCCCCTGGATCGAGACCGATACCGACGCCCTGGCGCAGACGACCACCCTGCGCGTCAACGGTGAGGTCCGCGCCCTCTTCCCGACCGGCGACATGGTCTTCGACCCCTTCGACCACCTCGTGGAGATCACCAAGTACATCACCGTGCACCCCGGTGACGTCCTGTGGATGGGCGCCGAGTCCACCTGCCAGATCGAACCGGGCGACACCGTCGACGTCGAGATCAGCGGCATCGGCGTCCTGTCGAACCCCGTCCGGGCGGAAGCCGCCCGGCCCCCAGCCACCTCCCCCGAAAGGCAGCAGCCGTGAGCAAGGAACCCCGCTACATCCACCACGTCAACTTCCCCACCACCGACCCCGACCGGACCGCCGCCTGGTACACCAGGGTCTTCGGGATGAAGAGGATCCAGCCCAAGTCCAACACCCGGGTCGTGCTGATGACGCGCGGCAACTTCGACCTGCACTTCACCCCGGTCGAGGAGATGGACCGGATGGCGCCCTACCACTTCGCCGTCGAGGTCGACGACTGGGACGACTTCCTGGCGCACCTGAAGGACCTGGGCATCCGCCACACCCGCCCGATCGAGCGTCCCGAGAACCACTCCAAGTTCTGCTACATCCACGACCCCGACCACACCATGATCGAGCTGGTCTTCCACGGCAAGCGCCCCAACTGAGCCGCAGACCTCGCCAAGGAGATCCCTTTCATGCCCTATGTCGATTCCGACGGCGCGTCCGTCTACTACGAACGCCACGGCGCCGGACCCGCGATCGTCTTCGTGCACGGCTCAGGGGGGCACCACGCGGCCTGGTGGCAACAGGTCGCGGCACTGCGCGACGAGTTCACCGTCGTCACCCTCGACCTCCGCGGCTTCGGGAAGACGCGGCTGTCGGCGCCCCAGACCGAGTTCGACGGCCAGGCCTTCCACGGTGACGTCGTGGCCGTCCTGGACCGCGAGGACCTGTCCGACGCCATGCTGGTCGGCCAGTCCATCGGCTCGATCCCCGCGCTCCGCGCCGGCCTCGTACGGCCCGAGCGTGTCGGTGCGGTGGTCCTCGGCCACTCCCTCGGCGGCATCAGCCACCCCGAGCTGAAGGAGCTGGCCGCGGCCGACCGCGCCGAGGCCGTCGAACTGCCCGTCATCGACCGGCTGCTCACCAAGGAATTCCAGCGGGAGCGGGCCGACCTCACCTTCCTGTTCCGGCAGATGGGCACCTTCAACGCCGCCACCATGCAGGATCTGCGCAACCTCGACACCGACGGCCCCGGGCTGGAGGAGATTCGGGACTCCGGCGTCGAGGTCGCCTTCCTCGCCGGTGAGAAGGACGCGGTGCTCAGCGTGAAGACGGTCACCCGCGCCCACGAACTGGTGGACGGTTCCCACCTGGAGATCGTCCCCGGAGCCCCGCACTCGATGTACTGGGAGACGCCCCGGGAGTACAACGCGGCCGTCGCCCGCCTGCGCCGCACCCTCACCGCCCCGAAGGAAGCCGCATGAGCGCCCTCACCCTCAAGGCCGCCGAAGAGATCATCGATGCCGCCCACCAGCGCGCCCAGGCGCTCGGCAAGGCCGTGAGCGCCGCCGTCGTGGACGCCGGCGGCTTCCCCGTCGCCATCCGCCGCGCGGACGGTGCCCGCCCGCTCACCCCGGACATCGCCCGCGCCAAGGCGTACACCGCGGCCGTCATGCAGCGCCCCGGCAACATGCTGAAGAAGTGGCAGGAGAGTCAGCCCGTCTTCTTCTCCCAGCTCTCCCAACTGCCCGGCGCCGCCCTGCCCATCCTCGCCACCGAGGGCAGCGTCACGATCAAGAAGGACGGCGAGATCATCGGCGGCCTCGGCATCGCCGGAGGCACCGCGGACGAGGACCAGCAGATCGCGGACGACGTCCTGACGTCGCTCGGCTACGAACTGGAGTTCGCCGCCTGGGGCGTCTCCGGCAATCCCGCCGGTGCCTCCGGCAGTCCCGCCGGAAAGGAAGCCTGATCCATGGCCGACACGTTCAACTACCGCATCGACCACCACGGAAGCCTCGTGCGCCCCGCCGCCCTGACAGCCGCCCGCGAACGCGCGGCCCAGGGCGGCGACCCCGAGGCCCTGCGCGAGGCCGAGCGCGCCGCGGTCAAGGAGGCCGTGGTCTTCCAGCGCAAACTGCGCTCCACCGTCGTCACCGACGGCGACCTCCCCCGCGAGGACTTCCGCAGCGCTGTCCTCGACGGCGTCTCCGGCTTCCGCCGCACCGGGCGGCGCACCGGCGGACTGGCCGACTGGGTGGCGGAGTCCCTGCCGAAGGCCGAAGGACCGCTGCTCGCCGACTGGGCCGGCCTGCTCGGCGAACTCACGGTGATCGCGCCCAAGGTGTCCCTGCCCTCGCCCGCCTACCTCGCCGCCACCTGCTTCGACCCGGCCCTGGCCGGCTCCGGCGGCCCCGCCTCGGCCCGGGAACTCGGCGAGGCCCTGGCGGAGATCATCCGGGCGGAGATCCAACTGCTCATCGGCCTGGGCGTGCGCCTGGTCCAGCTGAACAACCCGCTGCTGCTCGCCCACACCGCCACCGAACCGCCCGCCACCGGCGAGCTCTCCTTCGAGGAGATCCTGGCCGTCGAGGCCCTGGCCCTGCCGACGGGGGAGCGCCCCGAGGGCGTACGCATCGGCGTCAGTCCCGGCTGGGCCGCGCCCGCCTCGGTGGACCTGGCCAGGGCCGAGCGGATGTACGCCGGTGTGCCGGCCGACCGCTGGGTGCTGCCGTTCGACCAGGGCACCGCGGCCGAAATCGACCTGCTCAGGGCGCTCCCCGAGGAACGGGACGCGTGCCTGGGGGCGGTCGACGCGACCGTCCCGGAGACCGAGGAGATCGACGCGGTGATGGTCCGCATCGACGCCGCCGCCGAGGTCAAGGACCTGGAGGACATGGCCCTGGCCCCCTCCCGGGGCTTCGAGGACGTCGCCGGCCGGCCGCTGCTGGACGCCGACGCCCAGAACGGCAAGCTGGTCCAGGTCGAGACCCTGGCCCGCTACTGCTGGGGCAACGAGTTCTGACGACACGGAACCGGGGCCCGGCCGCACTACGCGGCCCGGGCCCCGGCTCAGGCGTCCCCGGCGGGCTACAGGACCTCGGCGAAGGTGACCGTCCGCCCGGTCAGCAGCGGCCGGACCGTCCTGACGATCAGCTCGTCGAAGTAGCCGGCCGCCGCGTGGGCGTCGAAACCGGACCGGTCCACGTACCGCTCGTACAGGACGAAGGCGCCCGGACCGTCGAGGTCCGCGTGCACCTCGTAGCCGAGGTTCCCCGGCTCGGTCAGCGTGTGCTCACGCGTCTTCAGCAGCGCGGCGCGCACGGTGTCCTCGTCGGCGGGCGCGCAGCGGTAGTGGGCGATGACGGCGAATGCCATGGTGCTCTCCTCGTTCGCACAGGGCTTCGGGGTGCCGATTCCAGCACGGTTCACAGGCTCCGGGCGGTACGTGGCGCGCAAGCAATGTCTGCGCCGCAGGCCTGGTCAGCGCCGTCGGCTTCCTGTGTTGTCGTGACGACCAACCGTTTCATCTGCACACCGCGCAGTCGCCGCGGTCGAACGGGAGCAGTGATCCAGATGCGCACCATGGAAACCCTTCTCGGCGGGCAGTGGGTGACGGCCGACGCGTGGCTGCCCGTCCACGACCCCTCCGACACCCGCGTCCCCGTCGTCCAGGTCCCGGCGCTGACCGCCAAGGAGGTCGCCCACGCGTACGACGAGGCCGAGAAGGGGTACGAGACCTGGCGGCGCACCAGCCCCTTCGAGCGCGCCCGGGTCTTCCACGAGACCGCCCGGCTGCTCCGTGAGCGGGCCGGTGCCGTCGCGGCGGACGTGGTCACCGAGAACGGCAAGAACCTCGCCGAGGCCGGGGGAGAGGTCCAGAAGGCCGCCGACTTCTTCGAGTACTACGCGGGCCTCGCCCGCAGCGGCTACGGAACGCTCCTGCACGACGCCCGCCCGGACACCCGCACGAGCTTCCGGAGTGTGCCGCTCGGGATCGTCCTGGCCATCACGCCCTGGAACGACCCGCTGCTGACCCCCGCGCGCAAGCTGGCCCCCGCCCTGGCCGCCGGAAACGCCGTCGTCCTCAAGCCCGCCTCCGAGACCCCGATGTCCGGGCTCCACCTGGCCCGCGCCCTGCACGACGCCGGCCTGCCCGCCGGAGTGCTCGGCGTGGTCACCGGCCGGGGCCGCGAGATCTCCGCCCCGCTGCTCGACGACCCGCGCCTGGCCGCGGTCACCTTCACCGGCAGCAACCAGGTCGGTGAGGGGCTGCGCGCCTCGCTCGCCGAACGCAACGTCCGCTTCCAGGGCGAACTCGGCGGCAAGAACGCCACGGTCGTCCTCGCCGACGCCGACCTCCCGGCCGCCGTCACGGCGCTGACGACCGCCTCCTTCGGACAGGCCGGGCAGCGCTGCACCGCCACCAGCCGCGTCCTGGTCGAGCGCTCCGTGTACGAGGAGTTCACCGGCCTGCTGCTGGCGGCGGTGTCCGCCCTGCGGCCGGGCCCCGGCGCGTCCGGGACCACCGTCGTCGGCCCGCTCGTCAGCCCCGGCCGGCGACGGTCCGTCCTGGCCGACATCGAGCGCGCCGTCGGCGAGGGGGCCACCGTCCTGACGGGCGGCGACACCCCGGGCGACGAGGCGCTCGCCCACGGCTGCTACGTCAATCCCACCGTCCTCGGGGACGTCACACGGCAGATGGCCGTCTGGCGCGAGGAGGTCTTCGGACCCGTCGTCGTCCTGCGTCCCGTCGACGGCTTCGACGAGGCCCTCGACGAGGTCAACGACTCCGACTTCGGCCTCGCCGCAGCCGTGTTCACCCGCGACCTGCGCGCCGCCCACCGCTTCACCGAGGAGGCGGACTGCGGCCAGATCGCCGTCAACACGACGACCTCCGGCTGGGACGTGCACCACCCCTTCGGTGGCTTCCGCGACTCCGGCTCGGCCTTCAAGGAACAGGGCACCGAAGCCCTGCGCTTCTACACCCGCGTCAAGACCGTCGCCTTCCACTTCGGTTCCTGACGGCGGGCCACCCAGTGAGAAAGGAGGATGCCGATGGCTGACGACACGATCGGCATCGTCGGCGCCGGCATCGTCGGTCTGGCCACCGGCCGGGAGATCGCGCTGCGCCGTCCGGGCACCCGGGTCGTGGTGTTCGAGAAGGAGGAGCAGGTCGCGGTCCACCAGACCGGACACAACTCGGGCGTGGTGCACGCGGGTATCTACTACGCCCCCGGCAGCCTGAAGGCCGACCTGTGCGTGCGGGGCGTCTCCCTGCTGCGCGCGTACTGCCGGGACCACGGGCTTCCGTACCAGGAGATCGGCAAACTGGTCGTGGCCGTCCGCGAGGACGAACTCGGCCGCATGGACGACCTCTACGAGCGGGCCCGCAACAACCACGTGCCCGACCTGCGCAGGATCTCCAAGGACGAGATCAGGGAGATCGAGCCCAACGCCGGGGGCGTCGCGGCCCTCCACTCGCCCCGCACCGCCATCACCGACTACGCGGCCGTCGCCCGGCGGTTCGCCGAGGACATCGCGGCCCACGGCGGCGAGGTGAGGCTCGGGTTCCCGGTGACCTCCCTCACCGGCGTACCCGGCGGGATCGAGGTGGGCTCCGGTGAGGAACGCGTCCGGGTCGACCGGCTGGCCCTGTGCGCCGGGCTCCAGTCCGACTCCGTCGCCGGGCTCGCCCAGGACCGCAGGGACCCGCGGATCGTCCCCTTCCGGGGGGAGTACATGCTCCTCAGACCGGACCGTACCGACCTGGTGCGCGGCCTGGTCTACCCCGTGCCCGACCCGCGGTACCCCTTCCTTGGGGTGCACTTCACCCCCCGGGTCGACGGTTCGGTGGAGGTCGGCCCGAACGCCGTCCTGGCCCTGGCCAAGGAGGGCTACAAGCTGTCCGACGTGTCCGTGAGAGACCTGGCCCGGCTCGCCGCCTATCCGGGCGTGTGGAAGATGGCCGCCCGGCACTGGCGGACCGGCATCAAGGAGTACCGGGGCTCCCTGTCCGTGGCGGCCTTCATGCGGGACGCGGGCGACTACGTGCCCGGGGTCGGCACCGACGACGTCATCCGCGGCGGCGCCGGGGTACGGGCCCAGGCGCTCGACCCCGACGGCTCGCTGGTGGACGACTTCCGCATCCACCACGTCGGCCGCGTCACCGCCGTCCGCAACGCCCCCTCACCGGCGGCCACCGCCTCCATGGCCATCGCCGAGCACATCTGCGACGCCGTGTTCGCGGGTGCCGGCGACGAGGCCTGAGCACAGGTGACCCGGCTGTTCGCGCAACAACTGCTTGCACGCCCGGATCTGCGCAGACACCCTTTCCCCGCCCTAACGTCTGACGCACACCACCCCACTCCCCCGAAACGAAAAGAGGCCCACCATGTTCGTGGTCGACACCCAGATCCACATCTGGAAGGAAGAGTCCCCGGAGCGCCCCTGGGTCCCCGGCGCCCGTGAGCGCATCCGGCTCAACGGCCACCGCGAGGAGGCCTTCTCCTACGAGGAGGCCCTGGAGCTGATGGACGAGGCCGGCGTCAACCGGGCCCTGATCCTCCCGCCCTCGTGGGAGGGCAACCGCATCGACTACGCCCTGGAGGCGTGCGAGGCCCACCCCGACCGCTTCGGCATCATGGCCCGCGTTCCGCAGGACAACGAGGCCGAAGGCACCGCGATGCTGAAGGACTTCGCGCAGAACCCGCACATCAAGGGCACGCGCCTGACCTTCCACCGGCCGCAGGACCGCAACTGGATGATCGACGGCACCAACGACTGGTACTGGCCGGTCGCCGAGGAACTGCGCGTCCCGACCATGGTCCACGCACCGATCTGGAAGAAGGAGCTCGGCCAGATCGCGGCCCGGCACCCCGAACTGAAGATCATCATCGACCACATGGGCATCATGGCGCGCTGCGTGGACGACGCCATCGGCTACTGGGTCGCCGAGACCGCCGACCTCGCCGAGCACCCCAACATCTACGTCAAGGTCTCGGCCCTGCCGGGCTACTCGACGGAGGCCTTCCCGAACAAGAACATCGAGAAGTACGTCCGCGAGATGGTCGACAAGATGGGCCCGCAGCGCTGCTTCTACGGCACGGACATCACCCGCCTGCTCGGCCACGGCATCACGTACACCGACACCATCGAGCAGTTCACCAAGCACTGGGACTTCACCCCCGAGGAGCTGGAGTGGATGATGGGCCGCGGCATCAGTGAGGTCCTGGACTGGCCGGTCGAGGGCTGAGGGCACCCTGACGATGACGGACAGCACGAACACCCCGGGCACGGGCGGTGGTGACGGCGGGGAAGCCTTCGTATCCGCCTTCGACGCCGTCGGCGCCGACTACCTCTTCTGCTCGTCGGGGTCCGAATGGGCCCCGGTGTGGGAGTCCCTGGCCAGGCGTCACCGCGACGGCGACCCGGCCCCCGCCTACCTCGACCTCACCCACGAGACCGTCGCGGTCGGCATGGCGACCGGCTACGGCCTGGTCACCCGCCGCCCGCAGGGGGTCCTGCTGCACGCGGCGCCCGGACTGCTCCAGGGCTCGACGGCGGTCCACGGGGCGCTGCTCGCCGGCGTCCCCATGGTGGTCACCTCCTCGGAGTCCAGCACCTACGGCGACGGCCCGGGCCAGGACCCGGGCGGCCAGTGGTACCGCAACCTCTCCGTCGTGGGAGGCCCGCACGGTGTCGCCCGGCCGTTCACCAAGTGGGCCACCGAGGCCGCCAGCGTCCACACCCTGCCCACGATGATCACCAGGGCCGCGGAGCTGTCCTGGCGGGCACCGGCGGGGCCCGCGTACCTCAACATCCCCCTGGAGATCCTGCTGGAGGACTGGGACGGCCGGGAGGCCAAGCCGATCGCGCCCCCCGGCTCCACGCACAGCTCGCCCGAAGAGGTCGATCCCGTCGCCCAGCTGATCCGCGAGGCCGAGAACCCGGTGATCGTCACCGAGACGGCCGGCCGCGAGGCCGGCGGCTTCGAGGCACTGGTCGCCTTCGCCGAGGCGTGGAACATCCCGGTCGTCGAGCCGGACTCGGCGGTCTGCGGCAACTTCCCGCGCACCCATCCGCTGCACGCCGGCAGCGACATCGGTCCGTGGATGGACGAGGCGGACCTGATCCTCCTGGTCAACTGCCGCGTCCCCTTCTACCCGCCGAGCCGCCGCCCCGCGAAGGCGACGGTCGTCGTCATCGACGAGGTACCGCAACGCCCGCACGTGGTCTACCAGGTGCTCTTCGCGGACCGGTACCTGGAGGGCGGCGTCACCAACTCCCTGCGCCAGCTGGCCAGGCGGGCCAAGGACCTCGACACGGCCGCCGTGGACCGGCGCCGGACCGCCCAGGAGGAGCGGTACGCCGCCGAGCAGTCGGCCATCGCCCGGGCCGAGTCCCGGGCGGAGGAAGGCGAAGGCATCGACCCGGTCCTGGTCGCCGCGGCCCTGCGGGAACTGCTCGACGGCACGGACGCGCTCGTGGTCGACGAGACCATCACGCACAGCCGCGTCGTCAAGCGCCATCTGAAGACCTCCACCCCGGACTCGTACTTCTACGTCCAGGGCGGACTCGGACAGGGCATCGCGGTGGCGCTCGGCGCCAAACTCGCCGCCCCGGACCGCCCGGTGGTCTTCACGGTCGGTGACGGGGCCTTCACCTACAACCCGGTGATCCCGTCGTACGACGCGGCCAAGGCGTACGGCCTGCCCGTGCTGATCGTGGTCTTCAACAACCGGGTCTACAAGTCGATGAACCTGAACCACCGCAGGTTCTACCCGGAGGGGGCGGCCGCCGAGACCGGTGACTGTCTCTTATACACATCT
>NZ_KL585396.1:18083-27673 GCF_000721935.1 Streptomyces sp. NRRL WC-3549
CCTTCGCCGAGCCGTTCGGGATGCACACCGAGACCGTCGACACCCCCGACGCGCTCGTCCCCGCCCTGGAGCGCGCGCTCAAGGCGGTGGCGGAGGGCACCACCGCCGTCGTCGACGTCCTCGTCACCCGCTGAACAGGAGGCACCAGCCACCATGACCGACCCCTCTGCCCCCGAACCGGGCAAGCCCCTGGTCCCCGCCGAGGACCTGCTGGAATTCACCGCGGCCCTCCTGGAGAAGGGAGGCCTCGGCGCCGAGGACGCCCGCACCACGGCCGACGTCTTCCTGTGGGCCGCACAGCGCGGAGTCGACTCGCACGGCACCGCACGCGTCCCGGCCTACCTCGATCTGCTGGCCAAGGGTGTGGCGAACACCCGGCCGGAGATCACGGTCCGGTCCACGACACCGGCGGCGGCGATCCTCGACGCCGACCGCGCGCCGGGCCCGGTGGCCCTCACCCGGGCGGCCGGAGAAGCGGTGGACCGGGCCAGGACGTACGGCATCGCCACCGTCGCAGTGCGCCGCACCGTGCACACCGGTGCCATCGGCTACTACGTGTCCCGGATCGCCGAACAGGGCCTGATCGGCATCGGGTTCGTCTCCGGGATGCCCAACATGGGCTACACCGGGGTGAAGGGCGCGGCGGTGGCGACCAGCCCGCTGGCCATCGCCGTACCTGCCGCGACCCACGCCCCGCTGCTCCTCGACATGGCGACCGCCACCATCGCGCTGGGCAGGATCCGCCAGGCGAAGGCCAACGGCACCCCGCTGCCGGAAGGCGCCGCGGCCACCGAGGACGGTACGCCGACGACCGACCCGGACCAGGCGGTCATGCCGCTGCCGCTCGGCGGAGCCAAGGGCTCGGGGATGTCGCTCGCCTTCGAGCTGCTCACCAGCGTGCTGGTCGGGGCACCCATCTTCGCGTCGTTCCACTCGGACGACCCGCAGGGGCGCAAGCACCGCCAGAACGCCCTGCTGATCGCGGTGGACCCGGCCGCGTTCGGCGGCGCCGACGCGTTCACCGAGGCGGTGGACACCACGCTGGGCACGCTCAAGGGCCTTCCGGTGGCGGACGGAGCCTCGGGCGTGTTCTACCCGGGTGAGCGCTCGGCGGCCCTGTCGGCGGAGCGCGGCCGTGCGGGGATACCGGTGGCGCCGAAGGTGTGGCGTGAGCTCCTCGCGAGGGCCGACGCGTTCGGCGTCGTACCGCCGAGGCCCGTCGGCGACCCCGGCTGACCCGCGCGGTGCGCGGTGCGCGACCCGGCGTGCGGGCCGGTTCGTGCACCGCGCACGGGCGCGCGCGGCCCGGGACGGGACAGGCACGCCAGGCGCCGGGCGAGCGGCGCGCCGGGTGCCCCGAAGCCGTTCCGCCCCCGAGGGCGACAAGGCGGTGCGGCATCCCGGCACGGGACCCGCGACTGCTCCGCCTGCCGCCCCCCGGCACCGCGGGGGCCGGGGGGCGGCCTGCGGTGGCCCTGACCGCCCCCGGGCGGTCAGATCTCCTTGAGCAGGGCGTCGGTGGTGAGGACACGGGCGCACCGGCCTGCGGCGTAGCGCAGCGCCATGTCGTGGTCCTCCCGGGAGAAGTCGGCCACCGCGTCGGCGACGACGAACGCCTGGACGTCCCGCATCCACGCGTCGGCGGCGCTCATCAGGACACCGATGTGCGCGTAGACCCCGGTGACCACCAGCTGGTCGCGGCCCGACTCGCGGAGTACGTCCTCCAGCCGGGTGCGCACGAAGGCGCTGTACTTCCACTTGGTCAGGACGATGTCCCCGTCGGCGGGCGCGACCACCGGGGGCACGGCCAGGGCCTCGGGGTCGTCCGCCACCCCGGGGCCCCAGAAGTCGAGCTGGAGGCCGCGCTCCTCGGCGCTCTGGCCGCCCTTCTGGGCCGAGTAGACCACCGGGACACCGGCTCGGCGGCACTGCCCGATGATGCGGGTGGTGTTGTCGAGCATCCCGGTCAGCGGCTGCTCACCGGCCGGATAGGCGCCGAGGAAGTGGTTCTGCAGATCGTGGACGAGGAGCACGGAGCGTGCCGGGTCCACGGCCCAGTCGACGCGGTTGGCCGGCAGTTCGGCTCCGGTCGGCAGGGCGTAGGGAGCGATGGTGGGAAGTGCCATGGGGGAGAGGGCCTTTCGATGCCGTGCGGAGCGGGTTCAGGGCTGGAGCGGGGTGGAGCCGCCGGAGGGGGCGTCGGAACGCAGACCCTTCTTGCTGACCTTGCCGATTCCGGTCTGGGGGAAGGAGTCGACGAACTCGACGAGGTCGGGGACCTTGTAGGCGGCGACACCGCGCTCGCGGACCAGCCGGCGGACGGCGGGCGCCTTCAGCGGCTCGGCGCCCTCGCGCAGGATGACGTAGGCCAGAGAGCGTTCGCCGAGGTACTCGTCGGCGACGCCCACCAGGGAGACGTCATGCACGGACGGGTGGGCGAGGATGATGTTCTCGATCTCCTCGGGCGCGATCTTCTCACCGCCCCGGTTGATCTGGTCCTTGGCGCGGCCCTCGACGACGAGGTGACCGGACGGGGTGCGGCGCACGATGTCGCCGGTGCGGTAGAAACCGTCGGACGTGAAGGCCCGGGCGTTGTGTCCGGGGGCGCGCCAGTAGCCGCGGATGGTGTACGGACCCCGTGTCAGCAGATGGCCGTAGGCGCCGTCCGGGACCTCTTCGTCCGCGTCGTCGACGACGCGGATCTCGTCGTCCGGGGAGATCGGCAGTCCCTGGGTGGTGACGACCGTCTCCTGGTCGTCGTCCAGGCGCGTGTAGTTGACGAGCCCCTCGGCCATGCCGAAGACCTGCATCAGCCGGCAGCCCAGGGCGGGCTCCAGACGCCGGGCCGCGACCTCGCTGTACTTGGCGCCGCCGACGAGGACCAGACCGAGGCTGGAGAGGTCGTGCTCGGTCTCCGAGGCGGCCTGGGTCCAGAGCAGGGCGAGCGGCGGCACCATACCCGTCATGGTGACGCGCTCGGCGGCCACGAGGGGGAAGGCCGTCGCCGGATCGGGACGGGGGCAGAGCACGACCGTGCCGCCGGCGTACAGCGTGCCCAGCCAGCCCGGCGAGCTCATCGGGAAGTTGTGCGCCGCGGGCAGGACGACCAGGTACCGGGTGTCCGCGTCGACGCCGCAGATCTCGTCGGACCCGCGCAGCGAGTAGATGTAGTCGTCGTGCGTACGGGGGATGAGCTTGGGCACGCCCGTCGTCCCGCCCGACAGCTGGAGGAACGCCAGGTCGTCCGGGGCAGGGCCCTCGGGCAGGCCGTCAGGCTCGCACGGCACCTCGGACAGCGGGGTGTGCTCGCCCGGCTCTCCGACGACGAACACGTGGCGCAGCGTGGGGGTGCCCGCCTTGACCTTCGAGGCGAGGTCGCGGTGGTCGAAACCGGCGTGCCTGTCGGGGATCACGTAGGCGACGGCCTCGGTGAACGAGCAGAAGTACGCGATCTCCGTCTCGCGGTGCGCGGGCAGCGCGTACACCGGCAGGGCGCCGATGCGGAACAGCGCGAAGGCGACCTCGACGAACTCGCCGACGTTGGGCAACTGGAGGACGACCCGGTCGCCCTTGGCCATGCCGCGCGCGGCGAACCCGGCGGCCAGCCGGGCCGAGCGCTCCTCCAGGTCACGATAGGTCCACACCCGGCGTTCGGGGGCGGGGTCCACGACCGCGATCCGGTCCGGGTGGGCGGCGGCGCGCTCGGCGAGCACGGAGCCGAAGGTCTCGCCGCGCCAGTACCCGGCCGCGCGGTAGCGCTCGGCGAACTCGGCGGGCCAGGTGGGTGCGTCGGCCTCCGGGGCGTCGGTGCCGGGCGTCGGGGTGAGGGTCACAGGGTCGCTCCCACAGCGTTGAGGAAGGTACGGAACTCGGCGCCGGCCTCCGCGGTCTCGGCGTCGGGTGAGGGCCGGGCCACCACACCGGCACCGGCGGACAGCACGTGCCCCGCGTCAGGCCCGGGCAAGGTGATCAGGGGGTCCTCGTGCAGGGCGGGCGCCCGGCGGACGGACCGCGGGACCGGCAGTGCGGGCGCGCCGTCGGGTGCGAAGGGGAGCGCGCCGACGCCCAGGGGCGCGGGGTCGCCCGTGCGCCGTCGTGCGTCGAGGAGCTCACGCACGCGCAGGGCCACCGGGCGGGTGCCGTGCGGCACCTCGGCGGTGGTCCCGCTGCCGAGGAAGGTGCGGCGCCGGGGTCGTGGAGGGCGCTCACGGGACCCGGGACTTCCGGATGCCGTCGCGCACGGAGCCGGCTGCCCGCACACCGTCCAGGGCGGCGCCGGGGAGGAAGGAACGAGCTGGGCGCCATGGCCTGAAATCTCCGTGTGCGTCGCGTGTCGATGGCTGTTCCGGCTCGGCGTCCCGGCGGATCGCCGGAGGAGGCAACGTACATGACGCCGTTTCAGGGCATGACGAAGTCCGGGTGCCCGCCAGAACCGGGCTTTGGGGATTAGGTTAGGCTACCCTTATGCGGTTTGCGCAAGGGGGGTGCCGGGAGCAGCCGAATCCCGCCCGTGCGAAAGACGGCCGGCGGGAGGGCGGTTGATTCCACGGGCGGGCATGGGCGTCCGCTGCGGGCGGTCGGCCGCGATCCGTCGGCCGGGTGGGCCTGGGTGCGTACGCGGTGCGGCGAGTGCCCCTGTGCGGGACCACGGCCGAGGCCGGCGGCCAAGGGGCCCGGCCCTCCTGGAACGGCCGGACGGCCCGCTGTCGGCGCCCCGCGCGGCCGCTGCCCGGAGCCCGGTCTTCGCCGAAGCGGTGGCCCGAGCCGCGCCGGCGCCGTCGGGCGGGGGGCGTGCGCGGGGGCGTCATCGAGTGCGGCGGGGAAGGTCCGGCTCCGGTCGGCCTCGGGCGGCCCCGCGGGCATCCGGCTCTGGGTGGCCCCACAGGCGCCCCGCCTCGGGCGGCCCTGCGGGCATCCGGCCTCAGGCGGACAGGGTGTCCAGGAAAGCGGCCAGCTTGTCCCTGGTCCGTCCGATCTGCTCCTCCACGGTCAGTGACTCCTCGAAACGCCGGCCGGACGCCGGCAGCTTCTTGCCGCGTACGTAGAGGGAGCAGTCGAGGTCGGTGCAGATGTATATCCCCACCGAATTGCCGTCCCGGCCCGCCTGTCCCCGTTTGCGGGCGGTCATCAGCGAGACCCCGTTGCCCGGGTGGGTGGTCAGACAGACCGAGCACATGCTGCGGTGCAGGAAGCCCCGCGACTGCGACGGGAAGCGCAGGGTGATGCCCACGAGCTCTCCGCGCCGTTCCGTGACGATGTAGCTCCTGTCCGGTGCCGAGAGGTCCCGCCACCCCAGGAAGTCGAGATCGTCCCAGGGCAGCTCCTCCATGTCCCGGGGGAGGGGCAGGCGCTTCGCCTCCCCCTTCGAACAATTGACGAACGATGTGCGGATGTCCTGCTCACTGAGGGCTCTCATGGGCACGAGGCTAAAACTGCCTACACACCTTAGGCAAATGATTAAGAGCTGTAGGGAGTGTGGGGCGGCGGGGTCAGCCGGCCGCGATGGGCAGGTGGTGCGCCGGGGGATGCGCGATGCCGAGATCAGGCCGCCAGACGGCCAGGATCTGGGCGGAGGGGTCGAAGAGGGCGCCGGGCAGGGACTCGGCCCCGCTCCACCGCCAGGTGCTCACCAGATGCGGTTCGGTCACCTCGGGGACACCGGACTCCACCGTGACCAGCGCCCCCATGGTGATGCGGTTGATCCCCGCGACCACGTCGTGCAGCATCGCGAAGACCGTCACCGCGCTCTCCGGGACGTCCAGCCCGGTCTCCTCGCGCAGCTCGCGCGCCGCGGCGGCGGCGACCGACTCGTGCGTCGGGTCGACCTTGCCGCCGGGCAGTTCCCAGGTGCCGTCCCGGTGCCTGCCGAGCAGGATCCGCCCCTGCCCGTCCTGGACCACCACCCCCACCCCGAACGCGGCTTGGGCGAGCGGCGGGCGGGTGTTGCGGGTGAGGGAATCCCCGTTGCCGGTGGTCATGTGCGGCTTCTCCCAGGGTCGGCAGGTGGCGTGCGCGGTGGTCATCCTCACACGACCAGGTGGAGCGAAGTGTCCGATATCCCCACCCGGACGCTCTGGCCCCACGTCAGTTCCAGGGCGTCGGACTCCATCCCGTCGCCGAAGACCACCATCCGGTCCGATTCCACGGTGAGCGCCAGGCTCTCCGCCCGCCCGAGTTCGCCCGCGGTCAGCGAGGTGCCGGTCGCCGGCGAGGGCCACGCCTCGCGGACGAACCAGAGCAGCCGGGGATCGGAGGGGGCGGGCAGCCGCAGGGCGCTGCCGCGTTCCAGCCACAGGGAGCGCAGCCAGCCGGTGGCGCCCGTGCCGCTCCCGACCAGGACACCGGAGGAGGCCTGGGGCTCCCCGTCCGGAACCGCGCCGGTGCCGCCGATGCGGTAGCGGACGGTGCCGTGGCCGGGGGGCGCGAGACAGATCTCGTTCAGGGCGAGCAGCCGCTCGGTGTCGTCGGCGACGGCCTCGACCATGGTGAGCGCCTCCGTCCGCCCGCCCGGCGCGGTGGCCGCCCGGCACAGCGCCGCCGTGTCCCGGGGCCGGTGGCGTACGAGGACGCCGGGGTTGCGGCCCGGGTCGGTGTCGATGCCCACCACCGGCCGGCCGGCCAGGTACTTGGCCGCGTTGGCGACCAGGCCGTCCTGGCCCACGGCCACGACCACGTCCTCGGGGCCGAAGAGGAAGCGGTCCAGGTCCGCCCGCTCCACCCGGGTCCGCCGCCACTGCAACGGAACCGCGGCGGCCACCTCGGTGAGGGCCCGCTGATGGCGGTGGTGCCGCGCGGCCACCTCCTCGATGGACCGGCCGCGGCTGGAGAGGAAGAACGCGGCCTGCCCGTGCGTCCCGTGCCGGGCCAGCAGTTCCTCGTACTCGGTGGTCCGGTGGACGAGCACCGCGCGCGGGGCCAGGCTCACGCCGCCGCCCGGGGCTTGCCGAGCGTGGCGAGCAGGCCGGTGAGGACGTCGGGCGAGAGGGTGAGGCTGTCGATGCGGGGCAGGTTCTCCGCCAGCCGGTTCGCCGCCAGGGCGTGCAGGGTGCCCGCGTCCACCTCGGCGTGCGCGCGCAGCCAGGCGGCCTGGGCCTCGGCACGGGCCGCTCCGGTGTCCCGGGCGGCCTCCGCCTCCGCGCGCGCCAGGCGCACCGTACGGGCGGCCTCGGCCTCCGCGCGGATGCCGTCGGCCACGGACTTCTCCTCGGCCTCGCGGCGGGCGTTGGTGCCGCGCTGGTCGACCAGTTGTTCCTCCCGGCGGGCCAGTTCGATCTGGCTGGCGAGCTCGTTCTCGGCGATCGCGCGCTCACGCTCGACCGCGACGGCCCGGCGTTCGTAGGTGGCCCGGTCGGCCTCCTGCTGGATCTGTTCCCTGGCCGGGGTGCGCAGGGCGCGCTCCACCTCCGCCTCGGGGCGGATCGCGACGACGCGGACGGTCACCACCTCGATCCCGGTGGCGGGCAGCCGCGGTTCGGCTGCCAGCCCGGTGGCGACACCGGCGCGCACCGAGGTGACGCCGTCCGTCAGGGCGGCGGCCAGCGGCGTGCGGGCCAGTACGTCCAGGGTGTGCTGCTGCGCCGTCTCGGTGAGGAGGGTGGCGATCTGCTCCAGTGGGGCACCGCGCCAGACGCCGGTGTCGGGGTCCACCGAGAAGTCGAGACGGGCGGCTGCCTGGGCCGGGTCGCTGATGCGGTAGGTGACCGTGGCCTGCACGGTGACGTCCTGGAAGTCGGCCGTTCGCGCGTGGAAGGCCATGGCCAGCTCGCGGTCGTTCACCGGGACCTCGGAGAGCGCGGCGGACAGGGACCGGTACCAGAAGCTGAGCCCGGGTCCGTCGTGGGTGAGCCGGCCGCGCCGGTGGTGGCGGATGTGGGCGGTGGGTGCGGAGCGCAGATGGCGCCAGCCGAAGCGCCGGGTGATGTCGGCCATGTCGGCCCCCTCTTTCTCGTCGCTATGACGATAACGGGGCGTCCGGCATATCGTCAAGTGGACGAAAAGGGGGAGCGGGAAAGTAGCAGGCCGGTGGTGTATAAGAGACAGGGGCGCGGGCGGGGAGGCCGGGAGGCCGAGTGCGGGCAGGACCGCGCACTCGATGAAGCGGACGAGGAAGCCCTCGCCCGAGTGGCGCCCCAGCAGCAGTGGCCTGGCCCGCATGATGCCGAGCAGCTGCGCGGCGACATACGGGGCGGCGGGGTTGTCCGGGGCGACCTCGCCGCGCTCGACCGCGCGCCGGACCATGGCGTCGATGGCCGCGACCGAGGGTGCGATCAGCGTCTCGCGCATCGCGCTCAGCAGTTCGGGGCTCTGCAGCGCGGCGTGGGTGAGGGCGTTCATGAGGGCGGTGTCGCGGTCGGTGCCGTCGAAGGTCGCCGCGACCGCGAACAGGTCACCGCGGAGGCTGCCGGTGTCGATGGTGGAGAGCTGCGTCCTGCTCGTGCCGTGGAGCGCGGCCATCACCAGCTCCGGCTTCGACCCCCACTGGCGGTACAGGGTGGACTTGCCGCACCGGGTGCGGGCGGCGACACCCTCCATCGTCAGTGAGGCGTAGCCGCTCTCCCGGAGCAGGTCCAGGACGGCCGTGTAGAGCTCCTGCGCCCGCTCCGGCGTGATCTTCGACCGGCGGGACGCGGGGGCTGACTCCTGGGCGGAACCGGGCGACGACATCTGCCTGCCTCTCTGGGATCTGGCTCGACGGCCTTCGATACGCCAGTGTACCGATACGCGCGTGTACCGATACGGGAACGTATCGGTACACTGGCGTATCGATGTGGCATGAACCGACCATGCCCACGTCGTCACAGCGTTTCGTCAGCAAAGGGGCACGGGGTGATGCACACCCGCAACGGGCCCGCGGACCGGGACCCGGACGGCTTCGCCCGGCCGCCCCTCCTCCGCGAGCTCCTTCTGGTCGCGGGACTCTTCCTCGTGTACAAACTCGGCCGGCAGGCCGCGAACGGCCACGTCGAGGAAGCCTTCCGTAACGCGGGACACGTCTGGGACCTCGAACGCGCCCTGCACCTGCCGGGTGAGGGTGTGGTCCAGGGCGCCCTGCTGCACAGCCCCACGCTGGTCCAGGCGGCCAACACCTACTACGCGACCGTGCACTTCCCGGCCACGCTGCTCTTCCTGGTCTGGCTGTACCGGCACCGTCCGCGCCACTACGTGTGGTCCCGCCGCGTCCTGGCCGTCCTCACCGGCGCCGCGCTCGCCCTGCACCTGCTCTTCCCGCTCGCACCGCCCCGGATGCTGCCCGTCGCGGGCCTCGTCGACACCGGCCACGTCTACGGCCCGTCGGTGTACGGGGACACGCCCGCCACCGACTCCATGGCGAACCAGTTCGCCGCGATGCCCTCACTGCACTTCGGCTGGGCGCTCGCGGTCGCCGTCGGCCTCGTCGTCGCGACCCGCTCCCGGTGGCGACTGCTGTGGCTGCTGCACCCGCTCGTCACCCTGCTCGTCATCGTGGGCACGGCCAACCACTACTGGCTCGACGCCATCGTCGTCACCGCGCTGATCGTGGTCGCGTACGCCGGACTCCGGCTGCCGGGGCACGCACCCGCCCGGCGGCCCCTTTCCCGGCCGGCCGTGGT
>NZ_KL585396.1:27854-29561 GCF_000721935.1 Streptomyces sp. NRRL WC-3549
GGCCGTGGTCGGGGAACGCGCCCTGCCGGTCCCCGCCACGGGGTACACGACCCGGGGCCACACCGACCGGACCCCCGTTCCCGGGGCGCGCCCGGCTCCGGCCCCGCGTGCCTCCGCACGCTCCGGGGCGGGCCGATGAACGCCACCCTCATAGCCGTCGCGCTGTCCCTGGTGTCGGCGGGCGCCTACGCGGCCGCCGCGGTGGCCCAGGCCCGCCTCGCCGGCCGTACCGACCCCTCCACGGGGGTGCTGCGACTGCTGGGCCGAGGCGCCTGGTGGTCGGCGGTGGGGCTGAACGCGGCCGGAGCGCTGCTCCACGTCGCCGCCCTGAAGTACGGGCCGCTCACCCTGGTCCAGCCGCTCGGCGCGCTCACCCTCGTCGTCGCCGTCCCGCTCGGCGCCCACGCGGCCGGACGCCGGGTCACCCGCACCGAATGGCGGGGGACGGTGCTCACCCTGCTCGGACTCGGCGCCCTTCTGCCGGCGGCGGGCGGCGCGGCCCCGCACGACACGCTCAGCCTCGCCGAGGCCCTGGCGGTGGGCGCCGTGACCATGGCGCTCGTCGCCGTCCTCAGCCGTCCCGGCGCCCGCCCGGGTCTCCGGCACGCGGCGGCGTCCGGCTTCGCCTCCGGGGTCGCCTCTGCCCTCACCCAGACCCTGACCGTCGCCACGACCGACCGTTCCGGCCCGCTGCTCAGCTGGCGGCTCGTCACCGTGGCCCTGCTGGTCTCCGCCTTCGCCCTGGGCGGGCTGCTCCTCTCCCAGACCGCGTACCGGGGCGGCCTCGGCGCCCCGCTCGCCGTGGTCACCCTCGCCAACCCGGTCGCGGCGGCCGTGATCGGCGTCGCGCTGCTCGGTGAACACCTGCGGAGCGGGGCGGCAGGCGTCGTCCCCGCGCTGGCCGGAGCCGTGGCCGCCACGCGTGGTGTGGTCCTGCTCAGCCGGGCACAGGAACGCACCTCTTCCCCCGCCGCCCCAGCCCACGCGGTCGCGGACCGGCCGGCGCCCCGGGCCGCCCCCTCCGGCCCGGCCGCCGGCGCTTCCCGTGCCGCCGAAGCCCTTCCACTGCGCGCCGAGGCGGTCCCGGGGCCCTGAGACGGGTCCGGCTCGGCCGGATTCCACCGCGTCGCCGGGAGGGCACCGGAGGTGCGGCCGGTGCCGTCCCGGCCAGGTCACCGATGTCCAGTCCGGCGGCCACGTCGGCGCCGCCGATCAGATGCACGGGGCGACCGGTGGCCGCCAGCTCCTCGTACGGTCCGCGCCGGGGTTCCTGGCCCGCGCACAGGGCGATCGTCTCGACCACCAGGGCCCCCGCCCGCCGCGGACCGTGAGACACAGCCCCGCGTCGTCGATCAGGTCGCAGGACGCATCCGGTTCCCCTCACGCGCGGTGCCGTGGTGCCGGTCGCGGAACAGCCGCAGCACGGTGTGCGACACGTTGCACAACGACGTACGTCTCTCCGCCCGAGCCGTTCCGGCCGGTCACCGCACGGGCGGTCCACGAATGGCCCAACACCACCGCACCCCGCCACCCGGGTGAGCACACAGTGGGTCGCGTACGGAACCCTCCGCTCGTTCCCCGTCGACGGGAGACAGCCATGACCACCTTCAACCGACGTGATCTCGGGCTCCTCGTGCTCCGGGCCGGCACGGGAGCGGTCCTCGCCGCCCACGGCACCCAGACTGTCTCTTATACACATCTCTGAGC
>NZ_KL585396.1:29852-29969 GCF_000721935.1 Streptomyces sp. NRRL WC-3549
GGGACCACCGCCGCCATGGAGGCCATGGGCTTCCACCCGCCCCGGCACAGCGCCTTGGCCGCCGGGCTCGGCGAGACGTGCGGCGGCGTCCTGCTGGCTCTCGGACTCGCCACCCCC
>NZ_KL585396.1:30224-30706 GCF_000721935.1 Streptomyces sp. NRRL WC-3549
GGCCGCGGCGGCCGGCACGATGGCGGGCGCTGTCGCCGTGCACGTCCCCGCGGGCTTCTTCGCCATGGGAGGCGGCTACGAGTACCCGGCCTTCCTCGGGTTCGCCGCGGCGGCGATCGGTCTGACCGGCCCCGGGGAGTACTCCCTCGACCACCTCACCTGCCATGTCCTCGACCGGCCGTGGGTGGTCGCCCTGGCCTTCGCGGGCAGCGCCCTGGCCGCGGCGACGGTCGTCGGCCGCCGCGCCAAGGGGCAGGCTCCACGGCCGCACATGTGCGTGCGTCGTCGGCGAGCGGTCGGGTCCGGGCGGGACGCGGCGAACAGCGCAACAGTGGGCACACGACCTTCCGCTCCCGGCCGCCCGTTCCCGCCCGCCGCTCACTCCAGTCCGCGCGCGTCCCTGAACCGGGCCAGCCCCTCGGCCAGATCGAGCAGCGGAGCCGGGTAGCCGAGGGCGGCCCGCTCCCGCCCGTCGAGCTTCC
>NZ_KL585396.1:30915-32400 GCF_000721935.1 Streptomyces sp. NRRL WC-3549
CCCGTCGAGCTTCCACGGCTCGTGGACGGCGGGAGCGCCGACCTTCTCCAGTTCGGGCACCCAACGGCGTACGTAGGCGCCGTCCGGGTCGTAGCGTTTCGCCTGCGCCGACGGATTCAGCACGCGGTTCGGCCGGCTGTCCGTGCCGGTCCCCGCGATCCACTGCCAGTTGAGCTGGTTGTTGGCGACGTCCCCGTCCACCAGCAGGTCCAGGAAGTGGCGCGCCCCGATCCGCCAGTCCACGTACAACGTCTTGACGAGGAAGGAGGCGGTCAGCAGCCGCCCGCGGTTGTGCATCCAGCCCTCGTGGAGCAGCTGGCGCATGGCGGCGTCGACCAGGGGGTAGCCGGTGCGGCCCGCCTTCCACGCCTCGATGTCGTCCGCCGCCGCCCGTCGGGTACGCCACCGGTCGCCCCGCGGACGGTAGTCGGCGTGGGACACGGCCGGGCGGGCGGCCAGGACCTGGTGGTGGAAGTCCCGCCAGCACAACTGCCGGACGAACGCCTCGGCGCCGGCGCCGCCCGCCGAACGCGCCCGGTGGATCAGTTCGGTGGGGGAGACCGTGCCGAAGTGGAGATGCGGGGAGAGCCGGGAGGTCGCGTCCGCGGCCAGGTCGTCGTGACGCTCCTCGTACCGGCCCAGCCCTTGGCGGCGCCAGGCGGTCATCCGCCTGCGGCCCTCCTTCTCACCGCCGTCGGCCAGCCCCTGCGACACCCCTCCCACCCGGGACCGCTCGGGCACCGGCCCGGACGCCGGGCCGTCCGGTACCCGCACGGCGCGCGGCGCACCGATCGGTGTCCGCAGACGTACCCGTGACCAGGCGCGGAAGTACGGGGTGAACACGGCGAAGTGGTCTTTGCCCGGCCCCGACGGGACCACCGCGCCCGGGGCGACCGCGGTGACGACCGCGTCGTGGACGCGCAACCGGCAGCCCACGGTCGCCAGGGCCGCGCGCCACGGTCGCCAGGGCCGCGCGCAGCCGCTCCTCGCGGCGCTGCGCGTAACCGCTGACGTCCGCCGCCAGGTGCACCTCGTCCGCGCCCGTCTCGGTGACGACCCGGCAGACCTCGTCGACAACCTCACCCGAACGGATGACCAGGCGGCCGCCCCGGTCACGGAGACCGGCGTCCACGTCGCGGAGGCAGTCGGCGAGGAACGCCCGCCGGTTGGGGGCACCGAACCCGGCGCGCGCCACGGCGTCGTCCTGTACGAACAGCGGGACCACCTCGTCGGCGGAGGCCAGGGCCGCGTGCAGCGGCGGGTGGTCGTGCAGCCGCAGATCGGAGGTGAACAGAACCACCGCCACACTCATGCCGTTCCCCCGTCCGACGCCCGGCCCGCCGCCCGGGCGATGTTGCGCGCCATGCCGCCGAAGACCACCGCGTGGAAGGGTGACACACTCCACCAGTAGGCGTGGCCCAGCAGCCCGGCCGGATGGAAGAGCGCGCGCTGCCGGTAGCGCTGTCTCTTATACACATCTCTGAG
>NZ_KL585396.1:32583-42300 GCF_000721935.1 Streptomyces sp. NRRL WC-3549
CGGCGCCGCCCGGGCCCTCCTCGACGTACATCTCCAGCCACGCGAGTCCGGGCAGACGCATCTCCGCACGCAGCCGGAGCAGCCGGCCGGGCTCGATCTCCTCGACCCGCCAGAAGTCCAGCGAGTCCCCGACCCGCAGTCGTTCCGCGTCCCGCCTGCCGCGTCGCAGCCCCACCCCGCCGACCAGGCGGTCCAGCCACCCTCGGACCGCCCAGGCCGGCGGGAACGAGTACCAGCCGTGGTCCCCTCCGATTCCCTCGACCACCCGCCACAGGGCCTCGGGCGGGGCGTCCACGTCCCTTTCACGCACGTCCGTGTACAGACTCCCGCCCGCCCAGTCGGGATCGGTGGGCAGCGGATCACTGGGAATCCCCGGTGTCGACGCGGAGGACCACCGGGTCGTCACCTTCGCCTCACGCACCCGTTGCAGGGCGAGGGAGAGGGCTGTGGCGAACGAGAACGGACGGCCCGGGCCGTCCGGGACGTACTCCGCGATGTCGTGCTCGTGGCAGACCACTTCATAGCGCAGGGACTCGGCGAGCGGACGGGCGATCGAGGCCGGGACCGGCGTGATCAGGCCGACCCAGTGGCTGGACAGTCCGGGGGTGAGCATCGGCACGGGCAGGATCAGCCGACGGGGGAGCCCGGCGACCCGCGCGTACTCCTGCATCATGTCCCGGTACGTCAGGGTGTCGGGGCCTCCGACGTCGAACGCGCGGTTCACCTCCGAGGGCATCGCCGCGCTGCCGACCAGGTAGCGCAGCACGTCCCGGACCGCGACCGGCTGGATGCGCGTCGACACCCAGCTCGGGGTGACCATGACCCAGCTCGGGGTGACCATGACCGGCAGCCGCTCCGTGAGGTAGCGCAGCATCTCGAACGACGCCGAACCCGAACCGAGGATGACCGCCGCGCGCAGGACCGTCGTCGGCACCCCCGAGGCGAGAAGGATGTGACCGACCTCGGCCCTCGAACGCAGGTGCGGCGACAGCTCGCGCTCGGGCACCCCGGCCGGGGTCAGCCCGCCCAGGTACACGATGCGCCGCACGCCGGCGGCCCGCGCCCGCTCACCGAAGACACGGGCCGCCGTGCGGTCGGTCTCCTCGAAGCCGGACCCGCTGCCCAGGGAGTGGACCAGGTAGTAGGCGACGTCGACGTCCCGCATCGCCGCGCCGAGGGACTCGGGGTCGGTCGCATCCCCCTCGGCGGTCTCGACCTGGCCGGACCAGGGGTGGTCCCGCAGCTTCTTGGGGTGGCGCGCCAGGCAGCGCACCCGGTGACCGGCGTTCAGGAGTTCGGGTACGAGCCGGCCCCCGATGTACCCCGTGGCGCCGGTCACCAGGCATCGCAGCCCGCTTCGGTCGTCGCCTCTCTCCATGGGCGCTCCGTTCTGAGTCGCTTTCCCTGCGTCCACGGTGTCGTGTCCACGGCTGTTCCGCTTGTCGGGAGCGAGGCGTCAGGGAGCGGGCCCGGGTCCGGATCAGGAGAAGCAGACGGACGGGCCGGGGACGACCGGATCAGGGACGAGGTGACCAGGGAAGAGGGGGCGCGGTGGGGCTGCACCCGGAGGCGGTGCCGGGCACTCGGTGCCGGACGCTTCCGGAACGGGGTCCCTCAGGCGATCAGTGGGTCCCGGGCCGCTCGGTGGCGGTGCCCCGGATGACCCGGTGCCCGTCCGCGTCGGTCCCCAGGTCCGCGTCTGTCCCGGCGCGGGGGCCCGCGGGGGGTTCGCCGGGCCTCGTGGTGGGGGAGTCGGCGGCGCGCGGGCCGGCCGGGGCGGCTCCGTCGCCCTTCAGGGCGCGGGCCTCGCTCTTCAGGATGCGGGCCGACTTGCCCATGGAACGGGCGAGTTCCGGGAGCTTCTTGGCGCCGAAGACCAGGACGACGATGATGAGAAGGATCGCGATCTCACTGATGCCGAACATGACGACTGCCTGCTCCCCTGATCGGCCTGTCCACATCGGACGGCCCGCTTCCCCCGGTCACGACGAATCTACAGCACTGTAGAGGGGTGCGGCAGAGTGTCCATGTCCTGCTGCCGCACGCCCCGCGGTGTCTCAGTCCTCCCCGCCGTCGCCTTCGTCCTCCTCGTCGTCCTCGAAGAAGTCGCCCACCTCGTCGACGACTTCGGCCGCGACCAGTCCGCCGGCCACCCCGACGGCGAGCCCGGCCGCCCCCGCCGCGACGGCCGTCCCCAACCCGGGCCCGGAGCCGTGTCCCTCGCCGTGCCCGTGTCCGTACGCGTCGCCGTATCCGTACGCGTCCTGGGTGCCGTGCGCCGAGCGGGCCGCGACCAGGGAGCGGATCCAGGAATCGACTTCGGTGCTCCAGTCCCGCCCCTGGTAGTCGTGGTGACCGACCGTGAAGCGGCCGAGGGCGTCGCTCCCCTCGGTGAAGAACCCGCCCCGCTTGTCCGCCTCCAGGACGACCTCCAGGCTTCCGGGACCGGCCAGGAACGTCAGCTCGATCTCGTTCACCTCGTGGGCGTACTGGGGTGCGGGCGAGAGTTCGATCTCCTGGTAGAAGGGCAGTAGCTGCCCCGTACCGCGGATGTGGCCGAGTTCCAGATCCGCCGACTTGAAGCCGAAGCCGAGCTGTCCCAGCGCCTCCAGGAGAGCCTCCTGGGCCGGGAGCGGTGTGATGGAGAGCCGGTCGAGGTCCCCCTTGTCCCGGGCGCCCGCCACCGCGAGTTCCGTGCGTACGCCGAGCACGATGCCCAGGTCCTGGCCGTACAACTGGGTGATCGGCGTCTCCCAGGGCAGCATCACGTCGAACGGGATGCTGTGCTCGGCACCCTCCGCGAGGACGAAACCACCCGATACGGTGAAGCGGCCGAAGCCGACCGTGCCTTCGGACTCGCCCTCCGCGTGCTCGGCCTCGACCCGGGCGAGGAGTTCGAGTGTGATGCTCTCGACCGTGAAGTCGGCGCTGCCGCCCCTCAGGTGGACGTGCCCGCTCAGGGAGCCTCCAGGGACGGCGGCGCCGCTCGTCAGTACCGTGTCCACGGTCGGGGAGCCCACGCCGAGGGAACCGAGCAGCTTCTTGAACACCATCGTGGCGTTCACTCCTTCTTCCGTACGCGGGAACACGGTGACGCGTTCGGTCGCGTTTCTACACAACTGTAGAAGCATAGAGGCGGGACGGGTCCCGGAGGCCGAGCCGGGCGGCTCTACTATGGGCCGGTGGAAAGTACGGACGGCCTCACCGGCGGACCGCTCGGCGACGAGCGCGCCACCACCGAGCTCCAGGCGCTCGCTGTGCAACTCCGGCGCATGAACGGCGAGGTCACCCGACTGGCGCACGCCTTCGCGCACGCCGAAGGGCTGCACGCCACGGATGTGCAGGCCCTGGCGGCCATACTCGACGCGCAGACCCCCCTCACCCCGGGGCGCCTGCGCGAGCACCTGGGCCTGACCTCCGGCGCCGTCACCGCCTGTCTGGACCGTCTGGAGCGCTCCGGGCACGTCCGGCGCTCGCGGGACAGCGCGGACCGGCGTGTCGTGCACCTGTACTACGAGCCCGCGGCCAAGTCGGTGGCCCGGTCGTTCTTCATGCCCCTGGCCGAGGCCGCCGCCGAGGCCCGGGCGCTCTCGGAGCCCGGAGAGGTGGCCGCCGCGCTCCGTTTCCTCGCCCGGATGAACGGGGCGCTCGCCCGCACGGAGTCCCCCCGGCGCTGACCCTCCCGCCGTTCCCCGGCCCTCCGGGTCGTGCCGCCGGGCGCCAGGTGGCACGGCCGCCCGCTGTTATTTCAATGATTAAGATGCTTGGTGTTTGAGTGACTCGTTCGATTCGGGAGTGACATGTCCACCGCGTCCAGGCCGGTTCGCCGGC
Source organism: Streptomyces sp. NRRL WC-3549 (assembly GCF_000721935.1). Classification (GTDB taxonomy): domain Bacteria; phylum Actinomycetota; class Actinomycetes; order Streptomycetales; family Streptomycetaceae; genus Streptomyces. The sequence continues at coordinate 36,415 of NZ_KL585396.1, forward strand.
TGATTCCCGCCCTGCTCGTCGTCCTCTGGCTGGCCGTGGGCGGAGCGTTCGGTTCGTACGCGGGGAAACTCGGCGAGGTGGCCACCAACGACCAGGCCTCCTTCCTGCCGCAGAGCGCTGAGTCCACTCGGGTCATCGACGCCCAGAAGGCCTTCAGCAGGCAGGAGACGGTGCCCGCGATCGTCGTCTGGACGTCCGACGAGGGCGGTGGGGCGCTGAGCCCCGCGCAGCGGGAGGCCGCGACGTCGGCCCTCGCCGGACTCAAGGGCGGGCCCGGTGTGACGGGCGAGGTGTCTCCCGCGCTGCCGTCGAAGGACGGTCAGGCGCTGGAGGGCGTCGTCCAGTTGCGCTCGGGCCTCGGTGACGAACTCCCCGACGTCCTCGCCGGCATCCAGAAGGCGGCCGACCGGGTGCCCGGGACCCAGGCCCGACTCGCCGGTCCGGCCGCCAGCCAGGCCGACCTCTCCGACGCGTTCGCCGGAATCGACGGGCTGCTGCTCGGCGTCGCCCTGGTGGCGGTGCTGGTCATCCTGCTGCTCGTGTACCGCAGCGTCCTGCTGCCGCTGCTCATCATCATCGGCGCGGTCTTCGCCCTCGCCGTCGCCTGCGCGGTCGTGTACGTCCTCGCGGATCACGACGTCGTGCGCGTCGACGGCCAGGTCCAGGGCATCCTGTCGATCCTCGTCATCGGTGCCGCCACCGACTACGCCCTTCTGCTCACCGCCCGGTTCCGCGAGGAACTGGCGCGGCACGCCGACCGGTGGACCGCGATGCGCGCGGCGCTGAGGGAGTCCGCCGGACCGATCACGGCCAGCGCCGCCACCGTGGCGCTCGGCCTGCTCGCACTGCTGATCAGCGATCTGACCAACAACCGGGCCCTCGGGCCGGTCGGCGCCATCGGTATCGTCTGCTCCGTCCTGAGCGCCCTCACCTTCCTCCCCGCCGTCCTCGTCCTGCTCGGCAGGGCCGCCTACTGGCCCGCCAAGCCGAAGGAGGGTGACGCCGCCTCCGGTTCCACGGGCATCTGGTCGAAGGTCGCCTCCCTGGTCGACCGCGCTCCGCGCAAGGTCTGGGCCGTCACTCTTGTCGGGCTCCTCGCCTGCGCCGCCTTCGTGCCCACGCTGAACTCCAAGGGCGTGCCCCTGGAGGAGATCTTCGTCAACGACGCGCCGTCCGTCGCCGCCCAGCAGACCTTGAGCAAGCACTTCCCCGGCGGATCGGGCAACCCCGCCGTCGTCATCGCGAGCGCCGACCGGGCCGAACAGGTCGTCGGCGCCGCGAAGGGGGTGGACGGTGTCGCGAGTGTGGCCGTGGTGACGGAGTCCGGGCGGCCGGGCCAGGGCACGCCGCTGGTCGTGGACGGGCGCGTACGCATCGACGCGACGCTGAAGGCCGCGGCCGACAGCGACGCCGCCAAGGCGGCCGTCGTCCGGCTGCGCGCCGCGGTCCACGCGGTGCCCGGCGCCGACGCACTGGTCGGCGGCTACACGGCACAGCAGTACGACACGCAGAAGACAGCCGAACACGACCGCGACATCATCGTGCCGGTGGTGCTCGTGATCATCCTGGTCATCCTGATCGGGCTGCTCCGCTCCCTGCTCATGCCGCTGCTCCTCGTCGCGACCGTGGCGCTCAACTTCCTGGCCACGCTCGGCATCTCCTCCCTGGTCTTCCAGCACGTCTTCGGCTTCAGCGGCACCGACTCGTCCGTACCGCTGTACGGGTTCGTCTTCCTCGTCGCTCTCGGTGTCGACTACAACATCTTCCTGATGTCCCGGGTCCGGGAGGAGTCCCTGCTCCACGGCCCCCGGGAAGGCGTGCTGCGCGGGCTGACGACCACGGGCGGGGTCATCACCTCGGCCGGTGTCGTCCTGGCGGCCACCTTCGCCGCCCTGAGCGTCATCCCGCTGGCCTTCCTGGTGCAGATCGCGTTCATCGTCGCCTTCGGCGTCCTGCTGGACACCCTCGTCGTGCGCTCGCTCCTGGTGCCCGCACTGGTGAGGGACATCGGACGTGTCGCCTGGTGGCCGGGCGCCCTGAGCCGGGGCCCCGGCGCACCGACGGAGCCGCGGGGGCCCCTCCCGTAGCCTGAGGCCATGGTGAGCGCGAAGATCGAACTGCATGTGCATCTGGAAGGGGCGATACGCCCGGCCACCCTGCTGGACATCGCCCGGCGCAACGGCGAGAGCCTCCCCGCCGACACGGTCGAAGGGCTCGAAGCGCTGTACCGGTTCACCGACTTCCGGCACTTCCTCTCGGTGTGGCGCATGACCACCAACTGCCTGCGCACGGCGGACGACTTCCGGCGCGTGGTCGTGGGCTACGCGCAGGAGGCCCGGGCCCACGGTGCCGTGTATCTGGAGGCGATCTTCTCGCCTGCCGAGCGTGTGGAGTCCCACGCCCTCGACTGGGACGAGATGTTCACGGGGTACACCGAGGGGGCGGTCGAGGCGCGGGAGAGGTTCGGCCTGACCGTGCGCTTCACGCCCGACCTCTACCGCGGCTGCCCGGTGGAACTGGCCGAGGAATGCGCCCGGGTGTCGGTCAGGTACCGGGACAGGGGAGTGGTGGGGCTCGGTATCGGGGGTGACGAGCGGCGGAGCACCCTCGCCCCGTACGGCAAGGCGGTGCGCATCGCGCAGGAGGGCGGGCTCGCCTTCGTTCCGCACGCCGGCGAGGTCGGCGGCCCGGAACACGTCAGGGAAGCGCTCGACCTCGGTGCCGTCAGGCTGCGGCACGGCATCCGCGCGGCCGAGTAGCCCGGGCTGCTCGAAGAGATCGCCGGCCGGGGCGTGGTGCTCGACGTCTGCCCGACGTCCAACCTGCGTACCGGAGTCGTCCAGGACGTCGCCGCCCACCCGCTGCCGCTGCTGCACGCGGCCGGTGTGCGCTGCTCGGTCAACACGGACGACCCCGCGATGTTCGGCACGGACCTCGGACAGGAACATGACCTGGCCGCGCGGTTGGGGGTCACGGCGGACCACGCCTTCGCCGCGGGCCTCGCCGGTGCGCTGTGCGAGGACGAGGTGCTGACGGGCCTTCAGGCGGCGGCCTCCGCCGGCTGAGGCCGCCGGGCGGCTCCGCGCCGGATGGTTTTCCGCCGGTCGCCGGGGGCGGCCCGCACACACGGCAGCCTCGACCCGCTTCCGGCCCGTGCCGCCTCTTCCGGTCCGTGCCGCCCCTTCCGGTCCGGGCGCCCCTGCGACCCCGGGCCCCCGCCGCGGAGTGCCCTGTCCCTGAAACGTGTCCCGACGGGACAGGAGTCCCACCGGGACATTTAAAGGTGTACGCTACAACTATGGATGCGACGGAGAACACCCCGGACCGGCGCGGCCGCAAGGCGCGCAGAACCCGGGACACGCTGGCGCAGTGTGCGTTCGAGCTCGTGCTCGACCGCGGACTGCGGGGCGTGACGGTCGAGGAGATCGCTCAGGCGGCCGACGTCGACCGGCGTACCTTCAGCCGCCATTTCCCGAACAAGGAGGCCGCCGTCCTCGACTCGGTACGGGGCGACGGCGAACGGATCAACCGGGCGCTCCGGGCGCGGCCCGCCGCCGAGCCACCGCTCACCGCCTACCGCGCGGCCGTCTTCGACTGGCTGGACGACCCGGTGGCCGAGCCCTGGCACATGCGGCCGCGCATCTTCGACCTGCTGGTCATGGCGGAGGACGAGCCCACCCTGTACGCGGCGTTCCACCACATCCGGGTGGACGCCCAGGAGGAGTCGATCGCGATCCTCGCGACACGGCTCGCGGTCGATCCTCGGCAGGACCTCCGTCCTGCCGTGGCCGTCGCCGCGGGGGCCGGAGCGCTCCTCGCGGGCCAGGCGGCATGGGTACGGAGCGGCCGTCCGGCCGCCCTGCCCGAATTCGTCACCCAGGCGTTCGACGCCCTCCGCGCCGAGCTGCCCAAGACCCCGGCGGAGCGCAGGACGCCCCACAGCACCACGGAAGAGAGCACCCCATGAGCACCGACCTCCCCACCGCCTACGAGGCGGAGTTCTCCGGCAGGACAGCCTTCGTCACCGGCGGCGCGTCCGGCATCGGACTGGCCCTTTCCCGCCGACTGGCCGCCGGTGGCGCCGCCGTCGTCATCGCCGACCACAACGAGGAGAGCGCCCGCAAGGCCGCCGACGAACTGACGTCGGCCGGCGCCCGGGCCGCCGCCGTCGCCCTCGACGTCACCGACCCCGTCTCCGTCGAGGCCGGGGTGCGCTTCGCCGTCGACACCTTCGGGGCGCTGCACCTCGCCGTGAACAACGCGGGTATCGGCGGCCCCTCGCAGCCCACCGGCGCCTACGGCGTCGAGGACTGGAACAAGGTCGTCGCCACCAACCTCAGCGGTGTCTTCTACTCGATGCGCTACGAACTCCCCGCCATCCTCGAAGCGGGCGGAGGCGCCGTCGTCAACATGTCGTCGATCCTCGGTACCAACGGCTTCGCGGGCTCCCCGGCGTACGTCGCCGCCAAGCACGGCGTCGTCGGCCTGACCAAGACCGCCGCCCTCGAGTACGCGGACCGCGGCATCCGCATCAACGCGGTCGGCCCGGGCTTCATCGACACCCCGCTGCTCCGTGACACCGACAGCGTGGCCCGCGACCACCTGATCTCCCTGCACCCCGCCGGCCGCCTCGGCACCTCGGAGGAGGTCGCCGAGCTCACCGCCTTCCTGCTCTCCGAGCGTGCTTCGTTCATCCACGGCAGCTACCACCTGGTGGACGGCGGCTACTCGGCGTCCTGAACCCGGGGGGCCAGGGACCCCCGAGTGGCGGAAGGCCACCGTCCGGTTCACAAAGGTATGAAGGAGAACGAAGGAGAGCCATGAAAGCCGTCCAGTACCGCACCATCGGCGCCGCCCCCGAGGTCGTCGACATACCGGAGCCCGTGCCGGGCCCGGGCCAGATCCTGCTCAAGGTCAGCGCCGCCGGAGTCTGCCACTCGGACATCGCCGTGATGAGCTGGCCCGCCGAGGGGTTCCCCTACGAGCTGCCCTTCACGCTCGGTCACGAGGGCGTCGGTACCGTCGCGGCGCTCGGCGACGGTGCCGAGGGCTTCTCGGTGGGTGACGCGGTCGCGGTCTACGGACCCTGGGGCTGCGGCACCTGCGTGAACTGCGCGCAGGGGCGGGAGAACTACTGCCTGCGCGCCGCCGACCTCGGCATCAACCCGCCCGGACTGGGCAGCCCCGGCGCCATGGCCGAGTACATGATCGTCGACGACGCCCGGCACCTGGCACCCATCGGTGACCTGGACCCGGTCAAGACGGTCTCGCTGACCGACGCGGGCCTCACCCCGTACCACGCGATCAAGCGCTCCCTGCCGAAGCTGGTGCCCGGCGCCACCGCCGTGGTCATCGGCGCCGGGGGGCTCGGGCACGTGGCCATCCAGATCCTCCGCGCCCTCACCGCCGTCCGTGTCATCGCGCTGGACGTGTCGGAGGAGAAGCTGGCCCTCGCCCGCTCCGTCGGCGCCCACGACACCGTGATCTCCGACGAGAACGCGGCCGCCACGGTCCGTGAGCTCACCGGCGGAATCGGCGCCCAGGTCGTCCTCGACTTCGTCGGCGCTCCGCCGACGGTGAAGACGGCCGGCGCCTCCGCCTCGGTCGACAGCGACGTCACCATCGTCGGCATCGGCGGCGGCATGCTCCCCGTCGGGTTCGGCGTCCTGCCCTTCTCGACCTCGGTCACCGCGCCGTACTGGGGTACCCGCCGGGAACTCGCCGAAGTGATCGAACTCGCCCACACCGGCGCCGTCGACGTGCACGTCGAGACCTACTCCATCGACGAGGCCCCGCTCGCCTACGAGCGGCTGCACGACGGCAAGATCAACGGTCGCGCCGTCATCCTGCCCAACGGCTGACCGCCGCACCCCCCCGACCGCGGGC
>NZ_KL585396.1:42493-44179 GCF_000721935.1 Streptomyces sp. NRRL WC-3549
CCGCCGACCACACGGCGGCCCGCGGTCGTCGCGCGCCCGCCGGGGTCACGGGACGGCTCCCCGGCGACCGTTCCGGGGCGAAAGACGGCCGCCGTGTGGGTGGTGGCACCGGGCCCGGTCGGGGCCGGCGGCCGCGTGCATGAGGTAGGCAGGAGTCATGCAGACCTTCCTGCCCTACGCCGATTTCCGCCGGAGCGCCCTCGCGCTGGATCCGCGGCGGCTGGGAAAGCAGCGGGTGGAGACGATTCAGGTGCTCCGCGGGCTCACCGTCCCCGGTTACGGGTGGCGCCACCACCCCGCGGTCCGCATGTGGACGGGGTACCCGGAGGCACTCGTGCGTTACGGGCTGGAGATGTGCGCCGTGTGGACGGCGGAGGGCCGGGCGGACACCTGCGCGGCGACACTGCTCCAGGACCTCGCCGTCTCGCTCGGGCGCGGTGCCGTCACCGTCCGCCCGGAGCCGGAACTCACCGCGGCGGGGGAGGTCCCCCCGTGGCTGGGTGACGAGGCGTTCCACCTCAGCCACCGCTCGGCGCTGGTGCGCAAGGACGCCGCGTACTACGGGCCGCTGTTCCCGGACGTGCCCGCGGACCTGCCGTACGTCTGGCCCGCCTCCGACCGCGACCGCATCTGACCGGACGCTTCGCAGGGTGTCTCGTCCCGGGCCCTGCCGGGGCCCGGGACGAGACCGGTCACCGCGGCGACGCGACCACCACCCTGGAGGGCTCCTCCGGCACCACCCGCTGGAGCAACTCCTCCTCATCCGGCACTGCCCCTCGACGTCGTGCGACCACCCGTCGGGTCGGAGACGAATCGGTGTGCCGGGCTGAAGGACCGTCAGGCGAGGCCCCGGAGTTCGTGCGCGAAGGGCGGTTCGGCGCCTGCCCGCGCGCAGGTGACCGCGGCGGCGCGGGCGGCGAAGCCCAGTACCTGCCGCCAGGTGCTCCCGGTCAGTCCGGCCAGGGCACCGGCGGACAGCACGTCCAGTTCGGACAGGGCGTGCAGGAGAGCTGCGTTGACGGTGTCGCCGGCACCGATCGTGTCGACGACCCGGACGGGCTCGCCCGGGACCGAGTACACGCCGCCGTCGCGCGTGTAGGCCGTCAGACCGGCCTCGCCCCGGGTGACCACGACGGCGGCGGGGCCGGCGGCCGACCAGCCGGCGATGTCGTACCCGAGCCACCGCGCGTCCTCCTCGCTGAGCTTGAGGAACGAGACGGAGGACAGCAGACGGCCGAAACGGGCCCGGTAGGCGTCCGGGTCCGGGATGAGGCCGGCGCGGATGTTGGGGTCCAGGGCGACGAACCGTCCGAGCCGCGCCTCGCGGCGCATCAGCTCCTCGTAGGCGCTCGCCCCCGGCTCGAGCACCAGCGAGCAGGTGCCGAACGACACCGCCCGGGTCTCGACGGGCAGCGGTCCCGGCAGGGTGAAGAGACGGTCGGCGGTGCCCTGGCAGTAGAAGGTGTACGTGGCCGAGCCGCCCGCGTCGACGGAGGCGACGGCCAGCGTGGTCGGCTCCGGACCGCGCTGCACCATGCCGAGGGCCACCTTCTCCTCCCGCAGGCGGTCGGTCAGTGACGTACCGAAGGCATCCGTCGAGATCCGCGAGCAGAAGGTGACGGACGAGCCGAGGCGGGAGAGCGCGACCGCCGTGTTGTACGGCCCCTGTCTCTTATACCCATCTCT
>NZ_KL585396.1:44382-47128 GCF_000721935.1 Streptomyces sp. NRRL WC-3549
GGCCCGCCGCCGCGGGCGGGCCGCAGCGGCGCGGAGGCGTCTTCGGGGGCTTCGGGCACCAGGTCGATCAGTGCCTCACCGGCTACGACGATCACGTCAGGGGTTCCCGCTCGGCCACGGTGATGAGCACCTTGACGTGTTCCGGTTGCAGCGAGGCGGCGAAGGCCTTGGCCGCGTCCTCCAGCGGGTAGGTGGCGGTGACGATCGCGTCGGTGTCGACGGCGCCGGAGGTGATCAGGTCGAGGGCGGTGCGGTAGTCGTCAGCGGTGTACATGAGGGTGCCCTCGACGCGGATCTCGCGGTCCTGGACGAGGTCCAACCGGATCGGGGTCGGCCCGGGGGCTCCGACGCCGACGACGACGATCTGGCCGCCCTTGGCCACGATGTCGACGGCCTGGGCCATGGACTGTTCGCGGGCGACGCAGTCGAAGACCACGTCGGCCGGGCCGTCGAGGACGGCCTGGGCCTGCGCGGCCAGGTCGGCGGCGTCGGCCGGGAGCGCGTCGTCGGCACCGAGTCGCACGGCTCGCTGCCGTTTGTTCTCCAGCAGGTCGGTGACCACGATCCGGGCGGCACCGGCGTGCCGGGCCGCGGCCAGGACGAGCAGACCGATGGGCCCGGCGCCGAGGACGGCTACGGTACGGGCGGTGAGGTCACCGGCTTTGGCGACGGCGTGCACGGGGGTGGCGAGCGGTTCGACGAGGGCCGCCTGGAGGTCGGACATCCCCTCGGGCACCCGGTGGACGCGGTCGGCGGGGATCGTGAAGACGTCGGCCATGCCGCCGGGGGTCTGACAGCCGAACACCTCCAGCCGCCGGCAGATGTTGTAGCGGCCGGAGCGGCACTGGGCGCACGTGCCGCAATACAGGTTGGGCTCGACGAGCACGCGTGTGCCCGGGGCGAAGGCCTCGGCCCCTTCACCGACGGCGGCGACCACGCCGACCACCTCGTGTCCGGGACGGTAGGGCAGGCTGATGAAGGGATGGCGGCCGAGGGCGGCATGGGTGTCGGACCCGCACACCCCGATCACGGTGCTGCGGACGAGGAGCTCGTCGGGGCCGGGCTCCGGCGCGGGTACCTCTTCGATGCTGATGTCGTCGATGGACCGGACGAGTACGCGCCGGTTCGGCTGAGGCATGGTCAGGGATTCCGTTCGGTGTGGTGTGAGGACCGCGGTGCGTGGTGGGTGGACGGCAGCGTGGCTCCGGGGCAGGCATGGCAGCGCCGGTGGGACGCCGTACCCCGGGGCCGGGCGCCGGTGCGGGTGGGCGGTGACGAGGTCCCCGGCCGGGGGCTACGGCTGCCGCGTCGGGACCGGATCCCGGTCCGGTGCCGCAGCGGTCCGCCGAGGGGCCGTTTCGCGGATCGAGGTGATCGCGAAGCTCAGGGTGACGGCGGCCAGCAGCATCACGTAGAAAGAGGGCGCGAGTTGGTTCCCGGTGGTGGCGACCAGCCACGTGGCCACGTAGGGAACCGTGCCACCGAACGCCGAGACGACCAGGTTGTAAGGGATGGCCATCGCACCGCTGCGGATGCGCGCGGGGAACTGCTCGGCCATCATCGCGCTCAACGCGCCGTCGAACACCGCGATCAGGAGGCCGAGGATCAGCATGGCGGAGACAGCCAAGACGACGCTGCCGAGCGACATCAGGTAGAACGCCGGCCAGGTGAGTAGGACGAATCCGGCGCTGCCCGCGATCAGCATCGGTTTGCGGCCGAGGCGGTCGGAGAGGGCGCCCATGACCGGTACGGCGATGGCGGTGACCCCGATGGCGACCGTCGTGGTCGTGAAGGCCTCGGTGGTGCTGAACCCGAGGTCGCCGCTGAGGAAGCTCGGCAGGAAGGACACCAGCGCCCAGTGTGCGATCGCTTTGAGGAGCAGGATGCCGCACAGCACCAGCATCGCCTTGGAGCCGGTACGGAACGCCTCCTTCGTCGGCGACTCGGCGACGCCGCCGGTGGCCTCCAACTCCTGGAATTCCGGGGAGTCTTCCAACTGCAGCCGGATGTACAGGCCGACGAGACCGAGCGGCAGCGCGAGGAGGAACGGGATTCGCCAGCCCCAGCCGGTCATCGCGCCGTCCCCGAGCACGGTGATGAGCGCGAGTGCGAGTCCGGAACCGACAACGGACGCGATGAACCCGATCCCGTCCATCGAGCTCGTCATGAACCCTCGGCGGGTACGCGGCGAGTGCTCGAACAGCAGCGCCACGGCGTTGGACGTCTCACCGCCGGCCCCGAAGCCCTGCACCATCCTGGCGGCCACCAGCAGCACCGGGGCCAGGACGCCCACGCTGTCGTAGGTGGGCAGCACGCCCATCGCGAACGTCGAACCCGACGTGAGCAGGACGACGATGGCCAAGGTACGCTGCCTGCCGATGCGGTCTCCGAGCGGTCCGAAGAAGAGCCCACCGAGCGGCCGCAGGACGAACCCGATGGCGGAGACGGCGAAGGTGGCCAGCAGCGCGGTCGTCGGATCGCCGGAGACGAAGAAGTTGGCGGCGAGGAAGGTGGCCAGCAGGCCGTAGGTGCCGACGTCGTACCACTCGATGAAATGGCCGATGCCCGCCGCTACGAGGACCTTCCGGGCCTGCGGGGATATCTTCTGGTCGTCCGCCTCGGTACGGCTGTGCACTGTGTTCTCCTGAGGTCTCATTGCACCGGCGACGCCACGCGGCCGCCCTGCTCCCGGATCGCTGCCCTGACCTGCTTGCCGTCCAGTTGCCGCGGCTGCTTCCCGCTGGTC
>NZ_KL585396.1:47349-50348 GCF_000721935.1 Streptomyces sp. NRRL WC-3549
GCGGCCACCCCCGCGGCCTGGCCCGTCGCGGCACAGGTGGCACCCACGCGCGCCGATCCGAGTGCCTCACGGTCCACCGAGATGCACCGGCCGGCCACGAGCAGGCTGTCGGTGTCCCGGGGCAGCAGGCTGCGGTAGGGGATCTCGTAAGGGAGCGGCACGTACATGGCGTGGACGCCGACATCCCCGGCCGGGTGCACGTCGATCGGCCAGCAGCCGACCGCGATGCCGTCGTCGAACCGGGCGTTGGCACGGATGTCGTCGCCGGTGAGCGTGTACTCCCCCACGAGGCGTCGTGTCTCGCGGACGCCGATCTGGGTGCTCGTGTGCAGCAGCCGCCCGTCCGCGAAGGCCGGGCTGTACTCGCGCAGGGCGTCGAGCAGTACGACGGTGTCCTTACGGCCGGTGACTTCCGCGCGGGTGAGCTCCTCCGCGTCGGACGCGTCGCCCACCACCCGGGTGGTGTTGACCCAGGCGATGTCCTTCTCCATGCCACCGAACCACGGGCCGCCGAACGGCGGCAGCTCGCCCCGTGCCCTGGCCGCCCGCATGGCGTCCACGTCCAGGTCGATGTCCCTGCGCGTGGAGGCGTACCGCCCCAGCAGCGGCTGCTTCAACAGCGTCGCCTCCGGGCCGATGGGTATCCGCACCGATGCGTTGTGCTCGCGTTCCGCGTCCGGTGCCACGTTGCCCACCCGGAACGGCATGGTCATCGGCTGCAGTGTGTTGCCCTTGGCCCAGTCGGAACCGGCGCGGGCCACGACGTCACCGTTTCCGGTGCAGTCCACGGTGACCGAGGCGCGGATGGCGCGACGGCCGTCGACGTTCTCGACGTACACACCACGCACGGCGCCGTCCTCGACGATCGGGCGGGCGCCCCAGCTGTGCAGCAGCATGCCGATGCCCTCGGTCTCGATCATCTCGTCGGCGACCCGCTTCATGACCTCCGGATCGGAGTTCAGCACCCAGCCGTCACCGTCGACGGCACCACCCTCCTTCGCGGCACGGGCGAGCCACTCCGCGGGGACACCCTCTACGCAGCGCTGGTACGGGCGCAGCCAGGAGTTGTAGCCGGCGAGTGTGAGAACCATCCCCGCGGTCCACATTCCGCCGAGAAATCCGTGCCGCTCGACCAGGAACGTGCTCGCGCCCGCCCGGGCCGCGGCGACGGCGGCGCACACACCGGCCGGACCACCACCGACGACCAGGACGTCGACGTCGGCCACGACCGGGATCTCCCGGGCCTGTTCATACACCGTCACCTGCTGCTTTTTCGCATGCGGCATCGCTGTGTTCCTCTCAGTTCGTCCTACGTCGGTTCGTCTTACGTCAGTCGTCGCCGCCGGCGGAGGCGCGAATCCTCAGCTCCGGGGCGAGGTAGATGTTCGAAGCGGGAGCGGTCGAGCCCTGGATGCGCTCGAACAGCAGGTCCGCGGCCCTCGCACCGATGTCGTCGGCCGGGGGGCGGACGCTGGCCAGCGCGGGCTGGAGGTATGCGGCGAACGGCAGGTCACCGTGGCCGATCACCGTGACCTGCCCAGGCACGTCGATGCCCCTCTCGGACAGTGCGCGGTACAGACCGAGCGCGAAGTAGTCGCTTCCGGTCAGGACCGCCGCGCCCGGTTCGATTCCGCTCACCAACTGTTGGGCGCACTCGTAGGCGGCCCCCGGTTCCCACGGCTGCACCCGCCGCCCGCGCACCGACGGTGGCACCAGCATGACGGTGCCGTCGTGCACGGGGAGGCCTCGTTCGGCGAGCGCGCGGTGGAAGCCGGCGCGCCGGTCGGCGGCCGAGGAGAACGGCACGTCCTCCTCCAGCAGGTAGACGGCGGAGGCACCGGTGTCGATCAGATGGGAGACGGCTTCGTGGGCCCCACGCTCGTGGTCGACACCGACGAAGTCACACTCGAAGCCGTCCAGTCCACGGTTGACCAGCACGATCGGCACCCCGGAGTCCCGCAGCCGCTGCCAGTGCTCCGCGCCCTCCTGAACGGGGATCACCACGGCTCCGTCCACCCCCCACCGCAGGAGCGCCTCCGCCGCCTCCCGCTCCGTCTCCAGGTCCTCCTCGGTCACCATGAGCAGCAGCGAGTAGCCGTTGGCGCGGCAGCGTTCCTCGACGGCGCTGATCAGCAGCGCGTAGAACGGGTTCGCCGGATGGGTGATGACCATGCCCAACGTCATCGCGGCACCGGAGACCAGGGACCTGGCCATCGAGTTCGGCACATAGCCGAGGCGTTCGGCCTCCGCGCGGATGCGGGACCTCAGCTCCTCACCGACCGAGTCCTTGCCCGCCAGCGCCCGCGAGACGGTCTTCACGGAGACCCCCAGTGATTCGGCGATCGTCTTGAGCGTCACACGCCCGCCAGCTCGCATCATGTTCCTTTCCCGCCGTCGCCAGCCCTGAAGGTAAACGTTTACCCTCAATGCCGCGTCCGCTCGGGGTAATCGTTGGGGTTAGCGGTTACCTTAAGGGCGCCTCATCGCGTCGTCAATGCTCTCCGCCTGGTCTCCGCGCAGGCACCGGCAGGGCCGACGCCTGCGTCACGACCGGGACCACGAGGAGGCCCGCGGCCTCGGCGGACGCGCCATGGCGATCCTCGCGTCCTGGCGGCCCCGGCGGAAGCTCCGCTGTGGCACCCCCCGGATCACAACCGTCGTCCGAGCCGTCGTCGCCTTCGAAAACTTGCCACCTGGCCAAGAGGCAGACGGCTCACCGCATCGGTCCGCAACTCTGCTCAGCACTCGTCTGCCACGGCCTGGTGGCAGCACGCCTGCCTTGGTGACCACCCTCGCGCTCCGGCTCAGCCGGGTGCGCCCGGGCGACGGCCGGACCGAATGTCCATGCATACGTGCTGACGTCATGGGCACCCGCATTGCATCCCCGAACGCCTGGCCTACCGAGGGAATTCGGCGGGAAGCCACGATGATGCAAGGCAGGTGAAAACATGGCGGCCTCTGAGAAGAACGGCAGCGAAAGCGGCGAGAACGGCGACAGC
>NZ_KL585396.1:50520-53943 GCF_000721935.1 Streptomyces sp. NRRL WC-3549
AGCGAAAGCGGCGCGAACGGCGACAGCCGCAGTCGTATCGATGTCTCCACGGCCCTGCGTAGAGCGGCCGGCTCGCTCGCCGAACTGCTCCAGATCGAGCCCAGTTCCGTTTCCGCGCTCAAGGCGACGGACGACGGCTGGACCGCGGACGTGGAAGTCGTCGAGATCGAGAAGATCCCGGACACCATGAGCGTCATGGCTTCCTACCGCGTCTCGCTCGACGGCCAGGGCCAACTCATGGGATACGAACGCATTCGCCGGTACTCGAGAGGCCAGGTCGACCGCTGACCGACCCTGGTCCCGGGTGGCCGGGCCGTGTGGAAACAACTCATTGGAAGGAAGACCGACCATGAGTCTCGTACAGCAGAGCAACGCCTCCAACAGTGGTGGCGGTTCCGGAAATCTCTACGACGTCCTCGAGCTCATTCTCGACAGGGGGCTCGTCATCGACGCCTTCGTCCGGGTCTCACTCGTCGGGATCGAGATCCTCAAGATCGATGTCCGTGTGGTCGTCGCGAGCGTCGACACCTATCTCCGCTTCGCGGAGGCATGCAACCGGCTGGACCTGGAGTCCGGCCGCAAGGCTCCGACCCAGTTGACCGACATAGTCGGGGACACGGTGGAGAGCGGAGCCAAGGGCAAGTCGAAAGGAGCCCTGACGGGCGCCGTCGAAGCCTTCACGGACTCTTTCCAGAGCGGTCGTGACGACTCCGACGAGGAGAAGGAGAAGCGCCCGGCCCGCAAGTCCACCTCTTCGAGCAGCCGCCGCACCGCACAGCGGCGTGAGGAGTAGTCCATGCCCACCTACATCTATGCCATCACCCAGGCGGACCACCCACTGGCGCTGGAGGGACTGCAGGGCGTCGGAGGAGAGGCGTCCGACCTGCGGACCGTGAAGGCCGGGAAGCTGGCCGCGGTCGTCAGTGACGCCCCCGACGGGCTGCGTGCCAAACGCCGCGATCTCGTCGCCCACCAGAACGTCCTGGAGCGGCTGATGGCGGACGGCGCCGTGCTGCCCATGCGGTTCGGTCTGGTGGGACCGGACGACGGCCAGGTGCGCGCCGCGCTGGAGGAGGGGGCCGAGGGTTACACGTCCCGCCTGAGCGAACTGGACGGGCGCCTGGAGTACAACGTGAAGGTGTCGCTCGACGAGGACGTCCTGCTCAGGGCCATCCTCACCGACTCACCGGAGGCACGGCAGCTCAGTGAGTACACCCGCGCCAACCCCGGTGCGCAGGACAGGAAGATGGCGCTCGGCGAGCTCGTCTCACGTGAGGTGCAGTCCCGGCAGGAGGCGCTCGGCAGGGACATCGCGTCCTCGCTGGCCTCCGCGGCGGAACGCGCGTCGGAGGCCGAGCCCACCAAGAGCCACTTCTTCAACGTGTCCTATCTCGTCAAGCGCGACGAGGCGTCCGCGTTCTCGCAGACGGTGCACGAGGAGGCCGAACGCCGGGGCGACGACTACCAGTTCGTCCTGAACGGCCCGCTCCCGCCCTACAGCTTCGTCTGACGCGCCGCCCTCGCACGGAGAGTCGAATTCCCTCATGGGCCTCATTTCGCAGCTCCTCACTCTGCCGCTCGCCCCGGTACGCGGGACCGTATGGGTCCTCGACCAGGTGGTGCTCGCCGCGGAACGTGACCACTACGACCCGGGGCCCGTACGCGAACAACTCGCCGCCCTGGAAAGGCGACTGCTGAGCGGGGAGATCGACGAGGACGAATTCGACCGGTGCGAGGACGCGTTGCTGGACCGGCTTGCCGAGTGCGAGGCCTACCAGAACCGTACGGACAACGGATAACAGCTCCTGACCGCAGGAGATTGAGGTGTTCAAGAGATGAACGGCAGTGCGAAGATAGGTACCGCTCTGGTGGGTGGATACCTGCTGGGGCGCACCAAGAAGGCCAAGCTGGCGATCGGTCTGGGAATGTTCCTGGCCGGCAAGAAGATGCCGCTGGACCCCAAGCAGCTCGGCAGGATGCTGGCCGACTCTCCCCTCCTGGGCACACTGAACGACCAGGTTCGCAAGGAGCTCGTCGGCGCCACGAAGACTGCCGCCACCCAGGCGCTGACCCAGCGGGCCACCGGCCTCGCCGACTCCCTGCAACGGCGTACGCGGGAACTCGAAGCGCCCCAGGGCGAGGACGCCGGGGACGAGGAGGACGAGGACCCCGGCGAGGAGGACGAGCACCGGGACGCCGGAGCCGGCGAGCCGGACGACGAGCGGCCGGCCCCGCGCAAGAAGGCGGCGGCGAAGGCCCCTGCGAAGTCCACCGCCGGGACAGCGGGCCGGGGCGGAACCCGCCGCAGCCCGTCGGGAGGCGCCGGCAAGAAGACCGCGTCCACCACCCGCAAGACCACCTCCGGCGCCCGTAAGACGGCGGCCGGCACGCGCAAGAGCCGAGGTGGCGACCGTGGCTGACTCGACTTCGACCTTCGGCCGACTGAAGAAGGACGTGGTGGACAACCCGGCCACCGACCGCCTCAAGGAGGAGGTGCAGAACTACCTCCGGGCACGGGCCCAGCACACGGTGACCAGCCTCGGCCGCAAGCTCGGCGAGGGCGCCGGACGGCTCGCCGAGGGCAAGGGCGACCCGAGCGGTGCCGTGAAGAGCCTCGCGAAGGGCGGCAAGGCGCTCGGCGAGGGCAAGAACCCCGCCCAGGCCGCTGTGAGTGCCGGCGCCTCCCACCTGAAGGACACCGTGAAGGACAAGGTGAAGGGGCTCTTCGGCAAGGGACGCAAGGGCGGGGGCGGCAAGTCGAAGAGCGTCACGATATCCGAGGACATCGACGTCGGCGTGCCCGTCCGCGAGGCGTACGACCAGTGGACGCAGTTCCAGGAGTTCAGCACCTTCGCCAAGGGTGTCGTCAGCGTGGAGAAGTCCGACGACACCAGCAGCAACTGGAAGGTGAAGGTGGCCAAGTCCACCCGTAGCTGGAAGGCGAACGTCACCGAGCAGATCCCGGACGAGCGGATCACCTGGACCACCGAGGGTGCCAAGGGCACGGTCAAGGGCGTGGTGACCTTCCACGCCCTCACCGACGACCTGACGCGGGTCCTGCTGGTCCTCGAGTACTTCCCCAAGGGACTGTTCGAGAAGACCGGCAACATCTGGCGCGCGCAGGGCCGCAGGGCCCGTCTCGACCTCAAGCTCTACCGCAAGTTCCTCATGATGCGGGGCGAGGCGACCGACGGCTGGCGCGGTGAGATCCGCGACGGCGAGGTCGTCCGGGAGCACGACGACGCCGTCGAGCAGGAGGAGGCGCGCTCCCAGGAGGACCGGGACGGTGCCGGAGAGCCGGACGAGGCGCGGGACACGGAACCCGAGGACGACGGGGAACTCGTCGGCGAGGAGGACGAGGGCGACGAGGACGTTCCGGAGGAGGAACTCGCCGCCGAGGACGAGGAGCCGTCTGACGAGGAG
>NZ_KL585396.1:54132-54890 GCF_000721935.1 Streptomyces sp. NRRL WC-3549
GTCCGAGGACGAGGAGCCGTCTGACGAGGAGCCGTCCGACGAGGAGCCGTCCGAGGACGAGGAGCCGTCTGACGAGGAGCCGTCCGAGGACGAGGAGCCTTCCGACGACGCAGAGCCTTCCGAGGACGAGGAGCCTTCCGAGGACGCAGAGCCTTCCGAGGACGAGGAGCCCGCTGCCGAAGAGGGCGACGACGAGGAGCCCTTGGAGGACGAGGACTACGAAGAGGCCGAAGAAGACGAGGAAGACGAAGACGGCGGGGAAGAGGAGCAGGCCCCTCGCGGCCGGCGCCGCACCGCCTCGGCGCGCGGCTGACGTGCGCCGCCCACACCACCACCACGGACGGGGCTGATCCACGTGTCCGATTCACTGGCGGGCCGCATGGGCGCCTCCCCAGGAGTGTCCTCGTACGGCCAGCAGGGGTCATCCGCGAATCTGGCCGACATCCTGGAGCGCGTCCTGGACAAGGGCATCGTCATCGCGGGTGACATCCAGATCAATCTGCTCGACATCGAACTCCTGACCATCAAGCTCCGGTTGCTCGTCGCATCCGTGGACAAGGCCAAGGAGATGGGCATCGACTGGTGGGAGCACGACCCCTCCCTCTCCTCCCGGGCCCACACGGACCGGACACCACCGGTCCGCGGACCGGCCGCTGACGGCGGGGCGCCGGCCCCGCTGGAGGAGGAGAACGCACGGCTGCGGGCGGAGATCGCCGAGCTCAGGTCCGCGGCGGGCCTTCCCGCCGCAGCAGCGGCGG
>NZ_KL585396.1:55078-62830 GCF_000721935.1 Streptomyces sp. NRRL WC-3549
CCCCGCCGCAGCAGCGGCGGGCGACGCCGACGGCGCCCCTCAGAGGCGGAGCGACGCTCGGAGCACCGGCGACGGGGAGGAGCCGAAGTGACCACGCGAGCAGAGCAGGCGGCCGGTCCGGCGGTGATGTCCTACGTCTACGCCGTCGGCCGGGCGGGGTCACGGCTCGACGCCGGGCTGCCCGGACACCCGGGACTGGAAGGAGGCCCCCTGCGGACCGTCGGCGCCGGAGAGCTCGTGGCCGTGGTGTCGTCGGTCCCCTCGGCCTCGTACGGAGCCGAGGGCATGCAGGAGCAGATGGAGGATCTCGGGCTGCTCGAGGTGATGGCGCGGACCCATCACGCGGTCGTCGACGCTGCCTACAGCCATGCGACCGTGCTGCCCATGCGCCTGGCCACCGTCTACCTCGACGACGGACGGGTGCGGGAGATGCTCGGCGCACGCGAGGCGGAGTTCACCGCCCTGCTGAGCCGGCTGGAGGGCCACGTCGAACTCGGCGTCAAGGTCTACGCCGATCCCCGCGCGGCCGCGCCCGCCGGCGGACCCCCGCCCGAGGCGACGGAGGCGAGCCCCGGCCGGGCGTACCTCCGGCAGCGCCGCGTGCAGCGGCAGAACCACCGGGACGCCTACCGGGCCGCGGGTACCGTGGCGGCCGAGGTGCCCGTCCGGGTGGCCGGTCTCGTCAGTGCCCAGGTCTCCCACCGGCCCCAGCAGGGCGATCTCGCCACCGGGGCCGGCGAGAACATCGCCAACGACGCCTATCTGGTGCCGGATGCCCGGATCGCGGAGTTCCGTGCGGCGCTCACGGGGATCGCCGATGACGTACCGGGTGTACGCGTCGAGATCACCGGCCCGTGGGCCCCGTACTCCTTCGCCACGCCGCCCCCGGTGGCCACCGGGGGAGCGCGATGAACGGCGAACCGGGCGGGGGCGTGCCCGGTACGGGGTTCCCCGCGCCCCGGACCGGGCCCGCCGGCGCACCCGACGACCCCGTCCGATCCCCCGCCGGGCACTCCGCCGTGCCCGACGACGGCATCGCGGATCTCGCCGGCCGGCAGGTGGCGCTCATCGACCTGCTCGACCGGCTGCTGAACGGAGGGGCGGTGCTCACCGGGGACCTCGTGCTCTCCATCGCGGACGTCGATCTCGTGCACATCAACCTCAGGGCCGTGATCCGGTCCATCACGTCGGAGGAACCGGCGCCCTGGTGACCGTCCGGGCCGGATACCGGGCCCGCCGCCGGGCAGAAGGCGAACGGAACGAGGAGGTGGCCGCCCATGGCCGAGGAATCCGTAACGCCGGCGCACGGAACCGAATTGCAGGAGGTCGCGCAGGCAGCGGCACGGGCTTTCGATCTCGTGCCCGCGGCACCGGGGGAGCAGTCGCATTCGAGCGCGACGGCAAGGCGTCTGGAGACCGATCCGGACACGGTGGAACGCGACCTCATCAAACTGGTGCTGACCATTGTCGAATTGCTGCGTCAGCTCATGGAGCGCACCGCACTGCACCGGGTGGATCAGGGCGACCTGAGAGAGGACCAGGAGGAACGCATCGGAATGACACTGATGATTCTCCAGGACCGGATGACGGAACTCTGCGAGCGTTACGACCTCACCATGGAGGACCTGAATCTCGACCTCGGTCCGCTGGGCTCTCTGCTGCCCCGGGACTGAACTCACGCGTGATACCGCTGTTTCGAACACGATGAGAAGGCAATACGAACACCATGACTGCAGAGAGCGAAGAGAACAAGAACGTGAACGGTTCCACGGCGAAGGCGGGTACACGCGCCAAGTCGGCCGCCGCCAAGGGCGGCCGGACCGCAGCGGCGGCCGGTGACCGCGCCACGTCCGACTCCGCGGTCGCGGCCTCCAAGGCCAAGTCGTCGGCCGAAGACGCCGGTGAGGCCGCGGAATCCGGTCTGCGGTCGGCCGGGCGGACGACGAAGCGGGTCGCCGCGGCCGGCTGGGAGACGGGCCGGCAGGGTGTCGCCTCCACGGTGGGCAAGGCCACCGCGACCGCCGGTACCGCGTGGAGCGTCGTCAAGCACCGCAAGGCCCTGGCGGTGGGTGCCGCCGCGGGAGTGAGCGGCCTCGTCGGAGGCGCCTTCGCCCTCGGACGCCAGACCGCCAAGGCCCACGTCGGGCCGATCACCCGCCTCACCGGCGGACGGATCTGAACCCACCGCAGGGCGCCGCAAGGCCGGAGGACCGACAGATACCTGTCGGTCCTCCGGCCTTTCGGCGCTCCCGTGCGCGACGGCTCCGAGAGCGACCCCTCGGCCGGCCGAGATTTGCACGCCGTGCAAACTTGCATAGGATGCACCCTCGTGAGTGCCGACGACCCGTCCCTGGGGCTGCGCGAACGCAAGAAGCGCGCGACGCGTGACGCCCTTGCGACCGCCGCTCTGCGCGGTGCCGCCGAGCGGGGGATCGAGAACGTGACCGTGGAGGCGGTGACCGACGAAGTCGGTGTCTCCGTACGCACGTTCTTCAACTACTTCTCCTGTCTGGAGGACGCGATCACCCGCCCCGACCGGGGCTGCGCCGCCCGTATGCGTCGGGCGGTGCTCGACGCGCCGGAGCGCCTGTCGGCACTCGAGGCCCTACGCGAGGCGATCGGACAGGAGTTCGCCGACATCGAGGAGGACCAGGAGCGCTGGGAGCTCCAGACGGCCGCATTGACGAAGAGCCCTTCGTTGCTGCCCGGTTTCCTCGCCGCCCAAGGGGCGGACGAGCGCGCGATGATCGCCGTCCTGGCCGAGCGGCTCGGCCAGGACCCCGCGTCCGACCTCTGTCCGAGGCTTCTCGCGCACGTGTCGATCGCCGCCGTGCGCGCGTCCGTCGAGCTCTGGGTGGCATCCGGGCGCACCCGCTCCTTCCGGAGCATCTACCGCGAGGCGTTCGCCTCGCTGGCCGCCGGCCTGAGCGGCTGAAGTACATCCGAGCCCCTTCACCGGGGCCTGTCAGCAGAGAACGAGGAACGTTAGCCGATGACCGCTGCTCCCCCACCCGAAAGCGATGCCACCGGTGCGCTCGAGGGGGCCGCACCGACCATGACCCGCAGACACATACTCCAGGCCATGTCGGGGCTCATGGCCGGCATGTTCGTGGCCATCCTGGCCTCCACCGTGGTCGCCAACGCCCTGCCCAGGATCATCGCCGACCTGCACGGCACCCAGTCGTCCTACACCTGGGTCGTCACCGCCGAACTCCTGGCGATGACGGCGACCGTCCCGATCTGGGGCAAGCTGTCCGACCTCTACGACAAGAAGCTGCTGATCCAGCTCTCCCTCGGGATGTTCGTCGTCGGCTCGCTCGTCGCCGGGTTCTCCCACAGCGTGGCCCTGCTCATCGTGAGCCGTGTGCTCCAGGGCATCGGCGCGGGGGGCCTGACCGCCCTCGCCCAGGTCGTGATGGCGGCCATCATCCCGCCGCGTGAACTGGGCCGCTACTCCGGCATCTTCGGCGCCGTCTTCGCGGTCGGCACCGTCGCCGGACCGCTCATCGGCGGTGTCCTCGTGGACACCTCCTGGCTGGGCTGGCGCTGGTGCTTCTTCATCGGTGTACCGTTCGCCCTGCTCGCCATCGTGCTGCTCCAGATGACGCTGAAGCTGCCCACGGTCCGCAGGGAGGTGAAGATCGACTACCTCGGTGCCGTGCTCATCATGAGCGGCGTCAGTGCGCTGCTGCTCTGGGTGACCCTGGCGGGCAACAACTTCGCGTGGGCGTCGTGGCAGACCGCCGCGCTGGTCGGCGCCGGTGTGGTCCTGCTGGGCACCGCGGTGCTGGTCGAGTCCCGGGTCCCGGAACCGATGATCCCGCTCGACATCTTCCGCAACCGCACGGTCGCCCTGACGACCGTCGCGAGCATGCTGGTGGGCGTCGCGATGTTCGGCGGCACGGTGTTCCTCTCCCAGTACTTCCAGATCTCGCTGGGCAAGTCGCCGACCGCGGCCGGCCTGATGAGCCTGCCGATGATCCTCGGCCTGATGCTCTCCACCACCATCGCCGGGCAGATCATCTCCGCCCGGGGCAAGTGGAAGGGCTTCCTGGTCGCGGGGGGCGTCATCATGACCGCGGGCATGGGGCTGCTGTCCACCATCAGCGCGGACTCCTCGTTCGGACTGCTCAGCGTCTACATGGTGGTGCTCGGCGTCGGCGTCGGCATGCTGATGCAGAACCTGGTGCTGGCGGCCCAGAACGACGTGCCCGCCTCGGAACTCGGTGCGGCCACCTCGGTGCTGTCCTTCTTCCGCAGCCTCGGCGGCGCGATCGGCACGAGTGCCCTGGGCGCCGTGCTCGGCCACCGGGTGGCCGACGAACTGGAGAAGGGCTTCGGCGGTGCGGCGGCCGGCGGAGGCGGCGGCGGACACACCGTGCCCGACCTCTCAACCCTCCCGGAACCGGCCCGCCAGGTGGTCGAGCAGGCGTACGGGGTCGCGACGGCGGACATCTTCCTGGTCGGAGCGCCCTTCGCGTTCCTCGCCCTGATCGCGGTCCTGTTCATCAAGGAGAAGCCGCTCAAGACGCAGAGCGGCATGGAGCGCCTCGCGGAGGAGAACGCCGCGGCCGAGGCGAAGGCGGCGGCCGTCCCGACGCACTGACTGATCCATCGCGGCGGACCGGGACGGTCCGCCGCACCCGACGGGGCTCCGGCTACACGGCCGGGGCCCCGTCCGGCATGTGCGACCGACTGGGGGCGTACACGGAGGGGCTCACGTGCTCCGGCGCACGGCCCCGGCTCGCGGTCCGCCCTGGGCGCGAAACAGTCCGCGACAGGGGTTTCCCCGGGTGCGGGCGTGCGCCGAGGGTTCTTTCGGGGAGTGGTGTGATGACCGTGTGAGCTTATTGCTCGTACTAATTAGCTCACATCGGCGATGTGCAGTCTTCCGCTATTCCGTCCGCACCGGGAAACCCGCTTCAATGGGCGGACGGATGTCCGGCGGATCCGATGTGTCACCCGATTTCTGGAGCCGGCCGGTGGTTAAAGCCGTGGGAATCGGAAATGAATGAGCTGGGCTGATGGGGCCGGGGGCATCAGCCGGGCGGGACCCGCTTCGTCGGAACCGGGTGCCCGAAATCAATCGGTGCATGAGCAGCTGACGCCTTGGGGTGCCCATAGCCCTTCAGGTCTCCTCGGACTGCGCCGATGCGCTCTTCTCTCCTGGGTCACCATCTCGTGCGGGGGGTTGCTGGTGGACGAGTACGAACGGCCGGCCGACGCCGGGAATCCTTCGGTTCCCGTTTCGGGCGGCGGAGGGCGTGTGGTCGGAAATTCAATGACTCCGCTTCTCCGTGTGGCCGCCTATCCGGTCCTTCTGCTGGCCGTAGTCCTGGCCGGTGTGGCCGCATTGCGTTTCGACTGGGATCCGGCGCGAGTCAGTCCGCTTTTCCTGGTCGGAACCCTCGTCTATCTCGCCGTTCTCGAACGGCTGATCCCGTACGAGCGGGAATGGCACCCGGGGAGCGACGAGTGGCGCTGGTACGGCGCCTACTTCGTGCTCACCATGGCCGGGAGCGGGCTGGCGCAACTCCTGGTGACGGCCGCGGTCGGGTGGATCTCACCCGCCGAGCCGGCCCACCACCTCGGGATCGAGATCCCCGGAGCCCTGCTCACGGGTTCCCTCGTCGGGTACGTGGTGCACCGGCTGGGGCACACCAACCCGATCCTGTGGCGGCTGCACGGCGTGCACCACGTACCGGAGAAGGTCAACGTCGCCAACAACGGCGTGAACCACGTGCTGGACATCGTCCTGGCCCAGAGCCTCGTCCAACTGTCCCTGGCGCTCATCGGTTTCTCGCGCCCGGCCGTACTGGTGGTGGGTCTCTTCGTCGCCGCCCAGGGCTACTTCGTCCACGCCAACATCGACGTGCGCATCGGCCGGTTCAACCATCTGCTGGCCAGCCCGGAGCAGCACCGGCTGCACCACAGCACCGACCTGTCCGAAGCCGGGCACTACGGCTCCGATCTCTCGTGCTGGGACCACTTCTTCGGCAGCTTCACCTGGTACCCCGGCCGTGAACCGGTCTCGGTCGGGCTTGTCGACCCCGCCTCGTTCCCCGGCACCGGCGAGATCCTCGCCAGCCTCCTGCATCCCTGGAGACGGCGGCCGGGCACCGGCGGCGGGCCGGGCTGAGCCCCTGTCCCGCCGGCCGGGCGCCGGCGCGGGCGAGCCGCCGGGCCGGCCCTCCGCCGTATCCCTCTCCCCTTCCGCCACCACGACTTGAGGAGTTCGACATGGCCGACGCGAGCAACAACCCGTTACGGAGCAAGGTGGCGATCATCGGCATGGGCTGCCGCCTGCCCGGCGGCGCCTCGGACCACCGGACGTTCTGGCGGAACCTGATGGAGGGCAAGGACTGCATCACGCCCACACCCCCCGACCGCTACGACGTCACCACGCTCGGCAGCCGTCACCGGGACAAGCCCGGCCGGCTCGTCGGTGGCCGGGGCGGATACATCGACGGATTCGACGAGTTCGACCCCGAGTTCTTCGGCATCAGCCCGCGCGAGGCCGATCACATGGACCCTCAGCAGCGCAAACTGCTGGAGGTCGCCTGGGAGGCCCTGGAGGACGGCGGCCAGCGCCCCGGGGACCTCGCCGGCCACGACGTCGCCGTCTACGTCGGCGCGTTCACCCTGGACTACAAGATCCTCCAGTTCGCCGACCTCGGCTTCACCTCGCTGGCCGCGCACACCGCGACCGGCACCATGATGACGATGGTGTCGAACCGCATCTCCCACTGCTTCGACTTCCGGGGGCCCAGCCTCTCGATCGACACCGCCTGCAGTTCCTCCCTGGTGGCCGTCCACCTCGCCTGTCAGGCCTTGGACCGAGGCGAGAGCGACCTCGCGCTCGCCGGCGGAACCCTCCTGCACATGGCCCCGCAGTACACCGTCGCCGAGACGAAGGGCGGCTTCCTCTCACCTGGTGGCCGCTCCCGCACGTTCGACGCCGACGCCGACGGCTACGTACGGGCGGAGGGCGTCGGTCTGGTCGCGCTGAAGCGCCTGGAGGACGCCGTCCGCGACGGGGACCGTGTCCACGCGGTGATCCTCGGCAGCGGGGTCAACCAGGACGGCCGTACCAACGGCATCACCGTGCCCAACCCCCGAGCACAGGTCTCCCTCATCCGACGCGTCTGCGCCGAGGCCGGGATCACGCCCGGTGCACTCCAGTACATGGAGGCGCACGGCACCTCGACCCCCGTCGGCGACCCCATCGAGGCCAACGCGCTCGCCCGGGCCCTGGCCGTCGGCCGGGCGCCCGGGGACCGCTGCTACGTCGGCTCCGTGAAGACCAACATCGGTCACACCGAGTCCGCCGCCGGGATCGCCGGACTGATCAAGACCGTGCTGTGCCTCAAGCACCGGCGGATCCCGCCCCACATCAACCTGGAACGCCTCAACCCCGCCATCGACGAGGCCGCGCTGCCCTACGAGATCCCCACCCGGCCGACCGCGTGGCCGGAGCACGAGGGGCCCGCACGGGCCGGGGTCAACTCCTTCGGATTCGGCGGCACCAACGCCCACGTGGTGCTGGAGGAGGCTCCACCGAACACGTCGGACATCCCCGCCGTGGCAGCCGTGACCGCCCTGCCGCTCGACCGGGACCGGCCCCGGACGCCCCGGGAGGCCGCCGAGCCCGGCGGACGCGGCTGGAGCATCCTGCCGCTGACCGCCCGCCGCCCCGAGGCCCTCGGCGAGATGGCGGCCCGGATCGCGGACGAACTGGCCGGCCACGACGAT
>NZ_KL585396.1:63121-66680 GCF_000721935.1 Streptomyces sp. NRRL WC-3549
CTCGCCGCGTGCCGGCGCGGCGAGCCCCACCCCCGGGTCGTCCAGGGCAGCCTGCGGGCGGCGGACGAGCGCCGGCTGGTCTGGGTGTTCACCGGTATGGGCCCTCAGTGGTGGGGGATGGGCCGCGAACTCCTCCGGGACGAACCGGTCTTCCGTGAGGCGGTGACCGCCTGCGACCGTGTGCTGCGGGAGTTCACCGACTGGTCCCTGCTGGCCGAGATGTCAGCCGCCGAACCCGACTCGCGCATGAGCGAGACCTGGCTGGCCCAGCCCGCCAACTTCGCCCTGCAGATCGGGCTGGCCGCCCTGTGGCGGTCGTACGGCGTGCGCCCGGACGCCGTGGTGGGCCACAGCACCGGGGAGGTCGCCGCGTTCTACGAGGCGGGCGTCTACTCCCTCCGGGACGCCGTCAGGATCGTCGTGCACCGGAGCCGCCTCCAGCAGACCCTGGCCGGGACGGGCACCATGCTCGCCGTGAGCCTGTCGGAGGACGAGGCCGAGCGCAGGGTGCGCCCCTACCGGGACCGGGTGTCGATCGCCGCGGTCAACAGCCCCACCTCACTCACCCTCGCCGGGGACGAGGACGCACTGGCCCTGCTGGCCGATGAGCTGCGGGCCGAACAGCTCTTCGCCAAGTTCCTCACGGTCGAGGTCCCGTACCACAGCGTCGGCATGGAACGGATCAAGGACGACCTGCTGGAGGCGCTGGCCCCGCTCTCCCCGCGCGAGGCCCGGATCCCCCTGTACCTCACCGGCCAGGAGGGGACCGCGGACGGCCGTGAACTCGACGCGGCGTACTGGTGGAAGAACGTACGCGACCGGGTGCGCTTCCGGGCCGCCGTGGACCGCCTGGCCGACGACGGCCATCAGGTGTTCCTGGAGATCGGCCCCCACCCGGTGCTCGGGCACTCGATCCGCGAATGCCTCGACACCCGCGGAGCGCCCGGTCTCACCCTGGCCTCGATCCGCCGCAAGGAGGACGAGACCGAGCGGTTCGCCGCCTCGCTCGCCGCCCTCCACAACCTCGGCACCCGCGTCGACTGGGACGCCCTCCAGCCCACCGGCCGGCCGGTCACCCTGCCCCGCTACCCGTGGCGGCGCGACCGCCACTGGACGGAACCCCCGTCCGTCGCCCAGGTACGCCTGGGCCGCCTCGACCACCCCCTGCTCGGCCGCCGCACCGACCACACCGAACCGACCTGGCAGGCCCGGCTGGACACCGAGACCCTGCCCTACCTGGCCGACCACCGCATCCAGGACACCGTCGTCTTCCCCGCCGCCGGCTATCTGGAGATGGCGTCCCAGGCCGTCCTGCGGCTCACCGGAGGCACCCACGCCGTCCTGGCCGACATCGACCTGCGCAAGGCGCTCTTCCTGTCCGACGCCGAGGACCGGACCGTACAGCTCTCGCTCTCCATGGAGAACGCGGCCTTCACCGTCGCCTCCCCGGCCGGACCCGACGGAGAACGGACCGTGCACGCGAGCGGAGTGGTCCGTACCGGGCAGCGGTGCGACGCGGGCCCCGCGCTCGACACCGCCGCCGTCCTGGCACGCACGGTCCGGCACCTCGACGGCCCGGCCTGCTACGCCGCGCTCGCCGGTCTCGGCTACCACTACGGCCCCGCCTTCCAGGCCGTCGAGGAGGTCTGGATCGGGCCCCGGGACGTGCTCGCCCGCATCCGTCCGCCCCAGGCCATCGGCGACGACGCCGCCCGCCACCACCTCCACCCGGTGCTGCTCGACGCCTGCTTCCAGTCACTGCTGACCCCCCAGCTCCTGCGGGCGGACACCATGCCCGGCACCGGCATCCGACTGCCGCTCTCCGTGGACGAGGCCGCCCTCGGAGCAGTGGGCGACCAACCGTTCTGGGCCCACGCCACGGTGCTCCCCGGAGACGAGGACACGACCCTCGGGAACATCGCCCTGTACGCCGACGACGGGACGCCGCTGGGCCGGATCAGCGGATTCCGGGCCGCGGACGTGGAGAAGGCGGCGTCCACCGTCCGAGCGCCCGGCCGCCACGGCACGGGAGCACGGCTGGCTGCTCCTCGCAGACGACCACGGGGTGGCCGACGCCTTCGCCGTCCTCGCCGAGTCCCGGGGCGAACGCTGCCGACTGGTGCGCCGCGGCGACGGATACACGGAGGCGGTGACCGGCGGCGCGTACACCGTCGAGCCCGGATCCGCGGCCGATCTGGAACGCCTCTTCGCCGACGTCGACCGGGACGGCGGACCCTTCCGCGGAGCCGTCCTGCACCTGTGGAACCTCGACCGGCCCGACCTCGCCCGGTGCGACCGTCAGGCACTCGGCGACCACACCGGTCCGGGCTCCTACTCGCTGATCGCGCTGGCCCGGGTCCTGCTCGCCCGGGGCGTCGGCGGCAGCCTGCACATCGTGACCAGGGGAGCCCAGCCCGTCCTGCCCGGCGAGGCCGTCGAACCGCTCGGCGCCCCCGCGTGGGGCGTCGGCCGTGTGCTGCGCCACCAGGAGCTCGTGGGCCACCCGGGGAAGCTGATCGACCTCGACCCCCTGTCGCCGCCCGGCCCGGACGCCGTGCGCGCCGACGCCGAGGCACTGCTGCGCGAGGTGCTGAGCGACGACGAGGAGGAGATCGCGCTGCGCTCCGGAGGCCGCCGTACCAGCCGGCTCCGCCCCGCCGAAGGCCTGACCCGGCCCCTGCCGCTCAGGCTGCGGGCCGACGGCAGCTACCTGGTCACCGGCGCCTTCGGCGCGCTGGGCCGCCTCCTGTGCCGCACCCTCGTCCGCAGAGGGGCCCGCCGGCTCGTCCTGGTGGGGCGCACCCCCGTCCCGGCCCGGGAGAAGTGGGGCGGCACCGACCCCGCCACCGCCGAGGGCCGCTCCGTCGCCCTGCTGCGGGAGCTGGAGGCCCTGGGCGCCCAGACCGTCCTGGCCCCGCTCGACATCACCGACGAGGAGGCGCTGACCGGCTGGCTCGACGCGTACCGGCACTCCGGCGCGCCGCCCGTGCGCGGGGTGTTCCACCTCGCCGGGCAGGTACGCGACACCCTGGTCACCGACCTGGACCGGTCCGCCTTCGACGCGGTCCACGACCCCAAGACCGTCGGCGCGTTCCTCCTGCACCGGCACCTGAGGGACGAACCCCTCGACCACTTCGTGCTGTTCGCCTCGATCGCCTCCCTGCTGACCACCGCGGGCCAGACCAACTACGCCGCGGGCAACGCCTTCCTGGACGCGCTCGCCCACCACCGCCGCGCGCAGGGCCTGCCCGCGCTGAGCCTGGACTGGGGCCCCTGGGCCACCGGGATGATCGAGGAACTCGGCCTGGTCGACCACTACCTGCACAGCCGCGGCATGAGCTCCCTCGCCCCCGAAGCCGGCATGGGCGTCCTGGAGCGCGTCATCGGCCAGGACCACGCGCAGCTGATCGTCGCCACCGTCGTCGACTGGCCCGTCTTCCTGGCCTGGTACCCGGCCCCGCCGCCCCTGGTCGCCGAGCTGGCGGCGGCGGCGGCCCCGCAGGCGTCCGGCGGTTCGGGCAACGCCTTCCTCGACGCCTTCGGCGCGGCGGACGAGGAC
>NZ_KL585396.1:66894-77416 GCF_000721935.1 Streptomyces sp. NRRL WC-3549
GCCGCCCGCCGTTCGATGGTGGCCGAGCGGTTCGCCGAGCTGGCCGCCGCGGTCCTGCGCACCGGCGCGGACCGCGTCGACATGGCGAGCGGCCTCGGCACGCTCGGCCTCGACTCACTGCTCGCCATGGAACTGCGGGCCCGGGTCCACGCCGAACTGGGCGTGGCCCTGCCCGTGGTCGCCCTGCTGAGCGGCACCCCGGCCGGTGAGCTGGCCGCCCAGCTCCACGACGGACTGACCGCCCTGGTCGCGGCCGAGGACCCCGACGGCACGACCGGCGCCGTCGAACTGCACCACGACGAGCGCCAGTACCCGCTGACACAGAACCAGAAGGCGCTCTGGTTCCTGAAGCACCTCAACCCCGACGGCTACGCCTACAACATCGGGGGAGCCGTCGAGGTCTCCGTCCCCCTCGAACCCGACCTGATGTTCGAGGCCGTCCGCCGGCTGATCGCACGGCATCCGGCGCTGCGCACCAACTTCCTCCTGGAGGACGGCCGGGCCGTCCAGCGGGTCTCCCCGGACGTGGAGCCCGACCTCGCCCTCTTCGACGTGCAGGACCAGGACTGGGACACCATCCACCGGACGATCGTGGCCGAGTACCGCAAGCCCTACGACCTCGCGCACGACCCGCTCGTCCGCTTCCGCCTCTTCAAACGCGCGCCGGACCGCTGGGTCATCATGAAGGCCGTCCACCACATCGTCTCCGACGCGATCTCCACGTTCACCTTCATCGAGGAGCTCTTCGAGGTGTACGAGGCGCTGCGGCAGGGACAGGAACCGCGGCTCGAACCGGTGACCGCACGCTACCTGGACTTCCTCAACCAGCAGAACGAGTTCCTGGCCGGCCGCGAGGCCGCGGGGATGCTCGACTACTGGCGCTCCCACCTGCCGGCCGAGGTCCCGCTCCTCGACCTGCCCACCGACAAACCCCGCCCGGCCGTCCAGACCCACAACGGCGCCTCGGAGTTCTTCGAACTCGACACCGAGCTCAGCGCACGCGTGCACGCGCTGGCCCGCGCCCACCACGTCACCCCGTTCATGGTGCTGCTGAGCGCGTACTACCTCCTGCTCCACCGGTACTCCGGGCAGGACCACATCATCGTGGGCAGCCCCGTGACCGGCCGTACCCGCCAGGACTTCGCCTCCGTGTACGGCTACTTCGTCAACCCGCTTCCCCTGCACGCCGACCTCTCGGGCGATCCGACGGTCGGCGAACTGCTGGAGCAGGTCCGCCGGACGGTGCTCGGCGGCCTGGACAACCAGGAGTACCCCTTCGTCCTCCTCGTCGAGGAACTGGGCCTCCAGCACGACCCCAGCCGCTCGGCGGTCTTCCAGGCCATGTTCATCCTGCTGACCCACAAGGTGGCCACCGAGCAGTACGGATACCGCCTGAACTACATTGAACTGCCCGAAGAGGAAGGGCAGTTCGACCTCACGCTGTCGGCGTACGAGGACGAGTCCGAGCATCGCTTCCACTGCGTGTTCAAGTACAACACCGACCTCTTCCTCCCGCAGACCGTCCGGCGGATGGCCTCCCACTACACCCGGCTGCTCGACCGGATGACCCAGGCGCAGGGCGACGCGGCAGCCTCCCGGCTGGAGATGCTCGACGAAGCGGAACGGGAGCGGCTGGCCGGACAGTGGAGCCGCCCCGCGCTGCCCCCCGCCGGCTCCGCCCCGGGCTCCGGGAGCGGCGAGACGGCCTTCCTGCCCGTCCACACCCGGATCAGCCGCGTCGCCGCCGCCCGCCCCGAGGCCGTCGCCGTCACCGTGCCCTCGCCGGACGGCGGGGCCAGGCGACTGACCTACGGGGAACTGGAACGCCGGGCCACCGAGTGCGCCCGTCGGCTGCGCGCCCTCGGGGTCACGGGCGGCTCGGTGGTCGCGCTCCGGCTCGACAAGTCACCCGAGATGGTCATCACCCTCCTCGCCGTGCTGAAGGCGGGCGGGGCCTACCTCCCGGTCCAGCCCGACCAGCCCGCCGACCGGCTGGCGCACCTCCTGCGGACCACCGGAGCGGTGCTCGTCGTGGACGGCGCCACGGGCCCGGACCCGGCCGGCGCCTCGCCCGTCGCGACGGTGGGACTCGACGTACTGCACGCCGCCCCGCCGGAACCGCACGCCTCCCCGGGACAGGGGAGCGGTCCCGCCGAGGACGTCCACCCGGGCTCTCCCGCGTACGTCATCACCACCTCCGGTTCCACCGGTCGGCCCAAGGCCGTCCGGGTCGGTCACGGCAGTCTCGCCTCGGCGTACACCGCGTGGCGGGACACCTACCACCTGGAGCGGGACACCCGGGTGCACCTCCAGATGGCCGGACCGTCGTTCGACGTGTTCACCGGCGACCTGGTCCGCGCGCTGTGCTCCGGCGGGAACCTCGTCCTTGCCGACCGCGACCTCCTCTTCGACACCCCGCGGCTCTACCGGACGATGCGTCAGGAGCGAGTCGATTGTGCCGAGTTCGTGCCTGCGGTGGTGCGCGGCCTGATGGACCACTGCGTCAGGGAAGGGCTGCGGCTGGACTTCATGCGGCTGCTGGTGGTCGGCTCGGACGCCTGGAACGTGGGGGAGTACCGGAGGCTGAGCGAGCTGTGCGGCCCGGCGACCCGGCTCGTCAACTCCTACGGCCTGACCGAGGCGACCGTGGACAGCGCGTTCTTCGAAGGCCCCGTCGACGACCTGGAACCAGGACTGATGGTGCCGATCGGCCGGCCCCTGCCCAACAGCACGCTCCACGTCCTCGACGCCCACGGCGAGCCCGTACCGCCGGGGGTCCCCGGCGAACTCTGGATCGGCGGCGACGGAGTGGCCCTCGGATACGCGGGCGACCCGGAGGAGACCGCACGGCGCTTCGTCACCCGCACCCTCAGCCGCAGGCCGGACGCCACGCCCGAACGGCTCTACCGGACCGGTGACGTCGCCCGCTGGGACGCACACGGCCGCGTCCACCTCCTGGGCCGCACCGACGGGCAGGTGAAGCTGCGCGGCCACCGCATCGAGATCGGTGAGATCGAAGCACACCTGGACCGGTGGCCCCCACTGGCCCGGGCCGTGGTCACGGTCCGCACCGGCACCGGGGGCGACACCGCCCTCTGCGCCTACTGCGTCCCGGCCCCCGGCACCGCGCTCGACCGACGGGCGCTGAGGCGCCACCTGGCCGCCTCCCTGCCCTCGTACATGATCCCGTCGTACATCGTCCAGGTGCCCGAACTGCCGCTCACCGCCAACGGCAAGGTCGACCTCGCGGCACTGCCCGCCCCCGCCGCGGAGACGCGCGAGCGACCCCACGAGCCCCCGGCCACCGTCTACGAGGTCGGCGTGGCACGGATCTGGCAGGAACTCCTGGGCCTCGAACAGGTCGGTCTCGAGGACGACTTCTTCGAGGCCGGGGGCAGCTCGATCAAACTCATCGAACTCCTCCACCACCTGCGCACCGAATTCGGCGTCTCCGTCCCCGTCAGCCGCCTGTACCGCACCACCACCCTGCACGGCATGGCGGCGACGGTGGAGGAGGTCCTGCACGGCACGAGCGCCGACGAACTTCCCTACCTGGCCTTCAACCCCGGCCGGTCCACGCTCCTCTTCGCCTTCCCGCCCGCCGGCGGCCACGGACTCGTCTACCGCGGCCTCGCCTCCCACCTCCCGGAGTACGCCGTCATAGGCTTCAACTACCTCCCCGGCGACGACAAGGTGATCCGGTACGCCGACCTCGTCGAGTCTGTCTCTTATACACATCTGTGTATAAGAGACAGCGGGAACGCCGCGGCCGCCGCGTGGCCCACGTCCTCGTCCTGGACTCCCGGCGCATCCTGGAGCCGTACGCCCCGGGGGACGAAGGAATCCGGGTCTTCGAGGACGAACTCGCCGAGCACCTGCGCAAGCACACCGGCTCCGAGGCCGTCGCCCGCGAGACGCTCGCCCACGCGGCCGAGTACCTGACCTTCTGCGGACGCACCCCCAACACCGGCACCGTCTCCGCCGCGGTCAGCGTCATCACCGACGAGGAGAAGGCCTCCCTGTACGCCGCCGGCGAACGGGGCACGTGGCACGGCAGCTCCACCGGCGCCACCACCGTACTGCGCGGCTCGGGCACCCACGCCGACATGCTCGACCCCAAACACCTCGCCCGCAACGCCGAGCTGGTGCGCGCCCTGCTGACGGGGGACGCGGTCCATGGCGGATGACGGCCCCACCGACTGGAACAGCCGTGAGCGCGCGCCGGGCACACCGCCACGCGTCATCGTCATCGGCGCGGGCGTCGCCGGCCTCGCCACCGGCTGCTACGCCCAGATGAGCGGTGCCCGCACCCGGATCTTCGAGAAGCACGTGCTGCCCGGCGGCTGCTGCACCGCCTGGTCGCGCGACGGCTACCTCTTCGACTACTGCATCGAATGGCTGATCGGCACCGCCCCGGGCAACGATGCCCACCAGGTGTGGCGCGAACTGGGCGCCTTCGACGGCAAGACGATGACCAACTTCGACCTCTTCAACAAGGTGGAGGACGCGAGCGGCCGGTCCGTGACGTTCTACAACGACCCGGACCGGCTCGAAGCCCACCTGCTGGAACTCTCGCCCGCCGACTCCGGGCCCGTCCGGGCGTTCACCCGCGACCTGAGACGGTTCACCCGGATCGACCTGTACCCGTTCCTGACCGCGCCCCCGCTGCGCACGGTGCGGGAGAGGGCGGCGCTGCTGCGCACGGTCCTGCCCGCCTTCCGGCTGTTCTGGCGCACGGCCGCGACCCCGATGCACACCTTCGCCGACACGTTCCAGGACCCGCTCCTGCGCCAGGCCTTCCGCAACATCTTCTTCCAGGACCCGGAGGGCTTCCCGCTCCTGCCGTACCTCTTCAACATGGCCGCCGCCCACCACCACAACGCCGGTTTCCCGCAGGGCGGGTCACTGGGTCTCGCCCGGTCCGTCGAGGAGCGCTACCTCGGCCTCGGCGGCACGGTCACCTACCGGGCCCGCGCCGAAAAGGTCCTCGTGGAGAACGGCCGCGCCATCGGCGTCGAGCTCAGGAACGGCAGGCGCCACTACGCCGAACACGTCGTGTCGGCCTGCGACGGCCACACCACCGTGTACAAGCTGCTGGGCGGCAGGTACACCGGCCCCCGGATCGAGAAGCTCTACGACGACCTGATCGGACGTCCCGGCACTCTCTTCCCGGCGGTCGTCTCCGCCTTCGTCGGCATCCGCGGCCCGTACGGCGAGGGGGAGGCGCACAGCACCACCCACCTGCTGTCCGCCGACGACGCGGCCGCACTGCCCGGCGCCCTGCAGAACAGCCTGGTCGTCCAGGTGCGGTCCCGCTACTCCGACGGATTCGCCCCGCCCGGCCACAGCGTCGTGCACTGCACCTACTTCAGCGACTTCGCCTACTGGAAGGAGCTGCGCACCCGGGACCGCAAGGAGTACCGGGCCCGCAAACGCCAGGTCGCCGCCTTCGTCCGCCGCTTCCTGGAGCGCCGCACGCCGGGGCTGGCCGGACGCATCGAGCTCGTCGACGTGGCCTCGCCCGCCACGACCCACCGGTACACCGGCAACCACGACGGTTCGATCCTGGCCTGGAAGGCATTCTCCGACGCCGACGACGTCGCGGCACGGCTGGTCGGCAAGGACCGTATGCGGCTGCCCGGGCTGAGCGGTTTCTCCATGGCCGGCCAGTGGGTCGGCATGGGCGGCCTGATCCGCGCCGCCTCCACCGGCCGCTTCGCCACCCAGTACCTCTGCCGCGAACTCGGCCTGGAGTTCCGGGCGTGGGAGAGCGACGGGCACGCCGCCGAGCCCTGGCATCCGGGGAAGCTGGGGCACCTGCCCCAGCTGGACCGCTGGTCCGCACGGGAGGGAACCGGCACATGACCGACGCCACGAGCGGGACCGGCCCGGGCACCACCGGCCGCAGAGAGACGATGATCATCATCGGCG
Organism: Streptomyces sp. NRRL WC-3549; assembly: GCF_000721935.1. Lineage (GTDB taxonomy): Bacteria > Actinomycetota > Actinomycetes > Streptomycetales > Streptomycetaceae > Streptomyces. The sequence continues at coordinate 72,826 of NZ_KL585396.1, forward strand.
CCGGCCTCGGCGGGCTGTCCACCGGCTGCTACGCCCAGATGAACGGGTACCGCACCCGCGTCCTGGAGATGCACGAACTGCCCGGCGGCTGCTGCACGGCCTGGGACCGCGGCGGCTTCACCCTCGACTGCTGCGTCAGCTGGCTCCTCGGCAGCGGCCCCGGCAACGAGATGCACCAGATCTGGCTGGAACTCGGGGCTCTGCAGGGCAAGGAGATCCGCCACTTCGACGTGTTCAACATCGTGCGCGGCCAGGACGGCCGAGCCGTCCACTTCTACTCCGACCCCGACCGGCTGGAGGCGCATCTCATCCAGCTCTCACCCGCCGACGCCAGGACGGTGCGGAAGTTCTGCTCCCAGCTGCGCGCCTTCCGCAAAGCACTGGCCGTCTACCCCTTCCTCAAACCCGTCGGCCTGATGGGCCGCACGGAACGCTGGCGGATGCTCGCCTCGTTCCTCCCGTACGTCAACGCCGTGCGCTCCACCCTCACCGTCCTGATGACCGACTTCTCGGCACGGTTCAAGGACCCGCTCCTGCGGGAGGCGTTCAACTTCATCCTGTACGAGAAGCACCCGGCCTTCCCGGTGCTGCCGTTCCACTTCCAGCTCGCCTCGCACGCCAACCTCTCCGCGGGCGTGCCCGAAGGCGGCTCACTCGGCCTGGCCGAGTCGATCGAACGCCGGTACCGCCGTCTCGGCGGCGAGGTCTCGTACAACACCAAGGTCGAGACCGTGATCGTGGAGGACGACCGTGCGGTGGGCGTCCGGCTCAGTGACGGACGCGAACTGCGCGCGGACATCGTGGTGTCGGCGTGCGACGGATACACCACGACCATGAAGTTCCTGGGCGGCCGCTACCTCGACGACACCTACCGGCGCCTGTACACCCGCACCATCCAGGAACCGGGCATGGTCTTCCCCGGCTACTTCACCCTGTTCCTCGGTCTCTCCCGGCCGTTTCCCGAGGGGGACCCCTGCACGACCTACCTGCTCGACGAGGCCACGGCCGACCGGCTCACCGGCATCCGCCACCCGAGCATCAACGTCCAGTTCCGCAGCCGCCACTACCCTGAGCTCTCACCGAGCGGGACCACCGTCGTCTACGCCACCTACTTCTGCGACATCGCCCCGTGGCGGGCCCTGGACGAGGGCCCGGAACAGGTCACCCGCACCCGCGGCGGCGAGGAACTCCACACCCTCCCCGTGCGCCACGGACGCGGCTACTACGCGGCCAAAAGGCGGGCCCGCGAGACGCTCGTGGACTTCCTGGAGCAGCGCTTCCCCGGCATCCGGGACGCGATCGTCGTCCGCGACGTCTCCAGCCCCCTCACGCAGGTCCGCTACACCGGCAACTACGACGGCACGGTCCTCGGCTGGCAGCCGTTCGTGGAGAGCGGGGAGACGCTGGAAGCGCTGATCAAGAAGCACGGCCCCGGCCTGCCCGGGCTGCGGAACTTCTACCAGTCGGGCGTATGGGCGACCACCGGAGGACTGATCCGGGCCGCCGCCGCCGGACGCCACGTCATGCAGTTCGTCTGCCGCGACGACGGCAGGCCCTTCACCGCCTCGGTGGACCGCAGCGCGCCTCCGCCGACCCACCGCGTCATTCCCGTACCGGAACGCCCCGGCCCCCGCACCACGGACGGGCGGCGGAGCACGAGCGCAGGGACGACAGGGAAGGCAGGAAAGACCACATGAAGATCAAGAAGTGGGTGGTCCGCGAGCACGTCGAGGGCGTGCCGGACGTGGGCCGGGTCTACGAGAAGGTCGTCGAGGACCTCGACGTGGACCTGGCCCCCGACGAGATGCTCCTGCGCACGCTGTACGTCTCGGTCGACCCCTACCTCCAGGGCATCGCCCTGGACACCCCGCTCGGCGGCCACATGGGAGCCGACTCGATCATGGAGGTGCTGGAGGCCGGGCCGCTCGCCGCCCACCGCGCCGGCGACCTGGTCCAGGGATTCGGAGGCTGGCGCTCCCACCTCGTCGGTACGGGTGCCGCGGAACTCTGGCAGACCGGGACCTTCCCCATGGTCTTCCCCGCCTACCGCAGGCTGGACCCCGCCCGGTACGACGACGCCCTGCCGCTCACGACCGCCCTGAGCGCGATGGGCGGCCCCGGCATGACGGCCTGGGGGACCCTCACCAAGTACATGACCGTCAGGCCCGGCGACACCTTCGTCATCAGCGGGGCGTCCGGCGCGGTGGGCACGCTCGTCGGCCAGCTCGCCGCACGCGCGGGCGCCCGGGTCGTCGGCACCACGTCGTCCCCGCAGAAGGCGGACCACCTCACCGGGCTCGGATTCGACGCGGTCGTCACCTACCGGCACGGAGACAGCACCGACACCATCGGCAGGGCGCTCGCGAAGGCGGCCCCCGACGGCGTCGACCGGTACTTCGACAACCTCGGCGGCACCGTCACCGACGCGGTCTTCCCGATGCTCAACGTCGGCGGCCAGGTGGCCGTGTGCTGGCAGTGGGCGACCCAGGTGGGCAACGAGGGCGTCGGGCCACGCCTCCTGCCCTACCTCATGTTCCCGCGCGCGACCGTCCGCGGGATCTTCTCGCTGGAGTGGTTCACCGAAGAGAACTGGCAGGCCCTCCATACCGAACTCGGCGGCAGTATCCGGCGCGGCGAGGTGGTCTGCGACCACACCCTCCACCACGGCTTCGACGCCATCCCCACCGCCTACGACAGCCTCTACCGCGACCGCGCGGTCAACCGGGGGAAGGTGCTCGTCGAACTCTGACGGCCACGCCTCCCCCCGACGCACTCGTACGCACATCCGACCGCCACGGCCGAGGAGGTCCAGTGACCACCACCGAACAGCCGCCCACCGCCCCCGCGCAGGCGGCTCCGGTCCCGATGCACCGCCTGCGCTTCGAGGAACCCGGCCCGCCCCGCCCCGCCGAACTCCCCGACGGATCCCCCGCCTGGCTGGTCAGCCGGTACGCCGACGTCCGGCAGGTGCTCTCCGACACCCGCTTCGGCCGGGCGCGGCTGTACGCGGACGAGGCACCCGCCCTCTTCGACGCGCCGGACATCGTGAACAACCCCGACCTGATGTTCAACCAGGACGGGCCCGACCACCTCCGGCTGCGCCGCACCCTGCGCCGCGCCTTCACGCCGAGGGCGGTCGCCCGCTGGCGGCCGTGGATCGCCGAGATCGTGGAACAGCTCCTCGACGGGCTGGCCGGGCAACCACGGCCCGCCGACGTGGTGGAGACGTTCACCCTGCCGCTCCCGGTGGCCGTCATCAGCCGGCTGATGGGGCTCGACGCCTCCGTCCGGGACCGGCTGCGGCACTGGAGCGAGCACGCCTTCTCGGACGGTTCCCACGAAGGGGGCCAGGTGGAGGCCGTACTGGACGAGTTCAGTGCCTTCGGCGCCCGCCTCCTCGCCACGCGGCGGCTGGATCCCGGTGACGACCTGATCAGCGGCCTCGTCCGGGCGGCCGACGCGGAGGGCGGCATCCCCGAGGCGCAGTTGGTGAGCCTGGTGTGCGGGCTGGTCGTCGGCGGCCACGACAGCACGATGACCATGCTCGGCAACGGGCTGCTGTACCTCCTGGGCGAACGGCCCGACGCCTGGGAGCGGCTGGGCCGCGACGAGGAGGCGGCCGCGACCGTCGCGGACCGGCTCATCCACCTCGTCCCGCTGGGGGACGACCGGGGCTCGGCACGTCACGCCTCCCTGCCGGTGGAGGTCGGCGGGGTGACGATCCCGGCCGGAGCGGTCGTGCTCGCCGACTGCGGCATGGCCAACCGCGACCCGGCCGTCTTCCCGAGCGGTCTCGCCGACGGGCTCTTCACCCCGCTGGAGGCACCCACGCTCTCGTTCGGGGCGGGCGCGCACTACTGCCTCGGCGCGTGGCTGGCCCGGGTGGAACTCCAGACCGCCCTGCACCGACTGGCCGCCCGCTTCCCGGGCCTGCGCCTGGCGGAACCCGTGGACGCGGTCACCTGGCGTACCGGAACCACCTCCCGCAGCCCGCAGCGACTCGACGTGACCTGGTAGCCCGCCCGCACTCCGCACGGGTGTTGCCGGTGGACGGACCCACCGGCAACACCCGTGCCGGAGCGCGCCCGGTGCCCTCGGCGCACGGCACCGGCCGGAGCCGCCACGAGTTCGCGCTGCCGCCTCGCCAAGGACTCGACGCGGGTGGCCCGCTCCGCCGTGATCACGTCGCAGACCCAGTCCCAGTGCACCGGGACCAGGGCGCCGGTCGCCAGGCCGGAGGTCGACACGGCACGCGGAGCGGCCCAGGCGGTGGGTCCGGAGCGCCGCGAGCACCTGGCCCCGGCCCCGGGCGGTACGACCGCGATCAGTTCGCCCTCGTTGACCACCTGCGGCGGGTCGGGCCCGAGCAGTGCGCACGCGTCCCGCACCGCCTCGGGCACCGGCAGCGAACCCTCCACCCAGTTCGATGCCCACCGACGAGGCCCGGGCGATCTCGTTGAGCGAGGCCGAGACACCGCCGCGGGCCGGATCGCGCGGCACGTGCAGATCCGCACCGGTGGCGCTCACGTCGACCCGTCGGGCTGTGGGCGTCGTTCGCCACCCGGCCGGGCCCCGCCCCGGCGCTCCCCGC
>NZ_KL585397.1:0-2995 GCF_000721935.1 Streptomyces sp. NRRL WC-3549
GAGGACAAGTTCACGTTCGGTCTGTGGACCGTCGGCTGGCGGGGCAACGACCCGTTCGGTGAGCCGACGCGTCCGGTGCTGGACCCGGTGGAGTCGGTCGAGCGGCTGGCGGAGCTGGGTGCGCACGGTGTGACGTTCCACGACGACGACCTGATCCCGTTCGGGGCGGACGAGGCGGAGCGGGCGCGGTTGGTGGGCCGGTTCAAGGGCGCGTTGGAGCGGACCGGGCTGAAGGTGCCGATGGCGACGACGAACCTGTTCACGCACCCGGTGTTCAAGGACGGGGGGTTCACCTCGAACGACCGTGACGTGCGCCGTTTCGCGTTGCGCAAGGTGATCCGCAACATCGATCTGGCCGTCGAGCTCGGTGCCGGGACGTATGTGGCGTGGGGCGGGCGCGAGGGTGCGGAGTCCGGTGCGGCCAAGGACGTGCGGCTGGCGCTGGACCGGATGAAGGAGGCGTTCGACCTGCTGGGCGACTACGTCACCGAGCAGGGCTACGACCTGCGCTTCGCGATCGAGCCGAAGCCGAACGAGCCCCGCGGTGACATCCTGCTGCCGACGATCGGGCACGCGCTGGCGTTCATCGAGCGGCTGGAGCGCCCGGAGCTGGTCGGGGTGAACCCGGAGACCGGGCACGAGCAGATGGCGGGGCTGAACTTCCCGCACGGGATCGCCCAGGCACTGTGGGCGGGCAAGCTCTTCCACATCGACCTCAACGGCCAGTCCGGCATCAAGTACGACCAGGACTTCCGCTTCGGCGCCGGTGACCTGCGCCAGGCGTTCTGGCTGGTGGACCTGCTGGAGTCGGCCGGCTGGGACGGCCCGCGCCACTTCGACTTCAAGCCCGTGCGCACCGACGGGATCGACGGGGTCTGGGAGTCGGCGAAGAACTGCATGCGCAACTACCTCGTCCTCAAGGAGCGCGCCGCGGCCTTCCGCGCCGACCCCGCCGTCCAGGAGGCCCTGACCGCCTCCCGCCTCGACGAACTCGCCCGCCCCACCGCCGACGACGGCCTCAAGGCCCTCCTCGCCGACCGCACCGCCTACGAGGATTTCGACGCGGACGCCGCCGCCGGCCGCTCCATGGCCTTCGAAGCCCTCGACCAGCTCGCCATGGACCACCTCCTCGCCGTCCGCTGACCCCTGGAGTCCGGCGGCGGTCAGCCGCCGGACTCCCCCGGCTCTCCCCGTCGTGACACCCGCCGGATTCACGCCGGGGCTTGACGAACATCCCGTGGGAGCGTTCCCATGGGCCCGGCCACCCTCTCACCGCAAGGGCACCACCGTGACAGAACCTTCCCCGGACGGGCGGGTCCGACGCCGCAACCGCCGCACCAGGCGGATCGTCGTCCCCCTCACCGTCGTCTCCGCGATCGTCGCCGGCTCCGTCCTGTCGGGGTGCGGCCGCCAGCAGGACCCCGACGTGTACACCGTCATGAACTCCTCGACCGACGAGTCGTACCACCGCTGGGACGGGGACACCCTCAAGCGCTGCAGCAAGGAGCTCGGGGTCACCATCGAGCAGCAGAGTGTTCCGGCGGCCCAGTTGATGACCAAGGCGCTGCGCATGGCGTCCTCGAAGTCGCTGCCGGACGTCCTCCAGCTGGACGCCTCCGAGATGCCGACGTTCGCCGAGGCCGGCGGGCTGATCCCGCTGAAGGACCTGGGGCTGTCCACGAAGGACATCCCCGAGGGCATCGTCGACTTCGGCTCGTTCGACGGGAAGTACTACGGGGCCGCGCGCACGGTGAACACCCTGGCGCTCTTCTACAACAAGGACGTCCTCGACCAGGCCGGGCTGAAGGTGCCCACGACCTGGGACGAGATGCGGGAGACGGCCGCGAAGCTGACCCAGGGCAAGCGGTACGGCCTGGCGCTGAGCGCGGGCGGCGCGGAGGACGGCGTCTTCCAGTTCACCCCGTTCATGTGGTCCAACGGCGGCGACGAGACGAAGCTCGACTCCCCCGAGGTCGCCGGTGCGCTCGACTACTGGAAGGCGCTGCTGAAGGACGGCTCGCTCTCCAAGTCCACCGTCAACTGGACCCAGGCCGACGTGAACGACCAGTTCATGGCCGGCAACGCGGCCATGATGATCAACGGCCCGTGGCAGGTCGAGACCCTGAACGCCAAGAAGGGCCTCAACTGGGGCATCGCCGAGATCCCCGTCCCGAAGGCGGGCGACGACTCGGTCGGGCCGCTGGGCGGCGGTGTGCTGACCGTGCCCAACACCGGTGACGACGAGCGCGAGAAGACGGCCGCGAAGATCATCGGCTGTATGGCGGGCGAGCAGGAGCAGATCACCTACGCCCTGAACAGCTGGATGGTCCCGGCGAACACCAAGGCCGCCGCCGTCTGGCGTACGAAGGCCCCGGAGCTGGCGGCCCTGGCCGGGCAGGTCTCGACGGCCCGGTCCCGTACGGCGAAGGTCGGCGCGCAGTGGTCGTCCGTGTCGCTCGCCCTGCAGAGCGCCTTCCAGTCCGCCCTCACCGGCGAGTCCAGCGAAGCCGCACTGGCCCGCGCCCAGCAGCGCGTCACGAGCGGGAACTGAGGTAACGAACCATGGCATCCACCACAGCCTCCGCCGCGCCGCAGGCCGACCCGAAGGCCGCCGGCACCGGTGCGGCCAAGAAGCCGCTGAGCCCGCAGCGCGCCAGGCGGCGCAGGCAGCTCGCCCAGTGGGGGTTCATCGCCCCCGCCGTGGTCTTCATGGCGCTGTTCTTCGGCTATCCGCTCGTCCGCAACATCCTGATGAGCTTCCAGGACTACTCCCCGTCCACGTTCTTCACCGGTGAGGCGCCGTTCAACGGTCTGGACAACTGGCGGAACGTCTTCGACGACGGGCTGTTCGGCAAGGCCCTGTGGCAGACGATCCTCTTCACCGTCGGATCGCTCGTCGGGCAGTTCTGCATCGGCCTGGCCCTGGCCGTCTTCTTCAGCCGCCGCTTCCCGCTGAACGGCATCCTGCGCTCGCTGATCCTGCTGCCGTGGCTCC
>NZ_KL585397.1:3188-20730 GCF_000721935.1 Streptomyces sp. NRRL WC-3549
AGAGATGTGTATAAGAGACAGGTCCCGATGGTGGTCTCCGGCATCGTCTGGCGGCGCATCTTCGACCAGGACACCGGGGTCCTCAACTCCTTCCTCGGCACGTTCGGTCTCGGCGACACCCCCTGGCTGACCAGCACGAGCATGGCGCTGATCTCGGTGATCCTGGTGAACATCTGGATCGGCATCCCCTTCAACATGGTGATCCTCTACGGCGGCCTCCAGGAGGTCCCCAAGGAGCTGCACGAGGCGGCCGCCCTCGACGGCGCCTCCGCCTGGCGTACGTTCCGCTCGGTGACGCTGCCGGTGCTCAAGCCCGTCATCACCGTGGTGCTGGTGCTCGGCTTCATGTCGACGGTCAAGATCCTCGACCTGGTCCTCGCGCTCACCGACGGCGGACCGGCCGACTCCACGCAGACCCTCGGCACCCTCACGTACCAGAACTCCTTCGTCCAGATGGACTTCGGTGCCGGTGCCGTGGTCGGCAACGTCCTGATCCTGATCTCCGCCGTCTTCGCGGTGTTCTACCTGCGGGCCAACCGCAACGAGGGGAAGTGACCGGCATGGCGACCACCCCCCAGACCCCCGCCTCCCCGGCTCCCGCAGTCACCCACCGGCCGAAGCGCCGCTGGGGTGCGACCGTCCTCGGCGTCGTCTTCCTCGCCGTGATGCTGTTCCCGCTGTACTGGATGATCAACACCGCGCTGCAGCCGGACGCGTCACTGGTCGACGTGGCCCCGGTGCCGACGAGCCTGGACCTCTCCGGTTTCTCCTCGGCCCTCACCGACCAGGGCGCCAACCTGCTGACCTCGCTGGCCGTGGCGCTCGGCGCGGTGGCCATCTGCCTGGCGATCTCCGCGCCCGCCGCCTACGGGCTGGCGCAGTTCGACCTGCGCGGCGGCAAGACGATCGTCTTCGGCACGCTCATCACCCAGATGGTGCCGGGCATCGTCATCGCCAACGCCCTGTACAGCGCGTACGTCGATCTCGGCCTGGTCAACTCCTACTTCGGGCTGATGCTGGCGGACGCCTCGCTGGGCATCCCGTTCGCCATCGTGCTGATGCGCTCGTTCATGGTGTCCATCCCGCGCGAGGTCATCGAGGCCGCCGAGATGGACGGCGCCGGCCGCGTCCGCACGTTCGTCCGGGTCGTCCTGCCGATGAGCCGCAACTCCCTGATCACCGCCGGGCTCTTCTCGTTCCTGTACGCGTGGAGCGACTTCATGTTCGCGCTGACGCTGAACACCACGGACGACGTCAAGCCGATCACGCTGGGCATCTACCAGTACATCGGGGCGCACGTCGGCGACTGGGGTTCGGTCATGGCCGCCTCCGTGCTCTCCGCGGTGCCCGCCGCGGTCCTCCTCGTCCTGTCCCAGAAGTACATCGCCGCCGGGATCACCGGCGGTTCCGTCAAGTAGGGGTTTCCATGAGTGAGTTCCCGGTCTTCCCGTCCGGTTTCGTCTTCGGCGCGGCCACCGCCTCGTACCAGATCGAGGGCGCCGTGCGGGAGGACGGCCGAGGTCCGTCCATCTGGGACACCTACAGCCACACCCCCGGCCGCACGGACGGCGGTGACACGGGGGACGTGGCGTGCGACCACTACCACCGCTACCCCGAGGACGTGGCGCTCCTGCGCGAGCTGGGCGTGGACTCGTACCGCTTCTCGGTCTCCTGGTCCCGTGTCCAGGCCGAGGGCAGCGGGGCGGTCAACCCGAAGGGGCTGGACTTCTACTCCCGGCTGGTCGACTCCCTCCTGGAGGCGGGCATCGAGCCGGCGGCCACCCTGTACCACTGGGACCTGCCGCAGGCCCTGGAGGACAAGGGCGGCTGGCGGGTACGGGAGACCGCTGAGCGGTTCGGCGAGTACACCGCGATCGTGGCCGAGCACCTGGGCGACCGGGTGCCGCGCTGGATCACCCTCAACGAGCCGTGGTGCAGCGCGTTCCTGGGGTACTCGGTGGGCCGGCACGCGCCGGGCGCCCAGGAGGGGCGCGGGGCGCTGGCCGCCGCGCACCACCTGCTGGTCGGTCACGGCCACGCGATGAACGCGCTGCGCGCGGCGGGGGTCCGCGAGGCGGGCATCACCCTGAACCTGGACCGCAACGTCCCGGCCACCGAGTCGGACGCGGACCTCGCGGCCGTCGTACGGGCCGACACCCAGCACAACCTGGTGTGGACCGAGCCGCTGCTCGCGGGCCGCTACCCGGCCACCGAGGAGGAGACCTGGGGCGAGCTGATCACCGGCCAGGACTTCCGCCGCGACGGTGACCTGGAGCTGATCTCCCAGCCGATGGACTTCCTCGGCATCAACTACTACCGGCCGATCGTGATCGCCGCCGCCCCGCACCGCGAGGCCGACCCGGCGCTGCGCGTGGCCACCGACAACCGGTACGCGGAGGGCGAGTACCCGGACGTCCGCAGGACCGCGATGGGCTGGCCGGTCGTCCCGCACACCTTCACCGACCTGCTGACGGCGCTGAAGCAGACCTACGGCGAGGCGCTGCCGCCGGTGCACATGCCGTCGGGACCGACGGCGCGATCCACGACGCGGACCGGGTGGAGTACCTGCGCACCCACCTGACGGCGCTGCGGACGGCCATGGACGCGGGCGTCGACGTCCGGGGCTACTACGTGTGGTCGCTGCTGGACAACTTCGAGTGGGCGCTGGGGTACGCGAAGCGGTTCGGGATCATCCGGGTCGACTACGACACCCTGGAGCGCACCCCGAAGGACAGCTACCGCTGGTATCAGCAGCTGATCGCGGCGCACAAGGCCTGAGGAGCGCGCGGGAGCGCGGCAGGGGCACGGTCCGGCCTGATCAGCCGACCGTGCCCCTGCGGCGCTCCGCACATGGCACCGTCCTGCCGGCCGCGTCGTGCGGCGGGCAGGACGGCAGTGCGGGGGTCAGGTCCGTCGCCGGGCCCACACAGGCGTGACGAAGGCGATGAGGACCGCGGCGACACCGATCTGGAAGATGTGGCGGAGCCAGTCGATGCCCCCGGTGTCACGTACGCCGACACCGCTGGCGATCGCGTTGCCGACGAGGGCGCCGACGATACCGAGAAGAGTGGTCAGCCACAGGGGGATGGGCTGGCGACCGGGTACGACGAGCTTGGCCAGCACGCCGATGATGAGTCCCGCGATGATGGCCCACAGGAATGACACGACAAGTCCTCCTCTAGCTCTGCCCTGAACGTTTCGGGAAGCTACAGCCCACATGCCCGGCACGCCCTGGCCTATGCCCCGTTCACCCGGCGGGGAAAATTCCGTTTCCGTCGTCCCGGGGCGGTTACCGGAATCCCATGGCACGGACACCGCAACCCCAGCAGCCCCGCCCCGCCCCCGGCGGCATCCCCGGACACCGCGCACCCGACGACCGCGTGCACGGCACGGGTGAGGACGTACCGGATCCGGATCTCGTCGGGCCGGGACCGGAGGTGGAGCGCAACGCCCCCGACGAACCGACCGCCATGCCCAGCGCGTCGTGGTGGGCGGTACTGAAGCGCACGGTACGGGAGTTCGCGGACGACGAGCTCGCCGACCGGGCCGCCGCCCTGACCTACTACGGCGTGCTGTCGCTCTTCCCCGCCCTGCTGCTGCTGGTGTCCCTGCTGGGCGTCGCGGGTGAGTCCGCCACCCGGCAGGTGATGGACAACCTGGAGAACCTCGCCCCCGGCCCGGTCCGGGACATCCTGTCCGACGCCGTGGAGCAGTTGCAGGGCAAGGGCGGCACGGGTTCCCTGATGGCCGTCGTCGGTCTGGTGCTGGCCCTCTGGTCGGCCTCCGGCTACATCGGGGCGTTCATCCGTTCCGCCAACGCCCTCTACGACATGCCCGAGGGGCGGCCCGTCTGGAAGGTGCTGCCGCTGCGCCTCGGGCTGACGGTGACCCTCATGGTGCTGGCGGTCGTCAGCGCGCTGATCGTGGTCTTCACCGGCCCCCTCGCCCGGCGGGCCGGTTCCGCGCTCGGAATCGGCGACACCGCCATGACGGCGTGGTCGATCGCCAAGTGGCCGGTTCTGGTCCTGCTCGTCGTCGCCATGATCGCGCTCCTGTACTGGGCCGCGCCCAACGCACGGGGCCGAGGCTTCCGGTGGGTGACCCCGGGCAGCCTCGTCGCGCTGCTGCTCTGGATGCTCGCCTCCGGCGGCTTCGCCCTGTACGTGGCGTCCTTCTCCTCGTACAACAAGACGTACGGCGCCCTCGCCGGTGTGATCGTCTTCCTCGTGTGGCTGTGGATCACCAACCTGGCGATCCTGCTCGGCCTCGAATTCGACGCGGAGATGGCACGCCAGCGCGCCATCGACGGCGGTCTCCCCGCGACCGAGGAGCCGTACGTCGAGCCCCGCGACACGGCCAGGTGGTCCGAGGAGGACCTGCGCCACCTCGACTGAGCCGGGGTACGCCGCGCCTCGTCCTCAACTCCCCCTCGGTACCTCGACGTCGTAGACCAGCGCGTACACGATGTCCCGGGCCTGGCGTAGGTCGTAGCCCGTCGTGTCCACGATCACCTTGAGCGCCCGGATGGTGTCGCCCCCCAGCATGAACATGCGCGCGTCGGCCTGCGCCTCCTCCGGCACGGGCAGGACACGGGCTCGCCGTGGATCCACGCTCCGCGGGATCCTCGGCAGCCCGCCCTCCCTTTTTCTTCCCCCAAACACCTTCGGCCTCCAGTCCTTCTCCCGTACGCCCCGTTCGTGGGGCGCATCCTATGCGGACGGGCGTTCAGGCGCGCTGGACGCCCTCGCCAGGGTGCCGGCCGTGCTCGCGGGCGACTTCGCCGACCTGCGGCCCGCTCCCGCCCTGCCGGAACTTGCCGGTGCGGCACCTGAGTTGAGCCGGACCCGTACGTGTTCACGGAAGCTCCCCATCTGCCCGGAACCCTTCGTCGGGGCGCGGCCGTCCTCCTCTCCGTAAGTTGCACAGAGCCGGCGGCCGGCCTGCCCCGGCCCGGCTCCGTCCGTGAGGAGATGTACGTGAAGTCATGGCGTTCCCGTATCGCCGCTGCCGCCGTCGTCGGCGCCGCGGCGGTCACCATCCCGCTGACCGCGGGTTCCGCGTCTGCCGTGGTCACCGATCCCGATGGCTTCCACCTGGCCGGCGGCACCCGGACCCACGACGAATGCCAGCTGGAGGGCCGGCTCGACCTCGAGCAGAACGGGTACACCGAGTTCCAGTGCCGCTGGAACCCGAGCACGCTCTTCTGGGAGGAGTGGGTCCGCTGAGCGGACCGCCCGACGCGAGGAACGCGCTCCCCGGCCGGGGAGCGCTGTCCGAGGGCCGCGGGGACGGCCACGGGCGGTGACAGGCCGGGGGGGCGACCACGGGCGGTGACAGGCCGGGGGGACGGGCACCGGTCGGTGACCGTCGGATCGGTCACCGACCGGTGGAGCCCGGGAGCCGGACGGCCGCGCCGGATCGCGAGGCGGCATCCGGGCCGGTTGTCCTCGTGCCCGCGGGCCCTGGTACCCGCGGGTCCTGGTGCCCGCGGGTCCTGGTACCCGCGGGCCCTGGTACCCGCCGGTGCTCGGGTCCGCGCGGTGCCCGGCGGCTCTGCCCGCGGGGCCGGTGTGCGCCGACCCTCCATTACCTCGCTGCATGCACGGCAACCGCGTCCCGAGGGGGAGTCGGAGTTCTCGCCCCGGGTTCCGTGCCTCCGGTACCCGCCGAGGTCTCAACGCACCGCGTAGGCCGCCGGGTTCTCCATCACCTCGTACATCACCCGGGCCGCCGCGCCCCGGGCCGCGTCGCCGGAGCGGGACGAGGCCCGCAGTCGGCTGCCGCCCGCGTGCCAGCGGCCCGAGACGACCCGGGCGGTGAGCTGGGCGTCGGCGGACCGCTCCAGCCACGGCATCAGGGTGCGGTAGATCCCGCCCAGCACGACCGCCTCGGGGTCGAAGAGGTTGACCGCCCCGGCCAGGACCACCCCCAGCCGGTCCCCCGCCGTGGCCAGGGCCTCGACGGCCCGCGCCTCCCCGGCGGCCGCGCGCTGTTCCAGCTCCGCGATGCCCCGTACGCCCAGGTCCGGGTCGATGCCGGCGGCCGTGAGGAGGGCGCCCCGGCCGGCGTACTGCTCCAGGCAGCCGTGCGCCCCGCACCGGCACAGGGGTCCCTGCGGATCGACGACCACGTGGCCGATCTCGCCCGCGAAACCGTGGGCGCCCCGCAGCATCTGACCGTTCACGACGAGCGCGCCGCCCACGCCGATCTCACCGGTGAGATAGAGGAAGGTGCGCAGGCCGCCGAGTCCGCCGAACCAGTACTCGGCCAGGGCCGCCAGGTTGGCCTCGTTGTCGGAGCCGACGGGCAGTGCGCGCCCGGCCGGGCGCAGCGTCCCGAGGGCCTGCCCGAAGATGCCTTCGGCGGCGACCCGGCTCCAGCCGAGGTTGGGCGCCTGGCGGACGACACCGCCGGAGACGAGGCCGGGCAGGGCCAGTTCGACGCCGACGACGCGCAGGTGCTGTTCGCGGGTGGAGCCGATGACCCGGTTGGTGAGCCGGGCGGCGTGGGCGAGGACCTCGGCGGGCGGGACGCCTCGGTGGTCGGTGTGTTCGGTGACCCGGACCCGGTCCGTGCCGGTGAGGTCGACGGCGCAGACCGACACGTAGTCGATGTTGATCTCCACCCCGAGCCCGGCCGGCCCGGTCCGGGAGAGGGTGAGGACGGTGCCGGGACGTCCGGCGGATCCGCTGGAGGTCTTGCCCGACTCGCTGAGGCAGCCGAGTCCGAGGAGCTCCTCGCCGCGGGAGGAGACCTGTCTCTTAGTCCGAGGAGCTCCTCGACGAGGGAGGAGACGGCGGCCCGGGTGAGTCCGACGAGGCTCGCCACCCTCGCCCGGGTGACCTCGCCCTCCTCGCGCACGGTGCGCAGCACGAGGCTGAGGTTGTGGCGTCGCACGGACTCGTGCCCGGCCTTGGCCGCCGGTGAGGTGAGGGACTTGTTCATAGCGTGTCGAGCCTAACGACCTGAACGGCACGGCGAAGGGCCGCACCCGCCGGGGTGCGGCCCTCGCCTGCTTCCTGAGCCCCTACTTGCGGATCAGGCTGCGGAGCACGTACTGCAGGATGCCGCCGTTGCGGTAGTAGTCCGCCTCGCCGGGGGTGTCGATGCGGACGACGCCGTCGAACTCCACACCGGTGTCGGTGGTGACCTTGACCGTGCGGGGCGTGGTGCCCTCGTTCAGCTCGGTCACGCCGGCGAAGGAGAAGGTCTCCTCACCGGTCAGACCGAGCGTCTCGGCGGTCTGGCCCTCCGGGAACTGGAGCGGGAGGACGCCCATGCCGATGAGGTTCGAGCGGTGGATGCGCTCGTAGGACTCGGCGATGACGGCCTTGACGCCGAGGAGCGCGGTGCCCTTGGCGGCCCAGTCGCGGGACGAGCCGGAGCCGTACTCCTTGCCCGCCAGGATGACCAGCGGGGTGCCGGCGGCCTGGTAGTTCTGCGAGGCGTCGTAGATGAACGACACCGGACCGCCGTCCTGGGTGAAGTCGCGGGTGAAGCCGCCCTCCGTGCCCGGCGCGATCTGGTTGCGCAGACGGATGTTGGCGAAGGTGCCGCGGATCATGACCTCGTGGTTGCCACGGCGGGAGCCGTAGGAGTTGAAGTCACGGCGCTCGATGCCGTGCTCCGTGAGGTACTTGCCGGCCGGGGTGTCGGCCTTGATCGCACCGGCCGGGGAGATGTGGTCGGTGGTGACCGAGTCGCCCAGCTTGGCCAGGACACGGGCGCCGGTGATGTCCTCGACCGGGCTGGTCTCCATGGTCATGCCCTCGAAGTACGGGGGCTTGCGCACGTAGGTGGACTCGGAGTCCCACTCGAAGGTGTTGCCGGTCGGGATCGACAGCGCCTGCCACTGGGCGTCGCCCGCGAAGACGTCCTGGTAGGACTTGTTGAACATGTCCTCGCCGATGGCGTTCGCCACGACGTCGTTGACCTCGGCCTCGGTGGGCCAGATGTCCGCGAGGTGGACGGGCTTGCCGTCCTGGTCGACGCCGAGGGCGTCCTTGGTGATGTCGACCTTCATCGAACCGGCGAGGGCGTACGCGACGACCAGCGGCGGGGACGCCAGGTAGTTCATCTTGACGTCGGGGTTGATCCGGCCCTCGAAGTTGCGGTTGCCGGAGAGCACCGAGGTCACGGCCAGGTCGTGCTCGTTGACGGCCTTGGAGACCTCGTCCGGCAGCGGGCCGGAGTTGCCGATGCAGGTCGTGCAGCCGTAACCGACGAGGTTGAAGCCGACCTTGTCGAGGTACGGGGTCAGGCCCGCCTTGTCGAAGTAGTCGGTGACGACCTTGGAGCCCGGGGCGAGGGTGGTCTTGACCCAGGGCTTGCGGGTCAGGCCCTTCTCGACCGCCTTCTTCGCCACGAGCGCCGCGGCGACCATGACGTACGGGTTCGAGGTGTTGGTGCAGGAGGTGATCGCGGCGACGGTGACGGCGCCGTGGTCCAGCTCGTACGTGGTGCCGTCGGGGGCGGTCACGGCGACCGGGTTCGACGGGCCGCCCGGGGCGATCGCCGGGGAGTCGGAGGCCGGGAAGGACTCCTTGCCCGCCTCGTCGACGCAGTCCACGTAGTTGCGGACGTCCTGGGCGAACTGCTGGGAGGCGTTGGCCAGGACGATGCGGTCCTGCGGGCGCTTCGGGCCGGCGATGGAGGGGACGACCGTGGAGAGGTCGAGCTCCAGCTTCTCGGAGAAGTCCGGCTCGGCGGCCGGGTCCAGCCAGAGGCCCTGCTCCTTGGCGTACGCCTCGACGAGGGCGACCTGCTGGGCGTCACGGCCCGTCAGGCGCAGGTAGTTCAGCGTCTCGTCGTCGATCGGGAAGATCGCGGCGGTGGAGCCGAACTCGGGCGACATGTTGCCGATGGTGGCGCGGTTCGCGAGGGAGGTGGCGGCGACGCCCTCACCGTAGAACTCGACGAACTTGCCGACGACGCCGTGCTTGCGGAGCATCTCGGTGATGGTCAGCACGAGGTCGGTGGCGGTGGTGCCGGCCGGGAGCTCGCCGGTCAGCTTGAAGCCGACGACGCGCGGGATGAGCATGGAGACCGGCTGGCCGAGCATCGCGGCCTCGGCCTCGATGCCGCCGACGCCCCAGCCCAGGACGCCCAGGCCGTTGACCATCGTGGTGTGGGAGTCGGTGCCGACGAGGGTGTCGGGGTACGCCTGGCCGTTCCGGACCATGACCGTGCGGGCCAGGTGCTCGATGTTGACCTGGTGGACGATGCCGGTGCCCGGGGGGACGACCTTGAACTCGTCGAAGGCGGTCTGGCCCCAGCGCAGGAACTGGTAGCGCTCCTTGTTACGGCCGTACTCCAGCTCGACGTTCTGCGCGAACGCCTCGTTGGTGCCGAACTTGTCGGCGATGACGGAGTGGTCGATGACCAGCTCGGCCGGGGCCAGCGGGTTGATCTTCGCCGGGTCGCCGCCGAGCTCCTTGACGGCCTCACGCATGGTGGCGAGGTCCACGACACACGGGACGCCCGTGAAGTCCTGCATGATCACGCGGGCCGGCGTGAACTGGATCTCCTGGCTGGGCTGGGCCTGGGAGTCCCATCCGCCCAGCGCCCGGATGTGGTCGGCGGTGATGTTCGCGCCGTCCTCGGTGCGGAGCAGGTTCTCCAGCAGCACCTTCAGGCTGTAAGGGAGGCGCGCGGAGCCCTCGACCTTGTCCAGCCTGAAGATCTCGTACGACTCGTCGCCCACGCGCAGCGTGCTGCGGGCGTCGAAGCTGTTCGCCGACACGACAGTCTCCTTCTTCAATGTGCGCGTTCAACCGCGCCGCGCCTCATAGGCGGCCGGCGCCGCTCGGTGCCGCCTGCGGCCCCCACCATCCGCTAAGGTAAGGATTAGTTAGGTAACCCTTACCGAACGGCGGCTGCGGTGCGCCTCGGCAGATATCTCGATGTCGAGATAACTCTAGTACATCACCGCCGTGCGGTCATGCCCGGGCACCGGGCACGACCGCACCTGCGGGTCCTCACCCCCTCCTTCCCGCTCAAGGAGCGGCGGTACCGGAAAACCCGGACTTCGACGGGGAGGCGCGGACGCCGACCGCGCCCCGCGGGGACGCCCAGCCCCTCTCCGGCCGCCCGGCTCCCCCCGGACCGGACCCCCCGACCCGTCCCGCCCGGCGGGCGCCAGGGCCCTGCACGCACCCGCCGGGCCGTGGCGCCCGCCGCACCCCCTCGACGGACCCGCGGGGACCGTTCGGCCGGCGTGGGACGATCCGCCACCGCCGCCCGACCACCGCACCGGGCGCCACCCGTTCGGCCGAGCTGCGCGCGCCGGATGCCGCGGGGCGGACGACCGTCGAGTTGGCTGTCCGTACGCGGCGCGGACACGCGACGGGCACCTGAAACACACACCCCGGTGCGATCTTCATCTCATATCTGAGATAGCGTTAAGCCATGGAAGACGACTACCTCGTACGTATCGGCAAGCTCATCCGTGACGCCCGTCAGCACCGGGGCTGGACGCAGACACAGCTTGCCGAGGCGCTCGCCACCAGCCAGAGCGCCGTCAACCGCATCGAGCGCGGCAACCAGAACATCAGCCTTGAGATGATCGCCCGCATCGGCGAGGCCCTCGACAGCGAGATCGTGTCACTCGGGTACGCCGGCCCGATGCACCTGCGAGTCGTCGGTGGGCGCCGCCTGTCCGGCGCCATCGACGTCAAGACCAGCAAGAACGCCTGCGTCGCCCTGCTCTGCGGGTCACTGCTCAACAAGGGCCGCACCGTACTGCGCCGGGTCGCCCGCATCGAGGAGGTCTTCCGGCTGCTGGAGGTCCTCAACTCCATCGGGGTGCGCACCCGCTGGATCAACGACGGCCTCGACCTGGAGATCCTGCCGCCCGCGCAGCTGGAGCTGGAGTCGATCGACGCGGACGCCGCCCGCCGGACCCGCTCCATCATCATGTTCCTCGGCCCGCTGCTCCACCGTACGGACCGCTTCACGCTGCCGTACGCCGGCGGCTGCGACCTCGGCACGCGGACCATCGAGCCGCACATGATCGCCCTGCGCCGCTTCGGTCTCGACATCGCGGCCACCGACGGGCTGTACCACGCACAGGTCGACCCGGCGGTCAGGCCGGAACGGCCGATCGTCCTGACCGAGCGCGGCGACACGGTGACGGAGAACGCGCTGCTGGCCGCCGCCCGGCACGACGGCACGACCGTCATCCGCAACGCCTCCTCCAACTACATGGTCCAGGACCTGTGCTTCTTCCTGGAGGCGCTCGGCGTACGCGTGGACGGCGTCGGTACGACGACGCTGACCGTGCACGGCGTGCCCGAGATCGACGTGGACGTCGACTACTCCCCCTCCGAGGACCCGGTCGAGGCGATGAGCCTGCTGGCCGCCGCGGTCGTCACGGAGTCGGAGCTGACGATCCGCCGGGTACCGATCGAG
The DNA here is from genome assembly GCF_000721935.1 of Streptomyces sp. NRRL WC-3549. GTDB lineage: Bacteria > Actinomycetota > Actinomycetes > Streptomycetales > Streptomycetaceae > Streptomyces. The sequence continues at coordinate 14,598 of NZ_KL585397.1, forward strand.
TTCCTGGAGATCGAGCTCGCGGTCCTGGAGGAGATGGGCGTCGACTGCGACCGCACCCCGGAGTACGCGGCCGACAACGGCCGGACCCGGCTGGTCGACCTGACGGTCCGGCCCTCCAAACTGGAGGCGCCCATCGACAAGATCCACCCGATGCCGTTCCCCGGCCTGAACATCGACAACGTCCCGTTCTTCGCGGCCATCGCCGCCGCCGCGCACGGCCAGACCCTCATCCACGACTGGGTCTACGACAACCGCGCCATCTACCTCACCGATCTCAACCGCCTCGGCGGCAGGCTCCAACTCCTCGACCCGCACCGGGTCCTGGTGGAAGGCCCGACCCGCTGGCGCGCCGCCGAGATGATGTGCCCGCCCGCGCTGCGGCCGGCGGTGGTGGTGCTGCTGGCGATGATGGCGGCCGAGGGCACGTCGGTGCTGCGCAACGTGTACGTGATCAACCGCGGTTACGAGGAGCTGGCGGAGCGGCTGAACTCGGTGGGGGCGCAGATCGAGATCTTCCGGGACATCTGAAAGCCCGCAGGAATAGCATCGTCGCACCCCTCCTGAACTGCACAAATGCAAGGTCAGGAGGGGTGCGACGGAGCCCCTGGGACTTTTCTGGGACTTTGAATCAGGAACGACGGCATTCGAACACCGCCCTCTCCACATGGTGCGTCATCGGAAACACGTCACGGACGCAAGGCCCGGTGGATCAGCAGGTCAGACGTGTCTGTCGCTCCCGAGGAGCGGCTTCTCCCCCTCGGGAGCGTCAAACGAGCGTCACGGCCGAATCTTGTCGGCCCTGTCAGAGGGAGTCTGCGGAGCCGCCCCAGGGTCCGTTGCAAGATCAACGTTCGCCCGATTCGCCGGAGTGGGGTTGAACTGAGCGGTAAGCCCGCTTCGGTTGAAACGCGGCGCAGGCACGGTCTCGGTGATCAGGTGATCAGGTGAGTGTCTACGTCCCATGATCACTTGGCGAGTCCGTGCCTGCTCCTGCATCTTCCCTCACGCTCTGCGGCCTGGATCAACTGGCCCTCGCTTCCATGCCGGCGCCGTTGCCGGACGCGGTCGCGCTATCCGGGTTCCTGGACCTGATACCCGATCCGCGCGGGCTACGTGGGCGGCGTTATCTTCTTTCCGCGCTGGTGTCCGCCGTGGCGGCGAGTGTGCTGGCAGGCACCCGCTCGCTGAGCGCGATGACCGAGTGGATCGCGGACGCTCCGGCGTGGGCCCGCCGGGCGCTCGGTTTCCCCGTCGACCCGCTGACCGGAACCGTGTCCGTGCCGCACCCCCAGACCCTGCGCCGACTGTTGGCCCAGCTCGACGGCGACGCCCTCGACCAGGCGATCGGCACCTTTCTCGCCGCCCGCGCCGCCCCCGTGCCCGCCGGATTGCGAGCGATCGCCGTCGACGGGAAGGTACTGCGCGGCTCGCGAACGGCCACCGCCCCGGCCGTCACACTGCTGGCCGCGATGGACCACACCGGAAACGTCCTCGCCCAGCGTCAGATCGCCGACATGAGCAACGAAATCCCCGCCTTCGCGCCCCTGTTGGACACCGTCGACCTCTCCAGCACGGTGATCACCGCCGACGCCCTGCACACCCAGCATGCCCACGGCGCCTACCTCCGCACGCGCGGCGCCCACTACATCGCCGTCGTCAAGGCCAATCATCCCGGCCTGCTCGAACGCGTCCGCCGGCTGCCCTGGCCGGAGATCGGCCTCGACCAGTACGAGCGCACCCATGCCCACCACCGCCAGGAGATCCGCCGCCTGAAGACCGCGGCCTTCGCTCACATTGACTACCCCAACGCTCAACAAGCCCTCCAAATCGTGCGCCGGAGACGGGACCTCGCTACCGGCAAGCTGACGATCGAGCGGGTCTACCCGATCACCAGCCTGCCGCCCGGTGCGGCGAGCGAAGCCCAGATCGCAGCTTGGATCAAGGGCCACTGGAAGATCGAGAACCTTCTGCATCACGTGAGGGACCGCACCTTCCGCGAGGACGATTCCAAGATCCGCACAGGCCACCTGCCACGGATCATGGCCGGGCTCCGCAACCTCGCCATCGGTATCCACCGCCAAGATGACGGGTCAACATCGCCGCCGCCCTACGTCACGCTGCCCGCGACTGCCACAGGCCCCTGACCGCCCTCGGGCTCACCGGATGAACCCGGACAGAAAGCGATCTTGCAACAGACCCTGGGAGCCGCCCGCCGCCGGGACGGCAATACGCCCAACAACTTGAACACGCCGACGGGCAGCGAGCCGACGACAAGTCAGCGACCAAGCGAAACGAAGCGCATGGGCTCCGACAACGCCAGCGCAGAAGAGTCCATGTCCGCCATTCGGGCTGCCAGCGTCGCCTCAGAGAGGCGGGGCGGCAGGGCGTCAGCGAATTTCAGACCGCGGAGAGCTCGCTCATCAGTGGCCGGGAGACATAGGCGCTCAGCGGCCTCCGCAGTAACGGCTTTCCAAGCCGTCGGATCGAGATCCTCCCGCAGCCGGATCCAGCGATCATTGACGGCTTGGCCTGGTACCGCGACGCCATCGAGAGTCGCAGCGAGCGTGGCGTTCGCACGATGGCCTGCCCAGGTCCACCACCTCATCTGCCCCCCTGAGTCACGGATGATCAGAGTGCCTGCCGGGTGTACCCGCTCCAGGTATGCCTCTCGCGCCTGCCGCAACGCCCTGATTGCGCGTGGTGTCAGGGCAACCGGCGGGTCCTCACCCAGCAACACCTGCCGCTCCGCCCGAGTGAGCTCGTAGGAGCCGGCCATGCCGAATCCGGCGCCGCTCCACTTCGCCTTGCCCCCACTGTCGACAGGCTCGACGAAGCAGCGTTTGCGTCGCCAGTCGATATAGGTGACCTGCCAGCTCCGTCCCGCCAACAGCAGGCGGCGCGGTCCGTCCACCCGCTCCGTGAGCAGACTGGGATCGATACGGCCGATCTCCTGGCGGCCTTGCAGAACCGTGAACTGCGGCGGGGCGGTGAACACTGCGGTGAGACTCATGAAATGACGGTGCCCGAAGCGCCGTTCGGCCTCCGGCCCGATGAACAGCATGCCGCCGTCCCGGTCGAGATAGCCCTGATCGACCAGGTGACGCACGATCGGCTCTGCGGACGAACCGAAGGGATCCAGGCCGTTCCACCATTCCTGCCACAGGTGCTCACCGACGCGGTGTTCCTGCAAACACAGAGCCAAAAGCTGCTGGGCGACGATGTGCCGCGGCTCGGGTGGAGCCACGACCGGCTCCACCCATCCCTGTGACCACTTCAGCAGCAAGCCTGCAGCCTCGAGCAGCCCATCCTCGTCCAGAACGAGGAACAGACAGTTGCGCAGCGCCCCTTCGCGGCGTCCGGAGCGGCCGAGCCGTTGAAGAAAGGACGCGACGGATCCAGGGGCATCAATCTGAATCACGCGGTCCAGGTCGCCTACGTCGATGCCGAGTTCGAGGGTGCTGGTGGAGATGATGACGCAGTCCCGCGCCTCGGCGAAGGCCGTCTCGGCGCGTCTGCGTTCGTCGAGGGAGAGTGAGGCATGCGAGAGGAAAGTCGTCACGCCTTTCGCCCGCAGTTTCTCGCCCAATTCCTCGACGTACCGACGTGATTCACAGAAGACCAGCCGCTTCTCACCCCGGTGCAGCGCGGCAATGACAGTGGCCGCGTTGTCGAGCGAGCCGACGTGGTCGAGCTGGATGTCGCCCGGCGGTACGACGGCCGCTCCCGTCGCTCCCCCCAGAGTTGTGGGCGAGGGCACACTGCCGCGCGGGGGGAGCTCCGGGGCGATGACCCGACCCGGCCGTTTACCCGCCCCTGAGCCCTGCAGCCACTGGAGCAGCGCTTCCGGATTGCCGATGGTCGCCGAGAGACCGACCCGCTGCAGAGGGCTGCCCGCGACGCGTTGCAGCCTTTCCAGTACGGCAAGGAGATGCCAGCCGCGGTCGTCGCCGGCGAAGGCGTGCACCTCGTCCACCACGACGGCCTGAAGGCCCGAGAAGAACGAAGCGTGGTCCACATTGACACTCACCAGCATCGCTTCGAGCGATTCGGGTGTGGTCAGCAGGACGTCGGGTCTTGCGGTCAGAATGCGCTTGCGGAAGCCGGCCGGCGTGTCCCCGTGCCACAGGGCGGCGGTCCGTCCCAGCCAGGAGGTATAGGTCTCCAGTCTGGGCAGGAGATTGTTGAGCAGCGCTTTCAGCGGACAGACGTAAAGCACGGAGGTGCCGCTCCAACGCCGTTCAGTCATCCTCGTCAGCAGGGGAAAGACTGCCGCTTCGGTCTTGCCTCCGGCGGTGGGCGCGAGCAGAACGGCGTCGTTCCCGTCGGCCAGGGGAGTGACTGCCTCCTCCTGGAGGGGGCGCAGGCTCCGCCAGCCCAGCGTGTTGACAATGTGGTGTACGAGCGCCGGGTCCAGGTCCGCCGCGCTCACGGCAGTTCCAGTGCGATCGATCCGGCGTCCCCCGACGCCGCCGCGTTGCGTTCGACTTCGGTGAGTTCGGCCGCGGTGACGGTGAGCGCGTAGTGCGTGCGGGGGTCGAAGTCGTCGAATTCGTCAACCCGGTCGAGGATATCGGCGACCAGTTTGCGCAGGAACACACGCGGGGCGATGCCAACCTGCCCGCCGAGCCTGCCGGTGACGGCGTGGGCCAATTCCGCGAGGTAGTCGTCGTCGACCCGGTGCGCGACACGCTCAGGGCTGCGGGCGATCTGCCCGTACAGGTCCCGCACCGAGCGCCCCAGTTCAGTCAGCTGCGTGAGGTCGAAGCCCTGCAGACGCAGCTGTACGGCTCGTGGAGAGTCGAAGCGCGGGTCAGTCGTGAAGTCGGTGGCCAGCCGTTGAGCCAGCGGGGGGAGCCGCTGCACACCCTGTTGTCCGTCGTAGAACCCAGGGGTGCCCGTGATGACGAGGAAGAGCCCGGGGAAGCGGCCGGCGTCGATCTCGTCCAAGAGTTGTCGCAGCGCGTTGAGGCCCTTCTCCCGAACGTCCCCGCGGACCCTTTGCAGGGTCTCGGTCTCGTCGAGGACGAGGAGGAGCCCGGGGTGGCCGCAGTCGCGGAGGACCGTGAGCAGCCCTTGCAGGAAGCCGAGGGCGGCGAAATGGTCGAGGTCGCCCCGTACACCCGCGCTACGACGGGCGGAGGCGGCAACCGACTTCTGTCCGCCGAGCCAGGCGATGAGCGCTTCCGCGGTTGCGCCGTCTCCGGTCGTCACCGCCCGCCGGTAGCCCCGCAGGGCCGCTGCGAAAGCGGGGGTCGTCCTGGCGACGTCGGCGAGGCGCCGCTCCATCAGAGCGTCGACGGCCGCGGCGAGTGACGTCTCGTCCTCCTCGTCCGTCTCACCTGCGTCCAGGACTTCTTCCTCCAGGGTGTAGAACCAGGAGTCGACGATCGCCCGTAGCGCGCTGGGTTGGTGGGTGGCGGTCGTCAGGCGTTCGGTGAGCCTGCGGTAGACGGTCTCCAGCCGGTGCAGCGGCGTTTCCGTCTCCGAGATCTGTACTTCGGCAGTGGCCAGCCCGGCCCGTTTGGCGCGTTCGGCGAGCCACCGGACGAAGAAGGTCTTGCCGGAGCCGTACTCACCGCGGATGGCGTGGAAGGCAGCGCCTCCGCGTGCGGTGACCGAAAGGTCGTCGTCGAGTGCCGCCTCGAACCGGCCGAGGCCGACGGCGAACAGGTCGAGTCCGGACTGCGGGACTGTCCCGCGCCGCAGCGCGTCGATGACTTCACGCATGCGTACGGCACTGGCCGATGCCGCCGCGGTCATGGCTTCTCCTTTCCTGGTTTCTCGTTCGTCGCCCGCACCTGCAGGAACTGGTCCCGCAGCAGAGCGACGTCGAGCTTGACCGCGTGACCGGCCTCGACGAAGCCGAGCACGGGGTATCCCTCGACGTTGAGCAGGCGCTGCACCGTGGCGACGAAGCCCTCGATATTGCGCCGTACCCTGCCGGTGGCCGAGATGGCGGCGGCGAGCGCGGCCGGCGACATGGTGCCTCCGGCAGCGGCAAGAGCGTCGATGACGGCAGCAACCACCTTGCCCTCAGGGGCCTTGCGGACGTACTCCTTCTGCGCCTCGTAGACCTCGCTCGCCACCACGCGCCCGCCAAGGGTGGCGGGGACCTGGGGCGCATCGGCAGGCG
>NZ_KL585397.1:20928-22941 GCF_000721935.1 Streptomyces sp. NRRL WC-3549
ATGTGTATAAGAGACAGCCGCTTCGGATGCCACGACGTCCTCGTCGGTGAACAGGCCCCCGCCCTGCTGGCGGGCGGGTTTGGCCTGCTTGGGCTTCTGTTTCTGCGGGTCGGCGCTCCCGGCCGGTGTCTGCACCGTTTCGGGCACGTAGGCAGAGGGAGCCCTCCACCACGAGGGAGTGGCCTGTTCGCGGGGCAGCGGTTGCCAGTCGCGTGGGGTGAGATCCGCTGCGGGTACGAGCACGAGGACCGGCACCGTGATTTCGGCCAGGGCCGCCCCACCGTGGTAGCCGGCTCTGCGTCCGGTGTAGCGGACGTCTTCACGCCAGGGGACGGTAATGGTGCCGTCGCCTTCGAGCACGCGCGGTCCGCGGAGGGTTACTTCCCCCTCCCCGGCCCCGGTGCCCGGCCGCCACCTCGCTGATCCGCCGTTGACGCCGGCGGAGGCGGCCTCGCCGCTGCCGCGTTCGATGATGTGGCCGTGGTCGGAGACGAGGACGGCGGGGCGTGCGTAGCTGGCCGGAGTCGAGCGCGTCGTCGATGGTGTTGAGCACGACTCCGACGACCGCGTCGGAGGCGAGCGCGGCAGTCAGTTCCTGGGCGAGGAAGTGACCCGCGTCGCCCCCTATCGACGCCTTGTGGAAGAGGACGGCGTCCGTGCGCTGCTTCCTCCAGAAGGCTGCGAATCCGGACGCTTCCGTGGACTGCCCGCCCTGGGCGGCCGTCCCGGTGAGGAGTGACACCCGGCTCGTACGAGTGACCGAGGGCAGTGCGGAGACCGCTGCGAGCCGCGTCGGCGTTCCGCCCGCCGCAGGCCGTGGCACGATCTCGCGCCAACCGTCGCGTTCGGCTTCCTCACCGAGCTGGGCGGCGACGGAACTGCTCATCCCGTCGAGAACGAGCACGAGGGGTGCTCCACCGGCCAGCAGGGGCCGCGCCGCCGCGTCGAGGACGTTCTCGACGAGGAGGCAGCCGCCGGGCTGCTCGGCCGTGGCGTGGGGGGCCCAGTTGGCCAGGTGGCGGGCGAAGGCTTCGTCCAGTCGTTCACGTCGTTCCCGCCCGCTCTCGTAGAGCTCGCGCAGGGTACGGCCTACGACCGCGTCGCCCCCGGGGTCTCCGGCCCACAGCACGGCCAGCGCTCTGTCCACCCATCCCCAGTCGGTGGTGTGTCCCTGAACACCCGCGTGCACGGAGGTCACGGCGGGTTCCTCCGCGCTCAGCCAGCGGGCCAGACGCACAGCCATCTCCGCCACACGTACCCGGTCGGTGAAGAGACCGACGAGTGCGTGGCCGGCCAGATCGGCCAGTGCGGCCTCACCGTCGGTGGGCGAAACCTGGGCGGCTGCGGCGACCCGACCGAGCTGAGCCGCGAAGCTGGAGGGAAGGAACCGGCTACCGGTGAGGCCGGCGGTGAGCCCCGCCTCACGCGCGAGGTCGTCGGCGCGATGCAGCACGGCGAAGACTCTCTGCCGGGCGTGGACGGAACCTGCTGCCTCGCCCAGCCAGCGGACGAGGGTTCCCTCCACCGCGTCGGTGAAGGCTGCCAGCTCGCCCCGGCGAGGCCGGACCTGGCCGAACAGGCCGCCGACAGCCAGGACCGTGTCGGGGCTCGCGGCCGGGTCACGCAGCGCGGCACCCAGCAGTCCGAGAGGCATGGCGTCCTGGCCGTGTATAAGAGACAGAGCCAGTTCGGCGAAACGTCGGGGGCCGGCCGGCGTGCGGGACCAGGCGAGCAACGCGTCGGCATCCACGGCAGGCCCTGCGGACGTGGGCGACAGGTCAGGATGTCCGAGGCCGAGCCGCTCGGTCACCAGGACCCGCAGGGCGGCGTCCCGGGTCAGGACGCCTGCGGTGCGCGGCCACCCCTGGCCGGTGGGTTCGGCATCGACCAGCGCCTGCAGCAACCAGTCCTCGCGGTACATGCGCATATCGAGGCCGGCGGCCCCGAAGCGCTGCATGACGATTCCCGCCTTCTCGACGGTGAGAGTCCGGCGGTGCACCGCATGTCCTCTCA
>NZ_KL585398.1:0-8466 GCF_000721935.1 Streptomyces sp. NRRL WC-3549
TCCCAGTCAGCGGGGTTCGTCTTCCCGGCCGTTGGGCCGTTCCGACGCTCAAACTCTAGCGGATTCTCCCGGCGACTCATAATCGAGCCTTCGAATTGAATTCCGGCATGCCGAAATTCTCCCCGGTGGGAGATCGTGCTGAGTTTGTTTGCCGCATGCGCGGCGGGAGGTGTTCGCCGCGGATCCGTACCGGCTCCGTGACAACTCGAAGTACCTTACGGACCGGACCGGGGTGTGTCAACCCCGCCCCACCACCCCGGCCACACCGTCCCCGCAGCACCGCACACGGGCCCCCGCAGGGGCGCCCCTCCGGTGCCGGTCAGTCCAGGTCGGTGAGCCGGCCGCCCGCGTCCGGCTGCTCGTGCTCCACGCGGCGCAGCAGTCGGATCAGGATCTCGCCGAGCGCTCCGCGTTCCTGGTCCGAGAGGTCCTGGAGGAGGTCGCCCTCGAACGTGGTGGCCATGCGCATCGCCTCCAGCCACTTGGTGCGGCCCTCGTCCGTCACCTCGACGATGACGCGCACCCGGTTGTTCTCGTCCCTGTCCCGGGTGACCAGGCCCTCGCCCGCCATCCGGTCGATGCGGTGCGTCATCGCCGCCGGGGTGAGCCCGAGGCGCTTCGCGAGCTCCCCGGGCCCGAGGCGGTAGGGCTCGCCGGCCAGCACCAGGGTCTTCAGGACCTCCCACTCGGCGTTGCTGATGCCGAGGTCGGCGAGTTGTCTGCCGTACGCGACGTTCATCCGGCGGTTCAGCCGGCCGAGGGCGGAGACGATCTGCTCGACCTGCGGGTCGAGATCCCGGAACTCGCGCTGATACGCGGCGATCTGCTCGTCGAGGCTGGGCTCCTGGAGCCCGGGCTGCTCGGGGGTGTCAGACATGGCGGGAGTATTGCACGCCTGCCGTCGCCATCTAAGTTCTTCGGCCTGAAGTGTTCACCATCAAACTTTAGTGCTAAAGTCTATCAGTCTGTGTACTTCAAAATGCGATGTCTGAGGTAGGTGAGTGTTGACCAGGGAGATGGGCGCGGCGCTGCGGCGGATCCAGGTGGGGAGCGCGCTGAGCGCGTTCGGCCTCGGGTTCACCGTTCCGTATCTGTACGTCTACGTGGCGCAGGTACGTGGTCTCGGGGCCGGTACGGCGGGTGTCGTACTGGCTGTCTTCGCCATGGCGGCACTGGCCGTGCTGCCGTTCACCGGACGGGCCATCGACCGGCGCGGACCGCTGTCCGTCCTGGTGGTGGCGTCGGCCACCGCGGCCCTCGGTGCCGTCGCGCTGGGCGTGTCGGGTTCGGTGACCACCGCGGTGCTCTCCGCGGCGGTCCTCGGAGCGGGTACCGCGGTCATGCAGCCGGCTCTCGCGACGATGCTGGTGCGGTGTTCGGACACCTCGACCCGCACCCGGGTCTTCGCCATGCAGTTCTTCCTGCAGAACCTGGGACTCGGGGTCGGAGGCCTGGTCGGAGGGCAGCTGGTCGACGTCGGCCGGCCGTCGACCTTCACCGTGCTCTTCCTGATCGAGGCGGCGATGTTCGTCGTGCTCGGCGTCGTCGCGGCCACCGTGCGCATGCCGCGGACACCCGCCGCGCCCCTGGCCGGCGGGGAGGGCTCGGCCGCTCCCAAGGCCGGACTGCGGGTCCTGCTGTCGCACCGCGCGATGGTGCAGCTGTGCGTGCTGGGCTTCGTGATTTTCTTCGCCTGCTACGGGCAGTTCGAGTCCGGCCTCGCGGCGTACGGCACCGAGGCCGCCGGGATCGCCCCGTCGACCCTGGGTGTCGCGCTGGCGGCCAACACGGCGGTCATCGTGGTGGCCCAGTTCGTCGTCCTGCGTCTCGTGGAACGCCGTCGGCGCAGCCGCGTCATCGCCTGGGTGGGTCTGATCTGGGCCTTCGCCTGGGTCGTGGCCGGTTACGCGGGCCTCGGGCACGGCAGCCAGACGATGGCGACGGCCGCGATGATCTCGACGTACGCCCTGTTCGGGCTCGGTGAGTCCATGCTGTCCCCGACCGTGGCCCCGCTGGTCGCCGATCTGGCTCCGGAGGCCATGGTCGGCCAGTACAACTCGGCGTTCGCCCTGGTGAAGCAGCTCGCGCTGGCGGTCGGCCCGGCCGTGGGCGGCCCCATGGGGGCGTCGCTGCACGGGCCGTACATCGTGACCTTCGTGCTGTTCTCCCTGGGCATCACCGTGCTCGCGCTGAAGCTGGGACGACGGCTCACCGCCGTCCAGGACAACCCGTCACTCGCCGCGGCACCGTCCCGGGTGGTGGCCGTGTCCCTGCCGGAGAGCGAGCCGGCGCCGGCCCCCGTCGCCACTCACTGACGTACCCGGGTCAGGCGGGCAGGGCGAACTCGCACCACACGGCCTTGCCGCCCCCGGGGGTCCGACGGCTGCCCCAGGACGAGGCGATCGTCGCGACGATGGAGATGCCGCGGCCCGCCTCGTCCGCCGGTTCGGCCCGGCGGCGGCGCGGAAGGTGCTCGTCGCCGTCGGTGACCTCGATGATCAGGCGGCGGTCGGTGCGTCTCAGGGCGAGGCGCATGGGCGGGGTGCCGTGCTGGAGGGAGTTCGCCACGAGTTCGCTCGCGGCCAGTACCCCCAGGTCGCAGAGTTCCACGGGGAAGCGCCAGGAGGCCAGGACCCCGGTGGCGAACGCCCGCGCCCGGGGCGCCGCCTCGACCCCGCCGAGCAGGTCGAGCGAGGCGTTGTGGAAGAGCTCGGCACTCGCTCCCGTGCGGGCGGGGTGCTGGACGACCAGCACCGCCACGTCGTCGTCGTGTTCCGCGGTCACCCCCAGCGAACGGATGAGCCGGTCACAGACCACCTGGGGCGTCCCGTCCGCACCGGACAGCGCGCGCTCCAGGGCGGTGAGCCCCTCGTCGATGTCCTCGCCGCGGCGCTCCACCAGGCCGTCGGTGTACAGCACGGCCGTCGAACCGGGAGGCAGGGCGATCGTCCCGGACGTGTGGGACCAGCCGCCGGTGCCGAGCGGGGGGCCCGGCGGTTCCTCCGCGCGGCGGACCGTGCCGTCCTCGTCGCGTACGAGGATCGGGAGGTGCCCGGCGGAGGCGTGGACGAGGTGCCCCTCGTCGGGGTCGTGGACGGCGTAGACGCAGGTCGCGATCTGGCTGGCGTCGATCTCGGCGGCGAGGACGTCCAGGAGCTGGAGCACCTCGTGGGGCGGCAGGTCCAGGCGCGCGTAGGCGCGGACCGCGGTACGCAGCTGGCCCATGACCGCCGCGGCACGTACGCCGCGCCCCATCACGTCGCCGATGACGAGCGCGGTCCGGCCGGCGCCCAGGGTGATCACGTCGTACCAGTCGCCGCCGACCGCGGCGTCCGTGCCGCCCGGCTGGTAGGTGGCCGCGATGCGCAGGTCGTCGGGCTGTTCGAGGTCCTGGGGCAGCAGGGAGCGCTGGAGGGTGACGGCCGTGTCCCGGTGGCGGCGCTCACTGGCCCGGAGGCGCTCCGCCGCTTCGGCGTGGTCGGTGACGTCGGTGGCGTAGACGAGCACACCCGCCTCGCCGTCCGGGTCGCTGACGGCCACGGGGGTGCAGGTGACGGTGTACGAGTGGCCCGTGAGGACCTTGCGGGACTTGACCGTGCGCGGCGTACCGCTGCGCAGGACCTGGCCGACCAGGGGCAGCAGGCTGAGTTCGGTGAGCTCCGGCATCGCCTCGGCGGCGGGCGCGCCGCGAGGCCGTTCACCGAAGGCGGCCGTGTAGGCGTCGTTGACGTAGGTGATGCGCAGGTCGGGACCGTGCAGCAGGGCGACCGGGGCGGGGAGGCGGCCGAGGATCCCGCTCGCGGAGAGCGCTTCGAGCGGGGTGCCGCCGGACGGATCCGGCGCGTCCGCCCGGGATGGGTGGCCGGGCACCGGCCGGGTCGACTCGGCACGGGCGGCGGGGACGGAGCCCTGGTCGTCCCGCACGGCGGCGCGACGCTGAGTTCCGGGGAAACGGGCGCTCCAGCGCGTGAAGTTCACGGAATTTCTGGCCTCGTGTGTCGGTCTGGTCCGCTCGGGCAAGCTGCTTCGTCTGCCGGGCCCTGTGCCGGTACGTCGCCGGCCGAAGCTCCGGGGCCGGTCCTCGGGAGGGGCCGATCAGGCGTCATCGTCTTCTCGTTCATCTGCGACGGTCACTGTAGGTGACTGCCGACCGGGTCACTCTGCGCAGGTGTGGGCCCACCTATGGTCACACGCCCAGTGTGACCGACCGTACTGACAGTTGCCGTACGGCTGCCCGTCGGACGGCTGAACCGCGGGCTTCGGCCCGCACGGACGTACGCGACGGGACGGCGTGCCGTCCCGGGTACGGATCAGCCGGCCGCGCCCGGAGGGGCGCCGTCCTCTGGTTTCCCGTCCCCCGGGTGCGCGCGCCGTCGGTCGCCCCCGGGCTGGGACGGGAAGGAGTGGCCGCCCGCCGCGAGCGCGAACTCGGCGCGTGGGTGTTCGAGCGAGCCGAGGGAGACGATCTCGCGTTTGAAGAGCCCGGCCAGGGTCCACTCGGCGAGCACCCGGGCCTTCCGGTTGAACGTCGGTACCCGGCTGAGGTGGTACACGCGGTGCATCAGCCACGCCGGATACCCCTTGATCTTGCGCCCGTACACATGGGCCACTCCCTTGTGCAGCCCCAGGGACGCGACGGACCCGGCGGAGGCGTGGCGGTAGTCCGTGGGGGGCCGCCCGGCGAGCGCGGCCAGGACGTTCTCGGCGAGGACCCTGGCCTGGCGCACCGCGTGCTGGGCGTTCGGCGCGGTCACGGCGCCCTGCTCGGACGAGGTGAGGTCGGGCACGGCCGCCGCGTCTCCGGCCGCCCAGGCGTGCTCGGCGCCCTCGACCGCCAGGGCGGCGGTACAGCGCAGCCGGCCGCGTTCGGTGAGCGGGAGGTCGGAGGCGGCCAGGACCGGTGCGGGCTTGACCCCGGCGGTCCACACGAGCGTGCGCGTCGGGAAGCGTGAACCGTCGCTGAGTACCGCGATCCGGTCCTCGCAGCTGTCCAGCCGGGTGTCGAGCCGGACGTCGATGTTGCGTCCCCTCAGTTCCCGGACGGCGTACCCGCCGAGCTCCTCACCCACCTCGGGGAGGATGCGGCCCGTGGCCTCGACGAGGATCCACCGCAGGTCCTCGGGCTTGATGTTGTGGTAGTACCGCGAGGTGTAGCGGGCCATGTCCTCCAGCTCGGCCAAAGCCTCGACGCCGGCGTAGCCGCCGCCGACGAAGACGAAGGTCAGGGCGGCGTCACGGATGGCGGGGTCCCGGGTGGCCGATGCGATGTCCATCTGTTCGATCACGTGGTTGCGCAGGCCGATGGCCTCCTCGACCGTCTTGAAGCCGATGCCGAAGTCGGCGAGGCCCGGCACCGGGAGGGTCCGCGAGACGGAACCGGGTGCCAGGACGAGTTCGTCGTACGGGATCTCGACGGCGCCGGTCCCGTCCTCGCCGGTGGCGAGGGTCGTGACGGTCGCCGTGCGCTTGGCGTGATCGATCCGTCGGGCCTCGCCGATGACGACCCGGCACCGGCGCAGAACCCGGCGGAGCGACACGACGACGTGGCGCGGCGAGATCGAACCGGCCGCCGCTTCCGGGAGGAACGGCTGATACGTCATATAGGGCTCGGGCGTGACCACCACGATCTCGGCCTCACCGCTCCGCAGTCTCCGCCGCAGCTTGTCCTGGAGACGCAGTGCCGTGTACATCCCGACGTAGCCGCCGCCGACGACGAGAACACGTACGGCCGGCCGGGTGCCGGGGGCCGTTCCCCGGGAATCTGGAGCCATCACCATCCCATGACGCAACGGAGTCCTGTGTTTGTCCACAGGCCCGGCAATTTGTGTGACCGGAGCGCTCCGTCCGCCCGCCGCGTCGCGTTCGGCGCCCGGCCCGCCTGCGGTGCAGGTCAGGCATAGCGGGATCGACCGGCGAGCGGGGTCGAATGGGGGTCCAACCGGTCCTTGCTCCGATCGGGGGGCGCTCCGTGCGGAACTGGCCCCTTCTGAATTGACTCGGGCTCAACTATGTTCGTACCCCGTCGGGGTGCAGGGTCAGGACCGTGATCCGCACAACGACCGACACGGCGGGGAAGTCTCCGGGGGGAGACGTCATAACCGGGGGAAGTCATGCACATTCAGGATTTGCAGGCGCAGAGTGTTGTCACCTCCTCTTCGGAGGCTCAGGGACGATTGGGTCCGGTGGCGGTGGTGGGATCGGCGGCGATCGCCGCGGCGGGCGGGGGCGGGCCCCGCTCGGCGCCGCTGCGTGTGGACGCCCAGCGCAATCTGGAACACGTCCTGCGCGCCGCACGCGAGGTGTTCGGTGAGCTGGGGTACGGCGCGCCGATGGAGGACGTGGCCCGCCGCGCCAGGGTCGGGGTCGGCACGGTGTACCGGCGCTTCCCCAGCAAAGACGTGCTGGTGCGCCGGATAGCCGAGGAGGAGACGGCCCGGCTGACCGACCAGGCGCGGTCGGCCCTGGGGCAGGAGGACGAGCCGTGGTCGGCGCTCTCGCGTTTCCTGCGGACGTCGGTGGCCTCCGGTGCGGGGCGGCTGCTGCCACCGCACGTGCTGCGGGTCGGGGTCGACCAGGACGAGCCGGCCGCCGTACCGGCCGGGGGCGAGCAGCGGGTTCCGCACCAGCGTCAGGGCGTGACGCAGCCCGGGCACCAGGTGGTGTCGCCGCGGCCCGCCGCCGAGGAGGAGCCTGACGACGACGCGGGCGCGTCCGAACTGCTGGAGGTGGTGGGCCGGCTGGTCGACCGGGCCCGGGAGTCGGGTGAGCTGCGCGGGGATGTGACGGTGGCCGACGTGCTGCTGGTGATCGCCACGGCGGCTCCGGCCCTGCCGGACCCAGCCCACCAGGCCGCCGCTTCCGCCCGGTTGCTGGACATCCTGCTGGAGGGGCTCCGCTCCCGGCCCGTGTAGCCGCGTGCCGGCCCGCCCCGGGCGAGGGAATGATCCCCGACGGAGTGACCTCGCGGGGCCGGTGTACGGGAAGTCGCCCCGGACGAGTGGTTGCCCCGGTCGGGGGCCGGTCGCGGTGGGGGCCTGTGGCACGCTTGCCCGACAGTTCGGGTCCGAGGGTGCAGACGGGGGCTTTGGCGATGAGCGGTGAGGCGCAGCAGGACGAGCCGTCCACCGCTGCTGCGGGAGGGGGCGGGAAGGCCGGCGGGCAGCCTGCCGTTCCGGTGCCGGAGCAGAATGGTCCGGCACCGTCCAACGGCCGTTCCGAGGCCCCTGCCGACCGCCCCGGCGTGGCCGCCCGGACCTACCGCCCCGGCGTGACCGGCGGGGCCGGGGCCGCGGGTGGCGGAGCAGCCGCGGACGGGCGTCCGGGAGGCGCGTCCGTCGGCAGTGCGTCTCCCGGAGCCTCCTCCGTCAGCAGCGCCTCTTCGAAGGGCACGTCCACCGGAGGCGACTCCTCACGAGGCGGCACCGTCCTGCCCGGACCCTGGTCGGTGCCCGACGACGACGCGACGCCCCGCGGCCCTGGCCCCGTGACGCGGAGCGGGCCGGTTCCGGAGGGCGGTACCGCGTTCGCCGTGCCGCTGCAGCGCGAGGGCCGTGGCGGCGGCTCGGCCGACCTCGGGGTGTCCGACGCGCAGTTGCTCCAGAGGATGCGCGCCGGTGACGACCGGGCGTACGAGGAGCTGTTCCGGCGCCACTCGGGGGCCGTGCGCCGCTATGCCCGGACCTGCTGCCGCGACGCGCACACCGCCGACGACCTGACGGCCGAGGTGTTCGCCCGGACCTTGCAGGCGGTGCGCGGCGGCAAGGGGCCGCAGGAGGCGGTCCGGGCCTACCTCATGACCGCCGTCCGGCACGTCGCCGCCGCCTGGACGAAGAGCGCCGGGCGCGAGCAACTGGTGGACGACTTCGCCGTGTTCGCGGCCCAGGCCACCCGCGCGGCGAAGCTGTCCGAGGCCGACACCGTCGAACTGGGCGCCGATGTCCGGGCGATGCGCGAGGCGGACCGGTCGATGGCCGTGCAGGCCTTCCGCAGTCTGCCCGAGCGGTGGCAGGCGGTGCTGTGGCACACCGCGGTGGAGGAGGAGTCGCCCAGCGAGGTCGCACCGCTGTTCGGCCTCACGGCCAACGCCACGGCGGTCCTGGCCGTCAGGGCCCGCGAAGGGCTCAAGCAGGCCTATCTGCAGGCCCATGTGAGCCAGGCGCTGACGGCCGGCGGCGACTGCGCCCGGTACGCCGACCGGCTCGGTGCCCACGCCCGGGGCGGTCTGCGGACCCGGGCGGAGCGCGGGCTGCGCAAGCACCTGGAGGAGTGCGCGAGGTGCCGGATCGCCGCCGGTGAGCTGGACAGTGTGAACGCCGGCATCCCGGCGCTCCTTCCGGTCGCCGTCATCGGCTGGTTCGCCGCCGGCTACGCGGTCAAGGCGGCGGGCGCCGTGGTGGGCGGGGCGGCCGGCGCGGCGGGTGCCGGGGCCGCAGCCGCGGCGACGGGCGGCGGGGCGTCCTCGGGGAG
>NZ_KL585398.1:8653-11932 GCF_000721935.1 Streptomyces sp. NRRL WC-3549
GGCGAAGCCTCCGGCGGCGGCCCCCGCCGCACCGTCCCCGGCACCTCCGCCGGCCCCCGAGCCGCCGGCCCCCGATCCCGCTCCTCCGGCACCTCCCGCGCCCGCGCCCGATCCGACGCGTGAGGCCCGTCCGGCACCGACGTCGACCCCGGCCCCGAAGCCTCCGGCCGCGCAGCCCGTTCCCGAGCCCACTCGGCAGCGGCCCAGCCCCTCCCCCACCCCGACACCGCCCCCGACTCCTGCCCCGACGCCCACTCCGGCTCCCGAGCCGCCCTCGGTCTTCCAGGTCAACGAGTTGGCGTACTCCGTCGCGGGGGACCACACCGCTCCGGAGATCGTGCTGGGCGAGACCCGGGGCGCGGTCTGGCAGCGCACAGGTCTGTCGATCGGCGGCACGGTGTACGCGCACGGGGTGACCGTCCACCCGCGCTCGTCGGTCGCCATCCGGCTGAACCGACCGTGTACCCGCTACGAGGCGGCGGTCGGCGTCGACGACCTGACGAGGGGGAGCGACGTCGTGCCGTTCCCCCTGCGTCCCCGGGTCCGGTTCTCGGTGTGGGGCGGCGACGGTTCCCGGCTGTGGGAGTCCCCCGTGATGCGGGGCGGTGACGCCGCCGTACCGATGGGTGTCTCCGTCGACGGCCAGGAGACGATCCGGCTCGTCGTGGAGCCCGTGGGACGGTTCGGCGGTGCGGCGCCGGCCGACTGGGCGCAGTCGCGGATCAGTTGTCGCTGAACTCCTCGCTGACGGCGGTCAGGTACGCCACGGCGTCCGCCGGCGTCATCGCCGCTCCCACGGCCCTCTCGGCCTCGTACGCCTCCGGGTCGAGGCGGGCACGCACGAGCTCGAGGGCGGCCGTGACCTCGCGTTCCTCCACCACCGTCCGGGGGCCGTACACGCGCCAGGACCCGGCTGCCGCGAGGATCCGGGCCGCGGCGGCGTACAGACCCAGCAGCGGCAGGGTGACGCCCGTCTCCTCCGCGAGGTGGGCGGTGAAGACCTCCCCGCAGCCCGCCTCCACGGCCAGCCCGAGCGCCTCGGTCATCCCGCGCAGCCCGGCCACGGCACCGCCGGGCCGCTCCAGCACGGTGATGCGGGCCGCCAGGCCCTTGACGGCCGCGGTGAACTGCGGTGGCCGGGAACCGTACACCTGGGCACCGTCCGCCGCGTCCACGAAGCGGCGCGCCAGTGGGAGGTTCCCGGCGGCCAGGGCGATCGCGGCCCGCAGGAAGTCGATGTACGCGCGGGCGTCGTACACGTGCTGCCGCTCGGCCGCCGCCTGCGCCTCGTCCAGTCCCGCCCATGCCGCGTCCAGGTCGCCTGCCCCGTAGGCGAGTTCGGCGAGGCGTCCCACCAGGAACGGCTCCTCCGCCTGGGCGCCGATCTCCCGGGCCAGCTCCAGCGCCTCCCGGTAGGCGTCCCCCGACTCCTCGTACCGTCCGCGCGTCATCCATGCCTCGGCGGCGGCGCTCGCCACCTGGGCGCGCAGGTACCGGTCACCGATCCGCCCGCCGAGCACCCGCAGCTCGGCGAGGTCCTCGTCGACGCCGTCCATGCCCCGGGGTGTGTCCACCAGCATGTGGGTGCGGAACATCAGGGTGAGGGCGTACTCCCAGTCCCCGCCGTGGGCTCTGGTGTTGGCGACGGCCGCGTCGAAGGACGCGCGGACGTCGGGGGTGTGCTCGCGGCGCATGTACCCGGTCAGGGGCCAGAGCAGTCCGGGGAAGCGCGCCGCCTCCGCCCCGCCCCGGGTACGGAAGTCGTCGGTCACCCGGCTCACCAGGGACTGGAGCTCCTCGTCCCCGTGGATGTCGTCGACCGGGCTGCTCTCCGCGGCGAGGAAGAAGCGGAGCATGTGCAGGTGCCTGCGCGGCCAGTGGAGCGGGTCCTCGGGGTCCGCCGGGTCCTCGCCGAGCGCCGCCGCGCGGTCCGCCCAGTTCAGACCCTCGGTCCGGAGGTTGCGCAGCCACCAGAACCAGCCCATGGCCAGCACCAGACGCACCGCTGCCGGCTCGTCGGGAGCGGTGACGACCGTGCGGTGCAGGGCGGCCCGGATGTTGTCGAGGTCGCTCTCCAGCCGCCGGATCCAGACGAGCTGGTCCGCGGAGCGGAGCAGCGGGTCGGCCTTCCGTGCGAGCGTGCCGAAGTGGGCGGTGTGGGCGGCGGCGGCGTCCGCGAGCACCCGTGGTGCCTCGGCGGCACGTTCGGCGGCGTACTCGTGGATGGTCTCCAGGAGCCGGTAGCGCATCTCGCCGGTCTCGGTCGGAGTGGCGACGACGAGTGACTTGTCGACGAGCGCGCCGAGCAGGGGGGCGGCGTCCGGACCGCCCGTCACGGCCTCGGCCGCGGGGAGGTCCCAGCCGCCCGCGAAGACGGACACCTGGCGCAGGAGAGTGCGTTCGCCCTCCTCCAGCAGGTCCCAGGACCAGTCCACGACCTGTCTCTTATACACTATAAGAGACAGATCTGGCGCGGGGTGAGCAACCGGAGCCGGGCGGCGGCCAGTTCGATGGCGAGCGGCAGTCCGTCCAGCCGGCGGCAGATCTCGGCCACGGCCTCCCAGTCCGCCCCGTCGTCCGCCGTCCGCTGTTCGAAGTCGGGCCGTACGGCGCGGGCCCGTTCCGCGAAGAGCCGGTGGGCGGGGTCGGGCGGCAGGGGCCCCACAGGGCGTACGACCTCGCCGGGCACACCCAGGGGCTCACGGCTGGTGGCGAGGACCCGCAGCCCCGGGCAGTGGCTGAGCAGGGTCTCCGCGAGGGCCGCGGCCTGGTCGACGACGTGTTCGCAGTTGTCGAGCACGAGGAGGAAGGGCCGGGTACGGGACCGGTGGGCGAGGTGCTCGACCAGGCGGCCCGTGGGGTCGTCGGGCGTGGTGGGCCCCTCGCGGGTGGAATCGCGCAGCAGCGCCGTCTCCCGCAGGCCCAGCGCGGTGAGCACGGCCCCGGGCACGGCGGCGGGGTCGTCCAGCGGCGCGAGTTCGGCGATCCAGGCGCCCTGCCCTGCTGCGGCCTCCTCGGCCAGCCGGGTCTTCCCGGAGCCGCCGGGGCCGGTGAGGGTGACCAGCCGGGCGCGGGTCAGATCGGCCCGGATGTCGCGGAGTTCCCCGGCCCGGCCGACGAAGGAGGTGAGCCGGGGGCGGATGTTCCCCTCGGCGAGGTGCGGGGGATTCGGGCGGTGCGGGGGCGGCCCACCAGGGCCCGGGCGCGCCGGACCCGGGTATGCCGGACCCGGGTGCGCCGGACCCGGGTGCGCCGGACCCGGGTATGCCGGACCCGGGT
>NZ_KL585398.1:12167-13302 GCF_000721935.1 Streptomyces sp. NRRL WC-3549
GTATGCCGGACCCGGGTATGCCGGACCCGGGTATGCCGGACCCGGGTATGCCGGACCCGGGTATGCCGGGTCCAGGCCGCCGGGGGCCTCCCCGTCCGGGCGGAGGCGCCTCGGGGCCGGTCGCGGACCCGTGCCCGCGCCACCCGTGCCCGGCCGCCCGGCGCCTTCGGGCGCGCGGCCGGGGCCCGGGGTCGGATCGCCCCGGCCGGGAGCCGCCGTCCCGGGACCGACGCGTACCGGGGCGCCCCACCCGCGGCCCGCGTGCCCCTCCGGCGGGCGGGGCGGTCGGGCCGGGGCAGGGGCGAGGAGCTCTCCGTGCAGCGCGGTGAGTTCCGGGCCGGGGTCGGCCCCCAGGCCGTCGGCGAGCGCCCGGCGGGCCGCCTCGTACGCGACGAGGGCGTCCGCCTGCCGGCCCTCGGCGCGCAGCGCCCGGACGAGCTGCGCGTGCAGCGGCTCGTCGTACGGGTGGGCCGCCGTGAGTTCCCTCAGCTCGGGTACGAGGCCCGTACGCGCACCGCGCCGGAAGTCGGCCTCGATGCGTTGCCGGACCGCGGTGAGCCGGTGGGCCCTGGCCCGCACCGCGTGGGCCCGCTCGGCCCCGGGGAGGTCGGCGAGTACGGGGCCGCGCCACAGGGCCAGGGCCTCGCGCAGCGTACGGGCGGCGGCCTCGGCGTCGCCCGCCCCGAGCTCCGCCGCGCCCTGGTGGGCGAGCCGCTCGAAGACGTACAGGTCGACGTCGTCCGGTCCGGCGTTCAGCCGGTAACCGGCCGGGGAGCCCGGTACCGCCTCCTTGCCGAGGGCGCGGCGCAGCCGGCCGACGAGGGCCTGCAGTGCGGCCGGGGCGTCGTGCGGCCGGTCGCCGTCCCACACGTCATCGACGAGCGCGGCCACCCCGGCCGGACGGCCGGCCCGCAGGGCCAGGGCCGTCAGGAGGGCGCGCAGACGCGGGCCGCCGACGGGCAGCGGGCCGCCGTTCTCGTCTCGCGCCTCGGTGACGCCCAGGATCAGGTACCGCACCCGGCCATTGTGTCCCCAGGGCAGAACCCACCGCGCCCACCAGGGGCTCCGCACCGGCCGGTCGGCGCCGGACCGTCACGGCTGGAGCGTGCGGTGGGCCGGGACCACGCCGCCGGCC
>NZ_KL585398.1:13485-27357 GCF_000721935.1 Streptomyces sp. NRRL WC-3549
GGCCGGGACCACGCCGCCGGCCACCGCCCGGCGGCGCGGAGCCGCCGTACCGGTCCAGCAGGTGCCCCGCCGGGTCACCAGGCGGCGGAGCCAGAGTTCGGTGGAGGCCAGGTCGGCCAGGCCGTCCAGGGGCAGCGGTTCGCCCTCGGAGGCCGCGCGCAGGGCCTTGCGTACGACGCGGGCCTCGATCAGGCCCGCGTCCGCCAGCAGCGGGGCGTCGAAGAGGGCGATCAGTTCCGGGAGCGCGGTGCGCAGACCGATGCGGCCCGCCGCGTTCGCCGTGGCCTGCGACGGGGCGCCCCAGCCGGGCGGCAGGTCGTGGATGCCGGCGCCCGCGAGCACCCGGCGCAGGATCGCGGCCCGGGCGCCCGGCTGGACCCGCAGCGACTCGGGCAGCGCGCGGGCCGCCCGGACGACCTGGTTGTCGAGGAACGGGGCGTGCAGCCGCTGGCTGCGGACCTCCGCCGCCTGTTCCAGGATGCGCTGGTCGGCCGCGTGCCGGGCCAGGGCCGCGCGGGCCCGGGCCTCGCCCGGGCGCTGCACCGAGGCGGGGCGGATCGCCGCGCCCTGCAGCCGAACCGATACTTCGGCGAGCGCCTCCCCGGTGAGCCAGCGGGCGGCCGGGCCCGGCCGGGACCAGGTGAGGGCGGCGAGCGAGGCCTCGGCGGGGGTGTCGAGACCGGGTGCGAAGCGGTTGGCGTCGGGCAGCAGTCCGGCGGCCTCCTCCAGACCCGTGCGGTAGGAGGTGCGGGCCAGCCTGCGGGCGGCGCGGTAGACGGACAGCGGGACGAACAGGGAGTGGGCCAGGGGGCCTTCGGCCCGGGCGAGCGCGGCGACGGGCCGCAGGAGATGGCGTCTGCGCCGGTCCATGAGGAGGTCGGCCAGCCGGGCCGGATGGGCGTCGAGCACCTGCCGCGCGCCGTGCCCGACGAAGTGGTCGGCGCTGCCCGCGGCCAGCCGGCGGCGGTGGCGTTCGGCGACGACGAGCGACGGCGCCGGTTCGTCGGTGAGCGGGCCGCTCTCCAGGGCGGCGTACGGCAGGGCCTCCTCGCCCGCGGCGACGACGACGTGGTGCAGCCGCGGGTCGGCCGCGATGGCGCGGGCGCGTTCCAGCTCGTCCTCGTGGCCCTGGGCGGAGAGGTCGTTGAACGTGACGGCGAGCAGCCGCTCCCCCGCGCCCGTGCCGTGGCCGAGGACGGTGCCGGGCAGCCCCGGCAGTCCGGCGGCCAGCAGCGCGAGGGTGGCGGACGCGCTGCCCCCGGAGAGGTCCGAACCGATACCGGGCACCGGTGCCCCCCGGGCCGCGCGGCGGTCGGCGGGCCCCATCCCCGGGACCGGCCCGGGGTCGGGCGGCAGGGTGGCCGGGGCGTGCCGGGGGGCGGTGAGCCGGGCCCGCACGGCGTCGACCAGCGCGTCCCGGACGCCTTCGACCGCGCTCACCGGGTCGGTCTGGGGTGCGGCGACGGCGAGCGAGGCCACCGCCTCGTAACCGGCGACCTCCCGCGACCCCTCACGGAGGATCAGCGCGTGGCCCGGCGGGACCCGCTTCACGCCCTCGTACGGGGTGCCGTCGCCCAGCGCCTCGGGCGACTCGGGGCAGGCGAGCAGGGCGGCCAGGTGGCCGATGTCGAGTTGGGCCTCGATGAGGTCGGCGAGGGGGAGGGCAGCGGTGGCGTACGCGGTGCCGTTGGCCCAGGGGGTGTGGAAGACGGGCCGGGCCCCGGCGAGGTCGCCTGCGACGGTGACGCGGCGGCCGATCTGGACGACGGCCGTGTAACTGCCCGGCCAGGCGGTGAGATGGCGCAGGGCCCCGCCCCGGGCGGCGAGCAGGCCCACCCGCAGCTGTTCGTCGGTGGCGCCGCAACAGCCCAGTACCGCGAGGCGGGTGGCGGGGGCGCCCTCCGGACCCGGGGCCGTGACGACCCGCACCTCGTCGGGGCGCCAGTCGCCGACGGCCCACAGCGGGTCCGGGTCGCCCCACAGGAGTTGGGAGCCCACCGGCTGGATCGTGCGCCCCTCGTCCCGGCTGCCGACCGCGCCCACGGTGCCGAAGCTCGCGGCGATACTGCTCCACCCCACCAACCAACGCACCGCCGCCTCCACAGGCTGTGGACGAACCGGCGCACCAGGACCAGGGGAACGCCGCTGCGGGACATGCTGCCACGACAACGGCGGCGGGGAGGGGGTACGGGCGGCGCACACCGGATGCGCATGCGCCCCTGGCAAACGCCCGGCTGCGGTCCCCCGGCCCACCGGTAACGGAGGTACCCCCTCCGGAAGTTGGCCCGCACAGCCCCTGCGCGCGGCGCGTCGGCCCTCCCGGCACCAGACCGGATCCGGCCAGATTCGGGGCGCCGCCGAACGACGGGACCGACCATCGGAATCCGGCCAATCTCTGCTCGTGCCGCAACCGCGCGATCCGCTCCCGGGGGCCTCCGGGGACGCTCCGGGCGGAAGCGGCCCATGGCGGCCCGGGACGTCAGACGTACCGGCCGGCGCATCCCCCCGGTGCGCCGGCCGGCCCGCCCTCCCCCCGTGGTACCGCTCAAGGCACGGCCCGGGAGGTGTGCTTCACCTCCCGGGCCGGTTCGCCGCCCGCGGGGATTGGAGCGGCGGTCTCCCCCAGCCCGCTGAGTCCAGTGCAGCGGGCCGACCCACGCAGGACCAGCGAAGCGTCTGCGTCCTGGCCGGGCCAGAGCGCACGGCCGGGCGCACGGCCACACGCCAGGAGCACGACGTCCGGGCCCCGCGGCACGCCCCTGCGCACCCGGAGCGGGAGGCGGGCACGGCACGGCGGACCGGCGCGCGGCGGACCGGTACGCGCCACTCCGCCCCCGCGGGCAACTTTCCCGCCATCCGGACGACTGCCCCTTAACGGTAGGGATGCGGCGAACTACGCTGTGTTTACTGATGTTCTCAGCAGAGCGGCATATTCCACGGGGCTCGGCCACATGCCTGTGCACCGGAGTGCCCGGGGCCGCACCTGGGGAGAACACGGTACGAATGCCGCGCGCCCGTCGGGTGACGCGGCGGCCGTCTGTGTGTCGAGGGGTGACGCATGTCCAGGGAGCAACGCGGGCCGAACGAGAAGCTCGGCACAGTTCTCGCCCTCGCGGGAATCAGCAACGCCGGCCTTGCCCGGCGGGTCAACGACCTCGGGGCGCAGCGCGGTCTGACACTTCGTTACGACAAGACCTCGGTGGCCCGGTGGGTCGCCAAGGGAATGGTGCCGCAGGGCGCCGCGCCCCATCTCATCGCCGCGGCGATAGGGGCCAAACTCGGCCGTCCCGTGCCGCTGCACGAGATCGGGCTGGCCGACGCCGATCCGGCGCCGGAGGTGGGGCTGGCGTTCCCCCGGGACGTGGGCGAGGCGGTGCGTTCGGCGACGGATCTGTACCGGCTGGATCCGGCCGGGCGTCGGGGTGGCGGGATCTGGCAGTCGCTGGCGGGCTCCTTCGCGGTGAGCGCGTACGCCACGCCGGCCTCCCGGTGGCTCATCACCCCCGCCGACCCCTCGGTCGCCCGGGACTCCACGGCCGCCCAGGACGCGCTCCTCGGTACCCAGGGCGCACCCGGGGCGCACGGCGTGGCCGTGTCCGCCGGGCTGTCCGCGGGGGTGCCCGCGCAGCCGGGACCGGACGCGGCGCCCGACGCCTCGGCCTCGCTCCTGCGGGTCGGCCACAGCGACGTGGCCAAGCTGCGCGAGGCGGCCCAGGACGCCCGCCGCTGGGACTCCAAGTACGGCGGAGGGGACTGGCGCTCCTCGATGGTCCCGGAGTGCTTACGCGTCGACGCCGCACCGCTGCTGCTGGGTTCGTACAGCGACGAGGTGGGCCGGGCCCTGTTCGGCGCGTCGGCCGAACTGACGCGGCTGGCCGGGTGGATGGCCTTCGACACCGGTCAGCAGGAGGCGGCCCAGCGCTACTACATCCAGGCCCTGCGCCTCGCCCGTGCCGCCGCCGACGTCCCGCTCGGGGGGTACGTCCTGGCGTCGATGTCGCTGCAGGCGACCTACCGGGGCTTCGCCGACGAGGGGGTGGACCTGGCGCAGGCGGCCGTCGAGCGCAATCGGGGCCTGGCCACCGCGCGGACCATGAGCTTCTTCCGGCTGGTGGAGGCGCGCGCCCACGCCAAGGCGGGCGACGCTCCGGCCGCGGGGGCCGCGCTCAGGGCGGCCGAGAGCTGGCTGGAGCGCTCCCGGGCGGGCGACTGCGACCCGACGTGGCTCGGTTTCTACTCGTACGACAGGTTCGCCGCCGACGCCGCCGAGTGCTACCGCGACCTGAAGGCGCCCCGGCAGGTGCGGCGCTTCACGGAGCAGGCCCTGTCCAGACCGACGGAGGAGTTCGTCCGCTCGCACGGCCTGCGGCTCGTGGTGTCGGCCGTCGCGGAGCTGGAGTCCGGCAACCTGGACGCGGCCTGCGCGGCGGGCACCCGCGCGGTCGAGGTGGCGGGACGTATCTCCTCCGCCCGCACCACGGAGTACGTGCGTGATCTGCTGCACCGGCTCGAACCGTACGGGGACGAGCCACGCGTCGCGGAGCTACGGGAGAGGGCGCGCCCCCTGCTGGTGGCCCCGGCGTAAGGGCCGCGCCCGGATCGGCCGGCCGCCGGAAAGCGCCGGGGGCCGGACAGCGCCGGGGGCCGCGCAGGCGGTGGCCCCCCGCGACCCGTGGCCCGCGCGGGCCGTGGGGGCGCCCGGCGCACCTGTCCGCGCGCGGAGCGCACCACCGCCACACGCCCGCGCGCCCCTGGTACGGGGCCGTTGTCAGTGGGGCGGTGCAGTATCGGGGTGGGAGGTGGCGTGATGGCGACGCACGCGGCGTACGACTGCGACGTACTGGTGATCGGTGGGGGGATCGTCGGTCTGTCGAGCGCGTACGCGCTCACCCGCACCGCACCCGGCACCAGGGTCACGGTGCTGGAGAAGGAACACGGCCCCCGCCACCGGTCCGGGCCGGGCGGCGGGATGGTCCACACCGGCATCCGGCACGCCCCGGGCTCGCTCCAGGCGCGCTGGACCGTGCGCGGCGCCGCGGAGCTGGCCGCCTTCTGCGCGGAGCACGGCATCACGCACACGGTGACCGGCAAGCTGATCGTGGCGACCGCCGGCACCGAGCTGCCCCGGCTGCACGGCCTGGTGCAGCGCGGCCGGGCCCACGGACTGCCCGTGCGGGAGCTGGGCCCCGCCCAGATCGCGGAGTACGAACCACGGGTGCGCGGACTGGCCGCGATCCGGGTCGGCACGGGCGGGGTGTGCGACTTCGCGGGGGTGGCCGCCCGCCTCGCCGCCGAGGTGGGCGACGCCGGCGGCCGGATCCGGTACGGCGCGGAGGTGGTCACCGTCGACCGGCGTCCCTGGGGGGTCGCGGTGCGGACGTCCGACGGCCGGGTGGTGCGGGCCCGCACCCTGGTGAACTGCGCGGGGCCGCACAGCGACCGGATCGCGCGTCTCGCCGGCGACGACCCGGGAGTGCGCAACGTCCTGCTGCGCGAGACGTCGTACGAGCTGACCGCACCCGACCAGGTGCGCGGACTGGTCCACCAGGTGCCGGACCCGGCGCTGCGGCACCCGGGGGCGCGGCTGACCCGTGGCCTCGACGGCGTGGTCCGCGTCGGACCGGCCGCCGTGCCCGCCCGGGCCGAGGCGGGGTCCGTCCGGCCGGCCGGCCGTCTGCGCGAGCCGGCTTCCGTCCTGGGCCGCGCCGGCTCCTGGCCGGGCGCCCTGCGCCACCGCCGGCAGGAGGGCCAGGAGGCCCACGGCGCACCGGCGCGGCGGGCGGTCGCCCGGGCCGTCCGGCGGCTGCTGCCCGGGGTGACCGAGGACGACCTGCGCCCGTACCCGTCCGGAGCGCGGACGCAGGCGGTCCTGCGGGACGGCACCCCGGTGGACGACTTCCTGCTCCGGGACGCCCCGCACGCCGTCCATGTGCTGCACGCCCCGGCGACCGCCGCCACCGCCTCGCTGCCCCTGGGGAGGGAGGTGGCGCGGCGTGCCCTGCTGCGGGCGCGGGCGACGGGGTGGAGGCCGCCCGCCGTAGAATCGGGTCATTGTGTCTGAGCCTGTGAACCCCACCCCCAAGTCCCCCGGCGTCGCGGCGGGCCCGGCACCGGCCGGTGCGGGCGTCAGCCCGACTCGCGCCACCGGCTGGTGATCGGCAGCCGGCGGTCCTTGCCGAAGCCCTTCGGCGAGATCTTCGTGCCCGGCGGGTACTGCCGCCGCTTGTACTCCGCCGCGTCCACCATCCGCAGCGTCTTCGTCACCAGCTCCACGTCGAACCCGGCCGCCACGATCGCGTCCAGGCCCTGGTCCCGGTCGACGTACAGCTCCAGGATCCGGTCCAGCACGTCGTAGTCCGGCAGCGAGTCCGTGTCCACCTGGTCCGGGCGCAGTTCGGCGCTCGGCGGCTTGGTGATGGAGGCCTCCGGGATCGGCGGGGTCTGCCCGCGCTCCTCGGCGGCGCGGTTGCGCCACTTCGCGAGGCGGAAGACCGACGTCTTGTACACGTCCTTGATCGGCCCGTACGCGCCGACCGAGTCGCCGTAGAGCGTGGAGTAACCGACCGCCAGCTCCGACTTGTTGCCCGGCGCCAGCACGATCTGGCCCTCCTGGTTGGAGATCGCCATCAGCGTCGTGCCGCGCAGCCGGGACTGGAGGTTCTCCTCGGCCAGACCGGTCAGCCCCAGAGCGCCCATGTACGCGTCGAACATCGCCTCGATCGACACGGTGCGGTAGTTCAGTCCGGTGCGCCGGGCCAGTTCGGCCGCGTCGCCCTTGGAGTGGTCCGAGGAGTACTTCGAGGGCATCGAGACGCCGTACACGTTCTCCGCGCCCAGCGCGTCGCAGGCGATCGCCGCGACCAGCGCCGAGTCGATGCCGCCCGACAACCCGATGAGGACGCTGCGGAATCCGTTCTTCGCGGCGTACGCCCGCAGGCCCACCACCAGCGCCGAGTACAGCTCCTCGTCGTCGTCGAGCCGTTCGGCGTACCCGCCCGCGAGCTCCGGCTCGTACGCCGGGAGGGGGTCCGCGGACAGCACCACGTGGTCGATGCGCAGGCCGTCGTCGACGATCCCGGACGGTGCCTCGGCCGCCGCGGCGGGCAGTTCCAGGTCCAGGATCACGCTGCCCTCGGAGAACTGAGGGGCACGGGCGAGCACCTCGCCGTCCTTGTCGACGACGATCGAGTCCCCGTCGAAGACCAGCTCGTCCTGTCCGCCCGTCATCGCCAGGTACGCGGTCGTGCAGCCCGCCTCCCGGGCGCGCCTGCGGACCAGTTCGAGCCGGGTGTCGTCCTTGTCGCGCTCGTACGGCGACGCGTTGACCGACAGCAGCAGCCCGGCACCCGCGGACCGGGTGGCCGGGACACGGCCGCCGTCCTGCCACAGGTCCTCGCAGATCGCGAGCGCCACGTCGATGCCGTGCACCCGCACCACGGGCATCGAGTCGCCCGGCACGAAGTAGCGGAACTCGTCGAAGACGCCGTAGTTGGGCAGGTGGTGCTTGGCGAAGTCCAGCGCCACCTCCCCGCGGTGCAGCACGGCCGCCGCGTTGCGCGGGGACCCCGCGGGCTGCCCGTAGCGGGCCGCGGGGTGCTCCGAGCGGTCGAGGTAGCCCACGACGACCGGCAGTTCACCGAAACCCTCGTCGGCGAGGCGGGCGGCCAGTGCGCGCAGCGCCTGACGGGACGCCTCGACGAAGGACGAGCGCAGGGCCAGGTCCTCGACGGGATAGCCGGTCAGCACCATCTCGGGGAACGCCACCAGGTGGGCGCCCTGCTCGGCGGCGTGCCGGGTCCAGTGGACGACCGACTCGCTGTTGCCGGCGAGGTCGCCCACGGTGGAGTCGATCTGATTCAGTGCGAGACGTAGTTGAGGCACGGTTCCCAGTGTAATCGTCTGATTGACACAATGTCCTGGCGGGCCGCCGGGGTGTCTCCGGGAACCCGCCAGGCGCAGGTCAGCGCAGGTAACCGAGGACGGTCATCATGCCCGCCTCGGCGTGGTAGACGTTGTGGCAGTGCAGCATCCACAGCCCCGGGTTGTCGGCGTCGAGGTCGACCGTCAGCGTGCGCCCGGGCAGGATCGCGGCGGTGTCCTTGCGGGCCCCGGGCGACGCGCCGCCGTCCCCGCCCGCGAGGGCGAAGGTGTGGCCGTGCAGATGCATCGGGTGCCACATCGAGGTGCGGTTGCTGAAGGTCAGCCGGACGCGTTCCCCGGCCTTCACCGGCAGGCGCACCGCCGGGTCGTACGGCTTCCTGTCGAAGGCCCAGTCGTACGCCGCCATGGAACCGGTGAGCGTGATCGGGACCGTGCGGTCGGGTTCGCGCTCCGCGAGGGCCACCGACGCGTCGGCGGTCAGCCGGTCGGCGGTGAGCACGGAGCCGTCCAGTTCCCTCGGCCGCACGGTGGCCGGCGGCAGCGCCCCCGTTCCCGTCCGCAGTACGGCCAGCGCCGACGCGCCCTTGCCCTCGGCGAGCGCGGTCAGCGGGAACACCCCGTCCCCGGCGGTGACCAGCACGTCGTAGCGTTCGCCCATCCCGAGCAGCAGGGCGTCGGTCTCGGTGTGACGGACGGGGAAGCCGTCGGAGTGCGTCACGGTCATCCGGTGGCCGCCGAGCGCCAGCCGGAACGCCGTGTCCCCGCCGGCGTTGATCACCCGCAGCCGGATGCGGTCGCCGGGCCGCGCGTCGAAGACCGAGGGGGACGTCGCCGTACGGCCGTTGACCAGGTAGTACGCATAGTCGACGTCGCCCGCGTGCCCGCCGAGCAGCTCGCTGTCGGAGGCGTCGAGCAGATGCGAGGGCGCGCCCTCGGCCCCCTTGCCCGAAGCGCTGCCCGCCGTGCCCGAAGCGTCGCCCGCGCCGTGCCCCGACGCGTCGTGGCCGCCGCCCGCGCCCTGCGTGAGCTCGTCCAGGACCGCGTCGGGGGTGGAGCCGTCCACCCCGTCGAGCCAGTCGTCGAGGACGACCACCCACTCCTTGTCGTACGCGAGCGGTTCCTTCGGGTCGTCGACGATCAGCGGCGCGTACAGTCCACGGTCCAGCTGGACGCCCGTGTGCGGGTGGAACCAGTACGTCCCCGGCTGGGTCACCGCGAAGCGGTACGTGAACTCCGCGCCCGCCTCGACCGGCCGCTGGGTCAGCCCCGGTACCCCGTCCATGTCGTTGCGCAGGGACAGGCCGTGCCAGTGCAACGAGGTCGAGCTGGGCAGGTGGTTGGCGAGCGTGAGCTCCAGGGTGTCGCCCGCCGTGACCCGTACCGCCTCACCGGGCAGCCGGTCCCCGTACGACCAGGTCGGGACGGTGACGCCGTCCCCGAGTTCGAGGCGCGAGGCGGTCGCGGTGAGGGAGACCTTCCGCAGCGGGCCCGTGCCCCGCTCGGCCTCCCTGGCCACGACCTCCGGCCCGTCGGGCGCGACGTAGGTGTCGGCGGCGGCGGCCTGAGGGGCCGCCGGGGCCGCGGGAGGGGGCAGGGGGGCGGCGTGGGCCCGGGAGGACAGGGCCGCTGTGCCCGCCAGGGCGATACCGGCGCCGAGGACGGTGCGACGATTGGGCATTTCAGACATATTGCGCACCGTACTCCCGTGAGGTAGAGGAGTACGGCCCCGAAACACCGACGACCCGGTGTCCCCCCGTGCGCACCGTTCACTCACACGGTTCACGTACGGGGAGCACCGGGCCGGGGCGGCGGGCCGGGCGCGGAGTCAGGCGTACGTGTACACCCGCTCCGCCCAGCCGGCGACCTGCTCGTCGGAGAGGTGCCGGGCCAGATCGGCCTCACTGATCATGCCGACGAGCTTCTTGTCCTCGATGACCGGGAGCCGGCGGATGCGGTGGCTCTGCATCTCGTCCAGCACCGCCTCCACCTCGGCCGCCGCGTCGATCCAGCGCGGGGTGCCGTCGCAGAGGTCGCCCGCGGTCACCTCGGACGGATCGTGCCCGGCCGCCACGCACTTGATGACGATGTCGCGGTCGGTGATGATGCCGACCATCCGGTCCTGCTCACCGTTGGCGGAGACGGGCAGGGCTCCCACCTTGTGGTCCCGCATCATCTGCGCCGCGCGGTCGAGCGTCTCGTGCGCCGGGATCCACTGGGCCCCGGTGCTCATGATGTCCTTGGCGGTGGTCATGGAACTCCTCCTGCGTGCCGGTGGGCATGCCGTACGACCCCGAGCCGTATCCATTCTCCCGGCCGCCTCCGGCGCCCGCCACCGCTGACATCACCCGCGCGGGTGTACGCCGTACAAGCCGGGCGTATTCACCCGCACGGGTGCGCAGGGGACGGGCCCGCCCCTACGGGCGGGGGGCGGCACCCCGCTCGGCCAGCATCCCGGCCATCAGGTCCAGCTCGGACCGCTGCGCGTCCACCATGCCCTGGGCGAGCCGTTTCTCGGCCGGTACCGCGCACAGCTCGGCGCACCCCTCGGCCATGGTGACGCCGCCCTCGTGGTGGTCGGTCATCAGCTGGAGGAAGAGGACCTCGGCCTCCCTGCCCTCGGCCGCTCCGAGCCGCTTCATCTCGGTCCGGGTCGCCATGCCCGGCATCAGGGCCCCGTCGTGGGGCTCGAACCCGGCCGCGCCGTGTCCCCCATGGCCTTGGTGACCGGCCATCCACGCCATGGGCTCCTCGCCCGCGGGAGCCGTCTTCGGCAGTTCCCACAGGTCCAGCCAGCCGAGCAGCATGCCCCGTTGGTTGGCCTGTGTGTTGGCGATGTCGTACGCGAGCCGCCGCACGTCCTCGTCCTGCGTGCGGTCGCGCACCACGAACGACATCTCCACCGCCTGCTGGTGGTGCACGGCCATCTCCCGGGCGAAGCCGGCGTCCGCCGAATCGGCCGACGGCGCACGCGGGGCGGGTGCGGCGGCCGGGGCGGCGCCGTCGCCCCGTGCGGTGGCGACCGTGGCCGCCCCCGCGCACACCAGGGCGAGCGCCACCACGGATCCCGCCAGCCACTGCGTACGCCGGACGCGCGCCGGGCTCACCCGTCGACCCCGCCGGTGCACGGCGCACCCGGCTCGGGCGTCTGCGCCCCCTGGACGTACTGGGCGAAGAACTGGGCCACCCGCCCGTCGTCCGCACCGTCCACCGTCACCTGCTTGCCCCAGGCGGTCAGCATGATCGTCCCGGCCTGGCCCTCGTACGGGCTCATCAGCGAGTACGGGGTGCTCTCCACCCGGGACGCCAGCTTCCGCACATCGGCGTCGGCCGCCTTGCCGTTGTACGTCACCCACACCGCCCCGTGCTCCAGGGCGTGCACGGCGTTGACGTTCGGGACGGCCTTCTCGTACACGACGCCGTCGCAGTTGAGCCAGGCCGGGTTGTGGTCGCCGCCCACCGGAGGCTCCATCGGGTACGTGACGTCGGTGGTGACGTGGTTGCGGGTCAACTCCTTCGCGTCCCACGTCTTCTCACCCGCGATCGGCCCGTCGGCGGGGGCGGGCCGCTCCTGCCCGGGCTGCTTGGCGTCCTGTGCGGTGGAGTCCCCGGTCCGCTCGCTCGCCTCCGACCTCTCCAGCAGCGTGTACGAGCCGAAACCGAGCAGACCGGCGACCACGAGGGCGCTCACCCCTATGGCGACGGCGCGGTTACGGCTGCCGCGCGCACGGTCGGTGCCGGGCGTCGGGTCCACGGGGGGCCTGTGGTCGAAGCTCATGTCGTCGGTCCTTTGGCCAAGGGGGCGGGGGAGGGACGGAACAGGTCGAACGGGCGCGGGACACGGGTCACCAGAGCCCCCAGGAAGCCCCGGTGCCCCTTGCACACCGCGCGCGCCGATCGTAGTGGGTAGGCGAGTGCCCTCTCTCACACCGAGTGCGTAATGTGGGTGAAATCCCGGGTCGTGATACTGGAGTGTCCCCTCTCCCCCGGGCGGTGGTGCACATACCGTCTGAACTGCAAGGATGTGGCAATGGACAAGCAGCAGGAATTCGTCCTCAGGACGCTTGAGGAGCGCGACATCCGCTTCGTACGGCTGTGGTTCACCGATGTGCTCGGCTACCTCAAGTCCGTCGCCGTGGCCCCCGCCGAGCTGGAGCAGGCCTTCGACGAGGGCATCGGCTTCGACGGCTCGGCCATCGAGGGCTTCGCCCGGGTCTACGAGTCCGACATGATCGCCAAGCCGGACCCGGGCACGTTCCAGATCCTGCCCTGGCGCGCCGAGGCCCCGGGCACCGCCCGGATGTTCTGCGACATCCTGATGCCCGACGGCTCGCCGTCCTTCGCCGACCCGCGCTACGTCCTCAAGCGCATCCTCGCCAAGACCTCGGACCTGGGCTTCACCTTCTACACCCACCCCGAGATCGAGTTCTTCCTGCTGAAGGACAAGCCGGTCGACGGCTCCCGCCCGACCCCCGCCGACAGCTCCGGCTACTTCGACCACACCCCGCAGAACGTCGGCATGGACTTCCGCCGCCAGGCGATCACCATGCTCGAATCCATGGGCATCTCGGTCGAGTTCAGCCACCACGAGGGCGCCCCCGGCCAGCAGGAGATCGACCTCCGGTACGCCGACGCGCTCTCCACGGCCGACAACATCATGACCTTCCGCCTGGTCATGAAGCAGGTCGCGCTGGAACAGGGCGTGCAGGCCACCTTCATGCCGAAGCCCTTCTCGGAGTACCCGGGTTCGGGCATGCACACCCACCTCTCCCTCTTCGAGGGCGACCGCAACGCCTTCTACGAGTCGGGCGCCGAGTACCAGCTCTCCAAGGTCGGCCGCTCCTTCATCGCCGGCCTGCTGACGCACGCGGCGGAGATCTCCGCCGTCACCAACCAGTGGGTCAACTCCTACAAGCGCATCTGGGGCTGTCTCTTATTGTGTATAAGAGACAGCCCTCGTACATCTGCTGGGGCCACAACAACCGCTCCGCACTGATCCGCGTCCCGATGTACAAGCCGGGCAAGACCGGCTCGGCCCGCGTCGAGGTCCGCTCCATCGACTCGGGCGCCAACCCGTACCTCACGTACGCGGTGCTGCTCGCGGCGGGCCTCAAGGGCATCGAGGAGGGCTACGAACTCCCGGCCGGCGCCGACGACGACGTCTGGGCCCTCTCCGACTCGGAGCGCCGCGCGATGGGCATCGAGCCGCTGCCGCAGAACCTGGGCGAGGCGATCGCGCTGATGGAGAAGAGCGAGCTGGTCGCGGAGACGCTGGGCGAGCACGTCTTCGACTTCTTCCTGCGCAACAAGAAGCAGGAGTGGGA
Source organism: Streptomyces sp. NRRL WC-3549 (assembly GCF_000721935.1). Lineage (GTDB taxonomy): Bacteria > Actinomycetota > Actinomycetes > Streptomycetales > Streptomycetaceae > Streptomyces. The sequence goes on from NZ_KL585398.1 coordinate 26,688, forward strand.
GGAGTACCGCAGCGAGGTCACCGCTTTTGAGCTGAAGAACTTGCTGCCGGTGCTGTAACACCCGCACGACCCCGGGCCGACGGTGCGCCACCGTCGGCCCGGGCTGTTTCGGCCGGGTCGGCCGCCCAGCTCCTCCGGCTCACCGGCGCCAAGCCGGCACCCGCTCCTGAGCCGTGTGGTGCCCGGCCCGAAAAAAGTTCTGGCGGTGATGTCGAGAACGCGTGGCCCGCTCCGTCCCCGTAGTGAGCGTGGCCAGAATGGGCCGCACCAGCACCGAGGAGAGACATCATGGCCAAGTACCTGCTGCTCAAGCACTACCGGGGCGCCCCGGCCGCGGTCAACGACGTGCCCATGGACCGGTGGACGCCCGAGGAGATCTCGGCCCACATGCGGTACATGCAGGACTTCGCGGACCGGCTCGAAGGGACCGGGGAGTTCGTCGACGGCCAGGCGCTCGCCCCGGAGGGGACCTTCGTCCGGTACGACGGCGAAGGGCGTCCGCCGGTCACCGACGGACCGTTCGCCGAGACGAAGGACCTCATCGCCGGCTGGATGGTGATCGACGTCGACAGCTACGAGCGCGCCGTCGAGCTGGCCGGGGAGCTGTCCGCGGCCCCCGGCGCGGGCGGGAAGCCGATCCACGAGTGCTGTCTCTTATACACATCTCTGA
>NZ_KL585398.1:27529-39814 GCF_000721935.1 Streptomyces sp. NRRL WC-3549
AGCCGATCCACGAGTGGCTGGAGCTGCGCCCGTTCCTGAGCGCGCCGCCCACCATCACGGACTGACCCATCCGATGGACGAGACACTGCTCCGGAGCCTCACCCCGGGCGTGCTCGGCATCCTCGTCCGCCGCGGAGCCGATTTCGCGGCGGCCGAGGACGCCGTCCAGGACGCACTGGTCGAGGCCGTCCGCGTCTGGCCGGACGAGCCGCCCCGGGACCCGAAGGGCTGGCTGGTCACCGTCGCCTGGCGCCGGTTCCTCGACGCGGCCCGGGCCGACACCGCCCGCCGCCGGCGGGAGGACCTGGTCGAGGAGGAACCGGCGCCCGGGCCCGTGCTCACGGTGGACGACACGCTGCAGCTCTACTTCCTGTGCGCCCACCCGTCGCTGACACCGTCGTCCGCGGTCGCGCTCACCCTGCGCGCCGTGGGCGGGCTGACCACCCGCCAGATCGCCCAGGCCTACCTGGTGCCCGAGGCGACCATGGCGCAGCGCATCAGCCGGGCCAAGCGCACCGTCTCCCGAGTGCGATTCGACCGGCCCGGCGACGTCGCCACCGTGCTCCGCGTCCTCTACCTGGTCTTCAACGAGGGCTACTCCGGCGACGTCGACCTCGCCGCCGAGGCCATCCGGCTCACCCGGCAGCTCGCGGCCGCGATCGACCACCCCGAGGTGGCGGGGCTGCTCGCCCTCATGCTGCTCCACCACGCCCGGCGCGCCGCCCGGACCGCGCCCGACGGCAGCCTCGTGCCGCTCGCCGAGCAGGACCGCGGCCGGTGGGACACCGCGTCGATCGCCGAGGGCATCGAGATCCTCCAGGCGGCGCTCGCCCGCGACCGGCTCGGCGAGTACCAGGCCCAGGCCGCCGTCGCCGCCCTCCACGCCGACGCACGCACCGCCGAGGAGACCGACTGGGTGCAGATCGTGGAGTGGTACGACGAGCTCGTCCGCCTGACCGACAGCCCCGTCGTCCGGCTCAACCGCGCGGTGGCCGTCGGTCAGGCCGACGGGCCGCGCGCGGGCCTCGCGGAACTCGCGGCGCTGGACGCCTCACTGCCCCGCCACACCGCGGTGGCCGCCTACCTCCACGAGCGCGACGGCGACCTGGCGACGGCGGAACGGCTGTACGCCGAGGCCGCCCGGGCGGCACCCGGCCTGGCCGAGCGCGACCACCTGATACGCCAGGCCGCCCGGCTCCACACCCGCCGGAGCCGCTGAGGCGCGGCGCGCGTGCGGAGTACCGGCCGGCGCGGGGGCGCCTCAGCCCGCCGCCTCGTCCATGAGGAGGTACAGCAGCCCCACCAGGGAGCCGCTGCTGACGATCTCCCGGCGGTCGATCATCCCCCGGACGTCCGCCAGCGGGATCCACTCGATGCGGTCCGACTCGTTCCGCTCCGTCGGAGGGCCCTCGTAGGCGGCGTCGTCGGCGCGGAACACGTGGTGCTGGGAGTCCGTGATGCCGTTCGCCGGTTCGGCGTAGATCAGGGGCGTCAGGGTGCCGACCCGCCAGCCGGTCTCCTCGCGCACCTCGCGTTCCGCGGCCTGGGCCGGGGTCTCGTCGTCCTCGACCAGTCCCATGGGCAGTTCCCACGCCCAGGTGTCCGTGACGAAGCGGTGGCGCCACATCATCAGGACCTCCCCGCGGTCGTTGACCACGGCCACCACCGCCAGGTTGCGGAGCTTGACGACGTAGTACTCGCTCCGGAGCCCGTCCGGCTGTTCCACGTCCGTCGCGTACAGGTTCACCCAGGCGTTCTCGTAGAGCGGGCGCTCCCCGTAGACCTTCCACCGCACTGCCGTGACCCCTCTCGGTCGTCCACCACCGGTGCGCTCAGCGTAAGTTGACCCGCATGACCGAGGGGACGGACAGCGTGGCGCAGGCGGTTCCGGTGAAGGGTGAGGACGCCCGGCCGGTGAAGGCCGAGGGTGGAGGGGCGGGCCGGGCTTCGCTGCTGATGGCCGCCGGGACGGTGGTGTCGCGGGCCACCGGACTGATCCGGCAGGTGCTCCAGGCCGCGGCGCTCGGGACGGGGCTGCTGGCCAGCACGTACAACACCGCCAACACCGTGCCCACCAGTCTCTACACGCTGCTGATCGGCGGCGCCCTCAACGCCGTGCTGGTGCCGCAGCTGGTACGGGCCCGTACGACACAGCCCGACGGTGGACGGGCGTACGAGCAGCGGCTGACCACCCTGGTCGTGTGCGTGCTGGCGGTGGGGACCGCCCTGGCGGTGTGGGCGGCGCCGCAGATCGTGGGCCTGTACATGCGGGACACGCCGGAGAACCATGACGCCTTCGCCCTGACGGTGACGTTCGCCCGGTTCCTGCTCCCGCAGGTCTTCTTCTACGGGTTGTTCGCGATCTACGGCCAACTCCTCAACGCGCGCGAGAAGTTCGGCGCGATGATGTGGACGCCGGTGCTCAACAACGTCGTGCTGGTCGGCATGTTCGCCGCGTACCTGGGGCTGATGACCGTCCCCGACCGGGTGGAGGACATCACCGCCACCCAGGTGCGGCTGCTGGGGATCGGGACGACGGCCGGTATCGCCGTGCAGGCCCTCGCCCTGATCCCGTTCGCCCGGGCGGCGGGCTTCCGGTTCCGGCCGCGGTTCGACTGGCGCGGCACCGGGCTGGGGAAGAGCGCCCACGCGGCGAAGTGGACGCTGCTGTTCGTCCTGGCCAACCAGGTCGCCCTGACCGTCGTCACCAACTACGCCAACGCCGCCGACCAGGAGCTGCCCCAGGCCGGGGCGGGCTACTCCGCTTACACCTACGCGCAGACCATCTGGTTGCTGCCGCAGTCCATCGTGACCGTGTCCCTGGTGACGGCGCTGCTGCCCCGGATGAGCCGGGCCGCCGCCGAGGGACGCATCGCCGACCTGCGGGCGGATCTGGCCCGGGGGCTGCGGATCAGCGGGGTCGTCATCGTCCCCGCCGCGTTCCTGTTCCTCGCGCTGGGCACGCAGATCTCCACCCTGCTGTTCGCACACGGGGCGGCGGACGCGGCTTCGGCCCGGCCGCTGGGGTACATGCTGCAGGCGTTCGGGCTCGGCCTCATCCCGTTCTCCGCGCAGTACCTGCTGCTGCGCGGCTTCTACGCCTTCGAGGACACGCGCACCCCGTTCCTCATGGCCGCCTGGATCGCCGTGGTGAACATCGCCCTGGCCACCGGCTGCCACCTGCTGCTGCCCGCCCGCTGGGCCGTGGTCGGCATGGCTGGTGCGTACACCCTCTCCTACGCGGCCGGGCTCGCCCTCACCGTGCTCCTGCTGCGCCGGAGACTGGGCGGCCGTCTCGACGACGGGGGCCTGCGCCGCACCTACGGGAAGCTGCTGTGCGCCGCGGGCCCGGCGGCGGTGCTCGGCTGGGCCGCTGCCCGTGCGTGCGCCGCCCTGGGGACCGGGACGTGGCCCACCGCGGTCGCCCTGGCCGCGGGGGCGGTCACCCTCGCGTTGGTGTATCTCCTGCTGGCCCGGCTCATGAGGGTCGGTGAGCTGCGGCGGCTGCCCGGGAGGCGCCGGCGGCCTGGTGCGCGACAGTGAGTGGACCGGGGCGTGGGCCGCGCCGGAGCCGGGTGCCGTCGTAGGGGCGGCCGGCCCGGGGCCGGGGTCCGGCAACGAGCCTGCCGCGAAAGGTGCTTGTATCGCCCCTCGTGCTGCGCGGAGCCGTCGGTGCACCATGTGCCGGTGAGTCCCGAGAAGAGTGTCCCGCCCACCCCGTCCACCCCGCTCAGCCCGAAAGAGCGTGCGGCATCGGTCTTCGCCGCCGTGGTGGGCTGTGCGTGCGTGCTGACGGCGGCCTTCCTGCTGCTGGTCCCCATGCCCCGGGCGCTCGACGACGAACGCGCCTTCCGGGAGGCGGTCGCCTGCGCTCCGGACGACGGCGGGAAGGCGGGCGACTGCCTGTGGACGATCGCCGCGCGGGTCGACCGGACGGAGAAGGTGCAGCGGAAGAAGAGCCCCTCGTTCTGGGTGTACGTCACCGAGCCGGACGGGGCGTCCACCCGCACCCGGCTCGACGGGAGGGCCGAGGACGTGCCCGCCGCCGGCCCGGGGAAGACCGTCCGGGTCACGTACTGGCGGGACCAGATCCGCTACGTCGACCTCGGGTCCGCCCGCCGGTACACCACCGCGGATCCGCGCGGTGACTACCGCCTGTACTGCACCTGGGGCTTCGCCCTCGGCCTCTACAGCCTCGTCCACCTGTGGCTCTGGCTCTGGGCCACCCGGTTCGCCCACCTGTCCCGCCGGGCCTACCCGTGGCAGGCGGGTGTCCCGACCGCGGGCGGGCTCGCCCTCGCCGCGATCGGGGCGTTCGCGCCGTGGCCCACGGACAGTCCGGGGGAAGCCCTCCTGGTCGTCGGAGTGTGCACGCCGGTGGTCGTGCTCGGGTGCGCGGTGGCAGGGCTGATCGTGGCACGCCGTCAGCGGGGCGACGACACCATCCGGCTGACGCCCTCCGCGCCGGAGGAGGAGCGTCGCTTCCCGGGCATGGTGGTGGGGGAGGTGCCCTACCAGGGCCGTGGCGGCTGGCTGGTGGCCGGCCCCGGCCTCCTGGCCTCGACCCCCGACCCGACCGGCGCCGCCTTCCGCCGTGAGGTGCCGCGCGGTCTGAGGCCGGTCCGGGTCCGCCCGCGCTACCGGCTGGACCCGGACCTGCCCGACTACGAGGGCAAGGCCGTCGTCCTGGAGTGCGAGGACGACGGCGTACCGGTGCTCGTGGTCACCCGGAAGAAGACCATGCCGTGGGTGCTCGGCGCGCTGGAGACGGCCGGGTCCGGCCTCGGGGACGCGCCGCGTCCGTGATCCGTCCGGCCGGACGGACCACGGACACCTCGGGCGGCACGGCCGTGGCGCGGCCGTGGCGCGTCCGCGGGGTTCCGGCCGGTTTCGGGACTGGTCTTCGAGACTTTCGAGGCCGCCCGGCCGCGCCGAGGAGTGCCGCCCGGCCGCGCCGAGGAGTGCCGCCCGGCCGCGCCGAGGAGTGCCGCCCGGCCGCGCCGCGGAGCACTGCTCCGGCCCCGCTCAGTCGAAGCTCTGCCCCATCTCGTCCAGGATCTCGTCGATGACCTCGCCAGGGACCCGCGCCAGGTCCTCCTCGATCCACATCCGCATCGCGATCCGTATCGAGGCGAGGAAGCCCGACGCCAGGACCATGGGGCGCACCGAGCTGTCCGCCGGGCCGCGCCGGACGGCCACGGCGTCGGCCAGGTCGCGTTCCAGTGCGGCGTGGTTGGCGAGCTGGCGGGCGAGCAGGGAGGGGTGGCGCATGGCCAGGCGGGTGCGGATGGCCCACTCGCGTTCCGGCAGTGTCATGCGTCCCGCGAACTGGGCCACCGCCTCCCGGAGGGCCGGCCAGGCGGGCTCCTCGGCGGGGCGGTCGCGGACCGCCTGGACGAGGGCCCTTATGTGCTGCTCCTCGCCGTAGAGGAGGGCGTCCTCCTTGTTGGTGAAGTAGTTGGAGAACGTTCTGCGGGAGATGCCTGCGGCATCGGCGACCGCCTCCACCGTCACATGGTCGAATCCGTGCTCGACGGTCAGGCGCAGCGTCGCCTCGTGCACGGCCTGGCGGGTGGCCGCCTTCTTGCGTTCACGCAGTCCCACAGGGCTTTCCATGCCTCCATTGTCCACGCGACGGTAAAGATTGCGCAATGTGCAAAATTGCCCATTGCGCATGTACAGTGAAGGCTTCCCTCATCTGTTCGAATTTTCCGGAGGTTGCGCGTGAGCGCACACACGGCCGCGCCCGCCGAGGCCGCGCCCATGGACCACCGCCACGTGATGCGGGCCCTGAGCGGGCTCCTCATCGTGCTGTTCGTGGCGATGATCAGCAGCACGGTGGTCTCCGTCGCGCTCCCGCAGATCATCGGTTCGCTGAACGGCACCCAGTCGCAGTACACCTGGGTCGTCACCGCCACCCTGCTGGCCTCCACGGCCTCCACCCCGATCTGGGGCAAGCTCGCCGACCTGTTCAGCAAGAAGCTGCTCCTGCAGATATCCATCGGCCTGTTCGTCGTCTCGTCGATCGCCTGCGGCTTCGCCCAGTCCACCGGCCAGCTCATCGGCTTCCGCGTCATCCAGGGCCTCGGCATGGGCGCGCTCCAGGTGCTCGTCCAGGTGATCATCGCGGCGATGATCAGCCCCAAGGAGCGGGGCCGCTACAACGGTTACCTCGGCGGTGTCATGGCCGTCGCCACCGTCGGCGGGCCGCTGCTCGGCGGGTTCATCACCGACACCTCGTGGCTCGGCTGGCGCTGGTGCTTCTTCATCGCCATCCCGTTCACGGTCGTCGCCTTCGTGATGCTGACCCGCACCCTGCACCTCACCGAGATCCGCCGCCCGGACGTCAAGGTCGACTACCTGGGCGCCTCCCTCATCGCCGCCGGCGTCAGCCTGCTGCTGCTCTGGGTCACCTTCGTCGACAACAACTTCGACTGGATCTCCTGGCAGACCGGCGTCATGGTCGGCGCGAGCCTCCTGATCCTCGCCGCGGCCGTCCTCGTCGAGTCGCGGGTCAAGGAGCCGGTCGTCCCGCTCCACGTCGTACGCCGCCGGGACCCCGCCCTCGCCATCATCGCGAGCCTCGCCGTGGGCATGGCGATGTTCGGCGGAGCGGTCTTCCTCGGCCAGTACTTCCAGATCGGCCGGGGCAACTCGCCGACCGAGGCCGGACTGCTCACCATCCCGCTGATGCTCGGTGTGCTCCTCTCCTCCACCGTCGCGGGCCGCCTCGTCTCCAAGACCGGCAAGGTCAAGCCGTACATCATCACCGGTATCGTCGTGCTCACCCTCGGCTTCCTGGGGCTGTCCACGATCGACCACGAGACCTCGCTGGTCATCGTGTCGCTGGGCATGCTGGCCGTCGGTATCGGTGTCGGTATGTCGATGCAGAACCTCGTGCTCGTGGTCCAGAACACCGTCCCGTTCAACGAACTCGGCGCCGCCAGCGGTTCGATCACCTTCTTCCGCTCGCTCGGCGGCACCATCGGTGTCTCCGTGCTGGGCGCGGTGCTCGCCAACCAGGTCGCCACGAAGATCGCCGCCGGCCTGGCGAAGCTGGGCGTCGACCCCGCAGCGTCCTCCTCGGGCGGCTCGACGCTCAACGTCGCGGCCATGCCGCCGGAGATCCAGGAAGTGGTGCGCGCCGCCTACGGTGACGCCACCGGCCACATCTTCCTGATCTCGGCCGGGATCGCGCTGGTGGGTGTCATCGCGTCGCTCTTCCTGACCCCGACGAAGCTGCGCGACAGCGTGGACCTCTGACCCCACGGCCGACCCCACGGTCCCGATGTGCCCCCGCGCCCCCACGGCGCGGGGGCACCCGTGTCCTCCGGGCCGGCCCCGGCACGGCCTTCCCGCAGTGGCGCGCCCGGCCACGCCCGTACCGCGCCCCGGTCCCCGCCGGCCGGGGGCCCTCCGGTGACCGCCCTGGCCCACCACCTGCGGCCGACCGTCAGCAGGCGCGTCCGCCGGCGCACTCGCCGGCGTGTTCCGCCGCGCCCGTGGACACACCCGGCACCCACCGGACGCGCTGAGGACAGGGGTACGGCGGACAAGCGGATTCGGGTAGTGTGACGCCTCCCGCACCGGGACCGACCTCTGGAGGTGAGCCCCATCACCGCTGTAGCAGGCAGGGCGCTCACCCCTCGCCGTCGCACGGTCCACCGGGCCTGAACGACCGCGGAGCGCCCATCGGTTCACCGGAAGGCTCCGCGCATGTCGTCACCCGCAACACCCCTCACCGCCTCCTCGGTCGTCGCCCGGCTCCGTGCCGCCGGCTGCGTCTTCGCCGAGGACGAGGCGGCCCTGCTGCGGCGCGCCGCCACCGGGCCCGCGCACCTCGACGCCCTGGTGGCCCGCCGCGTCGACGGCCTGCCACTCGAACACGTCCTGGGCTGGGCGGAGTTCTGCGGCATCCGGGTCGCCGTCGGCCCCGGGGTCTTCGTACCCCGCCGGCGTACCGAGTTCCTCGTACGGCAGGCCGCGGCGGCGGCCCCCGACCGGCCCGTCGCCGTCGACCTGTGCTGCGGTTCCGGGGCGCTCGGCGCGGCGCTCGCCGCCACCCTGCCCACCGTCGAACTCCACGCCGCCGACGTCGATCCCGCCGCCGTGCGCTACGCCCGGAGCAACCTGGCCGGCCTGGGGGAGGTGTACGAGGGCGACCTCTTCGCCCCCCTGCCCGGCGCGTTGCGCGGGCGCGTCGACGTCCTGCTCGCCAACGTGCCGTACGTACCGACCGACGACGTCGGACTGCTCCCCGCCGAGGCCCGCGTCCACGAGCCGCGGGTCGCCCTCGACGGCGGCGGGGACGGGCTCGACGTCATGCGCCGGGTCGCCGCCGAGGCGCCCGGCTGGCTGGCCCCGGGCGGCAGCCTGCTGGTCGAGACGAGTGAGCGGCAGGCGGCCCTGGCCGAGGAGGTGCTCCGCGCCGGCGGGCTGGTGCCACGGGTGGCCGTCTCCGAGGAGCTGTACGCCACGGTCGTGACCGGGACCCGCCCCGGGTAGCCCCGCCGGCGTGCGGATCAGGCGAAACGCCAGCGGGTCTGGCCGTACGGGTCGCCCTTGGCGAAGCCGAAGGCCGTGCGGGGGGCCACCCGGAAGACCTCCGCACGGCCGCCCGCGCCGTTGGAGAACATGCCGTCCGTGACGCCGAAGTGCCAGTCGCCGCCGTACTTCTCCTCCCAGGCCCCGGCCAGCGCGATCAGCCGTTCCTCGTCCGTCACCCGGACCGCCCGGCCCTCGACCACCACGTCGAAGCCCTCGTGCAGCGTGTTGGTCCCGGTGGTCAGGACGACCTCCGGGTTGGCGGCCAGGTTCCGGGCCTTGCGCTCGGCGGGGCCGGTGCAGAAGTGGAGCGCGCCGTCGGACCAGAGGCCGATCAGCGGGGTCACGTGCGGACGCCCGTCGGGGCGGACCGTGGACAGCCAGTACACCTCCGCCCCGGTCAGCAGCCGGACCGCCTCCGGCCAGGGGCGGGCGGTGGCGTCCTGCCCGCTGTAGTGCGGATCCAGGGCCGTCTCGGGCGTTTCGTTCCTGCTCGGCATGCGGATCTCCTCGGGGAGGGGGGAGGACGTCGTCTGCGTTCAGGGTGGACTCCGCCGCCGTCGCGAACACGTTGCCGCTCCGGGCGGGGCCGGCCCGTAGGCTCGGACGACGGATACGTGTGGGTCGGCGGGCAGGGAGAGCGCGGGATGACATCGGTGCCGGGACGCAGGAGCAGTACCTTCACCCGACTGGTGCGGCGCGGTTTCACCGACCCGTCCGCAGCGGAGCGGCTGCTGGCCCTCCCGGAACTCGCCTCCGTACGGGCCGACCCCGTCCTGCTCGACGCGCTCGGAGCGACCGCCGACCCCGACCTCGCCCTGCGCGGCTTCGTACGGCTCGCCGAGGCGCAGGAACCCGGCGAACGCCAGGTCCTCCTGGACACCGTCATCACCGCCAAACCGCTGCGGGACCGGCTGCTGGGGGTCCTCGGCGCCTCCGAGGCGCTCGGGGACCACCTGGCGGGCCACCCCCGCGACTGGCAGGCCCTCGTGACGTACGAGGCCACCGACCTGCACCCCGGCGTCACCGAGTTCGAGCACATGCTCGACGACGCCGTGGACCCGGACTCGCTGCGCGTCGCCTACCGGCGGGCCCTGCTCTCGATAGCGGCCCGTGACGTGTGCGGCACCACCGACGTCGCCGAGGTCGCCGCCGAGCTCGCCGACCTGGCCACGGCGACCCTGCGCGCGGCGCTCGCCCTGGCCCGTGCCGACGCGCCGGAGGACGCCGCGCAGTGCCGGCTGGCCGTCGTCGCGATGGGCAAGTGCGGCGGACACGAGCTGAACTACGTCTCCGACGTGGACGTGATCTTCGTCGGTGAGCCCGTCGAGGGGGCCGAGGAGAACAAGGCCCTCCAGGCCGCCACCCGGCTCGCCGCCCACATGATGCGGATCTGCTCCGACACCACCGTCGAAGGCACCATCTGGCCCGTCGACGCCAACCTCCGCCCCGAAGGCCGCAACGGGCCCCTGGTGCGCACCCTCTCCTCCCACCTCGCGTACTACCAGCGGTGGGCCAAGACCTGGGAGTTCCAGGCGCTGCTGAAGGCCCGGCCGGTCGCCGGGGACCGGGAACTGGGCGCGGAGTACGTCGCGGCCGTGTCCCCTCTGGTGTGGCAGGCCGCCGACCGGGAGAACTTCGTCGGCGACGTCCAGAAGATGCGCCGCCGCGTCGTCGACAACATCCCCGTCGACCGGGTCGACCGCGAGCTCAAGCTCGGGCCGGGCGGGCTGCGGGACGTCGAGTTCGCGGTGCAGCTGCTCCAGCTCGTCCACGGGCGCGGCGACAGCAGCCTGCGCGCCGGCTCCACCCTGGAGGCGCTCGGCGCCCTCGCCGACGGCGGATACGTCGGGCGGGCGGACGCCGCCCAGCTGGACGAGGCCTACCGCTTCCTGCGGGCCATGGAGCACCGCATCCAGCTCCACCGGCTGCGCCGCACCCACCTGGTCCCCGAGGACGAGGCGGACCTGCGCCGGCTCGGCCGCTCCCTGGGGCTGCGCACCGACCCGGTCACCGAGCTCAACCGGGCCTGGCGCCGGTACGCGTCCGTGGTGCGGCGGCTGCACGAGAAGCTCTTCTACCGGCCGCTGCTGGACGCCGTCGCCCAGCTGGCGCCCGGCGAGAGGAGGCTCAGCGCCACGGCGGCCGTCGTCCGGCTGGAGGCCCTCGGATACGCCGACCCGGCCGCCGCCCTGCGCCACCTGGAGGCACTGACGGCCGGGGTGTCCCGCAAGGCGGCCATCCAGCGCACCCTGCTCCCGGTGCTGCTGGGCTGGTTCGCGGACTCCGCCGACCCGGACGCCGGACTCCTCGGCTTCCGGCAGGTCTCCGACGCGCTCGGCAAGACCCCCTGGTACCTCAGGCTGCTGCGGGACGAGGGAGCCGCGGCGGAGAACCTCGCCCGGGTCCTGTCGGCCGGCCGGCTCGCCCCCGACCTCCTGATGCGGGCCCCCGAGGCCGTCGCCATCCTGGGCGACCCGGAGGGGCTGAAGCCGCGCGGCCGGGAGCACCTGGAGCAGGAGGTGCTGGCCGCCGTCCGACGCGCCCCCGACGCGGAGACGGCCGTCGCGGTGACGCGCGGCGTGCGGCGCCGAGAGCTCTTCCGTACGACCGCCGCCGACATCATCGGTTCGTACGGCACCGAGGAGAGCCCCGCCGAGGCCGACCCCGGCGCGCTCGTGGACCGGGTCGGCCCCGCGGTCACCGACCTGAACGCGGCCGCGATCTCCGGGGCCCTGCGCGCCGCCGTGCGCGAGCGGTGGGGCGACACCCTGCCGACCCGGTTCGCCGTCATCGGCATGGGCCGCTTCGGAGGGCACGAGCTGAGCTACGGCTCCGACGCCGACGTGCTGTTCGTGCACGAGCCCCGCGAAGGGGTCGGCGACGAGGAGGCGGCCCGCGCCGCGAACGCCGTCGTCACCGAGATGCGCCGACTGCTCCAGCTGCCCACCGCCGACCCGCCGCTGCTGATCGACGCGGACCTGCGCCCCGAGGGCAAGAGCGGACCGCTGGTGCGCACCCTGAAGTCGTACGCGGCCTACTACCGGCGCTGGTCGCTGGTCTGGGAGAGCCAGGCGCTGCTGCGCGCCGAGCCGATGGCCGGGGACGAGGACCTGGGCCGGGCCTTCGTCGAGATGGTCGACCCGCTGCGCTACCCGGCGGAAGGGCTCGGCGACGACGCGGTCCGGGAGATCCGCCGGCTCAAGGCGCGGATGGAGACCGAGCGCATCCCCCGGGGCGCCGACCCCACGCTCCACACCAAGCTGGGCCGGGGCGGGCTCAGCGACGTCGAGTGGACGGTCCAGCTGATGCAGATGCGGCACGGCTGGGCCGAGCCGGGACTGCGGACGACGCGCACCCGTGAGGCGCTGGCCGCGGCCTGCGCGGCGGAGCTCGTCGGGCACGAGGAGGCCCGGACCCTGGACGAGGCGTGGGTGCTGGCCACCCGGGTCCGGAACGCGGTGATGCTGGTACGGGGGCGGCCGGGGGACACCTTCCCCTCGAACCCACGTGAGCTGGCGGCGGTGGGACGATACCTCGGGTACGAACCGGGGCACGCCGGGGACATGCTGGACGACTACCGGCGGATCACGCGGCGGGCCCGGGCGGTGGTGGAGGAGCTGTTCTACGGGGCTGCGGGGTGAGCCGACGCGGCGCCGGCGGTCGGTGAACGGGGCCCGTGCGGGGCGGAGCCCCCGGGCACCGGGCGCGCCGCCCGCCTACGCCCCCGGTGGCGTCGGC
>NZ_KL585398.1:40062-43926 GCF_000721935.1 Streptomyces sp. NRRL WC-3549
AGATGTGTATAAGAGACAGGAGAGGCACCGACTCCGGGGGACGGGAGGTGGACGGGTCCCCGGGACGGGACGCGGACGGTGCCGAGGGGCCCGGACCGCGCCGCCGGGCGGCCGGAACCACCGGGCGGCGCCGCAGCACCCGCGGACGCCCCGCGCCCTCCCGCTCTTCGGCAGCCGGTGCGGCAACGCCCCGTACCAGGCGTACGACAGCGCGTAGCCGAACGCCAGGCACGTCATGCCTCCCACCGCGTCCAGCCAGAAGTGGTTCGCGGTCGCCACGATCACGACCAGTGTCGCCGTCGGGTACAGCAGTCCCAGGACGCGGGCCCAGGGTGCGCGGGCCAGCGCGAAGATCGTCAGCCCGCACCACAGCGACCAGCCGATGTGCATCGAGGGCATCGCCGCGTACTGGTTCGACATCTGCTTGAAGTTGCCGGACGCCATCGAGCCCCACGTCTGGTGCAGAAGGACCGTGTCGACGAACCCGCCGCCCCTCATCAGGCGGGGTGGTGCCAGGGGGAAGAGGTAGTACCCGAGCAGGGCGACGGCCGTGGTGGCGAAGAGGATCAGACGGGCCGCCGCGTAACGGCCCGGATGACGCCGGAACAGCCACACCAGTACCGCGACGGTGACGATGAAGTGCAGTGTCGCGTAGTAGTAGTTCATCGACACGATCAGCCATGTCACCGAATTGACCGCGTGGTTGACCTTCTGCTCGAAGGCCAGCCCCATCGTGTGCTCCAGCGACCAGATCCAGTCGGCGTTGCGCAGGGCCGCCGCCTTCTGCTCGGGCACGGCGTTGCGCACGAGTGAGTACAGCCAGTAACTCACCGCGATCAACAGGATCTCGAACCAGAGCCGGGGGCGGCGCGGGGCGCGCAGCGACCCGAGGCGCACGCGGGCGTCCGCCCTCGTCGAACCCGTGGGCCTCGGCCCGTCGGCGACGAGTGACGGGGTGACCGCCCTGCGGTCTTCCTCTGTGGTCACGTGCGCATCACCCATAGGCGCAGAGTCTGCCAGATACGTCCCCATCCACCGATCGTCCTCCCGTCGGGAGGACACCGCACACCGGGCCCGGGGGAGCGGCCCCGTGCCGCCCCGCGGGCGCCCCGGACGGCGGGGTGTCCCTCAACGCCGGGGGAGGCCGCCCGCGGACGGGCCGGGGCCCGCCGCCGTGGTGCCGCGCACCACCAGCTCCGGCATGAACACGAACTCGCTGTGCGGCGCGGGGGTGCCGCCGATCTCCTCCAGCAGGGTGCGCACCGCCGCCTGGCCCATGGCCGTCACGGGCTGCCGGATCGTGGTCAGCGGCGGATCCGTGAACGCTATGAGCGGGGAGTCGTCGTACCCGACCACCGAGAGGTCGCGCGGGACCTCCCGGGACAGCCGGCGGGCCGCGCGGATCGCGCCCAGCGCCATCATGTCGCTCGCGCACACCACCGCCGTACAACCGCGCTCCATCAGGGCGGAGGCCGCCGCCTGGCCGCCCTCCAGGGTGTAGAGGGAGTGCTGGATCAGCTCCTCCGCCTCCTGGGCCGTGAGGTCCAGCTGCTCCCGCATCGTGGCGCGGAAGCCCTCGATCTTGCGGAGCACCGGGACGAAACGCTTCGGGCCGACCGCCAGGCCGATGCGCTCATGTCCCAGGGCCACGAGGTGCGTCACCGCGAGCCGCATCGCGGCCCGGTCGTCCGGCGAGATGAACGGCGCCTGGACCTTGGAGGAGAAGCCGTTGACGAGGACGAAGGGCACGCCCTGGGCGCGGAGTTGTTCGTAACGCTGCATGTCGGCGGAGGTGTCGGCGTGCAGGCCGGAGACGAAGATGATGCCCGACACCCCACGGTCCACGAGCATTTCGGTCAGCTCGTCCTCCGTGGAACCGCCCGGTGTCTGGGTCGCCAGGACCGGTGTGTATCCCTGCCGGGTCAGCGCCTGGCCGATGACCTGGGCCAGCGCGGGGAAGATCGGGTTCTCCAGCTCGGGCGTGATCAGCCCGACCAGACCGGCGCTGCGCCGGCGCAGTCGCACCGGGCGTTCGTAGCCGAGGACGTCGAGCGCCGCGAGGACGGATTCACGGGTGGTCGCCGCAACACCGGGCTTGCCGTTGAGTACGCGGCTGACGGTCGCTTCACTGACCCCCGCCTGAGTTGCGATATCGGCAAGCCGTGCGGTCATGAGTGGACTGTACCGGGCGTGTGTCCGATTGCCCACCGCGTACCGGATCCGGGCGCCGGGGGCGCGCGCTCACCGTACGCGGCGCCGTCTGCGGAAACATCTTGCAAGGCCTTGCGGAACTTCTGTGCCGGGGGCCACAAGAGCACGACACCGCCCGCAGGTGGGGTCTGGCCTGGGGTGTGCAGGGTGTGAGCGGTTCAGTCAAGAGGCTTGACGGCAACCTTGAGGACACGCCAATGTAACGATCGACGGAGCTTGCAGAAATCTTCCGCAAGCTCTTTCGGTCGTCTTGCATCCTTGTTACGTTCACGTCGACCCGGCGCCGCGACGGAGCGGTACGGCAGTTGAAGGAGTTCAGATGCGACGTGGCATAACGGCCACCGCCCTGGTCGCGGCCCTGGCGCTCGCGGCGACCGCCTGCGGCAGTGACGACGAGTCCGACGGCGGCAGCAAGAGCTCGGGTGAGCTCTCCGGCACCGTGACGTGGTGGGACACCTCGAACGTCGGCAGCGAGGACAAGGTCTTCAAGAAGATCGCCGAGGGCTTCGAGAAGAAGCACCCGAAGGTCGACGTCAAGTACGTCAGCGTTCCGTTCGGCGACGCGCAGAACAAGTTCAAGAACGCGGCGCAGGCGGGCTCCGGCGCCCCGGACGTCATCCGCTCCGAGGTCGCCTGGACCCCCGAGTTCGCCGACCTCGGCTACCTCGCCCCGCTGGACGGCACCGCGGCGCTGAAGGACGAGGGCGACTTCCTCAAGCAGGCCGCGGCGTCCACCAAGTACAACGGCAAGACGTACGCGGTCCCGCAGGTCATCGACTCCATGGGCATCTTCTACAACAAGAAGCTGTTCAAGGACGCCGGCGTCCAGCCGCCCGCGAACATCGACGACCTCAAGAGCATCTCCAAGAAGATCAAGGAGAAGACCGGCAAGACCGGTCTCTACCTGCGCGGCGACGACTCGTACTACTTCCTCTCCTTCCTCTACGGCGAGGGCGGCGACCTGGTCGACGCGGCCGACAAGAAGGTCACCGTCGACAACGCCGCGGGCGTCAAGGCGTTCGGTGTCGTGAAGGACCTCGTCGACTCCGGGGCGGCCAAGACCGACGCCACGGACGGCTGGGAGAACATGATGCAGGCGTTCAAGAACGGCGACGTCGCGATGATGATCAACGGCCCCTGGGCCGTGGCCGACACGCTGACCGGCAAGGAGTTCTCCGACAAGGAGAACCTGGGCATCTCCACGGTGCCGGCCGGCTCCGCCGGTCAGGGCGCCCCGCAGGGCGGCCACAACCTCGCCGTCTACGCGGGCTCCAAGAACCTGGAGGCCTCCTACGCCTTCGTCGACTACATGACCTCGGTCGAGGCCCAGGCGCAGACCGCCGGTGAGCTCAACCTGCTGCCGACCCGCACCTCCGCGTACGCCAAGCAGCAGGCCGTGGACAGCGAGATCGTCCAGTTCTTCAAGCCCGTCGTCGAGACCGCCGTCGAGCGTCCCTGGATCCCGGAGACCGGCAGCCTCTTCGCCCCGCTGAACACCGAGTACACCAACGTCCTCACCGGCCAGTCCACGCCGGAGAAGGCCGCCAAGGCGACCGGCGACTCCTACCGCAAGCTCCTCAAGGGCTGGAAGTAACTCAGGAAGGCAGGCCGGCTGATGGCTGTCCACACCAGCTGTCTCTTATACACATCTCT
>NZ_KL585398.1:44140-45475 GCF_000721935.1 Streptomyces sp. NRRL WC-3549
GGCCGGAGCCGCGGTACTGGTAACCCCCCGCCGCCGAGCAGGCTCCGGCGGGCCCTGTCGGTCCACTGGTACGCCTGGACCATGGTCGCCCCGGTCGTGATCGTGATCGGCGTGATCATCGGCTACCCGCTGGTCCGCGGTATCTGGCTGTCGCTCACCGACGCCAACGAACGCAACGTCGCACGGTCGATCGGCGTCAACGAACTGCCCGCCACGTACGAGTTCGTGGGTCTGGACAACTACGCCGACGCCCTGACCGGCGGCCAGTTCCTCGGCACGCTGGGCTGGACGCTGGTGTGGACGGTCTCCTGCGTCGCCATCACCTTCTGCCTGGGCATGGCCCTCGCCAACATCCTCAACCGCAGGATCGCCGGCCGCTCCGCCTACCGGATGGCCCTGATCCTGCCGTGGGCCATCCCCGGTTTCGTCTCCGTCTTCGCCTGGCGCTTCCTCTACAACGAGGACCGCGGACTGCTCAACAAGATCCTCGGCGGCGCAGGGATCGACTCCGTCCCGTGGCTCAACGACCCCACCTGGGCCAAGTTCTCCGTCATCGCCGTCAACGTCTGGCTCGGCATCCCCTTCATCATGGTGGCGCTGCTGGGCGGACTGCAGTCCATACCCTCCGAGCAGTACGAGGCCGCGGAGATGGACGGCGCCACGGCGTGGCAGCGGTTCCGCCACGTCACGCTGCCGGGCCTGCGTCCGGTCTCCACCACGGTGGTCCTGCTCTCCACCATCTGGACCTTCAACATGTTCCCGGTGATCTTCCTGCTGACGCGGGGCGGACCGGGTGAGTCCACCCAGATCCTGGTGACCCAGGCGTACAAATTCTCCTTCGAGATCAGCCCGCGCGACTTCGCGCAGTCCTCCACCTGGGGCGTGCTGATCCTCGTCCTCCTGATGCTCTTCGCCGTGGTCTACCGGCGAGTGCTCCGCACGCAGGGAGACAACTGGTGACCACCGCCGCACAGACCACCACCGCGCGCCCCGCCACCGCCCGGCCCTCCGCCCGCACGCCCCGGCTGCGCGGCGAGCGGTCCCCGGTCGCGTCCGTGGCCCTGCACCTCACGCTGATCGTCGCGTCCGTGATCGCGGTCTTCCCCGTGCTCTGGGTCCTGCTGACCTCGCTGAAGCCGGCGAAGTACTCCACCACGACCGACTTCTTCAAAGAGACGACGTTCGAGAACTACACGAACCTGATCAAGGACACCGAGTTCCTGACCTGGTTCGGCAACTCCGTGCTCGTCGCGGGGCTCACCACCGTCATCGGTGTCTTCGTCTCCGCCACCACCGGCTACGCCGTCAGCCGCTTCCGCTTCCCCGGCAAGCGCG
>NZ_KL585398.1:45675-63136 GCF_000721935.1 Streptomyces sp. NRRL WC-3549
CAGCCGCTTCCGCTTCCCCGGCAAGCGCGGGCTGATGTGGACGCTGCTGATCACCCAGATGTTCCCGGTCGCCGTCCTGATCGTGCCGATCTACAACATCATGTCGAGCATCGGCCTGATCAACCAGCCGGCCGGGCTCGTCATCACCTACCTCACCATCTCGGTGCCGTTCTGCGCCTGGATGATGAAGGGCTTCTTCGACACGATCCCGCGCGAGATCGACGAGTCGGGACAGGTCGACGGCCTCACCCCGTTCGGCACGTTCTGGCGCCTCATCCTGCCGCTCGCCAAGCCCGGCCTCGCCGTCACCGCCTTCTACTCCTTCATCACCGCCTGGGGCGAGGTGGCGTACGCCTCCGCCTTCATGGTCGGCGACGAGAACCTGACGCTCGCGGGCGGACTGCAGAAGTTCGTCAACCAGTACGGAGCCCAGTGGGGCCCCATGACCGCCGCCTCCGTACTGATCGCGATCCCGGCCGCCCTGGTCTTCCTGTTCGCACAGAAGCACCTGGTCACCGGTATGTCCGCCGGTGCCGTCAAGGGCTGACGCACCCGGTCCCGCACGACCGTACGCACCCGTCACGGCGGCGCCGGATCCCCGACCCGGTCCCGGCGCCGCTCCCCACCCAGACACCCCAGGGACGACATGACCCAGCACCTCGCTGCCCCCTCCACCGGCACGTCCACCGACGCCCCGGGCCACCGCACCGGCTGGTGGCAGGACGCGGTGATCTACCAGGTGTACCCACGCAGCTTCGCCGACGGCAACGGCGACGGCATGGGGGATCTCGCGGGAGTCACCGCGCGGCTCCCGTACCTCAGGGACCTCGGTGTCGACGCCGTCTGGCTCAGCCCCTTCTACGCCTCCCCGCAGGCCGACGCCGGTTACGACGTCGCCGACTACCGGGCCATCGACCCCATGTTCGGCACCCTGCTGGACGCCGACGCCCTGATCCGCGAGGCCCACGCACTCGGCCTGCGCATCATCGTCGACCTGGTGCCCAACCACTCCTCCGACCAGCACGAGTGGTTCAAGCGCGCACTGGCCGAGGGCCCCGGCTCCGCCCTGCGTGACCGCTACCACTTCCGCCCCGGCAAGGGCACCGAAGGCGAACTCCCGCCCAACGACTGGGAGTCCATCTTCGGCGGCCCCGCCTGGACGCGGACCACGAACCCGGACGGCACCCCCGGCGACTGGTACCTGCACCTCTTCGCGCCCGAGCAGCCCGACTTCAACTGGGAACACCCGGCCGTCGCCGACGAGTTCCGCTCCATCCTGCGCTTCTGGCTGGACATGGGCGTCGACGGTTTCCGCGTCGACGTCGCCCACGGCCTCGTCAAGGCGGACGGCCTGCCGGACCTCGGCTCCCACGACCAGCTGAAGCTCCTGGGCAACGACGTCATGCCGTTCTTCGACCAGGACGGGGTGCACGAGGTCTACCGCAGCTGGCGCACCATCCTCGACGAGTACCCCGCGGGGCCCTCCTCGGCCGGCGGGCGGATCCTCGTCGCCGAGGCGTGGACGCCCACCGTCGAGCGCACCGCCAACTACGTGCGGCCCGACGAGATGCACCAGGCCTTCAACTTCCAGTACCTCTCGACCGCCTGGGACGCCGCCGAGCTCCGCAAGGTCATCGACTCCTCGCTCGCCGCCATGCGTCCGGTCGGCGCGCCCACCACCTGGGTGCTCTCCAACCACGACGTCACCCGGCACGCCACCCGCTTCGCCAACCCGCCGGGCCTGGGCACCCAGATCCGTACCGCGGGCGACCGGGACAAGGGCCTGCGCAGGGCCCGCGCCGCGACCCTGCTGATGCTGGCCCTGCCCGGCTCCGCCTACGTCTACCAGGGCGAGGAGCTCGGCCTGCCCGACGTCACCGACCTGCCCGACGAGGCCCGCCAGGACCCGTCGTTCTTCCGCGCCGACGGCCAGGACGGCTTCCGCGACGGCTGCCGGGTGCCGATCCCGTGGACCCGCGAAGGCAGCTCGTACGGCTTCGGCGACGGCGGCAGCTCCGCAGCCGGCCGGCTGGGGCGAGCTGTCCGTCGAGGCGCAGACCGGCACGGAGGGCTCCACCCTGGAGCTGTACCGGGCCGCGATCGCCGCCCGCCGCGAGCACCCCGGACTCGGCGCGGGTACGGACGTGGAGTGGGAGAGCGCCCCGGAGGGCGTACTCGTCCTGCGCCGCCCCGGTTTCGTGTGCACCGTCAACACCACGGGCGCCCCGGTGGCGCTGCCCGCCCCCGGCACCCCGCTGCTCGCCAGCGCCCCGGTCGCCGTCGACGGTGACACCGTCGAGCTGCCCGCCGACACCACGGTGTGGTGGACGGTGTGACGGTCCCCGTACCGAGGACCGCTCCCGTACCGAGGACCACCCCTGTACCGAGGACCGGGCCGGCGCCCCGGCTCTCCGACATCGCCGGCCAGGCCGCGGTCAGCGAGGCCACGGTCAGCCGGGTCCTCAACGGGAAGCCGGGCGTCGCGGACACCACGCGTCAGCGGGTGCTCGCGGCGCTCGACATCCTCGGCTACGAACGCCCCGTTCCGCTGAGGAAGCGCAGCGCCGGGCTGATCGGTCTGGTGACGCCCGAGCTCACCAACCCGATCTTCCCGGCGTTCGCCCAGTCCGTGGAACAGGTGCTCGCCGGGCACGGCTACACGCCGGTTCTCTGCACCCAACTACCCGGCGGCGCCACCGAGGACGAGCTGGTCGAACAGCTCGTCGAGCGTGGCGTCGGCGGGATCGTCTTCCTCTCCGGCCTGCACGCGGACACCTCGGCGGACCCGGCGCGGTACGCGGCGCTGACCGAACGCGGCGTGCCGTTCGTGCTGATCAACGGCTACAACGAGCGCATCAGCGCCCCGTTCGTCTCCCCGGACGACCCGGCCGCCGTACGGATGGCCGTCGGGCACCTCGCCGAGCTGGGCCACCGCCGGATCGGCCTGGCCATCGGACCGCAGCGCTACGTGCCCTCCCGGCGCAAGCGCGAGGGCTTCCTCGACGCGGCGGTCTCGGTCCTGGGCATGGACCGGAGCGAGGCCGAACGTCTGGTGTGCTCCACGCTGTTCAGCGTCGAGGGCGGCCAGGTCGCGGCCGGCGCCCTGCTCGACGCGGGCTGCACGGGCATCGTCTGCGGCAGCGACCTGATGGCGCTCGGCGTGGTCCGGGCCGCGCGGGGGAGGGGCCTGGACGTTCCGCGTGACGTGTCCGTGGTCGGCTTCGACGACTCGCAGCTGATCGCGTTCACCGACCCGCCGCTGACCACGGTGCGCCAGCCGGTCCAGGCGATGGCCTCGGCGGCGGTCGGCGCCCTGCTGGAGGAGATCGGCGGAAGCCCCGTACAGCGCACGGAGTACGTGTTCCAGCCGGAGCTGGTGGTACGGGGCTCCACGGCGGCGGTGCCGGGCGCCTGAGGCGCGCGCCCGCGTATGCGTGTGGAAGGCCGGGTCCGGAGGGGGGACCCGGCCTTTCAGTGCCCGGAGGTGTGCGTCACGAAGGCGTTCCATGCGGTGGGGGCGAACCTCAGGTGCGGTCCTGAGACGTTCTTGGAGTCGCGGAGATGGATGCCGCCGGGGCCGGGGGCCGCCTCGACGCAGTCGGCCTCGCTGCTGTTACTGCTGTAACTGCTCTTGAACCACTTCAGCTCGTGCTCGTGAATGCCCTCGATGGAGAGCTCGCTGATCATGTTTCTCCCAAAAGTTGCTTGATGAAGGCCAGCGACTCACGGGGAGTGAGAGCCTGGGCTCGGATCATGCCATACCGCAACTCAAGGATTCTGAGCTGCTTCGGGTCGTCGACCGCCCGGCCGTTGAACGCCCCTTCCGAGCGCCCCAGCGCGGAGCCGTCCCCGAACTTCAGCACTTGAGTCTCCCCTTGCATCCCGGCGTGCTCCTCGCGGTCAATCGGCATGACCTGGATGGCAACGTTCCTCAACTGGGCTGTCTGTACAAGGTGTTCGAGCTGTCGACGTAGCACCATTGTGCCCCCGAGCGGGCGCCGAAGCGTCGCTTCTTCCTGGACGAAGCTGAGCGCGGGGGCTGGGGAGCGCTGGAAGATGGCCTGTCTGGCCACACGCGCTGCGACCGCTTGCTCGATCTGGTCCGGCTCGTACGCGGGGAGCCGCATCTCGAACAGTGCCCGCGCGTACTCCGCTGTCTGGAGCAGCCCGTGCAGGTTGTGATCTCCGTAGGCCAGAAGCTCGACGGCTTTGGCCTCCAGTTTCGCGAGGTCCCGCACCTTCTTCGGATACCGGACCTCCGCCAGCTCCCGTTTCAGCATGGCGATTTTGCCGGCCGCCCCCAGCACCTCGTCCGCCTTGTCCAGGAACTCGGGCCGGGGGATGCGCCTGCCGCCCTCCACCTTGTAGACCAGGTTCTCGCCGTAGCCGAGCGCGGCCCCGAACTCACCGGCCCGCATCCCGGCGGCCTCCCGCCAGGCCTTGATCTGGCGGCCCACGGTGGCGACCATCGCGGCGCCCGGCTCGTCGTCAGGATCGATGTCCCACCCGGACTCGTCCACCTCGCTGTCCCCGGGTTCCGTACCGACCTCATCCACGCTCATCCGTGCCCCACTTCCGACGCGCTTTCAGTCCTCGCCCAACCTCCGCCGTCCCCCAGGGGTCACCCTGGACAGCCGGGACAACGCTGGACAAGAGCGGGACAATCACCGTACGTAACCACCTTGTCGCTCCTCAAAGTACGCGGACGAGGCCACGCTGGGTGATGTGACCCAAGAAATCACCCGAACCGAACATTCCGCTCTCGACCGGCAGTTCACGGTGCTGCTGTCTCCCACCCGCCGGGGTGCGAGGCTCGCTCGCCTGCTGGCCACAGCGCATCTGGGCGACTGGGAGCTGCCCGCCGAGCCGGCCGCGCAGATCGTGGCCGAACTGGCTTTGAACGCCGCCTTCCACGGGCACGTGCCGGGCCGTGACTTCCGGCTGCGGCTCGCGGCCCATCGCGACGTGCTCCTCCGCATCGAGGTGACGGACACTCTGGGTGAGCGGTTGCCTCCCGTGCCCGGCGCCGTCGAACCCCCGCCGGGCGACGCCGAGTCGGGGCGCGGTCTGCTCATCGTCGAGGCGCTCGCGGACCGCTGGGGTGTCGAGGTCGGACCCGTCCCGCGCAAGACGGTCTGGGCAGAAATCGACCTCACATCCGCTAATGGGTCGGAAAATCTGCTTGATCACTCACGTGGGTGATATGGGCGGCCCGTTCCTCCTCGTCGTCGAAGCCCAGGGCAAGAAGGACCCCGGCAAGACGGCCAGCTGGCCGTATTACGTCACCTACCTCAACAACAAGTACCGGCTCCCGGTCCTGTTGCTCGTCATCTGCCAGGACCACGCCACCGCGACCTGGGCCGCGCGCCCTCTCACCATCGGCCTGCCCCAGTGGCCGACCGTCACGACCCGCCCGCTCGTCGCGGGGCCCCACAACATGCCCGTGATCACCGATGTGGCCGAGGCCCGCAAAGACCTCGCCCTGGCCACGCTCTCGGCCATCACACATGCCGACAATCCGGACGTCGATGCCATACTGAAGGCGATGTCCGTCGCCCTGCGCGACACACCGGAATCGATCGCAGAACCCCTCGTCGAACTCATCGCACAAGGCTTGGGCAACCGCCCCGCCGCACAACAGTGGAGGAACCTGGTGGCCGTGGACCTTTCCTTCTACACCTCGCCGCTCTCCGAAGAGATCCGGGATGAAGGCCGTGTTGAAGGCCGTGCCCAGAGTCGCGCCGAGGATGTTCTGCTCATCCTCGGCGTACGCGGTATCGACATCACGGACGAGATCCGCGAGAAGGTCACCGCCTGCGGCGATCCGGAGCTCCTGCGTCAGTGGCTGGCCCGTGCCGCCCTCGCCGCCACGGCGGGGGAGGTCTTCGGCGAGGAGTGCTCCGTGGACCCGGGAACCGCAGCTCCCCGGTAGGTGGCAACGAGAGCGGGGCCTCAGTCCTGACCGTCGCCCTCCTCGTAGAGCCGTACCGTGCCGAGGATCTCGCGGATCGTGGCGTCGGGTACCTCGTCGGGCACCCCGTGTGCCCCGACGTAGGTCCACGAGACGAAGGAGCCCTCCGCGTTCTTGAAGGCGAACGTCACCGCCTTGCCGTCGCTGTCGCACGCGTCCTTCTTCGGCGACCCGGACGACGTGACGGTCACGAGGCTGCCCTCGACGCCCGACTTCGTCCGGTACGACTCGGCCTCACCGACCGTGAGACGGGTGCGGTCGGGCTGGGTGTAGGCGCCGTAGACCCAGTTCCGCGCGGTCTCCTCGGCGGCCTCGGCGGCGCTCTTCGAGTCCTTCTCCCCGGTGGTGCCCGTCGAGGCCAGCGGGGTGTCGTCCTCGGTGCCGTTCTTGTCGTCGTCGGACGTGCACCACTTCTCCTTGAGGACCGCCGGGGCCATCATCGCGACCAGCGGTTTCTCGTCGGGGTCGGTGGCCTCCGCGACGTAGCTGACCCAGTCCGCGGACTGGAGCGCCCAGAAGGCCGGCACGTCGAAGGTGATGCCGCGCTTGGCGTTGACCACCGTCTTCCAGCCCGGGACCAGCGGGCCGGAGCCGCCTTCGGCCGCGGACCGGTCCGTAGCGGCGGCGCTCGCCGAGCCCGTCGCCACCGGCTTCTCGTCCGGCGTGTCGCCCCCGTCGTCGCGGAGCGCCAGGAAGCCGGTCACCCCGCATGCCACGACGACCACCGCGGCCGTTGCCACGGCGGTGATCGTGGTCCGGTTCCAGGTACGGCGGGGCGGTTCGGGCGCGCCCATGCCGACGGTGGGGGCGGCGTGCCACTCGGGGCCCGGCCGACCGGATTGCGACGGGCTCGAACCGGGCTGCCCGCCCTGTGAGTTCGGCTGTCCGGAAGACGACTGCTGTCCTGGCCACATGAGCGGTGATTGTAGTGCGCACGTTCGGTCGGCCCCTGGCCGCGTCGGAGAGCGAAGAGGGGCGGGCCGGAGGGCGCGAAGACCTCGTCCGGTCCCGGATCTCGCGCGCGTCGCCACCGGCGCCGAAGTGAACGGCCGGGGCGGGTACGGCCGTCACGCACGGGAGAGGTCCGGAAGTCGGCCCAGGTCGGGCCGGCGGGGAAGCGACTCGCCGGACCTCTCCGTGCCGTGACCGGCCCGGCCGGCCGGGCGCGTGGGACCCGGCGGACCGGGCCCCCGGCCGGCCGGGCCGGAGTCGGGACGAACTTAACAGTCCGCAATAACTTGCGTAAGCCCTTGCAGGAAGAAATCTCCGAGATTTCGTGGAGGGGAGCGGGACGTGACCGCGTCGTGTCCAGGGGGTTGACCGGGGCAGGTCAGGCTCGTACGGTCTGCTGCGCGCAGGGTTTTGCATCCTTGCTGCAAGAACCTTCAAAGCCTTGAGGGCACGGCGCGTTGCCACGTGAGGCTGCTTCCGCCAATCCCCCGCACTTCCCCCACCGCAGGAGGAACGCCATGGCACGAAGAACACTGTCGGCCTCACTCGCCCTGGTCACGGGCGCCGCCGTCCTCGCTCTCCCCGCCGGGCTCGGCGCCGCCGGTGCCGCCCAGGCCGCCCCGTCCGGCGAGAAGGACGTCACGGCGGTGATGTTCGAGTGGAAGTTCGACTCCGTCGCCAAGGCGTGCACCGACAGCCTCGGCCCCGCCGGATACGGCTACGTCCAGGTCTCGCCGCCCCAGGAGCACATCCAGGGCGGTCAGTGGTGGACCTCGTACCAGCCCGTCAGCTACAAGATCGCCGGCCGGCTCGGTGACCGTACGTCCTTCGCGAACATGGTGAACACCTGCCACGGCGCGGGCGTCAAGGTCGTCGCCGACGCGGTCATCAACCACATGTCGTCCGGCTCCGGCACCGGTACCGGCGGGTCCTCGTACAGCAAGTACGCCTACCCGGGCCTCTACTCCGGCAACGACATGGACGACTGCCGGTCGGAGATCAACAACTACGGCGACCGCGCCAACGTCCAGAACTGCGAACTCGTCGGGCTCGCCGACCTGGACACCGGCGAGGACTACGTGCGCGGCAGGATCGCCGGCTACCTCAACGACCTGCTCTCCCTCGGTGTCGACGGCTTCCGGATCGACGCCGCCAAGCACATGCCGGCCGGCGACCTGGCGAACATCAAGTCCCGGCTCAGCAACCCGGACGTGTACTGGAAGCAGGAGGCCATCTACGGCGCGGGCGAGGCGGTCTCGCCCACCGAGTACCTCGGCACCGGTGACGTCCAGGAGTTCCGTTACGCCCGTAGCCTCAAGCAGACCTTCCT
Source organism: Streptomyces sp. NRRL WC-3549 (assembly GCF_000721935.1). Taxonomy (GTDB): domain Bacteria; phylum Actinomycetota; class Actinomycetes; order Streptomycetales; family Streptomycetaceae; genus Streptomyces. The sequence goes on from NZ_KL585398.1 coordinate 53,928, forward strand.
CAACGAGAACCTCGCCTACCTGAAGAACTTCGGCGAGGGCTGGGGCTTCATGGAGTCGGGCAGGTCGGCGGTCTTCGTCGACAACCACGACACCGAACGCAACGGCGAGACGCTGAACTACAAGAACGGCGCCGACTACACCCTGGCGAGCGTCTTCATGCTGGCCCACCCCTACGGCTCCCCGGACGTCCACTCCGGCTACGAGTGGTCCGACAAGGACGCCGGCCCGCCCAACGGCGGCCAGGTGAACGCCTGTTACAGCGACGGCTGGAAGTGCCAGCACGCCTGGACCGAGATCTCCTCCATGGTCGGCTTCCGCAACGCCGCCCGTGGCCAGTCCGTCACGAACTGGTGGGACAACGGCGGCGACCAGATCGCCTTCGGACGCGGCTCCAAGGCCTACGTCGCCATCAACCACGAGGGCTCCTCGCTGACCCGTACGTTCCAGACGTCGCTGCCCGCCGGTGACTACTGCGACGTCCAGTCCGGCAAGGGCGTCACCGTCAACGGCTCCGGCCAGTTCACCGCGACCCTCGGCTCGAACACCGCCGTGGCCCTGCACACCGGCGCCCGTACCTGCACCGGCGGCGGCGACAACGGGGGCGGCACCGGTGTGTATAAGAGACAGTCCGGCGCCTCCTTCGGCGTCAACGCCACCACCGTGATGGGCCAGAACATCTACGTCACCGGCGACCAGGCCGCCCTCGGCGCCTGGAACCCGGGCAGCGCCCTGAAGCTCGACCCGGCGGCGTACCCCGTCTGGAAGCTCGACGTCGCCCTGCCCGCCGGAACGTCGTTCGCTTACAAGTACCTCCGCAAGGACGCGTCCGGCAACGTCACCTGGGAGAACGGCGCCAACCGCACCGCCACCGTGCCGGCCTCCGGCAAGGTCACGCTGACCGCCGACGTCTGGCGCGGCTGATCCACCCACCACCCGCGGGCCGGGACGCGATCGACGGCGTCCCGGCCCGCACCGCACCACCCGACCCCGCAAGCCGAGGAGAACCCGCCCGTGTCCCGAACCACTCTGAGACGGGGAGCCGTCGCCGCGCTGTGCGCCGCACTGCTGCCCGTCGTGCCGGCGGCCTCCGCGTCCGCCGCGCCCAGACCCCCGTCACCGCCCTCGGACGCGAAGCTCGCCAGGGAACCGGCCCGGCACGACCTGACCCGCGAACAGTTCTACTTCGTGCTGCCCGACCGGTTCGCCAACGGCGACCCCTCCAACGACCGCGGCGGGCTGAAGGGCACCCGGCTGGAGACCGGCTTCGACCCCACGGACAAGGGCTTCTACCAGGGCGGCGACCTCAAGGGCCTCACCCAGCGGCTCGACTACGTCAAGGGCCTCGGCACCACCGCCATCTGGCTCGCCCCGATCTTCAAGAACCGGCCCGTCCAGGGCACCGGCAAGGACGCCTCAGCCGGCTACCACGGCTACTGGATCACCGACTTCACCCAGGTCGACCCCCACTTCGGCACCAACGCCGACCTGACGAAGCTGATCGACAAGGCCCACGGCAAGGGCATGAAGGTCTTCTTCGACGTCATCACCAACCACACCGCCGACACCGTGGACTACGCCGAGAAGGAGTACGGCTACAAGCCCAAGGGCGCCTACCCCTACCTCGACACGGACGGCCGCCCCTTCGACGACAGCGAGGGCATGGGGAAGGTGGACGCCGCCTCCTTCCCGTACACCCCCGTCACCACGGGCAAGAAGGTCCCCGCCTGGCTCAACGACCCCACGATGTACCACAACCGCGGTGACTCCACCTACGCGGGCGAGTCCACCGAGTACGGCGACTTCTCCGGCCTGGACGACCTGTGGACCGAGCGCCCCGAGGTCGTGACCGGCATGGAGAAGATCTACGAGAAGTGGGTCCGCGACTTCAACATCGACGGCTTCCGCATCGACACCGTCAAACACGTCGACCTCGACTTCTGGACCCAGTGGGCCACCGCCCTCGACGCCTACGCGGCCAAGCGCGGCCGCGACGACTTCTTCATGTTCGGCGAGGTCTACTCCGCCGACACCGCGATCACTGCGCCCTACGTCACCCGGGGCCGGCTCGACGCGACCCTCGACTTCCCGTTCCAGGAAGCCGCCCGGCAGTACGCCTCCCAGGGCGCGCCCGCCTCGAAGCTCGCCGCCGTCCACGCGGACGACTACCGCTACACCACCGACAAGGCCAACGCCTACGAGCAGGTCACCTTCCTCGGCAACCACGACATGGGCCGCATCGGGACCTTCCTGAGGGAGGACAACCCGAAGGCCGGTGACGCCGAACTCCTCGCCCGTGCCCGCCTCGCCAACGAGCTGATGTTCCTCGGCCGCGGCAACCCGGTGGTCTATTACGGCGACGAGCAGGGCTACACCGGAGCGGGCGGCGACAAGGACGCCCGCCAGCCGCTCTTCGCCTCGAAGACCGCCGACTACCTCGACGACGACCAGATCGGCACCGACCGCACCCACGCCTCGGACGCGTACGACACGAACCACCCGCTGTACCGGTCGATCGCCGCGCTCTCCAAGCTCACCCGGGACCACCCCGCGCTCCGCGACGGCACCCAGACCGAGCGGTACGCCAAGGACTCCGTGTACGCCTACGCGCGCACGGACGCCGAGCGCCCGTACGAGTACGTCGTCGCCACCAACAACTCCGCGGCGCCGAAGACGGTCGAGCTGGCCACCGAGTCGGCCGGCATGACCTTCCGCACCCTGTACGGCGGTTCCGGCACCGTCCGCAGCGGCGCCGACAAGAAGATCCGGGTCACCGTGCCCGGCCTCTCCAGCCTCGTGCTGCGCGCCGACAAGCAGCTGGGCACCCCGGCCGCCAAGCCGTCCGTCCGCCTGACGGCCCCGGCGGCCGGGGCCACCGGAACCGTCGAGATCACCGCCGACGTCAGCGGCGGCGGCTCGAACCGGGTGGTGTTCGCCGCCCAGACCGGCAACGGGAAGTGGCGCACCCTCGGCACCGCCGACCACGCCCCGTACAAGGTCACCCAGTACCTGGACGAGTCCGTGCGGGCCGGGACGGCGCTGCGCTACAAGGCCGTGGTCGTCGACCGCGCCGGGCGCACCGCGAGCGCCCTCGCGTCCACCACCGCCGGCCAGGCGCCGCCCGCGCCGAAGCCCGTCGCCGTCGAACGGGACCGGGCCGTCGTCCACTACCACCGCGCGGACGGCGACTACGACGGCTGGCAGCTGACGTCCGGCGGGAAGACCGCCGACTTCATCGGCCGCGACGCCTACGGGGCCTTCGCCTGGATCGACCTCGGCGAGAGCACCTCCACCGTCCCGTACACCGTGGAGAAGAACGGCACCGCCGACGGACCCGAGCGCACGATCGACCTCGCGCGGACCGGCCAGGTCTGGGTCGAGCAGGGCAAGGACGGCCAGGCCACCGAGGCCCCCGAAGGCGCGAACCCGCCGCAGGACACCTCCAAGGCCGTCCTGCACTACCACCGCGCCGACGGCGACTACACCGGCTGGGGCCTGCACACCTGGACCGGCGCCGCCGCCCCCACCGACTGGGCCAAGCCCCTCACCCCGGTGAAGACCGACGCCTACGGCGCCGTCTTCGAGGTGCCGCTCACCGACGGCGCCACCTCGCTCAGCTACATCCTCCACAAGGGCGACGAGAAGGACCTGCCCAGCGACCAGTCCCTGGACCTCGCCACCTACGGGCACGAGGTCTGGATGCTCGGCGGCAGGCCCGGCTACCTGCTCCCGCAGACCGGCGGCGCCCCCGCCCCCGACCTCACCAAGGCCGAGGCCCAGTGGATCGACGCGGACACCGTCGTCTGGAAGGTGAAGGCCACCGCCGCCACCAGCCAGCAGCTCGTGTACGCGAAGAACGGCGGGATCTCCGTCGTCGACGGGGCCCTCAGCGACGAGGGCCAGTGGCTCCGGCTCGGTACCACCGAACTCACCGCCGCCCAGAAGGCGACGTACCCGCACCTGGCGGAGTACCCCGCCTTCACCGTCGACCGCCGCGACCGGGACAGGGTCCGTGAGTCCCTGCGCGGCCAGCTGATCGCCACCCAGCGCGCCGCCAACGGCGCCCTGCTCGCCGCCACCGGCGTCCAGACCGCCGGCGTCCTGGACGACCTGTACGGGAAGGCCGCGAGCAAGACCGAGCTCGGACCGGTCTTCCGCAAGGGCACCCCCACCCTCTCCGTCTGGGCGCCCACCGCCCGTACCGTCTCCCTCGAACTCGACGGCCGTACCGTCCCGATGCGCCGCGACGACCGCACCGGCGTCTGGTCCGTCACCGGCAAGAAGGACTGGGCGGGCAAGCCGTACCGGTACACCGTGGACGTCTGGGCGCCCACCGTGCAGAAGACGGTCACCAACAAGGTCACCGACCCCTACTCCACCGCCCTGACCACCGACTCCGCCCGCAGCCTCGTCGTCGACCTCGACGACCCGAAGCTGGCGCCGCGCGGCTGGCAGGGCCTGAAGAAGCCCGCGGCGGTCCCGCTGCGCGACGCGCAGATCCAGGAACTGCACATCCGCGACTTCTCGATCACGGACCCCACCTCGAAGCACCCCGGCGAGTACCTGGCGTTCACCGACACCCGCTCCGACGGGATGAAGCACCTCAAGGAGCTGGCGGACTCCGGCACCAGCTACGTCCACCTGCTGCCCGCCTTCGACATCGGGACGATCCCCGAGAAGAAGTCGCAGCAGACCACGCCCGCCTGCGACCTGTCCGTCTACGCCCCCGACTCCGAGGAACAGCAGGCCTGCGTCGCGAAGGCCGCCGCAGAGGACGGGTTCAACTGGGGGTACGACCCGCTGCACTACACCGTGCCCGAAGGCTCCTACGCCTCCGACCCGAACGGCACCCAGCGCACCGTCGAGTTCCGGCAGATGGTCCAGGGCCTCAACGGCGCCGGGCTGCGCACCGTCATGGACGTCGTCTACAACCACACCGTCGCCTCCGGCCAGGACGACAAGTCCGTCCTCGACCGCATCGTGCCCGGCTACTACCAGCGGCTCCTGGAGGACGGCACCGTCTCCACCTCCACCTGCTGCGCCGACACCGCGACCGAGAACACCATGATGGGCAAGCTCGTCGTGGACTCGGTCGTCACCTGGGCCAAGGAGTACAAGGTCGACGGCTTCCGCTTCGACCTGATGGGGCACCACCCCAAGGCCAACGTCCTCGCCGTCCGCGAGGCGCTCGACGCCCTGACCGTCGCCGAGGACGGCGTCGACGGCAAGAAGATCGTCCTGTACGGCGAGGGCTGGAACTTCGGTGAGATCGCCGACGACGCCCACTTCGTCCAGGCCACCCAGAAGAACATGGCCGGTACCGGCATCGCCACCTTCTCCGACCGGGCCCGCGACGCCGTACGCGGCGGCGGCCCCTTCGACGAGGACCCCGGCGTACAGGGCTTCGCCTCCGGCCTCTACACCGACCCCAACACCTCGACCGCCAACGGCACCGAGGCCGAACAGAAGGCCCGGCTGCTCCACTACCAGGACCTGATCAAGGTCGGCCTCACCGGCAACCTCGCCGACTACACCTTCACCGACACCCAGGGCCGCACGGTCAGGGGCTCGGCCGTCGACTACAACGGCGCCCCCGCCGGATACGCGGCCGCCCCCGGCGACGCCCTGGCCTACGCCGACGCCCACGACAACGAGACGCTCTACGACGCCCTCGCCTTCAAGCTGCCCGCCGGTACCACGGCCGCCGACCGGGCCCGCATGCAGGTCCTGGCGATGGCGACCGCCACCCTCTCCCAGGGCCCGTCGCTCTCCCAGGCGGGCACCGACCTGCTGCGCTCCAAGTCGCTGGACCGCAACTCCTACGACAGCGGCGACTGGTTCAACGCCCTGCACTGGGACTGCGAGATGTGTATAAGAGACAGGTCCTACGGCAAGCCGTTGCTGGCCTCGGCCGCGCTGCGCCCCGGGTGCACCGAGATCACCGGCGCGTCCGCCGCGTACCAGGACCTGCTGACCATCCGCACCACCGAGAAGGACTTCGGCCTCGCCACCACGGCGCAGGTGCAGAAGAGCCTGTCCTTCCCGCTGTCGGGCACGGAGGAGACGCCCGGGGTGATCACCATGCGTCTGGGCAAGCTGGTCGTCGTGCTGAACGCCGCCCCCGGGGCGCGCACCCAGCGCGTCCAGGAACTGGCCGGTACGCGGTACGCGCTGCACCCGGTCCAGGCGTCCGGCGCGGACCGGACCGTCAGGAAGGCGGCGTACGACCGCTCCACGGGCACCTTCACCGTCCCGGGACGCACGGTCGCCGTGTTCACCCGGGGCTGAGCCCCTCTCCGGCCGGACCCGGCCCCGCGCTCCTTCGAGGAGGGCCGGGGCCGGGGCCGGCCGGTCTCGTACGGCGGGCACACCTTGTGCGGCCGAGGCGCCCACGCCAAGCTGAAGCCGCACCCACCCCGCACCCGCACCAGGAGCGCTTGATGCCGCAGATCACCGTCGACTACTCCGCCGAACTCGACGACGGCTTCGACCGCCGCGGCTTCGCACTGGCCCTGCACCCGCTCGTCGCGGACACCGTGTCCACCAAGGTGCCCGCCTGCAAGACCCGGTTCCGGCGGGTCGAGGAGAGCGTCGTCGGGGACGCCCCGGCGGGCGACGCGATCGTGCACGTCTCCATCGCCCTGCTGCCCGGCCGCACCCCCGAGACCAAGGCGCACCTGACGTCCGCCGTACTGGACCTGCTGTCCGGCCACATCGGGCCCGCCCCGGACCTCACCGTCCACACCTCGGCCGAGATCCGGGACCTCGACCCGTCGTACACCAAACGCTGACGAGCCCCGGAGACCACCCGGCGGTCCTCAACGGTCCCGCTGCGACGGCGGGGCCGGTACGGCGGGCGCGAGGGCCGAGAGCCGGCCGAGCAGGCCGCCGAACGGGCCGTCCGCCGGCTCCTGCGCGAAGACCCGCAGCACGATGCCGGCCATCTCCTCGTCGTGGGCGGCGCTGACCGCCGCCAGCGCCGCGAAGTCGTGCACCAGCTGCAACTCCAGCTCGGCCCGCGGGACACGCCGCCCGTCCAGCCAGAGCAGCGCCGTCGACTCGGCCAGCGACACCCAGGAACGGACCACGATCTCCAGCCGGGCGGGCGGGCGCGCCACCCGCAGATGGGCCAGGATCTGCGCGTACGCGGCCTGCCGCACCCCGTCGATCATCGCGTTGGCGGTGGACGACCCACCGGACGGGCCGCCCCGGAGGAGGGCGGCGAAGCCCGGACCGTGTTCGTCCACGAAATCGAAGAACCGGCCCATCACCCGCAGGAGCCGTGCCCCCAGCGGTCCTTCGTGCGCCTCCAGGAAGCGTCCCGCCAGCTCGTCGGCGGCCCGGCCGAGCGCCGCCTCGTACAGGCTCTGCTTCCCGGGGAAGTAGTGGTAGACCAGCGGTCGCGAGATGCCGGCGGCAGCCGCGATCTCATCGACCGAGACCTCGTCGGGTGAACGGTGGCTGAACAACTCCAGGGCCACGCCGATCAGTTGGGCTCTGCGCTCGTCGACACCCATCCTGCGCCGCACCCCGGTCGTCATGCCGACAGCCTATCCGGGGGCGCGCTCAGCGCAGGGCCCGCACCCGGCTGCCGTCCGCCAGCAGCCCGTCCAGCCGTGCCCGGTCGCCCGCCCGCGCCGGCACCGCCAGCAGCCGCCCCTCGGCCCGCCCCTCGACCCCGCCCGTCGCCGACACGGACCTGAACTGCCGGGAGCCCGCCGCGAGTACGTACCACCGTCCGGCGTCCGACTTCCACAGCACACCCGCCAGGACGCGCGGCCGGCCGCCAGGACGCGCGGCCGGCGGGTCCCGCAGTCGGGGGAGTCCTCCGCGTGGGCCGCGACGGCCCCCGAGGCGGCGGTCCCGCCCGACAGCGCGGGCGGGGCCTGGAACTGGGCCAGCACCCTGCTGCCCGAGCCGCGCCAGGTGTCCGCCCGGGTGCAGAACCAGCGCGCGGAACCGCCCCCCTCGGGCAGCGGCTGCTCGGCGTACGCCCAGGAGTTCACCGACCGGACGCCGTTGGAGCGCATCGTGCGCAGCAGGCAGGCGGTGCGCGCCCAGCTCTCCCGCTCCGCCGTACCCGACACGTCGTGCGGGGCCGACGGAGGCCCGGAGGTCAGCCGGACGGGGGTCAGCTCGCCGAGATCCGTCATCAGCCGTGCGGACGTGCCGTCCCGGACCTCCAGCGTGTGCCACGGTCCGCACTCCGGCGCACTCCCGCGCGGGCCGGTCAGCGCGTCCGTCACCCCGTCCGCGCGTCGGCCGAGGGGGTGCGCCGGGGCGCGCGGCGCACGCAGGTCGCGTACGAAGACCTCGCGCACCCAGGGGGCGGTCAGATAGCGGACGCGGCCGTCGCGGCGCTGGACGAGCAGGGCGCTCGCCGTCGCCTCGTCCGCGCCGTCCACCCGGGCGAAGTCCAGCACCGCCCCCCGGGACGGGCCGCCGTCACGGGGCTCGGCGTACCGGACGACGCGCAGCCCGTCGTGGAAGAGCACCACCGCCGCCGGGCCCACCTCGCCCGCGTACAGGAGCTGCGGGGGCCCCATCGGAGGGCCGGCCGGTGTCCCGGGCGTCGCCGACGAGACCACCGCCGGGCCCGGCCTGGCCCACGCGGCGAGGGCCCGCCCGAGCAGCCGGGTGTCCTCGGTTCGGTCGCCGCGGGCCGGCCAGGCCGTGAAGTCGCTGCGGGCCGAACTCCGCCAGTACCCGGCCGGCACCCGGCGCACCGCCCGGGGGTCCAGGGCCTGCTGGGCGGCGGCGTTACGCGAGTACAGGGGCGCGGACGCGGACGCGGACGCGGCGTGCGGGCCGCCCAGGCCGTCCCGGGGCATCAGCACGAGGGTCCCGCACACCACCAGGGCGCAGAGCCCCGCCCAGAACGTCCGGGCCCGCCGGCGGCGGCGCAGCAGATCGGTCGGTCTGACCTGGAGCGCACACGGATCGAACTCGGGGGAGCCCAGCAGGGCGTGCGGCGCGGTCAGCCGGTCCGCCTCCGCCAGCGCGGACTCCGGATCGGCCACCCCCGCCGCGCCGAGGACCCGGCCCGCCTCCGCGTCGGCGAGGCCCTCCAGCCCCCGCAGCACGTGCGCCGCCCGGCCGGGCCCCGACACCTCGGACAGCGCCCGCTCCAGGGCCAGTTCGTCCGCACCGCAGGAATGGGGGAACAGCCGCAGCCCCCACACCTGGGGCTGTCTCTTATACACATCTCTGA
>NZ_KL585398.1:63360-64907 GCF_000721935.1 Streptomyces sp. NRRL WC-3549
ACCCCGCCGTGAGCGCGGAGCGCACCACCCGCAGCCGTACGTACGCGTAGGCGCACTCCTGGTCCCCGTACGGCGCCCCGGCGTGCTCCGGAGCGTGCGCCCGGGGCAGTGCGCGCTGGACGAGCCAATGCGCGGTCAGCACCCGACGGTTGCGGCCCAGCGAGGGGGGAAGCACGAGATAGCCGATCCGTACCAGCCGCGCGTAGTGCTCGGTGAGAGCGGCCTCGGCCCGCTGGGCGTCGGTCAGCTCCGCCGGTTCCCCGGGAGGGCGGGCGGTGGACGGCGGTTCAGCTCGCAGTGGGGGCACGTTCAGCTGAACGAGCGAATGGTGGGATGGTCACTCCGGCACGCCCCGGGGCGTACGCCTCCCCAGGGGCGCATTCCGGACAACGGGCCCCGGCCGGCGCCGTAGGGCCGAGGATGACTGCATGACGCCCCCTTCCCCGACCCGGTCCTCCGCCCAGGCGCGGTCCTTCGACACGGCCGCCGCCGTCTACGCGGCCGCCCGCCCCTCCTACCCGCCCTCCCTCCTGGACGCCGTCGAGGAACTGGCCGGCTTCGGCCTCGCCGGCAGCCGCGTCGCGGACGTCGGGGCGGGGACCGGCCTCGGCACCGTCCTCCTGCACGCACGCGGCGCCAGGGTGACCGCGGTGGAGCCGGGCGACGGCATGGCCGCGGAGTTCCGCCGCGCCCTGCCCGGTGTGCCGCTCGTCCGGGGCGACGGCGACCGGCTTCCGCTGCGCTCCGGGTCCTGCGACGTGGTGACGTACGCCCAGGCCTGGCACTGGACCGATCCGGAGCGGTCCCTGCCGGAGGCCCGGCGGGTGCTGCGCCCGGGCGGCGCCCTCGCGCTCTGGTGGAACGACTCCGACGCGAGCGTCCCGTGGGCGGCCGGACAGGACGCACGGCTGCGCCGCTTCTTCGGCGCCCCGGAGCCCGGCGAGGAGACCGGTGCCTTCGCGCGCGAGCTGCCCGCCGGAGCGGACTTCACCACCCGCCGGCTGCCGTGGAGCCGGCGCGTACCCCTCGACGTCCACCTGGCCAACCTCGCCAGCTACTCGGACTTCCTGATGATCGGCCCGGAGGCGGCCCGTGGCTTCCTGGACCCGGAACGCGAGCGGCTGGCCGCGCTCTTCCCGGACGGCGTGGTGGAGGAGCCCTACGTGGTGAGCCTGGCCGTCGCCCACCCCTGAGCCGACCGCTCCGCCGACCGGGTGCGCGGCCGCGCCGGCCCGTACGTTCCGCCACCCCCGCGCGGTGGCGGTGCCGTAGAGGCGGGCCGTGGTGACTGTCTGGGCGTCGGGGGTGTCCCAGGTGGCCGGGTCACCGAACACGAACTCGCCGCCATGACGGGGCGGCCGACCCCGGACACCGGGCTCGCGCGACGGGACCGCGCGTCGTAGGACGCGGTCCGAGCGCATGCGTCCCAGTACCTGCACCGCGGATTTTGCAGAAGGAAGGCCAGCCGGGGAACGTCGTAGCCGGCGTCCACCACGACCAGGATCTCTGGATCGCGTTCCTCCTCCTCGTCCCAGACCGCGTCGGTG
>NZ_KL585398.1:65094-66049 GCF_000721935.1 Streptomyces sp. NRRL WC-3549
AGACCGCGTCGGTGTACTTGATCGGCGTCCAGACGTCGGGACCGATCGTCTCGATGGCCGCGCGGATGGTCTTGGTGACCGCGACGGCCAGGGAGAAGCGGGCGCCGGCCTTGCGGCAGGCGTCCACGACCTTGTGGGAGAAGTAAGCGGAGTCGGCGCGGACGACGATCTGCGCGGTGATGCCCATGGCCCGCACGGTGGTCAGGGCCTCGCGCAGTAGCGAGGCGGCGCCCTTGCCGGAGCCCGCCGAGCCCTTGCGGAGTCTTGTCGCGACGATGACCGGTGCGCAGGTGGCGGTCTTGACGGTGACGATCTGGAAGTGCAGGCCGCGGACCTTGGTGAAGCCGAAGGAGGCACCCTGCTTGGCGGGGCCGTAGACCTGCTTGACCTTGGAGTCGATGTCGACGAAAACCACCTCGTCGCCTTTGGGGACGAACCCGGTGTGGGCTGCCAGATTGCAGGTGAACGCACGGGCAACCGCTTCGAGTTGGCGGACGTGTCCCCAGGTGAAGGCCCTCAGGAAGGTACCCAGTGTGGACGGCGCCCGCACCCCGCCGAACAGCTTCCCCAGCCCGCCGTGGCGCAGAATGTCCAGGTCGTCGATGGAGTCGGCGCCGGCGACCATGCCGCCCACAATGCTCATCGTCTTCGCGTCAGCCGCCGTGCCGGCGCCATTCTTCGCGCCGGTCAGCTTGACCTTCTCGGCGACCAGGGCGGGCAGGTCGCACCGCTCGGCCAACTGGATCACCGGGACCAGCCCGGCGTGCGCGATCAGATTCGATTCGTCGAACGCGGCAAACATCCGCGCCGGGCCGTGGGAAGATTTCACTCGAAAGGTGCCTTGCCGGTTGGTGCTGATGGAAGCGTAGAGAACTCCCATCGTCCCAGGTCAGCAGGCACCTCTTCTGGCTTCTCCGCCCACAGCCCGGCCATCACGCGGTGGATCGAGGCTCAG
>NZ_KL585398.1:66279-70583 GCF_000721935.1 Streptomyces sp. NRRL WC-3549
GCTCAGAAGTACTGGTTCTCCCAGATGCCGCCGGATTGCGGCACGGCTCCTGATTCGAACTGGAACGGAGACGGGTAGTCCAACCGTCATTCCGTGCACACGGGCTTCATGACGGCGACGAGGCTCTTGTCGGGCTTGGACTCTACCGTGTACGCAATGGTGTGAACCGCACCTTCGTGGGGACACCGCCCAGGGCGCGTACGACGTTGCCCTCGGCGCAGAAACTGGGTCCGGGCTCGCAGCCGCCCGACTGGGCCAGGGCGATGTCGCCCGTCTGGCGATCTGGGAAGACGCCTCTTGCATACGGTCGGCGTGAATCCAGTCGGAAGGGGCCTTCTGGATATCCAGGGCGGGCGCGTTCTTGCCACCGATGCCGCGCGTGCTCACTTCCGGAATGGAGGTGATCTTCGGTGCCGCTCTCGGCTTCTCCGCCTTCTTCGCGGCGCCGGAGAACAACTTCCCGAGCGCCCCCCGTACGACCTTGGCGACGGTGCCGGACTTGGACGCCGCCCTGGCTCCCGTGCCGGCCCCGGCGGCCCCGGCACGAAGGGGGTCAGGTATTTGCCGACCCAGTACCCGACCTTGTACGAGTTGCCGCTCTGGTCCGGTCCTCGGATGATTTCGTAGAGGCTGACGGGCCCTCTGCCCGCGCGGTCGTTCTTGATCTTCTGGGCGCTGCCTTGGGTCCAGCCCATGTTGTCGGTGAACGCGTAGACGCCCTCGGCCAGGTCGTAGTAGCCGTCGACGACACCGTTCTTGAAGCCGGAGGCAGCCTCTTCGGCCTTCTTGGCGACGTTGTCCAGCCACCTCCACTGGCCGGTGCTGTCGCTGAAGGTGATGGGCGAGTTCTCGGCGTATGCGTAGTCGTTCAGCTGCTGCGGATCCGTGAGGTCCATGATCGGGTCCACGCTGAGGAAGCGGCCCGTCGCGGGGTCGTACTCACGGGCGCCCAGGTGTGTCAGTCCGGTGTCGGAGGTGTCGTCGGTTCCGCCGACGAACCCCCGGTTGCCGGCCCAGGAGTTGGGTGCCGTTCCCCGGAGGTCTCCGAAGGACAGGGGGCGGCGCTGGGTCAGCTTCTGGGTGGCCTGCCCGCCAGCCCCCGTCAGCCCCGGTCGAGGTAGGCGAGCACCGCCAGCACGCGGCGGTTGTCGTCGTCCGACGGGGGCAGGCCGAGCTTGCCGAAGATGTTCGACGTGTGCTTGGCCACCGCGCGCTCCGTGATCACCATCTGCGAGGCGATCGCCGCGTTCGACCGGCCCTGCGCCATCAGCCCCATCACCTCGCGCTCGCGCCGTGTGAGAGCCTCCATCGGCTTGTCCTTCGACCGCCGCGAGAGCAGCTGCGAGATCACCTGCGGATCCATCGCCGTACCGCCCGCCGCGACCCGGCGCACGGCGTCGATGAACTGGTCCGCGTCGAAGACCCGGTCCTTCAGCAGATAGCCGATGCCGCCGTTGCCGTCGGCCAGCAACTCCCGTGCGTACAACTGCTCCACGTGCTGCGACAGCACGAGCACCGGGAGTCCGGGGCGGGCCTTGCGGGCGGCCAGGGCGCACTGGAGTCCCTCGTCGGTGTGCGACGGCGGGAGCCGCACGTCGACGACGGCGACGTCCGGCCGCAGTTCGGCCAGCGCCTTGGTCAGTTCGGGCCCGCTCTCCACCGCCGCCGCGAGCTCGAAGTCGTAGGCCTCCAGCATGCGCACCAGGCCGTCGCGGAGCAGGAAGAGGTCTTCGGCTAGGACAACGCGCAAGGGATCTCCATGGTCACCATGGTGGGGCCGCCCGCAGGACTGCTGACGGCCAGGACGCCGTCGAATGTACCGAGTCGGCGTTCGATCCCGCTCAGTCCGGAGCCGCCTCCCACAGCGGCCCCGCCCTTGCCGTTGTCCGTGACGGAGATTCGCAGCATGCCGTCCGCGTGGTGCAGGTCCACCCAGACCCGGTCCGCACCCGAGTGCTTCACCGCGTTCGTCAGGGTCTCGCTGACGGCGAAGTACGCCGCCGACTCGACCGGCGCCTCCGCGCGCCCCGCCAGGTCCACGTCCACCTCGGACGTGACGGGAAGCCGCAGGGCGAGGGCCTTCACGGCGTCCCCGAGGCCCCGCTCGGCGAGCACCGGCGGGTGGATGCCCCGCACCAGGTCGCGCAGCTCGGTCAGCGCTTCCGCCGACGACTCCCGGGCGGTCGCCAGCAGCTTCTTCGCCTGCGCCGGGTCCTTCTCCATGAGCGCCTCGACGGTGCCCAGGTGCATGCCCATGGCGACCAGCCGCGCCTGCGCCCCGTCGTGCAGGTCCCGCTCGATGCGCCGCAGTTCGGAGGCCGCCGTGTCCACGGCCTCGTGCCGCGTCTCGGTGAGCCGGTCCACGCGGCGGGCCAACTCCTGCTCCTGGGTGGGGGCCAGCACCGACCGGGCGAGCACGAAGTGCAACCGCAGGAGAGGCCGGGTCGCGAACAGCGAGACACCGAACAGGACGAGGCCGAGCCCGGCCGCGATCAGCCCCGTCAGCTGGCTGTCGACCGGCACGAACCCGTACCAGTACGTGCTGTCCTCGAACACCCGCCACAGCCCGGCGGCCAGGACCAGCCCCTCCACCGGGTAGACCACCAGTCCGAAGGCGAGGACCAGCACCACGCAGCCCGCCGTCATGTCGACCAGCAGCCACCGCAGGTCGCGCCAGGTCGCCGGGTCCTTCAGCAGCAGCGTGGTGCGCTCGACCCGGCCGGTGAAGCCGGTCCGCAGATCCTCGGGGAACGGCCGGTACCCGAGGGGGATACGGACGTCCGACCAGGTGGCGGCGAGCAGTCGGCGCCGGTTGGCGTGCCTGCGGACCAGGTCCAGCGTCCACGGTGTCGTGACCAGCCCCACCCCGATCAGGACGAACGCGATGGACACGGCCGCCAGGACGAACAGGGTGACCGAGCCCACGATGCTCGCGAACATCAGCACGAACGCCCGCCCGGAGGCCAGCAGCGTGCCCCGTATCCGTCCGTGTACCGCCTGCGCCATGGCCGCTCCTCCTCACCGGACCCCCGTCGGACCCGCCCACGCACAGTGTCGCCCGGACCGGCGGCCGGAGGTCAGCCGTCCCGCCCCCCGGCCGGGGGTGTACCTGGCGCCACCCCCCCCGGGCCCGTCCCGGAGGCGGGCGCGAGGCCCGGGGCCCGGTCAGGGGGCGTACTTGTACCCCACACGCCGGACGGTCTGGATCGAGTGGCGGTACTCCGCGCCCAGCTTCCGGCGCAGCCGGGCGACATGGACGTCGACGGTCCGCCCGTCGCCCACGTGCCCGTAGCCCCACACCGTGGTCACCAGGTGGTCGCGGGTGTGCACCCGGTGCGGATGCGCCACCAGGTGGGCCAGCAGCTCGAATTCGAGGTACGTGAGGTCGAGGGGGGCGCCGTCCACGGAGGCGGTGCGCCGGGTGGGGTCGATCACCATCGGACCGGTGGCCGGGACGTCGGCGGCCGGCTCCTCCGGTACGACGCGGCGGTGCCGGGCCGAGGCGACCGCCCCGGCCAGGGCCGGCTGCGGGTCGGCGGGGACGAGGACCAGGTAGCCGACCATCGGAGGCCGCCCGGGCAGGGCCGGAAGCGTGTGCTGCGGGGCGGGCAGCCAGGTCGCGCCCGGCGGCAGGAAGCCCGCCACGTCGGGGACCGCGACGACCTCGTCCCGGTCGACGGCGCGCAGACGGTGCCGGTCGGGGGACGGGGCGGTACGGGTGGTGTCCGCCGTCAACGGGGCGGAAGCGGTGGAGAAGGCACGGGTGTTCGCCATGGGAGTCAGCTCTTTCGCGCGAGGAGTCGTCGAGGGACGTACGTCGTGCGCGCGGGCCGAAGACCGTCGATGAGCAGCGGCTTCAGAAGGCCTGCGCGTTCCTCACGCGACAACACACCCGGTCGAAATCGTGGTGCTGACGGGACGGCCAGAACGGTTCGAGGTCGATGTGACCCGACGCGGTGTGCTGGAAGCCGACCATGTCCCCATTGAAGCAGACAACGCGGCGGCGCAGCAGTGCCTCTCACCCGTCGATACGGGCGTGGCCGATACCCGCCGTCCACGCGGCGGGCGCCGGGCGGAGCCGCGGCGCGAGTCCGGCACAGAGCACCGACAGGACGCAGAGCGGGGGCGTACACCGCGACCGGTGCGCTCCCCCTCCCGTTCCGTGCGGCGGACGGCTCGGACCTGGCCGGCCGCGCCACCCGGGCCCGCGGGCACCCGCCCCGTGCGGGCCGCATACGGTCCACACCGGGCGCGGCACCGGGCACACTGGCCGCATGACCACATCCTGTCTCTTATACACATCT
>NZ_KL585398.1:70829-71116 GCF_000721935.1 Streptomyces sp. NRRL WC-3549
CCCCGCCGATGCGCGTCGGCCTCGTCGGGGCGGGCCCCTGGGCCCGCATGACGCACGCCCCCGCCCTCACCGCGCACCCCGGTGCCGTACTCGGCGGTGTCTGGGGCCGGCGGCCCGAAGCGGCCCGGGAGCTCGCCACCGCCCACGGCACCGAGGCGTACACGGACGAGGCGGGCCTCGACGCCCTCCTCGCCACGAGCGACGCGGTGGCCTTCGCCGTGCCGCCGGACGTCCAGGCGCCGCTGGCCGCGCGCGCCGCCGCGGCGCTGTCTCTTATACACATCTCT
>NZ_KL585398.1:71349-72042 GCF_000721935.1 Streptomyces sp. NRRL WC-3549
CCGCGAGACCGCCGAGGCGGCCACCCGCGCCCAGGTCGCCTCCGTGGTCTTCTGCACCCTGCGCTTCGCGCCGGGAACGGCCGACTGGATCGCCGGACAGGCCGCGGCCGGCGGCTGGTTCACGGCCCGCGCCCAGTGGCTCGCCGCCCTGTACGCCCCTGGAACCGGCAACGAGTTCGCCGCCTCGCCCTGGCGGCGCGAGAAGGGCGGACTGTGGGACTGCGGCCCGCACGCCCTCTCGGTGCTGATCCCGGTCCTGGGCGACGTGACGGACGTGGTGGCGGCGCGCGGACCGGCCGACGCCACCCATCTGCTGCTCCGGCACGCCTCCGGCGCGTCCAGCACCGTCACCCTCGCACTGGACGCACCGTCGGCGGCGGCGGGCACGGAGGTGGAGTTCCGGGGCGAGCACGGGGTCTTCGCCCTGCCCGAGGGCGGCGGCGACGCCCGGGACGCCTTCCGGGCGGCCGTGGACGCGCTGATCACCGCGGCCCGTACCGGGGTGGCGCACCCCTGCGACGTACGGTTCGGCCTGCGCCTCACCGAAGTGCTCGCCGAGGCCGAGGCGCAGCTGGGCCCGGTACGCGCCTGACCGGCCGCCCGGGACGGCCGGTCAGAACGTGCCACCGTCCTCGCCCGCCGGACACCGCCCGGTCCACGGCGGCGCCACCGTGGCCGCCGCCGTGAACCGGC
>NZ_KL585398.1:72255-72900 GCF_000721935.1 Streptomyces sp. NRRL WC-3549
GCCGTGAACCGGCTGCTCCCGCACGCGGAGCCGCCCTCGCCCGCCGGCGCCACCCGCCACCCGTCGCCGACCCGGCGCGGCCGAACCCGCCCGCCGGACCGGGTGGTTCCTCACCGTCCCAGCGCGTCCCTGACCGCCTCGTCCGACCGGGCCACCACGGCGCTCCCGTCCTCGGCGGTGATGATGGGCCGCTGGATCAGCTTCGGGTGCTCGGACAGCGCCGTGATCCACCGCTCCCGCGACGCGGCGTCCCGGGGCCACTCCTTGACGCCCAGTTCCTTGGCGTCGGCCTCCCCGGTCCGTGTGATGTCCCACGGTTCGAGCCCGAGCCGGCCCAGCACGTCCCGGATCTCGTCCGGGGAGGGCACGTCCTCCAGGTACCGGCGGACGGTGTACTCGGCGCCCTCGGCGTCGAGCAGTCCGACGGCGCTGCGGCACTTCGAGCAGGCGGGGTTGATCCAGATCTCCATGGTGCCCAGGGTACGGGAGTGACCTGCCGAAATGGCCTCTGGCCAGGGCGGATTGTCAGTGCCGGGCGGTAAAATGGAAGCAGTTCGTGAGGGTTCCACCACTGTGCCAGGAGGTTGCCGATGGCCGTTGCCACAGCCACGACCGAGCCGCTGCACCTGTCTCTTATACACATCT
>NZ_KL585398.1:73138-77690 GCF_000721935.1 Streptomyces sp. NRRL WC-3549
GATGTGTATAAGAGACAGCCCCGCGAGTGGTACGTCTCGCACAACCGTCGCCTCAAGGCCATGCGCCTGGCGATATCCCTGCTCGACACCGGGGTGTACCAGCCGGTGAGCGCGAGCAACGCCCGTATCCGCGCGGAGGCCGACCGCCTCGCCATCCACCCGCCGTCCGACACCACCTGCCGCATGGTCCGCGCCCTGATCCGCTACGGCCGCTGACCTCTGCCCGTGCCCCCGGAGCGCCCGGGGGCACGGCCCGCCGGGGCCCCGACGGCCCCACCCCGGGACGTGACGACGCCGACGCCCTCCGCCTGCCCCTACCGGACCGGCACCGCCTCCCGGGCCACCGGGGGCACCGGTCCCGTACGCCCCCGGCGTCGCCACCGCCGTACGGCCGCGGGCACCCACGGGGCGGCGCCCACCAGCACGAGCACCGCCACCCACGGCGCCCGCCACCAGCCCGACACGGTGGCGGGGACCGCGGCGACCCACGGCCGCGCCGCCTTCGACCAGGCCAGGAACGCGTCACCGACCGGCAGCAGCCCGAAGGCGTACCGCTTGGTCCACGGGGTGCCGACCGGCAGCCCCGCCAGCTCGCTGTAGTTGGCCAGCGCACCGGCGAGCGGCGCGTCGCCCTGCACCTGGGCCGCGCCCAGGGTGACGACCGTCGCCGACAGGCTCACCGCCGCTGCGACCGGCGCCCCACGCGGCTGACCGCCCTCCCCGGGCGTACGACCAGGGTCACCCGGCCTTGCGCGCCCTCACCGCCATGACGACCGGCGTCGGAGCCCCGTGCTCGGCGAACCGCTCAGGTGCCAGCCCGGCGTCGAGGAAGACGTTCAGCAGCCCGGCAAGCGGCAGATGGCTCGCGCCCACCTTGTCGCGCAGCCCCTGGTCCGTCCATGACGTGGTGGTCCGTCCGGTGCCGAGGTAACCGGGCCGGATCACCACGGCCTCCGCGTCCGAACGGTCGGCGAATCCACCGCAGAAGCACGGATGAACCCCGACGTGCACGAACACCCCGCCTGGCCGCAGGACCCGCTCCGCTTCCCGCAGTACGGCCGGGTAGTCGGGCATGTCCCGGCGCAAGGCTGCCCCCGGCCCACCGGCGACGCCGGAGCCCGGCTGCGGGCACGTCGAAGAGGCCGCCACCCACGAGGGGGACGGCCTCTTCGGGGCCCCGTGGCCCGACGCGCTTCTCAGAGGTCGAAGTACAGCTCGAACTCGTGCGGGTGCGGGCGCAGCTGGATCGGGGCGATCTCGTTCGTGCGCTTGTAGTCGATCCACGTCTCGATCAGGTCCGGCGTGAAGACACCGCCGGCCTGGAGGTACTCGTGGTCCGCCTCCAGCGCTTCGAGGACCGCCGGGAGCGACGTCGGGACCTGCTCGACGCTCGCGTGCTCCTCCGGGGCCAGCTCGTAGAGGTCCTTGTCGATCGGCTCCGGCGGCTCGATCTTGTTCTTGACGCCGTCCAGGCCGGCCATCAGCAGGGCCGAGAACGCCAGGTACGGGTTGGAGGACGGGTCCGGAGCGCGGAACTCCACGCGCTTGGCCTTCGGGTTCGAGCCCGTGATCGGGATGCGCATCGCGGCGGAACGGTTGCGCTGCGAGTACACCATGTTGACCGGGGCCTCGAAGCCGGGAACCAGGCGGTGGTAGGAGTTCACCGTCGGGTTGGTGAACGCCAGCAGCGACGGGGCGTGCTTCAGGATGCCGCCGATGTAGTAGCGCGCCATGTCCGAGAGGCCTGCGTAGCCCTGCTCGTCGTAGAAGAGCGGGGAGCCGCCGGCCCACAGGGACTGGTGGACGTGCATGCCCGAGCCGTTGTCACCGAAGATCGGCTTCGGCATGAAGGTCGCGGTCTTGCCGTTGCGCCAGGCGATGTTCTTCACGATGTACTTGAAGAGCATCAGGTCGTCGGCCGCGGCGAGCAGCGTGTTGAACTTGTAGTTGATCTCGGCCTGGCCGGCGGTGCCCACCTCGTGGTGCTGGCGCTCGACCTGGAGGCCGTTCCGGTCCAGTTCCAGGGACATCTCGGCCCGCAGGTCGGCGAAGTGGTCGATCGGCGGGACCGGGAAGTAACCGCCCTTGTACCGGACCTTGTAGCCGCGGTTGTTCTCGAGCGCACCGGTGTTCCAGGCGCCGGCCTCGGAGTCGATGTGGTAGAAGCTCTCGTTCGCCGACGTCTGGAAGCGGACGCTGTCGAAGACGTAGAACTCGGCCTCCGGGCCGAAGTACGCGGTGTCGGCGATGCCGGTCGACGCGAGGTAAGCCTCCGCCTTCCGGGCCACGTTCCGCGGGTCGCGGCTGTACTGCTCACCGGTGATGGGGTCGTGGACGAAGAAGTTGATGTTCAGGGTCTTGTCGCGGCGGAACGAGTCCATCCGGGCCGTCGACAGGTCGGCGCGCAGCGCCATGTCCGACTCGTGGATCGCCTGGAAGCCGCGGATCGACGAGCCGTCGAAAGCCAGGTCCTCGGCCGGGTCGAAGGTCGCCGCGGGGATCGTGACGTGCTGCATCACACCCGGCAGGTCGCAGAACCTGACGTCGACGAACTTGACGTCGTTGTCCGCGATGTATTTCTGCACTTCGTCGGCGTTCTGGAACATCCAACTCCTCCTACTCCCGACCCGGGAAAGGGCGGGGTTGCAGCTCGTTGTGCGGCCAGTGCGGTGGCACACGCCGGCTTCGACCTTAGGCAGGCAGGATTTCTCCAGCATGACCCATTTGTTTCGCACAAGTTAACCAGCCCGGTGGTGGGAGGCACCTCCGCGACGTGTTCCCGTGCCCCGCCCGGCCGGGGGCAAACGCGGGCGCAGTACCGTGGACGGGTGGACAACAGGCAAGTAATCGGATCGTGGCTCTCCGGCCCCCGCGCGGCCGCCGAGGAGATGGGTGCGGACTTCGGTTACCGGGGCCGGCGCCTCGGTCTGCCCGAGGAGGGCCCGGGGTCGGTGGCGCCCCTCGGCCGGCGCTTCGGTGCCCTCTTCATCGACTGGGCCGCCTGCATGCTGATCGCATACGGGCTGTTCGCCCGCGGTGACCAGCAGACGGCCGGCAACTGGGCACTCGTCGTCTTCCTCGTCCTGAGCCTGCTCACCGTCACCACGGTCGGCTCCACCCCGGGCAAGCGCATCTGCGGCCTGCGGGTCATCGCGGACGACGGCAGCCGGCTCGGCTTCGGACGGGTACTGCTGCGGACCGTGCTGCTCCTGCTCGTGATCCCGGCCCTGGTCTGGGACCGCGACAGCCGCGGCCTCCACGACCGGTTCTCCCGCTCCGTCCAGGTGCGTATCTGAGGCCGCTCCTCCAGGTACGTATCTGAGGCCGCCCCGTCCAGATACGTACCTGAGGCCGCCCCGTGCAGGTACGCGTCCAAGGCGCGGGCGCACGGGCCAGGGCGCGCGGACAAGGAAAGAGGGGCGGCCCCCGGACGGATGTCCGTCCGGGGGCCGCCCCTCTCGGTGTCACCGCTCAGCGCATCCTTCCGCCCCGCGGCATCCGCATGCCCTTCGGCATGGGCCCCTTCGGGAGCGGCATGTTGCTCATCAGGTCGCCCATCGCGCGCAGTCGGTCGTTGGCCGCCGTGACCTGCGGGCCGGTCAGGACCCGCGGAAGCTTCAGCATCGTGGTGCGCACCTTCTTCAGCGGCACCTGGCCCTCGCCGTCGCCGACGATGATGTCGTGCACCGGCACGTCCACCACGATCCGGGCCATCCGCTTCTTCTCGGCGGCCAGCAGGCTCTTCACCCGGTTCGGGTTGCCCTCCGCCACCAGCACGATGCCCGCCTTGCCGACGGCACGGTGGACGACGTCCTGGTTGCGGTTCATCGCGACCGCCGGAGTCGTGGTCCAGCCACGGCCCACCCGGTCCAACACGGCCGCGGCCGCGCCCGGTTGTCCCTCCATCTGCCCGAAGGCGGCCCGCTCGGCACGCCGTCCGAAGATGATCGCCATCGCGAGGAAGGCCAGGACGAAGCCCAGGATGCCCGCGTAGATGGGGTGACCGATCAGGAAACCGATCGCGAGGAGGACACCGAAGGTGACGATTCCCACACCCGCGACGACGAGACCCACCTTGGGGTCGGTCCGCCTGGTCATCTTGTAGGTCAGGGCGATCTGCTTGAGCCGCCCCGCGTTCTCGGCGCTGTCCGCGCCTTCAGTGTTTGCCTTCCTCGCCATGGAGCGAAGTTTACGTGGCCCCGGAGCGGCCCGGGCACGGCGGCCCCGGGGTGACCGGGGAACGGTCCGGCGGTGGTCCGGGAACGGCCGGGGAGGCGGGCTAGGAGCGGTGGTCGGCCACGGCCCGCAGGACGTGCTCCGCCTCGACCCGGTCCTTGGCCCTGCGGCGGTCCTCCAGGACCGCGTTCCAGGCGTTGCGGCGGGCGGTGCGCTGTCCGCCGCCCAGGAGCAGCGACTCCACCGCGCGCAGGGCGGTGGTGACGGACGGGAGCGCGTGGGCTCGGACCGGTGCGGCATGCATGGCGGGTGTTCCCCCTCGGAGCGGATGCGCGCGGCGCGCACTGAGTGACGGGAAGCAGTGACGGCGGTGGCA
>NZ_KL585398.1:77897-80842 GCF_000721935.1 Streptomyces sp. NRRL WC-3549
GATGTGTATAAGAGACAGTCCGTGTACCTAGGGTCACTGCTCGGTGTTACCAGTGCATGACCGGTCGGTCAAACACCAATGAATCCCTGATTGCGCCGTCCCGCACGCCGACGCGGCCCATACGGGCCCCCGGACCTGCGGGGGACG
Organism: Streptomyces sp. NRRL WC-3549; assembly: GCF_000721935.1. Lineage (GTDB taxonomy): Bacteria > Actinomycetota > Actinomycetes > Streptomycetales > Streptomycetaceae > Streptomyces. The sequence goes on from NZ_KL585398.1 coordinate 78,045, forward strand.
TACGGACCGCGTCGTGTCGGCCTCTACCGCTCAGTATGTCCTTGTGCGCGGATTCACACGGCGGGGACGGACGCCGGTGTTCCGGACGTCGCCGCCGCGGCCTCGCCGCGACGCTCGACCGCCTGCTGGAAGAGGCGGCCCGCACGGTACGAGGAACGCACCAGCGGACCCGACATGACACCGGAGTAACCGATGGCGTCGGCCTCGTCCTTGAGCTCCACGAACTCGTGCGGCTTCACCCAGCGCTCGACGGGGTGGTGCCTGGGCGAGGGCCGCAGGTACTGCGTGATGGTGATGAGCTCGCACCCCGCGTCGTAGAGGTCCTTCAGCGCCTCGCTGACCTCCTCGCGGGTCTCGCCCATGCCGAGGATCAGGTTCGACTTCGTCACCAGACCGGCCTCACGGGCCCGCATGATCACTTCCAGGGACCGCTCGTAGCGGAAGCCCGGGCGGATCCGCTTGAAGATGCGGGGCACCGTCTCGACGTTGTGGGCGAGCACCTCGGGCCGCGAGGAGAAGACCTCGGCGAGCTGCTCGGGCACCGCGTTGAAGTCGGGGATCAGCAGCTCGACCTTGGTCGCGCCGGCCTCCCGCTCCGCCGTCAGGGCGTGGATCTGGCGGACCGTCTCCGCGTACAGCCAGGCGCCGCCGTCCTCCAGGTCGTCGCGGGCGACGCCGGTGATGGTGGCGTAGTTCAGGTCCATCGTGACGACGGACTCGCCCACGCGGCGCGGCTCGTCACGGTCCAGGGCCTGCGGCTTCCCCGTGTCGATCTGGCAGAAGTCACAGCGCCGGGTGCACTGGTCACCGCCGATGAGGAAGGTGGCCTCGCGGTCCTCCCAGCACTCGAAGATGTTGGGGCAGCCGGCCTCCTGGCACACGGTGTGCAGACCCTCGCTCTTCACGAGCTTCTGCAACCGGTTGTACTCGGGGCCCATCTTCGCCCGGGTCTTGATCCACTCGGGCTTGCGCTCGATGGGGGTCTGGCTGTTCCGGACCTCCAGGCGCAGCATCTTGCGCCCGTCGGGTGCGACAGCGGACACTCCGGCACTCCCCTTTGCTTTCACTGCATTGGATTCTTCGGCGAACACCAGGGTACGCCCGTCGTTAGAACGGTCTTACGTCCGCCCAACCTGTGGCCGAGGGGGCCTATTCCCCGGGGCCCGGTCAGGCGGTGGCGGCGGTCCCCGCGGTCTCGACGGCCCGGGGTGTGGGTGCCGCGTTCTCCAGGACGTTTCGGAGGTGCTTCTCCACGACCGGGAGGACGTCCGCGACCGTGATCTCGCGGCCCAGTTCGTACGCGAGCGAGGTGACGCCCGCGTCCCGGATCCCGCACGGCACGATCCGGTCGAACCAGGTGTTGTCGGGGTTCACGTTGAGGGCGAAGCCGTGCATGGTCACGCCCTTGGCGACCCGGATCCCGATCGCCGCCAGCTTGCGGTCCTCGCGGCGCTGGCCGGCGTTGGACGGCGCGTACTCCGGGCCGTTCAGCCGGGCGTCGAACTCCTCGTCGTGCAGCCGGGGGTCGAAGTCGAGCGACAGCCCGCCCAGGGAAGGGCGCTCCTCGACGGGGTCGCCGAGCACCCAGACCCCGCTGCGGCCCTCGACCCGGGAGGTCTCCACCCCGAAGTCGGCGGCCGTGCGGATCAGGGCCTCCTCCAGCCGCCGTACGTGCGCGACGACGTCGACGGGGCGCGGCAGCTTCTGGATGGGATAGCCGACGAGCTGGCCGGGGCCGTGCCAGGTGATCTTCCCGCCCCGGTCCACGTCGACGACCGGGGTGCCGTCCAGGGGACGCTCGCCGTCGGTCGTGCGCCGGCCCGCCGTGTAGACGGGCGGGTGCTCCAGGAGCAGGCAGGTGTCGGGGACGGTGTCCTCGAACCGGGCGGCGTGCACCTCGCGCTGCATCTGCCAGGCCTCCTGGTAGTCGACCGCATCCCGGCCGAACCCCACACGGACGAACCGCAGCTCACTCACTTCGGGTGCCTCCCTTTCGCGGGTGCCGGGCGGCCGGGCGGTGCCCCGAACCACGTCACCCCGCACTGATTTGCGCCCTGAGCCACTGTACGACCGCCCGGAGGACGGGGGCCCGGCAGGTTCGCCGCCGGTGGCCTCCCCGGGGGCCGATGCCAGTGATCTACGTAACCCTCACACGTTCGGATGAAAGTGGGGCGAGCGCCGGTAGGGGCAGGGGCGGGGCAGTTACATTCGCGCCGTTCCCTTAGGGCCGTCGGCCCGGCCCCGAAGGCAGGAGACCGTACAGCTGATGTCGGAACGACCTCCGCAGCGCACCCCCAACCGGCGGCTCGCTGCGCTCATCGCGGAAGCCGGATTCTCCCACGCGGGCCTCGCCCGACGGGTGGATCAGCTGGGCCTCGAACACGGACTCGACCTGCGGTACGACAAGACCTCGGTGACCCGCTGGCTGCGGGGCCAGCAGCCGCGCGGCACCACCCCCGCCCTGATCGCGGAGGTGTTCACCCGGCGGCTCGGGCGGCGGCTCTCCGCGCAGGACCTCGGCCTGGACGCCTGCGCGCCCGTCTACGCGGGGCTCGAATTCGCGGCCACCCCCGCCGAGGCCGTCGACATCGTGAGCGGCCTCTGGCGGAAGGACTCCGGGAGCCACGCCGAGCTGCGCAAGATCGCCTTCACCCCGGCCGGGCTGGTCGTCCCCAGCAGGGACTGGCTGATCGGACGGGCCGACGAATGGGTCGGACGCGGCGAGCCCGCCGCCTCGGTGGCGGGCGCGGCCGGCTTACCGGGCCCGCGCACGCCGGCCGACGCCCACGGGGCGCGTA
>NZ_KL585398.1:81066-81394 GCF_000721935.1 Streptomyces sp. NRRL WC-3549
AGATGTGTATAAGAGACAGACGCCGACCCGGCGGGCGGCGTGTCCCCCGGCCACCCGCCCGGAGCCGGGGGACACCTCGCGGCCCCCGGCCCCACGCACACCCCCGGCCACGCCCACGGCCCCGGCACCCCCGGGACCAGGCCCGGCTCCAGGGGGCCCGGCCCCACCCGCCCGCCCGGAGCCCCCGGAGCGGCCCACCCGGCCGTCCCACGGCAGCGGGGCACCGACCGCGGGTCCGGCCAGCGGGTCGGCAGCGGGGACATCGCCGCCCTGCACTCGGTCGGCGAGCTCTTCCGCGCCCTGGACCACGCCTGTCTCTTATACACAT
>NZ_KL585398.1:81634-84485 GCF_000721935.1 Streptomyces sp. NRRL WC-3549
AGCCGATGCTCCGCGGGACCTACGGCGAGGCCGTCGGGCGGCGGTTGTTCTCGGCGATCGCCGACCTGACCCGGCTGGCCGGCTGGACGTCGTACGACATCGCGGCGCACGGCCTGGCCCAGCGCTACTTCGTCCAGGCGCTGCGGCTCGCCCAGGCCGCCGGGGACCGGGCGTACGGCTCGTTCGTGCTGATCACGATGAGCCGGCAGGCCGTCTACCTCGGGCACGGCAGGGAGGCCGTCCAGCTCGCCCGGGTCGCCCAGCAGGGCATCGGTACCTCGGCCCCGCCCGTGGTCATGGCCCTGCTGCACGCGGTCGAGGCCCGGGGGCACGGCGTCCTGGGCGAGACCAGGGCCTGCGTCGCGGCGCTCGTGCGGGCGGAGCGCGCCCTGCAGAGCGCCCGTCCCGGCGACGACGTCCCGCACTGGGCCCGGCCCTTCGACGAGGCGCAGCTCGCCGACGAGTTCGGCCACTGCCACCGCGACCTCCAGCAGTACCGGGCGGCCGCCCAGCACGCCGAGCGGTCGCTCCAGCTGCGCGCCCCGGCGTACGCCCGGAGCAGGCTGTTCTGCCGGGTGGTGCTCGCCTCCGCCCGGCTCGGGCTCGGGGAGCTCGACCAGGCCTGCCTGCTGGGCGCCGAGGCGGCCCAGCAGGCGTCCCAGATGCGGTCGGCGCGGGCCACGGAGTACGTCCGCGACTTCGAGCGCCGCCTGGAGCCGTACCGGGACGCGGTCGCCGTACGCGGCTACCGCGACCGGGTCGCGGCCCTGGGCTGAACCGGGGCGGGGTCAGGCCGCGGCGGGCAGCGTCGGCCCGTCCGCGGGTGTGTGGCGCACCCCGAGGTCCGTGAGGATCGCCGAGGCGGCCCGCCGGCCCGAGTGCAGGGCGCCCTGGACCGTACTCGTGTCGCGGTGGTCGCCGCACACGTACAGGCCGGCGAGCACCCGCACGGGCCGCTCCAGATCGTGCGGCGGCGCCATCACGGGCACCGCCTCCGGGTCGTGACGGGCCGCCAGGAGCTCCCAGTCGTACGTCGGGGTGCCGTAGAGCGAGGCCAGGTGGGCGCGGACGGTGCGGTCCAGGTCCGGAGGCGGGGGACCGAGGACCGTGGAGGTGATCAGGGCCCGGCCGTTCGGTGCGCGTGACGGGTCGACCGCGCTCATCACCGCGGTGTGCGCGACCGGCCCCGACCGGTCGGCGTCCAGCAGCAGCCGGGCGCCCGTCGGCGGGGGAGCGGGGGCGGTGTGATGGAGCACCGTCACGGGGTGGAAGGAGGGCGTCCGCAGCCCCGGCAGCAGCTCGGAGGCCGCGCCCGCCCCGGTCGCCAGCAGCAGGGAGCGGCAGCTCAGCTCCCCGTGCTCCTTGGTGCGCACGGAGGTGATGTCGGCGGCCGTGACGTGCACCCCGGTCCGCACGGTGCCCGGCGGGAGCGAGGCCGCCAGCAGCTCGGGCAGGGCCGCGGCCCCGCCCGCCGGGACGCAGAGCCCGCCGCGCGCGTAACCGCGCAGGGCGAGGTCGGCGCAGCGGCTCGACGTGGCGAGGACGGGGTCGGAGAGCAGCGCCGAGAGCAGGGGGCGCAGGAAGCCGTCGACCGTGCGGGGCGAGAGGCCGCGCGAGGTGAGGGAGTTCAGTGCCGGCCGGTCGGGCCGGGCCAGGATGCGGGAGACCGGAGTGGTGGCGAGCCGGGACAGCCAGGCGCCCAGCCTGGCCTGCTCGATCGCGCCGCCCAGGGGCGCGTGAGGGGCGCTCGGCCGGGAGCGTGCGGCCCTCAGCGCGCCCCTCGCGCTGCGCACGTCCCCGGCACGGTAGCGGCGGCCCCGGCTGTGGACGAGCACCCCGGGGGCGAACTCCCTGAGCGCCAGCCCGTGGAGGCCCGGCGCGGCGCGCAGCTCCGGGTCGGCGGGACTGAGCAGGGACCCCGTGTGGTCGAGCCGGAACCCGTCCAGGTCCTCGGTGGCCATCCGCCCGCCGACGCGGGGGGCGGCCTCCAGGACGCATGTCTCCACTCCTGCGCTGATCAGCTGGTGGGCGGCTGTCAGACCGGCGATCCCGGCCCCGATGACAACCACGTCCGCGTGGTGTGCCGTGTCTGCCCTGAGCACGTGCCCCTCCCCGAGTCGGCGCGACCGCTGGGGGCTCCTGCCCCCGCGGACCCCCGGAATGCCGGGGTCCGGGCTCGAAGCTAGGCCGGTGGCCGACCGGCGCCCAGCCGCGCGCGCCCCGGGCACCGGTGCACGGGGTCGCACGCCCGTCCGATCAGCGCAGTGCCGCCCGGATGGCGCCGTCGATGCCGGGGAAGGCGAACGCGAAGCCGGAGTCGAGGAGCCTGCGGGGAAGCACCCGCTGACTGCCCAGGACGTCCCCGGCGAACTCGCCGAGCGCGATCCGCAGGGCGGGCGCCGGCGCGGTGAAGAGGGTCGGGCGGTGCAGCACCCGCCCCATGGCCGCCGTCACCTGGCCGTTGGTGACGGGCGCGGGTCCGGTCAGGTTGACCGGACCGGACAGGGCCTCGGTGTCCAGGACGTGCCGCAGGGCCGCGACGTGGTCGTGCAGGGCGATGAAGCTCCAGTACTGCCGGCCGCTGCCCAGACGACCGCCCAGGCCCGCCTTGAAGAGGGGGAAGAGGCGGCCCCAGGCCCCGCCCCCACGGGCGACGACCAGACCGGTGCGGGCGTGCACCGTGCGGATACCGGCCTCCTCGGCGGGCGCCGTGGCCTCCTCCCACTCCACGCACACGGAGGGCAGGAACCCCTTGCCCGGGGGCGCGGTCTCGTCGACGGTCCGGTCCCCGGTGTCGCCGTAGTAGCCGATGGCCGAGCCGGACAGCAGCACCTTCGGCGGGGTGTCCAGC
>NZ_KL585398.1:84686-84943 GCF_000721935.1 Streptomyces sp. NRRL WC-3549
GTGTATAAGAGACAGGAGCCGGACAGCAGCACCTTCGGCGGGGTGTCCAGCGAGGCGACGGCCTCGGCGATCGCCGCCGTCCCCAGCACCCGGCTGTCCCGGATCCTCCGCTTGTACTCCTCGGTCCACCGGTGGTCGCCGACCCCGGCACCGGCGAGGTGGACGACGGCGTCGCAGCCGACCAGGCCCGCCGCGTCGACGTACTGGCGCTCGGGGTCCCACTCCACCTCGTCACCGGCGGCGGCGGGGCGGCGTAT
>NZ_KL585398.1:85151-86716 GCF_000721935.1 Streptomyces sp. NRRL WC-3549
GCGGCGGCGGGGCGGCGTACCAGCCGCACCACCTCGTGCCCGTCGGCCCGCAACGAGCGCACGAGCGCCGCTCCGATGAGTCCGGTCGATCCGCTGACGGCGATACGGGAACGCAGCATGGCCCCATCCTGCCCCACGCGCCCTCCGCCGGGCCGCCGCCCGGCCCGGGCAAAAGCCCGGGCGGACCGGGCCGGCCGCGTGGCACAGTGGCGGCCATGCCGTCCGTGCCGCAGCTCCGCTCCCTGTCTCCCGTCCGTCCCGCCCGCCCCGAGGACGAGCCCGCGCTCGCGGAGCTCGACCGGGCCACCTGGTCGACGGTGCACGCCGTGCAGCCGGCGCCGCAGCCCCCCTACCCCCCGTTCTTCGACGACCGGCACCGGCCCGCCGAGTTCCTCCTGGCCGAGGCCGTCACCGCGGACGGCGGACAGGAGCTCGCCGGGTACATCAGGCTGGGGCGCCCGACCCCGCTCGCCTGCAACGCACACGTACGGCAGATACAGGGCCTGGCCGTGGCGGAATGGGCGCGGGGCCACGGTGTGGGGCGGACGCTGCTGCGGGCGGCGTACGCCGAGGCCCGCCGCCTGGGGGCCGGGCGGATGACCCTGCGCGTCCTCGGCCACAACGCCCCCGCCCGGGCGCTGTACGCCTCGGAGGGATTCACCGTCGAGGGCGTGCTGCCCGGCGAGTTCTTCCTGAACGGGCGGTACGTCGACGACGTGCTGATGGGCCGCCCGCTGACCCCGTGAACGGCCGGCCGGGTCAGACCGCGCCGAAGCGCTCCCAGAGCATGGGGAACCGCCGGGCCAGCGCCCGCTCGTCGTCGAGCGCCACCGGGGTGCCCGCCGGCCGGTCCGGCTGCGGCGGCAGGCCCAGGTCCGGGGTGACCACGCCGGTCAGCTGCTCGTACGCCTCGTCGGCGGCGTAGCCGAGTTCCTCGCCGTCGCCGTCGTACTCCTGGTCGAAGTCCTCCAGGAGTCCGGCGAGGCCGTCCGGGTCCTGCACCGTGCCCTCGAAGACCTCCCGGCCCTGCCCGATCAGCCAGCAGCGGAAGTCGTCGAACGCGTCGTCGTCCGCGCCGCCCAGGAGCACGGCCGCGGCGCCCCACACGTCCCAGCGGTAGGCGCGGTTGTAGCGGGCCTCGAAGTGCCGGGCGAAATCCAGCACGGATTCGGGGTCGAGCTGCACCAGCCGTTCGACGAGCACGTCGGCGTGGTCCTCGGGGTCGCCCTCGGCGGCCTCGCGGGTGCTGTCGATGATCTCCCAGAACTCCGTCTCGTCCATCACCGCTCCAGCATCTGCCCTGGCGCCGGGGGACGCACGCCCAGCGGCGGGCGGGGCGGCCCTCAGCGGTACAGGGCGCGCAGCCCTTCGGCGGCCTCGGCGAAGCGGGCCCGCAGCGTCCCGGGCGCCAGGACCTCCAACTCCGGCCCCAGGGACATCAGCTGGCCGTACGCGACCTCCTCCGACTCCACCGCCAGGGTGAGCGTGCGCAGGCCGTCCGCGCCGGGCGCCGGCGCCCCGGCGAGCGCGTCGTCCACGGCGGCCCGGCCCACGGCGTGCGGCAG
>NZ_KL585398.1:86910-87492 GCF_000721935.1 Streptomyces sp. NRRL WC-3549
CCTCCGACAGCCGTACGGTCACCTCGGTGCGCAGGAGCGACCGGGCGAACTGCGCGGCCCGCTCCTCCCAGAAACCCGGCAGGTCGAAGTCCTCGTCCCGCTCGAAACACTCCTCCGACACCTCGACCGCCGTGAACCGGTCGATCCGGTACACCCGGACGTCGTCCCCCGCCCGGGCGCAGAGGTACCAGACGCCGGCCTTCAGCACGAGCCCGTACGGGGCCAGCTCCCGCTCCACCTCGTCGGCGGCACCGCGCCGGTAGCGGGCCCGGACGAGCCGGTCGTCCCGTACCGCCTCCGCGACGGTGGGCAGCAGCTCGGGGGTGACGGGCTCGTGGAACCAGCCCGGCGCGTCCAGGTGGAAGCGGCGGGCCGCGGTCCGCGGGGCGTCCCGGAGCGAGGGGAGCAGGGCGGCCGTCACCTTCAGCCGGGCGGCGGACGCCGCGTCGTGGAGCCCCATCTCGCGCAGGACCGTCGGCAGCCCGGACAGGAAGAGGGCTTCGGCCTCCTCGCGGGCGAGCCCCGTCAGCCGCGTCCGGTAGCCGCCGACGAGCCGGTACCCGCCGTTCCTGCCCCGGTCGG
>NZ_KL585398.1:87684-94553 GCF_000721935.1 Streptomyces sp. NRRL WC-3549
CCGGTACCCGCCGTTCCTGCCCCGGTCGGCGTAGACGGGGACGCCCGCCTCGGAGAGCGCCTGCGCGTCCCGGGTCACCGTGCGTTCCGAGACCTCCAGCTCGCGGGCCAGCTCGGCGGCGGTCAGGGCGGGCCGGGACTGCAGGAGCAGGACCATCTTGATGAGCCGGGCAGCACGCATGCGGCCATTGTGCGGGCACCCCGGCGGCCCGCTCCCGCGGGTGTGCGGTCAGCGCCGGGGCGCCTTCGCGCGCAGGGTGCGCCAGGCCCTGCCGAGCGGGCGGCGCGCCGGCGCCGGGATGCGCGCGGTCCACCGGCGCGGCGGGAGGGCGTCCATGCGGTGGTAGAACTCGCCCACGTCGACGGCGAGCGTGCGCTCGGCGGTCCAGTAGGGGACGACGCCCACGGCACCGGGACCGACCCGGGCGGCTCCGGCCGCCGTCAGCTCACCGCGCCGGTCCCCGGTGATCCGGACGCTCCTGCCCACCCCGAGCAGCTGCACCGAGCCCCGCACGTCGTAGACCCCGCGTTGCAGCGGGGCGCCGCCGGCCGCGGTGAGCGGATCGACGACCAGGTCGCCGCGGACCTCCAGCCGGCTGCGGCCCGGACCGGCGGCGACCACCGCGGCCCTGAGGTCGCAGGCGGGGAACCAGCCCATGGGCCGCTTACGGTCCTTCAGGAGCACATGCGCGGACGCGGCACGCAGGGGGTCGCCGACCTCCCACTCCGTGATCGCCGGGTTCCCCTCCAGCAGCCGGGGGTCGAGCAGCAGGCGCCCGTCGCGCTCCACCATGACCACGGGGGTGCCGTCGTCGTGCGTCAGGGTCATCCGGAGCGGGGCGGTCAGTCTGCCGTCCCGCCAGCGCAACCGGCCCAGCCGGGCCTGCGCCCGCAGCGTGCGGGTGCGTTCCGCCAGTGCCCGCAGACCGTCGAGGCGGCCCTCCTCCAGGAGCGTCGCGCGCAGCCGCTGCACGGCGGGGAGCCCTTCCCGTACCCCGGGGGCGAACTCCTCCGCGACCAGCTCCCGAACGGCCTCGAACCGGGACCGGACGTCCAGGTGGTTGCTGAGCACCCGGGGCTCGCTCACCTGCTGGAGGATCTCCACCCGGTAGGTGCGGCGCAGCAGCGCGTCGCGCTCGGCGCCCGGCTCCGTACCGTCCTTCAGCGCCCGGACGACCTGGCGGAGGTTGCCGAAGTAGCCCCGGACGTCGATCGGCGCGCTGCTGTTGTTCCCCTCGTCCGCGCGGCGCATCCAGTAGTAGCAGGGGTAGTCGGCCAGCACGGAGACCCGGTCGGTGGCGACGTAGGCGCGGGCCATGAACAGCTGGTCCTCCAGCCGGCACCTGCCCTCGGGGAACCTGATGCCGTGTTCCAGGAGGAACGATCTCCGGAACATCTTGTGCGGGGTGAGCGAGTCCATCAGCGAGTGGTCGCGCACCGAGCACCGGTCGATGGTCCGGGCGAAGACACTGCTGGGCGGCTGCATGGTGCCGACGACCTTGCCCAGCACGATGTCCGACTCGTTCTTCGCGCCCAGGGCGCACAGGCGCTCCAGGGCCTCCTCGCCCAACTCGTCGTCCTGGTCCACGAACTGGACGAACTCGCCCCTGCTGTGCGCGATGCCCACGTTGCGGGGCTTGCCGGGCCAGCCCGAGTTCTCCTGGTGGATCACACGGACGTGCGGGTGGGCGGCGGCCAGCCGGTCCAGGCGCTCCGCCGAATCGTCCGTCGACCCGTCGTCGACGTAGACGACCTCGTAGTGGTCGGGCCCGATGCTCTGCCCGAGCAGCGACGGGGCGCACGACTCGATGTGGTGCGACGCGTTGTAGACCGGGACGACGATCGTCGCCCGCAGCGTGTGCGGAACGGAGCTCTCGGCAGTGGTCATGCTGCATCCCCTCTGAGGCCGTGCCGGGGCAGTGGGGGATACCCGGCCCATGGACCTCGAACGATATGCCGCATATACCCGTATGAGCCTATGAACCACAGCCGAAGGGGGATTCTCCGCGGCAGGCCCCCCGCCCCAGGGGTGTGCGCCGCGGCGGGCGCGGCGACGCACGCAGGGCGGGCTCGGAGTGAGCCCGCCCTGCGGTGCGAAGCGGAGAGGCCGGGGTGCGGCCGTCCCTCAGAGCCCGTACTTCTCGCGGGCCTCCTTGACCTTCGACGCCGGGACCTCACCGCGGCGGGCCAGCTGGGCCAGCGCGGCGACCGTGACCGACTGCGGGTCGACGCCGAAGTAGCGGCGGGCGCCCACACGGGTGTCGGAGATGCCGAAGCCGTCCGTGCCCAGCGAGGACCAGTCCTGCTCCACCCACTGGCTGATCTGGTCCGGGACCGCCCGCATCCAGTCGCTCACCGCGAGGACGGGACCCGGGGCGCCGGACAGCGCCTGGGTCACGTACGGCACCCGCTGCTCACCGCGGAGCAGCGCCTCGTCGCACTCCAGCGCGTCACGGCGCAGCTCGCCCCACGAGGTGGCGGACCAGACGTCGGCCGTGACCCCCCAGTCGGCGGCCAGCAGCTCCTGGGCCTCCAGGGCCCAGTGGATCGCCGTGCCGGAGCCCAGCAGCTGGATGCGCGGGGCGTCCGCCGCGGCGGACGCGCCCTCCTTGAAGCGGTACAGGCCCTTGACGATGCCCTCCTCGACGCCCTCGGGCATCGCGGGCTGCTGCTTGGGCTCGTTGTAGACCGTCAGGTAGTAGAAGACGTCCTCGGCGTCCGGACCGAACATCCGGCGCAGACCGTCCTTGACGATCACCGCGATCTCGTACGCGAACGCCGGGTCGTAGTTGAGCGACGCCGGGTTCGTGGACGCGATCAGGTGGGAGTGGCCGTCCGCGTGCTGGAGGCCCTCACCCGTCAGGGTCGTACGGCCCGCGGTGGCGCCGACGATGAAGCCCTTGCCGAGCTGGTCGGCGAGCTGCCACATCTGGTCGCCGGTCCGCTGCCAGCCGAACATCGAGTAGAAGATGTAGAACGGGATCATCGTCTCGCCGTGCGTCGCGTACGACGTGGCGGCGGCGATGAAGTCGGCCATGGCGCCGGCCTCGGTGATCCCCTCGTTGAGGATCTGGCCGTCCTTGGCCTCCTTGTAGTACATCAGCTGGTCGCGGTCGACCGGCTCGTACGTCTGGCCCAGCGGCGAGTAGATGCCGGCCGACGGGAACAGCGACTCCATACCGAAGGTACGGGCCTCGTCCGGGACGATCGGGACCCAGCGCCTGCCGGTCTCCTTGTCCCGCATCAGGTCCTTCACCAGGCGGACGAACGCCATGGTGGTGGCCATCTCCTGCTTGCCGGAGCCCTTGTACAGGGCCTTGAAGGCGCGCTCCTCCGGCTGGGGCAGGGCCACCGTGTGGACCCGGCGGGCGGGGGCCGGACCGCCGAGGGCGGCACGGCGCTCCTGGAGGTAGCGGACCTCGGGGGAGTCGGCGCCCGGGTGGGCGTAGGGGACCAGGCCGTCCTCGAAGGCGCTGTCCGGGATCGGGAGGCCGAGCAGCTCGCGCATGCTCTTGAACTCGTCGACCGACAGCTTCTTCATCTGGTGGTTGGCGTTCTTGGACTCGAAGCCCTTGCCGAGCGTGTAGCCCTTGACGGTCTGCGCCAGGATCACGGTCGGCGCGCCCTTGTGCGCCAGGGCGGCCCGGTAGGCCGCGTACACCTTGCGGGCCTCGTGGCCGCCGCGCGAGGAGTAGAAGCACTCGGCGATCTTGGCGTCGCTCAGCAGCTTCGCCAGCTCGGCGAGCGCGGGCTCGGCGCCGAAGAAGTGCTCGCGGATGTAGGCCACGTCGCGCGTCGCGTACGTCTGGAACTGCGCGTCCGGCACCTCACGGAGACGGCGGACCAGGGCGCCCGTGGTGTCGAGCTGGAACAGCTCGTCCCAGGCGCTGCCCCAGAGCGTCTTGACGACGTTCCAGCCGGCCCCGCGGAAGGCGCCCTCCAGCTCCTGGACCACGCGGAAGTTGGCGCGGACCGGGCCGTCGAGGCGCTGCAGGTTGCAGTTGACGACGAAGGTCAGGTTGTCGAGCTGCTCACGCGCCGCGAGGGCGAGGGCAGCGGTCGACTCGGGCTCGTCCATCTCGCCGTCGCCCAGGAAGGCCCAGACGTGCGAGTTCGACGTGTCCTTGATGTTGCGGTTCGCCAGGTAGCGGTTGAAGCGCGCCTGGTAGATCGCCGAGAGCGGGCCGAGGCCCATCGACACCGTGGGGAACTCCCACAGCCAGGGCAGCCGCCGCGGGTGCGGGTAGGACGGCAGGCCGTCACCGCCCGACTCCTGGCGGAAGTTGTCGAGCTGCTGCTCGCTGAGGCGGCCGTCGAGGAAGGCGCGGGCGTAGATGCCGGGCGAGGCGTGGCCCTGGACGTAGATCTGGTCGCCGGAGCCGTCCCCCTCCTTGCCGCGGAAGAAGTGGTTGAAGCCGGTCTCGTACAGCCAGGCGGCCGAGGCGAAGGTGGCGATGTGCCCGCCGACGCCGTAGCGCGCGCCCCGGGTGACCATCGCCGCCGCGTTCCAGCGGTTCCAGGCGGTGATCCGGGACTCCATCTCCAGGTCGCCGTCGAACGCGGGCTCGGCGGCGGTGGGGATGGTGTTGATGTAATCGGTCTCCAGCAGCTTGGGCAGCGCGATACCGGCGCCCTCCGCGTGCTGGAGCGAGCGCCGCATGAGGTATGCGGCACGGTGCGGGCCCGCGGCCTTGGTGACGGCGTCCAGGGAGGCCGCCCATTCGGCGGTCTCCTCGGGGTCGCGGTCCGGGAGCTGGTCGAGCTCGCTCGGAAGCTTTGCTACGGGGTCGGTCATGATCGCCGCCTTCCGGAGTGGGAGGGGGTGGAGAAGTCCCTGGCTGGCAGGACAGGGCGATGGGGCCGGTGGGCCCGCGACTGAACTCTAAGGCGCCGATCGATGATCGATCAAAGGATGAAGGGTAAAACTTCTCGATATGAAGAAAAGTGGCATGCGGTGCCGCGAAACGGGGCACGCAGTGACGGGAAGATTGGGGCGAAAAGGGGCGCTGACCTGCGCATTCGAGCGCCGGCCCCCACGGATGGGCCACGGCTCCCCGGAGCCTCAGGCGCGGGGCGCACACCCCAGGACGTGCTCCTTCACCAGCACCGCGATCCGCGGGTCCCGCCTCTGGAACGCGTCGACGAGCGCCTCGTGCTCCTCCGCGTACGACTTCTGCACCGTGCCGAGCCAGCGGATCGACAGGGCCGTGAACACCTCGATGCCCAGTCCCTCCCAGGTGTGCAGCAGCACGGCGTTGCCCGCCGCCCGCACCATCTCCCGGTGGAAGGCCACCGTGTGGCGCACCTGCGCCTCACCGTCGGCGAGCCGGTCCGCCTCGTACAGGGCCGCCACGTGCGGGGCGAGCCGTGAGCAGTCCCCGCCCAGCACCGGCGCCGCCAGCTCCGCCGCGATCTGCTCCAGACCGGCGCGGACCGGGTAGCTCTCCTCCAGGTCGGCAGCGGTGAGGTTGCGTACGCGGACCCCCTTGTTGGGGGCCGACTCGATCAGCCGGAGGGTCTCCAGCTCGCGCAGCGCCTCGCGTACGGGGGTCTGGCTGACCTCCAGCTCGGTCGCGATCCGGCGCTCCACGATGCGCTCACCCGGCTTCCAGCGCCCGCTCACGATCCCGTCCACGAGGTGCTCGCGGATCTGTTCGCGCAGCGAGTGGACGACGGGCGGGGTCATGACGGGCTCCTTCGGGGCAAACCGGTGTCACATACACCAACACGGCTGCCGGAACGACCGGTGGTGCCTAGACAATACGGCGGCGCCCCCGCCCGGGAGTCTTCCGGGCGGGGGCGCCGCAGGTGAGGCTCGTTACAGCCGAAGCCTCGTGGGCGGTTCGAGCCGGCTCAGAGACCCAGCTCGACCTCGAACTCACCCGCTTCGAGGATCGCCTTGACCGTGGTCAGGTAACGGGCGGCGTCCGCGCCGTCCACCAGACGGTGGTCGTAGGAGAGCGACAGGTACGTCATGTCGCGGACACCGATGACGGTGCCCTCGGCGGTCTCGATGACCGCCGGACGCTTGACGGTGGCACCGATGCCCAGGATGGCCGCCTGGTTCGGCGGCACGATGACGGTGTCGAACAGCGCACCGCGCGAACCGGTGTTGCTGACCGTGAAGGTGGCGCCGGACATGTCGTCCGGGGTGAGGCCGCCACCACGGGCCTTGCCGGCCAGCTCGGCGGTCTTCTTCGCGATGCCGGCGATGTTCAGGTCGCCCGCACCCTTGATGACCGGGGTCATCAGACCCTTCTCGGCGTCCACGGCGATGCCGATGTTCTCCGAGTCGAAGTACGTGATGGTGCCCTCGTCCTCGTTGATCCGGGCGTTGACGACCGGGTGGGCCTTCAGCGCCTGGGCCGCCGCCTTCACGAAGAACGGCATCGGGGACAGCTTGACGCCCTCACGGGCGGCGAAGGCGGCCTTCGCCTGGCTGCGCAGCTTCATCAGCTTCGTGATGTCGACCTCGACGACCGTGGTCAGCTGGGCCTGCGAGTGCAGCGCCTTCATCATGTTCTCGCCGATGACCTTGCGCATGCGGGTCATCTTGACCGTCTGACCGCGCAGCGGGGACGCCTCCAGCTTCGGCGCCTTCGAGGCTGCCGGAGCGGCCGCGGCGGCCGGAGCCGGGGCCGGGGCGGCCGCGGCGGCCTTGGCGGCCTCCGCGGCGTCGACGACGTCCTGCTTGCGGATGCGGCCACCGACACCGGTGCCCTTGACCGCGCCCAGGTCGACGCCGTTCTCGGCGGCGAGCTTGCGGACCAGCGGCGTGACGTACGCACCGTCGTCGGCGGCGGACGCGGCCGGTGCGGCCGGGGCCGGAGCGGCGGCGGGCTGGGCGGCGGGTGCCGCCGGGGCCGGAGC
>NZ_KL585398.1:94774-101681 GCF_000721935.1 Streptomyces sp. NRRL WC-3549
GTGCGGCCTGTGCCGGGGCGGGGGCCGGCGCGGCCGGCTTCTCGGCGGCGGGCGCGGGGGCCGCGGGGGCCGGTGCGGCCTGAGCCGGGGCCGGGGCCGCCGGGGCCTGAGCCGGGGCGGCCGGCTTCTCGGCGGCGGGGGCCGGTGCGGCCGGGGCCGGTGCGGCGGCCGGAGCCGCCCCCGGGGCGCCGATGACGGCCAGCTTGGCGCCGACCTCGGCGGTCTCGTCCTCACCGACGACGATCTCCAGCAGCACGCCGGCGACCGGCGCGGGGATCTCGGTGTCGACCTTGTCCGTGGAGACCTCGAGCAGCGGCTCGTCCTCCGCGACCTCCTCGCCGACCTCCTTCAGCCAGCGGGTGACGGTGCCCTCGGTGACGCTCTCACCGAGCGCCGGAAGGGTGACGTCCGTACCGGACGCGGAGGAGGCGCCGGCGGTGTCCTGTGCGGCCGGTGCCTCGGCCGGGGCCTCGGTCTCGGTCGACGGGGCGGTGGGGGCCTCCTCGGCGACCGGGGCCGGAACGGCCGCGGGCTCGGCGGCCGGAGCGGCCTCGGCGGCGGGTGCGCCGGAGCCGTCGTCGATGACGGCCAGCTCGGCGCCGACCTCGACGGTCTCGTCCTCGGCGACCTTGATGGAGGTCAGGACACCGGCGGCGGGGGCCGGGATCTCGGTGTCGACCTTGTCGGTCGAGACCTCGAGCAACGGCTCGTCGGCCTCGACGCGCTCGCCCTCGGCCTTCAGCCAACGGGTGACAGTGCCCTCGGTGACGCTCTCGCCGAGCGCCGGAAGGGTTACGGAAACCGACATGGTTTCAGTTGCTCCTTACGAAAATGCGGAAGTGGTCGGTCGTCGCGCCCGGACTGGGTCAGTCGTGGGAGTGCAGCGGCTTGCCGGCGAGCGCCAGGTGGGCCTCGCCCATGGCCTCGTTCTGCGTCGGGTGGGCGTGGATGAGCTGCGCGACCTCGGCCGGCAGCGCCTCCCAGTTGTAGATCAGCTGGGCTTCGCCGACCTGCTCGCCCATACGGTCACCGACCATGTGGACGCCGACCACGGCACCGTCCTTGACCTGGACGAGCTTGATCTCGCCCGCGGTCTTGAGGATCTTGCTCTTGCCGTTGCCCGCGAGGTTGTACTTGAGGGCGACGACCTTGTCCGCGCCGTAGATCTCCTTGGCCTTGGCCTCGGAGATGCCCACGGAGGCGACCTCGGGGTGGCAGTACGTGACCTTGGGGACACCGTCGTAGTCGATCGGCACGGTCTTGAGACCGGCCAGCCGCTCCGCGACGAGGATGCCCTCGGCGAAGCC
Source organism: Streptomyces sp. NRRL WC-3549 (assembly GCF_000721935.1). Lineage (GTDB taxonomy): Bacteria > Actinomycetota > Actinomycetes > Streptomycetales > Streptomycetaceae > Streptomyces. Next base: position 96,082 of record NZ_KL585398.1, read on the forward strand.
GACGTGCGCCAGCTGCAGGGTCGGGACCAGGTCGCCCACGGCCGAGATCGTCGGGACGTTGGTCTGCATGTACTCGTCGACGAGGACGTAACCGCGGTCCATGGCGACCCCGGCCTCCTCGTAGCCCAGACCCTGCGAGACCGGGCCGCGGCCGATCGCGACCAGCAGCACCTCCGCCTCGAAGGTCTTGCCGTCGGCGAGGGTGACCTTGACGCCGTCCTGCGTGTACTCGGCCTTGTCGAAGAAGGTGCCGAGGTTGAACTTGATGCCGCGCTTGCGGAACGCGCGCTCCAGCAGCTTCGAGCTGTTCTCGTCCTCGACCGGGACCAGGTGCTTCAGGCCCTCGACGATCGTGACGTCGGTGCCGAAGGACTTCCACGCCGAGGCGAACTCGACGCCGATCACGCCGCCGCCGAGGACGATGGCGGACTTCGGGACGCGGTCCAGCTTCAGCGCGTGGTCCGAGGAGATGATGCGGTCGCCGTCGATCTCCAGACCGGGCAGCGACTTCGGCACGGAACCGGTCGCGAGGACCACGTGGCGGCCCTGGATGCGCTGGCCGCCGACGTCCACCGAGGTGGGCGACGAGAGACGGCCCTCACCCTCGACGTAGTGGATCTTGCGCGAGGCGACGAGACCCTGCAGGCCCTTGTACAGGCCCGAGATCACGTCGTCCTTGTACTTGTGGACGGCCGCCATGTCGATGCCCTCGAAGGTGGCCTTCACACCGAACTGGGCCGACTCGCGGGCCTGGTCGGCGATCTCACCGGCGTGCAGCAGCGCCTTCGTGGGGATACAGCCGTTGTGCAGGCAGGTGCCGCCGACCTTGCCCTTCTCGATCAGTGCGACGTCCAGGCCCAGCTGCGCTCCGCGCAGGGCCGCGGCATAACCGCCGCTACCACCGCCGAGGATCACTAGGTCGAAAACGGTGCTGGCGTCGTTCGCCACGTCACGTCCTCCATGCATGTGCGCCGTACGCCGGACCCCGTCGCTGGGGTGTGACCGGCCGGTCGGCTGGTGTGCGGCCGCTTGTGTAGTTCGGCCCTGTGGTGGGGGCCCTGTCCTGCCGAGAACCCATCTTCGCACTTGTCGGGGGCGGACGGGACGCGGGCCCCTGGTCGGGGCCGGGCGAACACCCGGCCCGGGCCGTGCCGTATGCGTACAAAGTTTCGGAAAACCGGCGGTCAGGTGCCACTGGGGGAACACGTACGGCCCCGGACGTATGCCCGGGGCCGTATCGCCGCCCGCGAACGGCGCGCGCCCGGTGTAACCGGCGCGCGCCGCGGGCGGGGGGTCAGCCCAGGTCGCCGTCGGCCGTGCGCTCGGCCAGCCGGAGCAGCGTGCGGACCGAGGAGCCGGTGCCGCCCTTGGGGGTGTAGCCGTACGGGGCGCCCTCGTGGAAGGCCGGGCCCGCGATGTCCAGGTGGGCCCAGGCGATGCCCTCGCCCACGAACTCCTTCAGGAACAGGCCGGCCACCAGGCCGCCGCCCATCCGCTCGCCCATGTTGGCGATGTCGGCGGTCGGGGAGTCCATGCCCTTGCGCAGGTCCGCGGGGAGCGGCATCGGCCAGGAGGCCTCGCCGACCTCCTCGGCGGTCTCGTGGATCGAGGTGCGGAAGGCGTCGTCGTTGGACATCACGCCGAAGGTGCGGTTGCCCAGCGCCAGGACCATGGCCCCGGTCAGGGTCGCCACGTCGACGATCGCGTCCGGGTTCTCCTCCGAGGCGCGGGTCAGCGCGTCGGCGAGGACGAGACGGCCCTCGGCGTCGGTGTTGAGGACCTCGACAGTCTTGCCGCTGTACATGCGCAGGACGTCGCCCGGGCGGGTGGCGTTGCCGGACGGCATGTTCTCGGCGAGGGCCAGCCAGCCGGTGACGTTGACCCGCAGGCCGAGGCGGGAGGCCGCGACGACGGTGGCGAACACGGCGGCGGCACCGCTCATGTCGCACTTCATCGTCTCGTTGTGCCCGGCCGGCTTCAGCGAGATGCCGCCCGAGTCGTAGGTGATGCCCTTGCCGACCAGGGCCAGCGTCTTCTCCGCCTTCGGGTGCGTGTAGGCCAGGCGGACCAGGCGGGGGCCGTGCGTCGAGCCCTGGCCGACACCGAGCAGACCGCCGAAGCCGCCCTTGACGAGGGCCTTCTCGTCGAGCACCTGGACCTTGATGCCGTGCTCCTTGCCGGCCGCGGTGGCGACGGCGGCGAAGGACTCCGGGTACAGGTCGTTCGGCGGGGTGTTGATCAGGTCACGGGCCCGGTTGATCTCCTCCGCGAGGGCGACGGCGCGCTCGGCGGCGGCCTTGTACGCCTTGTCGCGGGGCTTGGCGCCGAGCAGGGCGACCTCGGCCAGCGGCTGCTTCGGGCCCTTGTTCTTGGCGCCCTTGGGGGCGATCCTGTCCTCGCCGCCCTGGTAGGCGGTGAAGGCGTACGCACCCAGCAGGGCGCCCTCCGCGATGGCCGCGGCGTCCTCGGCGGACTCCGTCGGCAGCGCGAAGCCGGCCTTCTTCGAGCCGTGCAGGGCGCGCGCGGCGCTGCCCGCGGCCCGGCGCAGCGCCTCGGCGTCGTAGGCGTCGTCCTGCTCGGGGGTCCGGCCGAGGCCGACCGCCAGCACGACCGGGGCCTTCAGGCCGGACGGCGCGGGGAGCTTGGTCACTTCGCCCTCGGCACCACTGGCGCCCAGGGTCTCCAGGACGGCTGCGAGCTTTCCGTCGAAGGCCTTGTCCACGGCCTCGGCGCCCGGTGCCACGACCGGCCCCTTCGCGCCCTTGGCGACGCCGACGACGAGTGCGTCGGCGCGCAGCGTCGCCGCACCGGCAGTGCTGAGAGTGAGAGCAGTCACGGTGGTGAAATCTCGCTTCCGTTGAGTTCTGTGCCGGTCGAGGGGTGGGCCGACCGCGCCCGGCGCATCGTATGCCTCGCCGCAATGTGCCGGGAATGAGCCTACGCGCGCCTTTGCTTCCCGCTCACGGGGGCACGGCCGTCCGTGTGCGGGCCGCGGCCCCGTGAGCGCCTCCGCCCGACCCGGTCCGGAAGGAACGCCGGGCGCCGATAAGGTCGTTCACCAGCACGGATCGAGCGGGGGAGCGGTATGCGGAACACAGCGGGCGGTACGAGGGCATGGGGGCGGGTGCTCTGCGCCGCGCTCCTCCTGCCGGCGTTGCTCGCCGGCTGCGGCGCGGACGCGGACAAGGACGCGGACGGGGGAGACGGCGCCGGCGGCCGGGCGGCGGAGCACTGGCGGCCGGAGCCCGGCGTGGACTGGCAGTGGCAGCTCTCCGGCCGGATCGACACCTCGGTGGACGCCCCGGTGTACGACATCGACGGCTTCGACCAGGACGCGAAGACGGTGGCCGCGCTGCACGGCGAGGGCCGCAAGGTCATCTGCTACCTCTCCACCGGCGCCTGGGAGGACTTCCGTCCGGACGCCGAGGAGTTCCCCGCCTCGGTACGCGGCAAGAGCAACGGCTGGGACGGGGAGTGGTGGCTCGACATCCGCCGCACCGACGTCCTGGAGCCGCTGATGGAGACCCGGATCGAGATGTGCGCGAAGAAGGGCTTCGACGCGGTGGAGCCCGACAACATGGACGGCTATCTCAACGACACCGGCTTCCCGCTCACCGCGGAGCACCAGCTGCGCTACAACCGCCTGATCGCGGACCTCGCCCACCGGCACGGCATGGCCGTGGGACTGAAGAACGACCTGCCCCAGATCCCGGAACTGGTCGGCGACTTCGACTTCGCGGTGAACGAGCAGTGCGCCCAGTACGAGGAGTGCGACGAGCTCACCCCGTTCATCGACGCGGGCAAGGCCGTCCTGCACGCGGAGTACGAGCTGCCGGTGGCCGACTTCTGCCCCGACTCCCGGCGGCTGCGCCTGAGTTCGCTGCTGAAGGAGTACGAACTCGGCGCCTGGCGCCAGACCTGCTGAGCCGGGTCAGCCGCCCAGCACCAGCACCACCAGCACCGCCGTGGCCGCCGTCTCCTCCAGGGCCCCGAACACATCGCCGGTGACCCCGCCGAAGCGCCGGACGCAGTGACGCAGCAACAGCCACGCCGCCGCCAGGCCCGCCAGGGCGGCCAGGGCGTACCGCACCGGCCCGTGGCCGCCGGGGGCCGCGCCCCCGCCGCGCCGTGCGCCCATCCCCGGCCGTAGAGCTCGAAGAGGGCCGCGACCTGTGCCAGCAGCACGAACAGCAGGGTGATCACGCCGAACGGGCCGATGTCCGACTGCTTCATGATCCGCAGCGCGTCCGCGGCCGGCTTGCCGCTGCCCAGCCCGTCCGCGGTGTCCGCCAGCCCGTCCAGGTGCAGCCCCCGGGTCAGGACGGCGGGCAGCGCGGCGGAGGCGACGGCCGCGAGCAGGGGGCCGGCCCCGGCGAGCAGCAGCAGCGCCCCGGGAACCGCCGCGAGCAGCCCCACCACGAGCCCGGCGAGCGGTGCGCAGAGCATGCCGGCCCGCGCGGTCTCGCGGTCCCAGCGTGAGACGCGGACGGGGAGCACGGTCAGAGTGCCGAAGGCGAAGCGCACGCCGTGGCTGTTCAGGGAGGTCACCGCGCGCAGGCTAGCCGGTGCGACCTCGGGCCGGATCGGGGGGAACGCGGCAAAAGCCTCATAGGTGGAGCTTCGGGAGCGGGTGGGATCGGTCACTGGCTGCACCGGGGAGCCGTCGGACCCGGACGGCGCCGACCGGCACCGCGGTCCCGCTCATCGCGCTGATCGCCGCCGTACGCCTCGCCCGGCCCGCCCCGGGCCCCGCGCTTCCGCCGAGGCCGCCACCGGGCTCCGCCCGGGCACCTCGCGGGCCTGCCGCCACCACGTGCGCCGGGCCGGCCGCCGCCGCGGGGTCCAGGACCTGCCCGGCGGGGCACCGGCCCGGACGCCGCTCCCCAACCACTCCCTGACGGCCTCTCAGGCGGTGGCCTCCGCCGCCTCTTCGCCCGTCGCGCCCTCTCCGCCGCGCTCCTCCCCCTCGTCCTCGTCGTCCGCAGGGACCTCACCGGCGCGCTCCGGAAGCTCCGCGGCCAGCGCCGCGGCGGCCTGGACCAGCGGCAGCGCCAGCAGCGCCCCGGTCCCCTCGCCGACCACCAGCCCGTGGTCCAGCAGCGGGGTCAGCGCCATCCGGTCCAGCGCCTTCCCCTGCGCGGGCTCCCCGCTCACCTGGCCCGCCAGCCACCAGTCCGGGGCCCGGAAGGCCGCCCGCTGGGCCACCAGGGCGCAGGCCGCCCCGACCATGCCGTCCAGGATCACCGGCATCCGCCGTACCGCGCTCTGCAGCAGGAAACCGGTCGTCGCCGCCAGATCGGCCCCGCCCACCGTGGCCAGCAGCTCCAGCAGGTCACCGAGGACCGGCCGGGCCCGGCGCAGCGCGTCCCGGATCGCGGCGCACTTGCGCATCCAGGCCAGGTCGTCGATGCCCGCGCCGCCGCGCCCGGTGACCACCGAGGCGTCCGTACCGCACAGTGCGGCGATCAGGGTCGAGGCCGCCGTCGTCCCGCCCACGCTCAGATCGCCCAGGACGACCAGGTCGGTGCCGGAGTCCGCCTCCTCGTCCGCGATCCGCATCCCCAGACGCACGGCCTGCTCGCTGTCTCTTATACACATCT
>NZ_KL585398.1:101910-105106 GCF_000721935.1 Streptomyces sp. NRRL WC-3549
ACGTCGATGCGGCCGCTGCCGCGCCGCACCCGGTGGCGCACGACGGCCTCGGGGAGCAGCTCCGGGTCGCAGTCCAGCCCGGCGTCGACGACCCGTACCGGTACGGAGAACCGCCGGGCCAGCACCGCGACCGGACTCGAACCGTCCAGGACCGCCCGGACGAGCTCGTGGGCGCTGCCGGCCGCCCGGCCCGACACGCCCAGCTCCGCCACCCCGTGGTCACCGGCGAAGAGCACCACGCGGGGCCGGTCGACCGGCTTGACCTGCACCGACTGCTGGGCGGCGGACAGCCATTCAGCCAGCTCGTCGAGGCGGCCCAGGGAGCCGGGAGGGACGAGCAGCCGCTGCCGGCGTTCCTCGGCGGCACGGCGCACGCCTCCGTCGGGGCGTTCGATCAGGTCGGAGAAGTCGTCCAGATTCACGGGGGTCTGCCTCGCGGGTCGTCACAGGGTGGGCCGGAGCCCGGCGGCGGACTCCTGTGCGGAAACAGTACCCGGCGGCCCTCCCCGCCCCCGGGCCCTCGTGCCCGGCGGTGCTCAGCCCCGCAGCACCAGCGCCTGACCCGCCACCACCAGCAGCACGTGCTCGCACTCGTCGGCGAACGCGGCGTTCAGACGGCCCAGTTCGTCCCGGAAGCGCCGGCCGCCCGGCGTGGCCGGCACCACGCCGGAACCGACCTCGTTGGTCACCGCCACGACGGTGCGCCGCGTCCCGCGCACCGCGTGGACCAGGGCGGCGACCCGGGCCCGCAGCCTCTCCCGGCCGCCGTCCGCCCAGAGCGCCTCGTCCCAGGCGTCCACCCGGTCCATCGCGTCCGTCAGCCACAGCGACAGGCAGTCGATCAGCAGCGGCGGGCCGTCCGACTCCAGCAGCTCCACCAGCTCGCACGTCTCCTCGGTACGCCACGCGGCGGGCCGGCGCTCCCGGTGCAGCCCGATCCGGTCGGCCCACTCCGCGTCGCCCTCCCGGCGTCCGCCGGTGGCCACGTACACCACCTCGGGGAACGTGCCCAGGCGCTGCTCGGCCTCCAGCGACTTCCCGGACCGCGCACCGCCCGTGACCAGCGTGCGCCGGGGCACCTCGGGCGCCGCCAGGTACTCGCCCACCGGCAGCGTCGTCCCGTCCGGCACGGCCCGGGCCCCGCCGGCCGCCAGCCGCCGGTCCAGGTCCCGGCCGGGAGGCGCGTCATGGTCCAGATGCACGGCGATCACCTCGGTGGTGGCCGTGACCGCGTGCACGGCCCGCAGCGCGGCCACGGCGTCGGGCCGCCCGATCACATCGAGGACGACCATGTCGTAGGGGTCCGCCACCCGGTCGGCCAGACCGGCCGGCGCACCGCCCGGCGGCAGGTAGAGCAGCCGCTCACCCGTCGGCGAGACCACCTCGTAACCGGTCCCCGGGGAGTCCATGGCCACCGCCCGGACCCGGTGCCCGCTGATCAGGGTCAGCTCCTGGCCGTCCGGCACCCGGCCGGCCGGAGGCAGCGCGGCGGGCAGTTCCAGCGCGGGACCGTCGTGCGGGTGGGTCAGCAGCACCTGGCGTACGCCGGCGACCGAACGGCCCGCACGGGCGGCGGCGAACACGGCCCCCGGGGTGAGGTCGAGCAGCAGCGCGTCGTCGACGAGCAGCGAGGTCGCGGCGCGTGCCCCCGTACCGCGGGCCGACGCGCAGACGGCGCAGGGGCAGTCGGGCCGAGGCAGCCCTTCGGGGGCTCCGGTGCCGAGCAGAGTCAGTTCCACGGTCCTGATCCTCCCGCGTCCCGGTCCCGCCTGCGCGCCCGGGCCGGGGCCCCGGGCCCTTCGGCAGGATCGCGCGGGCCCGGAAGATCAGGACCCCCGCCCGGGCGGGGCCGGACCCACTAGGCTTCGGGCAGCAACACGACCCAGGAGGCGGACATGGCGTGGACGTGGCGGTTCGAGAAGTCCGACGGTACGGAGACGGAGCCGGCCCTGCAGCCGGAGGAATTCACCACCCAGGGGGACGCGGAGTCCTGGATCGGTGAGTTCTGGAAGGAGCTCCTGGAGGGCGGCGCGGACCAGGTGACGCTCTTCGAGGACTCGACCAAAATCTACGGCCCCATGAGCCTCCAGGGGGACTAGGGCAGCCCTGGGGTCCCTCTTCCGTCCGGAACAGGACCGGGGCGCGCGACCCCGGCACGGTCCGGACGGAGGACCCCGGCCGCCGGCGGCCGGGTCCGCCCCGGGGGGCGGCCCCGGCGGGCTCAGATCTCGCCCAGCGTGACCTCTGCCGTCCTCTTCTCCTCGCCCCGGGTGTACGTCAGCCTGACCTTCTGGCCGGGCTCGTCGTTCGCCAGGGCCTCCGAGAGGGACGTGATCGTGGTGACCGGGGTGTCACCGATCCGGGTGATGATGTCCCCGGCGCGCAGCCCCGCCTTCGCCGCCGCTCCGCCCTTCGGCGCGCTCACGATCGCCACCCCGGCCGGCCGGTACTCCGCGTCGACGACCGTGCGGCCCGTGATGTTCAGCCCCGCGCGGCCCGAGTCGGTGACCCGGCCCGACCTGATGATCTGGTCGGCGACCGTCCGTACCGTGGAGACCGGGATCGCGAACCCGATCCCCGGCGCCGCGCTGCCGCCGAGCTGCGGGTCCGTCGCCGCGAGGGTCGGGATGCCGATCACCTCGCTGTCCAGGTTCACCAGCGCCCCGCCGCTGTTCCCCGGGTTGATCGCCGCCGAGGTCTGCACCATGTCGGCGAGCGTGGCTCCGGTGCCGCCGCCCGCGCTGCTCTCGCTGACCGTCCGGCCCAGCGCCGAGACGATCCCCTGGGTGACACTGCTGGACAGGCCGAGCGGTGAGCCCATGGCCAGCACGATCTGGCCCATCTCGACCTTGTCGGCGTCACCGAACTTCGCGGCCCGCAGCCCGCCCGGGACGCGGTCGAGCTTGATGACGGCCAGGTCCTGCTCCGGATAGGAGGAGACCAGGGACGCCTTCAGGTCCTTCTCCCCGGTGGCGACGCTGACCTCGAACTCCTTCTCGTCGCCCACCACGTGGGCGTTGGTGACGATGTGGCCCTTGTCGTCGTAGACGATGCCGGACCCGAGGCTGTCCGACGCGCCGACCTGCACCACCGAGGGCAGCACGTTCTTGATGACCGCCTGGTACTGGTCCTGCAGTTCGTCCGTGGCGCGGACCGCGGCCGCCGCGCGTACCGGCGCACCGGACGGAGGCGGGGC
>NZ_KL585398.1:105327-106350 GCF_000721935.1 Streptomyces sp. NRRL WC-3549
GGCGGCTCGCCGCCGCCCGCGCAGCCGGCCGCCAGGGCCAGGACGCAGGCGCCGGCGGTCAGGGACGGGATCGAGCGGCGTGCCCGGCTGCGGAGGGAGGAGGTGTCCATGCGGGGAGTATCGCCGCCCGCCGCACACCGCACCCCGTGGTGCTGGGCCGATCGGAGGTACGGCCCGGGAGGCGTCAGCCGCGTACGCCGCACAGGTGCAGCAGCGCGGCCACCCGGCGGTACGGGTCGGTCCGGCCGGCCCGGTCCTCCAGGGCCAGCACCCGCTCCAGCTCGCCGGCCTCCGGCAGCTCCGCGTCGTTGTCCGCGTTGTCCGTGAAGACGCGCACGCCGTACCAGGTGTGCAGCGGGGCGGCGATCCCGGCGAGGGTGTCCGTCAGGGCACCGAGCCGGTCCGCCCGCACCTCGAGGCCGAGCCGGTTGGTGTAGACGTCCGAGTCGAACGCCGCCAGCGCTCCGGCGAAGTCCCCGGCGGTCCCGGGGCGCATCGCCAGCGCGTCCGCGTTCCGCACGAGCAGCGAGAGCAGGCCCCCGGGCGCCAGCATCCGGGCCAGCCCCGCCAGCATGGGGTCCGGCTCGGGCACGTACATCAGTACGCCGTGGCAGAGCACCACGTCGAAGCTGCCGGGCAGGAAGTGCACCCCGGTGTCGCGGCCGTCGCCCTGGATGATCCGCGTCCGCTCCCGGATGCCTTCGGGCTCGGCCGCGAGGGTGTCCCGGGCCACCTCGAGCATCGCGTCGTCCGACTCCAGACCGGTCACCGAGTGCCCGGCCCGCGCCAGCCGCAGCGCCTGGGTGCCCTGCCCCATGCCGACGTCGAGCACCCGCAGCCGCCGCCCCACGGGGAAGCGCGCGGCTATCTGCTCGTCCAGCTGCCGCGCGACCAGCTCCTGCCGTACGACGTTGCGGAGCCCGCCGAGTTGCTCCAGCCACCGGGACGAGACCCTGGTGAAGCCGGAGGCCTCCGCACTCAGGGACGTTCTCCCCGCTCTGTCTCTTATACACATCTCTGATG
>NZ_KL585398.1:106535-113905 GCF_000721935.1 Streptomyces sp. NRRL WC-3549
TTCGGCAGCCGCAGCCGGCGCATCTGGAGCGTACGCATCAGGCCGTACGCCACCGCGCCGCGCTTGGGCTGATCCGGGAAGCGCTCCTTGAGCTGCCGCTTCAGCCGGAAGCCGAGCCCGATGGAGTCCACCACGATCAGCACGATCACGCCGAGCCAGAGCAGCAGCGAGATGTTCTGGATGTTGCGGACCTGGATCACGCTGAGGATCAGGATGATCACCGCGAGCGGAAGGAAGTACTCCGCGATGCAGAAGCGCGAGTCCACGAAGTCGCGGACGTAGCGCCGCACGGGCCCCTTGTCGCGCACCGGCAGATAGCGCTCGTCACCCGAGGCGAGGGCCTCACGCTGCCTGGCCAGGTCGGCACGGCGTGCCTCCCGCTGACGCTTCATGGCGGCCTTGCGGTCCAGCGGCGCGCCGCTGGAGGCCCGCCGGCGCTGTGTCTGGGCCTCACTTCGCTTGGGGGTGGGGCGACCCTTGGGTGCCTGCGGGTCGCGGGGCTGCTTGGAGAGGTCCGCCGTCACCTTGCCGGTGGGGGCCTTCTCTTCCTTGGAACGGCTACGGAACACAAGGCCCAAGGGTACGGGGTCGCCCCGGGCAACCAAGGACCGGGCGGGAACGATCCGGCAACGGACGGCGTCCTGACATGTACCCCGAGAGGGGCAGAACGGGCGATGCCGACGCTTTCCCGGGGGGCCTCTACTCCCTGGGCGGGAGCGGTCACCGGCGGCAGTCGTCCTTGCGGAGGACCACATCCGCGCCCGAACAGTGCGGTAATAGAGGTAGGGCCCGTACTGTGGGTTCTGTTGGAGTGCTGGAGTTCAGTCCGTCAGAAGGGGGCGCGCGAAGCCCATGAGCGGTGTCATGAAGCGTATGGGGATGATCTTCCGCGCGAAGGCAAACAAGGCCCTTGACCGGGCCGAGGATCCGCGCGAGACCCTCGATTACTCGTACCAGAAGCAGCTGGAGCTGCTTCAGAAGGTGCGCCGCGGCGTCGCCGATGTGGCGACCTCGCGCAAGAGGCTGGAGTTGCAGCTCAACCAGCTGCAGGGCCAGTCCGGCAAACTGGAGGACCAGGGCCGCAAGGCGCTGGCGCTGGGCCGAGAGGACCTGGCCCGCGAGGCGCTGTCGCGGCGTGCCGCCCTCCAGCAGCAGGTCACCGACCTGGAGACGCAGCACCAGACGCTGCAGGGCGAGGAGGAGAAGCTCACCCTCGCGGCCCAGCGTCTGCAGGCCAAGGTCGATGCCTTCCGGACGAAGAAGGAGACCATCAAGGCCACCTACACCGCGGCCCAGGCGCAGACCCGGATCGGGGAGGCCTTCTCCGGAATCTCCGAGGAGATGGGCGACGTCGGCCTCGCGATCCAGCGGGCCGAGGACAAGACCCAGCAGCTCCAGGCCCGTGCCGGAGCCATCGACGAGCTGCTGGCCTCCGGGGCCCTGGACGACCCGTCGGGGACGGCCAAGGACGACATCGCGGCCGAGCTGGACCGGATCTCGGGCGGCAGCGATGTAGAACTGGAGCTGCAGCGCATGAAGGCCGAGCTGGCCGGCGGTCCCTCGGGGCAGCAGCAGGCCATCGAGGGCGGTGCCCAGGACGCGGCACCGCAGTCGCAGCAGTCCCCGCACAAGTTCGACAAGCAGTGAGGGCGGCGTCATGATCGTACGGGTCATGGGAGAGGGCCAGGTCGAGCTGGCCGACAGTCACTTCGCGGAGCTGAACAAGCTCGACGACGACCTGCTCACCGAGATGGAGAACGGTGACGGGCCCCGCTTCCGGGCCACGCTCCACGCGCTCCTGGACAAGGTGCGCGAGCTCGGCACCCCGCTGCCCGACGACTCCCTGGAGCCGTCCGAGCTGATCCTGCCGGCCCCCGACGCCACCCTCGAAGAGGTCAGCGCCATGCTCACCGACGACGGGCTGATCCCCGGCTGAGCGGACCCCGCACTCCACACCGCGCCCCGCCCCGGCCCCACCGGTGCGGGGCGCGGTGGTGCCCGGGGCGTACCGCGACCGGGCACGGTCCCGGTACGGCACGCCGTACCGTTGCTCGACGTGACCACCCTCGGAACCGGGCTCGTGCGGAGCCGCCGCTGGCTGCGCCGCCACCCCCTCGCGTTCGACGGGGCGCTCGCCGCGGCCGTGCTCCTGTGCATGCTCTGCGCGTCGTTCGCCGAGCCGAACCAGGGACACGGGCCCACCTTCGGCGTCCGTGCCCCCGCCGCCTCCGGCGTGCTGCTGATGGTGCTCGGCGCCGCGGCCCTGGTGCACCGGCGGCGCCGGCCCATGGCGGTGCTCGCCGTGACCGGACTGCTCGCCGCGGCCGAGTTCCTGCTGGCCGACCCGCCCGCCCCGGTGGTGATGAGCGCGGTCGTCGCCCTGTACACCGTGGCCTCCCGCACCGACCGTCCCACCACCTGGCGGGTCGGCCTGCTCACCATGCTCGTGCTGACCGCGGCGGCGATGGTCGCCGGCTCGTCCCCCTGGTACGGCCAGGAGAACGTCGCCGTACTCGCCTGGACCGGCCTGGCGGGCGCCACCGGGGACGCCGTACGCAGCAGGCGGGCGTTCGTCGACGCGATCAGGGAGCGGGCCGAGCGGGCCGAGCGCACCCGCGAGGAGGAGGCCCGCCGCCGGGTCGCCGAGGAGCGCCTGCGGATCGCCCGTGATCTGCACGACGTGGTGGCCCACCACATCGCCCTGGTCAACGTGCAGGCCGGGGTCGCCGCCCACGTCATGGACCGGCGCCCGGACCAGGCCAAGGAGGCGCTCGCCCACGTACGGGAGGCCAGCCGCTCCGCGCTCGACGAACTGCGGTCCACCGTGGGGCTGCTGCGCCAGTCCGGCGACCCGGCGGCGCCCACCGAACCGGCACCCGGCCTCGCCGTCCTCGGCGGTCTGCTCGACACCTTCCGCAACGCGGGCCTCCCCGTGGAGGTGGCCTGCACCGACCGCGGCGGCCTCCCGGCCGCGGTGGACCTGACGGTCTACCGGATCATCCAGGAGGCGCTGACCAACGTCCGCAAGCACGCGGGTCCCGGCGCCAGGGCCGAGGTGAGCGTCGTGCGGGTCGGGACGACCGTGGAGATCACGGTCCTCGACGGCGGCGGGCGGTCCGCCGGGGCGGTTCCCGGCGGCGTCCCGGGGCCGCGGCGGGCGGACGGGGGCGGCCACGGCCTCGTCGGCATGCGCGAACGCGTCGTCGCGCTCGGCGGCACCCTCGCCGCGGCACCCCGGTACGGCGGCGGCTTCCGCGTGCATGCGATCCTGCCCCTCACGTCCCGCACGGGTGAGCCGGAGGTGCCGGGCCCGGCGGACAGGACGGGGGGACGCGGATGACACCGATCAAGGTGCTGCTCGCCGACGACCAGGCACTGCTGCGCAGCGCGTTCCGGGTGCTGGTCGACTCGGAGCCCGACATGAGGGTCGTCGGAGAGGCGGCGGACGGCGCGGAGGCCGTCGCGCTGGCCCGCTCGACGGGGGCGGACGTGGTCCTCATGGACATCCGGATGCCCGGCACCGACGGGCTCGCCGCGACCCGGACCATCAGCGCGGACCCGGAGCTGGCCGGGGTACGGATCGTCATGCTCACCACCTTCGAGGTGGACGAGTACGTGGTGCAGGCGCTGCGCGCGGGCGCGGCCGGCTTCCTCGGCAAGGGCGCCGAGCCCGAGGAGCTGCTGAACGCCATCCGGATCGCCGCGGCCGGCGAGGCACTGCTCTCCCCGGCCGCGACCAAGGGGCTCATCGCCACGTTCCTCGCACAGGCCCCCGGCGCCGGCCGGGACCCGGGCGAGACCGCCGCGTACGCCGAACTGCTCAGCGCGCTCACCGGGCGCGAGCGGGAGGTGCTCGTCCTGGTCGCGGGCGGGCACTCCAACGACCGGATCGCCGAGCGGCTGGCCGTCAGCCCCCTCACCGTGAAGACCCATGTGAACCGGGCCATGGCGAAGCTCGGCGCCCGGGACCGGGCCCAACTGGTCGTCATCGCCTACGAATCGGGGCTGGTGCGCCCGCGGGCGGAGTAGCGGACGGGGACCCGGCGTACTCCAGCTGCGGTATGCGCGGGGTGAGAAAGCCGCCCGGGGGCCGACGATTCCGGCCGTGGGATCCGTCATCGTATGGATGGGCGGGCGTGTCCCCGATCTCCGGACGGCCGCCCTACCTGCCGCGTACACCACAGAAGAGAGAACCACCCATGTCCTGGCTGTCCAGATTCAGCCTCGCGCAACGGGCGCTGATCGGGCTGATCTCGATCGTCGCTCTCGTGTTCGGAGCGATAGCGATCCCGCAGCTCAAACAGCAGCTGCTGCCGACCATCGAGCTCCCGATGGTGTCGGTGCTGGCCCCCTACCAGGGCGCGTCCCCCGATGTGGTGGAGAAGCAGGTCGTCGAGCCCCTCGAGAACGCCATCAAGGCCGTCGACGGCATCGAGGGCATCACCTCGACCGCCGGCGAGGGCAACGCCGTCGTCATGGCGACCTTCGACTTCGGTGACGAGGGCACCAAGCAGCTCGTCGCCGACATCCAGCAGGCCGTGAACCGGGCCCGCAACCTGCTGCCCTCCGGCGTCGACCCGCAGGTCGTCGCCGGTTCCACGGACGACATCCCCACGGTGGTGCTGGCCGTCACCTCGGACAAGGACCAGCAGGCCCTCGCCGACCAGCTCGACCGCACCGTCGTTCCCGCGCTGGAGGGCATCGAGGGCGTCGGCCAGGTCTCGGTCGACGGGGTCCGCGAGCTCCAGGTCTCCGTCGTCCCCGACGACAGGAAGCTCGCCGCCGCCGGACTCAGCACCACCGCGCTCTCCCAGGCCCTGCAGGCCGGTGGCGCCACCGTGCCGGGCGGCTCCTTCTCCGAGGCGGGCAAGAGCCGCACCATCCAGGTCGGCGGAGCCTTCACCTCGCTGAAGCAGATCGAGGACCTCCGGGTCTTCGCCAAGGACCCCGCGAGCGGCCAGGCCGGCAAGCCGGTCCGTGTCGCCGACGTCGCCACCGTGAAGCAGGAGCCCGCCACCGCGGTCTCCCTCACCCGGACGAACGGCAGGCCCAGCCTCGCCGTCATGGCGACCATGGACCAGGACGGCAGCGCCGTCGCGATCTCGGACGCCGTCCAGGACCTGCTGCCGGACCTGCGCAAGGACCTCGGGGCCGGCGCCGAGCTGACCGTCGTCTCCGACCAGGGCCCCGCCGTCTCCAAGGCGATCTCCGGGCTGACCACCGAGGGTGCCCTCGGCCTGGTCTTCGCGGTCATCGTGATCCTGCTCTTCCTCGCGTCGCTGCGCTCCACGCTGGTCACCGCGGTCTCCATCCCGCTCTCCGTGGTCCTCGCGCTGATCGTGCTCTGGACCCGCGACCTGTCGCTGAACATGCTCACGCTCGGTGCGCTGACCATCGCGATCGGCCGGGTCGTCGACGACTCGATCGTGGTGCTGGAGAACATCAAGCGGCACCTCGGCTACGGCGAGGAGCGGCACTCGGCGATCATCACCGCCGTCAAGGAGGTGGCCGGCGCGGTCACCTCGTCCACGCTCACCACCGTCGCGGTGTTCCTGCCCATCGGCCTGGTCGGCGGCATGGTCGGCCAGCTCTTCGGCTCGTTCTCCCTCACCGTCACGGCGGCCCTGCTGGCCTCGCTGCTGGTCTCCCTCACCGTCGTACCCGTCCTGTCGTACTGGTTCCTGCGCGCGCCGAAGGGCACCGCGCGAAACCCGGAGGAGGCGCGCCGCCAGGCCGAGGAGAGGGAGGCGGCCGGCCGGCTCCAGCGGATCTACGTACCGGTGCTGCGCTTCGCCACCCGGCGCCGCGTCACCAGCGTCGTCATCGCCCTCGTGGTGCTGCTCGGCACCTTGGGCATGGCGCCCCTGCTGAAGACCAACTTCTTCGACCAGGGGGAGCAGGAGGTGCTCTCGATCAAGCAGGAGCTGACCCCCGGCACCAGCCTGGAGGCGGCCGACGAGGCCGCGAAGAAGGTCGAGAAGGTGCTCGCCGCGGACGACGGCGTCGAGGACTACCAGGTCACCGTCGGCTCCTCCGGCTTCATGGCGGCCTTCGGCGGCGGTACGGGCGCGAACCAGGCCTCGTACCAGATCACCCTCAAGGACTCCGCCGACTTCGACGCCACGGAGAAGCGGATCACCGGCGCGCTCGGCGAGCTCGACGGCATCGGCGACACGACGGTCGCGGCCGGTGGCGGCTTCGGCAGTCAGGACCTGAGCGTCGTGGTCAAGGCCGCCGACGGCGACGTCCTGAAGAAGGCGTCCGAGATGGTGCGCAAGGAGGTCGCGACGCTCGACGACGTCACCGACGTCCAGAGCGACCTGGCGCAGAGCGTCCCGCGGATCTCCGTCAAGGCCAACGACAAGGCCGCGGACGCGGGCTTCGACCAGGCCGCCCTCGGCGGCGTCGTCGCGGGCGCGGTGCGCGGCACCCCGTCGGGCAAGACCGTCATGGACGACACCGAGCGCGACGTCGTCGTCCGGTCCGCCCACCCGGCCACCACCATGGCCGGCCTCAAGGCCCTTCCGCTGGGCCCGGTCAAGCTGGGCGACATCGCGGACGTCGAGCTCGTCCCCGGCCCGGTGTCGATGACCCGGATCGACGGGCAGCGGGCGGCGACGGTCACCGCCAAGCCGACCGGTGACAACACCGGCGCGGTCAGCGTCTCGCTCCAGCAGAAGATCGACGCCCTGGACCTCCCGGAGGGCGCCACCGCGACCATCGGCGGTGTCACCCAGGACCAGGACGACGCCTTCATGAAGCTGGGCCTCGCCATGCTGGCGGCCATCGCGATCGTGTTCATGCTGCTGGTGGCGACCTTCCGGTCGCTGATCCAGCCGCTGATCCTGCTGGTCTCCATCCCGTTCGCCGCGACGGGCGCCCTCGGCCTCCTGCTCGTCACCGGCACCCCGATGGGTGTCCCGGCGATGATCGGCATGCTGATGCTGATCGGCATCGTGGTGACCAACGCGATCGTGCTGATCGACCTGATCAACCAGTACCGGGCGCAGGGCATGGGCGTCGTCGAGGCCGTGATCGAGGGCGGGCGCCACCGGCTGCGCCCGATCCTCATGACGGCCCTGGCGACGATCTTCGCGCTGGTGCCGATGGCGCTCGGCGTCACCGGCGAGGGCGGCTTCATCTCGCAGCCGCTGGCGGTCGTGGTGATCGGCGGTCTGATCACCTCGACGCTGCTGACCCTGCTCCTGGTACCGACGCTCTACGCGACGGTCGAGCTCCGCAAGGAGCGCCGCGCGAAGAACAAGGCGGCCAGGCGGGCGGCGAAGTCCGGCGACACGGCCTCTGAGCCGTCGGCAGAGACCAGCGACGAGCCGGAGCCCGCGAAGGCCTGACGGCCGCCGCACCGGACA
>NZ_KL585398.1:114137-115942 GCF_000721935.1 Streptomyces sp. NRRL WC-3549
CGCCCTACGGCAGCGCCAGCATCCGCTCCAGGGCCAGCTTGGCGAACTTCTCGGTCTCCGGGTCCACCTGGATCCGGTTGACGAGGGTGCCCTCGGCCAGCGACTCCAGCGTCCACACCAGGTGCGGAAGGTCGATGCGGTTCATCGTCGAGCAGAAGCAGACCGTCTTGTCGAGGAAGACGATCTCCTTGTCCTCAGCGGCGAAACGATTCGCCAGCCGGCGGACGAGGTTCAGCTCCGTACCGATCGCCCACCTGGAGCCGGCCGGGGCCGCCTCCAGGGCCTTGATGATGTACTCCGTCGAGCCGACGTGGTCCGCCGCGGCGACCACCTCGTGCTTGCACTCCGGGTGCACCAGCACGTTGACGCCGGGGATCCGCTCGCGGACGTCGTTCACCGACTCCACGGAGAAGCGGCCGTGCACCGAGCAGTGGCCGCGCCAGAGGATCATCTTCGCGTCCCGCAGCTGCTCGGCGGTCAGGCCGCCGTTCGGCTTGTGCGGGTTGTAGACGACGCAGTCCTCCAGCGACATCCCCATGTCGCGGACGGCGGTGTTGCGCCCCAGGTGCTGGTCCGGCAGGAAGAGCACCTTCTCCGCCTGCTCGAAGGCCCACTCCAGGGCCCGCTTCGCGTTGGACGAGGTGCAGATCGTGCCGCCGTGCCGGCCGGTGAAGGCCTTGATGTCGGCGGAGGAGTTCATGTACGAGACCGGCACGACCCGGTCCACGACGCCCGCGTCCGTCAGCACGTCCCAGCACTCGGCGACCTGCTCGGCGGTCGCCATGTCCGCCATCGAGCAGCCCGCCGCCAGGTCGGGGAGCACGACCTTCTGGTCGTCGCCGGTCAGGATGTCCGCGGACTCGGCCATGAAGTGCACGCCGCAGAAGACGATGTACTCGGCCTCGGGCCGCGCCGCCGCGTCCCGGGCGAGCTTGAAGGAGTCGCCGGTGACGTCGGCGAACTGGATGACCTCGTCGCGCTGGTAGTGGTGGCCGAGCACGAAGACCTTGTCCCCGAGCTTCTCCTTCGCCGCGCGGGCGCGCTCCACCAGGTCCGGGTCGGACGGGGAGGGCAGGTCGCCGGGGCACTCGACACCGCGCTCGCTGCGCGGGTCGGCGTCGCGGCCGAGGAGCAGAAGGGCGAGGGGGGTCGGCTGGACATCCAGGGGCTGGGCGGTGGTCACGACACGCACCCTTTCTTTTCTGCTGACGAGTTTTCGTCTAATTGACGTTATCTATCATAACCCGCTGCCACCGGCTTGACGATGGCGATAGCGTCGATGTGACGCATCCCCCGGCGGGGGTCGTGTGCGAGCATGAGGGGGAGAGACACGCGCGTGGCCCGGAATGAATCCGCGGCCCCGGCGGTTGCACCGTCGGCAAGCAGTCCGTACAACCCGGGAGAGAAGCAGATGTCCGTATCGGACGAGACCACCACCGTGAGCGACGGCATCCTCCTGTCCGACGCCGCCGCAGCCAAGGTCAAGGCCCTGCTGGAGCAGGAAGGCCGGGACGACCTCGCGCTGCGCGTCGCCGTTCAGCCCGGGGGCTGCTCGGGCCTGCGCTACCAGCTCTTCTTCGACGAGCGCTCGCTCGACGGGGACGTCGTGAAGGACTTCGACGGCGTCAAGGTCGTCACCGACCGGATGAGCGCTCCGTACCTGGGCGGCGCCTCGGTCGACTTCGTGGACACCATCGAGAAGCAGGGCTTCACGATCGACAACCCGAACGCCACCGGGTCCTGCGCCTGCGGCGACTCCTTCAGCTGAACCCGCCCACGACAGCGGCGCGTCCAGCGTC
This sequence comes from Streptomyces sp. NRRL WC-3549, assembly GCF_000721935.1. Lineage (GTDB taxonomy): Bacteria > Actinomycetota > Actinomycetes > Streptomycetales > Streptomycetaceae > Streptomyces. The sequence continues at coordinate 115,937 of NZ_KL585398.1, forward strand.
ACCGTC
>NZ_KL585398.1:116119-116667 GCF_000721935.1 Streptomyces sp. NRRL WC-3549
CCTCCCGGCCGGGAGGCGCCGCCGCTGTCGTCGTCCGGGCCGGACCCGGCGTCAGGCGCGTGGTACGACGGCACCGGACCCCGCGTCCACCACCTTGCGGTCGCCCAGCGGCGCGTCCAGCGTCACCGTCCGGGTCAGCTCCTTGGCGATCATGACGCACGCCTTGCCGGGCTCCGGCTCCGACTCGGTGACCGTGACCCGGACCGTCGAACCGTCCTCCTCCACGTCCGCGTCGTACGCACTGCACACCCCGCCCCAGAACGTCACGTCCAGGGTCCGGCCGTCCGCGCTGTACGAGAGGACCCGGCGGTCGCCACCGGAGGCGGGCCCGTCCGTCGGGCGGGCGCTCTCCCCGGTCAGGTACGCCGGATCCACCGCGACCCGGGCCACGGTGGTCACGGCGCCGCCGTCCGCCGGCCGCAGGGAGAAGAGCCACGAGGGGACGAGCACCGGCTCGCCGTCCGCGTACCGGGCGGAGAGCCCCAGGACCGCCTTCTCGACGGTCACCGTCGTGACGGGCCGCGCCGAACCGCTCCGCGAGACGCAGC
>NZ_KL585398.1:116898-117270 GCF_000721935.1 Streptomyces sp. NRRL WC-3549
GACGGCCGGCTTCGCGCCCGGCCGGCTCTCCGCCTCCAGCAGGTCCAGCGCCGCCCGGGCACCGACCAGCGGGTAGGCATCGCCCTTCTCCAGGGACTTCAGATGGCCGCTGCCACCGACGACCTCACCGCCGGATCCCACCTGGATCCCCGTCGCCCAGCCGTAGGTCGGCAGGCCGCCCACCACCGGGTCGGCGTTCACGACGCGGGCGGAACCCATCACCTGGCGCGCGTCGAGCGCCGCGCCGTCCTGCCCGACGGCCTTGAGCACCGGGGCCGCCGCGGCCTCGGCGGCCTCCTCGCTCACCGGCTCACCGGAGCCGGCTCCCCGCGCCTCCCCGTCACAGGCCGCCGCCGGACCGCACGGGTCCGG
>NZ_KL585399.1:0-812 GCF_000721935.1 Streptomyces sp. NRRL WC-3549
CTATCAGCCTTTTCGCTATTCCCTTGACCACGTCCTGCAGACATGCAGGGGCACGGATCAGAGTGAGAGTCTGTGCTTGGGAGTCGCCGCCGACCCCCGACTTGTATGTCGTGTTGGGGTCAGGCAGGGGTACGACAGTACAGGCCTCCGCGAGTCGAGGCAAATCGTTCGCGGGGCGTCGCCAGGTCTGTCAAGCGGTAGGTCTCGAGCAGAACCGGGACTTCCTATGACTTACGCTGCTGATCAGTACGCCGTCCTCCATCCGCTGCGGCGGATACCTCTTCATCTCCACCCCTGGGAGGCCCCCATGACCACAGTGACGTCCCCTCTTACCGGTCGTGCCATCGGACTCACCGAGGTCCCCGACCCGGTGTTCTCGGGCGCGATGGTGGGTCCCGGTACCGCGATCGATCCGGTGCGCGAACCGTCCGAGGCCGTCTCGCCCGTCGACGGCATCATCGTCTCCCTGCACCCGCACGCCTTCGTCGTCGTGGACGACCAGGGCCACGGCGTTCTCACCCACCTCGGGATCGACACCGTGCAGCTCAATGGAGAGGGCTTCGAACTCCTCGTCAACAAGGGGGACACGGTGGCCCGGGGCCAGGCCGTCGTCCGGTGGGACCCGGCGGGGGTGGAGGCGGCCGGCAAGTCGCCCATCTGCCCGGTGGTGGCCCTCGAGGCGACCGCCGAATCGCTCTCCCAGGTACGCGAGAGCGGCGAGGTGAAGGCCGGCGACACGTTGTTCGGCTGGCAGTGACACCCTCAGGACTGTCCCGCACTTCCCGGCGGGCGCACGACGACAGCTACGGCAC
>NZ_KL585399.1:1046-2596 GCF_000721935.1 Streptomyces sp. NRRL WC-3549
GATGCACCGCATCTGACGCCGCGCGCTGATCCACCGGGAAGTGCGGGACAGCCCTTCGGCGCGGTGACGCGCCGTAAGAGGGAGCGGCAACCAGTAGGACATCCACCGCGGCGGCACGGCCACCGCACAATCGGAGACGGTGAAATGGAGACAACGCTGCGAGGCGTCGGCGTGAGCCACGGTGTGGCGATCGGCGAAGTTCGGCACATGGGTACGGCGGTGCTCGAACCACCCGCCAAACAGATTCCCGCGGAGGAGGCCGGGCGCGAACAGGGGCGTGCCCGCCAGGCCGTGGAAGCTGTGGCGGCCGATCTGATCGCGCGGGGCAATCTGGCGGGAGGCGAGGCACAGCACGTGCTCGAGGCCCAGGCCATGATGGCGCAGGATCCCGAACTCATCGCCGACGTGGAACGGCGCATCGCTGTCGGCAGCACCGCGGAGCGCGGTGTGTACGACGCGTTCGCGGCGTACCGCGCGCTGCTGGCCAACGCCGGGGAGTACCTCGCCGGGCGCGTCGCCGACCTCGACGACGTACGCAACCGCATCGTGGCCCGGCTGCTCGGGGTTCCGATGCCGGGTGTCCCGGACAGCGACGAGCCGTACGTACTGATCGCCCGTGATCTCGCCCCCGCCGACACGGCGTTGCTCGACCCGGCGCTGGTGCTCGGGTTCGTGACCGAGGAGGGCGGGCCGACCAGCCACAGCGCCATCCTGGCCCGGGCGCTCGGGGTGCCGGCCGTGGTGGCTCTGCCCGGTGCGGGTGAGATCGGCGAGGGTACGGTCGTCGCGGTCGACGGCAGCACCGGTGAGGTCTTCGTCGAGCCGGACGAGGACCGGCGCGCGGAGATGCGGAGTGCCGCCGCGGCGCGCAAGGCCGCGCTGTCCGCCGCGACGGGGCCGGGTGCCACCTCCGACGGTCACAAGGTGCCGCTGCTCGCCAACGTCGGCGGCCCCGGTGACGTCCCGGCGGCGCTGGAGGCCGGGGCCGAGGGTGTCGGGCTGTTCCGTACGGAGTTCCTGTTCCTGGACGACAGCAAGCAGGCGCCGTCCGAGGAGAAGCAGGCCGCTGCCTACCGTGCCGTGCTGGAGGCGTTCCCCGAGGGGCGCGTGGTCGTGCGGGTGCTGGACGCGGGTGCCGACAAGCCTTTGGACTTCCTGACCCCCGCGGACGAGCCGAACCCGGCGCTCGGTGTACGCGGTCTGCGCAGTCTGCTGGACCACCCCGACGTGCTGCGGACCCAGCTGACGGCGCTCTCCAAGGCCGCCGAGGGGCTCCCCGTCTACCTTGAGGTCATGGCGCCCATGGTCGCCGACCGCGCCGACGCCAAGGCGTTCGCCGACGCCTGCCGTGAGGCCGGGCTGCGGGCGAAGTTCGGTGCGATGGTGGAGATTCCGTCCGCCGCGCTGCGGGCGCGCTCGATCCTGCAGGAGGTCGAGTTCCTGTCGCTGGGCACCAACGACCTGGCGCAGTACACCTTCGCCGCCGACCGCCAGGTCGGAGCCGTCTCCCGGCTGCAGGACCCGTGGCAGCCGGCGCTCCTGGACCTGGT
>NZ_KL585399.1:2796-5553 GCF_000721935.1 Streptomyces sp. NRRL WC-3549
TCCTGGACCTGGTGGCGCTGTCGGCCGAGGCCGCCGCAGCAGAGGGCAAGAGCTGCGGTGTCTGCGGTGAGGCCGCCTCGGACCCGCTGCTGGCCTGCGTACTGACCGGTCTCGGGGTCACCTCCCTGTCGATGGGTGCCGCGTCCATCCCCTATGTACGGGCGACACTGGCGAAGCACACGCTCGCGCAGTGCGAGCGCGCGGCCTCCGCCGCGCGTGCGGCGGACTCCGCCGAAGAGGCGCGGCTCGCGGCCCAGGCGGTGCTGTCGGGCGAGTGAGGCACCACGCCCCGCCGGTCGACGGCAGGGCGCTGCGGAAAGGGGTTCCCGCCGGTCCGCCGGTCTCGGCGGGGCCCCTTTCCGCGTGCCCGGCGTGTCAGCGGTGTGCCTCCGGTGCGTCGGCGCCCAGGTCGAAGCCCGCGCAGTACTCGACGTCCGGCTCCGGGGACACGGGTTCACCGGTGTCGGCGTCCGTGCAGTAGGCGTCGAAGACCTCACCGGCGGAGAGTGGGATCAGGTCCCCCTTGACCAGGCGCCATCCGTGGACGCGGTCCGCCGTGTCCGGTGCGGTGGTGCGCAGGACGACGCCGCCCCTCGTCTCCAGCGCGACGCCCACGGCGAGGACGGTGGCGAACTCCGCGCCCTGGGAGGGGTCGAGCTGGACGGGACCGCCGTCCGGGTCGCGTGTGGTGTGCACGATCGCGAGGAGTTGTTCGTCCTGGGCCGGCGTACTGCACACCACGTGGTGCGTGCCCGGCCCGGCCGCCTCCAGCAGGCGGGCCAGCAGGTGGGACGCCCGGTCGAAGGCCGCTCGGCCGATGTCCTGCCCGCAGTCCGCGCAGTCCCCGAGATCGGCGAGGAGCATCGTGGCGTACTCCCAGGTCGCCCGGCGGACCGCTCGCGAGACGAGGAGCGGGATCAGTGTGCCGATGGGCTGGCCGGTGTACGCGACGGTGGCCCCCGTGGCGGCCACCTCCGCGGTGAACCGGCTGCGGCTCCCGTGGAGGTCCGGGTCGAGGCCCTCCTCGGCGCAGTACTCGGCGTAGTCCTGGGGGTCGAAGAGGGCGACGGTGGCGTGCCTGCCCTGTGCGGCGAACGTCCTGAGCAGGCTTTCGACCTGCCGCAGATAGACGTGGTGGTCGTCGAAGGTGAAGCTGCGGTAGCGGCGCATGGCCGCGAAGTCCTCGGCGTCCACCAGGAGGCCGACGGTGCTGGGCGCCTCGCGGCGCAGCGCGCGTCGCATGGACGGGCCGCCGGGTGTCAGGCGGGCCTCCGGGCTCCGGCCGTTCTTTCCGGCCCGGTTGTTCCTGGTGTTCCTGGTGTTCCGGTGGTTCCTGGTCTGCGTCATGAGTCCCCCTGTGCACGGTTGATCGATGCTCACTCACCGTAACCAGGGGGACTGACAACGGGCCGGTCAGCCGCGTCTGCGGGCGAGGTCCTCGTAGAACCGCAGGAGTCCGATGTCGTCGATGGACCCGGCGTTGACGGCCTTGGAGAGCTCCGTTCCCTGGAGGAGGCGCTTGACGGGGACCTCGATGCGCTTGCCGGTCAGGGTGTGCGGGATGCCGGGGACCTCGATCACCTCGTCGGGTACGTGGCGCGGGGAGAGGTTCTCGCGGATGGTCCGCTTGACGGCGTCGCGCAGGTCGTCGTCGAGTCTGGCGCCTTCGGCGAGGTGGACGAAGAGGGGCATCCAGTAGCCCCCGTCCGGCTCCTCGACGCCGATGACGAGGGACTCACGGATCTCGGGGAGCCGTTCGACGGCCTCGTAGATGTCCGCGGAGCCCATCCGAACGCCCTGGCGGTTGAGGGTGGAGTCCGAGCGGCCGTGGATGACGACGGTGCCCCGGTCGGTGAGGGTGATCCAGTCCCCGTGACGCCAGACGCCGGGGTACATGTCGAAGTAGCTGTCGTGGTAGCGGCTGCCGTCGGGGTCGTTCCAGAAGCGGATCGGCATGGAGGGCATGGGGGCGGCGACGACGAGTTCGCCGACCTCGCCGGTCAGGTCTTCGCCCGAGGGGCCCCAGGACCGGAGGTCGGTGCCGAGGCACGGGGCCTGCAGTTCACCGATGTGCACCGGCAGGGTGGGGACCGCGCCGGCGAAGCAGCTGCACACGTCGGTACCACCGCTGACGGAGGCGATCCACAGGTCCTCGGCCACCTCGTCGTGGAGCCAGCGGAAGCCGTCGGGCGGCAGGGGCGAGCCGGGGGTGGCGACGCACTGGACCCGGCTCAGGTCGAAGTCGCGGCCGGGGTGGACGCCGGCCTTGCGGCAGGCCATGACGTAGGCGGCGGAGGTGCCGAAGAGGGTCGCGCCGGTCTGCTCGGCGACCCGCCACTGGGCGCTGACGTCGGGGAATCCGGGGCTGCCGTCGTAGAGGACGACCGTGGTGCCGGTGAGGAGGCCGGAGACGAGGAAGTTCCACATCATCCAGCCCGTGGAGGTGTACCAGAAGAAGCGGTCGTCCGGGCCGAGGTCGCAGTGCAGGCCGAGCTGTTTGAGGTGCTCCAGGAGGATGCCGCCCTGCGACTGGACGATGGCCTTGGGCAGGCCGGTGGTGCCGGAGGAGTACAGCACCCAGAGCGGGTGGTCGAAGGGGACCTGTTCGAAGACCGGCTCGGTGTCGGACGCGGTGAGCGCGTACCACTCCAGGGTGCCCTCGGGCGCTTCGGTCCCGAGGAGGGGGATGTGGACGACCGCGCGCAGGGTGGGGAGTGCGCGGCGGAGTTCGGCCACTGTGGCGGTGCGGTCGTGCTC
>NZ_KL585399.1:5765-9538 GCF_000721935.1 Streptomyces sp. NRRL WC-3549
CCGCCGTAGCGGTAGCCGTCGACCGTGAAGAGCACGACCGGTTCCACCTGCTGGAAGCGGTCGAGGACGCCGCGGGCCCCGAAGTCGGGGGCGCAGGAGGTCCACACCCCGCCGACGGCGGCGGTCGCGAGGAAGGCGACGACCGCCTGCGGGATGTTCGGGAGGTAGCCGCTGACCCGGTCGCCCGGGGTGACGCCGAGCGCGCGGAGTTCGGCGGCCAGCGCGCCCACCTGGCGCCGGAGTTCGCTCCAGCCGATGGTGGTCTGGGTGTGGTTCTCGTCGACGTGCACGAGGGCCGGGGCGCCTGCGCGCAGGGGGTCCTCGGCGGTGCGCAGGGCGTGTTCGGCGTAGTTGAGGGTGGCTCCGGGGAACCACTGGGCGCCGGGCATGGCGCGGTCGCCGACCACGGTCTCGTACGGCGTGGAGAAGCGGACGCCGAACCAGTCGGCGACGGCCTGCCAGAAGGTGTCGAGGGCCTCGACGGACCAGCGGTGCAGTGCCGCGTATCCGCCGTCGGCGGGTGCTCCGTACCGCGCGGCCGCCCAGCGCTGGAAGCGGGTGACGGCCGCGGCCTCGATGCGTTCGGGGGCGGGCTGCCAGAGCGGGGCTTCGCTGGCTGCTGAGGTCATGGGGCGGCTCCCTGGCCTTTCTCGGGCGTACGCGGGGTGTGCGTGTCGCGCGCACGGGCGGGGTGTGCGCGTGAGCGGCAGTTACGGACGATGCCATGTGATCGTCTTTCGCACCAGGGTCCGCCGCCCTTGGCCGTGCGCGCGGCCGGGTGGCCCCCGCGGGGGACGCAGGTGAACAGATGCTGAACTCGGCTGGTTGCCGGGCGCGCGGCGGGCAGGGTGGCCCGCATGGATCGTCGTGACCTGGTGCGCTCGGTGAAGTCGGTCGGATCGGTGCGGGGGATGCGCGCGGTGCGCGCGGCCTGGCGGCACCGGCGTACGGGCGGGCGGGCACCGGCGCCCGGTGGGGCGGGGCGGGCACGGGTGCCCGGTCTCCTGGCGGGTGCCGAGCCGGGGCCGGGCGGGGGTGTCGCGCGGTTCGCCCGTTCGACGCTGCGGATCGAGGTCGCGGTCGGCGGGGCGGTGTTCTGGTCGTGGGACGGTGCCGGGCCGCTCCCCTCGTACGCCCTGCCGGGAGCCGCCCCGGAGCCGGATCCGCGGGCCCGGCGGGAGCCGGGCTCCGACGGTGGCCTGCAGGTGGTGTCGGAGCGCCTGACGGTGGCGGTGTCGCGGCAGGGGGCGGTGGAGCTGCGGACGCCGGGCGGGGTGCTGCTGCGCCGGGAGCTGCCGCCGCGCTGGTGGGAGCCGGTGGACGGGGGCGCGGCACGGTGGGCGCAGCGGTCCGAGGTGCCGGCGGACGCGCGGTTCTTCGGGCCGGGCGGACGGGCGGACGGGCCGCGGTTGCGCGGGGGCACGTACCGGCTGTGGGACGCGGACGCGGGGGGCCGGCCCGGGCCGGAGGGTGATCCGCCGTGTCTGGCCATGCCGGTGCAGATGGTCGTGTCGGACGGGGGGACGCACCTCCTGTTCCACGACAACGGCCGGGCGGGCCGGGTGACGCTGCGCGAGGGCGAGGAGGGGGCGGGGTCCGGGCACGACCGGCCCGGCGGCTGCGAGGTGCGGATGGAGGGGGGCCCGCTGCGTTGCTGGGCGGTGGTGGGTACGCCGGCCAGGGTGCTGAGGGGCTGGGCGGCGCTGACCGGGGCGCCCGCGGTGCCGCCGTCGTGGGTGCTGGACGGGCAGGACGGTGGCGGGGTGCCGGTGCCGTATCCGGTGCGGGTGCGGGGGCTGCCCGCACGAGGTCAGCGGTAGCGGCCGGCGAACCAGTTGCGTACGGCTTCGGTGTGCAGCGGGAAGGCGAGTTCCTCCGGGGTGCGCAGGACGCCGTGGCCCCGGGTCTCGTCGGTGGGGGCCGACGGCGGGAGGTCCGTGACGGGGCGGGCCGGGAGCAGCCCGAAGAGGAGCAGGTGGCCGTCCGGGGAGCTGAGGGCGTCGGCGAGTCGTACGTCGCTCCCGTCGGCGCGGATTCCGGTCTCCTCGTGGAGTTCGCGTACGACGGCGTGGCGCCAGTCCTCGGTGTGGTCGATGTACCCGCCGGGCAGGGCGACCCCGCCGCGGTGCGGCGGGATGTCGCGGGTGATGACGACGAGTCCGGTGCCGTCCGGGCCGGTGACGGGCAGCAGGGCGACGGCTACCGGGAGCGGGTTGCGGTAGGCGGTGGGGCCGCAGGCGGCGCAGGTGCGGGGCCAGGTGTCGGCGGAGTAGCGGGCTCCGCAGGCGGCGCAGTGGGAGTCCTTCACGGGCGGACTGTATCCGATCGTCCTCTCCCGGGCCTCTGGAGGCGTCGCTCTTCTCCTGGGCCTCCGGAACTGGTAGACGGTGTGCCCATGACAGGAATCGCCCGTATGTCACGTGCCCTGGCCGCCGTCGCCGCCGGCCTCCTCGCCGCGTCCGCCCTCGCCCCCACCGCCCAGGCGGCTCCCGAGCCGAAGGCCCCGGGGGAGTTCGTCGACCTGAGGGCCGTCGACCCGACCATCATCACGGAGATGCGGTACGCCACCGCGCACACCTTCATGGGGGTGCGGGTGGACGGCTACCGGCAGCCCGTCTGCCTGCTGACCCGCCCCGCCGCCCGGGCGCTGCACACGGCGCAGCGGCGGCTGCTGCGCCAGGGCTACTCGCTGAAGGTGTACGACTGCTACCGGCCGCAGCGGGCGGTGGACCACTTCGTGCGCTGGGCGAAGGACCTCGACGACCAGGCCATGAAGGGCGAGTTCTATCCGCTGGTCGACAAGTCCCGGTTGTTCGAGGACGGTTACATCGCGGAGAAATCCGGGCACAGCCGGGGCTCCACGGTCGACCTCACCCTGGTGCGGCTGCCCGCGGCACCGACCCGGCCGTACGTACCGGGCGAGAACCTCGCCCCGTGCTTCGCGCCGGAGGGTGAGCGCTTCCCTGACAACTCGCTGGACATGGGCACCGGTTACGACTGCTTCGACACCCTGTCGCACACCGACGACCCGCGGGTGCGAGGGGTGCAGCGCGCCAACCGGCAGTTCCTGAAGAAGACGCTGACGGACCTCGGTTTCGTGAACCTGGCCGAGGAGTGGTGGCACTTCACGTACCGGCCGGAGACCTTCCCTGACACCTACTTCGACTTCCCGGTGGCCCGGCGGTCCGTCGGGGGCCGCTGAGTCCGTCGGAGCGGGCGGCGGGGTGGCCCCGTGGGCGTCCGCCGTCCGCTTTCCTGCCGGACGCGGCAGTACCGTGCCCGGTCGCCGGGGGCAGCCGCTACGGTGTCGCCATGTCACAGCAGACGTTCGGATCGTATGAGGAATTCTGGCCCTACTACGTCGCCATGCACTCGAAGGCGGCCACCCGGTGGGTCCATCTGACCGGCACCCTGACCGGCCTGGCCGTGACCGCGTACGGACTCGCCCGGGGCAGGAAGCGGTACGCGGCGGCGCTGCCGCTGATCGGCTACGGGACCGCGTGGCCCGCCCACTTCCTGATCGAGGGGAACAACCCGGCGACCTTCGGGCATCCCGCCTGGTCGCTGCATGGCGATGTGCGGATGATCCGGATGATGCTCGCCGGACGCGACCGGGAGCTGGCCGAGACGGCCCGGAAGTGGCTGGCCGAGAACCCCTGCGAACCCTGCGGCGCCCAGGGTTGACGGGCCGTCGACGCGGGTGGAGACTCCGGTCCACGGCCTTCGCCGGCCCGCCCGTACGCGTGGCCCGTACCCCTGTCTCTTATACACAT
>NZ_KL585399.1:9752-13051 GCF_000721935.1 Streptomyces sp. NRRL WC-3549
AGCCGCGCTTCCGTACGGCCGCCGCTCAGGTCCTGGCGGGTTCTCTGGAGGCGTCCGCGCGTGTCATCGCGTCCTCCACGACGGCCACGAGCACGTCCCGTACGGACGCACGGTCCCGCGCGTCGCACAGCAGCACCGGCACCTCCGGGTCGAGGTCGAGCGCCGTGCGCACCGTCTCGGCGGGGAACCGCTCGGCCCCCTCGAAGAGATTCACGGCCACGGTGAAGGGGATGCCGCGCCGCTCGAAGTAGTCGACGGCCGCGAAGCAGTCCTCCAGCCGCCGGGTGTCGGCGAGGACGACCGCGCCCAGGGCTCCTTGGGCGAGTTCGTCCCAGAGGAACCAGAAACGGTCCTGCCCGGGGGTCCCGAACAGGTAGAGCACCAGGTCCTCGCGCAGGGTGATCCGCCCGAAGTCCATGGCCACCGTGGTGGTGCTCTTGCCCTCGACGCCGACGAGGTCGTCGACCGGCCGGCCCGCCTCGCTCAGCCTCTCCTCCGTGCGCAGCGGCCGGATCTCGCTGACCGCTCCCACCAGAGTCGTCTTGCCCACACCGAAGCCGCCCGCCACCAGGATTTTCAGGGTAACGGGCTCCACGGGCCGCCTTGTGCGGCTAGAGCGCCCGAAGGCCATTGATCACCTCGCGAAGAATGTTCACGTCCGGCAGTTCGGCCGGCGGAACGGGACGGGTGACATGCACCAGTTCCTCCTCGACGAGGTCACCGACCAGGACACGGACCACCCCGACGGGGAGGTCCAGTCCGGAGGCGAGCTCGGCGATCGACTGGGGCATGTCGCTGCACAGTTCGACGATCTCCACGTGTTCCGGGGAGAGCGTCTGGTCCCGGCCGGGATCGTCGGCCGCGGGTTCCGGGACGACGATCGCGATCAGGTCGAGACGGTGGCGGGACGCGCTGCTGGTACGCCCCCGGGTCATGGCGTAGGGGCGGACCACCGGTCCCGCCTCGGCGTCGTACCAGCGTGAGGAGCCCGCGCCGGCCGACGCGCGGGGCGTTGTGGGGGTCTCCCGGGCGGATTCGGCGCCCATGCCGTCCCCTCACCCTCCGGCTGACGTACCGGTCGTCCGGGGCGCGTTGGCCAGGTGGGCCCCGACCCGCTTGACCATCAGGGTCATCTCGTACGCCACCTGCCCGACGTCCGAGTCGGCGTCCGCGAGGACGGCGAGGCAGCTGCCGTCGCCGGCCGCCGTGACGAAGAGGAACGCTTCGTCGAGTTCGACGACGGTCTGCCGGACCCGGCCCGCGTCGAAGTGGCGGCCCACGCCCTTGGCGAGGCTGTGGAATCCGGAGGCGACGGCCGCGAGGTGCTCGCCGTCCTCACGGGTCAGGTCCTGCGACGCGCCGGTGGCGAGGCCGTCGCTGGAGAGCACCAGCGCCTTGCGGATGCTCGATACGCGCTCGACGAGTTCGTCGAGGAGCCAGTTCAGCTGGCCGGAGCCCTGGCGTGCGGCGTCGGTTGCTGCGGCGTTCGGTGCGGTCATGGACCGTCCCCTCCCGGAGTGGTTCCTGGTGCTGTCTCGCCGGGGCCGGTCGCGTCCTCGGCGTTCTGCCGACGACCGCGTTCCCAGCCGCGTTGGAGCGAGGCCATGCGATTGCGTACGTCGTCCGCGTCCCGTTCGAAGTCATCGGCGGTGTCCGCGGGGGCGTGGCCGGGAGTCCGTCCTGCGGAGTTCTCCCGGAGCTGTGGGGCGATGCTGGCCTGCCGGACCCTGCGGCACCGTCCTCGCCGGACGAGGGGTGCGAGCGGCCCGTCTCCCCCACCCGGCGGCCCCGGTCGGTGACCAGTGTCGGCGGCTTGCGCCGGGGCAGCGGCACGGGTCCGGCGGGGCGCATGGGGCGGACGTCCGCCGTACGCTCCCCCTCGGGGTCCGGCGCCTGCTGGTGCTGCTCGCGGTCCGCGGTCCGGCGCAGGTCACGGGCGCGGAAGATGCCGCCTCGCTCGCTCTCGGTGTCCTCCAGGTCCGACACACCGTCCAGGACGGGACCGAGCGCCGGATCGAGGTCCCGGGCCAGGGCCGGGTCGTCGGCGAGCTCCAGTGCCCCGACCGGGCCCTCCAGCTCCACCGGGCCGTCGAGCGCGGCCGGGTCGGTGAGCACGGTGGGCACGGGGGCGAGCCCGGGCGTCCTGCCCGGGCCACCGGGGGCCTCCGTCCCGTCGCCGATCGCCTTCTCGGCCCTTCGGTCGAGGCGGAAGCCGGTGCCGTGGGTGTCGGGCGCGTCGGTGAGCAGCTGCCCCGGGATGAAGACGACCGCGGTCGTTCCGCCGTAGGGCGACGTCTGCAGTGAGACCCGCACGTTCTGCCGCTGGGCGAGCCGGCTGACCACGAAGAGGCCCAGCCGGTCGGTGTCGGAGAGCTCGAAGTCGGGGGTCTCGGCGAGCCGGAGGTTGGCGTCCAGCAGGATCTCGGGGGCCATGCCGAGGCCCCGGTCGTGGATTTCGAGGGTGAAGCCGTTGGCCACGCGTTCACCGTGCACCTGGACCGCGGTGTGCGGGGGCGAGAACACGGTGGCGTTCTCCAGCAGTTCGGCGATCAGGTGGGTCAGGTCGGCCACCGCGGGACCGCCCACACCGATACGGGGCAGCCGCCTGACCTCGATGCGCTCGTAGTCCTCCACCTCGGCGACCGCCGCGCGCACCACGTCCATCAGCTGGATGGGCTTGCGCCACTGCCGGGAAGGGGCCGCCCCGGAGAGGATCACCAGGCCTTCTGCGTGGCGCCGCATGCGGGTGGTGAGGTGGTCGAGGCGGAAGAGGTCGGCGAGTTCGTCGCTGTTCTCGGTGCGGCGCTCCATGGCGTCCAGCAGTGTCAGCTGGCGGTGCAGGAGCACCTGGTTGCGCCGGGCGAGGTTGACGAAGACCTCGGAGACGCCCCGGCGCATGTCGGCCTGCTTGACGGCGGCCTCGACGGCGGCCCGCTGGAGCGTGTTGAGCGCCTGGCCGACCTGGCCGACCTCGTCCTTGTCGTAACTCAGGTGCGGCGCCTCGGTCTCCACGTCGACCTGTTCGCCCGCGGCCAGCCGCCGCATCACGCTCGGCAGCCGGACGCCGGACACCTCGTGGGCGTCCTTGCGGAGCCGGGAGAGGTCGCGGATGAGGGCTCGGCCGACGCGTACGGAGACGAAGACCGAGACGACCAGGGCGAGGAATCCGAGGACACCGGCCACACCGGCCTGGATCAGGATCCGGTATCCGGCGGGCTCGGCGCGGTCCTGGAAACGGTTGGTCAGTTCGTTGTTGGCGTCGGCCAGATGGTCCAGGACCGGCGGGGCGACCTGCTGCC
>NZ_KL585399.1:13274-17131 GCF_000721935.1 Streptomyces sp. NRRL WC-3549
GGTTCCGGGCTTCTTGAACGCACCGGCCGCGATGAGTTTCTGCTCGGCCGTGCGCAGCGGTTCGGTGTCGGGACCGGACCAGTACTGCTCCATCCGGGCCCGCTCGGCCTCCGGCAGCAGCTCCAGGTTGACCTCGTAGAGGAGGCGGCGGTTGGCGGCGAGGTCGGACACGGCACGCAGTTCGGGGGCACCGAGCCGTCCGGCGATCAGCCCGGACGCCACCAGGGCGTCCTCGCGGGAGAGCATCTCGCGGGCCCGCGAGACGCCGACGAGGGCGCGGAACTGCTTGTCCGCCGAGACGTTCTCCATGGTGTGGAGGCCGTTGAGGAAGCGGTAGCAGGGGTCGACGAGCCCGTTGTAGAAGTCGAGTGCCCTGGTCCGGTCGATGGTGCGCCGCTCCACGGAGGACCGCAGGGCGTCCAGGCCGTCGACCTCGCTGAGGATCGAGTCGAGCCGCGCCTCGGCCTCCGGGCTCAGCGCGTCGCGTACGTCGTCGCGTGCGGCGCTGCGCCGGACGTCCGCCACGACCCGGTCCGTCGCGGCGCGCCGTCGCAGCAGGAGCGGCAGGGCCTCGGAGGCCCGGGGATCGGCGAGGAAGACGAGGGTCTGGCGCCGTTCGTCCTGGACGGCACGGACGGTGTCCTCCAGGGGATGCCCGACGTTCTCCATGATGGAACCGGCACCGAGCAGGTCGCGGGCCTCACGGCCGGTGATGTAAGTGGCGAAGACCCACAGCCCGGTGAGAGAGACGAGCGGCACCAGGAGCAACGCCACGATCTTCCTGCGGATGGACTTCCCGCGAAAGCGCATGGCCTCCCCCAGCTCGACCCCGCACCGCGGGGGTGGTCGTGTCGGTGTGGTTCCGGTCTTCCGGCGGTGGCGCACCGGAGGCCCATCGGTGTTCCGTCAACAAACGGCGCGAGCCTACTACTGACTTACGGACAACTCGAAGGCACGTCCGGACGATTTTCGGCCGCCCTTCCCCGTGTTGATCACCAGTTGTCCCGGTATAACCGGCGGAGAAATTTGTGAATGTGCCAGAGAAAGCCAGGCCGCCGCCCACGATTTCGCGTCGGGCGGTTGGCTGGATCTCTACGTTCCATGGGCTTTCGGTGCTGATTGAGGGTGTTCGACGGGAATCTTCACCCCCCGGCGTTCGTCCACCTGTACGGGGGCAGACGGCCTTGTGGGGTACGCGTGGCACGGCGGAGGGCTCCGTCGGCGTAGAACGGGCGCATGCCGGGCAGCCACCCCCTGAGTCGTACGGCGGAGGGGAGTTGAAGGTCCGTGGAGACGGATGAACGCCGGAACGCGTCGGCGGCGGCCGGGCCGGCGGGCGGCGGTGGGATCCCCCGGCAGCAGCTGTGGGTGGAGGAGCCCGCGATACGGCGGCGGATGCCCGATCCGGTGCGTACCGCGGCCGTGCGGGCGGTGCTGATCATGTCGCTGACCATCATCCAGGCCGTGGTGGCCTTCCTGTGCACCCTGGCAGGGTCGTGGCTGGCCTTCCCGATGGTGCTCAGCGGGGTGGCCAGCACCGTGGTCGCCACCTGGTCCGTGCTGGACGTGTGGGTGACCCGGCAGGTGTGGAACCAGCGGCACGGCGTGGTCTCCGTGCCGAGCAGCACGGCCCGCCGGATGCGGCGCGAGCGGCGCAGGGCGAGGGCCGCCGCCCGGGCACAGGCCCCCCGGAGCGCCCGAATACGACGCCGCGGCGCGGGCGGCCTCTCCCGGGTGGCCTGACCGCGGCCGCGGCCCGCTCTCCTTCCGATGTCCGGGAGGCGGTGGATGCGGGGACGGCGCCCGGCCGGGGCGCGGCCCCGCCGCCCCCACCCGTTCGGCCTCCTGGGTTCAGCGCACCGGCGAGCCCGGTGACGGATCCGCCGGGGCGCGGGTGTCCGTCTGCGAGCGCATCTCCGGGACGGGCGCGGCCACCGGTGCCTCGGCGGGCTGAGGCGACCGCCTGAACATCCGGGTCGCGGTGATCTCCCCGTGCACCGTCTCGCCGTCGGGGTCCTGCTGCGGAAGCCCCGGCCTCAGGTGCTCCTCGACACTGATGTACTTCAGCCCCGCGCGCAGGTCCGCGTCGTTGCGCAACCGGATCACGAGCGGGAACTCGGCGAGCGCCGTGGTGTCGAAGAGACCGGTCGTGTACAGCAGCTGGACGCCCAGCGCGTCGGAGACGGCCCGCTGGAGCTCCAGCAGGTACGTGGCGTTGGCGCGGCCGATGGGGTTGTCGAGGAAGAGCGTCCCGGCGTGGCGGTGCCGGTCGCGCCCCCGGTCGTTGCTGCGCAGGGCCGCCATGGTGCAGTACAGCGCGATGGCCGCGGTGAGCAGCTGGCCGCCGGAGAAGACGTCGCCCATCTGTCCCACGGGCACCCGCTCGGCCCGGAGCACCGCGTCCGGCTTGAGGATCTCGACCGCGATGCCCTTGGGCCGCAGCGCCGCCTCGACCCCGCGCAGCAGCAGGGACATGCCGTCCCTGCGCAGGTCGGAGTTCTTCTTCAGCGCCGCGTGCGTGGCCTCGTCGATGACCTCGCCGAGCCGTTCGGTGAGGGTGGCCTGGTCGGGTTCCTCGAAGCGGATGCGCAGGAACTCCTGCCCCGACCACTCCCCCAGCCCTTCGGGGAGCCGGGAGAGCCGCTGGGCGGAGCGCAGCGTGGTGAGCGCGGAATCCACCAGGCCGCGGAGCCGGTCGACGATGGAGTCGCGGTTGCGCTCCAACTGGGCCAGTTCGTCGGTGAGCACCCGGAGCCGGGGCGCGAAGGCGGCGGCCCACTTCTCCGCGTGGTCGGGAAGGGCGGCGGCCGGGAGTTCGCGGATCTGCTGCCGGGCGGGCGTGCGGACCTGTTCGTAACGGGTGGAGTTGGCGTGCCGTACGAGCACGTCGCTCGCCTCCCGCACGGAGGCCTCGGCCGCCGAGAGGTCGCCCGCGCAGCCGCGCAGGGAGCGCCGGGTCTCGGCGGCCGACTGCCTGGCCTCGTCGAGGGTTCCGGGATACGGCTCGGGGGGCTCGGCCTCCTCGTCGGGCGTGTGGTCCCTGAGCAGGTCACGCAGGAGGGCCGCGGTCTCGTCGAAGCCTGCGGCGGACTCCTCGGCCGTGCGGTGGGCGCGGAGCAGCTGGCCGTGGGCGGCGCGCGCGGTCTCCAGCGCCTCGGTGGCGGTGGCCAGTTCGGTGGTCGCGGTCCGGAGCAGACCCTGCGCCTGGTCCGCGTCGGCCGGGACGAGGTCGTCTCTTAGGGGCGAGCCGTTCCGTCTCGCCGCGGAGCCGGCCCAGCTGTTCGCTGGCCGTGGAGGCCCTGGTCTCCAGCAGGTGGACGAGGGATTCGGCGCGTGCCGCGGCGGCCTGCCGGGAAGGCCCGTCCGCCCCGTCGGTGCCTTCCAGGAGGGCCGCGGCACGGGTGCGGACCTTGTTGGTCAGGCGGTCCAGTTCCGCCAGGGCGGCGCTCTCGTCGCCCTCCGCGCGGGCCTGTTCGGCGCGCAGGTCGGCCCCGACTCCGACCTTCTCGTAGAGCCGGGAGGCGGCCCGGTAGGCCTCGCGCAGAGCGGGCAGGGACGTGCGGGCGCTGTCGGCGGAGGGCTCCGGGAGTGATTCCGGGGCGCCCGCGATCTCCGCGCGTTCGGCGCGCAGCGCGCGGGCGGTGCGGTGGGCGTCGTCCGCCGCCCGCTGGGCGGCCCGGCGGTCCTCGTCCGCGGCGCGTGCCCGGTCCAGGCAGGCGGCGGCGCGGGCCTCGGATTCGGCCGCCTCGTCGGTGAGTTCACGGAGCCTGGCCTGCCAGGCGGCCCGGTCGCGGAGGCGGTGGGCGAGGCCGGCGAGCGCGTCGGCGGCGCGGCGGGCGCGCTGGGCGGCCTCCTGT
>NZ_KL585399.1:17300-19123 GCF_000721935.1 Streptomyces sp. NRRL WC-3549
CCCCCTGCCGCTCGTCGCGGACGCGCGCGGCTTCGGCTGCGGCCTCCTCGGCCTCGGCCCGGACGGTCCGGGCCTCGGCCAGTGCGGCCTGAGCCGTCTCCGCGGCGGCGCGGACGGTGTGGGCGGCTTCCCGGAGTTCGGTGAGCATGCCGGGCGGGCAGTCGGCGCGCCAGGAACCGATCCGGGCGGCGAGGGCGCGGTCGGCGGCGAGCCGGGCGGCGAGGGTCCTGATGTCCTCGTCGCGCGCGGCCGCCCTGGCCCTGAGCTCCTGCCGCTCCTCGTCGGCGGCGTGTTCGTCGTGCATGGCCGGGTTCGGCGGGACCAGGAAGACACCGTCCTCGGCGGGGGCGGCCCCCTCCGTCGGGACCGGTGCCAGGAGGGCGGCGGCGGTGCCGACGGCCACGGCGGAGCGCGGCAGCAGGGCGGCGGTGCCGAGTACCTCCCGGGCCCGGGAGTGCGCGTCGGGGTCGGTGATGACGACCCCGTCGACCAGTTCGGGGCGGGCGGCGAGCACGGCCGCGTGGTCGGCGGGGTCGACGGCCTGGGCGAGGTAACGCCAGCCCGGCAGGGCCGGGATCCCGTGTTCGCCGAGGTATTCGACGGTGGCGAGGACGTCCGGGCCGGGCGGCAGCAGTCCGCCGTCGCCGAGGGCGCCGAGGATACGGGAGTCGTCGGCGGCGGCGGTCCGCAGGTCGAAGAGCAGGCCCTGGTCGAGCAGCTCGCGCAGTTCGTCGGCGCTCTGGTCGAGCTCCTCGGCGGTGAGCGGCTGCGAGCCCTCCGCAGCGGCGGGTGCCTCCGGGCCGCCCGCCGCCCTGCGGGGGTGCGGTACTCCACCGGAGGCCGGCATGCCCAGCAGATCGGCGAGGCGGGGTTCGGCCGCGATGGATTCGGCGGCCCGGCGCTCGGCCTCGTAGGACTGCTCGGCGGCGCGGGCGCCGTCGGCGGCCCGGGCCGCGGCGAGTTCGGCGCGGCTCTCGGCCGCCGCCGCCTCCCTGGCGTGGTCGGACGTGGTCCGGGCGGCGTCCCTGGCGGTGTCCCAGGCCGCGACCGCGGCCTTCTCCGCGTCGTTCGCGGCGAGGGCGGCGCGGGCCGGGTCGGCGTCGGGCGCCATGTCGTCGAGCCAGCCCGCCCGGACCGCTTCGGCGGTCTCCTGTTCGACCTCGGCCAGGCGCTGGCGGAGGTGGCCGGCCTCGCTCCGGGCGCGCTGGGCCTCGGTGGCCGCTGTGGTGGCGTCACGGTGCGCCGTCTCCCCGGTGGCCTGGAGGACCGCGGAGCGCTCCTCCTCCTCGTCGGCGACGCGTTCGCCCGCCTCGGCCGCGGTGTGCAGGGCGCGTACGAGGTCGGCGGCGGCCGTGGCGCGGGCGGCGAGGGCGGGGGCGGCGTTGCCGCAGCACCGCTTCGGCGGCCTGCCAGGCGGCGTGCAGGGTCCGGGCGTCGCCCAGTTCGCGGCGCTGGGCCGCCGCGCCCTTCTCCGCCGCGGCGAGGGCGAGGGAGGCGTGTCGGTAGGCGAGTTCGGCGGCGACCAGGCCGCGGTGGCCGCGGGTGGCCTCGGCCGCGGTGACGGTGTGGGCGGCGGCGGTGACCTGCTCGGCGAGCTCGGCGGTCCGGCCGCGTTCCTCGGCGGCGCGGGCGAGGAGTCTGCGGGCCAGGGTGCGGGTACGCCGTTCGGCCGCGGCGTGGACGTCCCGGCTGCGGGCCCGGGTCGCGGTGGCGTCGACGATCCGGCCCAGCAGGTCGACGGATCCGGCGGTGAAGTCACGTTCGGCGGTGAGTTCGGCACGGCGGCCCAGCTTGTCGCCGAAGCCGCTGACCAGGTCGGCGAG
>NZ_KL585399.1:19292-22281 GCF_000721935.1 Streptomyces sp. NRRL WC-3549
CAGCTTGTCGCCGAAGCCGCTGACCAGGTCGGCGAGGCCGTCGGTGTCACGCGTGTCGGTGACGGCGCGCAGCAGGAGGTCGGTGAAGTCGGAGTCCTTCTTGACGGCGAACAGGCCCGCCGCCTCGCCCTCGTCGGCGTTCATCTCACGCTGGTAGCGGAAGAGTTCGGGGTCCAGGCCCAGGTCGCCGAGGTGTTCGTTCCAGCGGTCGTGGATCTCCTCCCAGTGCACGTCGAGGTGCTGGTAGAACTTCCCGGCGTCCATGAGGGCGTCCCGGAAGCCCTTCATGGTGCGGCGCCTGCCCTGGGCTCCGGAGGCCCCTTCGACGGGGCGGCCCACCGAGGTGGCCTCGGCGACGGGGAGGCTGTCGAGGCTGAGGCCGGGCCCGGGACGGAAGGAGTACCAGGCCTCGGCGAACTTGCGCGGGTCGTTGGAGACCTGGCGCCCGCGCCATTCGCTGACCTTGCCGACGACGACGCACTCGCCGGTGAGTGTGTGCTGCCACTCCAGGGCGACGTGTCCGCAGTCGTCGGCGAGCAGGAACTTGCGCAGGACCCCGGAGCTGGCGCCGCCCAGGGTGTTGCGGTGGCCCGGCAGCATCACCGAGAAGATCAGCTTGAGCAGGACGGACTTGCCGCCGCCGTTCTCCAGGAAGAGCACGCCCGCGGGCGCGGGTCGGCGCGGCGGGCCGACCGGTTCCTCCTCGAAGAACTCCGCCTGCGCCGGAGCGGGGTCGGGGACGGGCTCCCCCACGCCGCGCAGGTCGAGCACGGTGTCGGCGTAGCGCGCGCCGGCGGGTCCGATGGAGTAGAGGCGGACCCGGGACAACTCGTACATGGCGGCGGACTCTCGTCGTTCAGGAAGCGGGTGGGGCAGCGGCGCCGTCGGCGCGTGCGGGCTGGAGGGGAGCGGGCTCTTCGTCAGGAGTGGAAGGGCAGGCCCGCGTCGGCGGCCAGCTCCAGGCCGTCGGCGTCGGGCGGTGGCAGCAGCGTGGCCGAACCGTCGGTGACCGGGACGACTCCGAGTTCCAGCAGCTCGGCCATGGCCGCGCCGCCCGCCATGTCGCGTACCTGGAGCTGGTAGCGGGCGGTGGTGCGGTAGGTGCCGCCCGCCTCGTCCCCGGTGCGCTGGAGGAAGCCGGAGTCGGCGAGGAAGGCGGCGGCCTTGCCGATGATGCCGGTGGTGGATCCGGCGAGCCGCCGGGCGTCCTTCGTGGCCCCGGTGGAACTGCGGCGGGCGTACACGCGCCAGCCGGATTCCAGGCCGGGTGCGTCGGTGGCGGGGTCGGTGTTGTCGCCGTGCTCCGCCGCGCGCTCCTCCAGACGGTGGCAGGCCTGGCGGACGAAGGCGTCGACCCCGTTGACGGTGATGCGGCCGATGTAGGCGTCGTCGGCGAGGTCCTCGGGGCGCGGGAAGGCCATGGCGGCGACGGCGAGGTGGGCCAGTCCGTGCAGGAAGCGGTCGGCGGTGTCCGAGGAGGCGCGCCGGGCGTAGTCCCCCATGCGTACGGCGAAGACGGAGTCCTCGCCGGCGGTCACGGCCATGCCGGCGCGGGTGGAGACCTCCAGGACGACGAGTCCGAGCCCGGTGGCGACGGCGTCGGCGAGCCGGGCGAAGGAAGGGTCCTCGCGGTAGCGGCGCAGCAGTTCGGTGTACTCGGCGTCGCGGGCCGGCATCAGCTTGGGCTGCAGTCCGAAGGAGACGAGCCGGGCCGCGTCGGCCGCGTCCGCGGGTGTGAGCGCCGGGCCGGCGGCCTGCGGGGCGGCTTCGGCCGGGTACGCGGGCTGCGGGTCGCCCCACGCGTCGACGGGCTCGGCGTGCTGCTCGGTCACTGCGGTGGCTCCTCGGTACGGGTGGTGCGGCGCTCTCGGTGCGTTCCGGTGGGGGCCCGGCCGGTGGGGGCCGGGCGGGCCCCGGGGCGTGGGCGGCGAGCGGGTCCGCTCATGAGGCGTCCTTGCGGTCCGCCGCCATGCCGGCGGCGTCCAGCTGGGCCGTGCCCACTATCAGGTCGGCGCCGCCGAACTCCGGATCGTCGAGCGGTGTGCCGTCGTCGACCGCGAAGAGGAGCCTGCGCTCGCCCTGGCGGTAGGCGGTGCCGACGGGCGGGCTGGCCGCGTGGACCGCGAGCAGGGCGACCAGATAGGGCAGCTCGGGGTCGCTCAGGCGGGCCTCGGCCAGCAGTCCGGAGAGCCGGCGGGGCACGTCGTGGTCCAGGTCGAGCAGCTCCATGGCGTGCGCGAGCTGTTCCTCGCTGAACCGGCTGTCGTCGGGGGTGGCGATGAGGTCGGGTTCGGGCATCTCGGCGCCCAGGTGCTCCCGCTCGACCGGGGGCGTGAGCAGCAGGTCGACGAGGTCGCCGACGCGCACGGAGACGGGGGTGCGCAGTCCCGTCCCGTGTACGAAGAAGGCGTCGGTGACCCGGGACGCCTGGTCGACCGGGAGCGGCAGCACGGGGGCGACGAGCTGGCCGTACAGGTCGAGCCCGACGCGCGCGGTGGGGGCGGCGAACGCCTGCCGGTCCTGCTCGGCGCGGAAGAGCGGCCCGGCCTCCAGCAGCCGGGACTGCAGCTGGGTGTGCCGGCGGATGCAGTCCTTGACGATGTCGACGAGCTCGGCGGCGCGCCGCTTGTGCTCGGGCTCCTCCGCCTCGTCCCTGGCCTTGCGGATGTTGGTGAGGATCGCGTTCTCGTGGCGGTAGCGGTCGGCGACGTGGTCGAGCGCCTCGGCGATCATGTCGGGGACGGCGTTGAGCCAGTCGACGGCGCGGACGTTGCGCCGGGTGGCCTCCAGCGTCCGGCGGAGCGTCTCGGCGTACTGGACGGTGCGGTAGCGGGCCTGTTCGGCGGCGAGTTGGGCGTCGGCGAGGCGGCCCCGGCTGATGAGGACCTCCAGCTTCACCTCGGCGGCGATCTGCGCGCTGGTGACGTCGGTGTCCAGGGCACCGACCAGGACGTTGACCGCTTCGTCGGTGGCGCGGAGGTAGACGCTG
>NZ_KL585399.1:22515-25591 GCF_000721935.1 Streptomyces sp. NRRL WC-3549
CGCCGTGGCCGGGCACCTCCTCGACGAGCTTGAAGTCGTAGTCCCGGCGGACGTAGACGCCGTCCGGTCCGAAGGTGCCGTACACGGCGCGGAAGCCCCGGTCCACGCTGCCGACGTTGATCAGGTTCTCCAGGACCCAGCGGGCGACGCGCTCGTGCTCGGTGACGGGCCGGCCCGGTGCCTGGGCGGCGATCCGCGGGATCAGCCTGGCCACTATCTGCTCGTGGTCGGCCCCGGTGTCGAAGTCCATGTTGAGGGTGACCAGGTCGATGGCGGCGAGGGCGACTTCGGCCATCGCGTACACGGTGTACTCGCCGGCGAGGTTCGCCTTGCGCGCGTCCAGGTCGTGCAGCGGGGCGGTGCAGGCGAGCGCGCGCAGCCGACGCGAGAGCCCTTCGTCGGCGGCGGGGCCCGGGGCGGGCCGCGGCCCCGCGCTGAGCTGCGGCGCAGCGGTGTGGGTGTCGGCAGGCGAAGTCACGTTGCACAGATTAGGTCCTCGCACCGACAACGGTCGAAACGGTGCGGAAGCGACCGGCTACGGCGTCCCGTAGCCGCCTCCGCCGGGGGTCCGCAGCACCAGCACGTCCCCGGCGCCGAGTTCCGCGGTGTCGCGGCCCTCCAGCGGTGTGGTGGAGCCGTCGGCGCGCTCGACGTACTGCTCGCCCAGCGCTCCCGGTCCCCCGCCCGCCATGCCGTACGGGGGGACGCGGCGGTGGCCCGACAGCAGGGCCACGGTGACGGGTTCGAGGAAGCGGATGCGGCGTTCGACCCCCCGGCCGCCGTGCCACCGGCCCGTTCCCCCGCTGCCCTCCCGTATGCCGAAGCTCTCCAGCAGGACGGGGTAGCGCCATTCGAGGATCTCGGGGTCGGTGAGCCGGGAGTTGGTCATGTGGGTCTGCACGGCGTCGGCGCCGTCGAATCCGTCGCCCGCGCCGGAACCGCTCGCGACGGTCTCGTAGTACTGGACGCGGTCGTTGCCGAAGGTGAGGTTGTTCATGGTGCCCGAGCCCTCGGCCTGGACGCCGAGCGCCGCGTACAGGGCGCCGGTGACGGCCTGGGAGGTCTCGACGTTCCCGGCGACGGTCGCCGCCGGGAAGACCGGTGCCAGCATGGATCCCTCCGGGACGCGTACGTCCAGGGGCGTGAGGCAGCCGCTGTTCAGCGGGAGGTCGTCCGTGACGAGGGTCCGGAAGACGTAGAGGACGGCGGCCATGACCACGGACGTGGGGGCGTTGAGGTTGCCCGGCCGTTGCGGGGAGGTGCCGGTGAAGTCGACGACGGCGGTGCGTCGTCCGTGGTCCACGGTGACCTGCACCGCGATGACGGCGCCGTCGTCGGTCTCGTAACGGCAGGAGCCGTCGTGCAGCCGGGACACGATCCGGCGTACGGACTCCTCCGCGTTGTCCTGCACGTGGCCCATGTACGCCTGGACGACGTCCAGGCCGAACTCCCCGGTCGTCCGGCGCAGTTCCGCGATCCCCTTCTCGTTGGCGGCGATCTGGGCACGCAGGTCGGCGAGGTTGCTGTCCGGGTCGCGGGAGGGGTAGGCGGCCGTGGTGAGCAGTTCCCTCGTCTCCTGCTCGCGGAACCGTCCGTCCCGTACCAGCAGCCAGTTGTCGAACAGGACGCCTTCCTCGTCGATCGTGCGGCTGAAGGCGGGCATGGAACCGGGGGTGATGCCGCCGATCTCCGCGTGGTGCCCCCGGGAGGCCACCAGGAAGCGGAGCCGCGGCCGCGGGTCGCCGCCCGGCCCGTCGTCGAACACCGGTGTCACGACGGTGACGTCCGGCAGGTGGGTCCCGCCGTGGTACGGGTCGTTGACGGCGTACACGTCCCCGGGGCGCAGGGAGCCCGCGTTGCGGCGCAGCACCTCCTTGATGGACTCGCCCATGGAGCCGAGGTGCACCGGGATGTGCGGGGCGTTGGCGACGAGCCCGCCCTCCGGGTCGAACAGCGCGCAGGAGAAGTCGAGGCGTTCCTTGATGTTGACGGAGTGCGCCGTGTTCCGCAGGCGCACGCCCATCTGTTCGGCGATCGACATGAAGAGGTTGTTGAAGACCTCCAGCATGACGGGGTCGACCCGGGTGCCGACGGCGGTGCGTCCGGGGCGCGGGTCCACCCGGCGCAGCACCAGGTGGCCGGAGGCCGCGGCGGTGGCCCGCCAGCCGGGGTCGACGACGGTGGTCGAGTCCTCCTCGGTGACGAGGGCCGGGCCGTCCACGGTGTCGGAGGCGCGCAGGTCCCCGCGCCGGTACAGCCCGGCGTCCCGCCACCGGCCGCCGCTGAACACCGAGCCGGTCGCGAAGGGGTGCGGCGTCCCGGGGCGGCCGGTGTCCTGGGGGGCCGGGCGGGCGGGCGGCGGTCCGGCCCGGCCGGTCGCCTCGACGGAGACGGTCTCGACGACCAGGGGCTTGTCCATGGTGAACCCGTAGCGGGCGCGGTGGGCGGCGGTGAACTCCTCGGTCATCGCGGCGAGGGTGCCGAGGGCGACGGGGAGGCTCGCGTCCGTCCCGGAGTAGCGCAGCAGCACCCGTGTCCGGGTGGAGACGGCGCGGTCCGGGATGCGGTCGGCCCTGAGGTCGGCGCGGGTCCGCTCGGCCAGCCGGCCGGAGACGGCCTCGGCCCGGTCCCTGGCCTCCTCGTCCAGTCCGGCCTCGACGGACTCCTCGCGCATGGCGGTGGCGTCGGCCAGACCGATGCCGTAGGCGGACAGGACGCCGGCGAGCGGGGGCACCAGGACGGTGCCGACGCCGAGGGCGTCGGCGACCGCGCAGGCGTGCTGTCCGCCGGCTCCGCCGAAGCTGGTGAGCGCGTAGCGGGTGATGTCGTGGCCGCGCTGGACGGAGATCTTCTTGATGGCGTTCGCCATGTTCAGCACGGCGATCTCCAGGAATCCCTCGGCGGTCCCGGCCGCCGTGCGCGAGTGTCCGGTGGCGGCCCTCACCTCCTCGGCCAGTCGCTCGAAACGCCGCCGCACGACGTCCGTGTCGAGCGGTTCGTCGCCCCGGGGGCCGAAGACGGCCGGGAAGTGGTCCGGGCGGACCCGGCCGAGCATCACGTTGGCGTCGGTGACGGT
>NZ_KL585399.1:25864-33565 GCF_000721935.1 Streptomyces sp. NRRL WC-3549
ATCCTCCGCCCGCCGCGACGGTGTGGATGCTCATCATGGGCGCACGCATCCGTACCCCGGCCACCTCGGTCCCGAGTTCCCGTTCGAACGCGCCCGCGTAGTGGGAGACGTCGGTGGAGGTCCCGCCCATGTCGAAGCCGATCACCCGGTCGTGCCCCGCCTGGGCGGACGTACGTGCCGTACCGACGACGCCGCCGGCCGGTCCGGAGAGCACCGCGTCCTTGCCGCGGAAGTGGGCGGCCTCACGCAGCCCGCCGTTGGACTGCATGAACATCAGTCGGATGCCGGGGAGTTGGGCGGCCACCTCGTCGACGTACCGGCGCAGGATCGGGGAGAGGTAGGCGTCGACGACGGTGGTGTCGCCGCGCGGGACGAGCCTGATCAGCGGGCTGACCTCGTGCGAGCAGCTGACCTGGGTGAAGCCCGCGTCCCGGGCCGCCCGGGCGACGGCCTTCTCGTGGCGGGGGTGGCGGTAGCCGTGCATCAGGACGACCGCGGCGCTGCGGATCCCGCCCGCCCGGGCGTCGCGCAGACGCGCGCCGACGGCCTCGCGGTCGAGGGGCCGCACCGTCTCCCCGGAGGCGCCGACGCGTTCCGGGACCTCGATCACCCGGTCGTACACCGCCTCGGGCAGGAGGATGCGACGGTCGAAGAGGCGTGGCCGGTTCTGGTAGGCGATCCGCAGCGCGTCCCGGAAGCCCTCGGTGACGACGAGGACGGTCGGTTCCCCCCGTCGCTCCAGGAGGGCGTTGGTGGCGACGGTGGTGCCCATCTTGACTCCGGCGACCCGGTCCGCGGGGACCGGGTCGCCGGGGGCGAGGCCGAGCAGGAGCCGGATCCCGGCGACGGCGGCGTCGGTGTACCGCTCCGGGTCGTGCGAGAGCAGCTTGCGGGAGACGAGGCGCCCTCCGGGCTCCCGGCCCACCACGTCCGTGAAGGTGCCGCCCCGGTCGATCCAGAACTCCCAGCGTCCGGTCACCCCTTCATTCTGGCGCGGGGGACCGCCCCGCGCAGACGGGGCGTCGGCCCCCGCGTACGGGGCGGGTGCGCCCCGGGGGCGTCCGCCCGCGTCGTCCCGGGGCGCCGCCCGGAGTCAGCCGGCGGACGTGTCCGGACCGATCCGGCTGCGTACCGCGGTCTGTACCTCGGCCTCCTCGGCGGGGTCGGCGGCGAGCCTGCGCAGGCGTTCGGCCACCCGGACGTCCCCGGTCTCCGCGTGGAGGGCGGCCACCTCCCGGGTGGTCTCCTCGCAGTCCCACAGGCACTCGACGGCGAAGCCGGTGGCGAAGGACGGGTCGGTGGCGGCGAGGGCCCGGGCGGCCCGGCCGCGCAGCTGCGAGGAGGAGGTCTCCCGGTAGACGTGGCGCAGTACGGGGGCGGCGCAGGCGATCCCCAGGCGGCCGGTGCCGTCGACGAGGGTCCACAGGCGGGGGGCGTCCGGGCCGTCGCCCCGGACCGTCTCCCGCAGCGCGGCGAGGACGAGGGGGGCGTCCTGCGCCGCGCCCCGGCAGGCCAGCACTCCGGACGCCGAGGCGCCGAGGGCGTCGGGGCGGTGCGCCCAGCGGCGGGCACGTTCCACCGCCTCCGGTCCGCACATGCGCTCGAAGGCGGCGACCGCCGCGTCGGCGACGGTCCGGGAGGGGCTGACGGCGGCCTCCTCGATCAGGTCCAGGACGGCGGGGTCCCGCGCTTCGGCGAGGTAGTGCAGGGCGGCGCACCGGGCGCCGTCCGGTCCGCCACGGGCGGCCTCGACGATGCGGGGCCGGTCCTCGGCGCCCGCGACGGCGGTCAGGCAGCGGGCGGCGGGGAGGTGGAGCACGCTGCCGCGCTCCAGCCCCTGCTGGGCCCAGTCGAAGACCGCCTGGACGCTCCAGCCGGGGCGGGGGCCGCCGGGCCGCATCTGGCGCTGCCACCGGTCGAAGGAGCCCTGCTCCCCGGCGGCCCGGATCCGGGCCCCGATCGCCGGGCGCGGATCGTCCGCCCAGAGGCGCCAGGGGCGCGGCTCGAAGGCGTCCCGCACCGCCGCGGCCAGTTCGGCGTCGCCCTGGGGGGTGGCGGGGAAGCGGCCGATCACGGGCTCGGCGAGCGAGCAGAGCCCGGCGTCGTCGTCGCGCAGGGCCAGCTCGTCGAGGGCCCAGGCCCAGTTGGCCCCGGTGGCCGCGTAACGCCGCAGGAGGACCAGGGCGTCGTCCCGGCCGTACGAGGCCAGGTGCCCCAGGACGGCGAGGGCGAGGCCCGTGCGGGAGTCGTCGGTGTCGAGGTGGTCCTCGGGGTCCCACAGGTGGCGCTCGATCTCCTCGGTGCCGCCGTCGAGATCGAGGTAGAGACGGGCGTAGTAGAGAGAGCGGTTCTCGACCTGCCAGTCGTGGCGCGGATCACTCAGGACGCAGTGGTTGAGCGCTGCCAGGGCCTCGGGGCGGGGTGCGGCGAGCGCGTGGAGCGTGCCGTCGCCGCGGCCCCTCTGCAACAGGCCGAGCAGGGTGCCGCTCGGCGCTATGAACGGATCGAACATGGGGAAAGCCTCACATCAAGCTGTCGACGCGACCGGGACCGTGCTGTTCCACGTGCCGGGGGGAGCTAGGCCGCGTGCCGACATGATCGGCCGACCGTCGTCTTCTGCCTGGTGCTCATCTTCCTCTGCCTCTCGTCGGTGGCCCGAAGCGGACCCGCGACGTCATGATGACCCAGCCATTTCGCCGACGCGACCACATTTACGGCGCACCGGTCAGCCACGCGCCCCCGCGGCGTCTCAGCGCGCACCGAAGAGTTCCAGCAGGTCGTCCTTGCCGAACATGCGCGCCGTGTCCACGGCGGACGGGGTCCCCGCGGCCGGGTCCGCTCCCGCCGCGAGCAGCGCCTCGACCACCGGGCGCTCGCCCTTGAAGACGGCTCCGGCGAGAGGGGTCTGCCCGCGGTCGTTGGCCCGGTCCGGGTCGGCTCCGCGCCCGGCGAGGGCGGTGACGGCCGCCGCGTGCCCGTGGTAGGCGGCCAGCATCAGCAGCGAGTCGCCCCGGTCGTTGGTGAGGTCGGCCGGGACGCCCGCGTCGACGTAGGCGGCCAGTTGGTCGGTCTCGCCACGCCGGGCCAGGTCGAAGACCTTGGTCGCCAGCTCGACCACCTCGGGATCGGGGGTTTCGCTCATCGGACGGACCGCCTTCCATGAACCGTCGTGCCGTCGCCGGCCTGGTGGGAGTACGGCGGGTGCCGTACGAATGAACCGACAGGGTACTGCTCCGCAACCGCCGTGAGCCTGCCCGGATCAGGCGCGAGGTCACCACGGAGTGGGGTTCTTTTCACAGAGGTCACCCCGCCCCCCACAGGACCCGGCACCCACTTTTCACCGACCGGTCGGGTGAAAAGTACCTCTATTCACCCGATTGCACCTTTATTCATATAGGCACATTTTGTAATGCTGGAAGTACTCATGGTGACTGTCCCCCTCAACCAGGAGAACCGCTCATGATCCTCTCCATCTCGGGCGTGGTACTGCTCGGCATCATCGTCTTCCTCTTCTTCAAGAAGGACGGGCTCAAGGCCTCCCACGCCCTCATCTGCGCGCTGTTCGGCTTCTACCTGGCCGGCACCGCCATCGCGCCCAGCATCACGGCCGGCGGGGCGAGCCTCGCCGGCATGCTCAGCGGGATCAAGTTCTGACGCTCCGCAACCGCTCCCACCTCTCCAGGAGACCGACGTGGCCCGGCGACCACTCCCCCGCATCCTGACCAGCGGCAGCGCTTCGATCACTCGTGGACGCGAGTGGGCGCGCACGGCCGCCGACGGTGCCACCGACGTCCTCCATCCGCTGATCACGGTCACCCGGGGTCGGCGGCTGCTGGCGGGAGCAGGGCGGCGGAGGTGGGCCGCGACGCCCCGGGACCGGCGCGGCCACGTGCTGTTCCTGGTCGCGGCCTGCGTACTGGGGGTGGCGCTCGTCCCCTACGGATCCGTCCTGGCGCTGGTCTCGGTGATGGGCGCCGCCGCCTGGAAGGGGCGGGAGCGGACCCCGGCGAAGACCGGCCCCGACGAGGCGGAGGCCGCGCGGCTCCGCTCGCTGTACGAGGCCCTGGTCCCGCACTTCTCGGTGGCCGACGACCCCGGCCCGCTGTTCTCCCACGGCGGCGACTGGGACAAGGCCTTCGGCTCGTCGTACGCCTTCGACGGCGACGGCCGGCTGACCCGGCTCCAGGTCAACTACCCCGCGTACTTCCCCGACGGCGACGCGGCGGCCCGCGCACGCGTCGAACGGGTCCTGGACGCCAAGTCGGGCCGGGGACGCGAGTACCACTTCGCCTGGGACGAGGAGGACAACCGCCTCCGGATGACGGTGCTCGCCCCGCTGCCGACCACCATCGCCGCCCAGCGCTTCGTCACCGCCCCGGGTGAGACGGTCCTCGGCTTCACGGACGCCGACGCGGTGCGGCGCACCGTCCCGGTGTGGGACGGCGACACGACCCGGGACGCCGCACCGGTGATCTGGCGCACCGGATCCCGGTCGACGGAACCGCACCTGCTTGCCGTGGGACACCCCGGGAGCGGGACCACCACCCTGATCCGCTCCCTGGCCCTGCAGGCCCTCCAGCACGGCGACCTCCTCGTCGTCGAGGGCGGGGGCACCGGGGAGTACGGGTGCCTGAGCGGACGCGACGGTGTCCTGGCCGTCGAACGCGGTCTGTCCGGGGCCCTGGCCACGCTCGAGTGGGCCGCGCACGAGACGGAGCGCCGGCTGATCGCGGCCGACCGGGCCCGCCAGTCCGGCCATCCCGCCCCCGAGGACGTCAGGCGCCCCCTGTGGATCCTGCTGGACCGGCCGAGCGCCCTCTGCCACCTCGCCGCCGCCGAGGGCAGGCCCGATCCGCAGGACCTGCTCCAGGTACCGCTGCGGCACGGACGGGCGGCCGGGGTGACCGTGGTGGTCGCGGAACAGTTCGACGGCTTCGGCGCCCTTTCCGGGACCGTACGCGCGCACACCCGGGCCCGTGCCGTCCTCGGCCCCGCCGGCCGCGAGCAGGTCGAGTCGGTGCTGGGCACCCAGCCGCACACCACGCCGACGCCCCAGGTGCCCCCGGGCCGGGGGTACGCCCGGCTCGGTACGGGACCGGTGCTGCGCCTCCAGGTTCCCGCGACCCCGGACCCGTACGACGCCGCCACGAGCGAGGCCCACCGGCGGTCGGTCCTCGACCTGCTGCCCGGCGGGCAGGCGCCGGTGGAGCGGGCCCAGGAGTACGCCGAGCGGGCCCGGGAGTACCAGGTGGCCGGGCCCGACCCCGCGCACAAGGACCCGTTGGCCGTGGCGCCGGCCGTCGCGGAGGGATGACGGCGCCGCCACCGGGCGGCCCGCCGGCGCGGCCCGGGCCGGCTCAGGCCACGAAGGTGCGGGGCGCCTCGGCCCCGGCGCTCGCCCCGGAGACGACCAGCTCCGCCGCTGCCGCCAGCCGCACCGCCGCCTCGTCCGCCACCGGGCCCGCCACGGTGAACGGCAGCCTCACATAGCCCTCGAAGGCCCCGTCCACGCCGAACCGGGGCCCCGACGGCACCCGTACGCCCACCCGCTCGCCGGCCACCGCGAGGCGCGAGCCGGAGATCCCGCCGGTACGCACCCAGAGGGTCAGCCCGCCGTGCGGCACCTCGAACTCCCACTCCGGCAGTTCCCTGCGCACCGCCCCCACCAGCGCGTCCCGGTTCCCGCGGGCCTGCTCGCGCCTGAGGGCGACGGCCTCCTCCCAGCCGCCAGTGCGCATCAGCCAGTTGACGGCCAGCTGTTCCAGCACCGGCGTCCCCATGTCGGCGTACGCGCGGGCCGCGACCAGGCTCCGGATGACGTCCGGGGCGGCCCGGACCCATCCGATCCGCATGCCGGCCCAGAACGCCTTGCTCGCGGAACCGACGGTCACGACGGTGCTGCCCGCCGGATCGAACGCGCAGACACGGCGGGGCATGTCGACGGGGTCCAGGCGCAGCTCGCTCATCGTCTCGTCGACGAGCAGCACCGTCCCCGCCGACCGGGCCGCCTCGACCAGCGCGCGGCGCCGCTGCTCGTCGGCGAGGGCGCCGGTCGGGTTGTGGAAGTCCGCCACGACGTAGGCCAGTCGGGGGGCCGTGTCGCGCAGGACCTGGCGCCAGCGGTCCATGTCCCAGCCGCCCAGCCCCTCCTCCATGGCGACCGGCACCAGCCGGGCGCCCGCCTCCCTCATCAGCTGGAGGATGTTGGCGTAGCTGGGGGACTCCACGGCGATGCGTTCGCCGCGGCCGGCGAAGAGGTGGCAGATCGCGTCGATGGCGCCCATCGCCCCCGTGGTGACCATGATCTGTTCCGGCATCGTGGGGATGCCGTGCCCGGTGTAGCGGTCGGCGATCATCTGCCGCAGGGCGGGCAGGCCCGCCGGGTAGTCGCCGTGTGTGTGGGCGTACGGCGGCAGTTCCTCCAGGGCGCCCTGCACGGCCCGGGTCAGCCAGGGTTCGGGGGCGGGCAGCGAGGCGCAGCCCAGGTCGATCACCGAGCCGAGGGCCTCCGGGGGGAGGGGTTCCAGGCCGCGGGCCGGCAGCGGGTTGCCCGCGGGGACGGCCGTCCAGCTCCCCGCGCCGCGCCTCGACTCCAGGAAGCCCTCGGTCCGCAGCGCCTCGTAGGCGGCGGCCACGGTGGTCCGGCTGAGCGACAGCGCGAGCGCGAGCTCCCGTTCGGCGGGGAGCCGGGCGGCGACGGGGACCCTGCCTTCCAGGACGAGCATGCGCACCCCGTCGGAGAGCGCGCGGTAGGCGGGCGGCTTGCGGCTGCCCGGGGGCAGGGGGCGGGGCTGTTGGGCCCGGAGCTGCCGGGCCAGCTGTGCGGCCCCTACCGTCGATGTCCACTGCGCCACGGAAATCGGTCCACCTTCCTCGGATTGGCCATGGTTGGCGGCCGAACCCCTGCCACAGAGTGACACGCGGCAGTCCATTGCGACCACAGGGGGTACCACATGTCCGGCCTCACCACCCCGAGCGGGAGCCGCGCCGTCCGGCGATCGGCCCATCTCTTCGGGGGGCTCGTGCTATACGGGGCGAGTGCGGCGCTCATGGTCCGGGCGGGCCTGGGGCTGGAGCCGTGGGGGGTGCTGCACCAGGGCGTCGCCGAGCGGACGGGCCTGTCCATCGGCGTGGTCTCGATCGCCGTCGGAGCCGTCGTCCTGCTCCTGTGGATACCGATCAGGCAGCGCCCCGGCCTCGGCACCGTCTCCAACGTCTTCGTCGTCGGCCTCGCGATGGACGGCACCCTGGCGCTCGTACCGGATGTGCGCGGGCTCGCCGCACAGATCGCGGTCCTGGCAGCGGGCGTCGGGCTGAACGGTGCCGCGACCGGGCTGTACATCTCCGCGCGCCTCGGCCCGGGGCCGCGTGACGGGCTGATGACCGGCCTGCACCGGCTGACCGGGCGTTCCGTCCGGCTGGTGCGCACGGCGATCGAGGTGGCGGTCGTGCTGACCGGCTTCCTGCTCGGCGGCACGCTCGGCGCCGGCACCGTGCTGTACGCCCTGGCGATCGGCCCGCTCGCCCAGTTCTTCCTGCGGGTCTTCGCCCTCCCCGCGCCCGGGCCCGCACCAGGGGCGATACTGCCGCGGTGACAGCAGTGAACGAGGCGTCCCCGGGGCGCCACCCGTATCTGGACCACCCGTCGGCCATCCCGTTCGCCCACCGGGGCGGCGCCCTGGACCTGTCTCTTATACACAT
>NZ_KL585399.1:33815-36544 GCF_000721935.1 Streptomyces sp. NRRL WC-3549
CGCTACTTCGAGACCGATGTGCACGCCACCGCCGACGGCCGCCTGGTCGCCTTCCACGACGCCACGCTGGACCGGGTGACCGACTCCCGGGGCCGGATCGCACGGCTGCCCTGGAGCGAGGTGAGCCGGGCACGCGTCGCGGGCAGCGAGCCGCTGCCGCTCTTCGAGGATCTGCTGGAGGAGTTCCCCGACGCCCGCTGGAACGTGGACGTCAAGGCGGAGGCCGCCCTCGGCCCGCTCCTCGGCCTGGTCCGCCGGGCCGACGCCTGGGACCGGGTGTGCGTGGGCTCGTTCTCCGAGGCCAGGGTCGCCCGGGCGCACCGCCTCGCGGGCGAGCGGCTGGCGACCTCCTACGGGGTGCGCGGCGTGCTCGGGCTGCGGCTGCGCTCGTACGGCGTTCCGGCCGCGGTGCGGGCGGGCGCGGTCTGCGTCCAGGTGCCGGAGAGCAGCAACGGCGTCCGGGTGGTGGACCGGGCGTTCGTCCGCACGGCACACTCCCGGGGACTCCAGGTCCACGTGTGGACCGTCAACGAACCGGAACGGATGGCGGCCCTCCTGGACCTCGGGGTGGATGGCATCATGACCGATCACATCGAGACGCTGCGCACGGTGCTGAGCGACCGGGGGGCCTGGGCCTGACGCCGGGCCGGCGGTGTCCGCACGGGACGAGCGAGGGGACGCCGCGTGAGCACCGGCACCGACACGGCTACCGACGGAACGGCCGACCCGGCGGTGGACCGCAGGAGGGAACAGCGCGGCTGGTACTTCTACGACTTCGCGTGTTCGGTCTACTCCACCAGCGTCCTCACGGTCTTCCTCGGTCCCTACCTGACATCGGTCGCGAAGGCCGCCGCCGACGCGGACGGGTATGTGCACCCCTTGGGCATACCCGTGCGGGCGGGCTCGCTCTTCCCGTACTCCGTGTCCGTCTCCATCGTGGTGGCGGTGCTCGTGATGCCCCTGGCCGGGGCCGCGGCGGACCGGACGGGGCGCAAGAAGCCGCTGCTCGCGGCGGCCGCGTACACCGGGGCGTCGGCGACGGCGGCGATGTTCTTCCTGGACGGCCAGCGCTATCTGCTGGGGGCGTTCCTGCTGATCGTGGCCAACGCGTCGATCTCGGTGTCGATGGTGCTGTACAACGCCTACCTGCCGCAGATCGCCACTCCGCAGGAGCGCGACGCGGTCTCCTCGCGCGGCTGGGCGTTCGGCTACACCTCGGGCGCGCTCGTGCTCGTCCTGAACCTGGTCCTCTACACGGGCCACGACTCCTTCGGCCTCTCCGAGCCGGACGCGGTCCGCATCTGTCTCGCCTCGGCCGGTGTGTGGTGGGGCGCCTTCACCCTGGTGCCGCTGCGGCGGCTGCGCGACCGGCGGGTGGCACCCTCCGGCGAGGGGGCGGTGGGGTCGGGCCGGCGGCAGCTGCTGGCGACTCTGCGCGACATGCGCCGCCATCCGGTCACGCTGGCGTTCCTGCTGGCCTACCTCGTCTACAACGACGGCATACAGACGGTGATCTCGCAGGCCTCGGTCTACGGATCCGAGGAGCTGGGCCTCGACCAGACGACGCTGATCACCGCCGTACTGCTCGTCCAGGTGCTCGCGGTGGCCGGGGCCCTCGGGATGGGGCGGCTGGCCCGGGCGCACGGAGCGAAGCGCACGATCCTGGCGTCGCTGGTCGTCTGGACGCTGATCCTGGCCGGCGCCTTCGTGATGCCGGCCGGCGCGCCGGTGTTCTTCTACACCCTGGCGGCGGCGATCGGCCTGGTGCTGGGCGGCAGTCAGGCGCTCTCCCGCTCGCTGTTCTCGCATCTGGTGCCGCGCGGCAAGGAGGCCGAGTACTTCTCGGCGTACGAGATGAGCGACCGGGGCCTCAGTTGGCTGGGGCCATTGGTGTTCGGTCTCGGCTATCAGCTGACCGGAAGCTACCGGGATGCCATCCTGTCCCTGGTGATCTTCTTCGCGCTCGGTGCCGTGCTGCTGGCGCGGGTCCCCGTGCGGGCAGGCGTGGCCGCCGCGGGGAATCCCGTTCCGGAACGGATTTAGGCGTTGAAGTGAAAGGCCGGTAGTGTACGCCTCTGGCCTGACCGGAGGACCGTTACTGCGAGCGGAAGAAGCCGAACCGTTGGGTGATAACTTCCGCCATAGGTGACAAACCGGGCGGCAGTGGGTACTCAACCCTGATAAAGCAGCGGCACGACGGGCGACGCAGGACCGGCAACGGGAATCTTTGACGCCGACCGGACGTTGACCGGATGACGACGACAGCGACACCTGTCCTGTGGGCGACAAGCCCGGGAGGCACGATTCATGAGTGAGCGAGCTCTCCGCGGCACGCGACTCGTGGTTACCAGCTACGAGACGGACCGCGGCATCGATCTGGCCCCGCGCCAGGCGGTGGAGTACGCATGCCCGAACGGCCATCGATTTGAGATGCCGTTCTCGGTAGAGGCGGAGATTCCGCCGGAGTGGGAGTGCAAGGCGTGCGGCGCCACGGCACTCCTGGTGGACGGGGACGGCCCCGAGGAGAAGAAGGGCAAGCCCGCGCGTACGCACTGGGACATGCTCATGGAGCGGCGCACCCGCGAGGAACTCGAGGAGGTGCTGGCCGAGAGGCTGGCCGTCCTCCGCTCCGGAGCCATGAACATCGCAGTGCACCCGCGGGACAGCAGGAAGTCCGCCTGACCCACCGGGGCACAGCAGCACAGCACGAGAGCCGCGGGCCGTGACAT
>NZ_KL585399.1:36706-39478 GCF_000721935.1 Streptomyces sp. NRRL WC-3549
AAGGTGTCACGGCCCGCGGCTCTCTGCCGTCCGCCCGACCGGGGCCGTGTGGGCCGGGGCCCGCGCCGGCCGCCGGGTGTGGCCGCCCTGCCGCCGGGAGCGGTCCGTGCCGGCGCACGTGCGCACGCGGCCGGCCGGGGCCGGAAGGGGCGCGTCAGCGGCCGAGCGGTGGCCGCTGGTCCCCGGCCCCGTCGTCCGGGCCCCGGCGGGTGTCGGTGCCGTCCTCGCGGATGACCTCGCCCTGGACGACCTTTCCGTCCGGCCGGTGCATCCTGGCCTGCTGGAAGGCGTCCGAGAGGCCTCCTGGGGCCGTCGTCCGCATCCGGCGTTCCAGCGAGCGTTCGGTGTACCGGCCCTGTCGATGTGTATAAGAGACAGGTCGGAGATCATGCCGGGGATCATCAGGAGCACACCCCCCAGCATGAGGAAGCCGTTGCCCTTGCCGCCGGTGGCCGCGGGCTTCCCGGTGGGCGGAGCGCCCGGCTGCCCGGGCATCTGCTGGAGCGTCTCGGTGAGGTTGCGGAAGGCCCTCCGCCCCGCCCGCTTGACGACCGCGGCACCGAGCACGGCGCCTGCGACCAGGAGCAGCAGTACGGTGAAGCCGTTGGCCGCCCCGGCGACCAGGGTGAGCAGCCAGATCTCCAGCACCAGCCAGGCGGCGAGGGCCAACGGCAGGAAGGTGCGGGCGCGCGAGCGTCGTGGACGGTTCGTGGGCTCAGTGCCGGTCGTCATGTCACCAGTGTGCCTGCCCCCGCGTCCGGACGGCGTAAGGGGGGTGATCATGAACGGGGGCCCGGCCGCGCCCGGCCGCGCACCGGCGGCGGTCAGGACTTCTTACGGCCCAGGAGCCTGTCCGCGCGGTCCGCGACGCCCCAGCTCGTGACCCGCCACAGAGCCTCGACCAGGATGTCGCGGCTCATCTTGGAGTCGCCGATCTCGCGTTCCACGAAGGTGATGGGCACCTCGACGACGTGGTAGCCGGCCTCCACCGCGCGCCGGGCCAGGTCGACCTGGAAGCAGTAGCCCTGGGAGGCGACCTCGTCGAGGCCGAGCCCGTGGAGGGTCGAGGTGCGGAAGGCCCGGTAGCCCCCGGTGACGTCCCGGACGGTGAGGCCCAGCAGCATCCGGGAGTAGAAGCTGCCGCCCCGGGAGATCATCTCGCGGTGACGCGGCCAGTTGACGACCCGGCCGCCGGGGACCCAGCGCGAGCCGAGCACCAGGTCGGCGCTCTTGAGCGCGGTCAGGAGCCGGGGCAGCTCCTCGGGCTGGTGGGAGCCGTCCGCGTCCATCTCGACGAGTACGCCGTAGTCGTGCTCGGAGCCCCAGCGGAACCCCGCCAGGTAGGCGGCGCCGAGGCCCTCCTTGCCCTTGCGGTGCAGCACGTGGATCCGGCCGTCGCCCGCGGCGAGCTCGTCGGCCACCTTGCCGGTGCCGTCGGGGCTGTTGTCGTCGGCGACCAGGATGTCGGCTTCCGGAACGGCGGCGCGCACCCGGGCGACGATCAGCTTGATGTTCTCGACCTCGTTGTAGGTCGGAATGATCACCAAGACCTTGCCGAGCGGGCCGAACTGCCTCTGACCGCCGTCGTTCACTACTGCCCCTTAATGTCCGTACGCAGGTGCACACCATATCCAGCGCGCGGCTGCCGGACCCCGACAAGGTCGGAAGGTGTCGTCACGGCGCTCCGGCCGGGCCGGGGAGAAGCGCGGATACGCGGGCAGAAGGGACGGAACTGCGGGTGGGGGCCCGGTGTCCTTCGGGCCGACCTGGGACCCGCTGGCTGCGGGTCGACCGAAAGCCGTTGTCTACTGAACCGCCGGGCCCCACCCGGGTCGCACCTGCCGTCCGGACGAGACCTTCCCTCGCCCCCGAGGCGCGGGCGCTGAACCTGGCTGTCAGTGGTGGTGTGCCGGTGCGGCACACCACCCCGTGACCCAGCGGCGTTCGACGACTGCGTGGAGGTCTGCCCGGCCGGACGTCCAGTGGTGGACCCGGCCGAACCTACCGGCCCCCGGCCGCTGTCTGTCAACACCCGTTCGACCTGCGGTTTCTGCTCAAAACGCCTGGTCAGTGCCTGGGCGCCGAAAGCCGCCGCGGAGTGCCCGCGCCTACGATCGGCGGTACGGAACGCCCCGACGTCACTCGTTCGGCCTCACATGAACGTTCCGGCCGCCGACCACGGTGCGCAGGCAGACCGGCAGGGCCTCCCCCGGGGTGAGATCGGGCAGGCCAGGGGTGCCGGAGCGGGGGTCGGTCGACCAGCGGGCGACCCGGTCGTCGGGGGCCTGGACCACCAGGTCACCCGTACGCCAGACGGCGTAGTCGGCCGGTGCCCCGGGGACGAGCACGCCCGCGTCGTCGCGGCCGACGGCCCGCCAGCCGCCCCGGGTGTGCGCGGTGAACCCGGCGCGGACCGAGACGCGGTGCTCCGGGGTCCGGTGGAAGGCGGCGGCGCGGACCGTCCCCCACGGGTCCAGCGGTGTCACCGGGCTGTCGGAGCCGAAGGCCAGCGGCACACCGGCCCGCAGCAGAGCCGCGTACGGGTTGAGCGTGGCGGCCCGTTCCGCGCCCAGACGCCGGGCGTACATCCCCTCCCCGCCGCCCCAGGCTGCGTCGAAGGCGGGCTGGACGGAGGCGGTGAGGCCGAGTTCGGCGAAGGCGGCGACGGTCTTCGGGGTGAGCATCTCGGCGTGCTCCACCCGGTGCCGGGCGGCGCGGACCCGGGCGAGCCCCAGGGTCTCGGCCGCGGCCCGTACGCCCGCCACGACGGCG
>NZ_KL585399.1:39681-43275 GCF_000721935.1 Streptomyces sp. NRRL WC-3549
CCCGCCACGACGGCGGTCAGGGCCGCGTCGCCGATGGCGTGGAAGCCGGCCTGCAGCCCGGCCTCGGTGCACGCGGTGACGTGGACGGCGATCCGCTCGGCGTCCAGGTGGGCGGTCCCGGTGTGCGGGGCGTCGGCCACCGGCCGCGCCGGTGGCGCCGAGTTCGCGGACGCGGCGGGCGCCCTTCTCGCCTTCGACCAGCTCGGCCCAGTATCCGAAGACCCGGGGCCCGGGCCGCTCCGCGGCGAGGGCCAGGAGGCCGGTGAAGTCGTCCTCGTCGGAGATCTCCGGGCCCGCGCACTCGTGCACGGTGCCGATGCCGAGCGAGGCCGCGTGCGCCAGGGCGGCCCGCTGGGCCTCGGCGCGCTGGGCGGGGGTGACGGCGGCGTGGGCCGCCGCGCGCACCGCGTGGTGGGCGGCGCCGGTCAGCGGGGCGTCGGGGTGGTAGCCGGCCAGGTCGGTGACGCCCGGGACCAGGTCGAGGAGCGCGGTGGTCACGACGGCCGAGTGGACGTCGATCCGGGGCAGGTAGAGGGGCCGGCCGCCCGCCGCCGCGTCGAGTTCGGCGCGGCTGGGCGGCCGCTGCTCGGGCCAGCGCGTCGCGTCCCAGCCTGTCTCTTATACACATCTCTGCCAGCGCGTCGCGTCCCAGCCGTGGCCGAGGACGACGCGCTGCGAGGTGCGGCCGTTCGCGTACGCACGCACCTGGTCCAGGGCCTCGGCGAGGGTGCCGGCACCGGACAGGTCCAGGCCGGTGAGGGCGAGGCCGGTCGCGGTGGTGTGGACGTGGGCGTCGGTGAAGGCGGGCGTGACCAGGGCGCCGTCCAGGTCGATCACCTCGTCGACCCCGTCGGCGAAGGCGTCGGCCGCGCCTTCGGATCCCACCCAGGCGACATGGCCGCGTTCGACGACCATCGCGGTCGCGAACGGATCGGCGGGGCTGTGGACGTCTCCACCGCGCAGCAGCACGGTGCGGTGTTCGCTCTGGGGGGCGGTGCTCTCGGTCATGGGAACAGTCTCGCGCCTGCACGGAGCGGTGCCGCCCGCGCCCCCCTGCCGGACGCCTCGCGGCCCCTGCCGGACGCCCCGGGCGCCGCCTCAGATCCTCGGGGGGCGCGCCTCGTACGGGGTGGACAGGACGACGGTCGTACGGGTGGAGACACCGGCCAGCGAGCGGATCCGCGTCAGCAGGTGCTCCAGTTCCAGGGGGGTGGCGACCCGCACCTTGAGGATGTAGTTCTCGTCACCGGCGACGCTGTGGCAGGCCTCCAGCTCCGGTACACCGGCGAGCCGTTCGGCGATGTCGTCCGGGGCGCTCGGGTCGAAGGGTTTCACCGAGATGAACGCGGTGAGGGGCAGGCCGACGGCCTCGGCGTCGACGACCGCGGCGTAACCGCGGATCACCCCCCGCTGCTCCAGGCGGCGGACGCGCTGATGAACGGCCGAGGTGGACAGGCCGGTGGCCTTGCCCAGGTCGGTGTAGCTCATCCGCCCGTCCTTGACGAGCAACTCCACGATCTGACGGTCCAGCTCCTCCATGCGGATCAACCTATGGCCCCGAGGCCCTCCAGGCACAGCCGCGGAGGTCCTTCAGACGCTCGTTCGGGGGTCATGTGACGAACGCCACATCAATACGGATGGGTAGCCGTCGACCTGGAGGTTACCGCCGACTCCCCACGGGAAGTGCTTGCTGTGGTCGAGGCCGTGACGCCGAGCCGGCCCACCCGAGGGGGGAATATCCCATGCAGAGCCTGAAGCTCACCGGACGTACCGAACCGGAGCCCGTCGATCCCGACGAGGACATCGCTCCCGACGCGTACGACACCTTCGAGATGTACCGCGTGATCTGCCCGGACTGCGTGCAGCCCATCGCCCTTCTCGCGGACGAGGACGTGCTGCCGGAGCACGCGCTGTGCCCCACCCCGTGGAACCCGTTCGTGCTCACCGTCTGCGCGGGCACCGGCCGCACCGCCTCGCAGGCGCGCCCGGCCGACGAGACGCTGGAGGTCCAGGAGCAGGACGCCGGGCTGCTGCTGACACTCCCCCAGGGCCTCGACTGGCGGATGCAGCCCTTCTCGCACGCGGGGGGTCCGGGATCGCGCCCCTTGCGCCTGCCGCCCGCACAGCGCCGCGCCGCCTGACGCACACCGCCCTCCGCCGCCGCCCGGGACCCGCCCGCGCGGCGGAGTCCGCGCGCCCTGGACGCCCCGGAGGCGGGGCGGGCGCGGATGGGTGTGGCCGTTCCTGATGCGCCCCGGGGCTCACCCGGGCGCATGTCCATCCGGACCTGGACATACAGCGAGGGACGCGCACGAGAGTGCGCCGGAGGAGTGACCTCGGAGCCCTTCGGGCGTTGTTCCGGTATGACCACACCGCCCTCGACGGCCGGACCCGTCCGCCGCCGCCTCGCCGCCCTCGTACCGGAAGAATCGATTCCGCAATCCGGCCGCCCCTCCTCCGAGGCGCCCCGGCAGTCCGTTCCGCACACCACCGACCCACCGATCTACCGGGCCATGCTGCGTCAGTGGGAGAGCACGGGCCGGGTGCTGCCGGGCCGCCACGACCACGAGTGGAACCGGATCATGACGACACCCGTCTGGTCGGACCGGCCCGTACGGCTCAGCGGGACTCGGGACCCGCGAGGTGGCGGGCGATGACCATCCGCTGGATCTGGTTGGTGCCCTCGACGATCTGGAGCACCTTGGCCTCGCGCATCAGCCGCTCGGCGGGGAAGTCCTGCGTGTAGCCGTAACCCCCGAGCACCTGGACCGCGTCGGTGGTGACCCGCATGGCCGCGTCGGTGCAGAACAGCTTCGCCATCGCCGCCTGGCGCGAGAACGGCAGACCCGCGTCGCGCAGCCGGGCGGCTTCCAGGTAGAGGGCGCGTCCGGCCTCCACCTGGGTGGCCATGTCCGCGAGCATGAAGCGCAGGCCCTGGAAGTCGGCGATCGGGCGGCCGAACTGGCGGCGCCCGGTGGCGTATCCGACCGCCTCGCCGAGGGCCGCCTGGGCCACACCGACCGCGCAGGCGGCGATGCCCAGCCGCCCCGAGTCGAGCGCCGACAGGGCGATGGCGAAGCCCTGCCCCTCGTCGCCGATCCGGCGGTCGTCGCCGATCCGGACCCCGTCGAAGTGCAGTTGGGCCGTGGGCGATCCCTTCATGCCCATCTTCTTCTCCGGCAGCGCGGCACCGAGCCCCTCGGCGTCCCCGGGCACCAGGAAGGCGGTGATGCCCCGGGGGCCTTCCGCCCCGGTGCGCGCCAGCACGGTGTAGAAGTCGGCGATGCCGCCGTGGGTGATCCACGCCTTGGTGCCGGTGAGGACCCAGTCGTCGCCGTCCCGGACCGCCTTGGTGCGCAGCGACGCGGCGTCGGAGCCCGAGGCGGGCTCGGAGAGGCAGTAGGCACCCAGGAGGCCGCCCGTGAGCATCGCCGGCAGGTGGGCCGAACGCTGGTCGCCGGTACCGAAGTTGCCGAGGGCGTGGCAGGCCAGGGAGTGGACGCTGACGCCGAGGCCGACGGTGAGCCGGGCCGCGGCCAGCTCTTCGAGCACCTGGAGGTAGACCTCGTACCTGTCTCTTATACACATCTCTGA
>NZ_KL585399.1:43420-44104 GCF_000721935.1 Streptomyces sp. NRRL WC-3549
CAGAGATGTTTATAAGAGACAGGCCGTACTCGGAGGCGTACGGGAGGGCCAGCAGGCCGGAATCGGAGAGGAGGGTGAAGACCTCGCGCGGGAAGTGGCCCGCTTCCTCCTCCTCGGCCGCCCGCGGAGCGATCTCCTTCGACGCGATGTCGCGGACGAGCGCGACGAGCTGCCTGGACTCCTCGGTGGGCAGTCGGCGTTCCACCGGCTGCGGGGCACGGTCGGACATGACGGCGCTCTCCTCCCTGTCGGGCGTAGCGGCGGGCACGCGCGCGGGGTGTGAGCGGCGCCGCCGGGTGGTCCCCGGGCGACGCCCGGACATCCATGTCTCCTCAGCCGATCCTGCCCTCTCGGATCACGAGAGTCGCCGGTCAGCGGCCGTGGCGGGTCGAGTATGCCCGATCGTGGCGCCCCCGTCACCGGGTTCACGGTGTCCGATG
Organism: Streptomyces sp. NRRL WC-3549; assembly: GCF_000721935.1. Classification (GTDB taxonomy): domain Bacteria; phylum Actinomycetota; class Actinomycetes; order Streptomycetales; family Streptomycetaceae; genus Streptomyces. Next base: position 43,861 of record NZ_KL585399.1, read on the forward strand.
ATCAGGAAAATTGGTCCGAACCATTGACCAACTGGTCTAGTCCTCCTACGGTCTCCCCCAAGCCTTATCGCGTCCATGCCAAGCGTGGAGCGAGCCCGGCCCCCATCGAAGCCCTCCCCCACGAGGAGCCAGAATGACCGGAACCATCCGTTCCCGCGCCCGTCTCAAGGCACGTGCGGCGACCGCCTGCGCCGGCGCCCTCGGCGCCGCACTGCTCGGCGTCGCGGGTACGTCACCGGCGGGG
>NZ_KL585399.1:44291-45294 GCF_000721935.1 Streptomyces sp. NRRL WC-3549
CCGGCGGGCGCGTCCCCGGCCGCCACGTCCGCCACCGTGTCCCCCCACGTGTCCGGTGCCCTGTCCCCGCCACTGAGGCCGTCCCCACGGCGGCTGGCGGCAAGGTGGTCGGGTACTTCACCAACTGGGGTGTCTACCAGCGCGATTACCACGTCAAGGACATCGAGACATCGGGCTCGGCGGACAGGCTCACCCACATCAACTACGCCTTCGGCAACGTCCAGGGCGGCAAGTGCACCATCGGGGACAGCTACGCCGACTACGAGCAGGCCTACACGGCCGACCAGTCGGTGGACGGGGTCGCGGACACCTGGGACCAGGAACTGCGGGGCAACTTCAACCAGTTGCGCAAACTGAAGGAGCTGCACCCGGACCTGAAGGTCATCTGGTCGTTCGGCGGCTGGAGCTGGTCCGGCGGCTTCGCCGACGCCGCGAAGAACCCGGAGGCGTTCGCCCAGTCCTGCTACGACCTGGTGGAGGACCCACGCTGGGCCGATGTCTTCGACGGGATCGACATCGACTGGGAGTACCCGAACGCCTGCGGTCTGACCTGCGACACCAGCGGCCGGGACGCGTACGGCGAGCTGCTGGCGGCCCTGCGTGCGAAGTTCGGCACGGACAACCTGGTCACCTCGGCCATCACCGCCGACGGGTCAGACGGCGGCAAGATCGACGCCGTGGACTACGCGGGGGCGGCACAGTACCTGGACTGGTACAACCCGATGACGTACGACTTCTTCGGCGCGTTCGCGGCCCAGGGGCCGACGGCACCGCACTCGCCGCTGACCTCGTACCCCGGGATCCCGACGGAGGGCTTCGACAGCGACGCGGCGATCACCAAGCTCAAGGAGCTCGGCATCCCCGCCGAGAAGCTGCTGCTGGGCATCGGCTTCTACGGGCGCGGCTGGACCGGCGTGACCCAGGCGGAGCCGGGTGGCACGGCGACCGGGGCGGCCCCGGGGACGTACGAGGCGGGCATCGAGGACTACAAGGTCCTCAAGGA
>NZ_KL585399.1:45449-55574 GCF_000721935.1 Streptomyces sp. NRRL WC-3549
GTACGAGGCGGGCATCGAGGACTACAAGGTCCTCAAGGACAGCTGCCCCGTGACGGGCACCGTGGCCGGGACGGCGTACGCCCACTGCGGCTCGGACTGGTGGAGCTACGACACCCCGGCCACCATCGCCACCAAGATGGAGTACAAGGACCGGCAGGGGCTGGGCGGCACCTTCTTCTGGGAGCTCAGCGGTGACACGCCGGACGGTGAGCTGATCAAGGCCATCAACTGACGCCGACCGGGTACACGCACGACAGGGTGGGCAGGGGCGGGGTGCCGGGCGGGCGCCCCGCCCTTCCGTGTGCGGGCACCGGGCGGGCCTCGGGCCGGTCACACGGCGGTGCGCCCGCAGGTCACATGAGCCCGGCCTGGGTGACGAACACGGCGAGGAGCACGACGAGGGTCCAGCCCAGGACGTGCTCGAGCACCTTCGGTCCGTCCTCGGGGCCGCCGGTACGGGCGCGGCGGAGGTTCTCGGCGGCGTTCATCGCGGTCATGGCATCTCGCTCGGTCGTGCGGTCGTGGTCGTCCCCCGTGACCCGACCACAGTGCCAGCGAAGGGGGGCGGCGGGGTAGAGATGCGCGTCACAGCGCCGTGAGCCGCCCCGGGCCCCACTGCCCGCGCGCCCAGCCGCCGCACCGCGCCCGCTGCCCGACGCGGCCGGGCGGGCGGTCCGGCTGTGGGCGACACCACACGGGCCGGCGCTCCGTGGCGGCGGCACCCCGAGCGTTCGCCCCGCCGCCGGGCCGGTGCCACGCTGGACGGGTGGGCCCGACGCGGTGCGCGCCCCCGGACGCGGCACGCCGGGCACGACCGGGACAACCCAAGCGGACCACCGGCGGCCCTGCCGCCGGGACGGCGGCCCGGGACGCGGCCGGTGGTCGGAGAGTGCGGCTCGACATGAAGGCAGTGGTGTACAACGGCCCGCGTGACGTCAGCGTCAGCGAGGTCCCCGACGCCAGGATCGAACACCCCGGCGACATCGTCGTCCGGGTCACCGCCACGAACATCTGCGGCTCCGACCTGCATATGTACGAGGGGCGTACGTCGTTCGAGCCCGGCCGGATCCTCGGACACGAGGCCATGGGCGAGGTGGTGGAGACCGGCCCCGCGGTGAGCAAGGTCGAGGTGGGCGACCACGTCGTCCTGCCGTTCAACATCGCCTGCGGCTTCTGCAAGCAGTGCGAGCGGGGACTGACGAACTACTGCCTCACCATGCAGCCGGAGCCGGCCCTGGCGGGTGCCGCCTTCGGGTTCGCCGAGATGGGGCCGTACGCCGGCGGCCAGGCCGAGTACCTGCGGGTACCGCACGGCGACTTCAACGCGCTGCGGCTCGGCGAGGACGCGGCGGCACGGCAGAACGACTACGTGATGCTCGCGGACGTCTTCCCGACGGGTTACCACGCCACCGAGATGGCCGGGGTGAAGCCGGGCGACCAGACGCTGGTCCTCGGGGCGGGCCCCGTCGGTCTGATGGCCGCGTACTCCGCCGTGCTGAAGGGGGCGGGCCGCGTATGGGTGGCCGACCACCAGACGGACCGGCTGGAACTGGCCGAGCACGTGGGGGCGATCCCCATCGACACGAGGGAGCAGGACCCCGCCGAGGTGGTCAAGGAGGCGACGCTGGGACTGGGTGCGGACAACGGCTGCGAGTGCGTGGGCTACCAGGCGCATGACCCGCAGGGCGAGGAGGACGCGGCCCTGACGTTGAACCAGCTGGTGGACGCCGTGCGGTTCACCGGGCGGATCGGCGTGGTCGGGGTGTTCCTGCCCCAGGACCCGGGCGGGAAGAAGGCGCAGAACGCCCTGGAGGCGAAGGGCAGGATTCCGTTCGACTACGGGCTCATGTGGTTCAAGGGACAGTCCATGGGAACCGGCCAGGCCCCGGTCAAGCGGTACAACCGGGCGCTGCGCGACCTGATCGCGGGCGGAGTGGCGGAGCCGTCGTTCCTCGTCTCGCACCAACTCCCGCTCGACCGGGCCCCCGCGGCGTACGAGAAGTTCGACGCCCGTGAACCGGGCTGGACGAAGGTCGTGCTGCGGCCGGAGTCCGCGGCGGCGTAGTGCCGGGGCCGGCCGGCCTGGGGCCGGGGGAACCCGCCCCGGCCCCCGCCCACATGCCGGGCGGGCGTCCAGCCGTAGTGCCGCTCCGCCTCCGGGCCGAACTCCCGCTCGGTGCGGCCTTTTTCACGGTGCCCGACGCCGCTAACCTCACTTACGCAAGGGAGAGCCGCGCATCGCATGCGGTGAGGACGGGGAGTCATGGACGCTGCGGTCATCGCGAAAGGCCCCGACGCGGGGGATCAGCTACGCAGCCTGCGTGAGTGGCTGACGGACGCCCCGGAGCTGCGGGGGCGGGTCGGCGCCGTGGAGCGACCACCGCAGCCCGGGACGCTGGGGCCGGTACTGGAGACGCTGGCGGTCGCCCTCGGCCCGGCCGGCGCGGTGACGGCGTTCGCCACCGGTCTGGTCGCCTGGCTGCGCACCCGTCGCGGCGACGTGCACATCAAGGTGACGCTTCCCGACCGCAGCTCCCTGGAGCTGACCGCTGAGCGGGTCTCCGGTCTCGACGCGGGTACCGTGCAGCAGCAGGTGAAGGACCTCGCCGACCTGTTGAACCGGCAGCAGGGGGAAGCGGACGGGCCCGGAGCCCGCGAGCTACCGTGACGGACCTGTCCGGCGCGGGCGTACGCGTCTTACTGATCGCGACCGCGACGCACGAGGGCCCCCTGCTGCCCCCGGTGCCCGCGGTCGCCGCCTCGTGCCGGGATCTGCGCACGGCCCTGACCGAGCGCTGCGGGGTACGGCCCGACCGCCTGCGCACGCTGCTCGACCCGGCCGACGCACAGACCATGGCGCGGGCCGTCACCGAGGAGGCGCAGCGGGCGGAGACCGTACTGCTCGTCTACTTCATCGGGCACGGTCTGCTCGGTCCGGACGGCGAGCTGTACCTGGCGGCGACCGGCACCGACCGTCTCACCCCCGGGATGGCCGAGCACCAGGCGCTGTCCTTCTCCTCGCTGAGGCAGGCGCTGGAGGCGAGCCGGGCGTCGTCCGTCGTCGTCGTGCTCGACTGCTGCTTCTCCGGGAGGGCCACCCTGGGCGGCGGCCCGTCCCTGCCCGCGCTCACCATGACACCGGCGCACGGCATGTACCTCATGGGGTCCGCGGAACAGCTGGCCCTCGCACCTCCTGACGCCGCGCACACGGCGTTCACCGGTGCGTTCATCGATCTGCTGGTCCACGGCGACCCGCGCGGGGCACAGCCGTTGACCCTGGACGCCGTGTTCGACGGAGTCTTCCGTGCGATGAGTGACCGCCAGGGTCCGCTGCCCCGGCGGCAGGCCGGGGACCGTTCGGGGCACCTCGTCATCGCGCCGAACCCGGCGGTGCCCGCGCAGACGGCACCTCCGGAGGAAGCGGAACCGGCGCCCGGCCGCTGCCCGTATCTGGGGCTGGACGCCTTCGGGGTGGAGGACTCCGACGTCTTCTTCGGGCGCGACGGCATGACGGAGCGGGTGTTCGCCGCGCTCACGGAGGTGGCAGGGACAGGACCTCTGGTCCTGGTGGGCCCGTCCGGTTCGGGAAAGACCTCCCTGCTCAACGCCGGTCTCACGGCCGGGCTGCACGAGCGGGGTCTGCTCGGCACCACCTCGTGGCTCCCCCTGCGCCTCACCCCGGGCAGGAACCCCCTCCGCCGACTGGCGGGACGGTTCGACGCCGCTCCCGAGACCGTCGATCTGCTGCGGGACACCCCGGACCGCGCGGCCGAGCCGGCCGAACGGCTTCTGGGCGACCGGCCGGAGCATGGGCTGATCGTCCTCGTCGACCAGCTGGAGGAACTGTTCACCCTGTGCCAGGACCCCTCTGAGCGCAGCGCGTTCACGCGCGCGCTCACCGCCCTCGCCCGGTCCTCGGGCCCAGGCCGGCCGCGGACGCTGGTGGTGCTCGCACTCCGGGCGGACTTCTACGGTCAGGCAGCCGCGCACCCCGAACTGCTCGCCGCGTTGCGGGACAGCCAGTTGCTGGTCGAGCCGATGACCCCCGACGAACTGCACGCCGCCGTCGGCCGCCGCCGCGGGCCTCGTGCTCGACGACGGGCTCGCGGACGTGATCCTGCACGAGTTCGGCGCGACGGCCGATCGTCAACCTGCCGCAGGGGCGCTGCCGTTGCTGTCCCACGTCCTGTGGGCGGTGTGGCTGCGACGTGCCGGATCGAGGCTCACCGTCGCCCAGTACCGTGCCGCCGGTGGCATCGCGGAGGCGATCAAGACCACCGCCGACGACACGTACGACGGGCTCGACGGGAAGGCCCGGGAAGCCGTGCGGCTCATGCTTCCCCGGCTGGTGCACGTAGGGGAGGACTCCGCCGACACGGCCCAGCCCCTGGACCGCTCCGCGCTCCTGCACGGCCTGCCCGACACATCGGCCGCCCAGCAGGCCCTCGACCGGTTCACCCGGGCCCGCCTGCTCACGCTCGACCAGGACTCCGCCCGCATCAGTCATGAGGCGTTGCTGCGCACCTGGCCCCGGCTGGCGGAGTGGATCGAAGCGGACCGCGACTGGTTGCGCGTCCGCCAGCAGCTCACCGCCGACGCCAGGGCCTGGGAACGGGCCGGCCGGGACTCCTCGCTGCTGTACCGCGGGAAACGGCTGGCGGCCGTGGCCGAACGCGCCGAGTCGTCCCCGGCCAGCGCGGTCGAACCCGGTTCCGTGCTCGGGGAGTTCATGGACGCCTCCCGGCGGCAGGAGCGCCGGGGGATCCGGCGGTCCCGGATCGCGGTGGCGTTCCTCATGGCACTGTTCCTCCTCGCGACGACCGGGCTGATCGGTTCCGTCACCTTCCAGCGGGAGGCGGAGCGGGCGGGCCGACGCGACCTGGGACGCTATCTCGCCGCCGAGGCCGAGGACCTCCGTGACCAACAACCCGGCCTGGCCAAGCAGCTCAGCCTCCTCGCCTACCGGACGAACAAGGACGCCGGCCGTGGCGCCCTGCTCAACAGCCGACGCACCCCGGGCGTGCTCAACGCTGACGAGACCGCCCACGACCTCGCCTACAGTGCCGACGGACGCGTCCTCGCGATCTCGGTGCGCGAGGCGATCGAGCTGCGTTTCAAGGGCGGTTCGTCGCGGATCCGGGCGGGGGTCGTCGGCCCCGTCACGGTCAGTCGCGACGGCCGTACCCTCGCCGCAGTCACCTACGACGAAAGCCGGCCGAAGACGGGCCGGGTGCGCCTGTGGGACATCTCCGATCCCCACCGCCCGAGGCAGACCGCGGCTCCGCGGCTGGACCACGCCGTCCACTCGCTCGCCCTCAGCACGGACGGCGCGATCCTCTACGGCGGTCTGTACACCGGCGAGCTGCGCGTCTGGGACCTCCACGACCGGGCCGCGCCCAAGCCGCTGCCCGCCCCCGAGGCGCACTCCACGCGGATCGACTCCCTGGCCGTGTCCGCCGAGCGCGATCTGCTCGCCAGCATGAGCGTGGACGGCACGATCCGGTTGTGGAAGGCGGCGGGATCGGGGCGGCCCGAGCGGGTCGCGGTGCTCGAGGGGACGAAGTACGAACGCGACACCGCGGCCAATCCCAGACCGTTGCACCGGGTGGCGTTCGACCCCCGGGGGCTGCGGCTCGCCGCACCGGTCGCCGGGAAGAACAAGGACGGGCTGGCACTGTGGAAGCTGGACACTCCCGCCGAACCCAAGCGAATCGGTCAGCCGAAGGACGGCGCGACCGACTCCACCGCCGCCATGCAGTGTTACTCGGGCATCGACTCCGTGGCGTTCAGCCCCGTTCGGGAGTACGTCGTGGCCGCCTGCGAGGGCACCTGGCACGTCCACATCTACGCGAAGACCATCATCCCTGACGCGATCCTCTCCGGCACCTCCGCCGGAGGCCGCCTCGGGGAGGGCGTGAGCGAGCCCGGCATGGTGCTGTTCGACCCGGCGGAACCGCGCAAGCTGCTGCAGGCCACCGACCGCGGCGTACGTGTCTGGTACCTCAACAACTCGGCTCAGCTCGGTGCCGACTCGTTCCTCCCGGCGGAACCCGGCACCGGCGGCCAGTTCGACTACCGCCTGTCGGGCGACAAGCGACTGCTCGCCCTCCAGGGAGTGGGGGTGAACTACCTGCTCGACGTGACGGACATGCCGGACTCGTTCGCCCTCCAGTCCCTGACGCGCTCCCCCGACATGTTCACCGGCGCGGACATCGCCCTCAGCCCGGACGGGCGCCTGCTCGCCGACGTGGAGCTGTACGACGGTACGGAGGACGACGAGAAGGGGAAGAAGGAGCAGTTCGTCGGTGTGCGGCTGCGTAGCACCTCGGGCGGCCGGGGCGCCCCGCTGCTGTCCACCATCGACGACCTGGACAACGGCGTCCAGGCCATCGCCTTCAGCCCCACCGAACCCCTCCTGGCCGTGTCCGACATGAACGGCTGGAGAGACGGCAACAGCAAACAGCCGGCCGTACGGATCTACGACATCGCCGATCCCGGACACCCGCGGCAGATCTCTCGTATCGAGGCCACGTCGACGGGGCTCGAATTCTCCCCGGACGGGGAGACCCTTCTCCTCAACGACTCCCCGTTCAACGACCCGGACGACCCTCGGCCCCAGGCGAAGAACCAGCTGCAGAGCTGGGACCTCTCGGACCCGGCGCATCCCGAGAAGCGGTGGGGGCGGAACCTGCCCGCCGGAATGTCCTCGGTGCACGTGGCGTTCCGGCCGGACGGAAAGGTGCTGGCCGTCTACGACAGCGACGGAACCCTGAGCCTGTGGCGGGTGGAGGAGCACCGGCTCGCCGAGGAGCTGTCCCGCAGCAACCTGAGCATCTACGGCAGCCCGGTCGCCTTCAGCCCCGACGGAGCCCTGCTCGCACTGTTCGCGCAGAAGGAGGTCGGGGCGGACACGCGCCCGGAGATCTGGAGTGTGGGCGACCCGAAGGCGCCCGCGCTCCACTCCTACCTGCCCGGCGACTCGGGAGGGCAGCTCTACGCACTCCAATTCGATCCGGACGCCCGGTTCCTCGCGGTCGTCCGGGCCTTTGCGGGTGTCGACCTGTGGGACACCGATCCGGAGCGCGTCATCGGTGACCTCTGCGCCGGGGTGGGCGACCCCATCACCCGCAAGCAGTGGGAGCACTTCCTTCCCGACAAGCCGTACGAGCCGCCGTGCCGCTCGTCCTAGTCCTCCGGGCCGGGGTCGGTGTTCGTCCTGGTCGGCGGCTCGGCCGTGGAAGGCCGGCGGGACCGGGTCAGTCCCGGGGACCGGCGCGGTGGCCGACCCGCTCGGGACGGGGCGGCCACCGGCCTCACACGGGCACGGTCACACCAGCCCCAGCGACCGCAGCACGCGCTGCCGGCCCGGTGTCGGGTGTGTCGGCCAGTAGACGTAGCAAACACCGCCCGTACCACTCCTGACCTGGCCGTTCGCGTCGTACCGCTTGGTGCGCAGCCAGATGTTCTCCCACTCCCGCCTGCGGTAGACCCGGCGCACCGCGTCGTTGTCCGGGGACGCGGGGTCGTTGGCGATCACGTCGCCCTCGGCGGTGAAGCCGATGACGGTCATCAGGTGGCCCGAGGTGCCGTAACCCGCCCCCGTCAGCTCCTCCTCCAGGAACGACTGGGAGGTGATGACCGGGATGCCCGCGCCGACCAGGCGTTCCACGTCGGTCAGTGACCCGAGGCGGGTGACCACCGCGTTCATGTCCCGGTAGGTCGCGGCGTAGGCGGCGTTGAAGGGCCAGTTGCCGCAGCCCTCGTACTGGTGGTCGTAGGTGTACCGGGCCGCGTGGCAGACCTGGGGGTCGGCGATGCCGGGCTCGACCCAGGCGAGGTCGGCGGCGGTGGGCCTGCGCCCCCAGTACTCGATGACCATCTGCGAGGACGTCGGGCTGCACCACGCCTCCCCGCCGTTGTCGTACTCGGGGTACTGCCCCACGTGGGTGTTCTGGGAGTAGCGGGGCACCGCCAGCTCCCGGGCGACCGCGGAGGGTGCCGCCGGGACGGTGAAGCGGTCCGGGATGTCGGAGGCCGTCGCGCCTGCCCGGTGGACGACCGGGGTGCGGCGGCTGCCGGGGGCGCGGTGGAGGGTGATCCTCAGCCGGTAGGCGGTGATCCGCACTCCGTCCGCCGGTTCGTCCACCGCGAGGGTGTCCGTCCAGACGGTGCTCCTCCCGTCGCCCTGGTCGTCGACGGAGGTCCTGCGGATGTCCTCGTCCCCCGAGGCCCAGCGGCCCATCACGTACCAGGGGGTGTCGGTGCCGTCGGAGTAGCGGCCGCGCAGTTCGATCTGGACCCAGGTCCCCGCCGGGGTCAGCGCGTTCCAGGAGGCGATGATCTCGGTCGCGGGAACGGCGCAGCGGTGGAGGGGCGAGGTCCAGGTCGCGTACTCCCAGGAGGCGGTGACGCCCGTGTGCGGGTCGGTGTGGTCGGTGGTTCCCGTGGGCGCGGCGATCACCAGGCCGGGCCGGCGGCCGGGGGCCACCCGGGTCCCGGCCGCGGAGCCGCGGCGCCAGTCGGTGTACGTACTCCAGAAGCGGTTGTCCACGAGCGGGCCGGCCATCGGTGCCGAAGGGGTACGGGCGGTGGCGGTCATGGGCGGATATGGCGCTGCGATGCCGATCGGTGCGCCAACTATCGCGGGTCGGGGCGGGATCGGACCAGTGATTCGGCTCGTGCCGCCGAAGCAATATTGGTCTGCTCCACTGTCATGACCTGCGGATGCGCCGGACGCGCGGGCTCGGCCGGGTGCGTCGTGCTCGTAGGCTGGGGCCATGGACGATCTGGTGGCCCACGCCCGGCGGCTGCGCCGTCTGCCGCCGCCCTCGGGGCCGGTACGGCTGGTGGCGGTCGACGGCCACGCGGGCTCGGGCAAGACCACGTTCGCCGGCCGCCTGGCCGCGGCGCTCGGCGGCGCGCCCGTGCTGCATCTGGACGACCTGGCCACGCACGAGGAGCTCTTCGCCTGGACGGACCGGCTGCGGGACCAGGTGCTGACCCCCCTGTCGCGGGGGGAGCCGGCGCGGTACGCGCCGTACGACTGGACCGCCCGGCGCTTCGGCGCCCCGCGGACGCTGTCTCCCGCCCCCGTGGTGCTCATCGAGGGGGTGGGGGCCGGCCGGGCGGCGGTGCGGCCGTACCTCGCGGCGCTGCTCTGGATCGAGCTGGACCGTACGAGGTCCTGGGAGCGGGGCAGGCTCCGCGACGGTCCCGGGCTCACGGGCTTCTGGGACGGCTGGACCGTCGCCGAGCGGCGCCACTTCGCCCGGGACCCGTCGTACCCGTACGCGGACGCGGTGATCCGCCAGGTTCCCGAGGGCTATGTGTGGCTGGAAGGACCTCGTGCGGCGGCGGGGAAGAGTCGGATCATCACACAGAGTGAGGAATGAGAACCCCCATTCCGGATGGCCGGAAATCTCTGCGCGAATAACCGCCCCACTCCCTCAACTCGGCTTGACCGAGGGGGTGTACAGGTCTTACGTTCTGAATGTGCGGCTTTTCGGAGCCCCGCGGACGCGAAGCCCCCGGTTGTTCCCCCGTGATCGGGGGCTTCGTTCTGCCCTCACACCTCGCGTCCCGGCCACCCGGAAGCGACCAGGCGCCACTCCCCCTTCACCGTGCGTCACCCTTCCCGGGCCCCCGCCATGCCCTCACCCGCCCGGCGACCCCGCGGGTACGATGCACCCGGGTGTGGGCAATTCCCTTTCCGCGCACGGTGATTCGAAGCGCCACGGTGGGCATGCTGTGCGGGCTGGGACATTCTGGGGGCACGGTTTGTGGGGGACCTGATGGACATCGGCATGCACGGCGCGCAGGCCCCGGCCGACCTCGCCTGGCTGCGGGGCGTGGACGCCTACACGATGGGCGCCTACCCGCAGGCCGAAGAGGAGTTCAGAGCCGCGGTAGGCCTCGATCCCGGCATGGCCGACGGATGGCTCGGCCTCCACGCCCTGCGCATCGACACGACGACCGCGCTGTTGCACATGTACCGCCACCGCGACCGTTTCGGCGAGCAGCGCAGCCGTCACCGGCGCACGCTCAACTCCTGGTACTGGCTGGGCTGGTGGGTCCAGCCGGTGCTGGAGAGCCCGCGCGACCTGCTGCTCGCGCACGCCTCGCACT
>NZ_KL585399.1:55797-56114 GCF_000721935.1 Streptomyces sp. NRRL WC-3549
ACTGGCTGGACGGCCGCCATGTACCGGAGCTGGACCGGGCGCTGGCCGGGCTGCCGCCGGTGGACACGGACCCGCAGGTGCGCTTCCTGCACGCCTGCCGCGCCTATCTGGTCAAGGACTGGGAACAGCTCGTCCGCACCACCGCCCCCCTGACGGACGACCCGCTGCTGGGTATCGAGGCGGGACTGTTCGGCGGCATGGCCCGGGTACGGCTGGAGATGTACGGCCAGGCCGAACCCCTGCTGTCCGCGGCCCTGATGCGCTGCCGCAGCGAACAGCCGCAGCGCAAGGAGCTGCGCCTGTCTCTTATACACATC
>NZ_KL585399.1:56305-65304 GCF_000721935.1 Streptomyces sp. NRRL WC-3549
CGCGTGCCCACGAGGGCACCGGCCGCAGCGCCGCGGCCCTGCCGCTGTACCGGGCGGTGCACCGGGTCGACCCGGCGTTCATGGACACCTCGGCCCGGCTCGCGGCGATCTCCGAGGGCGACGGCTACGACGAGACGGCGGACCTGGCACCGGTGTCCCTGGCCGGCTTCAACTCCGACGGTGGTGGCGCGGAGGTACTGCCGGACGGGGACACCGCGCTCGGCACCGACCTGGTGGACGGGCCCGAGAGCTGGCTGGGCGGCGACCCTCGGGACATCCCGGGCGCCGGGGTACCGCCCCGGGCCGGTGGGGCGCGTCAGAAGCCGGGGGGCGCGGGGCGGTCGGCTGCCCCGGCCTTCCCGGCGGGCCCGAGCGATCCGGTGCTGCTCGCCGAGGCACTGACCGAACTCGAACGCATGGTCGGTCTCGAACCGGTCAAGCGGCAGGTCAAGGCGCTCTCCGCCCAGTTGAACATGGCGCGGCTGCGGGCCGAGCAGGGCCTGCCGGTGCAGCCCCCGAAGCGGCACTTCGTCTTCTCCGGCCCGTCCGGGACGGGCAAGACCACGGTGGCCCGCATCCTCGGCCGGGTGTTCTACGCGCTCGGTCTGCTGGGAGGTGACCACCTGGTGGAGGCCCAGCGGTCCGACCTGGTCGGCGAGTTCCTCGGCCAGACGGCGGTGAAGGCGAACGAGCTGATCGACTCCGCCCTGGGCGGGGTGCTCTTCGTCGACGAGGCGTACAGCCTCTCCAACTCCGGCTACAGCAAGGGCGACGCGTACGGCGACGAGGCCCTCCAGGTCCTGCTCAAGCGGGCCGAGGACAACCGGGACCATCTCGTCGTCATACTCGCCGGCTACCCGGAGGGCATGGACCGGCTGCTCTCGGCCAACCCCGGGCTGTCCTCGCGGTTCACGACCCGGGTCGACTTCCCCAGCTACCGCCCCCTGGAGCTCACGGCCATCGGAGAGGTCCTCGCCGCCGAGAACGGCGACGTGTGGGACGAGGAGTCGCTGGAGGAGCTGCGCTCGGTCAGCGGGCACGTGGTCGACCAGGGCTGGATCGACGAGCTGGGCAACGGCCGCTTCCTGCGCACGCTGTACGAGAAGAGCTGCGCCTACCGTGACCTGCGGCTCTCCGGGTACACGGCGGCCCCGACCCGGACCGACCTGTCGACGCTGCGGCTGGCGGACCTGATGCAGGCGTACGGCGAGGTGCTGTCCGGCCGGGGCCCGGCGGACCGGGGCACGCAGGAGCCGGGGGCGCTGTGACCCGGTGACCGCCGGCCGGGCCCCGGCGGGCCCGGCCGGCGGTGAGGCCGTGGATCAGCCGGTGAGCCCCAGCGGGGCCATCGCCTTCTGCTCCGTCGGCACCTGCACCGTGCGGCGCGGTACCGAGACGCGGTGCGCGGGGTCGCTGACCTCGCCCACCAGCATCTCCAGGACGTCCTCCATGGCGACCAGCCCGAGCACCCGGCCCGAGGCGTCGGCGACCTGGGCCAGGTGCGTCGCGGCGCGGCGCATCACCGTCAGGGCGTCGTCCAGCGGGAGTTCCGCCCGTACGGTCGCCATCGGGCGCCAGACGTGCTGCGGGACGGCGCGCTCGCCGTCCTCCAGCTCCAGGACGTCCTTGACGTGCAGGTAGCCCATGAAGGGGCCGCCGCCCTCCGCGCAGACGGGGAACCGGGAGAAGCCGGTGGTGACGGTCAGCTCCTCGATCAGCCGCGGGGTGACGGACGGGCCGACGGTGACCAGCGACGCGCGTTCCAGCAGGACGTCGGTGACGGGCCTGCTGCCCAGTTCCAGGGCGTCCTCCAGACGCTCCTGCGCCTCGGGTTCCAGCAGCCCGGCCTGTCCGGCGTCCTCCACCAGACGGTTGAGCTGCTCGCTGGTGAAGACGGCCTCGACCTCGTCCTTCGGCTCGACGCCGAAAAGCCGCAGCACCCCGCGGGCGCAGGCCCCGAGCCCGGCGGTGACCGGCCGGCAGAGCCGGGCGAAGCCGACCAGGCCGGGGCTGAACCACAGCGCGGTCCTCCCGGGCGCGGCCATCGCCAGGTTCTTCGGGACCATCTCGCCGATGACGAGGTGGAGGAAGACCACGCAGACGAGGGCCAGCGCGTAGCCGAGCGGGTGGATGAGCCCCTCGGGGACGTGGGCCGCGTGGAAGACCGGCTCCAGCAGGTGGGCGACGGTCGGTTCGGCGACCGCGCCGAGGGTGAGCGAGCAGACGGTGATGCCGAACTGCGCGGCGGCCATCATCTGCGGCAGGTTCTCCAGGCCGTACAGGACCTGCCTGGCCCGGCTCGACCCGCTCGCCGCGAGGGGTTCGATCTGGCTGCGCCGTACGGAGACGAGCGCGAACTCGGCCCCGACGAAGAAGCCGTTCGCCAGCACCAGCAGCACCGCGAAGAGGAGCTGTACGAGGCTCATCGCACGACCTCCAGCAGCACGGGGCCGGCCTCGCGGGGGGCCGTGCCCGTCGGCGGGTCCGTGAGCCGGACGAAGCGCACCTGTTCGGCCCGGTAGTGGCCGACCTGTCGGACGGAGATCCGCCAGCCGGGCAGTTCGGCCCGGTCGCCGGGGGCGGGGATGCGGCCCAGGAGGTCGGCGACCAGCCCGGCCACGGTCTCGTACGGGCCCTCGGGCACGTCGAGGCCTATCCGCCGGAGGGTGAGCACCCGGCAGCTTCCCTCGACGTCCCAGCCGGAACGTCCGTCGTCGGCGACGACGGGGGTCATGTCGGGGCGGTCGGCGCCCTCGGCGTCGTGCTCGTCGCGCACCTCGCCGACGAGCTCCTCGATGATGTCCTCGAGCGTGACGACACCGGCGGTGCCCCCGTACGCAGGGTCTCCGGGACGAGGAGCGGGGCCACGGCGATGCGGCCGGCCGGGGCGCGCTGCCGGTCCCGGGCGGGGACGGCGAGCGCGTCCTTGAGGTAGACCATGCCGACGACCTCGTCGATGCGGTCCCGGTAGACGGGGAAGCGCGAGAGGCCGGTGGCCCGGGTGAGGTTGAGGACGTCCGCGGCGGTGGCCGAGGACTGCAGGGCGCTGACCTTCACCCGGGGCGTCATGACGTGCTGGGCGGTCAGGCCGGCGAGGGACAGGGTCCGCACGAAGAGGTCGGCGGTGTCCTGTTCCAGGGTGCCCGCCTCGGCGGAGTGCCTGGCCAGGGAGACCAGCTCGCCGGGGGTGCGGGCGGAGGCCAGCTCGTCGGTGGGCTCCACGCCCAGCAACCGCACCAGCCGGTTGGCGGCGGTGTTCAGCACGCTGATCACCGGGCGCAGGACGGCGGAGAAGCGGTGCTGGGGGCCGGCGACGAACCGGGCCACCTGGAGCGGCCGGGAGACCGCCCAGTTCTTCGGGACGAGCTCGCCGATCACCATCTGGACGGCGGAGGCGAAGAGCATGCCGATCACGACGCTCACCCCGGGCACGGCCCCCGCGGGCAGTCCGGTGGCGGTGAGCGGTGCGGCCAGCAGCTGGGCGAGCGCCGGTTCGGCGAGCATGCCCACCACCAGTGAGGTGATGGTGATGCCGAGCTGGGTGCCGGAGAGCTGGAAGGAGAGTTCACGCAGGGCACCGACGACGGTGCGGGCCCGGCGGTCGCCTTCGGCGGCGGCGCGCTCGGCGTCCGCCCGTTCCACGGTGACGAGCCCGAATTCGGCGGCCACGAAGAATCCGTTGGCGAGGATGAGAAGGAATGCCGCGGTGAGCAGCAACAGGGGGGTGGTCATGCCGCCGCCTCCGAAGAGGGGGCGGCGCAGGTACTACCGGACGATCCGTCCATTGCTGGAGGGAGTCACTCCTTGGGTCGCAGGAATGCCCCGCGGGTCTCACGGACCTTCTCGTGCGGGGCGGGGCGCGCGCAGGGCGCCGCCGCCCTCCAGAATAGGCGGGAAGGGGCCGTACGGGGCAGGGGACTCAGCGGTTCCGCGTGGCCTCGTCCGCTCCGGTGCCGTACGTCTCCGCGAGTGCGCGCAGGGTGCGGGCGTCGCGGATGGCGTGCTCCCGGGCGATTCCGGGCTGGATGCCGAGGGCGGGCAGGCTGGTGCCGTCGCTGAGGTCGAGGAAGACCCACGGGTCGCCGGCCCGCAGGTTGACGCGCAGGATCTCCGCCCAGGCCAGCCGGCGCGTCCGGGTGATGTTGACGACCGTGACCCCGCTCTCGTCGGCGACGATCCGGGGCCGGCTCAGCAGGGCCAGGACGCCGAAGAAGAGCAGGGCGACGAAGACGAAGCTGGTCCGCTCCCCGGGGCTCAGGTTCTCCAGGATGAGCGCGATGGCGGTGATCACGGCGAACATCGCCACCCCCACGGTCAGCAGGACCACCCGGGTACGGGTGGGCCGGAAGGTGGCCGGGAGGGCGGGGAGCGCGGGGGCGGACATGCGGTGGTCCTTCGTGGGGCGGTGGAATCCTGCCGTCGGTGAGCCTGCCGGGTGACCTCCGGTCAGAGGCGGCAGGCGTGGATGGCCGTCGTGAGGATGGCGCGGGCCCCCAGCTCGTACAGGTCGTCCATGATCCGCTGGGCTTCCTTGGCGGCCACCATGGAGCGTACGGCGACCCATCCCTCGTGGTGCAGCGGGGAGATGGTCGGCGACTCCAGGCCGGGGGTGAGGGCCACGGCGCGCTCCAGGTGCTCGACGCGGCAGTCGTAGTCCATCATCACGTAGCTGCGGGCGACCAGGACGCCCTGGAGGCGGCGCAGGAACTGCTGCACCTTGGGGTCGTCGCCGGGCGCGCCCTTGCGGCGGACCACGACGGCCTCGGAGGTCATGATCGGCTCGCCGACGACCTCCAGTCCGGCGTTGCGCAGGCTGGTGCCGGTCTCGACGACGTCGGCGATGACCTGTGCGACCCCGAGCTCGATGGCGGTCTCCACGGCGCCGTCCAGGTGGACGACGGAGGCCTCGACGCCCGCGTCGGCCAGGTGTCCCGCGACGATGCCCTCGTAGGAGGTGGCGATCGTCATACCGCCGAAGTCCTGCGGGCCGGCGGCCGTGCCGGGCCTGGTGGCGTACCGGAAGGTGGAGCGGGCGAAGCCGAGCTGGAGGATCTCCTCGGCGTCGGCCCCGGAGTCCTGGAGCAGGTCGCGCCCGGTGATGCCGATGTCCAGGCGGCCGGAGCTGACGTAGATCGCGATGTCGCGGGGGCGCAGGTAGAAGAACTCGACCTCGTTCACGGGATCGACCAGGACGAGCTCTTTGGACTCCTTGCGCTGCTGGTAGCCGGCCTCATGGAGCATCGCCATCGCAGGCCCGGAGAGTGAACCCTTGTTGGGGACGGCGATGCGCAGCATGAGGTCAGCTTTCCTTCGTACGGAGGGGTCGGGGTGTGCGGGCGTGCTCAGAGGTGGGCGTAGACGTCGTCGAGGGAGATCCCGCGGGCGACCATCATCACCTGGACGTGGTACAGCAGCTGCGAGATCTCCTCGGCGGCGGCTTCCTTGCCCTCGTATTCGGCGGCCATCCAGACCTCGGCGGCCTCCTCGACGACCTTCTTGCCGATGGCATGCACGCCCTTGTCCACCAGTTCGGCGGTGCGGGAGGTGGAGGGGTCGCCTTCGGCGGCCTTGAGCTGGAGCTCGGCGAAGAGCTCTTCGAAGGTTTTGTTCGCCATGATGGTCCTCAGAATACGGGGTCCCGGCGCCCGCTCAGCGCCAGGGTTCGCTGACGGTGCGCAGAGTGGCGGCGGTGGCGACGGCCGCGGTGACCGCTTCGTGCCCCTTGTCCTCCTGGGAGCCCTCCAGTCCGGCCCGGTCGAGCGCCTGCTCCTCGGTGTCACAGGTGAGGACGCCGAACCCCACGGGGACGCCGGTGTCGACGGAGACCTGGGTGAGGCCCGCGGTGACGCCCTGGGAGACGTATTCGAAGTGCGGGGTGCCGCCGCGGATGATCACGCCGAGGGCGACGATCGCGTCGTAGCCGCGGCCGGCGAGGACCTTGGCCACCACCGGCAGTTCGAAGCTGCCGGGCACCCGCAGCAGCGTGGGCTCGTCGATGCCCAGGTCGTGCAGGGCGCGCAGGGCCCCGTCGACGAGTCCGTCCATGACCTTCTCGTGCCACTGGGCCGCGATCACCGCGACCCGGAGGTCGCCGCAGTTGCGTACGGACAGTTCGGGTGCGCCCTTGCCGCTCATGTCTCTCCTGGTGTTCGTCGGTGCTTACTGGTTGCCGCAGGCCGACGCGGCGGGCGCGTCGAGCCAGGGCAGGTCGTGTCCCATGCGGTCGCGCTTGGTGCGCAGGTACCGCAGGTTGTGCTCGCCGGCCTGGACGGGCATGGGGACGCGGCCGGTGACGCCGAGCCCGTGCCGGACGAGGGCCGCGGTCTTGTCCGGGTTGTTGGTCATCAGCCGCAGGGTGCGGACGCCGAGGTCGGTGAGGATCCGGGCGCCGGCCGCGTAGTCCCGGGCGTCGGCGGGCAGGCCGAGTTCGAGGTTGGCGTCGAGGGTGTCGGAGCCGCGCTCCTGGAGTTCGTACGCGCGCAGCTTGGACAGCAGCCCGATGCCCCGGCCCTCGTGCCCGCGCAGGTAGACGACGACGCCGCGCCCCTCGTCGGTGACCCGCTCCATGGAGGCGTGCAGCTGGGGGCCGCAGTCGCAGCGCTGGGAGGCGAAGATGTCGCCGGTCAGGCATTCGGAGTGGAGCCGGACCAGGACGTCCTGGCCGTCGCCGATGTCCCCGTGCACCAGGGCGACGTGCTCCACGCCGTCGACGGTGGAGCGGTACCCGTACGCGGTGAACGGGCCGAACGCGGTGGGCAGCCGGACCTCGGCCTCGCGGCGGACGGTCGGCTCCTCGCTGCGGCGGTAGGCGATCAGGTCCTCGATGGAGATGATCGTGAGGCCGTGCTTGCGGGCGAACGGGACGAGTTCGGGCAGCCTGAGCATCGCCCCGTCCTCGCCGGCGATCTCGACGATGGCCCCGGCGGGCCGCAGCCCGGCGAGCCGGGCGAGGTCGACCGCGGCCTCGGTGTGGCCGTTGCGGACGAGGACCCCGCCGGCCCGGGCCCGCAGCGGGAAGATGTGCCCGGGGCGTACGAAGTCGCCGGGCGCGGCCCTGCCGCCCGCCAGCATCCGGAGCGTGGCGGCGCGGTCGGCCGCGGAGATCCCGGTGGTGACCCCGTGGGCGGCGCCGGCGTCGACGGAGACGGTGAAGGCGGTCCGCATCGACTCGGTGTTGTGGGCGACCATCTGCGGGAGTTCGAGGCGTTCCAGCTCGTCGCCCTCCATGGGGGCGCAGATCAGGCCGCGGCACTCGCTCATCATGAAGGCGACGATCTCGGGGGTCGCCTTCTCGGCGGCGATGACGAGGTCGCCCTCGTTCTCGCGGTCCTCGTCGTCGACGACCACGACGGGCCGGCCGGCCGCGATGTCGCGGACCGCCTGGGCGACGGGGTCGAGCCTCAGGTCCTCGTCGAAGGGATCGGGCGGTGCGGCGTTCATGCCGTGGCTCCTTCCAGAGCGGGTGTCCGCGTGCGCAGCCACCAGTCGCGCATGCCCCACAGGACGAGGGCGCCGTAGACGACGTAGATGAGACCGGAGAAGGCGAGCCCGCTGTGGAAGTTGAGCGGGACGCCGACGAGGTCGACGAGCAGCCAGGCGAACCAGAACTCGACCATGCCGCGGGCCTGGGCGACCATCGCCACGAGGGTGCCGGCGAAGATGTACGCGTCCGCCCACGGGCTCCAGGAGAGCGACGGGAAGACGGTGAACAGCCCCCCGACCACGAGGGTGCCGAGGGCTGCGGCACCGAAGAGGTAGCCGCGCTCGCGCCAGGTGGCGAAGCGCACGGCGAGGGAGCCGTCCTGGGCCTGCTTGCGGCCGCGGGTCCACTGCTGCCAGCCCCAGACGGCGACGGCGATGACGATCAGCTGCTTGCCGACGCTTCCCGCCTGCTGTACGGAGACGTTGGCGGCGACCAGGACGACGCCGGACAGGAGCTGGGCGGGCCAGGTCCACACGGAGCGGAGCCAGCCGAGGGCCAGGGCGAACAGCCCGATGGTGTTGCCGAGCATGTCCGACCAGATGATGTGCTGTCCGAAGGCGGTGAACGCCTCCGAGTTCAGCCAGTCCAGCGCGCTCATGCGACCGGCCCTCCGTCTCCCCGGGTGTTCGGTCCGAGCAGCCGCTCGACGTACTTCGCGATGACGTCCACCTCCAGGTTGACCGGGTCGCCGGGTCCCTTGATGCCGAGCGTGGTCAGGGCGAGGGTGGTGGGGATGAGGCTGATGGTGAAGTGGTCGGAGCCGGCGTCGACGACGGTCAGGCTCACGCCGTCGACCGTGATCGAGCCCTTCTCGACCACGTAGCGGGCCAGGCCGGCGGGGAGGGAGACCTTCACGACCTCCCAGTGCTCGGAGGGCCTGCGCTCCACGATGCGGCCCGTGCCGTCCACATGGCCCTGGACGATGTGCCCGCCGAGCCGCCCGCCGAGCGCCATGGGGCGCTCCAGGTTGACCCGGGAGCCGGTGGTCAGGGCGCCGAGGCTGGAGCGGTCGAGCGTCTCGGCCATCACGTCGGCGGTGAACTCGCCGTCGTCGAGGTCGACGACGGTGAGGCAGACACCGTTGACGGCGATGGAGTCGCCGTGCTTGGCGCCTTCGGTGACCAGGGGGCCGCGCAGTCGGAAGCGGGAGGCGTCGCCGAGCTGTTCGACGGCGGTGACCTCACCCAGTTCTTCGACGATTCCGGTGAACACTCAGTTTCCCTTCCGAGCAGGGGCGGGGACGGCGGTGATGCGCAGATCGGGGCCGATGCGGACGGTCTCGGTCACCTCGAGGCGCAACGCCTGGGAGAGGGTGGTGATTCCGGCGTCGGCGAGGGCCGCGGGGCCCGCGCCGAGGAGGACCGGGGCGAGGTAGCCGACGACGGTGTCGACCGCCTGCGCGGCGACGAAGGAGCCGGCCAGCGTGGGGCCGCCTTCGAGGAGGACGGAGCGGACGCCGCGCGTGTGCAGGGCGGCGAGCAGGGCCGGGACGTCCAGTCCGGGGCCGGTGGCGGCC
>NZ_KL585399.1:65581-66255 GCF_000721935.1 Streptomyces sp. NRRL WC-3549
GTCGGCGCGGGACTCGGCGGAGCTGATCCAGCGGCTCGTGGCGTCGGCGGCGGCGACCCGGCCGTCGAGGGTGGCCGCGTACTTCCAGAGCACGTACGGGCGGCCGAGACGCACCGAGGTGAGCCAGGCGGTGTTGCCGGCCTCCGCCTCCTGGGCGAGGAGCCCCTGCTCCACCTGGACGCCCGCCGCGCGCAGGGTGTCGGCGCCGCCGGTGGCCCGCGGGTCCGGGTCGCCGACGGCGTACACGACGCGGCGGACGCCGGCGTCGAGGAGCGCCTGGGCGCAGGGCCCGGTGCGGCCGGTGTGGTTGCAGGGTTCGAGGGTGACGTAGGCGGTGCCGCCGCGGGCCTGCGCGCCCGCCTCACGCAGGGCGTGGATCTCGGCGTGCGGCCCTCCGGCGCGACGGTGGAAGCCCTCGCCGGCCGGCTGCCCGGCGGCGTCGAGGACGACGCAGCCGACGACCGGATTGGGGCTGGTGGCGCCGAGACCGCGGGCCGCGAGCGTGATCGCGCGCCGCATGGCGGTGATGTCGGCCGTGGTGGCCACCGGGTCCTCCTGCCTCTTCGGGCACGGACTCCGGGGCCTGTCGATGACGACAGATGAAGCGGAACGCGACAGGGGACGCCGAAACCGATGGCGGGGACACGGCTGTGCCGGGGAAACCCGAACAAGCT
>NZ_KL585399.1:66430-69407 GCF_000721935.1 Streptomyces sp. NRRL WC-3549
GTGCCGGGGAAACCCGAACAAGCCGGTCCGCCGAACGGCGGCGTACCTGCGACGGCCCGCCGCGCACTGCCTCCCATCCGGACTTTAACCGTCGGTCCAGGAATCTCACCTGGTCAACCGGCCGCTGGATGCGGACGGGTCGCGGACTGTAACCGCCGGTTCGGAATTGCACCGACCCCGGAGTGCGCTGCTGCTGGTACAGGGCCATTGTGCCACGGTCGGCTCCGGGCCGAACGGGTGGCCGTTATGGCGCGGCTCACAGCGGCGAGCCGCCGCCCTGCGGTGATCAGCCGGTACGGCCCCGGGCCCGCCGGCCCACCGGTCCGGCCCCCGTCTGTCTCCGCGCCACCCCCGAGGAACGCCCGCCCGGGCTCCCCCGCGCCCGGACGGCTGACGTCACAGGGCGCCCTCCGGGGCGAACAACGCGTCCTGGGCGGCCTCGCGGGCGGCGAGGACGGCACCGCGCAGGACCGCGCCGCCGCCCAGGGCCCCGGCCCTGACCTCGGTGGGCAACGGGGACAGCCGGGCCAGCCGCTCCTCGACCCGGGCGGCGAGGTCGTCGCCGCCCGCACGGCCGACCTCGCCGGCCAGCACCACACAGCCCGGGTCCAGCACGGCGACGACGGAGGCGGCGCCCAGCGCGACGCGGTCGGCCAGCTCCGACAGGAACGCCTCGCCACGGGGCCCCCCGTCGGCCAGTGCGGCGCGGACCGCGGAGGCGGCGCCCGGCTCCCGTTCCGCACCGGCCGGTCCGTGCGTCCCGGCACCCCGCGCCTCGATGCCGTGGGCCGCGGCCAGGCCGAGCACGGCGGCCGAGCCCGCCAGCGAGTGGAATCCGCCTTCGCAGTTGACGGCCGCGGGCACCCCCGCCGTGCCGGGCACCGGGAGGAAGCCGATCTCGCCCGCCCCTCCCGAGGCCCCGCGCCGCAGCGCGCCGTCCAGCATGAGGGCGGCACCGATGCCGTGGCCGAGCCAGAGCAGGGCGAAGGTGTCGCGGTCGAGGGCGGCCCCGGTGCGGTGCTCCGCCACGGCCGCCAGATTGGTCTCGTTCTCGACGACCACGCTCGCCGGCAGCCGCCGCTGGAGCTCCTTGACCAGGTCCCGGTGCCAGGCCGGAAGCCCCGCGGTGGGCCTCAGCTCCCCGGAGGCGGGGTCGATCAGGCCCGGGGCGCCGATGGCGACGCTGTGGAGCGGAGCGGTGCCGGCCGAGCGGGCGGCGCGCTCGACCGCCGCGACGGCCTGCTCGACGGCGGGGCGGGCCGGGGTGTCGCCCCGGATCGGCAGCGTGGCCTCCGCCAGCGTGACACCGAGCAGGTCCGCCACCACGACGGCGACGCTGTCGGTCCGTACGTCGAGGGCGGCCAGATGCGCCCGGTCGGCGACGATCCCGTAGAGCCGGGCGTTGGGTCCGCGCCGCTGCGAGCCGCTCTCACCGACCACCCGGACCAGCCCGGCGGCCTGGAGCCGGTCCACCAGATCGGCGACGGTGGGCCGGGAGAGTCCGGTCAGGGTCTTGAGCTGGCCGGCCGTCAGCGGGCCGTCCTGCTGGAGCAGCCGCAGGGCGAGGCGGTCGTTGATGGCCCGGGCGGTGCTCGGGGAAGCGGGCATGCCGGAATCCTTCCAGATCGCTGCCCGCCGCAGAGAGCGGGTTATTTATCAGGCAAGGTTCCTGATAGTTTACTGCGCGCACCGCACAGGGGCGCCGGAGCCCCCGGCGTACGCCACGCACCCAGGGGAGGGCACGGCGCATGACGACCGATTCCACGGCCACCGTCTTCGGCACGGACCAGATCAGGCGGGCGCGCTGTGCCGTCGCCGCGGTCTTCGCCGTGCACGGGGCGGTGACCGGCAGCTTCGCCACACGGGTCCCCTGGATCCAGGACCACGCCTCGGTCAGCGCCGGGCAGCTCGGTCTGGCGCTCGCCTTCCCGGCCATCGGTGCGTCGCTGGCCATGCCGCTGGCGAGCCGGGTCAGCCACCGCTTCGGCGCCCGGGCGGCGCTGCGGGGCCTGCTGGCGCTGTGGACGCTGGCGCTGATCCTGCCGTCCCTGGCCCCGGACCTGCTCACCCTGTGCGCCGCGCTCTTCGTGTACGGGGCGTCCGCCGGGATGTCCGACGTGGCGATGAACGCCCTCGGCGTGGAGGTGGAGAACCGCCTCGACAGGTCGATCATGTCCGGGCTGCACGGCATGTGGAGCGTGGGCGCCCTGGTCGGTTCGGCGGCCGGCACGGTGGCGGCGCACATGGGCGCCGACGCCCGGCTGCACCACACGATGGCCGCGCTGGTGCTCACGGCGCTCGGCCTGGCCGCCTGCCAGGGGGTACTGGACCTGCGCAGCGAACCGGACGAGGAGCCGCCGCCGCGCTTCACCCTGCCCCCGAAGTCCGCGCTGATCATCGGTGCCGTCGGGTTCTGCGCGGTGTTCGCGGAGGGCGCGAGCCTGGACTGGTCGGCGGTCTACCTGAAGGACACCCTGGGCGGCTCCGCCGGGGTCGCCGCGGCCTCGACGACCGCCTTCGCCCTGACCATGGCGGTGGCCCGGATCGCCGGCGACAGGGTCGTGGACCGCTTCGGCGCCGTGCTGACGGTCCGGGTCGGCGGAGTCCTCGCCACGCTCGGAGGGCTGCTGGTGGTCCTCGCGCCCGGTGTCCCGCTGGCCCTGTGCGGCTTCGCCCTGCTCGGACTGGGGGTCGCGGTGGTCGTCCCGCTGGCGTTCGCCGCGGCCGGGCGGGCCGGGGACAACCCGAGCCGGGCCATCGCGGGCGTCGCCACCATCACGTACGCCTCCGGGCTCGTCGCCCCCTCGGCGATCGGCACGCTGGCCGAGGCCACCTCCCTGCTGGTCTCCTTCGGCCTGGTGACGGTGCTGGCCTTCGGGCTGGTGCTGGGCGCCGGGGTGCTGCGCGCCGGCGACCGCACGGCGGCCGGGGGCGGGGCCCCCGCCGCGCCGGAGAAGGGCCGGGCCGGAAGCTGACC
>NZ_KL585399.1:69606-73441 GCF_000721935.1 Streptomyces sp. NRRL WC-3549
AGATGTGTATAAGAGACAGTTACAGGGCCGCGCGCGGGGTGGCGGCGGTGCGGCACTACCATGGCTCTGTTCTTTTCCGCGGTGGCCCCTGAGCGGACACGCCGCACACCCACACAGGGAGCGACCATGGGCGGCTTCGGCGTGCGCCGGACCTTGCGCGGCGGCGGGGCGGCCTCCCCGTCCGCGGCGGTGGTGCGCTCCACCGGGCGCCCGCCCCGGTCCCGTACCTCCGGTCCGGGCGCCCGGCGCGTGGGCGCCGCCTCCGGCGCGTCCTCCGTGGTGCCGCCGCACCCGTGACGGGCGCGGCCGGCCGGTGTTCCGCCGTGGGGCACGGATGCGCCGGGCGGGTGCTCCCCCCGGGGCGGCCCCTGGCGTCATCCGTGTGAACCGGCCCTTCCGCCAATGATCGGAGCTGCCCGGCCTCGTCGGCCGGCGCCCGGCACCACCAGCGACACTCAAGGAGCAAGACCATGGCGGCCTTCGGCTGGAAGCTGCACGGCGACGGCAAGAGCCTCGCGCCGGGCGAGGTCGTGAAGCCCGACGAACGCCTCACCTGGGGGCGTACCACCGGCCTGGGCGCCCAGCACGTGGTCTCCATGATCGGGGCCTGTTTCGTCGCCCCCGTCCTGATGGGGCTGGACCCCAATCTCGCCGTCATGGCCTCGGGTGTGGCCACCATCCTCTTCCTGCTCCTCACCCGTGGCCGCATCCCCAGCTATCTCGGCAGCAGCCTCTCCTTCATCGGTGTGGCCGCGGTCATCAAGACGCAGGGCGGCGACGCGGCGACCCTCACCGGTGCGCTGCTGGTCGTCGGCGCGGTCCTCTTCCTGTGCGGGGCCGTCGTACGCGCGCTGGGCGCCCGCGTCATCCACACGGTCCTGCCGCCGGTGGTCACCGGTGCGGTGGTCATGCTCATCGGGTT
The DNA here is from genome assembly GCF_000721935.1 of Streptomyces sp. NRRL WC-3549. GTDB lineage: Bacteria > Actinomycetota > Actinomycetes > Streptomycetales > Streptomycetaceae > Streptomyces. The sequence continues at coordinate 70,529 of NZ_KL585399.1, forward strand.
CAACCTGGCCCCCGTCACCGCCGGCACCTACTGGCCCCAGGACCAGTGGACCGCGCTGCTCACCATGCTCTTCACGGGGTTCGCCCTCGTCGTCCTGCGCGGTTTCTGGTCCCGTATCGCGATCTTCCTCGGCCTGGCCTTCGGCTACCTGGTCTCCTGGCTCTTCGACCGCGTCTTCGGGAAGATCCACTCCCCCGCGGGCGGCACCGAGCAGGTCGACCACTGGCGGCTGGACCTCTCGGGCGTGGCCCACGCCGACTGGATCGGCCTACCCACCTTCCACGCCCCCGGCTTCTCCCTCTCCGCCGTCCTGGTCGCCCTGCCGGTCGTCATCGCGCTCATCGCCGAGAACGCCGGACACGTCAAGGCCGTGGGCGAGATGACCGGCGACCCGCTGGACGACAAGCTCGGTACGGCGATCATGGCCGACGGCGCCGCCACGATGCTGTCCACCTCGGCCGGCGGTCCCGCCACGACGACGTACGCCGAGAACATCGGCGTCATGGCCGCCACCCGCGTCTACTCGACCGCCGCCTACTGGTGCGCCGCCGGGTTCGCGATCCTCTTCGGGCTCTGCCCCAAGTTCGGCGCCGTCGTGGCGGCCATCCCCGGCGGCGTGCTCGGCGGGATCACCGTCATCCTCTACGGCATGATCGGCCTGCTGGGCGCCCAGATCTGGGTCCGTGCCCGCGTGGACCTGTCCAACCCGCTGCACCTCGTGCCCGTGGCGGCGGGCCTCATCGTCGGGATCGGCGACGTCAGCCTGTCGCTCACCGACAACTTCCGGCTGAGCGGCATCGCGCTGGGAACGCTGATCGTCGTGATCGGCTACCACGCCCTGCGGTTCCTGGCCCCGGCCCACATGAAGCACGAGCCCGCGCTGACCGCCTCAAACGACCCGGGGTACGACCGGGGCGGCCGGCCCGAAGGCCCCTGACCCGGTCCGCCCGGCCGGGGTGGGTCCAGCTCCACCCGTCCGTGTGCCCAGGCCCGTACCGCGCGTCCCGTGTGCTCCGTGGCGTCGGCGTCATGACGACACGGAGGGGGAAGGCCATGGCAAGGACCACCGGGGGCACGGTCGTGGAAGCGCGGCTCGGCGCCGCGGACGTCCAGGAGGCCGTGGACGGACTGAGGAAGAGCGTCGCGCTCCACGGCATGGTGAGCGCCGTCGTCCTCGCCACGCTCGCCGTGCTCGCGATCGGCGGCGAGCCGGCGACCTCGCCCATGTGGGTGCGGTCGGCCGTCCTGCTCGCGGTCTCCGTGTTCGTCCACCGGACGGCCGTCGAGGTCTCCCGGGGCTCGCGACAGGCGTACGAACGCCTGAGCACCCTCGCCGTCGTCCTGCCGGTCGCGATCGTCGGCGTCGACCTGATCCCCGGCCTCCGCCCGGCGTGGTTCGCCGTGATGCAGGGTGTGTCCGCCTTGGCCCTCGTCCTCGCCGCGCGCGTCGCGCGGGGGGCCGCGCTGCGCGCCGTCTGTCCCGGGGCCGCCTGAGGGCCCGCCGGGGCCGGGCGGTCGTGGTGCCGGGGCGGGCCGGTGGAACCGTCCCTTCCGGGGCCGGGCCGCGGCGGTGGCCGCGGGCCGCCCCTGAACGCCCTTGCCCAGGCGGGCCGAGGTGTGTTCTCGTGGTGACGGTCAGGAGTGTGCGGGGGACGGGGGACATCGGGTGGCCGACGGTACGGGGCAGTTGCTGGCCATCAGCGACCTGCACATCAGCCATGCCGAGAACCGCGCCCTGGTCGAGCGGATGGAGCCCGGTTCCGACGACGACTGGCTGATCGTCGCCGGGGACGTCGCCGAGACCGTGGCGGACGTCCGCTGGGCCCTCAAGACGCTGGCGAGCCGCTTCCGCAAGGTCGTCTGGGCCCCCGGCAACCACGAGTTGTGGACCCACCCCCGGGACGCCGTCACCCTCCGGGGCGCCGCCCGCTACGCGCACCTGGTCGAGATGTGCCGCGACCTGGGCGTGACCACCCCGGAGGACCCCTACCCGGTCTGGGACGGACCGGGCGGACCGGTGACCGTGGCACCGCTGTTCCTGCTGTACGACTACAGCTTCCTGCCGGCCGGCTGCGCCACCAAGGACGAGGGGCTGGCCTACGCCCACAAGACCGGTGTCGTCTGCACCGACGAGTACCTGCTGCACCCCGACCCCTATCCGAGCCGCGAGGCCTGGTGCCGGGACCGGGTGGCCGCGACCGAGGAGCGGCTCGCCGCGCTCCCCGACGGCATGCCCACGGTCCTCGTCAACCACTACCCTCTGGACCGCCATCCCACGGAGGTCCTCTGGTATCCCGAGTTCGCCATGTGGTGCGGCACCCGGCTGACCGCCGACTGGCACCGCCGGTTCCGGGTGGCCGCCATGGTCTACGGCCACCTCCACATCCCGCGCACGACCTGGCACGAGGGCGTCCGCTTCGAAGAGGTGTCGGTGGGCTACCCCCGCGAGTGGCACAAGCGCCCGGGGACGCCCGGCCCGCGCCCCGTCCTGGCCCCGGAAGGATCCGCACGGTGATCGAGGAACTCCTCCCGGACTCGGTGGTCGCCGTGGAGACCTACGGTGACGACCAGTCAGATCAGGCGCCGCTCTACCCGGAGGAGCAGGCGGTGGTGGCCCGGGCGGTGGACAAGCGCCGGCGTGAGTTCACCGCCGTGCGGGCCTGCGCACGCCGCGCCATGGAGAAGCTCGGCGTGCCGCCCCAGCCCGTCCTGCCCGGTGAGCGCGGCGCGCCGCGCTGGCCGCAGGGCCTGCTCGGCAGCATGACGCACTGCGAGGGGTACCGTGCCGCCGCCCTGGTCCGCGCCACCGACCTGGCCTCGCTCGGTGTCGACGCCGAACCGCACGGTCCGCTCCCGGACGGCGTCCTGCGCAGCATCGCGCTCCCCGCCGAGCAGGAACGGCTGGAGCTGCTC
>NZ_KL585399.1:73641-74073 GCF_000721935.1 Streptomyces sp. NRRL WC-3549
AGATGTGTATAAGAGACAGGCGCCCGTCTGCCCGCCGTCCACTGGGACCGGCTGCTGTTCAGCGCGAAGGAGTCCGTCTACAAGGCGTGGTTCCCGCTGACGGGACTGTGGCTGGGCTTCGAGGAGGCGGACATCGTGCTCCATCCGGCCCCCGGCACGGAGCCGTCCGGGAGCTTCCGGGCCCAACTGCTCGTCCCGGGGCCCATGGTGGGCTCCCGGCGCCTCGGCCACTTCGACGGCCGGTGGATCGTCCGCCAGGGCCTGGTCGTCACCGCGGTGACGGTGCACCACCCCTGATTCCCGCCCCGCGACGGTATGCGCGCAGGGGCGGGGCGCAGCGGGAGCGGACGAGGGCACCGATCGCCGGGTCCGGGCGGTCCTCACCTGTCTCGGTGCGGGAGCGCCGGACGGACAGGCCGGGCAGAGGGCCCC
>NZ_KL585399.1:74276-75324 GCF_000721935.1 Streptomyces sp. NRRL WC-3549
GGGCCCCCGGCCGCTGACGGCGGGCGTCGGCTTCCCGGCCCGCCCCGACCGGGCGCACCCGAAGCCGACCGGCCCGGAGCCGCGGCGACCGGGCCGGTGGACGGCCGTGCGCCCGTCGGGACCGTCAGTCCTCGACCCAGCCGTGCCGGTTCGCGAGCAGCGCGAACTGCTTGCGCACCGCCTGGATCTGATGGCCCGTCATGTCAGGGGCGGCGGTGAGCAGCAGCTCGGTCACCTCGCGCAGGTACTCCGCCGAGCTGAGCACGTCGCACATCGGCTCCTGGCCGTCCGCTGAGGACCAGGAGGCCGCCGGGGCCCGCGGGGCGGGTGTGACGGCCGCCGGGCTCTCCGCTCCGGGGGCCAACCGCACCTTGGACGCCTTGAGTCCGCGGTCGCCCTCCTCCACCTCGAACTCCACCTCGAGTCCGGAACGCACCGACGACTCGGGGATCAGCAGGTCGTTCACATGCAGGAAGACGTCTTCCCCACCGTGCTCGGGTGCGATGAAACCGTACCCACGCATCCCGTCGAACCGGATCACTCGACCAGCAGCCATCCCCAACCCCTACCTGCTCACGACGCACACACCTGCCCACAACCTCGTCCTGATCGTAATCGCTTCCGCCAGGGAGGTCACGCCCTGGGCCGGAACCGCCTCGGTCACCGTGGTCCGGCCCGGGTCAGCGCCCGCGGCCGGCCGCCGGTCTTCGTCCGTTCCGATGAATGTCCCGCCCGGTGGGCGCCCGGTCGGGCCCGGGGCTGGGACGCTGCCCGCATGAACCGGTTCGAGCAGTTCGCAGCGCCGGCCGTCGCGGGCGGCGCGGTGGCCGATGTCGGCACGGTGATCGCGCGGATGCGCGCCTACCGCTCGCAGTGGCCGCCGAAGGACGGTGTCGCGGTGTTCAACCAGGTCTATCTGTCGGTGACCGAGGCCGTCGGCGGGCGGATCGCGGACGGCTCCTTCGCGGACCCGGAGGCCGTGTCGGCGCTGGACGTGCGCTTCGCCGAGCACTATCTGACGGCGGTGGAGACGGAGGCCGCCGGCGGG
>NZ_KL585399.1:75541-83891 GCF_000721935.1 Streptomyces sp. NRRL WC-3549
GGACTGCTGGCGTCCGCTCTTCGCGTACCGGCGCCACCCCGGCGTCCGCCCGCTCCAGTTCGCCCTCGCCGGGATCAACGCCCACGTCGGACACGACCTCGCCCTGGCCGTGGTGGACACCTGCGGCGCGCTCGGCTGCGTCCCGGAGGAGCTGGAGGACGAGTTCCACCGCGTGGGCGACCTCCTCGCGGAGCTGGAGGAGCAGATCCGCGAGGAGCTGATGCCGGGGCCCGATCTGCTGGAGATCGCCGACCCGCTGACCCATCTGGCGGGCACCTGGAGCCTGGAGCGGGCCCGGGAGGCGTCCTGGGCGGCGGCCCGGGTGCTGTGGCGGCTGCGGGCGGTGCCCCTGCTCGCCGAGGAGTTCCGGGCGCGCCTGGACGCGGGGGTGGGCATGGTGGGGCGCCTCCTGCTCACTCCGTACCGCTGACACGTCTGCCCCGCCCGCTCTCCCCCGGGCGGCCCTGTCCTCAGTCCTCCGGCAGTTCGACCGGGGCGATCTCGTCGAAGACGTCGCCGGGGCCCGGGTTCGACGGGTCGGTGCCCCCGCCGAACTGGTGCATCACTCCCCAGACGGCGTTGAGCGCGGTCTGCACCGCGCCCTCCGCCCAGCCCGCGGTCCATGAGATGTCGTCGCCGGCCAGGAAGACCCCCCGCTTGTCGGCGGGCAGCCGGTCCTGCATGAAGTGGGTGAACAGCCGCCGCTGGTAGCGGTAGTGGCCGGGCAGGTTGGCCTTGAACGCGCCCATGAAGTACGGCTCGTTCTCCCAGGACACGGTGACCGGGTTGCCGATGACGTGCGAGCGGATGTCCACGCCCGGGTAGATCTCGCCGAGGGACTTGAGCATGACCTCCATGCGCTCGTTCGGCGAGAGCGGCAGCCCCTTCAGGCTGTCGTCGCACCAGGTGTACGAGAGGCAGATGACGGCCGGCCGGTCGGGGCCGTCGTCCAGGAGGTAGGTGCCCCGGGTCATCCGGTCGGTGAGCGTCATGGACATGGTGTCCCGGCCCGTCGCCGGGTCCTCGTCCAGCCAGAACGGCCGGTCCACCGGCACGAACAGCTTGGACGACTCCATGTAGTGGGTGCGCTCCATCGCCGTCCAGTGGTCGATCGGGAACAGCGCGTCGCCGCAGGCGATCTTGGAGAGGAGCAGCCAGGACTGGCCGGTGAAGACCACGGCGCGGTAGCTGCGGATGTCACCTGCGGCGTCGGTGACCGTGATCCGGTTCCCGGCCGTCCGGTCGAGCCGGGTCACCGCGGGCCGCGGGTCCCCGCCGTGCAGGGAGGCCAGCGACGTGCCGAGCGGCCAGTGCGTGATCTTCTGCGGCTCGCGGTCCCACAGCCGCAGCGGCAGTTGCTGGCTGCCGCCGACGATCCCGCGGTGGTGGTCGTCGGCCTCGGTGTAGACGACCCGGAGGATCTCCAGGATGGAGTTGGGGAAGTCGGTGTCCCAGCCGCCGGTGCCGAAGCCGACCTGGCCGAAGATCTCGCGGTGCCGGAAGGAGGCGAAGGCGTCCGAGGCGCAGAGGAAGCCGTAGAAGGTCTGGTTGTCGAGCTTCTCGACGAGCTTCGCCCAGATCTCGCGGATGCGCGGGACGTCGCGCTCGCGCATCGCCCGGTTCATGTCGGAGAAGTCGGCGCCTTCCTCCAGGCACGCGTTCCAGGCGGCGGCCACGTCGCGGTAGACCTGGGGCAGGTCGTCGATGGTCCGCGCGTAGTGCGAGGTGCCCTTGAGGTCCACGACGGTGGAGGGGGTGGCCGGGGACAGCGGGTTGGGGAACGGCTTCGTCTCCAGACCCACCAGGTCGATGTAGTGCTGGAGCGCCGTCGAGGAGGGCGGGAAGCGCATGGCCCCCATCTCGGCGGTCAGCGAGGGGTCGCAGCCCTCGAAGCCGACGGTCCGCAGCCGGCCGCCGATCCGGTCCGCCTCGTAGACGACCGGCCTCAGGCCCATCTTCATCAGCTCGTACGCGGTGATGATCCCGGAGAGCCCGCCGCCGACCACGGCGACCTCGGCCCCGTGCTCGGTGGCGGGGATCTGGCCGATGCCCGCGGGGTGCGCGAGGAAGTCGTCGTACGCGTACGGGAAGTCCGGCCCGAACATGGTGATCGGCGGCTGGGCGTCGGTGTGCTGGACGGCGTTGGGCACCGTGGAGGTCATGGGGTGCGGACTCCTTGGCGGATGACGGCGTGGGGTCGGTGGGAGGGGCCGTTCTCCCGTGGTCGCTCGGACCGGGGGCTCAGGCGAGCGAGCGGTACAGCGCGGGCCTGCGGTCCCTGAGGTACGGGTTGGCCGCGCGGGAGGCGTCGAGCAGGGCGGGGTCCACGTCGCCGACGAGGAGTTCCTCGCCGCGTCCCGCCCGGACCCGCGTGGTGCCGTCGGGGCCGGCCAGGCAGCTGAGCCCGGTGAACTCGAACTCGCCTTCCGGGCCGGTCCTGTTCACGTACGCGATGTACATCTGGCTCTCGAAGGCGCGTACCGGCACGACCGACTCGGCGACGAAGGGGAAGGGGTGCATCAGCGCCGTCGGCACCAGCAGCAGCCCGGTCCCGGCGAGCGCGTGCGCCCGGACGTTCTCGGGGAACTCGACGTCGTAGCAGATCAGCAGACCGATCCGTACGCCGTCCAGCTCGGCCTGGACCACGGGGCGGTCCCCGGGGGTGAACCAGCGCTGCTCGAACGGGCCGAAGAGGTGGGTCTTGCGGTAGTCGGCGAGCGCCGTCCCGTCCGGGCCCACGAGCCGTGTCGCGTTGAAGACCGGCTCACCGGAGCGCTCCGGGTAGCCGTAGAGGACGGCGATGCCGTGCCGTCGGCAGAGGTCGGACACGGCGCGCGCCGAGGGCCCGTCGGCGGGTTCCGCCAGGGCGGGGAGCGCGTCCCCCACGGCGTACCCGGTGAGGAACAGCTCGGAGGTCACCAGCAGCCGGGCCCCCGCGGCGGCGGCCCGTCCGGCCGCCTCGTCGAGCAGGGCGAGGTTGTGGTCCACGTGGCCGGGGCGTCCGGAGCTCTGGAGCAGGGCGGTACGCAACGACGGCATGGCTGACCTCGGACGGTGCGGGCGGGGCGGGGAGACGTATCGAAGGTACGGGGCCCCGCTCGTGCCCGGCAAGACGCGGACGTTGCGCGTCCACCGTCGATTCGTTGCGCGGAAGGCCCTTGCGGCGGTGATTCGTTGCACCGGGCGTCGTCGCAGGTCAGCAGGGTGATCCGGGTCGCTTGAAGCAGGCGTGCACCGGGACGCCTGGAGCAGGCGCCCACCGCCCGCCCTGACGCGGAGGCGGGGAGGGAGCGTCCCGGCTCACCCGCCCGCCAGGCCCCGTCCCGCAGCGCGCCGAGACGGAGCGGCCGGGGCGGCGGCCCCGTGGCGGGGCCCGGTCCCAGGGCCGTGCCGTGTCAGGCGGGCGGTCCCTGGGAGTAGCGGCGCAGCAGCGGCGAGAGCACCAGGACGGACTTGGTGCGCTCGATGTACGGCTCGCCCGCGATCCGTTCGAGCACCTGCTCGAAGTGGCGCATGTCGGCGGCGAAGACCTGGACGACCGCGTCGGCCTCCCCGGTCACGGTGGAGGCGGACACGACCTCCGGGAAGCGGGCCAGCCCCTGCTTGATCGCCTCGGGGGCGGTGTTCCGGCTGCAGTAGATCTCGATGAACCCCTCGGTCTGCCAGCCGAGCGCGCCCGGGTCCACCCGGACGGTGAAACCGGTGATGGCGCCTTCGGCGCGCAGCCGGTCCACCCGGCGCTTCACGGCCGGGGCGGACAGGCCGACGAGCGCTCCGATGTCGGCGTAGGAGCGCCGGGCGTCTTCGGCGAGGGCGTGGACGATGCGTTCGTCGAGGTCGTTCAGGCGCACGTCGGGTGGATCACTTCTCTGCGGACGGACTCGGGGGCGGCGAGGGCCGCCCCCGAAGTAGACCACGGGACCGCGGACCCCTCCGCGGCGAGGAGGTTCCGGCGGGTCAGAAGGGGAACCGAGAGCGGCCGTGCTGCACCGAGATCCACTTCTGGGTGGTGAAGGCCTCCACGGTCGCTTCGCCGTTGAGACGGCCGAGGCCCGAGCTCTTCTCGCCGCCGAACGGGACGATGGGCTCGTCGTGGACCGTGCCGTCGTTGATGTGGATCATGCCGGTGTGGATGCGCCGCCCCACCCGTACACCGCGCTCGACGTCGCCGGTGTGTACGGCGCCGCTGAGTCCGTAGGGCGTGTCGTTGGCGATCCGGACCGCCTCGTCCTCGCCGTCGAAGGGCACCAGCAGGGCCACGGGGCCGAAGATCTCCTCGTGCAGGACGGGGGAGCCGGCCGGGATGCCGGTGAGCACCGACGGGCTCACCAGGTTGCCCTCGGCGCGGCCGTGCAGCAGGGCCGTGGCGCCCTCCTCGACGGTGCGGTCGACGATCTTGGAGACCGCGTCGGCCTGCGAGGAGTTGATCAGGGGGCCGATGTGGGTGGCCGGGTCGGCGGGGTCGCCGACGCGCAGGGAGGCGACCTTGGCGACGAACTTCTCGGTGAACTCCTGCTCCACCGCGCGGTCGACGAGGATCCGGTTGGCGGCCATGCAGACCTGGCCCTGGTGCACGTACCGGCTGAAGACGGCGGCGTCGACGGCGTAGTCGACGTCCGCGTCGTCGAGGACGATCAGGGCGCTGTTGCCGCCGAGTTCGAGTACGGACCGCTTGAGGTGGGCCGCGCACACCGTGGCGACGTGGCGCCCGACCTTGTCCGATCCGGTGAAGGAGATGAGCTGCGGTACGGGGTGCTCCAGCAGGGCGTCGCCGATCTCGGCGATGTCGGTGACCACGACGTTCAGCAGGCCCGCCGGGAGGCCGGCCTCCTCGAACACCTTGGCCAGCAGGGTGCCGCCGCAGACGGGGGTGTTCTGGTGCGGCTTGAGGACGACGGCGTTGCCGAGCGCCAGGGCGGGCGCCACCGACTTCAGTGAGAGCAGGAAGGGGAAGTTGAAGGGGCTGATCACCCCGACGACCCCGACGGGCACCCGGTGGACGTGGTTCTCCTTGCCCTCCACCGGGGACGGCAGGATCTGCCCGGTGGGGCGCAGCGCGAGCTGGACGGACTCGCGGAGGAACTCCTTGGCCAGGTGGAGTTCGAAGGCGGCCTTGACATGGGTGCCGCCGAGCTCCGCCACGATCGCCTCGGCGATCTCCGCCTCCCGCTCCTCGACGACCCTCAGCGCCTTCTCCATCACGGCCCGGCGCGCGTAGGCGTTGGTGTCGGCCCACCCCTGCTGGGCCCGCTCGGCCGCCCGGTACGCCTGGTCCACCTCACCGGCGGTCGCGACGGTGATCGACGCGAGCTTCTCCCCGTCGTACGGGTTGAAGTCGATGATGTCCCAGGACCCCTTCCCCGGCCTCCACTCGCCGTCGATGTACTGAAGGGCCAGGTCGGTGAAGAAGGAAGACATGAGTTCCCTTACCGCAGTGGGGCGGGCAGCTGATTGCCGCTCATATTACTGAGAAACCACCGGAGTTGAAGGCGCCTTTTGGCCCTGTCGGCAGGCCGGGACACATGCCTGTGCCCCTCCCGGAAACCTCGCGGGAGGGGCACGTGGGACGTGGCGGGGATCAGTTCCAGCTGGCGTGCAGCGGCTTGCCCTCCGCGTACCCCGCGGCGCTCTGCACACCCACGACCGCCTTCTCGGCGAACTCCTCCAGCGAGCCCGCGCCGGCGTAGGTGCAGGACGAGCGGACCCCGGCGATGATCGAGTCGATCAGGTCCTCCACGCCCGGACGCGCCGGGTCGAGGAACATCCGCGAGGTGGAGATGCCCTCCTCGAAGAGCCCCTTGCGGGCACGGTCGTAGGCGGACTCCTCCGAGGTGCGGTTCCTGACCGCGCGGGCCGAGGCCATCCCGAAGGACTCCTTGTAGTACCGGCCGTCCGCGGACTGCTGGAGGTCGCCCGGCGACTCGTACGTACCGGCGAACCAGGAGCCGATCATCACGTTGGACGCGCCGGCGGCCAGCGCCATGGCGACGTCGCGCGGGTGCCGGACGCCGCCGTCGGCCCAGACGTGCTTGCCGTGCCTGCGGGCCTCGGCGGCGCACTCCAGGACGGCGGAGAACTGGGGCCGGCCCACCCCGGTCATCATCCGGGTGGTGCACATGGCGCCCGGGCCCACACCGACCTTGACGATGTCGGCGCCCGCCTCGATCAGGTCGCGCACGCCCTCGGCGGCGACGACGTTGCCCGCCACGACCGGCACCCCCGGATCGAGCGCCCGCACCGCGGCGACCGCGCTGATCATGGATTCCTGGTGGCCGTGGGCGGTGTCCACGACGAGGGTGTCCACGCCCGCGTCGAGGAGCTGCCGGGCCTTGCCGGCGACGTCTCCGTTGATGCCGACGGCGGCGGCGATCCGCAGCCGGCCGGCGGCGTCCGTCGCCGGGGTGTAGAGCGTCGCCCGCAGCGCCGCCTTGCGGGTGAGGATGCCGACGAGCCGGCCGTCCGCGTCGACGGCCGGGGCCAGCTTGCGGTTGGCGCCGTCGAGGGTGTTGAAGGCGTCGCGCGGATCGATGTCCGCGTCGAGCACCACCAGGTCCTTGGACATGACCTCGGACAGCTGGGTGAAGCGGTCCACGCCGCTCAGGTCGTGGTCGGTGACGACACCGACGGGCCGGTTCCCGGCGTCCACGACGATGCCCGCCCCGTGGGCCCGCTTGTGCAGCAGCGACAAGGCGTCGGCGACGGTCTGCCCCGGGGCCAGCACGATCGGCGTGTCGAGCACGAGGTGGCGCTTCTTGACCCAGCCGGTCACCTCGGTGACGACCTCGATCGGGATGTCCTGCGGGATGACGACCAGCCCGCCGCGGCGGGCCACGGTCTCGGCCATCCGGCGGCCGGCGATCGCGGTCATGTTCGCGACGACCAGCGGGATGGTGGTGCCGCTGCCGTCCGGCGAGGAGAGGTCCACCGCCTGCCGGGACCCGACCGCGGAGCGGCCGGGGACCATGAAGACGTCGTCGTACGTGAGGTCGTAGGGGACCGAGGGCGAGGCCGAGTGACGACCGGTGCCGGGCTCAAGGAAACGCATAACACTCATTTTTTCATACGAAACGGCACAGGTCGCCTCCCCGAAGGCACAGCAACGGACCCCCGCATTCGTATGTTCCTCCGAGGAGGACGACCGGGGGTCGGGACAAGCGGAACCTGCCTTACCCGGGGACCTTACCCGAACAGGATTCGACCAATCGTGATCACTAACCCTGGACCGGGTGACGGGGGGTCAGGTAGCTTCGCACCCGCAGGCCCCCCGTGGTAATCGGCGCACTGCTCACAGGTGCCCGGAACACCGTCACGCGTTCGACCGGAGAGGATCCAGATCCACCTGTGGAGAGCGAACTGCCTGACATCTACTGCCCGTTCCCGCAGCGGAGCAACCCGCACGTAGCGGCCACCCGCGCCCACCTCGACGCCTGGACGCGGTCCACCGGCCTGGTGCACCGGGAGTCGGCCAGAGCCCGCTTCGAGCAGGCCGACTTCGGCGCGTTCGTCGGCATGGTCCACCCGACGGCCGACACCGAGCACCTGAACCTCGTCGCCGACTGGTTCGTCTGGCTCTTCCTCGTCGACGACCAGCTCGACGACGGCCATCTGGGCCGCAGCCCCGAACGCGTACGCGACGTGGTGGCCCGGATGCGCGCCGTGGTCGAGGGCGGCGCTCCGCACCCGCTGCCCGGCGAGGAGCCACCGGCGGCCGTCGTCGCCCTCTGCGACCTGTGGGAACGCACGGTCCCGCGGGCCGCGCCGCACTGGCGCTCCCGCTTCGCCTGGCACCTGGTGACGTACCTGACCACCGCCACCACCTGGGAGACCCGCAACCGGGCCGAGGGCGTGGTGCCGAGCGAGGCGACGTACATAGCCAAGCGCCGCCACACCGGGGCGATCCACGTCTGCATGGACCTGATCGAGATCGTGGCCGGCATAGAGGCGCCCGAGTCGCTCCACAACGATCCCCGGTTCATCACCGCGCTGGAGGCCTCCTGCAACGTCGTCTGCTGGGCCAACGACGTCTACTCCTACGAGAAGGAGCAGGTGCTCGGCGAGATCCACAACCTCGTCCACCTGGTACGCCACCACCGCGGCTACGGTGAGCAGCGGGCGCTCGACCACGTCTGCGCGGAGATAGCCACGGAGACCGAGCGGTTCCTGACCGCCGAGGACGAGCTGCTCGACCTGTATCCGCAGCTGACGGACCTGCTCGTGCCGTATCTCGACGGCATGCGGAGCTGGATGCGCGGCAATCTCGACTGGTCGCGGCAGACCCCCCGCTACAACCCGGCAGCCGTCAGCCAGTACACGGCGCCCGGGGACTACCTGGAGGAGACGGTGCTCGGCC
>NZ_KL585399.1:84129-85133 GCF_000721935.1 Streptomyces sp. NRRL WC-3549
CCGCCGTGTCCGCGACGCCGCTTCCACCGGGCGGTGGCCGGCGGGCGGATACGGATCAGTCGTCCGGGTCGGCCCGCTCCAGCGCCGGGCGCTGCCCCGCGGCGGACTCCGTCAGCAGGTAGTCGGCGGCGGCCGTGTCCGTGACGAGGCTGGTGACGAGACCGGAGCGCAGGACCGCACCGATCGCTGCGGCCTTGCGCTGCCCGCCGGCGATGGCGACCACCTCGGGGATCCGGCGCAGCCGGTCCGCCTCCACCGTGATGCACCGCTCACCGAGGTCGCGGCCGACCCGGCGCCCCTCGGAGTCGAAGAGGTGGGCGGACATCTCCGCCGCCACACCGAGCGAGGCGTAGTGCGCCCGCTCCTCGTCCGAGAGCATGTCGTGGACGGTGGAGATCCCGGGCTCCCAGGAACCGATGGAGACCGCGGCGACCGTCACCTTGTCGAAGTACTCGAAGGCGCGGGCGATCCCCGTCTGGTGCCGCAGGGCCGCCGCCGTCGCCGGGTCGGGCAGCAGCATCGGCGCGTAGATGGGGTGCGCCTCGCCGCCGGAGACCTGGGCCGCGCGGCGGACCGCCTCGACGGAGCCGCGCTCGGCGGTCCCGGCGTCGTAGACCCCGGTCAGCTGCACCACGGTGCACGGCGGCAGACGGTCGAGCGCCGCCGCCATGTGGATGGTGGACCGGCCCCAGGCCAGCCCGAGCACATCGCCCTCGTTCACCAGCTCGCCGAGCAGGTCGGCGGCGACCTCGCCCAGGTTCTCCGGGTCCGCGGCGTCGTCCTGCTCCTCCGCCGGGGACTCCACCACGACCGCGTGCCGCAGGCCGTACCGCGCGCGGAGCGCGTCGGAGCGCTCCGCGTCCAGCTCCGCCGGAACCCGGATCTCGATCCGTACGAGATCACGCTCGAGGGCCGTCTCCAGGACCCGGGCCACCTTGAAGCGGCTCACGCCGAACTCCTCGGCGATCTGGATCTTCGACTTGCCCCTGTCTCTTATACACATC
>NZ_KL585399.1:85353-86455 GCF_000721935.1 Streptomyces sp. NRRL WC-3549
CACCAGCTCCGCGGGTCCCATCCGCATGGCTGACCGACCCGCCGAGATGCCAGACACCGCGATCTCCTCAACTCTCTACGCCCTCGATACGCCGGTCATCCTGTCAGATCCGGCGATCCCTGCTCCGGCCGGTGGGGCCGCGTTCATCCGCCCTTTGCTCAGTGGCCGCACGCCCAGGAGGCCCCGGCCGTGGCCGCGTCCGCCTGCGCGCGCAGTGCCCGTACCGCCTCGGCCGGGTCGTCCGCCCCGTACACCGCCGAGCCGGCCACGAACACGTCCGCGCCCGCCTCCGCGCACCGCTCGATCGTGGTGGCCGAGACGCCGCCGTCGACCTGGAGCCACAGTTCCAGCCCGTGCTTGGAGATCAGCTCACGGGTGCGGCGGATCTTCGGCAGCATGATGTCGAGGAACGCCTGGCCCCCGAACCCCGGCTCCACCGTCATGATCAGCAGCATGTCGAGCTCGGGGAGCAGATCCTCGTACGGCTCGACGGGCGTCGCGGGCCTGAGCGCCATCGAGGCGCGCGCCCCCTTCGCCCGGATCTCCCGCGCCAGCCGTACGGGCGCCGCCGCGGCCTCCACGTGGAAGGTGACGGAGCCCGCGCCGGCCTCGACGTACTGCGGGGCCCAGCGGTCCGCGTCCTCGATCATCAGATGGCAGTCCAGCGGGGTGTCCGTCGCCTTGCTCAGCGCCTCCACCACCGGCACGCCGAGGGTCAGGTTGGGGACGAAGTGGTTGTCCATGACATCGACGTGGAGCCAGTCGGCTCCCTCGACGGCCTTCGCCTCCTCGGCGAGACGCGCGAAGTCGGCGGACAGGATGCTGGGGTTGATCTGCGCCATGCACCAAGCCTGCCATGCTCCGGCCCACTTCCCCGCCTCGGTGCGCCCCAAAGCCTCACGGGATCATTACGGTTCGCACAATCCCGGCTTTTCGCCCCGCCCACGGGCGGGGCGCCGGTGCTCAGGCCGTGCGGCGCAGCAGGGCCAGGTACATCGCGTCGGTGCCGTGCAGGTGCGGCCACAGCTGGATGTCGGGTCCGTCACCCAGCGCGGGCACCCCCGGCAGCAGCGGGCGGGCGTCCACCCACTCCGCCTCGGCG
>NZ_KL585399.1:86644-87085 GCF_000721935.1 Streptomyces sp. NRRL WC-3549
GGCGTCCACCCACTCCGCCTCGGCGGCCGCCCCGCCGCGCCCCTTGAGCACGTCCTCGACGACCACCCGGGTCTCCGCGAGGTGCGGCGAGCAGGTCGCGTAGCCGACCACGCCGCCGACCCGGACGGCCTTCAATGCCTCGCGCAGCAGCCCGCGTTGCAGGGGGGCGAAGCCCTCCAGGTCCTTCGGCCCGCGGCGCCAGCGTGCCTCGGGGCGGCGGCGCAGCGCGCCGAGGCCGGAGCACGGTACGTCCATCAGGACCCGGTCGAAGGAGCCCGGCTGCCACGGCGGCCGGGTGCCGTCGGCGGTGATCACCTGGTACGGGCCCGGGTTGCCGGCCAGCGCGCGCTCGACGAGGCGGGCACGGTGCGGCTGCTTCTCGGCGGCGAGCAGGGTGGCGCCGCGGCCGGCGGCGAGCGCGGCCAGCAGGGCCGCCTTGCC
>NZ_KL585399.1:87264-88223 GCF_000721935.1 Streptomyces sp. NRRL WC-3549
CGAGCCAGCGGCTGTCCCGGCCCTCGACGGGGGCGTGGGCGAGCGCGGCGGCGACGAGCTGGCTGCCCTCGTCCTGCACCCCTGCGCGGCCCTCCTGGACGGCGGTCAGGGCACCGGGCTCGCCGCCCTCGGCCATGCGGACGGCGTACGGGGACCAGCGGCCCGCGAGTCCGCGCTCCTCGCCGAGGGCCGACAGCAGCTCGTCGGTGGTCGAGCGGCCCGGACGGGCCACCAGCGTCACCTCGGGGCGCTCGTTGTCGGCCTCCAGCAGGTCCTCGATCCCGGCCCGGCCGCCGCCCAGGGCGTCCCAGAGGGCGGAGACCACCCAGCGCGGGTGCGAGTGGACGACGGAGAGGTGCTCCTCGGCGTCCTCGTCGTAGGGCGGCGCGACCCGCTCCAGCCAGCCGTCGAGATCGTGGGCCGAGATCTTGCGCAGCACCGCGTTGACGAACTTGGCGCGCCCCTCCCCCAGCACCACCCGGGCGAGCTCGACGCTGGCGGAGACCGCCGCGTGCGTGGGGATGCGGGTACCGAGCAGCTGGTGCGCCCCCATCTCGATGACGTCGAGCACCGGGGGGTCGACCTCGCGCAGCGGCCGGTCGATGCAGGCGGCCACGATGGCGTCGTAGGTGCCCTGACGGCGCAGGGTGCCGTAGACCAGCTCGGTCGCCAGCGCCGCGTCCCGGCCGTCGAAGTCGCCCTTGGCGCGGGCCTTCCGCAGCAGCGGGGGCAGGACGAGGTTGGCGTACGCGTCGCGTTCGTCGACGGCCCGCAGCGCCTCGAAGGCGAGGAACCGGACGGGGTCCTTCTTGGGGCGGCGGTGCTGCTTGGCCGGACGGCGACGCTGCTGGTCGTTCACGTGAAAGGTGCTCCGCTTGAGGTGAGGGGTCGATCCCCTCCAGCGTACGTCGGGCCGTCCGGCCCGCCTCCGGCGGCCGCTCAGGCCCCCAGCGGCTCCC
>NZ_KL585399.1:88423-89229 GCF_000721935.1 Streptomyces sp. NRRL WC-3549
GGCCCCCAGCGGCTCCCCGTGGGCGACGCGCACGCCCCGGGCCCAGTCGGCGGCCCGCATCGGCTTCTTGCCCTGCGGCTGGACCCAGAGGAGCTCGACGGCGTACGAACCGGTGCCCACGTACACGTTGTTCTTGCCCACGGACAGCTCGCCCGGGGCCAGGCCGGTGCGGTCCGGCACGGGTGCGGCCTGGACCAGCTTGAGGCGCTCGCCGCGGAAGAGCGTCCAGGCGCCCGGGGCGGGGGTGCAGCCGCGTACGACCCGGTCGACCCGCAGCGCCGGCTCCGTCCACCGCACCTGGGCGTCCTCGACGGTGAGCTTGGGGGCGAGGGTGACGCCTTCGGCGGGCTGCGGGACGGCGTGCAGGGTGCCGTCCTCGATGCCGTCCATGGTGGCCGCGAGCAGCCCGGCACCGGCGAAGGCCAGCCGGGTGAGCAGGTCGCCGCTGGTGTCGGTGGGCCGGACCTCCTCGGTCAGGACGCCGTAGACGGGTCCGGAGTCCAGCCCCTCCTCGATCAGGAAGGTCGACGCGCCGGTCACCTCGTCCCCGGCCATCACCGCGTGCTGTACGGGCGCGGCGCCGCGCCAGGCGGGCAGCAGCGAGAAGTGCAGGTTGACCCAGCCGCGGGCGGGCACGTCGAGGGCCGTCCTGGGCAGCAGCGCGCCGTAGGCGACCACGGGGCAGCAGTCCGGGGCGATCTCCCTCAGCCGGGCCAGGAAGTCCTCGTCGCGCGGCCGGGCCGGCTTGAGGACCTCGATGCCCGCCTCCTCGGCCCGTTCGGCGACGGGGCTGGCGACCAGCCGGC
>NZ_KL585399.1:89420-90141 GCF_000721935.1 Streptomyces sp. NRRL WC-3549
CAGCCGGCGGCCGCGGCCCGCGGGCGCGTCGGGGCGGGTGACGACGGCCGCCACCTCGTGGCGCTCGGAGGCGATCAGGGCGTCCAGGGCGGGGACGGCGACCTCGGGGGTGCCTGCGAAGACCAGCTTCATGGGTGGCGCACTGCCTCTCGGGGCGGAACGTGACGACGGGCAGCGCACCAGTCTAACGACCTGGTGCGCGGTGGAGGCGGAGCAGGTCGTCAGGGCCGAAGGGCAGGGGGCGTACGCACGCCCGTGCGCCCCGCGCGGATGCTCATACGCCCCTGTTGCGTGACCACATGGCCCGGTGAGGCGTTGGTCAAGTGAGATTGACCGAAGGGGGCCGTCGTACGCGGTCCGATCCCTCCAACGCCGGTTCGAGAGGCTTGTTCATGGCCGACCACGCAACCCACGACGCCCAAGCGCGTGCAAGTCTGCACCTGTTGGTGCGGGACATCGAGCGGGTCCGGCGGCAGGTGGACGCGCTGCGCACGCTGACCGCGCAGCTGGGCAACGTCTACCGTCCGCGCCGCTCCGGCCCGTCCGCGGGCTTCGTCGTCTACGGCAGGGCTCCGGCCCCGACGGTCCGGCTGGCCCAGGAACTGCGGGACAGCGTCGAGACGCTGGTGACGGCCGCGGTGGACTTCGACCGCTCGCTGGGCTTCTCGTGGGACGCGGTGGGCTCCGCCCTCGGCGTCACCAAGCAGGCGGTGCACCGCCG
>NZ_KL585399.1:90375-92996 GCF_000721935.1 Streptomyces sp. NRRL WC-3549
AAGCAGCCGGCCGCGGCGGGTGCTCCGGCCGCGCTGCCCGTCGTACCGGCCGCACGCTCCATGCCGCCCCAGCCCGTGCCGCCTCTCGCACCGGACCGCCCGGCACCCCGCGAGGAGCTGCGCCCCGGCGCCTTCCCGGGCCCGCGCAACGGCTGACAGGCCCGTCCAACGGCTGACAGGGCCCGTCCAACGGCTGGCAGGCGACGGGCCGCGGTGTGCGGCGGCGGAGCGGGCGGTACTTCTACCGGGGCGCGTGCCGCCCCGGACCCGGCGGCGGCGTGGCGGGCGGGCCACCGCGGCCGGCGACGAGGGTGCGGACGGACCCTGGCACGCTCGGGCCGCACGGAGCGGGCCGGCCGGCCTGCTCGGCCCGCGTACGGCCGTCGGCCCGGCGGCCCGCTCGGCGGGCGGGACCCGGCACGGCGCCTCAGCCGATGTCCGGCGGGTCGATCCTGATGCGTACCGGGTCGGCGTTCCCCCGGGCGGTCCGCGCCGCCGACGCCGTCTTCAGCGCCGTGGCGAGTGCCGCACCCCGCCCCGGCGGCACCCTGACCAGAGCCCGCTCCCAGGTCTCGCCCGGTGGGGCGTCGCCCGGCCTGCGGGGCCGCCCCTCGGCCGTCGTGGGCACCGGCACGGGACCCAGCACCTCCGCCTCGGCCGGCAGCTCGACCGCCGTCAGGAACGCGGCGAGCGCCTCGGGCGGGCCCGTCACCGCCGCCATCCGGGACACCGGCGGGAAGCCCAGCTCGGCCCGTTCCGCGAGCTCGCGGCGGGCGTGTCCCACGGGGTCCCAGCGCACCAGCGCCTGGACGGGTCGCAGGGTCGGCTCGGCCACGATCACGACCGTGCCGCCGTCCGGCTGCCCCCGTACCAGCGCGGCGGCCGCCGTCCAGCGCCGCAACGCCTCTTCGCCCGCCCGCAGGTCGGGGCGGCCCACCATCGCCCAGCCGTCCAGCAGCAGCGCCGCCGCGAAGCCGCCCTCGGCCACCGGTTCGGCACCGGGCGTGCTGACGACCAGGGCGGGCTGGTCCGGTACGGAGTCGAGTACGTGATCGCGGCCCGAGGTCCGCACCGGGACGTCCGGGAAGGCCCGGCCCAGCTCCTCGGCGGTCCGGCGGGCCCCGACGATCTGCGCTCTGAGCCGCAGGCCGCCGCAGGCCGGGCACTGCCAGGACGTCTCGGCCGTCCCGCACCACGCGCAGTCGAGGTCCCGCTGGTCCCTCGCCTGCAGCGGGCCCGCGCAGTGCCGGCACCGCGCGGGCTCCCGGCAGCGCTCGCAGGCCAGCCGGGGGACGTACCCCCGGCGCGGCACCTGGACCAGTACGGGGCCACGGCGCAGCCCGTCCCGTACGGTCTGCCAGGCCAGGCTGGGCAGCCGGGCCGCACGCGCCGCCTCGTCCCGCGCCAGCTCGCCGTCGTCGACCGTCCGCACCAGCGGGGCGGCGGCCCGCACCCGATCGCGGTCCGCGCGCAGCGGGAGCGCCCAGCCGCTCTCCACCAACTGGGCCGCTTCCACGGTGCAGTTGACGCCACCGAGCAGGAACGCGCACCTGCTGTGCGCGGCCCGCAGCTCCAGGACCTCCCGGACGTGCGGGAAAGGGGCGTGGTCGTCGCTGTGGCTGGAGTCGCCGTCGTCCCAGACGGCCACCAGGCCCAGGTCGGCGACCGGCGCGAACATCGCGGCCCGGGTCCCGACCACCGCCCGGACCGACCCACGCCGGACCGCGAGCCACTGTCCGTACCGCTTCTCGGGCCCGGAGTCGGCGGTGAGCAGCGCGTGGTGCCCCTTGCCCAGCAGTGCGGTGAGCGCCGCGTCCACCCGCCCCGCGGTCCGGCCGTCCGGGACGACGACGAGCGCGCCCCGGCCCGAGGCGAGGGTCGCGGCGACGGCCCGGGCGGTCTCCTCGGGCCAGTGCGGTCCCGGCAGCGCGGTCCACACCGCCCGGGGCGCCCCGCCCTCGGCCAGCGCCCGCAGGAAACCGGGGCCCTGCTCGTACCGTTCCCACGGGCCGGGCGAGGGGGCGGGAGGCGGCGGCAGGGGCGCGGGCGACGGCCTGCCCTCGGCCCTGCCGTTCCTTGGGGGTACGGCGAGCTGGAGCACGTCGGCGAGGCTGCCCGCGTAGCGGTCGGCGACCGCGCGGGACAGGGCGAGCAGCTCGGGGCCGAGCACCGGTTCCGGCGAGACGACGTACGCGAGGGCCGCGAGGGCGCCCTGGTAGTCGGACGAGGCGCGCCGCTCGACGAGGAACCCGTCGATGAGTCCGCCGCCCTCGCGCCGCCCGCCCCGCACCTGGCGCCCTCCGGCACCGAACCGCACCCGGACCCGGACGCCGGGCCGTGCGTCGGCGTCCAGCTCCCGCGGTACCGCGTAGTCGAAGTACTGGTCGAGGTGGAGGGCGCCCTTGTTGACCAGGACCCGGGCGACGGGCAGCTCCTCGGCGAGCTCGGCGCCCCGCCAGGTCCGGGGCTTGGCGCGCGGCACCTTCGCCCGGCGCACGGTCTCCCGGATGAGCGCAAGCTGCTCGGGCGCCCCGGCGCCGGTCTCCCCGGACCGGGCGCCGGGCTCCCCGGGCCGCTCGTTCTCGCTGCTCACAGCACCCTTCCTACGTGTATAAGAGACA
>NZ_KL585399.1:93205-110614 GCF_000721935.1 Streptomyces sp. NRRL WC-3549
AGCGGCGGGGCCCTGCCGCCGCACGCACCGGGGCCCGGACACCGCCGTGCGGTGTCCGGGCCCCGGTGTACGGGAAGGCGGCGGCGGCTCAGAACCCCGCGGCCGTGCGCAGCGCGTCCACCCGGTCGGTGCGCTCCCAGGTGAAGTCGGGCAGCTCCCGGCCGAAGTGGCCGTACGCCGCGGTCTGGGCGTAGATCGGGCGGAGCAGGTCGAGGTCGCGGATGATCGCGGCCGGGCGCAGGTCGAAGACCTCACCGATCGCGTGCTCGATCTTCTCCGTGTCGACCGCGGCGGTGCCGAAGGTCTCGACGAACAGGCCCACCGGCTCGGCCTTGCCGATCGCGTAGGCGACCTGGACCTCGCAGCGGGCGGCGAGCCCGGCGGCGACCACGTTCTTGGCGACCCAGCGCATGGCGTAGGCGGCCGAGCGGTCGACCTTGGACGGGTCCTTGCCGGAGAAGGCACCGCCACCGTGGCGGGCCATGCCGCCGTAGGTGTCGATGATGATCTTGCGGCCGGTCAGGCCGGCGTCGCCCATCGGACCGCCGATCTCGAAGCGGCCCGTCGGGTTCACCAGCAGGCGGTAGCCCTCGGTGTCCAGCTTGATGCCGTCCTCGACGAGCTGCGCCAGCACGTGCTCCACGACGAACTCGCGGATGTCGGGGGCGAGCAGCGAGTCCAGGTCGATGTCGGACGCGTGCTGCGAGGAGACGACGACCGTGTCCAGGCGGAGCGCCTTGTCGCCGTCGTACTCGATGGTGACCTGGGTCTTGCCGTCGGGGCGCAGGTACGGGATCGTCCCGTTCTTGCGGACCTCGGAGAGACGGCGCGAGAGCCGGTGCGCCAGGTGGATCGGGAGCGGCATCAGCTCGGGCGTCTCGTCGCAGGCGTAACCGAACATCAGGCCCTGGTCGCCGGCGCCCTGCTTGTCGAGCTCGTCCTCGTCGCCCTCGACGCGCTTCTCGTAGGCGGTGTCGACGCCCTGCGCGATGTCCGGGGACTGGGCCCCGATGGACACCGAGACACCGCAGGAGGCTCCGTCGAAGCCCTTCTTGGAGGAGTCGTAGCCGATCTCGAGCACCTTGCTGCGCACGAGGTTGGGGATGTCTGCGTAGGCCTTGGTCGTGACCTCACCCGCGACATGCACCAGACCGGTGGTGATCAGGGTCTCGACGGCGACGCGCGAGGAGGGGTCCTCACGCAGGAGGGCGTCGAGAATCGTGTCGCTGATCTGGTCAGCGATCTTGTCGGGGTGGCCCTCGGTGACGGATTCCGAGGTGAAGAGACGGCGGGACACATCGCTCCCTGGGGTTGCAGCGGCTGCTGGCTGATCATGGGTGGACGGCCGGGAGCTGCGCCCGGCACGTCCGTCGACCAGTTTATCGGTCGCTTCCGGCGGATGGGTCACGTGTCTCGCCCCTTGGGAGCCCTGTGACCTGCGGCACTGTTGACCGCGGTACGACAATCACTCCCTCCGGGTGCGGTGACACGTGCTGGAACAGACTTCTGCCCGCCTGAGCGGCGCATAGGCAATCTAGCCCAACCGGGCCGTCACGAGGTCCCAGACCACGTCGGCGAGCGCTTCCTTCGGCCCGTACGGCACAGAGGTCTCGGAGCCGTCCGCCCCGAGCACGACCGCCTCGTTCTCCTCGGAGCCGAACGTCTTGCGCTCGCCGACCTCGTTGACGACCAGCAGATCGCAGCCCTTGCGCCGCAGTTTGGCACGGCCGTTGGCGAGGACGTCGTCGGTCTCGGCGGCGAATCCGACGACGAGCTGCCCGGGGCGGGCCCGCTCACCGGCCACCTCGGCGAGGATGTCGGGGTTGCGGACCAGCGCGACCGGCTCCGGTTCCTGGCCGTCCCTCTTCTTGATCTTCCCCGTGGCGTACGCGGCGGGCCGGAAGTCGGCGACCGCCGCCGCCATCACGACGACGTCCGCGTCGGCCGCCGCCTCCAGCACGGCCTCGCGCAGCTGGACGGCCGTCCCGGCGCGCAGGACGTCGGCACCCGCCGGGTCGGGCAGCCCGGTGTTCGCCTCGACCAGGGTCACCCTGGCCCCCCGGGCGACCGCGGTGCGCGCCAGGGCGTAGCCCTGCTTGCCGGAGGAGCGGTTGCCGAGGTAGCGGACCGGGTCCAGGGGTTCCCGGGTGCCGCCGGCGCTGATGACCACGTGGCGGCCGGCCAGGTCGGGGGCGGCGGGCCCGCGGTCCAGGACGCGGCGGCAGACCTCGAAGATCTCCCCCGGGTCGGGCAGCCGCCCCTTGCCGGTGTCCACGCCGGTGAGCCGGCCGACGGCGGGCTCGATGACGACGGCGCCGCGCCGGCGCAGCGTCGCGACGTTCTCCTGGGTGGCGGGGTGCTCCCACATCTCCGTGTGCATGGCCGGTGCGAAGACGACCGGACAGCGGGCGGTGAGCAGGGTGTTGGTGAGGAGGTCGTCGGCGAGCCCGTGGGCGGCCCTGGCGAGCACGTCGGCGGTGGCGGGGGCCACCACCACGAGGTCGGCGCCCTGGCCGATACGGACGTGCGGCACCTCGTGCACGCCGTCCCACACCTCGGTCGAGACGGGGTGGCCGGAGAGCGCGGACCAGGTGGCGGCCCCCACGAAGTTCAGGGCCGACGCGGTCGGTACGACCCGCACGTCGTGCCCGGACTCGGTCAGCCTGCGCAGCAGCTCGCACGCCTTGTAGGCGGCGATGCCCCCGCTGACCCCCAGGACGACCTTCGGCTTCTCCACTGCGTCTCCCCGCACTCGGATCTCCGTGCGCCCGGCCGGTGCACGGCGGCACCGTGACGCACGCGGTCCATGCTGCCTCACCGCGCCGCACGTCCCACGGCTGCCCCGGTCCCGGACACGCCTCAGGCCCGGCGGTCCGGCCGCCGGGCCTGAGGTGAAGGTGCGTTCTCCCGCGGGTGCGGGACACGGCTCCTGCTACTGCGCGGGGCCCTCGATGGCCTCGGAGGTCAGCAGGCCCGCGTTGATCTCGCGGAGCGCGATCGAGAGCGGCTTCTCGTGCACGTGGGTGTCGACGAGCGGACCGACGTACTCGAGGAGGCCTTCGCCGAGCTGCGAGTAGTACGCGTTGATCTGGCGCGCGCGCTTGGCGGCGTAGATCACGAGGCTGTACTTCGAGTCGGTGGCCTCGAGGAGCTCATCAATCGGCGGGTTGATGATGCCCTCGGGCGTGGTGATGGAAGAGGACACTCTCTGCCTTCCGAAGGGGATAGAGATCAAAGAGATCTTTGATCATGCTGGTTCCGCAGTGGTGCTGCTCTGCGTCCGCGGGCCGGGACCGGTGGAGGTCAGTCGACGGTGCCGGGGAGGCCGGAAGCCTGCAGCATCAACGTTAGCAGCTCGCGTGCCACGTCCTCGACGGAGGTGTTGACGAGCGTGGTGTCGAACTCGGCCTCGGCGGCCAGCTCGACCTTCGCCGCCGCGAGCCGGCGCTCGATCACGTCCGGCGCCTCGGTGCCGCGGCCGGTGAGCCGGCGCACCAGCTCCTCCCAGCTCGGCGGGGCGAGGAAGACCAGCTGCGCCTCGGGCATCGACTGGCGCACCAGCCGGGCACCCTGCAGGTCGATCTCCAGCAGCACCGGCTCGCCCGCCTCCAGGCGGTCGAGCACGGCCCGGCGCGGCGTGCCGTACCGGTTGCCCGCGAACTCGGCCCACTCCAGCAGCTCGCCGTTGGCGATCAGCTTGTCGAACTCCTCGTCGTCCACGAAGAAGTAGTGGACGCCGTTGCTTTCGCCGGGCCGGGGCTTGCGGGTCGTGGCCGACACCGAGAGCCAGACCTCGGGGTGGACCTTGCGCATATGGGCGACGACCGTGCTCTTGCCGACCCCCGAGGGGCCGGAGAGCACGGTCAGCCGCGGACGTACGTCCGGGGGTACGGGGGACGTC
Organism: Streptomyces sp. NRRL WC-3549; assembly: GCF_000721935.1. Lineage (GTDB taxonomy): Bacteria > Actinomycetota > Actinomycetes > Streptomycetales > Streptomycetaceae > Streptomyces. Next base: position 97,107 of record NZ_KL585399.1, read on the forward strand.
CCCCGGGATGTTGCAGCCATGGGGCGATTATCCAGGTTCTCAGGAGTGCCTGAGAACCTCAGGCGGCGGTACCGCCGAACTCACGCTCCAGGGATGCGATCTGGTTGGAGCCGAGACCCCGGACCCGTCGGCTCTCGGAGATGCCGAGCCGCTCCATGATCTGCTTGGCGCGGACCTTGCCCACGCCCGGCAGGGACTCCAGGAGGGCGGAGACCTTCATCTTGCCGATGACGTCGTTCTCCTGGCCCTGCTTGATGACCTCTTGGAGGGAGGCGCCGGAGTGCTTGAGTCGATTCTTGACCTCGGCCCGCTCCCGGCGAGCCGCGGCGGCCTTTTCGAGCGCGGCTGCGCGCTGTTCAGGGGTAAGGGGCGGAAGAGCCACGCCTACGTCACCTCGGATGTCGATCTGTCGGATACGGACCGGTGAGAAACCTCATGGCTCTCACCTGCTGAGCAACAGGCACGTCGTGCGCGTTGGCTCTCGACGGAGACTAGCGGCCATGGCCGCCCGAGTCAGCGAGAACAGACGAAAAGTCCTGGTCAGCCTCGACCGACCGGGACTTTTCGGTCATAACGACCCTGATTTCTGGTCAGGATTCCGTCAACCCGCCGTTACGTGGCATCGTCAGCTTTCCGAGACGGCCGTACGGACCTCTTCCGCGAACCGTCCGGCGGCTTCGCGCAGCCCTGACGCGTCCGGTCCGTGGCGCAGCACGCCCCGGCTCACGCTCGGCACCACGTTGCCCACCGAGGCGCCGAAGACGCGCGGCAGATCGGCGGGGGTCGCGCCCTGGGCGCCGATACCGGGAGCCAGCAGCGGCCCGTTGATCGCGAGGTCCGCGCCCGCGTCGCCGAGTGTGGCGCCGACCACCGCGCCCACGGAGCCGAGCGGGGCGGCCCCCGCGTTCTCGGCGGCCATGTGGTCGAGCATCACCTGGGCCAGCGACCGGCCGTCCGCGGCGGTGGCGCGCTGCACCTCGGCGCCCTCCGGGTTGGAGGTGAGGGCGAGCACGAAGACGCCCGCGCCACTGGCCGCGGCTGCGTCCAGCGCCGGACGCAGCGAGCCGAAGCCGAGGTACGGCGAGACCGTGACCGCGTCGGAGAACAGCGGGGAGTCCGTGTCGAGGTACGTGGCCGCGTAGGCGCCCATCGTGGAACCGATGTCGCCGCGCTTGGCGTCCATCAGGACGAGGGCCCCGGCGGCCCGGGCCTCCTCGACGGCCTTCTCCAGGACGGCGGTGCCGCGCGAGCCGAACCGCTCGAAGAACGCGGACTGCGGCTTGAGCACCGCGACCCGGTCGGCCAGGGCCTCCACGACGGTGCGGGTGAAGCGCTCCAGGCCGGCGACATCGTCGTTCAGGCCCCAGGAGGTGAGGAGCGAGGTGTGCGGGTCGATGCCGACGCAGAGCGGCCCGCGGGTGTCCATGGCGCGGCGCAGCCGGGCGCCGAAGGGTTCGGGGGTCACTGGGCGGCCTTCCGTGTCTCGGCGCCGACGGCCTCGGCGAGGGTGGCGTAGGGCGAGGCGGCCAGCCGGGCGGCCAGCCCCTTGTGAACGGCCCGGGCGTAGAACGGACCCTCGTAGATGAAGGCGCTGTACCCCTGGACGAGCGTGGCACCGGCGAGGATGCGCTGCCAGGCGTCCTCGGCGTTCTCCACACCCCCGACGCCGACCAGGGTCATCCGGGTGCCCACCCGGGCGTACAGGCGGCTCAGGACCGTCAGGGAGCGCTCCTTGAGGGGCGCGCCGGAGAGCCCGCCCGCCTCCTTGACCAGGGACGCGTCGGACCTCAGTCCGAGACCGTCGCGGGCGATGGTGGTGTTGGTGGCGATGATGCCGTCCAGACCCAGCTCGACGGCCAGGTCCGCGACCGCGTCGATGTCGTCGTCGGCGAGATCGGGGGCGATCTTGACGAGCAGCGGCACCCGCCGGCCGGTGACGGTCCGGTCGGCGGCCTCCCGTACGGCGCTGAGCAGCGGGCGGAGCGACTCGGTGGCCTGGAGGTCGCGCAGCCCGGGGGTGTTGGGCGAGGAGACGTTGACGACGAGGTAGTCGGCGTGGGCGGCGAGCCGTTCGGTGGACTTCACGTAGTCCGCGACGGCCTCGGCCTCCGGGACGGCCTTGGTCTTGCCGATGTTGACGCCGACCGTGGTGCGGAAGACGGGCCTGCGGGCGGCCAGGCGCTCGGCGACGGCCGCGGAACCCTCGTTGTTGAATCCCATGCGGTTGATCAGCGCCCGGTCCGCGACGAGGCGGAACAGCCGATTCTTCGGGTTGCCGGGCTGGGGCTCGCCGGTGACCGTGCCGATCTCGACGTGGTCGAAGCCGAGCATCGACATGCCGTCGATCGCGACGGCGTTCTTGTCGAAGCCTGCGGCCAGCCCGAACGGGCCGTGCATCCGCAGCCCGAACGCCTCGGTGCGCAGCTCCTCGTACCGGGGTGCGAGCGCGGCGGCGGCGAAGGTGCGCAGTACGGGGACGCGGGCCGCCAGGCGGATCCAGCGGAAGGCGAGGTGGTGGGCGCGCTCCGGGTCCATCCGCTTGAAGACCAGTTGGAAGAAGAGTTTGTACATCACGGTGTCCTCATGAAGAGGGGGACACCGTTTCCGATGTCCCCCTGGGGGCGGCGGGGCCTCAGTCGCGGGCCGCGGTCAGGCGTTTCGCGTGTTCCTGGAGGGAGCGCACGCCGACGTCCCCGTGGTGGAGCGCGTCGATGCCCTGGACGGCGGCGGCGAGCGCCTGGACCGTGGTGAGGCACGGCACGGACCGGGCGATGGCCGCGGTACGGATCTCGTAGCCGTCGAGGCGGCCTCCGGTCCCGTACGGGGTGTTGACGATGAGGTCGACCTCGCCGGAGTGGATCAGCTGGACGATGGTCTTCTCGCCGTCGGGCCCCTCGCCCTCGGACTGCTTGCGTACGAGGGTGGCGTTGATGCCGTTGCGCTTGAGGACCTCGGCGGTGCCGGAGGTGGCGAGCAGCTCGAAGCCGTGGGCGACGAGTTCGCGCGCCGGGAAGATCATCGAGCGCTTGTCGCGGTTGGCGACGGAGATGAAGGCGCGGCCCTTGGTGGGCAGCGGCCCGTAGGCGCCGGCCTGCGACTTGGCGTACGCCGTGCCGAAGGCCGAGTCGATGCCCATGACCTCGCCGGTGGAGCGCATCTCCGGGCCGAGGACCGTGTCGACGCCGCGTCCGTGGATGTCGCGGAAGCGCGACCACGGCATGACGGCCTCCTTGACGGAGATCGGCGCGTCCATCGGCAGGGTGGCCGCCGTCACCGTGCTTCGGCAGCAGCCCCTCCTCGCGCAGCTCGGCCACGGTCGCGCCCAGCGAGATGCGGGCGGCGGCCTTGGCGAGCGGGACCGCGGTGGCCTTCGAGGTGAAGGGGACGGTCCGCGAGGCGCGCGGGTTGGCCTCCAGGACGTAGAGGATGTCGCCGGAGAGCGCGAACTGGATGTTGATCAGCCCGCGGACCCCGACGCCCTTGGCGATGCCCTCGGTGGAGGCGCGCAGCCGCTTGATGTCGTAGCCGCCCAGGGTGATGGGGGGCAGGGCGCAGGCGGAGTCGCCGGAGTGGATACCGGCCTCCTCGATGTGCTCCATGACGCCGCCGAGGTACAGCTCGGTGCCGTCGTAGAGGGCGTCGACGTCGATCTCGATGGCGTCGTCGAGGAAGCGGTCGACCAGGACCGGCCGGGTGGGGCTGATCTCGGTGGACTCCTCGATGTAGGCGGCCAGCCGGGTCTCGTCGTAGACGATCTCCATGCCGCGCCCGCCGAGGACGTAGCTGGGGCGGACGAGGACCGGGTAGCCGATCTCGTCGGCGATGTCCTTGGCCTCGCGGAAGGTGGTGGCGGTGCCGTGCTTCGGGGCCGGCAGGCCCGCCTCGGCGAGCACCCGGCCGAAGGCGCCCCGGTCCTCGGCGGCGTGGATGGCCTCCGGGGAGGTGCCCACGACCGGCACGCCGTTGTCCTTGAGCGCCTGCGAGAGGCCGAGCGGGGTCTGGCCGCCGAGCTGGACGACGACACCGGCGATCGGGCCCGCGAGCGACTCGGCGTGCACGATCTCCAGCACGTCCTCCAGGGTGAGCGGCTCGAAGTAGAGCCGGTCGGAGGTGTCGTAGTCGGTGGAGACGGTCTCCGGGTTGCAGTTGACCATCACCGTCTCGTAGCCCGCGTCGCTCAGCGCGAAGGAGGCGTGGACGCAGGAGTAGTCGAACTCGATGCCCTGGCCGATGCGGTTGGGACCGGAGCCGAGGATGATCACCGCGGGCTTGGTGCGGGGCGCGACCTCGCTCTCCTCGTCGTAGGAGGAGTAGAAGTACGGCGTCTTCGCGGCGAACTCGGCGGCGCAGGTGTCGACCGTCTTGTAGACCGGGCGGACGCCGAGCGCGTGCCGGACCTCGCGGACGACGTCCTCGCGCAGACCGCGGATCCGGGCGATCTGGGCGTCGGAGAAGCCGTGCCGCTTGGCCTCGGCGAGGAGTTCGCCGTCGAGGCGCTCGGCGGAGGCCAGCTCGTCGGCGATCTCCTTGATCAGGAAGAGCTGGTCGACGAACCAGGGGTCGATCCTCGTGGCGTCGAAGACCTCCTCCTGGGTGGCGCCGGCCCGGATCGCCTGCATCACGGTGTTGATGCGCCCGTCCGTGGGGCGCACCGCGTCGGCGAGGAGGGCGGTCTTGTCGCCGGGGTCGCCGGTGAAGGCGAACTGCGAGCCCTTCTTCTCCAGGGAGCGCAGGGCCTTCTGCAGCGCCTCGGTGAAGTTGCGGCCGATCGCCATGGCCTCGCCCACCGACTTCATGGTGGTGGTGAGGGTGGAGTCGGCGGAGGGGAACTTCTCGAAGGCGAAGCGCGGGGCCTTGACCACGACGTAGTCGAGGGTCGGCTCGAAGGAGGCCGGGGTCTTCTCGGTGATGTCGTTGGGGATCTCGTCGAGCGTGTAGCCGACGGCCAGCTTGGCGGCGATCTTGGCGATCGGGAAGCCGGTGGCCTTGGACGCCAGCGCCGAGGAGCGGGAGACGCGCGGGTTCATCTCGATGACGATGATCCGGCCGTCCTGCGGGTCGACCGCGAACTGGATGTTGCAGCCGCCGGTGTCGACGCCGACCTCGCGGATGATCGCGATGCCGATGTCGCGCAGCCGCTGGTACTCACGGTCGGTGAGCGTCATCGCCGGGGCCACGGTGATGGAGTCGCCGGTGTGGACGCCCATCGGGTCGAAGTTCTCGATGGAGCAGACGACCACGACGTTGTCGTTGCGGTCGCGCATCAGCTCCAGCTCGTACTCCTTCCAGCCGAGGATGGACTCCTCCAGGAGCACCTCGGTGGTCGGGGAGAGCGTGAGGCCCTGTCCGGCGATGCGGCGCAGCTCCTCCTCGTCGTGGGCGAAGCCGGAACCGGCGCCGCCCATGGTGAAGGAGGGGCGGACGACGACGGGGTAGCCGCCGAGCGTGTCGACCCCGGCGAGGACGTCGTCCATGGAGTGGCAGATGACCGAGCGGGCGGACTCGCCGTAGCCGATCTTCTGCCTGACGGCCTCCACCACGCCCTTGAACAGGTCGCGGTCCTCGCCCTTGTTGATGGCCTCGACGTTGGCGCCGATGAGCTCGACGCCGTACTTCGTGAGGACGCCGTTCTCGTGCATGGAGATCGCGGTGTTGAGCGCGGTCTGGCCGCCGAGGGTCGGCAGCAGCGCGTCGGGGCGCTCCTTGGCGATGATCTTCTCGACGAACTCGGGGGTGATCGGCTCGACGTAGGTGGCGTCGGCGATCTCCGGGTCGGTCATGATCGTCGCGGGGTTGGAGTTCACCAGGATGACGCGCAGGCCCTCGGCCTTGAGGACGCGGCAGGCCTGGGTACCGGAGTAGTCGAACTCGGCGGCCTGTCCGATGACGATCGGGCCGGAGCCGATGACCAGGACGGACCGGATATCGGAGCGCTTAGGCACGCTGGTCCTCCATCAGGGAAACGAAGCGGTCGAAGAGGTACGCGGCGTCGTGCGGGCCGGCGGCCGCCTCGGGGTGGTACTGGACGCTGAAGGCCGGCCGGTCCAGGAGCTGGAGCCCCTCGACGACCTGGTCGTTCAGGCAGACGTGGGAGACCTCGGCGCGGCCGAAGTCGGTGTCGGACGGCTTGTCGAGGGGGGCGTCGACGGCGAAGCCGTGGTTGTGCGCGGTGACCTCGACCTTGCCGGTCGTGCGGTCCTGCACGGGCTGGTTGATGCCGCGGTGGCCGTACTTCAGCTTGTAGGTGCCGAAGCCGAGGGCGCGGCCCAGGATCTGGTTGCCGAAGCAGATGCCGAAGAGCGGGGTCCTGCGCTCCAGGACGCCCCGCATGAGGGAGACGGGGTGGTCGGCGGTGGACGGGTCGCCGGGGCCGTTGGAGAAGAAGACGCCGTCGGGCTCGACCGCGTAGACCTCCTCCAGGGTGGCGGTGGCGGGCAGGACGTGCACCTCGATGCCGCGCTCGGCCATGCGGTGCGGGGTCATGCCCTTGATGCCGAGGTCGATCGCGGCGACGGTGAACTTCTTGGTGCCGTGGGCCGGGACGACGTAGGCCTCCTTGGTGGCGACCTCGGCGGAGAGGTCGGCGCCGCTCATCTCGGGGGCCTGGCGGACCTTGGCGAGGAGGACGCCCTCGTCCTCGATCGCGTTGCCGGAGAAGATGCCGACGCGCATCGCGCCGCGCTCGCGCAGGTGGCGGGTGAGCGCGCGGGTGTCGACGCCGCTGATGCCGACGACTCCCTGGGCGGCGAGCTCCTCGTCCAGCGTGCGGCGCGAGCGCCAGTTGGAGGGGAGGCGGGCGGGGTCGCGTACGACGTACCCGGAGACCCAGATCCGCTGCGACTCGGCGTCCTCGTCGTTGACGCCGGTGTTGCCGACGTGCGGGGCGGTCATCACGACGACCTGGCGGTGGTAGGAGGGGTCGGTCAGGGTCTCCTGGTATCCGGTCATGCCGGTGGAGAACACCGCCTCGCCGAAGGTCTCCCCCACGGCCCCGTAGGCGCGGCCGCGGAAGGAGCGGCCGTCCTCCAGGACGAGTACGGCGGGAGCTCTGCCGGCTCCCCGGGTGGAGATCGTCATCGTGCGGTGCCTTCCGTAGTGCTGGTGAGGTGCGTGCCGGCGAGCCGGTCGACGGCGTCGACCCAGGCCTGGTGCTCGGCCGCGTGGTCGGAGCGGAATCCGGAGTCGATCAGCGTTCCGCCATGGGCCCAGGTGATGACCAGAAGGCCGCCCTCGGGCAGGACCTTCCCGGCGAGCGCCTTGTCGAGCCGGGCCTCGCGCAGGGCGGCGGCCGGTACGAAGAAGTCGGCCGCGCCGGGGCGTACGACGTCCAGGCCCTGTTCGGTGAGGGTGAGCTCGACCCGGCTGCGGGTGCCGAGGCCGTGGGCGACGATCCGGTCGAGCCACTGGCCCGCGGTCGTCGAGGCGTGGTAGCGGCCCCGCAGGGTGAGCAGCGGTTCGCCGTCCGCGAAGCCCTCCGGGGTGGTGGCGAGCTCGGGCAGGGCGGACTGGAGCCTTCCGCGCCACTTCCACCCCTGGCGCATCAGCCAGTAGACGAAGGCGACGAAGACGATCAGTCCGACGACCCAGCTGATGCGGGCGGACCAGTCCGTCACATCGGCCGACTTCTGCTCGGCGGCCAGTTGGTACAGGGGGTTGAGTGTTCTCACGCGAGCTTCCCGTCGACGACCGTGGCACGGCCCCGCAGGAAGGTGTGGGTCACTCGGCCCGGCAGCTCGCGCCCCTTGTACGGGGTGTTGCGGCTGCGCGAGGCGAAGCCCGCGGGGTCCACCGCTCCACGGTATGACGGATCGACCAGGGTGAGGTTGGCGGGCTCACCCGCCGAGACGGGCCGGCCGTGTCCTTCGAGCCGTCCGATGGCGGCGGGGCGGAACGACATGCGGTCGGCGACGCCCGCCCAGTCGAGCAGGCCGGTCTCCACCATGGTCTGCTGGACCACCGAGAGCGCGGTCTCCAGGCCGACCATGCCCATGGCCGCCGCCGCCCACTCGCAGTCCTTGTCCTCGTGCGGGTGCGGGGCGTGGTCGGTGGCGACGCAGTCGATGGTGCCGTCGGCGAGCGCCTCGCGCAGGGCCATGACGTCGGCCTCGGTGCGCAGCGGCGGGTTCACCTTGTAGACGGGGTCGTAGGAGCGTACGAGCTCGTCGGTGAGGAGCAGGTGGTGCGGGGTGACCTCGGCGGTGACGTCCCAGCCCTTGGACTTGGCCCAGCGGACGAGGTCCACGGAGCCGGCGGTCGACAGGTGGCAGATGTGCACCCGGGAGCCGACGTGGGCGGCGAGCAGCACGTCACGGGCGATGATCGACTCCTCGGCGACGGCGGGCCAGCCGCCGAGACCGAGCTCGGCCGAGACGACGCCCTCGTTCATCTGGGCGCCTTCGGTGAGGCGGGGCTCCTGGGCGTGCTGGGCGACGACACCGTCGAACGCCTTCACGTACTCCAGGGCGCGGCGCATGATCACCGCGTCGTCGACGCACTTGCCGTCGTCGGAGAAGACCCTCACGCCGGCGGCGGAGTCGTGCATGGCGCCGAGCTCGGCGAGCTGCTTGCCCTCCAGGCCGACGGTGACGGCGCCGACGGGCTGCACGTCGCAGTAGCCGGACTCCTTGCCGAGCCGCCAGACCTGCTCGACGACGCCGGCGGTGTCGGCGACGGGGAAGGTGTTGGCCATGGCGTGCACGGCGGTGAAGCCGCCGGCGGCGGCGGCCTTGGTGCCGGTGAGGACGGTCTCGGAGTCCTCGCGGCCGGGCTCGCGCAGGTGGGTGTGCAGGTCGACGAGGCCGGGCAGCAGGATCCGGCCGGCCGCCTCGATCACGGTGGCGTCACCGGCCTCGATGCCGGTGCCGACCTGGGCGACGGTCTCGCCGTCGATGAGGACGTCGGCCGGTTCCCCGCCGAGGATCTTCGCGCCGCGGATCAGGATCGTGCTCATGGTTACTTGTTCTCCTCAATGCGGGCGGCGGACGGCAGGGCGGTCTCGGAGCCGCCGAGCAGCAGGTACAGGACGGCCATGCGGATGGAGACACCGTTGGCGACCTGCTCGACGGCCGTGCAGCGGTCGGAGTCGGCGACCTCCGCGGTGATCTCCATGCCGCGGACCATGGGGCCGGGGTGCATGACGACGGCGTGGGCGGGCATCCGCGCCATCCGGTCGCCGTCGAGGCCGTAGCGGCGCGAGTACTCGCGCTCGGTGGGGAAGTAGGCGGCGTTCATCCGTTCGCGCTGCACCCGCAGCATCATCACGGCGTCGGACTCGGGCAGCACCGCGTCCAGGCTGTAGCTGACGTCGCACGGCCACCGCTCGACGCCCACGGGTACGAGCGTGGGCGGGGCGACCAGCGTGACGTGCGCGCCCAGCGTGTTCAGCAGGTGGACGTTGGACCGGGCGACCCGGCTGTGCAGGATGTCGCCCACGACGGTGATCCGCCGCCCGTCCAGGTCCCGGCCGAGCCCGGCGTCGGCCCCGACGAGCCTGCGACGCATGGTGAAGGCGTCCAGGAGGGCCTGGGTGGGGTGCTCGTGCGTGCCGTCCCCGGCGTTGACGACGGCACCCTCGATCCAGCCCGAGGTGGCGAGGCGGTACGGGGCTCCGGAGGCGCCGTGCCGGATGACGACGGCGTCGGCGCCCATCGCCTCCAGGGTCAGGGCGGTGTCCTTGAGGGACTCGCCCTTGGAGACGGAGGAGCCCTTGGCCGAGAAGTTGATGACGTCGGCGGAGAGGCGTTTGGCGGCGGCCTCGAACGAGATCCGGGTGCGGGTCGAGTCCTCGAAGAAGAGGTTGACGACCGTGCGGCCCCGCAGGGTGGGGAGCTTCTTGATCGGCCGGTCCGCGACCCGGGCCATCTCCTCGGCGGTGTCGAGGATCAGGACGGCGTCGTCGCGGGTGAGGTCTGCGGCCGAGATGAGGTGGCGCATCATCGGGGGGGTTCTCCGGGTGGCTGGAGGGTGTTTCACGGCGTGCGGGCGCACGGAACCCGCCGTGCGGCCCTGAGGGCCGGCGCGGGGAGGGGGCGGGGTCGGCGCGCTACTGCTCGCCGGCCGGAACGGTCTGCTGGACACCGAGCAGCACGGCGTCGCGGCCGTCCTCCTCGGCGAGCTGGACCTTGACCGTCTCCCGCAGTGACGTGGGGAGGTTCTTGCCGACGTAGTCGGCGCGGATCGGGAGTTCGCGGTGACCGCGGTCGACGAGGACCGCGAGCTGCACGGCGCGGGGCCGGCCGATGTCGCCGAGCGCGTCGAGCGCGGCGCGGATGGTGCGGCCTGAGAAGAGCACGTCGTCGACGAGGACGACGAGTCGTCCCTCGATGCCGTCGGCGGGGATGTCGGTGCGGGCGAGCGCGCGCGCGGGGCGCAGGCGCAGGTCGTCCCGGTACATCGTGATGTCGAGCGAGCCGACCGGGGTGGCGCGGCCGGTGATCTCTTCCAGCTTCGCGGCGATCCGGCGGGCGAGGAAGACCCCGCGCGTCGGGATTCCGAGCAGCACCACGTCGTCGGCGCCCTTGGCGCGTTCGACGATCTCGTGGGCGATACGGGTGAGGACCCGGGCGATGTCGGGGGCCTCGAGAACGGGCCGCGCGGTGTTGCCGGCCTGGTCGTGCTGTGCGTCCATAAGAAACGGACCTCCTTCTCCGCCTCACTGGACGGTCGTTAAAGGACGTCGGATGTACCTCCGATACGTTACCAGGGGCGGCGCGGACTCCTGGCCACGGCCCCGGGGGCCCGGGTCCCGACCTTCCGGCTTGACGCGAGCAAGTAACGCTGCGTAACCTCACAGTGAGTTACCAGCCACGCGGCCCAGCCGCAGAATGTCCAGCGTCCGGGGAGCCTTATGTCCAGCGAATACGCAAAGCAGCTCGGGGCCAAGCTCCGCGCCATCCGCACCCAGCAGGGCCTCTCCCTCCACGGCGTGGAGGAGAAGTCGCAGGGCCGCTGGAAGGCCGTCGTGGTCGGCTCGTACGAGCGCGGCGACCGCGCGGTGACCGTGCAGCGCCTCGCCGAGCTGGCGGACTTCTACGGGGTCCCGGTGCAGGAGCTCCTGCCCGGCACGACCCCCGGCGGCGCCGCCGAGCCGCCGCCGAAGCTCGTCCTGGACCTGGAGCGCCTCGCCCACGTCCCGCCGGAGAAGGCCGGGCCGCTCCAGCGTTACGCGGCGACGATCCAGAGCCAGCGCGGCGACTACAACGGCAAGGTGCTGTCGATCCGCCAGGACGACCTGCGCACCCTGGCCGTGATCTACGACCAGTCGCCGTCCGTGCTCACGGAGCAGCTGATCAGCTGGGGCGTGCTGGACGCGGACGCGCGCCGCGCCGTGGCCCACGAGGAGGGCTGAGCGGCCTCCCACGGCCGTTCCCGGACGCCGGGCAGGCGGGGTACACACCCCGGCCGCCCGGCGTTCCGTGTCTCCGGGGTCTCCGGGGCCCGCTTCCGCGTTCCTCGCCTCCGGGCCCCGGTCCGCGCTCACACCGCCGAAGGGGCCCACGGCCGGTCCGGCCGTGGGCCCCTTCGTGGGCGTACGCCACCGCGCGCTACTGCTCGCGGCGCAGATTCGCCTTGAGGTCCTTGAAGCGGGCCAGCAGGCCGTTCACGAAGGACGGGGAATCGTCCGTGGAGAACTCCTTGGCCAGCTGGACGGCCTCGTCGATCACCACGGCGTCGGGGGTCGAGTCCATCCAGATCAGCTCGTAGGCGCCGAGCCGCAGGATGCTCCGGTCGACGACCGGCATGCGGTCTATCTCCCAGTCCACCGCGTAGGTGACGATGAGGTCGTCGATGCGGTCCGCGTACTGCGCGTACCCCTCGACGAGCTCCATCGTGAACTCGCCGACCGGCGGCTGACGGTCGTCGGTCCGCGAGAGCCGCACCCAGTCCGCGAGGACCGTCTGCACGGACTCACCGCGCTGGTCTGCCTCGAAGAGGATCTGGAAGGCACGCTTGCGGGCCTTGTTACGGGCAGCCACGGTTAGCTGTTCACCCGGCCGAGGTAGTCGCCCGTACGGGTGTCGACCTTGATCTTCTCGCCGGTGGTGATGAAGAGCGGGACGCCGATCTCGTAACCGGTCTCCAGGGTGGCGGGCTTGCTGCCACCGGTGGAGCGGTCGCCCTGGACACCGGGCTCGGTGTGCTGGACCGTGAGCTCGACGGCGGCGGGCAGCTCGACGTAGAGCACCTCGCCCTCGTACTGGGCGACGGAGGCGGTGAAGCCCTCGACCAGGAAGTTGGCGGCGTCGCCGACGGCCTTGCGGTCGACCATGAGCTGGTCGTAGGTGTCCATGTCCATGAAGACGAAGTACTCGCCGTCCATGTACGAGAACTGCATGTCGCTGCGGTCGATGGTGGCCGTTTCGACCTTCACGCCGGCGTTGAACGTCTTGTCGACGGTCTTGCCGGAGAGCACGTTCTTGAGCTTGGTGCGCACGAAGGCCGGGCCCTTGCCGGGCTTGACGTGCTGGAACTCGACGACGGACCAGAGCTGGCCTCCGTCGAGCTTGAGCACCAGGCCGTTCTTGAGGTCGTTCGTGGAAGCCACGGTTGCGGAATCTCCTGGACTGAAGCTGGTGGACGGCCAAGGGACGCGCGCGTGAAGACCTCCGCGAGGACGATCTCCTAGAGCGCGAGCAGCTCCTTGGTCGTAATGGTGAGTAGCTCGGGTCCGCCGTCCGCCTCGGGGCGTACGACGAGCGTGTCATCGATCCGGACACCGCCCCGGCCCGGGAGGTGGACCCCAGGCTCGACGGTGACCGGCACGCAAGCGTCCAGTTTACCCATGGCCGCCGGTGCCAACTGCGGGTCCTCGTCGATTTCCAGTCCGACCCCGTGCCCCGTGGCGGCCGGAAGCCCGTCGGTGTGGCCCGCGGAGTCCAGGAGATGGCGGGCCGCGTGGTCCACGTCGCGGTAGGCGGCTCCGGGCACCAGGGCCTCCCGTCCGGCCCGCTGAGCGGCGAAAACGAGGTCGTAGAGCTCGATCTGCCAGTCCGCGGGGGCGGTGCCGATGACGAACGTCCGCCCGATCTCGCACCGGTAGCCCCGGTAGTTGGCGCCGAGGCAGACCGAGAGGAAATCCCCTTCCTCGACCCTGCGGTCGGTGGGCCGGTGGCGCCCCTGGCCCGAGTGCGGGCCGGTGCCCACGGAGGTGGCGAAGGCCGGTCCGTCCGCGCCGTGGTCCACCAGACGGCGCTCCAGCTCCAGCGCGAGGTGGCGTTCGGTGCGGCCCACCAGGATGGATTCGAGGAGTTCGCCCAGTGCCTGGTCGGTGATCTCCGCGGCGATCCGCAGACAGGCGATCTCCTCCTCGTCCTTGACCAGCCGCAGCTGCTCCACCGCGGTGCCCAGGTTTGCCAGGCGCAGACCGGGGGCGACCGAGGACATGGCCCGGTGGCGGGAGACCGTCAGGTCGTGTTCCTCGACGGCCAGGCCGTCCGCGTCCAGGCCGAGCGCGAGGCCGGCGGCGGTGACGACCGGGTCGCCGCCACCGGGCAGGACGTCCACCCGCA
>NZ_KL585399.1:110803-112115 GCF_000721935.1 Streptomyces sp. NRRL WC-3549
CGTCCACCCGCAGCCGCTCGTCGGGGCGCCCGTGGGCGGGGTCGCCGTTCGGGGTGCGGGGGCAGAGCAGGACGTCCTCGCCGGGGCCGAGCAGCAGCACGGCGCCGGGCGGGGCCCCGCCCGCGAGATAGCGGACGTTGGCGGGGCGGGAGACCAGGGCGGCCGCGGATCCGGCGGCGGCGTACCGGTCGCGCAGCAGCCCGCGTCGGACGGCGTACACCTCTGACATGTCTTCGAGCGTACGAGCGGGTGCGGCGGCCCGCCCGGTCAGCGCATCCGACCGGGGGCCCGGCTCTCCGCCGCGTATCAGGACCGCTACCAGGCCGGCGGGCTGGCTATGGAGCGGGCCAGGACGTCGTCCAGGACGCGGGCGGTCGTCTCGACGTCGTACGTCGAGTTGTCGATGATCGGGAGCCCGGAGCCGTACCAGCCGGCCATCCGGCCGTGGATGCGGGCGACCTCCTCGTCGGAGAGGCGGCGGTTGCCGCTGCGGGCCGCGTTGCGCTCCAGGACGACCTCCAGGCCGGGCAGCAGGACGACGGGCAGCAGACCCGGGCCCACGTGGCGCTTCCAGCCGCCGAGGCCGACGACAGGGCGGTCCGGGAAGACGGCGTCGTCCAGGATGCAGGAGATGCCGTTGGCGAGGAAGTTGCGGGCGGCGAAGCCGCAGGTGCGGCGGGCCAGGCGGTACTGGGCCTCGGAGTGGTCGTTCCATCCGGCCTGGGGGTCGGCGAAGCCGGAGCAGACCCATTCGCGGACGTCGTCCAGGGAGACGTGCGCGGTGGGGACGCGGCGGCGGCCGGCCCAGAGCTTGGCGACCGTGGTCTTGCCGGCGCCGGCCGGTCCGATCAGGAGGACCGCGAGGGTGGCCGTGCCGGTGCCGGGTTCGGCGGGCGGCGCGGGCAGCGGGACGGGACCGCCGGGCGGGAGCTGGACGTGCCCGGCGGTCTCCCTGGGGGGAGGAGCCGGCGCCGGCCGGGGTGCCGCGGGGGCGGGCGGTATCGGGGGCCGGCCCGGCGGAGGACCGGGGTGGCCTGTGTGCTGGGCCTGGTGCGCCCACGGTCCGCTTCCGGGGACGTGGGGCGGTGGCAGCGGGGCCCCCACTGCGTGCTGCATCCGGTGCCACTCCGTCTCGTACAGGCAACTGGCGCTGGTCGGGTGCCGTGACCGGCAGACCTGCCGGAAAAGCACGGGGGCCAACGGTACCGCCCCCGGCCGTCGTCGGGTGAACGTCCGGGGGCGGTGCGAAGTGCCCGGTGGCCGGTCCCCGTCAGTCCGTCGGTTCCCCGGCCAGCGCGCGCAGGGCCAGCCG
>NZ_KL585399.1:112317-114328 GCF_000721935.1 Streptomyces sp. NRRL WC-3549
GGAGCCGATGCCGAAGCCCGCCACGGTCCCGGTGGCCACGGGGGCGACCACCGAGGTGTGGCGGAACTCCTCGCGCGCGTACGGGTTCGAGATGTGCACCTCGATGAGCGGGGCGGTGCGCTGGGCCGCCGCGTCCCGCATGCCGTACGAGTAGTGCGTGAAGGCGCCCGGATTGAGAACGACCGGAATCGACCCGTCGGCGGCTTCGTGGAGCCAGCGGATCATCTCGCCCTCGTCGTTGGTCTCCCGGACGTCGACGTCGAAGCCGAGTTCCCTGCCGGTCTCCCGGCAGGTCTCGACCAGGCCGGCGTAGGACGTCGCCCCGTACACGTCGGGCTCCCGGGAGCCGAGGCGGCCGAGGTTGGGGCCGTTGAGCACGAGGACCCTGCGGGTGCTCACGCGGAGACCTCCCCGTAGGCGGCGAGGAGGACCGCCGGGTCGGGGCCTTCGAGCACGGTCGGCTTGCCGATGCCGTCCAGGACGATGAAGCGGAGCAGGTCGCCGCGGGACTTCTTGTCGACCTTCATGTTCTCCAGCAGCTTGGGCCACTGGTCGCCGCGGTAGGTGAGCGGGAGCCCGACGGACTCCAGGACGGCGCGGTGCCGGTCGGCGGTGGCGTCGTCGAGCCGGCCGGCGAGCCGGCCCAGCTCGGCGGCGAAGACCATGCCGACCGAGACGGCGGCGCCGTGGCGCCACTTGTAGCGCTCGTTCTTCTCGATGGCGTGGCCCAGGGTGTGGCCGTAGTTGAGGATCTCCCGCAGACCGGACTCCTTGAGGTCGCTGGAGACGACCTCCGCCTTGACCCGGACGGAACGCTCGATCAGCTCCGCGGTGTGCGGTCCGGCGGGCGTACGGGCCCCCTGGGGGTCCGCCTCGACGAGGTCGAGGATCACGGGGTCGGCGATGAAACCGGCCTTGATCACCTCGGCCATGCCCGAGACGTAGTCGTGGACCGGCAGGGAGTCCAGCGCGGCGAGGTCGCAGAGCACCCCGGCCGGCGGGTGGAAGGCGCCGACGAGGTTCTTGCCCTCGGCGGTGTTGATGCCCGTCTTCCCGCCGACGGCCGCGTCGACCATGCCGAGCACGGTCGTGGGGACGGCGATCCAGCGCACCCCGCGCAGCCAGGTGGCGGCGACGAAGCCCGCGACGTCGGTGGTGGCCCCGCCGCCCACGCCGACGATGACGTCGGTGCGGGTGAAGCCGGTCTGGCCGAGCGCCTTCCAGCAGTAGGCGGCGACCTCGGCGGTCTTGGACTCCTCCGCGTTGGGCAGCTGGATCGCGATGGCCTCGTACCCCTGGGCGGCGAGGTCCTCGCGGACCGCCTCACCGGTCTCGGCGAGCGCCTCGGGGTGCAGGACGGCGACCCGCTTGGCGCGGGTCCCGATGAGGTTCGGCAGCTCGCCGAGGAGCCGGCGCCCGACGAGCACCTCGTACGGGTCGGTGCCCGCGGTGCCGGCGATCTGGATGCGCGTGGTGGCCTGCTCGGTCATGGGTGTGTTCTCCCGGCCGGAGGCCGCGGGTCCGTCCGCGGGCTCCGGCAGTTCCAGTGCGTCGAGGACCGCCTGGGCGACCTCTTCGGGGGTGCGTTCGTCGGTGGCCACGGTCGCCCGGGCCACCCCTTCGTACAGGTGGCGCCGGGCGTCCATGAGCTCGCGCCACTGCCGTCGCGGATTGACGGCGAGCAGCGGGCGGGCGGTGTTCAGCCCGACCCTCCGCACGGCCTCCTCCACGTCCATCGCGAGGTAGGCGACCGGGCGGCCGGCCAGCAGGGCGCGGGTCTCCGCGTCGAGCACGGCGCCGCCGCCGAGGGCGAGGACACCGGTGTGCCGCTCGACGGCCTCGCGTACGGCCCGCCGTTCCAGCTCCCGGAAGTGCTCCTCGCCCTCGTCGAAGAAGATCTCCGCGATGGCCTTGCCTGCCGTGGCCACGACGTCCGCGTCGGTGTCGCGGTAGGTGGTGCCCAGCCGTTCGGCGAGGAGTTCGCCCACGGTGGACTTGCCGACCCCCATCG
>NZ_KL585399.1:114488-116487 GCF_000721935.1 Streptomyces sp. NRRL WC-3549
CAGCCGTTCGGCGAGGAGTTCGCCCACGGTGGACTTGCCGACCCCCATCGGGCCGACGAGGACGATCAGCGGGCCGCTCACCGGATCTGGAGGTGGGAGAGGTACGACTGCACGTTGCGGCGGGTCTCGGCCACGCTGTCCCCGCCGAACTTCTCCGCGACGGCGTCGGCCAGGACCAGGGCGACCATGGCCTCGGCCACGATCCCGGCGGCCGGGACGGCGCAGACGTCGGAACGCTGGTGGTGGGCCTTGGCCGCCTCGCCGGTGACGACGTCGACGGTGGCGAGCGCGCGGGGCACGGTGGCGATGGGCTTCATCGCGGCGCGCACCCGCAGCAGTTCACCGGTGGTCAGTCCGCCCTCGGTACCGCCCGCGCGGCCGGAGGTGCGCTTGATGCCGTTCTCGGTGGCCACGATCTCGTCGTGCGCCTTGGAGCCGGGGACCCGGGCGAGGTCGAAGCCGTCGCCGACCTCGACGCCCTTGATGGCCTGGATGCCCATCAGCGCGCCGGCCAGCCGGGCGTCGAGCCTGCGGTCCCAGTGCACGTGCGAGCCGAGACCGACCGGGACGCCGTACGCGAGCACCTCGACGACGCCGCCGAGGGTGTCGCCGTCCTTGTGGGCCTGGTCGATCTCCGCGACCATCGCCTTCGACGCGTCGGCGTCCAGGCAGCGCACCGGGTCGGCGTCGAGGCGTTCCACGTCGGAGGGCCGGGGGTGGACGCCGTAGGGCGCCTTGGCCGCGGCCAGCTCGACGACGTGGGAGACGATCTCGATGCCCGCGGTCTCCTTGAGGTAGGAGCGGGCGACGGCGCCGAGGGCCACACGGGCCGCGGTCTCCCGGGCGCTGGCCCGCTCCAGGACCGGGCGGGCCTCGTCGAAGCCGTACTTCTGCATCCCGGCGAGGTCGGCGTGGCCGGGGCGGGGCCGGGTCAGCGGGGCGTTGCGGGCCTGCTCGGCCAGCACCTCGGGGTCGACCGGGTCGGCCGACATGACCTGCTCCCACTTGGGCCACTCGGTGTTGCCCACCATGACGGCGACGGGCGAGCCCATGGTCAGGCCGTGCCGCACACCACCGAGGAAGGTGACCTCGTCCCTCTCGAACTTCATCCGGGCGCCGCGCCCGTAACCGAGCCGCCGCCTGGCGAGCGCGTCCGCCACCATCTCCGTGGTGACGGGGACACCGGCGGGAAGACCCTCCAGCGTCGCCACCAGTGCGGGGCCGTGCGACTCTCCGGCGGTCAGCCAGCGCAACCTGCTCAACGGTGCTCCTCATGCTCGCGCCTGTAACTGCGACGGCGCGACCGGGTGCGCGGCCCTGGCCCGCCGCCCCTGATCCTCCCACGGCCGGGGGCGCCCACCGGCCGCCGGTCCATCAGACGGACGTTCCTACCGTCCGCGCGCCGCCAGCGCGGCCTCCCCCGCCGCCCGCATGACGGCGAGCGGCGCCTCGCGCCCGGTCATCTGCTCGATCTGGAGGACGGCCTGGTGCACGAGCAGGTCGAGCCCGCCGACCACGGCCGCTCCGCCCGCCGACCAGCGGGAGGCCAGCGCCGTCGGCCAGGGCTCGTACAGCACGTCGAACAGCGTGCCGGGAGACTCCGGTACGGCGCCGGCCAGGGCGTCCGTCGTCCCGGCCGGGGTGGTGGCGATCACCAGGGGGGCCCGCAGGCCCTGGGCCGCGTCGGCCCAGTCGGCCGTGCGGAGGTCGACTCCGAGTCGCTCGCCCCAGCCGCGCATCTCGTCGGCGCGGGCCGCGCTGCGGACGTACGCGGTGACCGGCCCGGCGCAGATCCCGGCGAGGGCGGCCAGGGCGGAGGACGCCGTGGCGCCGGCGCCGAGGATCGCGGCGGACTCGACCGTGCCGACGCCGCGTTCGCGCAGGGCCGCGACCATGCCGGGGATGTCGGTGTTGTCGCCGGTCCGACGGCCGTCCTCGGTGAGGACGACGGTGTTGACGGCCTCGACGGAGGCGGCGGTCCCGCTGATCCCGTCCAGCA
>NZ_KL585399.1:116655-126993 GCF_000721935.1 Streptomyces sp. NRRL WC-3549
TTGACGGCCTCGACGGAGGCGGCGGTCCCGCTGATCCCGTCCAGCAGCGGGATGACCGCCCGCTTGAGCGGCATGGTGAGGGAGAGCCCCGCCCAGGAGGGGTCCAGGCCCTCGACGAAGCCGGGGAGCGCGTCCTCGTCCACGTCGAAGCGGTCGTACGACCACGTGTCGAGGCCGAGTTCGGCGTAGGCGGCCCGGTGCAGGACCGGGGAGAGGGAATGGGCGATGGGCGAGCCGAGGACGGCGGCGCGACGATGCCCTTCAGCCGAGGCCATGCATTTCCTTGAATTTCGCGTTGAGCTCTTCGTGTTCGGCCACCGTCTTGGTGAAGTCGGTCTTCTTCCCGTCGAGCGAGATGAAGAACATCCACCCGTCATCGGTGGGATTGAGCGCGGCCCTCAGGGCGTCGTCACCAGGATTGCTGATGGGCCCCGGAGGCAGACCCGTGTGGTAATACGTGTTGTACGGGTCGTTGTTGGTGCGGATCTCCTTCGAGGTGATCTTGATTTCGCTCTGCTTCTTCAAGTAGTTGAAAGCGGAGTCGAATTCGAGCTTGCGGTTGGTGACTGTGTTATCCGGCTTCAGCCGGTTGTAGACGACCTCGGCCATCTTCCGGAAGTCGTCGTGCGTGAGGCCCTCCGCCTGCACCAGGCTCGCCACGGTGATCACCTGCCACGGACCGTCCAGGTCGTACTTCTTGGCGGCCTCTTCCAGGTCCAGCTTGTTGTACTCCGCGTTGGCCCGGCCGACCATCTTCTTGAGGACGGCCTCGGGTTTCGTCCCCTTGGCGACGGCATAGGTGGCCGGGTAGAGGAAGCCTTCCAGCGGATCCTTCATGACCGGGTCGTTGTCCGCCCAGTCGGGGAGTCCGAGGCTGCCCGCATTCGTCTTCGCGACCTCCGCGGTCGTGCCCTCCTTGAGGCCCAGCTGTTCGTCGATGGCCGCGTACACGGTCTCGTTCCGCTGGCCCGGGCGGACCATCAGGCCGTTCTGGCTCTTGGGGTCCAGCATCAGTTCGACGGCGCTCTTCGCCGACATCTCCTTCTTCAGGAGATAGACGCCCGCCTGCAGGGACTTCCCCTTGGGATTCCCGTTCTGCGCCGAGATGAAGGCGTCCGCCGATTTCACGACGCCGGCCTTCTTCAGGATGTTCGCGATCTCGTTCCCGAGCGCGCCCTCGGGGACCTCCACCTCGACCGAGCCGGATCCGCTGCCCTCGTAGTCCGGGGCCGCGCCGAACTGGTTCTGGTAGTAGGAGTAACCGAGGTAGGTCACCCCGCCCAGGCCGCCGACGAGGACGACCGCGACGCCGAGACAGGCACAGCCGTTGCGGCTCTTCTTCTTGCCCTTGCCGCGGCGCTCGCCACCGCCCCGGCGGGAAGCGCGCGAGCCGTCCTCGTACGCGTCCTGGTCCTCGTCGTCATCGGCCCGGCGCGGCCGGGTTCCGGTGCGCGCCGCCCGGTCGTCGGCCGGTTCGTCCGTGCCCGTGAAGAAGGGGTGCGTCTCCTCCTGAGGGGCGTCCGGGTCCCAGTCCGGGTCCTGGCGCTCGGGCTCCGGCTCCGGTTCCCGCTGCTGGTCCCGGTGGCCGGGGGGCTGCGGCGGGGGGTAGGCCTCGGGGGTGCCGTAGTGGTCGGGCTGTTCGCCGTAGCCGCCCTGGCCGGTGTCGTACGAGGCCGTCTGGGGGTCGTACGGCATGGTGGCCTGCCCGCCGGCGTCCCAGCCGCCGTCGTACTGCGGCTGGGACTGAGGCTGCCGGACGTACGAGTCCTGGGGGGCCCCGTAGTACTGCTGCTGTTGTTGCTGGTGCTGTTGGGCGTACGGGTCCTGCTGAGGCTGCTGCGCGTACGGGTCCTGCGGATTCCCGTAGTACTGCTGCTGGGCGTACGGGTCCTGCTGAGGCTGCTGGGCGTACGGGTCCTGCGGGTAGCCCTGCTGGGCGTACGGGTCCTGCGCGTAGGGCTGCTGCTGGCCTTCGTACTGGCCCTGGCCCTGACCGTGGCCCTGGGCAGCCTGCTGGCCGCCCCAGCCCTGGTCCCCGTACAACGGGTCCTCAGGGTGCCACGGTTCGGAGCCGGGACCCCGGCCGTACTCAGTCATCGATCCCCTAGAGCCGCGAGACGACGTTCCGTCTCTTCGCTTAGCTGTGCGGTGTCTGTTCGAACACCGGCGCATCGCGCGGAACGTTACCGTATCGCGATCAGGCAACCACTTCGACGCCCTCACCAGGGGCCGCGCCTGACGCCCGTTCGGACTCCAGAGCGTTCTGAAGGATCACGACAGCGGCGGCCTGGTCGATGACGGAACGGCCCTTCTTGGACGTCACGCCCGAGGCGCGCAGCCCCTGACTGGCCGTCACCGTGGTCATCCTCTCGTCCACGAGGCGCACCGGGACCGGCGCGATCGCCCGGGCGAGCACCTGGGCGAAGGCACGGACCTTGACGGCGGCGGGTCCTTCGCCGCCGCCCAGCGACCGGGGCAGGCCGACGACGACCTCGATCGGCTCGTGCTCGTACTCCTCGACGATCCGGCCGAGCCGCCGGTGGGCGGCCGGGACGTCACGTCCCGGCACGGTCTCCACCGGCGTGGCGAGGATCCCGTCGGGGTCGCACGAGGCGACCCCGATCCGGGCGTCCCCGACGTCGATCGCCAGTCGGCGTCCGCGGCGCATCTGTGTCATCTCCGCCGTCACGCCGTCTCGGTGACGAGGCGCTCGACGGCGGCGACGGCGTCCCCGATGGCGTCCGGGTTCTGGCCGCCGCCCTGGGCGACGTCCGGCTTGCCGCCGCCTCCGCCGCCGAGGGTCTTGGCGGCGGTACGGACGAGGTCACCGGCCTTGAGGCCGCGTTCGCGGGCGGCCTCGTTGGTGGCGATGACCGTCAGCGGGCGGCCGTTGGCCGTGGTGAACAGGGCCACGACGGCCGGCCGGCCACCCTGGATACGGCCCCGCACGTCGAGGACCAGCTTGCGCAGGTCGTCGGCGGAGGTGCCGTCCGGCACCTGTCCGGTGACCAGGGCGACGCCCCGTACGTCCCTGGCGGACTCCACGAGCCCGGCGGCGGCCTGGAGCACCTTCTCCGCGCGGAACTTCTCGATCTCCTTCTCGGCGTCCTTCAGCTTGCCGAGCATGCCGGAGATCTTCTCGGGGAGCTCCTCGGGCCGGCCCTTGAGCAGCTCCTGGAGCTGGGCGACGACCGTGTGCTCCTTGGCGAGGAAGCTGTACGCGTCGACGCCGACCAGGGCCTCGATGCGGCGCACCCCGGAACCGATGGACGACTCGCCGAGCAGCTTCACCAGGCCCAGCTGGGCGGTGTTGTGGACGTGCGTGCCGCCGCACAGCTCCTTGGAGAAGTCGCCGATGGTCACGACGCGGACCCGCTCGCCGTACTTCTCGCCGAACTCGGCGATGGCGCCCTGCTTCTTCGCGTCGTCGATGGACATGACCTCGGCCTGGACGTCGAGCTCCCGGGCGAGGACCTCGTTGATCTTCTGCTCGACGTCGGTGAGGACCGTGCCGGGGACGGCGGCGGGCGAACCGAAGTCGAAGCGGAAGCGGCCCGGCGAGTTCTCCGAGCCGGCCTGGGCGGCCGTCGGGCCCAGCGCGTCGCGCAGCGCCTGGTGGGTGAGGTGGGTGGCGCTGTGGGCGCGGGCGATGGCGCGGCGGCGGGTGACGTCGATGGCGGCGTAGGCGGAGGAGCCGACCGTCACCTCGCCGACCTGCACCGAGCCCTTGTGGACCGTGACGCCCGGCACGGGCTGCTGTACGTCGCGGACCTCGATGACGGCACCGGTGTCGAGCCGGATACGGCCCTGGTCGGCGAGCTGGCCGCCGCCCTCGGCGTAGAAGGGGGTGCGGTCCAGGACGACCTCGACCTCGTCGCCCTCGGTGGCGGCCGGCGAGGGCACGCCGTCGACGAGCAGGCCGACGACGGTCGACTCGCCCTGGGTGGAGGTGTAGCCGGTGAACTCGGTGACGCCGGAGTCGTCGGCGACGGCACGGTAGGCGGAGAGGTCGGCGTGGCCGGTCTTCTTGGCCTTGGCGTCGGCCTTGGCGCGCTCCCGCTGCTCCTTCATCAGGCGGCGGAAGCCGTCCTCGTCCACCGAGAGGCCCTGTTCGGCGGCCATCTCCAGCGTGAGGTCGATCGGGAAGCCCCAGGTGTCGTGGAGCAGGAACGCCTTGTCGCCGGCGAGGACCTTGCCGCCGGCGGCCTTGGTCTCGGTGACGGCGGTGTCGAGGATGTTGGTGCCGCCCTTGAGGGCCTTGAGGAAGGCGGCCTCCTCGGCGAGGGCGACGGTCTCGACGCGCTTGCGGTCGGTGATCAGCTCCGGGTACTGCTGCCCCATCGTGTCGATCACCACGTCGACCAGGTCCTTGACGACCTGCCCGGTGGCGCCCAGCAGCCGCATGTTGCGGATGGCGCGGCGCATGATGCGGCGCAGCACGTAGCCGCGGCCCTCGTTGCCGGGGGTGACGCCGTCGCCGATGAGCATCACCGACGTGCGGATGTGGTCGGCGACGACGCGCAGCGAGACGTCGGAGGCGTGCTCGGCGCCGTAGCGGACGCCGGTCAGCTCGGTGGCCTTGTCCATGACGACGCGCAGGGTGTCGGTCTCGTACATGTTCTGCACGCCCTGCAGGATCATGGCGAGGCGTTCGAGGCCGAGACCGGTGTCGATGTTCTTCGACGGCAGGTCGCCGAGGATCGGGAAGTCGTCCTTGCCCTCGCCGGCTCCGCGCTCGTACTGCATGAAGACCAGGTTCCAGATCTCCACGTAGCGCTCGTCGTTGACGGCCGGTCCGCCCTCGACGCCGAACTCGGGGCCGCGGTCGTAGTTGATCTCGGAGCACGGGCCGCAGGGGCCGGGGACGCCCATGGACCAGAAGTTGTCCTTCTTGCCCAGGCGCTGGATGCGCTCGGCGGGGACGCCGACCTTCTCGCGCCAGATCTTCTCGGCCTCGTCGTCGTCGAGGTAGACGGTGATCCACAGGCGCTCGGGGTCGAGGCCGAAGCCGCCGTCCGCCACGGGGCTGGTGAGAGCCTCCCAGGCGTACGTGATGGCGCCTTCCTTGAAGTAGTCCCCGAAGGAGAAGTTGCCGCACATCTGGAAGAACGTGCCGTGCCGGGTGGTCTTGCCGACCTCTTCGATGTCCGGTGTACGCACGCACTTCTGCACGCTGGTGACGCGCGGGGCGGGCGGCTTGACCTCGCCGAGGAAGTACGGCTTGAAGGGGACCATGCCCGCGGGGACCAGCAGCAGAGTCGGGTCGTCCGCGATGAGCGACGCCGAAGGCACGGCGGTGTGACCGCGCTCCTCGAAGAAGCTCAGCCAGCGGCGGCGAATTTCAGCCGACTCCATCAGTGGTCCTCATTCCGGTTGTCCGAGTTGCAGGGGAGGGTGCGGTGGACGGTGACGCGGTCCGGGCGGCCGGGCGCCTCGACGGCGATGTGGCGGCTCACGGGGAGTTCGGGGTCGACGGGAGCGTCGAGTCCCAGCGCCCCGCCCAGTTCGGCCTCCCGCCGGACCATGCCCTCGCGCACGTCGAGGGCGAAGTCCTTCAGCCGGTGGCCCGCGTCGATCGCCTTGTCCGCGGCCTGGGCCGCGAGGCTCTCGGGGGTGAGCTGCCTGATCTTGCGGTTGACCTTGGTGGTGGCCCAGACCCCGGCGGCTGCGCCGGCGGTGAACCAGAACGTACGGCGGAACATGTCAGTCCTTCTGTCCGCGGGGGCTTCGGCCGTTCCGCTTCGCGCGGGCGGACGGCACGGTACGGCCGACGACCACCGTGCGGCGGGGGGTCCGCCGGTCCGGCTCGGGCTCGGTCCGGCGGCCGAGGGCCTGCCGTACGCCGTAGCCGAACGCGGCGACCTTCACGAGCGGTCCGCCGAAGGTGGACGCGACGGTGGTGGAGAGCGCGGAGGCGTTGGAGGTGACCTCCTGGACGTCGCTCGCGATGGCGTCCACCTTGTCGAGCTGGGTCTGCGCGGAGCGCAGCGTCGCGGAGGCGTCGGCGAGCAGCGGCACTGCCTGCTCGGTCACGTCCGCCACCAGCGCGGTGGTCGCCTTGAGCGTCTGGGCCAGCCTCACCAGCACCACGGCGAGGAAGGACACCAGGATCGCCCAGAAGACCGCCACCAGGATCCCGGCCACCTCTCCACCGGACACAAGGGCACCGCTCTCTGTTCGTCCCACACCCGGACGGGTCTCCGTCCACGGCCTGCTTCGGTCGGGCCCGCGTGTACCGCCACCGCGGCCGATCGTCGTCCCTTGAGCCTATCGCGCCGGGCGTGACCCCCCGTACCGCATGACCGGCGGGCCGCCCTCGGCCCGAGCGTGCTCGGGGGAGGGCGCGGACACGCCCCGGGAGGCGCGAAGGCCCGCCGCCTCCCGGGATGACAGGGAGGGGCGGGCCCGAGCTGTGACGGTGACTACGCCTGGATCAGCGGGCGTAGTACTCGACGACGAGCTGCTCGTCGCAGATGACCGGGATTTCCTTGCGGTTCGGGTCACGGTCCAGGCGGAAGGCCAGGGCCTTCAGGTTCACCTGGAGGTAGCGCGGCGTCTCGCCCTCGGTGTCGTAACCACCCTCGCGGGCCACCTGGAAGGGGACCTTGGAGCGGCTGCGCTCGCGGACCTGCACGACGTCGTCGGGGCGCACGCGGAAGGACGGCTTGTCGACCTTGCCGCCGTTGACCTCGATGTGGCCGTGGACGACCATCTGACGGGCCTGGTAGATGGTGCGGGCGATGCCCGACCGGAGGACCAGGGCGTCGAGGCGGCGCTCGAGCTCGACGACCAGCGCCTCGCCCGTCTTGCCCTCGGCCTTACGGGCGCGGTCGTAGGCGCGCGCCATCTGGCGCTCGCTGATGTCGTACTGGGCGCGCAGACGCTGCTTCTCGAGCAGACGGACCTTGTAGTCCGAGTTCTGCTTGCGGCCACGGCCGTGCTCGCCCGGCGGGTACGGACGGGCTTCGAAGTACTTGACGGCCTTCGGCGTCAGGGCGATGCCGAGAGCACGCGACTTCTTGACCTTGGGACGCGACTGGTTAGGCACGTTCTCCAGACCTCCGTTGTAGGTTAGGTTAGGCTTACCTTACTCAAGGAGATCGCATGTCTCGCCCTGGGAACACCACTCACGTCACGGACAGCACAGACAGCGACGGCGCACACGAAGGCGCCGTAACGACGGAAGGCCGATCTGATCGTGGTCAGCCGCGTCCCAGCGGGCTAGAAACCACCCGGCTGCCGTCAGCAGCCGAGCGCACACGAACTCTCGTACAGAGTACCTGCTCGTCGGTGCTGCTCGTACCAGGGCTGGACGGGGTCCATCCGGTACAGCTGATGCCGGACACCCGGGCGGTGGGTCCGGAGGGGGATCTGTTCCTCGGCTTCCCGGCCGGCTCCCCCCTCGTACGGGCCGCCACCCACGCCCAGGGCGACGAGCTGACCGCCGTGCTGGAGATCACGGACGTGGCCCCCGTCTCCGTCCCGCACCGGATCCGCGGCCGGGCCCGGATCGGCGGGTGGCTCACCGCCGTGCCCCCACTCGCGGGTCCGGGGCGGACGACGCTCCGGCTGGAGTTCGGCGAGGCGTCCGTCGACGACCTGTGGGGAGCGGAGTCGGTGGAACCGGAGGACTTCCGGGACGCCGTCGCGGACCCGCTCGTCGCCCACGAGGCCGAACTGCTCCAGCATCTGCACGCGGCCCACGGCGAGCAGATGGACTCGCTGTCCGCGCTGCTCGGCGAGCGGAGGTCCGCCGGGCGCCCCGCGGCGGAGGGGCCCCGTGCCGTCCCCGTCGCGCTGGACCGCTTCGGCCTGCGGGTCCGGTTCGTGGAGGGCGGCTCGGCCTGTTTCGACGCCCGCTTCGAATTCCCCGACCCCGTCCGCGACATCGGCGGGCTGCGCCGCGCGATGCACGCCCTCTTCGAGGCCGCCGCCTGCTGAGCACCGGGCGCCCACGGGCGTCACGAGGGTGCCGTGCCGCCCGGTCCACCGCGGCCGAGCCGCTCGCGGACCCGGTCCGCCACGTCCGCGTACCGTGCCTCGGCCCCGTACCGCGTGGGCTCGTAGTACCTCCTGCCGCGGACGGCTTCGGGGGCGTACTCCTGGGCGGCGATGCCTCCGGGCACGTCGTGCGGGTAGATGTAGCCCTGGGCGTGGCCGAGCTTGGCGGCGCCCTGGTAGTGGCCGTCGCGCAGATGGGCCGGGACCGGGCCGGCGAGGCCCCTGCGCACGTCCTCCCGGGCGGCGGAGATCGCCAGCGTCGCGGCGTTGGACTTGGGTGCCAGCGCCAGCGCGATGGTGGCGTGGCTGAGGGTGAGCGCGGCCTCCGGGAAACCGATCATCGCGACGGCCTGGGCCGCCGCCACCGCGGTGGGCAGGGCCGTCGGGTCGGCGAGGCCGATGTCCTCGCTGGCGGAGATCATCAGCCGCCGGGCGATGAACCGCGGGTCCTCCCCCGCCTCGATCATCCGGGCCAGGTAGTGCAGGGCCGCGTCCACGTCGGAGCCGCGGATCGACTTGATCAGGGCGCTCGCCACGTCGTAGTGCTGGTCGCCGTCCCGGTCGTACGTCACGGCGGCGCGGTCGACGGTCTCCTCCAGCGTCTCCAGCGTGATCTCCGGCTCGTGCTTGGCGAGCGCCGCTCCCGCGGCGGCCTCCAGCGCGGTGAGCGCACGCCTCGCGTCGCCGCCCGCGATCCGCAGCAGATGCGCCTCGGCGTCCTCGGGCAGGGTGACGGCGCCGGTCAGCCCGCGCTCCTCGGACACGGCCCGGCGCAGCAGCGCGCGCAGGTCGTCGTCGGTGAGCGGCTCCAGGGTCAGCAGCAGGGAGCGCGACAGCAGCGGGGAGATGACCGAGAAGTACGGGTTCTCGGTGGTGGCGGCGATCAGCGTCACCCAGCGGTTCTCCACGGCGGGGAGCAGGGAGTCCTGCTGGGCCTTGGAGAAGCGGTGGATCTCGTCGAGGAAGAGGACGGTCTCCTTGCCGAAGCCGCCGGTGGCGCGGCGCGCGCCCTCGATGACGGCCCGGACCTCCTTGACGCCCGCGGTGATCGCGGAGAGCTCGACGAAACGCTTGTTCGTGGCCTTGCTGACCACGTACGCCAGGGTCGTCTTGCCGGTGCCGGGCGGTCCCCAGAGGATCACCGACGAGGGGCCCGCCGGTCCCCCGCCGGCCTCGCCGACGAGGCGGCGCAGCGGTGAGCCCGGCTTGAGCAGATGCTGCTGGCCCATGACCTCGTCGAGCGTGCGCGGACGCATCCGGACAGCGAGGGGGCTGCTGGACGGGTCCTTCTCCTGGCGGTCTTCGGCTGCTGCGGTAAAGAGGTCGGGCTCCACGCAAGAAGCCTATGCCACCCCACTGACAGAGCCTCCGGCCCCGTCAGCTGGTCCAGAAGTCCCACCAGCGGGTCAGGATCAGCATGCCGATGATCCCGATCCAGAGCACCGGCGGCACCCAGTGGAACTCGGCGAGGCCGTTCCTCAGCCAGGCGGGGGCGGGCAGGATGCCGTGCTTGACGTTGTGGGCGGTGACGTAGCAGAACATCACGATCGTGGCGACCCAGGCCAGGCAGCACCAGAGGCAGAGGGAGTTGATGTTGTACAGGGACTGGTACTGGAGCCAGGTGCAGAACCCGACACCGAACAGGGTGCCCGCGTTGAGGCCGAGCCAGTACCAGGCGCGGAAGCGGGCGCCCGCCAGGAGCGCCATGCCGATGCCGATGACCACCGAGTAGGTGGCGATGCCCAGCATCGGGTTGGGGAAGCCGAAGGCGGAGGCCTGCTCGCTCTTCATGATGTTGCCGCAGGCGACCACCGGGTTCAGGCTGCAGCCCGGGGTGAAGCCCGGGTCCTCGAGGAGCTTGAACTTGTCGATGGTGATCACCCAGGCGGCGAGCAGACCGGCCGCCCCCGTGATCACCAGCAGCAGCGCGAACGCACGACCGCTGCCGAAGGTCCTCGTCCCGCTGTCCTCGTCCTGGCGGGAGGAGGAGTGGTCTACCGCTGCCATCGTCATATCGCCGTTCCATCACTGAGTAGCCGGCCGGGCAGGGCCATTGTGCCGCACCGCGGACGCGCTCATCAGTTCGACGGCTATATCGGTGTTCCCCTGCGAGACCCCCGGCGGGGCCCCCGGGAGACGTCCGCCGGCGTGACGGAACGCGCGGCCGACGTACCGGGAGGGGCGGGGGGCGCCGCCCCGATCCGGACGCCCCGGGCGGGCCGGGCCTGCGGACCGGCCGGGGAAGAGGGGGCCGGGCCCGTCCGTCCGGCCGGGTACCGGGGAGCACCCCCGCGGAGGTACGGCGGGGGGCGCGACGCATGCCCCGACGGGGGACCC
>NZ_KL585399.1:127182-128861 GCF_000721935.1 Streptomyces sp. NRRL WC-3549
GCGGCGCGGGAGCGGATTCGTCTTCCCGGATGAACCGGTACCCGCAGAGTTGACGGAGGGTGTTGACGAACGGGCGGGGCGGCGGCCCCGGTACGCGGAAGACGGGAGCAGGCGCCGCACTGGCACCCGAGCGGGCCGGATCCGTGAGCCGCGCCTGCCGCCCTCCGCCGGGAGGACGGGTGCCGAGACGCGTGGTGCCCGCCCGAAGGACCGGGCGGGCACCACCGACGGCTCTCCGGTCAGGCCAGCTTGCCCTGGACCACGGCCACCAGGTCGCCGACCGCGACGGGCTGCTGCTCCCCGGACTCCATGTCCTTGAGCTGGACGTTGCCCTCGGCGAGGTCCCGCTCGCCGGCCACGACCGTGTAGCGGGCGCCGGAACGGTTGGCGCTCTTCATCGCGCCCTTGAGCCCCCGGCCGCCGAACGCGAAGTCCGTGGCGACCCCGGCCTTGCGGAGCTCGGTGACCAGGCCGAAGAGCACGCGCCGCGCCTCCTCGCCGAGCGGTACCGCGTACACGCTGGTGGTGGCGGGGATGGCGAGCTCGATGCCCTCCGCCTCCAGCGCGAGCACCGTGCGGTCCACTCCGAGCGCCCAGCCGACGGACGGCAGCGCGGGGCCGCCGATCATCTCGGACAGGCCGTCGTACCGGCCGCCGCCGCCCACCGCGGACTGGGAGCCCAGGCCGTCGTGGACGAACTCGAAGGTGGTGCGGGTGTAGTAGTCCAGGCCCCGGACGAGCTTCTCGTCGTCCTCGTACACCACGCCGGCCGCCGTCAGCAGTGCGCGGACCTCCTCGTGGTACGCCTTGCAGGCGTCGCAGAGGTAGTCGCGCAGCATCGGGGCGCCGGCCAGCTGCTTCTGGACCTCGGCCCGCTTGTCGTCGAGCACTCGCAGGGGGTTGATCTCGATGCGGCGGCGGGTGTCCTCGTCCAGGTCGAGGTCGCGCAGGAAGCCCTGGAGCGCCTCCCGGTAGACGGGGCGGCACTCCTTGTCGCCCAGCGAGTTCAGCAGGATCCGGAACTCCCGGAGCCCCAGCGACCGGTACGCCTGGTCGGCCAGGATGATCAGCTCGGCGTCCAGCGCCGGGTCCTCGGCCCCGATCGCCTCGGCGCCGACCTGCGAGAAGTGGCGGTAACGGCCCTTCTGCGGGCGCTCGTAGCGGTAGTACGAGCCGGAGTACCAGAGCTTGACGGGGAGGTTGCCCCCCTTGTGGAGGTTGGCCTCCAGCGCGGCGCGCAGCACGGAGGCGGTGCCCTCGGGGCGCAGCGCGAGTCTGTCGCCGCCCTTGGTCTCGAAGGCGTACATCTCCTTGGAGACGATGTCGGTGGACTCACCGACGCCCCGTGCGAACAGGGCCACGTCCTCGAAGCCGGGCGTCTCGATGTAGCCGTAGCCGGAGTTGCGCAGGGGCGCGGAGATGGCCTCGCGCACCGCCAGGAACGTCGCGGAGTCCGGCGGGATCAGGTCGTACGTGCCCTTGGGGGCCTGGAAGGTGCTCACAGCTTCTGTTCTCTCGTCACATTCCTCGGCGGGGCGCGTCCAGTCCGTGCAGATACGGGTTGGAGGCGCGCTCGCGGCCGATGGTCGTCTGGGGGCCGTGGCCGGACAGCACCACGGTCGAGTCGTCGAGCGGCAGGCACACGCGGGCCAGCGACTCGAGATGTGTATAAGAGACAG
>NZ_KL585399.1:129040-140949 GCF_000721935.1 Streptomyces sp. NRRL WC-3549
CGGGCCAGCGACTCGAGCAGCTCGGCGTGGTCGCCGCCGGGCAGGTCGGTGCGTCCGACGGAGCCGGCGAAGAGCAGATCGCCCGAGAAGAGGACCTGCGGTACGTCCGCGGCCTCGGGCATCCGGTACGTCACCGACCCCTTCGTATGGCCGGGCGCGTGCGCGACGCCGAACTCCATACCCGCCAGCTCCAGGACCGCGCCGTTCTCCAGCTCGCGGACGTCGTCCGGTTCGCCCACGGTGAGCTCGCCCATGAGCGGCATACCGATGGAGCGGCCGATCCCCTTCTCCGGGTCGCTCATCATGAAGCGGTCCTCGGGGTGGATCCAGGCGGGGACGTCATGGGCGCCGCACACCGGGACGACCGAGGCGACGTGGTCGATGTGGCCGTGCGTGAGGACGACGGCGACGGGCTTGAGCCGATGCTTCTTCAGCGCTTCCTCGACGCCCTGGGCGGCCTGGTGGCCCGGGTCGATGATCACGCACTCCTCGCCTGCGGCGGGGGCGACCAGGTAGCAGTTGGTCCCCCAGGCCCCGGCGGGGAACCCGGCAATCAGCACGTTCGTCCTTAGTGTTCGTCCGACGGAGGCGGCCGCGGAGAGCGATGCGGCAGACCAGAAGCCTACCGGCGCTCCTCATTCCACAGCTAACCCATATACCGTACGGGGCAATCCAGGCCCGATCACACGACGTACAAGGAGACCAACCGGTGGTCAGCAGCGATCAGCGGCGGCGGCAGCTCGCCCGCGAGAAGTTCCAGCGGCAGCAGCAGCGCCGGGAGGAGGCGCGCCGCAGGACCAGGCGTCTGACCGCGGTCATCGCGGCGTCGGTGGCCGTGGTCGCGGTCATCGGCGTGGGCGCGTACCTCACGGTCGGCGGCGACGACGACGCCAAGGACGTCGCCGACCCGGCGGCGAGCCCGAGCGCGAGCCCGTCGCCGACCCCGAGCAGCGAGCCCGAGCCGGCGATGGCGATCGACAAGAAGGCGACGTACACGATGTCGCTCAAGACGAGCCAGGGCGACATCGGGATCGAGATGGACGCGGCGAAGACCCCGCACACCACCAACTCCTTCAAGTCGCTCGCGGACAAGGGCTTCTTCGACGGCACGAAGTGTCACCGGCTGACCACGGAGGGCCTCTACGTGCTGCAGTGCGGCGATCCGCAGGGTGACGGGACGGGTGGTCCCGGCTACACGATCCCGGACGAGAACCTCACCGCGCTCGGCAAGGCGGGCGACAACGGTGCGGTGACGTACCCGGCGGGCGCGGTCGCGATGGCCAACACCGGCCAGCCCGATTCCGGCGGCAGCCAGTTCTTCCTGGTGTACAAGGACACCGAACTCCCGCCTTCCTACACGCCGTTCGGCACCATGGACGCCGCGGGGCTGAAGGCCGTCAAGAAGATCGCGGAGGCGGGGGCCGAGGGCGGTGCCCCCGACGGTGCGCCGAAGAAGGCGGTCACGGTCGAGAAGGCCACCGTCGCCAAGTCCTGACCGCTGGGCACCGGTCGGCCCGGACGGCCCCGGCCCGGGCCGGATGAATTCGGCCGCGCTGAGTGCGGACAGCCGGGCGGCCGGTCGCCTAGATTGGCGTTGTGCAGGGCGGGCGCTGCCCGCCCCAGGAAACTGTGGACGATGCCAGGGGGGCGAACCCCCTCGCGGGCATCAGGTGGAGGAGGCGCTGTGAGCAGCGACCCGTGGGGCCGTGTCGACGAGACGGGCACCGTGTACGTGCGTACAGCCGACGGCGAGAAGGTCGTCGGATCGTGGCAGGCCGGTTCCCCCGAGGAGGCACTGGCCTATTTCGAGCGCAAGTACGAGGGCTTGGTGGTCGAGATCGGCCTCCTCGAACGTCGGGTGAAGACCACCGACCTGTCGGCGAAGGACGCGAACGCGGCGATCGACCACCTGCGTCAGCAGGTGGACGAGCACCACGCCGTCGGCGATCTCGCCGCGCTCGGCGAGCGGTTGGACGCGCTCGTCGCGACGGTCGACTCGCGGCGCGAGGAGCGCAAGGCCCAGAAGGCGAAGCAGACCGACGAGGCCCGCCGGGCCAAGGAGGCGCTCGTCACCGAGGCGGAGGAGCTGGCGCAGAGCGAGCAGTGGCGTTCGGCGGGTGAGCGTCTGCGGGCGCTGGTCGACACCTGGAAGGGGCTGCCGCGGCTGGACCGCAAGTCGGACGACGAGCTGTGGCACCGCTTCTCGCACGCGCGTTCCGCCTTCTCCAAGCGCCGCAAGGCGCACTTCGCTTCGCTGGACGCCCAGCGCGAGGAGGCCCGCCAGGCCAAGGAGAAGCTGGTCGCCGAGGCCGAGTCGCTGTCCGGGTCGACGGACTGGGGTGCCACGGCCGCGCGTTACCGCGACCTGATGACCGAGTGGAAGGCCGCCGGCCGCGCCCAGCGCGAGGCCGAGGACGATCTGTGGAACCGTTTCCGCGGGGCGCAGGACGTGTTCTTCGCGGCGCGCAGCGGGGTCTTCGCGGAGCGCGACGCGGAGCAGGGCGAGAACCTCAAGCTGAAGGAGGAGCTCGCCGCCGAGGCCGAGAAGCTGGTGCCGGTGACGGATCTGAAGGCGGCCCGGGCCGCGTTCCGTTCGGTCAACGAGCGCTGGGAGGCCATCGGTCACGTGCCGCGTGACGCCCGTCCGAAGGTCGAGGGCCGGCTGCACGCGGTGGAGCGGGCGCTCAAGGAGGCCGAGGAGGCCGAGTGGCGCCGGACCAACCCGGAGGCGCGTGCGCGCGCCGAGGGGCTGACCGGTCAGCTGCAGGCGGCGGTCGACAAGCTGCGGGGGCAGATCGACACGGCGCGGGCGTCGGGCAACAACGCGCGGGCCGACAAGCTCTCCCGTGAGTTGGAGGGCCGGCAGGCGCTGCTGGACCAGGCGCTGAAGGGCCTGGAGGAGTTCGGCGGCTGACCCNNCGAAGCACCTCGGCCACGTCCTGAAGGCCGTACGGGGCGTGGAGGGCGTCTACGACGTGTACCGGGTGACCTCGGCCCGGCGCCCGTAGGACACGGGACAGACAAAGGGGCTGCGGTACGCGATCGCGTACCGCAGCCCCTTTGTCTGTCCCGTGTCCTACGGGCGCCGGGCCGAGGTCACCCGGTACACGTCGTAGACGCCCTCCACGCCCCGTACGGCCTTCAGGACGTGGCCGAGGTGCTTCGGGTCGCCCATCTCGAAGGTGAAGCGCGAGGTGGCCACCCGGTCGCGGGACGTCTGGACGGCGGCCGACAGGATGTTCACGTGCTGGTCGGACAGGACCCGGGTGACGTCCGAGAGCAGCCGGGAGCGGTCCAGCGCCTCCACCTGGATGGCGACGAGGAAGACCGAGGACTGGGTGGGCGCCCACTCGACGTCGAGGATCCGCTCCGGCTGCTGCGAGAGGGAGTCCACGTTGACGCAGTCCGCGCGGTGCACGGAGACCCCGCTGCCGCGGGTGACGAACCCGATGATCGGGTCGCCCGGGACGGGCGTGCAGCAGCGGGCCAGTTTGACCCAGACGTCCTCGACGCCCTTGACGACCACTCCCGGGTCCGCCTTGGCGCGGCGCTTGCCCCGGCCGTGCGAGGGCGGCGAGCTCTCCGCCAGGTCCTCGTTGGCCGCGTCCTCGCCGCCGAGCGCCTGGACGAGCTTCTGGACGACACCGGCCGCCGCGACGTGCCCCTCGCCGATCGCCGCGTACAGCGACGAGATGTCGGGGTAGCGCATCTCGTGGGCCAGGGTGACCAGGGAGTCGCCGGTCAGGATCCGCTGGATCGGCAGGTTCTGCTTGCGCATGGCCCGCGCGATGGCGTCCTTGCCCTGCTCGATCGCCTCGTCGCGGCGCTCCTTGGAGAACCACGCCCGGATCTTGTTGCGTGCCCGGGGCGACTTGACGAACTGGAGCCAGTCGCGGGAGGGCCCGGCACCGGCCGCCTTGGAGGTGAAGACCTCCACGAGGTCGCCGTTGTCGAGGGTCGACTCCAGCGGCACGAGCCGGCCGTTGACGCGGGCCCCTATGGTCCGGTGGCCGACCTCGGTGTGGACGGCGTAGGCGAAGTCGACGGGGGTGGCGCCTGCGGGCAGCGCTATCACGTCGCCCTTCGGCGTGAAGACGAAGACCTCGTTGCGCGAGAGGTCGAAGCGCAGGGACTCCAGGAACTCGCTGGGGTCCTCGGTCTCCTTCTGCCAGTCCAGGAGCTGGCGCAGCCACGCCATGTCGTTGACGGTGTCCTGGCCCCGGCCGCCGCCGGTGTTCCTGGGCACGTCGGTGCGCACCTTGGAGGCGCCCGCGACGGCCTCCTGCTTGTACTTCCAGTGCGCGGCGATGCCGTACTCGGCGCGGCGGTGCATGTCGAAGGTGCGGATCTGGAGCTCGACGGGCTTGCCGCTGGGGCCGATCACCGTGGTGTGCAGCGACTGGTACATGTTGAACTTGGGCATCGCGATGTAGTCCTTGAACCGCCCCGGCACCGGATTCCACCGGGCGTGGACGGTGCCGAGCGCCGCGTAGCAGTCGCGGACGGTGTCGACGAGGACGCGGATGCCCACCAGGTCGTAGATCTCGGCGAAGTCCCTGCCCCGCACGATCATCTTCTGGTAGACGCTGTAGTAGTGCTTGGGCCGGCCGGTGACGGTGGCCTTGATGCGGGCGGCGCGCAGGTCGGACTGGACCTCGTCGGTCACTATGGCAAGGTACTCGTCGCGCTTGGGCGCGCGCTCGGCGACGAGACGGACGATCTCGTCGTACATCTTGGGGTAGAGGATCGCGAAGGCGAGGTCCTCCAGCTCCCACTTGATGGTGTTCATGCCCAGGCGGTGGGCGAGCGGCGCGTAGATCTCCAGGGTCTCGCGGGCCTTCTTCTCCTGCTTCTCCCGCTTGAGGTAGCGCATGGTGCGCATGTTGTGCAGCCGGTCGGCGAGCTTGATGACCAGGACCCGGGGGTCCTTGGCCATGGCGACGACCATCTTGCGCACGGTCTCCGCCTGGGCGGCCTCGCCGAACTTCACCTTGTCGAGCTTGGTGACGCCGTCGACCAGCAGCGCGACCTGGTCGCCGAAGTCCTTGCGCAGGGTCTCCAGGCCGTACTCGGTGTCCTCGACGGTGTCGTGGAGGAGGCCGGCCATCAGGGTCGCCGGGTCCATGCCGAGCTCGGCGAGGATCGTGGTGACGGCGAGCGGGTGCGTGATGTACGGATCGCCGCTCTTGCGCTTCTGCCCGCGGTGCCAGCGCTCGGCGACCTGGTAGGCCCGCTCGATCTGGCGGAGGGTGGAGTTCTCGATCTTGGGGTCGTTGCCGCGGACGGTGCGCAGCAGCGGTTCCAGGACCGGGTTGTACGGGCTGGAGCGCTGGACGCCGAGGCGGGCCAGCCGGGCCCGGACGCGGCTGGAGGAGCCGCCGGAGCGTACGGCCGGAGCGGGGGCCGGGGGCGGCGGCTTCGGGGCGGACGACTTCGGCGCCACCGCCGGCAGGCCGGGCTGGGCCGTCGGGGCGGGGGGCGGGGTGGCCGGGGCGGGCGCCGGAGGCTTGGGGCCCGCGGTGGCGCTCTCCGGGGCCGCGGCGCCCTGGGCGTCGGCCTCCGGGGTGGAGGTCTCCCCGAGCGCCTGGGCCGGGCCGTCCACGGGCTCGCGCGCGCCGGAGCCGCCCGCGGGGGCGGAGCGCGCCTTCTCGGGCGTGGCGGGGCAAGAGCGCTCCTCGTGCGGATCCGGGCTACCCGGAGAGCCCATGGTATCGATCCCCCGGCCGGTCCTCGCCCGGGGACGGTGGGAGGCCGGATCCCCTGACAACGCGGAACGGGCACCCGGGTGTTCCCGGGTGCCCGTCCTGGGCGTCTCCACACCGTGCCGTCGGCCGCGCGGCCGACGGCACGGGGATCAGAGCGTGATCACGGCCTCCAGCGGGGCGCCCGCCAGCCCGGCCTCCAGGCGGCCCCGCCCGCCCAGGAAGCCGAGCTCCATGAGGACCGACACCCCGGCGACCTGGGCCCCGGCCCGCCGGATCAGCTCCAGCGACGCCTTGGCGGTGCCCCCGGTGGCCAGGACGTCGTCGATGACCATGACCCGGTCCTCGGCGGACAGGTCCTCCGCGTGGATCTCGACCTCGGCGGTGCCGTACTCCAGCTCGTACGCCTGCCCGAGGGTCGCCCCGGGGAGCTTCCCGGCCTTGCGGACGGGCACGAAGCCGAGGCCGGCCCGTACGGCGACCGGGGCCGCCAGGATGAAGCCGCGCGCCTCCAGGCCGACGACCTTCGTGGCGCCGTACCGGGTGCACAGCTCCGCGAAGAGGCCGGTGAGCGCGCCGAAGGCGACCGGGTCCGCCAGGAGCGGGGTGATGTCCTTGAACAGCACGCCCGGCTTCGGGTAGTCCGGTACGTCCCGGATCCTGCTGAGCAGGAGTTCCCGGGTCGCTTCGGTGGTGGTGACGCTGCTCATCGGCGGTTCCCCTGGGTCCGGCCGCGCTGGCCGACGACGGCACCGGCGGTCTCCGTCGTCTCGTCGGGGTCCTGGGCGTCGTCCCGCTCGTCCTCGGCGCTCTCGCCCTTGGCCGCGGCGGCGGCCCGCTTGGCGAGGATCCGCTTCTTCAGCGCCTTCATCTGCGGGTCGCGTTCCTTCAGGTCGGCGACCAGCGGGGTGGCGATGAAGATCGAGGAGTAGGCGCCGGCGGCGAGACCGACGAAGAGCGACAGCGAGATGTCGTTCAGCATGCCCGCGCCGAGCACACCGCCCCCGATGAACAGCAGGCCGGCGACCGGCAGCAGGGCCACGACGGTGGTGTTGATCGAGCGCACCAGCGTGCCGTTGATGGAGCGGTTGGCGATCTCGCTGTAGGTCCAGCGGGTCTGCTTGGTGATCCCGACCGTGCTCTCCTTGAGGCTGTCGAAGACCACGACGGTGTCGTACAGGGAGTAACCGAGGATCGTCAGCAGACCGATCACCGTGCCCGGGGTGACCTCGAAGCCGACCAGGGCGTAGACGCCGACCGTGATGGTGATGTCGTGGATCAGCGCGACGAGGGCCGCGATGGCCATGCGCCACTCGAAGGCGATCGCCAGGTAGACGACGACGAGGACCATGAAGATCCCGAGGCCGGTCCACGCCTTGTTGGCGATCTGCTCACCCCAGCTGGGGCCGACCAGGTCCGCGTTGATCTTCGACTCGGGGATGCCCAGGTCGTCGGAGAGCTGCGTCTTGACCTCGTTGGCCGTGGCGGTGTCGACCTCCGTGATCTGGATGCGCATGTTGCCGTCGCCCAGCTGCTGGACGATGGCCTCGTGGCCGGAGGCCTCGACCGCGCTCTCGTGGGCCTGGGAGAGGGAGATCTTGGGCTTCTCGTCGGTCGTGAAGACCGCGCCGCCCTTGAACTCGATCCCCATGTTGAGGCCGCTGACCGCCAGGCCGACGATGGCCGTGATGGTGATCAGGATCGAGACGCCGTACCAGATCTTGCGGTTGCCGATGAAGTCGTAGCCGACCTCGCCTCGGTAGAGCCGGGCGCCGAGATTGCCGAGTCGCGACATCTCACGCCTCCTTCGGGTGGTCGATGGGGGCGTTGACACGGCGTGAGCGCCGCAGCGGGGGTGACCGCTCGAGAAGAACTTCGTCCGGCCCATCATCGTGAGGACGGGCTTGGTGAAGAAGAACACCACGACGACGTCGAGCAGCGTGGTCAGGCCGAGCGTGAACGCGAATCCCTGGACCTTGCCGACGGTGACCAGGAAGAGCACCGCGGCGGCGAGGAAGGACACGAAGTCGGAGACCAGGATCGTGCGGCGGGCACGCGGCCAGCCCCGCTCGATCGCCGGGCGCAGGGTGCGGCCCTCGCGGATCTCGTCCCGCACGCGTTCGAAGTACACGATGAAGGAGTCCGCGGTGATACCGATCGCCACGATCGCTCCGCAGACCGCGGGCAGGTTCAGGGCGAAGCCGATGGCCGGGCCGAGCAGCGCCATGATCGTGTAGGACAGCACACCGGAGACACCGAGGCTGAGGAGCGCGATGAACGCGAGACCGCGGTAGTAGGCGACCAGGTAGATCACGACCAGGGCCAGGCCGATGGCGCCGGCGATGAGACCGGCCCGCAGCTGGTCACCGCCGAGGGCCGCGCTGACGGTGGTGACGCTCTGCTCCTGGAAGGAGAGCGGCAACGCGCCGTACGAGAGGATGTTGGCCAGGTTCTCGGCGGACTGCTGGTTGAAGCTGCCGGAGATCTCGGCGCTGCCGCTGAGGGTCTCGTTCACCTGGGGCGCGGAGACGACCTCACCGTCGAGGGAGATCGCGAACTGATTCTGCGGGGCCTGCTGGGCGGACAGCTTCTTGGTGATCGTCTGGAACTTCTTGGAGCCCTTGTCGGTGAACTCCATGGAGACGAGCCAGATACCGCGCTGCTGGTCGAACTGCGCCTTCGCGTCGTCGACGTCCGTACCGGAGACCTCGGCCGGGCCGAGGAGGTACTTGGCGTCGCCTTCGGAGCTGCACGCGACCGTGGAGTCCTCGGGCTTGACGCCGTCACCGGCCGTCGCACGGGCGGCCGGGTCGGAGCAGTCGAGCTCCGTGAACTTCTTCTCCAGTGCCGCCGTCGCCGCGTCGGGCGTCTCGGTCGCGGCGGGGGTCTCGTCCGTCTTCCCGCCGTCGGAGGCGCCGGGGGTCGGTGTGGCGTCCTTCGTCAGCGCGCCGGTGACGGCGCGGCCCTGGGTGGTGGCGCTCGCCGAGGGCTCGGCATCGGGACCGGAGGCCGTCCCGCCCGCGCTCGCCTCGGCGCTGGGCGTCGCGTCCGGCTTCTTGGAGCCGCTCGCGGAAGGGCTCTGGGACCCGGTGGGCGTCGGTGCTCCGTCGGTGACCGTGAGCACGGGCCGGAAGTACAGCTGAGCTGTCGTACCGACCTGTTCCTGGGCCTGTTTGGAGTTCGTCCCCTTGGGAATGTTGACGATGATGTTGCGATCGCCCTGGGTCTGAACCTCCGCCTCGGAGACGCCCAGACCATTGACACGGCGTTCGATGATGCTGACCGCGGTGTCCATGTTGGTCTTGTTGATGGCGTTCGGCTTACCCGGCTGGTTCTTGGCCTGGAGCGTGATCGAGGTCCCGCCCGCCAGGTCGATGCCGAGCCGAGGCGTTTTGTGGCCCGACAGGAACATCCCGCCGGTGAGCGCGACCATGGCGATCAGGATGAGAGCCAGGGCGCGCCCCGGCCTGCTCTGACCGCCGGCGCGCCCTTTGCCCTTCTTCGGTGCTGCCACCTTCTCGTTTCTCCCTGTCCGACCGCCTCGGGCCGGGTTAGCGCCCGAGCGGCCATGAAGTGGTGTGGGGACCCCGCCCCGCAGAGGACCGCACGGCCCGAAAGGCGCCGGACACCCGTGGGTGCCCGGCGCCCTGGACCGTGGAACTACTTGGTGTCGCCCTCGCCGTCGGCCTTGGCGTCCTTGGCCTCGACCTCCTCGGGGGCGGCGTCGCCCTCGGCCTTCTTGCCGAGGTCGATCTTGGCGTCGTCCTCGCCGTCCGCCTGTCCGCCGGTGAGGGAGGAGGCGTCGTCGGGCACGACCGTGCCCTCCAGGCTCAGGTCCTCGTCGTCACCGTGGACGATGCGGTTGTACTCCGCGTCGTCGAGCACCGCGCCGATGGCGTTCTTCGCGTAGACGGCGTGGACGCCGGGCGCCACCTCGAGGAGGACCGTGTCCTGCTGGATCTCCTTGACGGTGGCGTACATGCCTCCGATCGTGCGGACACCGGTGCCGGGCTGCATGTCGTCGCGCATCTGCGCGGCCGCCTGCTGCTTCTTCTTGGCGGACCGGGTCATCAGGAACATGGCCCCGATGAGCACGATGAAGGGGAGGAGGGTCACGATACTCACGGGACGGTACTTCCTTCGCACGACCGCGCTGCAATGCGGCCTGGACTACGGGGGTGGGTACACCGGCCCTCTGTACGGGCGGCATCGGCGGAGTCTAAGCGAGTCCGCATCATTGGAACAACGCCCAGCATGACACCCTGGTTCCCCTTCGGGAAAACCTGTGACGCATCACGCCCCGAAGAGGCCCTGTTGTCCCTTTGCGCCGTGCTGCGGCGGTACGAGTCCCAGATGGGCCCACGCCGCGGGGGTGGCGACCCGGCCGCGCGGCGTCCTGGCCAGCAGTCCTTCGCGTACGAGGAAGGGTTCGGCGACCTCCTCGACCGTCTCGCGTTCCTCCCCCACCGCGACCGCGAGGGTGGACAGGCCGACCGGGCCGCCGCCGAAGAGCTTCAGCAGGGCTTCGAGGACCGCGCGGTCCAGCCGGTCCAGGCCCCGCTCGTCGACCTCGTAGACCCGCAGGGCGGCGGCCGCGATCTCCCGGTCCACGCGGCCCTCGGCCTTGACCTGGGCGTAGTCGCGGACCCGGCGCAGCAGCCGGTTGGCGATGCGGGGCGTGCCGCGGGAGCGTCCGGCGATCTCCGCGGCACCGTCGGTGTCTATGGCCACGTCGAGGAGACCGGCCGAGCGGTGGACGACGCGTTCCAGCTCGGTGGGGGCGTAGAACTCCATGTGGGCGGTGAAGCCGAAGCGGTCGCGCAGCGGGGGCGGCAGCAGCCCGGCCCTGGTGGTGGCGCCGACGAGGGTGAACGGCGGGAGTTCCAGCGGGATGGCGGTGGCTCCGGGGCCCTTGCCGACGATGACGTCGACCCGGAAGTCCTCCATCGCCATGTAGAGCATCTCCTCGGCGGGGCGGGACATGCGGTGGATCTCGTCCAGGAAGAGCACCTCGCCCTCCTGGAGGGAGGAGAGGATCGCGGCGAGGTCTCCGGCGTGCTGGATGGCGGGGCCGGAGGTGATCCTGATCGGGGCGTTCATCTCGGCGGCGATGATCATGGACAGGGTGGTCTTGCCGAGGCCGGGGGCGCCGGAGAGCAGGACGTGGTCGGCGGTGGCGCCGCGGGCCAGGGCGGCCTTGAGGACCAGGTCGAGCTGTTCGCGGACCTTCTCCTGGCCGATGAACTCGTGCAGGTCCTTCGGGCGCAGGGCGGCCTCGACCGCGGTGTCCTCGCCGTCGGCGCCGGCGTCGACCAGGCGGTCCTGGAGCCGCTCGTCGGTGAGGTCGCCGGTGTCGGGCCCGGTCTCGTCCCAGTTCATCTCGTGTCCCGCCTCGGGTGTTTCGGTGCCCGGCCGTGCGGTGTCCCGGCCGGTGTACGGGGCCTCGGGCCCCCGGGTCAGCGTGCTCGGTTGAGGGTCTGCAGCGCGGCGCGCAGCAGCTGCGGCACGGGCGGCTGTGCGCCGCCGGCGACGGCGGCCTCGGCCNNGGCCACCGCCTCGTCGGCCTCGCGGGTGGCGTAGCCGAGGCCGATCAGGGCGGCCTGGAGCTGGTCGCGCCAGGAGGAGCTGACGGCCGCGCCGGCCCCCTGCTGTCCGATGTGCGCGCCGACCGGTTCACCGAGCCGGTCCTTGAGCTCCAGGAGAAGCTTCTGGGCGCCCTTCTTGCCGATACCGGACACGGCGGTGAGCGCCTTCTCGTCACCGGTGGCGACGGCCATGCGCAGGGCGTCGGGGCTGTGGGTGGCGAGCATGGCCTGGGCGAGCCGGGGGCCGACGCCGCTGGCGGTCTGGAGCAGTTCGAAGACCTGCCGCTCGTCGTCGTCGGCGAAGCCGTAGAGCGTGAGGGAGTCCTCCCGCACGACGAGGGAGGTGGCGAGCCTGGCCTCCCGGCCGGTCCGCAGGCCGGCGAGCGTGCCGGGCGTGCACTGGACGGCCATGCCGATGCCGCCGACCTCGACCACGGCCGTGTTCGGGGTGAGGGCGGCCACCGGGCCGGAGACGAAGGCGATCATGCGGTGCGGCCTTTCAGCGTGCGGTGTGCGGCGACGGCCTGCTGCAGTCGGTTCTGCGCGGGGGCGCGCCAGATGTGGCAGATGGCGAGGGCGAGCGCGTCGGCGGCGTCGGCCGGCCGCGGCGGGGCGTCGAGCC
>NZ_KL585399.1:141187-141639 GCF_000721935.1 Streptomyces sp. NRRL WC-3549
CGACCCGCAGCAACCGGGTCACCATGGCCCCGACCTGGGCCTTGTCGGCGCGTCCGGAGCCGGTGACGGCGGCCTTGACCTCGCTGGGGGTGTGCAGGGCGACCGGGATGCCTCGCCGGGCCGCGCACAGCATGGCGACGGCGCTGGCCTGGGCGGTGCCCATCACGGTACGGACGTTGTGCTGGCTGAACACGCGCTCCACCGCGACGTATTCGGGCCGGTGCTCGTCGAGCCACTGCTCGATGCCCCGCTCGACGGCGACCAGCCGGTGGCCCAGCTCCGCGTCGGCCGCGGTGCGCACCACGCCGACACCGATCATGGTCAACGGGCGCCCCGCCACGCCCTCGACGACCCCGACACCGCACCGGGTCAGCCCCGGGTCCACGCCGAGCACCCGCATGGATCCCCCCTTGTCCGTTCGCTCACCTGTTCCGGCAGGCTATCGGCTCCCC
>NZ_KL585399.1:141854-146241 GCF_000721935.1 Streptomyces sp. NRRL WC-3549
GACGGGGTGTGTCCCCGCCGGCCCGTCCGCGACGGCGCCGCCTCAGGCGTCGACCTTCTCCATGACCTCGTCGGAGACGTCGAAGTTGGCGAAGACGTTCTGCACGTCGTCGCTGTCCTCCAGCGCGTCGATCAGCTTGAAGATCTTCCGCGCGCCCTCCTCGTCCAGCTCGACCTGCATGGTCGGGACGAAGTTGGCCTCGGCCGAGTCGTAGTCGATGCCGGCTTCCTGGAGCGCGGTGCGGACCGCGACCATGTCGGTGGCCTCGCTGAGCACCTCGAAGGTGTCGCCGAGGTCGTTGACCTCCTCGGCGCCCGCGTCGAGCACGGCACCGAGGACGTCGTCCTCGGACAGCTCGCCCTTGGGGACGATCACCACGCCCTTGCGGTTGAACAGGTACGAGACCGAGCCCGGGTCCGCCATCGAGCCGCCGTTGCGGGTCATGGCGACCCGGACGTCGGACGCGGCACGGTTGCGGTTGTCGGTCAGGCACTCGATGAGCACCGCGACGCCGTTCGGGCCGTAACCCTCGTACATGATCGTCTCGTAGTCGGCGCCACCGGCTTCGAGGCCGGCTCCGCGCTTGACCGCCGAATCGATGTTCTTGTTCGGTACCGAGCTCTTCTTGGCCTTCTGAATGGCGTCGAAAAGGGTCGGGTTACCGGACACGTCGGCGCCGCCCGTACGGGCCGCGACCTCGATGTTCTTGATCATCTTCGCGAAGAGTTTGCCGCGCTTGGCGTCGATCACGGCCTTCTTGTGCTTCGTCGTAGCCCATTTAGAGTGGCCGGACATCTGCCTTCTCCTTCGCGTCACCAAAATCGATCCGAACCCGAGAGATCCTACCGGGATCGAGTCAGCCCACGGTGCGCACCATGTCGGTGAAGAGCGTGTGCAACCGGTGGTCGCCGGTCAGCTCCGGGTGGAAGGACGTCGCGAGGGCGTTGCCCTGGCGGACGGCGACGATGCGGCCGCCGTGCTCCGCGAGCACCTCGGCACCGGCGCCCACCG
Organism: Streptomyces sp. NRRL WC-3549; assembly: GCF_000721935.1. Lineage (GTDB taxonomy): Bacteria > Actinomycetota > Actinomycetes > Streptomycetales > Streptomycetaceae > Streptomyces. Next base: position 142,866 of record NZ_KL585399.1, read on the forward strand.
ACTCCACCCAGGGCGCCCGGATGAAGACCCCCTCCACCGGCCCGCCCGGTACGGCCGCGATGTCGACGGCCGCTTCGAAGGACTCGTTCTGCCGCCCGAAGGCGTTGCGGCGCACGGTCATGTCGATGCCTCCGACGGTCTCCTGGCCCGCGCGCGGATCGAGGATCTCGGCGGCGAGCAGGATCATCCCGGCGCAGGTGCCGTAGACCGGCATCCCGGCCGCGACCCGCTCACGCAGCGGCTCCATCATCCCGAAGAGCACGGCCAGTGCGGACATCGTGGTGGACTCGCCGCCGGGCAGGACCAGCCCGTCGACCCCGGCGAGCTCGTCGGGCCGCCTGACCGCCCTGGCCACGGCGCCGGCCGAGCTCAGGGCGGTCAGGTGCTCCCGTACGTCTCCCTGGAGTGCCAGGACGCCGACGACGGGGCTCATCGGCTCACCACCCGCGGTTGGCGTAGCGCTCGCCCTCGGGCAGCGTGTCGCAGTCGATGCCGACCATGGCCTCGCCCAGGTTGCGGGAGGCGTCCGCGATGGCCTTCGGGTCGTCGTAGAAGGTGGTGGCCTTGACGATGGCGGCGGCGCGCTTGGCCGGGTCGCCGGACTTGAAGATGCCGGAGCCCACGAAGACGCCCTCGGCCCCGAGCTGGCGCATCAGCGCCGCGTCGGCGGGGGTGGCGACGCCGCCGGCCGAGAACAGGACGACGGGCAGCCTGCCGAGCTCGGCGACCTCCTTGACCAGCTCGTAGGGGGCTCGGAGGTCCTTGGCCGCGGCGTACAGCTCGTTGTTGTCGAAGCCGCGCAGCCGGGCGATCTCGTTCTTGATCTGGCGCAGGTGGCGCACCGCCTCGACCACGTTCCCCGTACCGGCCTCGCCCTTGGAGCGGATCATCGCCGCGCCCTCGGCGATGCGGCGCAGCGCCTCGCCCAGGTCGGTGGCGCCGCAGACGAACGGGGTGGTGAAGGCGAACTTGTCGCTGTGGTTGACCTCGTCGGCCGGGGTGAGGACCTCCGACTCGTCGATGTAGTCGACTCCGAGGGCCTGCAGGACCTGGGCCTCGACGAAGTGGCCGATCCGGGACTTGGCCATGACCGGGATGGAGACGGCGCCGATGATCTCCTCGATCATGTTCGGGTCGGACATCCGGGCGACGCCGCCGTCCTTGCGGATGTCGGCCGGCACCCGCTCCAGGGCCATGACGGCCACGGCGCCCGCGTCCTCGGCGATCTTCGCCTGCTCGGCGTCGACGACGTCCATGATCACGCCGCCCTTGAGCTGCTCGGCCATGCCGCGCTTCACGCGGGCGGTGCCGGTGGCGGGGGCGGACTGCGGGGTGCTGGGAAGCGTGGACACGGGACCTCACTGGGGTGGGAAGACGCTGGATGCTGCACTCCACAGCCAACGCCCCGCGACCGGTCCACAGCAAGGGCCAATAGGGAGCCGGTGGACCGTTTTCCCCGCTCCGGTCAGCTGACCGGGCGGGCCGCCAGGGCCACCGGCGGCTCGTCGTCCATCTCGAAGGCCAGCGGGAACGGCGCGTGCCCGGCGAGCCTGAACAGCCGTACGGTGCGGTGCCTGCGCAGCGCCCGGGCGGCCCGCACCGCGTCGTTGTGGAAGCGCCGGGCCATCGGTACGCGGCGTACGGCGGCGGCCAGTTTACCCGCCGCGGCCTCCCCGCCGGGGCTCCCCGCCGGGGTACTCCTTCACCGCCTCCACCTGGGCCGGCTCACCGAACACGGCGCGCAGCGCGGTGCTCAGCTCGCTCTCGGCGACCTCGCGGTGCTCCTCCTGGGCCTGCCGGGCCGCGTGCGCCGCCTCGTACAGCACGATCGACGCGGCGGGGTCCAGGACCCCGGAGGTGGCCAGTTCCTGCGTGACCGACGCGCGGCGCAGCAGCTGGGCGTCGAGGGCCGCGCGGGCCGCGTCGATCCGGGCGTGGAGCCGGTCGAGCCGGCCGGCGGTCCAGCTGAGGTACAGGCCGATCGCGAAGAGCGCGACGGCGATCCAGATGAGGGTTTCGATCACGCGCCGAGGCTACCGGCGCCGCCCGAGGCTCCGCCCCACACCCCCGAACCCCCACAACGACCGGCCCAACGGCCCACAGAAACGCCCCCGCAGCCCCACGACGGCCGGTCCGGGGGCTCGCAGGAGGGTCCCCGCAGGGTGACGAACGCAATCGACCCGATACCCCGCGTGCCCCTGGAAACGTTCGTCGCCCGAGGAGATGCTCCGGAGGGCCCCCGGGCCACCACCCACCCGGAGGGGCGGCCCCGGCAGAGGCCGACCCCGCGGACCGGGACCACCACCGAGCCCGTCCGGCGCTTGAGGACGGAACCCCGCACCCCGCACCGGCGCACCCCGCACCCGGCGCCCCCGCGCCCCCGCTCAGTCCCGCGCCGCCAGCCCGAACCGCGACCGGAGCCCCGGCCGCTCATCGGTGTCCACGGCACCGTCTCGTACACGGCGAGGATGTCCGCCCCCACGGTCGACCAGTCGAACCGGCGTACGTGCGCGCTGCCCCGCTCCCGCAGCCCGGCCCGCCGCTCCGGGTCGCCCAGCAGCCGGATCGCCGCCGTTGCCAGAGCCTCGGCGTCCTCGTTGGCGAAGAGGTCCCCGGCGGTGCCGTGGTCCAGTACCTGTCCGAACGCGTCCAGGTCGCTGGCGAGCACCGGCGCGCCCGCCGACAGGGCCTCGACCAGGATGATGCCGAAGCTCTCGCCGCCGGTGTTCGGCGCGACGTACACGTCGACGCTGCGCAGCAGCCGTGCCTTGTCCTCGTCGCTCACCATGCCGAGGAACTCGACGCGCTCGCGCATCTCCTTCGGCAGCGATTCGACCGCCTCCTCCTCGTCGCCGCGGCCCGCGACCAGCAGCCGGGTCTCCGGGCGGGCGGCGAGGATGGCGGGAAGCGCCTTCATCAGGACGGGCAGCCCCTTGCGGGGTTCGTCGATGCGCCCGATGAAGCCGAGCGTGCCGCCCTGCCACTCGGCCTTCGGCTCGGCCCGGGCGAAGAAGTCCACGTCCACGCCGTTGGGGATGACCACCGCGTCCCCGCCGAGGTGTTCGACCAGGGTGCGCCGGGCGTACTCGCTGACGGCGATCCGCGCGCTGATCTTCTCCAGTGCCGGCTGGAGGATCGGGTACGCGGCGATCATCGCCCGGGAACGGGGGTTCGAGGTGTGAAACGTGGCGACGATCGGGCCGCGCGCCGCCCAGCAGGTCAGCAGGCCGAGCGACGGGGAGGTCGGCTCGTGGATGTGGATGACGTCGAAGGTGCCGTCGTGCAGCCAGCGCCGCACCCGCGCGGCGGACAGGAAGCCGAAGTTCAGCCGGGCGACCGAGCCGTTGTACGGGACGGGCACGGCCCGGCCCGCCGA
>NZ_KL585399.1:146487-154240 GCF_000721935.1 Streptomyces sp. NRRL WC-3549
CCCCGCCCCGCCGAGACCACGTACGGCGGGAGCGGCGTCTCGTCGTCCGCGGGCGCCAGCACCGAGACGTCGTGCCCCAGGCGGATCAGGTGTTCGGCGAGGTCCCGGATGTGGAACTGGACTCCGCCCGGTACGTCCCAGGAGTACGGGCAGACGATGCCGATCTTCACGGCGCTTCCCCTCGGGGTTCCAGATCGGAGAGCCAGAGCCGCTGGAGCATGTGCCAGTCCTCCGGATGCTCGGCGATGCCGGTGGCGAAGGCGTCGGCCAGCGCCTGTGTCATGGAGGCCGTCTTCTCCGCGCGGGTGCCTGCCCCGGGCACGGGGACCGGGGGGTGGACGCGGGCCCGCATCACGGGCGTGCCGTCGTACCAGAGCGTGACGGGCAGGAGCAGCGCGCCGGTCTGCTGGGCCAGCAGCGCCGGTCCGGCGGGCATCCGGGCGGTGTCGCCGAAGAACGTCACCTCGACGCCGGAGGCCGAGAGGTCGCGGTCGGCGACCAGGCAGACCAGTCCGCCGGAGCGCAGCCGCCGGGCCAGCGTCCCGAAGGCCGCCCCGCCGGTGTGCGGCAGGACCTCCATGCCGAGCCCCTGCCGGTAGGCCACGAACCGGTCGTACAGGGACTCCGGCTTGAGCCGCTCGGCGACCGTGGTGAAGGGCACCTTCAGGTCGGTGGTGACCCAGGCGCCGGCCAGGTCCCAGTTCCCCAGGTGCGGCAGCGCCAGGACGACGCCCCGTCCGGAGTCCAGCCCGTCGGTGAGGTGGTGCACGCCGTCGACCCGTATCGACGCCTTGATCCGCTGCGGGGTCCAGGTCGGCAGCCGGAAGGACTCCATCCAGTAGCGCATGTACGAGCGCATCCCGGCCTTCGACAGCTCCGCGAGGCGTGCGGCGTCCGCGTCGGGGACCACCCGGGCCAGATTCGACTCCAGCCGCAGGACCGACTTCCCGCGCCGCTTCCACACCTGGTCGGCCAGGGTGCGGAAGAGGGCTTCGGCGGCCGGTTCGGGGAGCATCTTCACGGCACCCCAGCCGAGCCCGTACAGCCCGTCGGTCAGCCGGTCCTTGAGCCGGGATCCGCCGCCCCGCGGTCCGGTTCTGCCGGCTGCGGCGCCGCGGCCGTGCTCCCCCGCCCCGCCCTCGCTCACTGTGCGGCCCCGCTCCCTCGCTCCGCCGCCGCGGCGGCGTCGGCCTCGGCCGACTCCCTGCGCACGGTCACCACGCGCTGGACCAGCGTGACCAGGCTGCCCACCGCGACGATCCACAGGGCGATCGGCAGCAGGACCTGGATGCCGGGCACGCCGAAGGCGTGCAGCCCGGCGAGCCCGGCGGCCACCAGCGAGATCACCAGCCGCTCGGCGCGCTCGACCAGCCCGTTCACCGCGACCGGCAGACCGATCGACTCGCCGCGGGCCTTCGTGTACGAGACCACCTGGCCACTGGCCAGGCAGAAGATCGCGACCGCGCACAGCACGTCGTCGTCGCCGTTGCCCGCGTACCAGAGCGCGAAGCCCGCGAAGATCGCCCCGTCCGCCACCCGGTCGAGTGTCGAGTCCAGGAACGCGCCCCACCGGCTGGAGATCCCGGCCTGCCGGGCCATGTTGCCGTCGACCAGGTCGGAGAAGACGAAGACGGTGATGACGATCGTGCCCCAGAAGAACTCCCCCATCGGGAAGAAGACCAGCGCTCCTGCCATCACTCCGGCCGTACCGATGAGCGTGACCGCGTCGGGACTGACCCCGATGCGGAGCAGCAGAGCGGCGAACGGTGTGAGGACACGCGTAAAAAATGCACGCGCGTACTTGTTCAGCATGGCCTTCCCGAGGTTCGGCGGGCCGCGCGGCCCCTTCGGCCACCGGCGGGCCCATCGTAGTCACGAGCCGCGCCGTCCCACGGCGGGGCACCCCGTCCCGGCCTTGTCCGGGCGACGGTGTGCGCCCCCCGGCGGCCGGGTCCCCCGGGCCCACGCGGGGCGTGCGCCCGGCCCGCCGGCCATGCCGACATAGCGCGCACGAAGGGACTGATGGTGCGTGACGTCACCGATCAGCGCGAATCCGGAGCCGCCCCGCCCCTTCAATCACCGGCGGTGGCGGCTTCCGGACGCTACGCTGTTGACCCCGGCTCAGCAGGTGTGCGAGACACGGTAGTTGGGAACAGCCGCAGGAGCAGGCCGTGCGGGCGAGTGGGGGCGACAGCAGCGATGGACGGATTCGATTTCTCTCCCGGAGCACAGATCCCGCTCCAGGGGTCGGGCGGACAGGCGGTGGCGACCAACGCCCTCGCCTCCGCGGCGTACCGCGACAGCGATGTGACGGAGATCCTGAAGGCCAACAGCGAATGGCACAAGTCCGAGGTGAAGCGGGGCAGTTCCAAGCTGTTCAAGTCCGAGTACTTCAAGCCGAATCTCGGTGAGGCCTTCTCCCGCGCCGTCCAGGAACGCATGCTCGGCGGCGGCCGTGGCGCCCTCATCCAGTCCTTTGGCCTCGACCCCCAGACGGTGGTGGAGCACTGCCTGTCCGCGACCCGGCTCCGCAGGGCCCGGGACAGCAAGCTCACCCTGGTCACCGCCGTCTTCGGCGTCCTCTTCCTGCCGGGCTTCCTCCTGTGGGTCCTGACCTTCCGGCTGCGCGACTCCTTCAACAAGTCCAAGGACGTCGCCTTCCGCTCCCTCGGTGTCGTCCTGCTCCTGATCGTCGGCGGACTCTCCGTGCTCTTCCTGATCGCCATGCCGCTCACCGGCTTCCTGGCGCTCTATCTGCGCGCCGCGGTCGTCGCGCCGGTCGTCGGCTGGCTGCTCGCCAAACGGATCGCGGAGTCCTCCGCCAAGGACATGCGGGCCCGCTGGGAGGGGCTGCTCAGCGGAGCCGGCGTCATCGCCAAGATCCCCGAGGCGGCTCCGAAGAACCCCAACGAGACGGCACGTGAGGCCCTGCGCCAGGGCCTGGAGAAGCTCTCCGCGGAGCAGCAGTCCAACTCGGTCTTCTACGCCGGCCCCAAGGGCATCCTCGGCATGGGCACCCGCTGGGGCAGCTGGCATCTCGCCGAGGAACTGCACCCCGCGGACCCCACCAAGGAGATCCACCAGTTCCGCAGCTGGGACGTGGTGCGGGCGATCCACGACCAGCTCAAGCTGCTGGAGCGCGGCCCGCTGAACACCGGCGGTTTCACCCCGCCGTCCGTGAAGCACTGGATCGTCTCCCCCGTCGGGGAGGACGCCGGTTCCGTCTCCCGGCCCGAGGGCGAGGACGTCGCCACCTTCCAGGTCAAACCCCACGAGATCCAGCGGATCTGCAACCACCAGCAGTTCGGCAGTGGTGACCGGCACTACCTGGGTGTGCAGTTCACGCTCTGGGAGGGCCAACTCGTCCTCACCATGCTGATCACCGTCACGGTGCTCCACGAGACCCTGCGCATCGAGGTCACGGGCCATGCGCTGGGCCCGGTCCACCCGCTCTTCCTGACCAAGCCGGCCGCCGAGACCAAGACGGTCAAGAAGGCCGTCAGGTTCTGGGAGACCCGCTCCATCGCCCTGCCCCTGGTCAAGGCCCACGAGGTCGTCAGGCTCGCCCTGCGCGCCCCCCTGACCTGGTATCCGCCGCTGCTGGAGTACCTCGGCGGGAAGTTGGTGCTTCCGGAGCCCTTCGGGCTGCGCCACGCCTGGGCGGCCAAGCCCTGGGGGCACCGCTTCATGGCGGACGACGCCATGCGGACGGCCACACCGGTGCTGCGGGTCGTCCACTCGGCCGCCGTGCAGGTCCTGAAGGAGCACGGCGTCGACACCGAACGCTTCACCAGCCGCTCCATGGCCCTCAGCGGCGCGGTCCAGGAGGCGGCGCCGAAGAAGGCCGACGTCTACGACGCGTGAAACGCCGGACGGGGCGCCCCGGGCACCCCGTCCGTCCTTGCCGTGCCCCGCTCAGGCGGAGAGCGGACCCGCCGGCCACACCGCGGCCAGCATCGACCGGGTGTCGCCCAGCAGCTGCGGCAGCACCTTCGTGTGCCCGACCACCGGCATGAAGTTCGTGTCCCCGCCCCAGCGCGGCACCACGTGCTGGTGCAGGTGAGCGGCGATCCCGGCGCCCGCGGACGCCCCCTGGTTCATCCCGATGTTGAACCCGTGCGCCCCGGACGCCGCCCGCAGCGCCACCATCGCCCGCTTGGTGAAGTCGGCCAGCTCCACGGTCTCCGGACCGTCCAGCTCGGTGTAGTCGGCGACGTGCCGGTAGGGCACCACCATCAGGTGCCCGCCGTTGTACGGGTACAGGTTCAGCACGGCGTAGACCTTCTCGCCCCGCGCGACGACGAGCCCGTCCTCGTCCGACTTCGACGGGATCTCGCAGAACGGGCAGCCGTCCCCGGCCTCCGAACCGCTCGGCTTGTTCTCACCCTGGATGTACGCCATCCGGTGGGGCGTCCACAGGCGCTGGAACGCGTCGGGCGTCCCCACTCCGATCTGCTGTTCCGGCTCACTCGTCATGCCCGCCAGCATATGGCTTGGCAGAGACAGGCTCCCCCGTCCCCCACCGGCTCACCGGCTCACCGGGGCGGGGCTGATGGCGTGCGGGCCGGCGCTGCTGGGGGCGGTGACGGGTCCTTCTCGTCGTGGCTGGCGCAGGTGTTCAGCCGGCAGGACGAGAGGCCCCCGGAGAGCGGACAGCGCTCCGGGGGCCTCTCGGACGGGTCACACCTGGACGCGGCGCTCCACCAGGTCCACCAGCTTGGCGATCGCCTCGTCACGGGGGATCCCGTTCTCCTGCGAGCCGTCGCGGTGGCGGAAGGACACCGTGCCCGCGTTCATGTCGTCGTCGCCGACGATGACCATGAACGGGACCTTGGCCTTCTGGTGGTTGCGGATCTTCTTCTGCATCCGGTCGGAGGAGGCGTCCACCTCCACCCGCAGGCCCTTCTTCCGCGCCTCGGCGGCGAACTCCTGGAGGTACTCGATGTGGGTGTCGCCGATCGGGATGCCGACCGCCTGGACCGGGGCCAGCCAGACCGGGAACGCACCCGCGTAGTGCTCCAGGAGCACCGCGAAGAAGCGCTCGATGGAGCCGAACAGCGCACGGTGGATCATGACCGGGCGCTGCTTGGTCCCGTCCGGGCCGGTGTACTCCAGGTCGAAGCGCTCGGGCAGGTTGAAGTCGAGCTGCACGGTCGACATCTGCCAGGTGCGGCCGATGGCGTCCTTGCACTGCACCGAGATCTTCGGTCCGTAGAAGGCGGCGCCGCCCGGGTCCGGGACCAGCGGGAGGCCCTGCTTCTCGGCGACCTGGCGCAGCGTCTCGGTGGCCTCTTCCCAGGTCTCGTCGGAGCCGACGTACTTCTCCGGGTCCTTGGTGGAGAGCTCCAGGTAGAAGTCGGTCAGGCCGTAGTCGCGCAGGAGGTTGAGGACGAAGGTGAGCGTCTTGTCCAGCTCCGCGGCCATCTGCTCACGGGTGCAGTAGATGTGCGCGTCGTCCTGCGTGAAGCCGCGCGAGCGGGTCAGGCCGTGGACGACGCCCGACTTCTCGTACCGGTACACCGTGCCGAACTCGAAGAGGCGCAGCGGCAGTTCGCGGTAGGAACGGCCGCGCGCGTCGAAGATCAGGTTGTGCATCGGGCAGTTCATCGGCTTGAGGTAGTAGTCCACCCCGTCGTCGAGCTGCATGGGCGGGTACATGCCGTCGGCGTACCAGTCCAGGTGGCCGGACTTCTCGAAGAGCTTGCCCTTGGTGGCGTGCGGGCTGTAGACGAACTCGTAGCCCTCCTCCTCGTGGCGGCGCCGCGAGTAGTCCTCCATGGCCCGGCGGATGACGCCGCCCTTGGGGTGGAAGACCGCGAGGCCGGGGCCGATCTCGTCGGGGAAGGAGAAGAGGTCCAGCTCGTTGCCGAGCTTGCGGTGGTCGCGCTTGGCGGCCTCCGCCAGGAACTCCAGGTGCGCCTTGAGCTGGTCCTTGGTGGGCCAGGCGGTGCCGTAGATGCGCTGGAGCATGGGGTTCTTCTCGCTGCCCCGCCAGTACGCCGCCGCGTTCCGCATCAGCTTGAACGCGGGGATGAACCGGGTGGTGGGCAGGTGCGGGCCCCGGCAGAGGTCCTTCCAGCACAGGTCACCGGTCTTGGGGTCGAGGTTGTCGTAGATGGTCAGCTCGCCGCCGCCCACCTCGACGTCCGCGCCGTCGTCCGAGGACGCGGAGCCCTTGATCCCGATGAGCTCCAGCTTGTACGGCTCGTCGGCGAGCTCCTCGCGGGCGGCCTCGTCGGTGACGACGCGGCGCGAGAAGCGCTGGCCGCGCTTCTGGATCTCCTGCATCTTCTTCTCGATGGCCTTGAGATCCTCGGGCGTGAAGGGCTTCTCCACGTCGAAGTCGTAGTAGAAGCCGTCCTTGACCGGCGGGCCGATGCCCAGCTTGGCCTCGGGGAAGAGCTCCTGCACGGCCTGGGCCATGACGTGCGCGGTGGAGTGCCGCAGGATGTCCAGGCCGTCCTCGGAGGTGATCTCGACGGGCTCGACGACCTCGCCGTCCTTGAGCGCGTACGCGAGGTCCCGCAGCTCGCCGTCGACCCGGGCGGCGACGACGGTGCGCTGTCCGGGGAAGAGCTCGGCGGCCGTCGTGCCCGTCGTCACCACGTGCTCTTCCCGCTCGGAATCGCGTTGGATGATCACACGGACGTCTGACACCGGTCTCTCCTGACTGAGGGGACGCGCCGCCTGTCGCGGACGCAAGAGGAATCGTACCGAGCCACCGGCCCCCGACGCGAAAGGGATACCGGGCCGGCTCCCGCGCGCGACACCCAGGGGGCGTGAGGGTGCCCCGCGGCCGCGTGGCCGGGCCCCCGGAGGTGTGACACACGGGCCCCGGGGCGGCGCCCGCCCCGCCCGGGTACGTGTTCCGGGCCGCGAGGACAGGAGGATGCCCCGGGAGCGGCGTACCGGGCAAACGCCCCGGGTATCACCGAACCGAGAGCAACACCGTCATCTGCCGCTCACTGACGAGGAGTTCGGGGATGATTCACTGGTTCGACGGCCCACTGGCCGCCTTCGGCACCGAGACGACGGGCCTGGACAGCGAGGAGGACCGGATCGTCTCGGCCGCCCTCGTCCTCCAGGACATGACGGGTGGACGGTTCCGGGTCACCCGCTGGCTGGTCAGTCCGGGGATTCCGGTGCCCCCCGGGGCGACGGAGGTCCACGGGCTGACCGACGAACACCTCCAGCGCAACGGCCGGTGGCCCGCTCCGGTGATGGAGGAGCTGGCCCGCGCGCTGGCCGAGCAGTGCGCGACCCGGCGGCCGGTCGTCGTGATGGACGCGCCGTTCGGGCTGACCCTGCTGGACCGGGAGCTCAGGCGGCACCGGGCGTCCTCGCTGGCCGGGTATCTGGGCGACCAGCCGCTGTGCGTACTGGACCCCCGGGTGCTGGACAGGCACCTGGACCGCTACCGCAAGGGCCGCCGCGCGCTGGGCGACCTCTGTGAGCTGTACGGGGTGGAGCCGGACGGGGCGCACGACGCCGCGGCCGGCGCGGCGGCCTCGCTGGAGCTGGTGCGCGCGCTGGGCCGGCGGTTCTCGGCCCGGCTGGAGCGGCTGAGCCCGTCGGAGCTGCACTCCCTGCAGGCGGAGTGGCACGCGGCACAGGCCCGGGGCCCGGCGCGGTTCGAGAGCAGTGGCGCTCCGAAGGCGGTGGATCCGGCCTGGCCCCTGCGCCCGGAACTGCCCGCGGCGGCCTGAGGGAACGCGAAAGCCGGTCCGTCGATGACGGACCGGCTCTTCCCGGG
>NZ_KL585399.1:154451-155925 GCF_000721935.1 Streptomyces sp. NRRL WC-3549
CGCTCTCCCACTGAGCTAATCGCCCGGGAACGGGTTGAACCATACAGGGCCCGACGGGCTGTGTTCAAACCGCTCGGAGCCATGCCGCCAGCCCCCGCCGTCCGGAGCGCATCATCAGGGCGTGGTTGGCGCGGAAGAGGGGCCGCCCCGGCACGGCGAACCGGCGCAGCAGGGAGGTGCGGACGTCGACCTCCTGCTCGTAGACGATCCGGCTGCCGTCGCCGCGCGGGGTGACGGTCCAGCGGGCCCAGCCGTCGAGGTCGCCGCCCAGGGTCGCCTCGAGGATCCGGGCGGCCGGGTCGCGGCGGTGCTGCCGGAGCGTCAGGACCAGGGTGTACGGGAGGAAGGAGCGGAAGCGCGCCTGCGCGGTGGAGTCGTCGACGCGGGTGACCGCGCGGACCTGGGGCCACCACCGGGGGTAGTCCTCGGGTTGTTCGAGCGCGGTGAAGACGGTGTCGGGTGCGACGGGGAGGTCCCAGACACTGGTGAAGCGGTAGTGGTTCCAGTCCATGGCCCCAGTCTGCGGGTACGGGCCGCGCGTACGGATCTACTCAGCCGGGGAAGTGAGTACCCGAGCGCATGTCCGAGTCCGTGGCCGCCGCCACACTCCGGTGCATGGAACATGTGCCGCCGCCTGCCGAGGAATTGGCGCTCCTCGACCGTGAACTGGCCCGGCTGGACGCCCGCCGGATCCAGCTGCTGAACCGCCGTGCCTGGCTGGTGGCCGTGTTGCGGCCACGGGCCGCGCCGCCGTCGTCCCCGCCGCCCGGTTCCCGCCCGCCCGCGGCCCCGTTCGCGTGGGGCCCTCCGCCCCGGGCGGCCTTCGCCGCCCCCGCCTCCGGCGCGCGGGGCGTGCAGAACGTGCTGCTGGTCCTGGGCGGTCTGCTGCTGGCTGTCGCGGCGGTCGCGTTCACCCTGTTCAGCTGGGGTGCGATGGGCATCGGGGGCCGTTCGGCCGTACTGGCGGCGGTGACGGCCGGAGCGCTGCTGGCGCCCGTGCCGCTGCTGCGCCGGCGGCTGTCCTCGACGGCGGAGGCCCTGGCGGTGCTGTCGCTGGTGCTGACGGTGCTGGACGCCTACGCGCTGCACGCGGCGGTCCTGCCGGGCACGGACGGCGCGGGGTTCGCGGCGGCCGCGTCGGCGGTGCTCGCCGGGGTGTGGGCGGTGTACGGGCTGGCGGTGGGCCGGCTGCGGGTGCCGTTGCCCGCGGCCCTGTTCGCGGGCCAGTTCCCGTTGGTGCTGTGGGCCTGGTACGCCGGGGCGTCCGCGGTCGTCTTCGGGTGGGCGCTGCTCGTGACGGCCGCCGTGGACGTCGTGGTGGCGCTGCGGGCCGGGCGGCTCGCGGTACGGGTCGCCGCCTGGTCCGGTGCGGCGGTGACCGGGGCGGTGGCGCTGATGACCGGCCTGGTGCTGTCGCTGTGGGCGGGCGGGCCGGCCGCCGCCGCGGAGCCGGGTGCCTGTCTCTTATACACAT
>NZ_KL585399.1:156204-157408 GCF_000721935.1 Streptomyces sp. NRRL WC-3549
ATGTGTATAAGAGACAGGCGGTGGCGTTGTCCGCCGGGTGGCGGGCCTCCGGGGTGTGGGCCGTGACCACGGGCGCGGTGGCGGGGGTCGCCGCGGTGGCCGGGGCGGGCGGTGTGCTGCGCACCGGGGTGCCGTGGAGCTGGGCGGTCGTGGTGTACCTGCTGTGCGGTGCGGCGCTGTCGGCGGTGGTGCGGCTCCGGGCAGTGCCGCGGCCGGTGGTCCGGGGTGTGCTGGGGGCGTCGTTCGCGGTGACGGGGGCGGCGGTGCTGGTGGTGCTGCCCGCGGTGGCCGCGGCCCTGCTGGGTCCGGCTTCGCTGGTGGCGGAGGTGTGGTCCGGGGCGCCGACGGGTGTGCGGGGCGCGGTGGGCCCGTCGGTGCGGTGGCCGGACGCGGGGGCGGTGCCGGTGGTGCTGCTGCTGGTGGCGGCCTTGCTGGGGGCCGTGTACGCGGCACGGGGCCGGTCGGGCGGCCCGCTGACGGGGTGGTGGACGGCCGCGGGCTCCGGGGCGCTGGGGCTGGGCTGGGCCGCGGCCGTGGTGCTGCTCCCGGTGGCGGACGCGCCGTACGCGGTGGCGGTGGCGGTGGAACTGCTGCTGGTGGCGGGGCTGTCGGCGGTGGCGGTGTGCCGTGCGCCGGACGGGCCTGCGTGGACCGCGCTGGGGTGTGCGGCGGCCGGGGCGGTGAGCGCGGGACTGCTGGCGCTGGCCGCGGAGCCCGCCACATACGTCGTGTTCGGCACGCTGGGGGCGGTGTTCGCGGGGGCGGCGGCCCGGTCGCGGGTGGCCGCGGTCCGGTCCGCCTCGGCCGTCGCGTCGGTGCTGTGCGCGACCGTGGTGGCCGGGGCGGCGGGGGCCTCGCCGGGCTGGGGCGCGCCCCGGGCCGCGGTGGTGGTCATGGTCGTGCCGGCGGTGACGGTGGGGCTCGGACTGGGGTGGCGGGCGCGGGCGTTCACGCCGTCGCTGGAGGCGGCGGGGGCCTTCGCCGCGCTGGTGGCGGTGGTGCTGTCGCTGCCGGACGCGCCGTACCTCGCGCTGGTGCTGGGGCTGTGCGGGGTGCTGGCGGCGGCGACCGCGGTGCGTCCGGAGCGGCGGCCCGGTGCGGGGTACCTGGCGTCGGGGCTCTTCGTGGTGGCGGCGTGGGTGCGGCTGGGTGCGTCGGGGGTGGTGGACCCGGAGGCGTACACCCTGCCGGTGTCGGCGGTCGC
>NZ_KL585399.1:157568-157889 GCF_000721935.1 Streptomyces sp. NRRL WC-3549
ATCAGAGATGTGTATAAGAGACGGGATCCGTACTGGCTGCGCCCGCTGCTGCTGGGCGCGGCGGCCCTGGTGGTGACGCTGGCGGGGGCCCTGCGCCGGCTCCAGGCCCCGCTGGTGCTGGGTGGTGCGGTGCTGGCGCTGGACGCGCTGCACGAGCTGGCCCCGCATGTGGTGCAGGTCCTCGACGCGCTCCCCCGCTGGGCGTTCCCGGCGCTCGCCGGGCTGCTGCTGCTCGCGATCGGTGCGACGTACGAACAGCGGCTGCGCGACGCGCGCCGGGTGCGGGAGAGGCTCGGGCGGATGCGTTAGCGGCTACGGCAG
>NZ_KL585399.1:158199-158396 GCF_000721935.1 Streptomyces sp. NRRL WC-3549
GGCAGCGTGTCGCCGCCGAGCGCGGGGTTCTGGACGGCGGCGAGACCGTACAGGGCGGTGCTGCGGGTGGTGACCGGGGCCGCCTCGCCGCCCTGGACGAAAGCCGCCGGGCGGGCGGCACACCGGGTCCCGCACGGGCGCCCACACGGAAACACCGATGGCCGGAAGCTTCCCGGGAAGCTTCCGGCCATCGGTCG
>NZ_KL585399.1:158639-161573 GCF_000721935.1 Streptomyces sp. NRRL WC-3549
GTGTGAACGAAGCGCTCTCCCACTGAGCTAATCGCCCCGGCGCACCGCACACATTACCCCATGTCAGCGGTGCTCCCGGACCAGCTCGGCGTCACTGGTCGATCTTCCACGGCATCGTCATCCCGAACTTCCAGACGTAGATCCCCACCAGCACCACGATGATCACGAGTCCCACCGTGGTGAGGATGATGTTGCGGCGGCGCACCTTGGGGTCGAGCGCCCGCTGGGTGGCCTCGGTGACCTTGCGCTTCGTCCAGCGCAGCACGAGCTGCGCCCAGACGAACTCGGTCGCCCAGATCGCCATGCCCCCGAAGATCACCAGCCATCCCGGCCCGGGCAGCGGGAGCATCACGATGCCCGCACCCACCACCGCGAGGCCGACGACGAAGATCCCGGCCTGCCAGCTCAGGTGCAGCACCCTGGACGACCGGATGTACGCGGGCGCCCGCGACCCCAGCCCCCGGTCCCCGGCCTGCCCGCCCCTCGCCGCGGGCGGATACGCCGATGACGCGGCGGCCCCTTCCCGCTCGTCACTCTCCGCGTCCATGCCGCCCAACCTACCGGAACGGCTCGCGTCACCGGAATGGACGCATGACCCAAAGTTACACACCGCCGGACGAGTGACTCGAAGCATCACAAATAGGTCAGAGGGGTTTACAACGGCACCGTAGGTGGCATGTCGATTTCGCCGACGTGCGAATCCCCGAGCGCACACTGAGCGAAAGGCCCTGGCGCTTATGAACACCACGGTCAGCTGCGAGCTGCACCTGCGCCTCGTTGTGTCGAGCGAGTCCTCACTGCCTGTTCCCGCGGGCCTGCGGTATGACACGGCCGATCCCTATGCCGTGCACGCCACCTTCCACACCGGAGCGGAGGAGACGGTCGAGTGGGTTTTCGCCCGTGACCTCCTCGCCGAGGGGCTGCACCGGCCCACCGGCACCGGAGACGTCCGCGTCTGGCCATCCCGGAGTCACGGTCAAGGCGTCGTCTGCATCGCGCTGAGCTCCCCGGAGGGCGAAGCACTGCTCGAAGCCCCGGCGAGGGCCCTGGAGTCGTTCCTGAAGAGGACCGACGCCGCGGTCCCACCCGGCACCGAGCACCGTCACTTCGACCTCGATACGGAGCTCTCGCACATCCTGGCCGAGAGCTGAGCCAGGCCGAGAGCTGCGGGACGCCGTCCGACTCGGGGAGACGGCGTCGCGCGGACAACCTCATACGGCGGACACCGGCGCCGTCGCCGCGGAACCCACCGCGGCGACGGCGCCGGTGCGCGTCCCGCCCGGAGCCCCGGCGGGCCGAGGGGCGGTGGTGCGGGTGCGTTCCCGGGCAGCGGCCCTGCGCGGGGCGGGGCGACCGCCCGGCCCCAGGGCGGCCGGACACCCTCCCTCCGCGGCTGGGCGCCGTCAGCGGCGTCGGGCCCACGGGCGGCCGGACGCCTGCCGTCCGCGAGGCGCCACGGCGGCTCCCGGGGGCGCGCCGCCCCGGGAGGGGCCTCGGTGAGCCAGTAGAGTCATCCGCCATCGGCGGGCGCCCGTCCGCCGGAGGCCAGGGAGCGAAGCGTGCTGATCCCACACGACACCCGGATCGCCCTCGACACGGTGGTGGAACTGGTGAACACCGCCCCGGAGGGCGGGTCCGGTGACGGGCTCGCGGACGTCGAGGCGCTCCACGGCTTCGCCGAGCGGCACCACATCAGCGGTGTCGGCGTCCTGACCGAGAAGGACCTGCGTGCCGTACGCGACGTACGCGCCCGGTTCGCGGAGATATTCGCGACCCCCGACACACAGGCCGCCGCCGGGCGCCGGCACCACGCCGCAGCTCACCAATCACGACGGCTACGACTGGCACGTGCACTACTTCGCGCCGGGCGCCTCGGTGGCGGACCACCTCGCGGCGGACTGCGGCATGGCGCTGGCGTTCATCGTGGTGGCCGACGAGCAGGAGAGACTGCGGCGGTGCGAGGCGCCGGACTGCCGGGACGCCTTCGTCGACCTCTCGCGGAACCGCTCGCGCCGCTACTGCTCCAGCCGCACCTGCGGTAACCGCCTCCACGTCGCCGCGTACAGGGCCCGGCGCCGGGAGGCGGCGCGCTGACCGCAGAGGCGGCGGGCCGGCCGGCCTCCGGGCCCGCTCACAGCAGGAAGAGGTCGTGCAGCGCGGCCATCAGCAGCAGGCTCCCGACCACCGTCAGGAAGATCATCAGTGGCGGCTGGGACAGCGCGAAGAGGCAGCCGCGCGGCTCCTCGGCAGGGGGTGCGGGGGCCTCGCCCCGGAATGTGTCCACCATCTCGTAACGATCATGACGCAATCCGGACCATGCCGACGGCCGACCTCGGTCCCTGGGCTGCGAGTTCACTCTCCCCGGGCTGCACGGAGTCGCTCCGGCGTACGGACGTCGGTCACGCGTACGACCGATGGCTCACCCAGTGGACTCCGTCGGCCCGTGGCTCACACGGCAGGCCCGGAACTGCCGGGCCGACTCCCCGCGCAGGCAACCGAACTCCTCGGTCACCGCGGGCAACCGGGGACGGGTGTCCGGCAGCACCGTTTCCGGATGGTTGATCGCGTGGGAGACGTGCCGACCGAGGCTCCGGCCCGCCGGGCCCCGCCTTGATTCCCGCCGCACGCCCCACGTGCCCTGCTCCACTCATGCGTCCGGCCGTCGAGCGGTGTGTCCCTGCCGCCCGGACGGCGTCCGGGCGGTTCGCCGCGACTGGGGCGCGTGCCCTCGAAGGGGGCGGGTGAAGCGATTCGATCCGCTCCCTGGACGGAGGGCCCGGACCCCGGAGACGCTCGTGATCGTGGCGCTCGTTCGAAGGCACCGGCACCGGGGCCGGCGCGCGTCAGATGCCGTGCTTCTTCAGGATCGCCTCGATGTCGCTGAAGTCGTCACCGTCCGACGCGGCCCGCTTCTTCTCCGCGGCAGCCTGCGGT
>NZ_KL585399.1:161814-165024 GCF_000721935.1 Streptomyces sp. NRRL WC-3549
GGTGCCGGGCCACCGCTCGTGAGGGAGGGGGACGACGCGGCGGGGGCGACGGCGGAGGTCCGGGAGGACGCCCGCGCGGCCTTGCGCTCCTTGCGCGTGGTGCCGCCCCTGCGTTCCACGGCCCGGGTCGTCACGAACAGCAGCCAGGCCACCGCCAGCAGCCCGAAGCCGATCCAGACGCTCGGCTACGCTCGGCTTGAAGACGATGCCGGTGACCCACGCGACGACACCGGTCATCACGAGGCCGACGGGCACCAGCGAGTACGCCGCGATCCGGGTGGCCGCGAGGAAGCGCTTGCGGTACGCGGTGATCGCGGCGATGCCCAGGCCGGCAGCCGACACCGCGGAACAGATGGTCTCGGCAAGCATCACGGGGCCTCCAGCGCATCGGGAACGTCCCTTCCATCGTGCACCGGTTTGCCGTGCCGGGGCCACGGCCCGGGACCACATCAGGGACTTTTCAGGGCTTCGCTCCTCCCTGAGGACTGCCGGCGGATCCGCGCCGGCCGCGCTCAGGCCCCGGCCGGACCAGGTGTGAGGGCCTCCCCGCGGCCTGGAAGACTGTCCCCATGAGCGATTCCACCTCCGCCGCGCCGGTCGTCCTCGACCTCTGGTGCGACCTGGAGTGCCCCGACTGTCATCTGGCCCTCTCCGACGTCCGGGCCCTGCGCGCCCGCTACGGCGACCGGCTGGAGATCCGGCTGCGCCACTTCCCGCTGGAGAAGCACAAGCACGCCTACGCCGCGGCCCAGGCCGCCGAGGAGGCCGCGGTCCAGGGCAAGGGGTGGCCGTACGCCGAGGCCGTGCTCGGGCGCACCGCCGGGCTCGCCGGCGGCGGTGAGCGGGTACTGCTGGAGCTGGCCGGGGAACTGGGGCTGGACGCCGAGGAGTTCGACACGGCCCTGATCGACGGCCGGCACCTGCTGATCGTCGACGCGGACCAGGCCGAGGGCAAGGCGATCGGGGTCACCGGGACCCCGACCTATGTGATCGGCGAGGAGCGCCTGGACGGCGGGAAGAGCCAGGAGGGGCTGCGGGAGCGGATCGAGGAGATCGCCGACCGGCTGCTGGCCGGACAGGACTGACCACGGGCGGTCCCCGCGTGGTGACCGGGACCGCCCTGGCGGCCGGTCACAGGGTCTTGGCGAGGTTGTACCGGGTCGTGGCGTAGCCCAGCGACTGGTACAGCCGCAGCGCGGGGGTGTTGGACTCGAAGACGTGCAGACCGAGCCGGTCCAGGCCCTCGCGCCGGGTGAGGTCCTCGGCCAGGTGCAGCAGGGTGCGGCCGTGGCCGTGGCCGCGCCGGTCCTCGCGCACCTCGACGTCGAAGACGTAGCCGATCGGATCGTGCCGCGGTGTCTCCCGGTGCCGGGCCAGCCAGACGTGGCCGACGATGTCGTCCCCGTGGACCAGCACGTGGAAGTGCGTGCCCTCGGTGGCGAGGCCCTGCGGCAGGAGCGCGGCGTGGTCGCGTTCCGACTTGCGCCTGGCCTGGTCCTCGGGGACGCCCCGCCGCGACCACTCCCGTGTGTACGTGTCCACGGCGGTGCTCATCCAGACGGTGAACTCCCGCTCGGTCATGGGGCGGGCGGTGAGACCCGCGGGCGGTGCCGGCACCGGCTCACCGAGCTCCTTGAGCATGTTCCGGCTGCGCGCGGTGTAGCCGAGCGCGGCGGCGAACCCCCGGGCCGCCGGGTCGTCGGCGGGTACCTCCAGGCGGACCTGGGTGCAGCCCCAGCCGCGCAGCACCTCCTCGGTGGCGAGCGCGGCCATGGTTCCGCGGCCCCGCCTGCGGTGGGCCTCGTCGATGCGCAGGGAGCGCAGGACGGCCGCCGTGGGTCCGAAGCGGGGGTCGGTGCCGATTTCGACGGCGCCGACGGGACGGCCGTTGTCACATACGTCGTACGTGCGCGTCCGCGCGCCGTCGGCGCCTTCGTCGATCGGCCCGGTCGGCCGGAGTGTCGTGGTCACCAGGGCTTTCTATCCGGCCGAGGGGCCCCTGTCACCCGGGTTCCGGTCATTCACGGGTCGAGGTCGTCCGCCGCGCGCTCGTCGAAGATCCGCATGGCCTTCGCCGTGACCGGCCCGGGGGCGCCCGGCAGTTCGCGTCCGTCGACCCGGTGGACGGCCTGGACGTCGCGGAGGGTGGAGGTCAGGAAGATCTCGTCGGCCCGCTCCAGGACGTCCTGCGGGAGCTCGGTCTCGCGGGCCCCGGCCCACTCGGCGGCCAGGGCGCGGGTGATGCCGGCGAGGCAGCCGGAGGAGACCGGCGGTGTGTGGATCTGGCCGTCCAGGACGACGAAGACGTTGGAGCCGGTGCCCTCGCAGAGCTGCCCGACGGTGTTGGGGAACAGCGCCTCGGATGCCCCCTGCTCGTGGGCGCGGGCCAGGGCGACGACGTTCTCGGCGTACGAGGTGGTCTTCAGGCCGGTCACCGCGCCGCGTTCGTTGCGGGTCCAGGGGACGGTGATCACGGCGGTGCTGTCGGGGCGGCGCGTGGCCTCGCCGAGGGCGACGACCAGGCCGGGGGCCGCGTCGCCGCGGTCGGAGCCGAGCGGGGAGAGCCCGCCGGTGTAGGTGATCCGGAGCCGGCCGAGCGGGACGGGGTTGGCCTCGACGACGGCGGCGACCGCGCGGCGGAGCTCGTCCGTGTCGGGGTCGGGCAGGCCCAGGCCGCGTGCGGAACGGCCCAGCCGGTCGAGGTGCCGGGTGAGGGCGAAGGTGCGGCCCCTGGTGACCTTGACCGTCTCGAAGACGCCGTCCCCCACGGTCAGCCCGTGGTCGAGCACGGACACCCGTGCGTCATCGGCGTCCCGCAGTCCGCCGCCGACCCAAATCCTCATGCCCCGGTCCTTCCCGTGTCCGCGTCGTCCCCGCAGGTGACGGGGTCGTACGCGCCCGACGCTACAGCGAGCAGCCGCCGTGCCTTCAGTTCGGTCTCCGCCCATTCGCGTCGCGGGTCGGAGCCCCAGGTGATGCCGGCCCCGGTCCCGAAGCGGAGCAGGGGCGCCGGGCCGGTGCGGTCGATCCAGAAGGTCCGTATGCCGACGGCCAGGGACGCGGTGCCCCGGTCGGCGTCGACCCAGCCGATGCCTCCGCAGTAGGGACCGCGGGGAGCCCTCTCCAGGGCGCGGATGACGCGCAGGGCGCTGGACTTGGGGGCGCCGGTGACCGAGCCGGGCGGGAAGGCGGCGGCCAGGAGGTGCGGCC
>NZ_KL585399.1:165224-166078 GCF_000721935.1 Streptomyces sp. NRRL WC-3549
GCCGGTGCCGTCGGCGAGCCGTCCCCGGACGGTGGAGACGAGGTGGACGAGGCCGGGGTGCTTCTCCACCGCGCACAGGTCGGGCACGGTGACGCTGCCGGTGGCGCAGACCTGGCCCAGGTCGTTGCGGACGAGGTCCACGATCATCACGTTCTCGGCGTGGTCCTTCTCCAGCAGGTCGCCCTCGGTCCGTCCGGTCCCCTTGATCGGTCCGGACTCCACGGTGCGGCCGTCGCGCCTCAGGAAGAGTTCGGGGGACGCGGTGGCGATCTCCACGCCGTGTGCGGGCAGCCGGATCGTCCCGGCGTAGGGGGCCGGGTTGCCGCGGGCGAGCAGGGCGGTGAGGGCGTCCACGTCGGCGTCGGGGCCGGGCAGGGGCGCGGTCAGGACGCGGCAGAGGTTGGCCTGGTAGACCTCGCCGGCCGCGATGTGTTCACGGATCCGCCGCACGCCGGCCGTGTAGGCGTCCTCGTCGAGTGAGGAGGTCCAGTCCCCGGGAGCCGGTCCGCGCCAGGCCCCGGGGACGGGCGGTGGCACCTGCTCGGTCCGTACGGTGGCGAAGCGGGCGCAGGTCAGACGCCCCTCGAAGTCGGCGCAGACGGCCCAGAAGCCGGACGATTCGAGGGCCGCGGGATCGCTGGTGACGTCCTGCAGGCCGGAGGCGACGAGGCCGCCGAAGCGGGCCATGGGGGCGTGGTCGTGCACGCGGACGAGTGTAGGACGGCCGCCGGTGACCTGCGGCGGGGCCGCGGATCCGCAGCACGCTGCAGGAACGCGTTTTTGTGCTGGCCCGGGAATCCGCTAGAGTTCAACACGTCGCCGGGACGCGCAAGCGGACCGGGAATGACAAGCGG
>NZ_KL585399.1:166311-166547 GCF_000721935.1 Streptomyces sp. NRRL WC-3549
GCAGAAGGTGGGGGATCCTTCCCGAGCCCCCACCCCTGGTGGAGTGGCCGAGAGGCGAGGCAACGGCCTGCAAAGCCGTCTACACGGGTTCAAATCCCGTCTCCACCTCCAAGGACGATTAGCTCAGCGGGAGAGCGCTTCCCTGACACGGAAGAGGTCACTGGTTCAATCCCAGTATCGTCCACCGATCCGATGGGATCCGGTCCGCGAGGACCGGTCCCGCAGGATCCCCGCGC
>NZ_KL585399.1:166830-167701 GCF_000721935.1 Streptomyces sp. NRRL WC-3549
TCGCGCACCGTCCGAAGCCCCGGTCGTCATGACCGGGGCTTCGTCGTGTTCCGGTTCAGCCGGTGAACAGCTGGGTGGCTTTGCGGACGAGTTCGTACAGGCCGTAGCAGAACGGCACGGCGACCCAGAGCCAGACGAACGCCATGAGGGGCTTACGAGTCCTGGTGGACACGGGGACTCCTTCCTTCCGGCTTCTCTTGCGGTGTCTCGTGGAAGCGGGCGTGGACCGGGCGGATGCACTCGTTGGCGACGAAGCCGACGACCAGCAGCACGGTCATCACGGTGAGGGACGTCGTGTAGAGGCCGGGGCCGCTGTGCCCGGCCCGCTCCCCCGCGTCGGCGAAGTGGTTGACGATCAGCGGGCCGAGGACGCCCGCGGTGGACCAGGCGGTCAGCAGCCGGCCGTGGATGGCGCCGACCTGGTAGGTGCCGAACAGGTCCTTGAGGTAGGCGGGGGCGGTCGCGAACCCGCCTCCGTAGAAGGAGAGGATCACCAGCGCGCAGCAGACGAACAGGGGCTTGGAGTCGTTGCCGAGCTGGGCGATCAGGACGTACATCAGCGCCCCGACGCCGAGGTAGACGCGGTACATGTTCTTACGGCCGATCAGGTCCGAGGTGGAGGACCACAGGAGGCGGCCGGCCATGTTGGCGAGCGAGAGCAGGGCGACGAAGCCCGCCGCGGCGGAGGTGCTGACCGCGGTGGAGGTCTCGGCGAAGAAGTCGGTGATCATCGGGGCGGCCTTCTCCAGGACCCCGATGCCCGCGGTGACGTTCATGCACAGCACGACCCACAGGCACCAGAACTGCGGTGTGCGCAGGGCGTTGCGGGCGGAGACCTGGGCGGCTGTCTCTTATATGTGTATAAGAGACA
>NZ_KL585399.1:167961-168307 GCF_000721935.1 Streptomyces sp. NRRL WC-3549
GCCGGCCGCCGGGGAGCCGGTCGTCGGGCGGCACCCGTACGAGGACGACGCCGAGCGCCATGAACGCGGCGTAGACGACGCCGTGGACGAGGAAGGCGGTGGCGATGCCGGAACGGTCGGCGCCGAAGCCGTCGAGCATGGCGGTGGACCAGGGTGAGGCGATGAGCGCACCGCCGCCGAAGCCCATGATGGCGATGCCGGTCGCCATGCCGGGCCGGTCCGGGAACCACTTGATGAGGGTGGACACCGGCGCGATGTAGCCGATGCCGAGCCCGATGCCGCCGATGAAGCCGTAGCCGAGGACGACGAGCCAGTACTGGCCCTGTCTCTTATACACATCTCTGAG
>NZ_KL585399.1:168517-169140 GCF_000721935.1 Streptomyces sp. NRRL WC-3549
ATGTGTATAAGAGACAGGGCCGGTGGAGGCGCCGAGGGCGGCGACGAGGAAGCCGGAGGAGAAGCAGACCAGGGAGACGAACATCGCCCAGCGCGGGCCGTTGCGTTCGACGAGGGTGCCGCCGAAGGCCGCGGAGAGGCCGAGCATGACGATGCCCAGCTGGAACGGGAGGGCACTCGCCGTACCCGAGAGGTCCAGGGCGGATTCGAGTGGGGGCTTGAAGACGCTCCAGGCATAGGCCTGGCCGATCGAGAGGTGCACGGCGAGCGCGGCGGGCGGCACGAGCCACCTGCTCCAGCCCGGGGGTGCGACAGTGCGGGACCTGTCCAGGTAGTTCATGGGCCCGCACTCTAGGCACCGACCATGCACATGACTAGTGCCGCGCCCCGTGCACCTGCCCGGTACCGCGACCGGCGCTGTCCGCCCCGGGCGGAGCCTCGCCCCGGGGCGTCCGCGCGGGTGCGGGTCACCCGGTCCGCACCCGCACCCGCGCACCGGTCCGGAGCGGGTCAGGAGGAGAAGAGCATCCGGCCGAAGCTCTTGTGGCGGTGGTGGCCGCCGTAGTGCCCGCCCTGGTGCGGCGCGCCCCAGGCGGGGGCCTGGGGGGCGGGGTAGGCCTGGGG
>NZ_KL585400.1:0-860 GCF_000721935.1 Streptomyces sp. NRRL WC-3549
TTAGAAGTCATCTCATTTGGCGAGTCGGCGGTAGCAGATGAGAGTGCAGGCAATGCTGGTGAAGGCCAGGAAGTGGTCGGCCTTGCGTTCGTAGCGGCGGTGGAGTCGTCGGCGGCCGGCGAGCCAGGACATGGTGCGTTCGATGGTCCAGCGGTGTCGGCCGAGTCGCTGCGAGGTCTCGATGCCTTTGCGGGCGATGCGGTGCCGGATCCCGCGCCCGGATAGCCATTGCCGCAGGTGGCGGTAGTCGTAGCCCTTGTCGGCGTGGAGCTTGCCGGGCCGGCGTCGACGGGGGCCTCGGCGGGAGCGGATGGGCGGTATGCCCTTCACGAGCGGGATCAGGGCTTGGCTGTCGTGGACGTTGGCGCTGGAGATTGCGACGGATATGGGCAGACCGGTCCGCTCGGTGATCAGATGGATCTTCGACCCGTACTTGCCCCGGTCGACAGGATTCGGGCCTGTCAGGTCCCCCTTTTCAAGGCCCGCATGTTCACCGAGTCGATCGCGCACCGCGACCAGTCCAACTCGCCGCGGGCACCGAGCTCGTCGAGGACCAAGCGGTGGAGCCTGGCCCACACCCGTGCCTTCGACCACTCCGAGAACCGCCGGTGAGCGGTCGCTCCGGACAGGCCGAACGACGCCGAAGGCAGCTGCAGCCAGGTACAACCCGACGTGGCCACGAACACGATCGCGGCCAGCACCTCCCGGTCGCCGTGCCGACGCCGACCACCACCCTGCGGCCGCGACGGCGCCTCCGGCACCACCTGCTGGAACAACTCCCACAACTCGTCCGGCACCAGCCGCTCAACGATCCCCACCATGACTCACAGACTACCGAGTCACCCAAATGAGATGGCTTC
>NZ_KL585400.1:1041-12976 GCF_000721935.1 Streptomyces sp. NRRL WC-3549
CTCACAGACTACCGAGTCACCCAAATGAGATGGCTTCTTAGGGCCGTGGAAGGGCGCTCGATGGTGACCAGCGCTGACAACTGGCAACGGCTGCGCCGCAGTTCAGAGCGGCGATCCAGTAGACGGCCGCAGGTCACAGCCGTCCGTGATCAGTTGTGACTGTGTTGGGCAGCGGCCGCCCCTGGCCGAATCGCCACCTTGTATCCGCTTCGTAGACCTGTCACACAGTTGGAAGCGGTGTGGTCGCGTAGAGGGGGCGTGTCTATGTCGGGTGGCTATGCACTGGCGCCTTCGGCCTGGGCTGTCGAGCGGTTCGGGCAGCATGCCGGCACAGTCGCCGCGGCTGTTCCAGTGCGATTGGCCGAGGCCCACGCTAAGGCTCATGCCGCACACCGTGCGGCAGGGCTGAAGAAGCGGAGTCCCTACGGCGTCACCCTTGCTGGGGTGGTCCGCGAGAACCTGGCGGAGACGGCGCGGGAGCTGGGAGAGTCGGTAAGGGACGTGCGTGGATACGAGTATGCGGTGATCCACGATCACGCGCTCTTCCCGTTCCGATACGCCGACAAGCCGAAGCCCCTGGACCGGGCCCGACTGCCCGCCAACGTCTCACCCACTCGCCGTCGCCTCTTCCGGGCTCACGGGCCGCTGGGGCCAGACGCTTTGTTTGACGTCGACGGCACCGTGGCGACTGAGGAGTACCTGGGGCTTCAAGAAGCCTTCGAGGAGCTGGGAGCCTCAACGAGGCTTGTCTGTGTGTTCTTCACGGCCGACGCCGAGAACGGCATTCATGCCATCCACTGGGGAGAGGCCCACCTCGAACCGGACCGCACCTTCACCTGGCCCTACAAGGAACAACTACCGGTCGCTCCCGTCCCCCTGGAGTGACGAGGAACCGTGCCAACGGGTCAGCTCCAGTCCGTAGGACCCGGAGACTGGGGCCGTCTCTGGGCCGTCCAAGGTCGCCCAACGCCGACCGACAACGACAGAAGCCCACGGCATCTGAGCTGGTCAGAGCCGTGGGCTTCGTCAGGTCCGCTGGTCAGCGGGGCCGGTGATCAGTAGACGGGCTTCTGAGCACTGACAGGAGGGCCACCTCAGGGACGCCGCCTTGACCGTGTCCTTTAAGGCTGGAGTTCGCTCACCGCCAGGAGGTGCCCGCGGCTGGTTGCCACGCGGACCACGTCTCGTAGGGCTCGGGTCACTTCGGTCAGCATGAGCCGCAGGTCATCGCGGCCGGCGTCCTGGTCGCCGAGGACTCCTGCGGCCCGCTCCAGAAGATCGGTAGCCATCCCGAGCTGTACCGCTTCGATGTTGTCCGCCAGGCGGGACATGTAGCCGCCTCTGTCATCGGTGCTCAGGTAGCAGGGCTTGCCGTCCGGCCCCGACCACGGGAGGAGTCGCAGTTCGTTCTGCGGCGTCATCTGTGCGCCTGCCTTTCTTCAATCACGTGGTGGGTACTGAAGACGGCGTCGACACGATCCCCAGGGAACACGAGTAGTGCCGCCTCAACGACTCGCCCGGTGGTATCTGCCGCCACGCGAGTGATCGCAAGGACGGCCAAGGCTGTGTTGATCCGCAGGGTCGACGCCTCATCCGGCGTGGGGAGTCGAGCGGACACCGTCTCGTGCACCTCGGCCGGCGGCGAATCCGGCACAGAGAAGCTGGCTTCCGCCCACTCACTTGAGGGCCGGTCTCCGAGCCCCATGATCGGTGTCAGGTCTCGCGGCACGTAGACGCGGGCCAGGCTGTGTGGGGACTCTCCCTCGTAGCTGAGTCGTAGGAATTCGGTCAGTGGGCTTCCGTCGTCCACTTTCAGAAGCGCGGTCAGGTGTCCCCGCGCAGGCAGTGCCTTAGTGCGGACTGTCACGCGCAGGCCCACGTCTGCGGCAGTCCGAGGGTCTAGCGTGCCCCACCCACCGACGTACGTGATCTTGCGCAGCGGACGGCGGACGAAGTTGCCCTTGCCATGGATCTTCTCGACGAGGCCTTCTCCCTGGAGCACAGCGAGGGCGCTTCGCAGTGTCGCCGTGCTGACCTTGTACCGGTCGGCCAGGGCGGACTCAGACGGGAGCCGATCACCGGGCCCAATGCGGCCGGTCGTGATCTGGCGTCTCAGGTCGTCAGCGACGACGAGGCGGCGAGACGTCATGGACTGCGTCACCGCCTTCTCGTCATCCGCACGGCGACGAGCCGGGTCCGCCCGTTTATGGTCAGCAGCTCTCCCGACTCGAACAGGAGTTGCTTCGCGCCCTGAGGCAACTGGAAGAGGTCGCTCACTCGGCAGGCCCGACCGCCGACTTGGATGATGTCGCCCCGCAGAACGGTGGCCGCCGTGATCTCGACGTTGGATGCCAGCGCACCCCCGGGGGCCCAGCTGCTCACCGCTTCACCGCCGGTCGCGTGGTGTGGTCCGGCGCGGGGTGGCAGGGGCAGGCGCACGTCTCGTAGATCACCGGCAGGTCGACCGGCGCAGGAGATGGCGACGCTTCCGCACAGGCCGCGTGAGTGCCAACCCTGCATGCAGTCGACCGGTAGGCAGCCGCCCCGGCTTCCGATACATGGAGCTGTTGACGAGGGGGCATTAGCGAGCACCTGCCAGTGCCGAATAGGCCTCAGACGACAGTCGCGGCGCTACGACCACCGAGCGTTGGCATGCACGCTGCCGCTCCCAGGCCAGCACGTACGGGCGGACGAGCACGTTGTCCTCGCCCAAGAGCAGGTGAAGGCGATCAGCGGTGTCCGGCATCCAGTCCGGGACCTGTCTCTTATACGGCATCCAGTCCGGGACGGCTGGCGGCTCTACGGCGAGCGCGGGAGGCGTCGCCCCAGTTGCTCGGGACGGCGTTAAGGCACGGCGGTGCCTGCCCTTGGGGAAGTGCCGCGCTCTGGCGAGCGAGACGGCACGGCGGATACGGTTGAGCACGCTGCTCAGCTCCTATCGCTGGTAGCTCGGTCCCCCGACATCGCCCGTCGTGGGGGCCGCTTTACGTACGACCGCCCAAAGGGTGCGGCCGTTCAAGCTGGTGGCGTGAAGCCCGAATCGATCGGCCTCCGCCAGCACTTCCAGGACCTCCCGCCATGACTCGGCGGAGAGCGATTCCGGTACCTCCGTCTCGACCGACGTGCACCGGTCGCGCTCTTCCACGCGTGTGGTGAGCCCGACCGCCGATAACCGGGCGGCAATGGCCTCCGCGCTCACTCGCGAAGCGGGCACAGGGAAGCCTCCGTCACTCGGCGATCACTTTGAGTAAAGCTAGTTAACTAGATTAGAGCTAGTGGACTAGATTTTCCATATGCCTGAGCAACCGCCCTATCTCCGCATCGCCGACGAGCTACGGCGGCGGATCGCGGAGCACGTGTGGGAGCCGGGAGATCGCCTGCCTTCTCGCGCGCAGATCGGCCAGGAGTGCGGCGTAGGCGAGAACGTCGTTCGCCGGGCGCAGGAGCTGCTGATCTCCCAAGGCGTGCTGGAGGGTCGCGCAGGATCGGGCACCTACGTCGCCGAGCCCCGGCAACGCGTGCGAGTGGTGCGGTCCTCGGCGCGTGAGCAGCCGAACGGGTCACCTTTCCGGGCTGACATGAAGGCCGTCGGCAGGCAAGGGGATTGGGAGAGCCGGACGGACGCCAAGGTGCCGGCCCCCGCAGACATCGCGGCGCGACTCGGGATCGACGAGGGCGAGCTGTGCGTGCGGACGACGTACGAGTTCTTGGCGGACGGCAGGCCTGTGCAACTGTCGACGAGTTGGGAGCCGTACGACCTCACCGGCGGTACTCTCGTCGTTCTCCCCGAGGGAGGCCCGCACGCTGGAGCCGGCGTCGTGAACCGCATGGCCGCGATCGGCATCACGGTCAGCCATGCCGTGGAGCAGCCAGAACCCAGGCAGGCGACCGCCGAGGAGGCCTCGTTGCTCGGCGTTCAGAAGGCCGCGCTTGTCACGCACATCCGGCGGACGTACTACAGCGACGACGGTCGGCCCGTGGAAACAGCGGACATCGTGGTACCCGCGGCTCATTGCGAGATCGCCTATGAGATCCCGATCAGCCGATAGCCCAGGGACCCGCGGAGTGTCCGCCGTCAAACCATCCAGCCGCCTCCACAGCGGACCGTTGCTGCTTGGCGCAGATGCCAAGCCCACACCCAAGCGTTGACAAGTCAGCTACTAACTGAGTTAACTACTGGCTTATGGACTTCACTGTGATTGCTCACGCGGTAGAGGTGGACCACGGCATCAAGCGCCTCTCGATGCGCTTCATCAAGAAGTACGCCGCACCGGAGAGAGATCGACTCAGTGCGGCGCTGCGCGAGCAGATCAGCAAGGAGCTTGACAGGCACGGCTTGACGACGCTTCCGAAAACTCTTCCTCCATCCGAGAATGACTTCGTGTTCGTCATCCAGAAGGACAGCCCGCTAGGGCAGGTCGTGTCTCTGGCTGCCGTAGTGGCAGGCATGGAGAAGCTCGGCATGACGTCGTTCCCGCCGGGCATGTTCGACAGCATCCCTGGGACCTTGAAGGACCTCACGTGACATCCACGGCTGACATCAACGGTGCCGAACGCCGACAGTCGCCCACGGCCGTTGATAGCCGGTGAGTCCGTGCGGATCCACGGCGTAGCCGGGCAGTGATCGAACTCCTAAAGCGGGTGTCGCAGGTTCGAATCCTGCCGGGGGCACAGAGAAACACCTGGTCAGAGGCCCTTCCGCCCATCGGGCGGGAGGGCCTTCTTCCTCGCAGCACACATATGGCACACACGCCGCTGCGGGCAGAGGTGGGGAGCTGTGCGAGATGCCCGCGAAGGATGAGCTGACCCGGCGCCGGTACGAGAAGCTGGTCGACCGCTTGGAGGGCCTGATGCGGGCTTCGCTGAAGCCTCGCTACCAGGGCTACCGCGGGCAGCTGATCCGGCTTCGGCCCGGGTTCGCACACCTTCGCCAACGGCAAACCGCTGGAACTGGTGGCGGGCGCCGAGCTGGTGGACCTGCTGCACCGCCACGGGCTGCGCGGGAGGCTGGGCGGCGCTGAGCGCCCGGTGCCCCGCGCAGCGTACGGCACCGGAGAGCGAGACCGGCACGGACGACCACAACGTCCTGGGCATGTACTGGTCCGGCGACATCGCCCTGGACGTGTGCGCGCTCGTCTGCCAGGGCAACCGGGTGCTGGACGACGACCACTTCGTGTTCTTCAACAACCCCCGGACACCTGACGGGACAGTCCGCACGCTCATCCCCGTCACGCCGGACAGGGCGGCCGTCCAGGTCTCCTTCGACGCCCTGCCCGCGCGGGCCGACCGTCTCGTCGTCGTCGCCGCTGTCGACCCCGTCGCCGACCCGGGGGCCGACCTGTCCGGGTTTACCGACGCCGGTATCCGGCTGCTGGACGCCGAGCGGTCCCCCCTCGGCCGACTGGACGTCTCCGACGGCCGCCCGGGAGAGACCGCCCTCGTGCTGGGCTCCTTCCGCCGGCGCGCCAACGGCGACTGGGAGTTCGTCACCGGGGGCAAGGGCTACCGGGGCGGCCTGGAGGAACTGGTCCGGGAGTGCGGCATCGAGGTGGACTAGAAGGTCCCCCCGGAGCACGAAGGCCCCCGGAGCACGGATGCCCCCCGGAGCGCCGGACGCGTCCCCGCGGTGTGGCGGGGTCCCGGGGCCGCAGCGCTCCCTCCCCCGCACCCGGGGCGCGGGCCGGCGTTCAGGCCCGTCCGGGCACCCGGGGGGTGAGCAGTTCCAGGGCCTCCTCCCAGCGGAAGCGGGCGATCCCGCCTTCGGCGGCCGGGTCGTGGGGTTCCCGTGAGCCGATCAGGACGCCCATCGCACGGAGCCGGTCCAGGCTGGGCCAGTAGGCGGGGTGGGCGGCCTGGGCCGCGTTCAGGCAGGGCAGGACGGCGGTGGGGACGCCCGCGCCGTACGCCTCGCACAGGATGCCCAGGGCGAGGGTGTCGGAGATCCCGGCCGCCCATTTGTTGATCGTGTTGAAGGTGGCCGGGGCGACGGCGAAGGCGTCCGGCGGTGGCAGCGGGCGCGGGTCGCCGGGGCGGCGCCAGGCCGAGCGGATCGGGTATCCGGTCTGTGCCTCGACCGCCGCCGCGTCGATGAAGCCGAGGCCCTGCGGGGTGGCGACGACGCCCACGTCCCAGTCGGCCTCCTGGGCGGCCGTGATCAGTTCGCCGACGTCACCGGCGACGCCCGCCGCGCACACGACGACGTACAGGAAACGCTTCCCGGTCCGCGGGGTGGGCTCGTCGCTCATGTGGAGGCCTCCGGTCGACGGTTGAGGTGGGGTGGTGCGGTGTCCGTGAGGATCTCGGCGATCACCTGGCGGGCGGTGGAGGCCATCCTCACGTTGCTCGTCCGGTAGTACGCGAGCTCCATGAGGGCGATCGACAGGGCCCAGCCCCGCCCCCTCGCCCAGGCCGCGTCGTCCGTCGCCGTCCGCGTACGGAAGGCCGACCGGCCGGCGCCGTCCGCGTACGGAAGGCCGACCGGCCGGCGGCCGACAGCAGGTACCACCCCGCGATCAGGTCCACCGCCGGGTCGGCCACCCCCATGCAGCCGAAGTCGAGGACCGCGGTCAGCCGGCCGTCCGACACCAGGACGTTGCCGGGCTGGAGGTCGCCGTGGACCCAGACGCCGGGGCCCTCGGCCGCCGGGGCCCGGACGGCCTCCTGCCAGGCCGCCGCGGCCCGGGCCGTGTCGACGACGTCGTGCACCCGGTCCAGGGCCTCGCGTGGCGGCGTCCCGGGAGGCCGGCGGCTCACTGCGGTAGGCCGGCGGGGCGTCGTCCGTGCGATCGACGCCGCGCAGGGCCGCGAGCAGGGCGGCCAGGTCCGCGGCGAGGAGGGGGCCGCCCCGGACCGGCGCCGGGTTCTCGCCCTCCAGCCACCGGCACACCGACCACGACCAGGGGTACCCCTCGGCCGGGACGCCGAGGGCCGCCGGTTCGGGCACGGCGAAGGGCAGGTGCGGGGCGAGCCGGGGCAGCCAGCGGTGTTCGGTCTCCACGTCCCGGGAGCCGCCCTCCGTCCGGGGCAGCCGCACGGTCAGGTCCGGGCCCAGCCGGTAGAGGGCGTTGACCGTTCCGCCGGACTCGACCGGTACGACGGGCAGGTCCGCCCAGCCGGGGAACTGCCCGGCGATCAGCCGGCGTACGAGCGCCGCGTCGGTCTTCGTCTCATCGGCATGCATCCCGCCCGATGCAAACGGACCCGGGGCGGACCGTCAAGCGAAATCCGGCGGGCCCAGGCCGTCCGCCACGGCGGGACCGGTGCCCATGACGCTCGTACTGCCGTACCGCCACCCCGTCCGACCGGTCCGCGCGGCTTCTCCGGGGGAACCGCCCGCCGGGGCGCTCGCCTTCGGCGCGGAGCATCTGACCGCCGCCGGGCCGGCCTGCCGTCCGCGACCGTCGTGGACCTCGGCGTCGCCGACGCCGGTGAGTGGGCCGCGGTGGAGGCCGGCGCCGCCTGAGCCGGCGGCTGCTCCCCCTCCGCCCCGGGGCGCGCCCTGGACGTCGTGCTCCGGGGCGCCGGGCCCGCCGCCCAGCCGGGCGGACGGGACCGCGCGTGCGTACGGGTGACCGGCCGCTGACCGGCAGGGCTCAGCGCAGTTCCTCGGGGCAGGGCGTGCCCGGCTGGAACTGGTAGGGCGCCGCCAGCCGGTAGACCCCCGGGCGGGGTGCGAGGAGCTCCGTCCACTCGTCACCGTCCTGGTCCTCGTCCACCTTGATCAGGCAGCCGTGGTCGTTGGTGAAGTCCTTGGGGGCTTCCGCGTCCTCCTCCGAGCGCTTCTTGGACGCCTCGGTCTCCTGCGGCCGCTCCACGCTCTTGCCCTCGTCGTCCACGACGGCGAGCCAGCGCGAGTACGGGATGCGGATCAGCACCCGGCCGGCGGACCGCACCCGGATCGTCAGCTCCTCGGCGCCGGCCTTCTCCACGGTCGCCGGCGGATCGGCCATCGGGACCGGGTCCAGGACCCGGAAGAGCTTCCAGTTGGCGTCGCTCCAGACCGCCTTGAGATACGGCTGGCCCTGGTCGACCAGCTCCGCCTCCTGGACCGCACCGCTGGAGTCGGGCTTCCCCGTCGGCAGCACCACGTAGTGCACGGCCCAGCGGTCCAGCCACTCCCGGTAGTTGTCCGCGTCCAGGGTGTCGTCGTAGAAGAGCGGGTTGCGCTTCATGTCGGCCTGGCGGTTCCAGCCGCGGGCCAGGTTCACGTACGGGGCGAGCGCCGACGCCTCCCGGTGGCTGCTCGCGGGCACCACCTCGACCCGGCCCCGCTCCGCCCCCACCTTCTGGAGCTGGTTGACCAGGGGGGCGAGTTCACGGTTCCAGGAGGCGGCGGGGGCGGTGCGGACGATGTCGTCCACACTCTTGTAACCGACCCAGAAGTTGAATCCGGCGAAGACCAGGACCAAGGCGTACCAGCGACGGGTCCGGGGCGCGGTGTACGGCAGCGCGGCCAGCAGCACCACACCGGCGAACAGCATCGCCATCCGCGAGACGTTCGACCCGATCTGCGAGTCGATGACGTACGTCAGCAGGGTCCCCACCCCGTACACCGCGGCGGCCGTGCGCACGGTGTGCCAGTCCCGGGGCACGAGGAAGAAGATCAGGACGGCGAAGAGGAACGGCAGCGAGAGGGTCCCGAGCGACATCGGCTGCGTGCCCGAGAAGGGGAACAGCCAGGCGGACAGGGCCACGACCGCGACGGGGGCGAGGCCGATCGCGTACGCCCCGGGGCGTCGTTTGTTCAGGAACAGCGCGGCGGCCACCACACCGAGGAAGAGCCCGGCGACCGGACTTCCCGCCGTGGCGAGACCGGCCAGCGGGGCCGCGACGGCCGCTTTCGCCCAGCGCCGGTACCGCCAGCGGTGCGGCCAGCAGAAGACCGCGGCGACGGCCCCCAGGGCGAACATCATGCCGAGCCCGAAGGTCACCCGTCCGGACAGCGCGTTGCACAGGAAGGCGAACACCCCGGCGAGCGAGCAGGCCAGCGGGTTGCGCACGGCGGGCACCCTGACCAGGATCAGCGCGGTCAGCGCCGACGACACCGTACCGACGATCATCATCGTCGTGCGGACACCGAGCAGCGACATCAGGTAGGGCGACACCACGCTGTACGAGACCGGGTGCATCCCGCCGTACCAGGCGAGGTTGTACGCGGTCCCGGGGTGGCGGCCGACGAACTCCGCCCAGGCGTCCTGGGCGGCGATGTCCCCACCGCTGTTGGCGAAGAAGACGAACCAGAGCACATGGACGACGGCGGCGGCGGCGGTCGTCAGCGCGACGGGGTGGCGCCACCAGGGACGCCGTACGGGCGGCTCCTGCGCGCTCTGACCGCCGGCGGTCTGGGCGGGGATCCGGATCGACGCGTCCACGTGCGGCGACACGCTGCCGTCCGCCCGAGTCGGTTCAGCGGTGGTCACTGCGCCCCTCCCCGTCCTTTTCCGGGCCTGCCGAACCATCGATGTGCCACACGGTCCTCATCCGTACCGGGACGGCCCCGGTACGGGCCCTTCCGTCACCTTCGGGACGCTAGCATGTGGGATTTTCCGTGACACGCGGCATGTAACGACGCACCCGTTTCCGGCTCCCCAGGTAGCCGGTACCCGTCCCTGTCCGTGTCCACCCGCCCTGGGGCGGGGTGGACACGGACACGGGTCACGCGGCACGGATGACGCGGCACGGGTCACGCGGCACGGGGCGGGGGGAGCCCCTCGGTCAGGAGACCCGGGTCAGCTTGTCGCCGAACGACGGCTCGGCCAGGGCCGCGCCCAGCTTGACCGCGACCTTCACCTGGCTCGCTCCCTCACCCACGGTCATCGTGCCGACCCTCGTGCCCTCCGCCGCGGCGTTCGGGATCGTCTTGCCGTCGTCCGTCAGTTCGAGCTTGATCGTGAGGCCGGGCCAGCCGACCGCCTTCACGTCCTCGGCCACGACCACGTCGGTCCTGTGGCCGAAGCCGTCGTCGACGACACCGACGACCTGTCCCTTCTTCACGACGGTCCGGCTCTCCAGGAGGTCCTGGGTCGCGACCATGACCTCCTTGCTCACCGCGTTGACCGTGTCGATGATCGACGGCTTGTGCTGTCCCAGGATCGCGCCGACGATCAGCTGGTCCGTGTCGCCGACCTTCTTGTGCGCCGCGAAGAGCAGGTTGCCGCCGGCCTTGGTGGTCGTGCCCGTCTTGATGCCGAGGGCACCGTCGTACGGAACGAGGGTGTTGTAGTTCCGGTGGTACTTCCCCGACGGGTCCGTCCAGGACGGCAGCTTGGTGATGTCCATCAGCGCCGGGATCTCGACCAGCTTCTGGCCCAGCTTCACCTGGTCCTCGGCGGTGCTCACCGTGGTCGCGTTCAGGCCCGAGGGGTCGGTGTAGGTCGTGTTCTTCATGCCGAGTTCCTCGGCGGTCTCGTTCATCTTCTTGACGAACGCCTCCTCGGAACCCGAGTCCCAGCGGGCGAGCAGCCTGGCGATGTTGTTCGCCGACGGGACCATGATGGCCGTGAGGGCCTCCTGCTCCGTGAGCGTGTCGCCGGCCTTGATCGTGTTGAGGGTCGACTCGCCCACCGAGTCCAGCTTGCCCTCCGTCTCCGCCTTGGCGTCGACCTCGATGGCCGGCCCGGCCTCGCCCCTCTTCAGCGGGTGGGCCTTGAGCACGATGTACGCGGTCATCGCCTTGGCGACGCTGCCGATCGGCACCGCCTCCTGTTCGCCGAACGAGCCGACCGTGCCGAGGCCCGTGGCCGCCATGTAGCCCTGGCCCTCGTCCGGCCACGGCAGGGAGGGCTTGCTCCCCTGGAAGTCGAACGTCTGCTGCGCGGTCAGTTCGAGGGTGGGCTCGGGAAGCGGACGCACCGTCTGCGCGACAGCAAAGATGATCAAGGCGAGCAGGACCAGCGGGGTCCAGATCTTGACCCGCCGCACCGCCGTGCGGACCGGGGTCTCCGGGGGCGGCGGGGTGTTGGTCAGCTCGGCCAGGAGGTCCAGCGGCGGCTTGGGCGGCATGGGCTGCTGCCGGGTCCGCTCGGCCTCGACGTATCCGGCCGCGGGGCCGGCGGTACCGGCGTCCGGGGTGGCCGTGGGGCCGACCCGGCCGGTGGCCGCGCCTGACCCTCCGGACGCGTCAGGCGTACGGGACGGTGCGGAGGCGGAGGGCCGTACGTCGTCCGACCGCAGCGGGACGAACTTGCTGGTGCGCCCGGCGGAGGGAGTGCCGGAGCCGGTGGGCCCGGAGGATCCGGTGGAGTCCGGTTCGCCCGTCGGCTCCGCCGTGCGTCCGGTCTTCGCCTCGGCCGCACGCGGGGGCAGTTTCAGAGCCGTCGTCGGCTGGTCCACCTGCGGGCGTCTCGGCGTCTTGAAGACGGCCGTCGGCTGATCGATTCCTCGCTTGCCCCCGGCGGCCTCGGACGTCCCGGCGGCGGCCTCCTCGGAGGCCTCGGCCGCCTCCTCGCGGGACGCCGCCTCCTCGGTGCCGGGGGTGGCCTCTTCACGGCTCCTGGGGACGCGCGGGGTGCCGGCGGCAGCTTCCTCCTCCCCACTGCCAGTGCCGCTCCCGGCCTCCGGCTCCGACTCGGCGCCCGGCTCCGGCTCCGGCTCGGAGTCCCGCTTCGGCTCCGGGTCGGTCTTCGGCGCCGACTTCCCGGCCTCGGGCTTCTCGGGCCCCTCAGACTGCGCCTCGGCCTCTTCA
Source organism: Streptomyces sp. NRRL WC-3549 (assembly GCF_000721935.1). Classification (GTDB taxonomy): domain Bacteria; phylum Actinomycetota; class Actinomycetes; order Streptomycetales; family Streptomycetaceae; genus Streptomyces. Next base: position 12,725 of record NZ_KL585400.1, read on the forward strand.
GGCTTCTCGGGCTCCTCGGACTTCGGCTCGCGCCCGGGCTCCGCCCCGGACCCGGACTCGGACGGGGACCCTGCCGACTCGTCGTCGTCGGCGACCCAGGCGGCGACGGCGGAACGCAGCTGTGCGTCCTTGGACGCCTCGGAACCGGAGCGCTTGGCCGTCGCTTCGCCCCCTGCGGGCTCCACCTCGGATACAGGCAGGTCAGCGGTGTCGGCGGCGGGCTCGGCGGCCGGTGCGCCGGACGTCCGGTCC
>NZ_KL585400.1:13148-15129 GCF_000721935.1 Streptomyces sp. NRRL WC-3549
CCGGTGCGCCGGACGTCCGGGCCGCCGCTTCCGACGCCTCGGGTCCCGGCGTCTCGGGCTCCGGGGCCGTGCCCTCGTCGGAACCGGTACGGACGGACGCGTCGGCCTCGGCCGTCCCGACTGGCTCGGTCCGGTCCGCGGCCTCCGGGGCGTTGTCAGCCTCCGGGGCGTCGCCAGCCTCCGGGGCGTCGTCCTCGGGGGCATCCGTCTCGGGCCCGTCGGAGGCGGCAGCCTCAGCGGCCTCGCCCCCGGAACCACCGGAGCCCCCGGAACCGGTCCTGGAACCGGACCCGGACCCCGTCCGGCTGTCCGACGCCGCTGCGGGCTCCCGCTCCGCCGAGGCGTTCTGATCCCCCTCCGAGGCGCTCTCCGCACCCCGGGGCTCCTCGGCCCCGTCATCGGACGTGAAGGCGCTCCTGGAGCCCCCTGCGGCCTCCTTGGCGTCACCGGCGGTCCGGCCGCCGTCGTCGCAGCCGTCCTTCCCGGTACCCACGTCCGCGGACTCCGGCGAGCGGAAGACCGCCGTCGCGTCGTCCGGGCCGATGCCCGCCGCCCTGCCCGTCGCACTCCCGGCACCCGCCGAGGCGGCCGGTTCACGGAACACGGCGAAACGCGGATCGCGCTCCTCAGCCGTCCCCGACGACTTCCGCTGCTCCGACTTGTCGGGGGACTCGCCCGCCACCGATGCCTCCTCATGCGCCGCGGGGAACAAGCCCGCACTGTCCGAACCGTCTCCCAGTGTCCTGTGTGGAACCTGGGCTCGGCTGCTAGACGGGAACGACATACCTAACGGTTCCCTCACAAAGCACCCAGGCACCCTCGACAGACCAATGTGAGAGGGGTCACCCTGTCATTCATCCACGCGGGGAGGCATGGATGGGCAGGAGCCGCAGAACAATTCCGGAGGAGCTTCTGCTGCTCGCTCTGGACCCGACCACGGGTACCACAGCGCAGCCGCAGTCGCTCGACCTCGGCCTGGCCGGGGCACAGCTAGTAGAGCTGGCTCTGGCAGGACGGATAGCCCCTGACGGGGATCGTATCGCCGTGGTGATGCCACGGCCGACAGGAGATCCGACTCTGGACTCCGCGCTGGAACTGCTGCGCCGTCGCGGCAGCCCGGTCCGGGCCGTCCACTGGATCGGCGGACCCCGGCTGGGGCTCCGCCAGATCTATCTCGCCCATCTGGAGCGGTGCGGCATGGTGCATGCCGTGGCGGGCCAGATGTGCGGAGTGCTGCCGACGACTCGCTACCAGGCGACGGACACGGCGGTCAGCCGGGACATCAGGACCCGGCTGGACAGTGCGATCCGCACCGGCGTACCGCCGGACCCGCGGACCGCGGCGCTCGCCGCGCTGGCCCATGCGGTCGGACTCGGCAAGCACCTGTACCCCGGGAACGAGGGGCGCTCATCGCGCTCCCGGCTCCGGGACCTGATCAGACACGACCCCATGGGCGGTCTCGTCGCGCATGCCGTGATGGACGTCCAGAACGGCGTGGCAGTCCAGCCACGGCGTAACCAGCAGGCGGCGGGCGTGCCGTTGCAGCCGCAACCACCAGCACGTCGCGGAGGCATGGCACACACCTCTGTCGTCCACTGACAACACTGACAGCACGACCGCGCGGACAGTTACGCGCGGCACAGTCAACCGCCGTACCGACGTCCCCACGACCCGGTTCGGGAGCCGCACCAGGCGCGGGGCAGCCGGACCCACCGGCTGTCCCGCGCTCTTGCGTGTTGGCGATTTCCCAGCGCGCCCGGTGCCATGGGTGGCAATCTGCTGAGCAGTAGACACGCACAGCTACAACAGCTGCATAGCCGGAGGTGCCGTTTCCGTGCCGACCAACGTCAATCCCACCGTCAGGCGACGCCGGTTGGGCCAGGAATTGCGCCGCCTGCGCGAGATCAAGGGCATGACGGCCGAGGAGGTGGCGGAGCGGCTGCTGGTCTCGCAGTCGAAGATCAGCCGCCTGGAGAACGGC
>NZ_KL585400.1:15310-18885 GCF_000721935.1 Streptomyces sp. NRRL WC-3549
GTCGAAGATCAGCCGCCTGGAGAACGGCCGCCGTTCCATCAGCCAGCGCGATGTGCGCGACCTCTGCGGGGTGTACGAGGTCGAGGACCACCGGGTCGTGGACTCGCTCATGCAGATGGCCAAGGACTCACGCCAGCAGGGCTGGTGGCACGCGTTCGGCGACATCCCGTACAGCGTCTACATCGGCCTGGAGACGGACGCGGAGTCCCTTCGCGTGTACGAGCCCCAGGTCGTCCCGGGCCTTCTGCAGACCCGGAGTTACGCGGAGGCGGTGATCAGCGGCGCGCTCCCGGAGGCCCCTCCCTCCGACATCGAGAAGCGGGTCAACGTACGGGCCAGACGACAGGACCGGGTCAACTCCGTCGAGCAGCCCCTGCGCCTGTGGGCCGTCATCGACGAGTCCGCGCTGCGCCGGCGGGTCGGCGACAAGCAGGTGATGGTCGAGCAGCTGGAACACCTCATCGAACAGTCGCACCTGCCTCATGTCACCGTGCAGGTACTGCCGTTCGACATGGGCGCGCACCCCGGCATCAACGGGCAGTACGCCATTCTCGAATTCCCCGATGCCGCCGATTCCAGCGTCGTGTACATCGAAGGGGTCACCAGTGACCTCTATCTGGAGAAGGCCCAGGACGTACAGCGCTACAGCGTCATGTACGAGCACCTGCGCGCCCAGGCCCTGAACGTGGAGCAGACGCGTGAATTCATCAGCAAGATCGCCAAGGAATACACCGCCTGAGTCCCTTCACGGGAGGTGGGGGCGGGAAGATACACCGTCACCACCTCACACGGACAGCACGCACGGAATATGCCATCCGGTCGAGTGAACGGCTCCTCCACGGCTTCGTGTTCGCGAGTAGCGTCGATCACGCCAACACGAACGCAGTTGGTGTCGCTCACACACCTCTCTGAACCGGAGTCACCGTGGCTATTCTTCAGGGCGCTACCGAAAAGTGGACCAAGTCGTCGTACTCCGGCGGCAACGGCGCATGCGTCGAGGTCAAGTCCCCCGTCGCGCGGTCCATCGCCGTGCGCGACTCGAAGGCCCCCGAAGGCCCCTCGCTGACCTTCGTGCCCGGCGCGTGGAACGCGTTCGTACGCGATGTCGCAGCGGGCACCGTGGACGCCTGACCGGCTGATCGACCGCGTGTGGCGCGATGGTCATCGCGCATCATCGCCAGGAGCCCTCTCGACTGGTTCGCCGTCCTGGCCGAGGGGGCTCGGCCCATGAATGGCGCGGTGTCGGCAGGCGCGGCCGGCACCCCACGCATACCGCCCGGACTCCCGCGCATCGGTGTCCGACGGGCGGATGCCCGACGCCCGCGCATTCAGTAAGCGCTACTCAAGAGCCGCATCGTTCAGGCTTCCTCCTTCTCCGGCCGCACGGGACCCGCATCCCGTGCGGCCGTTCCGTGTTTCGCGTCCGGCTCCGTCGCCACCACTGCCGTCGCTACCGCTTGCCGTCGTCGCTGCCGCTGCCGTCCCAGCCGCTGTTGCCGTCACAGCCGCTGTTGCCGTCACGGTCGGCGGCGTCGCCGCTCTCTTGCCCACGTCTCCGCTCAGCCTGACGAAGTGCCCGCCCATCGTGTGGCCGCGGTCACGTCCGCGACAACGCCCCCTGAGGTCAAGAAGGCGCAAAATTGTTCGCCTTGCTGATCTGTGTTCACATTCCTGACCGCCGCAAACTTGACCGGGCGTGCGGACAGACGGTTCACTTCCCGCAGTCCCTTTCCCGCAGGGGGCCCCGCTGAACGGCCGTACCGACGAAGTGTGTTCCCGTTCGCAAGGCGGACCCCTGGAGGGGGCACATGAACAGTCTCGACTGGACCGTGCTCATCGGCTATTTCGGCGTGATGGTCGCGATCGGACTCTGGTCGCACAAGCGCGTCGGTGACGTCAGCGACTTCTTCACGGCAGGCGGCAGGATGCCGTGGTGGCTGTCGGGCATCTCGCACCACATGTCCGGCTACAGCGCGGTGATGTTCACCGGATACGCCGGGATCGCCTACCAGTACGGCGTGACGGCCTTCGTGACCTGGTCGCTGCCGATCGCCATCGGCATCGGTATCGGGGCGAAGCTCTTCGCGCCCCGGCTCAACCGGGTGCGCTCACGGCTGCACGTCGCCTCACCGCTCGAATACCTGAAGAACCGGTACAACGTCCCGACCCAGCAGGCCCTTGCCTGGTCGGGGCTGCTGCTAAAGATCGTGGACGTCGGCGCCAAGTGGGCGGCGATCGCGACGCTGCTCTCCGTCTTCACCGGAATCAGCCTCACCCAGGGCATCTTCATCACCGGGGCCATCACCGCCGTCTACTGCACGGTCGGCGGCCTGTGGGCCGACGCGCTCACGGAGTTGGGGCAGTTCGTCATCCAGCTCCTGGCCGGTCTGGCCATGCTCGTCATCACCCTGCACGAACTGGGCGGCTTCGACTCCCTGTGGACGGTCTGGGACAAGCTCCCCGAGGGTCACGCGGAGCCGACGGCGGGTCCCTACACCGTGACCTTCCTCCTGGCCTACCTCTTCATCAAGACCTTCGAGTACAACGGCGGCATGTGGAACCAGGCCCAGCGCTACATGGCCACGGACTCGGCACGCTCCGCGACCCGCTCGGCCCGGCTCTCCGCCCTCCTGTGGCTCATCTGGCCGGCCGTGCTCTTCTTCCCGATGTGGGCGGCCCCCCTGCTCGTGGAGGCCGAGAAGCCGGACGCCTCGGACAGTTACGCCCTGATGGCCGAGCAGTTGCTGCCGCACGGGCTGCTGGGCCTGGTGATCGTGGGCTTCTTCTCGCACACGATGGCCATGTGCTCCTCGGACGCCAACGCCATCTCGGCCGTCTTCACCAGGGACATCGTCCCCGTCTTCTCCAAGGCGGCCCGCTCCTGGAACGACCGCAGCGGGCTGCTGGCCGCCCGGATCTCGACGCTGGGCTTCCTCGTCCTGTCGATGGCGCTGGCCACGCAGATCAACTCGCCGGCCTTCAAGGACATCATCTCGGTCGTCATCAAGTGGGTGGCGGGCCTGATGGGGCCGATCGCGATCCCGTTCATGCTGGGCCTGCTGCGCAGGTTCCGCCGGTCGGGTCCGACGGCGGCGCTCACCAGCTGGGCGGCGGGGCTGCTCGCGTTCTACTTCACCAACTACGAACTGGACGGTTCGGTGAAGACGGATGTCGCCCTCCAATACCAGGTGGCGCTGCCACTGGCGATCTCCCTGGTGCTCTACGTCGTCATCGGCCTCGTCAGGCCCGAGGACACCCCGGAGCGCGACGCCCTCATCGAGAAGATCAACTCCGACGGCGACGGCCCAGCGGACGCCTCGGGGGCGACGGCCGTACCCGGCCAGCGGACCGGCCCTGAGGGCACGGGCGTCCCGGAAGGAGCGAAGGACTGACCTCCGGCCGGCCCTCGGCGCGGCCGGGCGGGCACGCGGGCTTCGGTACGGGCGTACGGTCCCCGGCGCGGGCGGCCGGGCACGCGGGCTTCGGTGCGGACATGCCGCCCTCGGCGCGGGCGGCCGGGCACGCAGGCTTCGGCGTGGGTGGGTGCACGGCCGCCGCACGGACCAGGCGAACCA
>NZ_KL585400.1:19160-22874 GCF_000721935.1 Streptomyces sp. NRRL WC-3549
GGCGGGCGTGGGCCGTGCGGGCGCGAGCCGTCAGGCGTGCGGGCGGGCGTGGGCCGTGCGGGCGCGAGCCGCCAGCCAGGCGCAGGCCACCCGGTGCAGGCCACCGCGCGGGCCACGCGAACCACGAGCGGGGCGCCGGGCGGGCGCCGGCCAGGCACAAGCCGCCCGGCGGGAGCCGTGTCCGCCCGTTCCCGCCTGGGTGGGCTCCGCCGCCGGCCCGGGTCAGCCCCGGGGGTAGCGGGCGAGCCAGCCCGGGGCGGCTGCGGTCGGGCTGTGCAGCGCCGGGCCCTGCGTCATCTCCATGGCGAAGTCGTCCGCGAGCTCCAGTACGGTCGAGCGTCCCTCCAGCTCGGCCAGCCAGGCCGGCGGCAGCGCCGTCTCCCCGTGCAGCGCCCCGAGGAGCGCCCCGCACACCGCGCCGGTGGCGGACGACGGGCCCGAGTGGTTCACGGCCAGCCGCAGCCCGTGCCGTACGTCCTCTCCGACCAGGGCGCAGTACAGCCCGACGGCGAGCACCTCCTCCGCCGAGTCGGTGTCGCCGAGGGCCTCGATGAGGGCGGGCCCGGGGATGCCCTGCCGTACGGAGCCGAGCGCCTGCCGCAACGCGTCACTGACCTGCTCGTTGCCCGGACGGTCCGCGAGCAGCGCCAGGGTGTGCTGCACCGAGCCGTCCAGGGTCTCGCCGCGGGCCAGCCCGTGCACCATGAGGGCGAGGGCGCCCGCGGACAGCTGGGCGGTGGCGTGCCCGTGCGTCTGGGCGGCGCACTCGACGGCCAGTTGGAGGACGAGCTGCGGTTCCCATCCGACGAGCAGCCCGAACGGTCCGGAGCGGGTGAGCGCCGCGGAGTCCCGTGCGGCCGGGTTCTTGGGTACGTCGAGGGTGCCCATCGTGGCGTCACCGAAGCCGACGAGGCATTCGCGGGTGGGGGCCCGGCGGGCGTACAGCCATTCCTCGCACGCCAGCCAGCCGTTGTCGCCCCGGCGCTCGTCGGGCCCCCAGGCGTTCTGGGTGGCCGCCCACCGCAGGTGTGCGCGGTGGACGTCGGTGGGCGGGTGCCAGGCCCCGGTGTCACGGCGCACCTGGGCCCGGATGAGCCCGTCGACGGTGAAGAGGGTGAGCTGGGTGACGGCGGTGACGGCACCGCGTCTGCCGTGCGCCGCGACGAAGTCCGTCAGCCCGTCCGCGCCGTGGGCCTCGCGTATCGCCTCCAGGCCGAGCCCCGAGACCCCGGCCCCCAGCGCGTCCCCGATGGCGCCGCCCAGCAGAGAGCCCCGTACCCGGCTGCGGAAGTCCTGCTGCTGGGCGCGGCCCCAGACAGCTGTGGTCCCAGTGCTCACCGTGCCCCTTCCGTCCGTCCGTCCGCCCTACGGTGTGCGACCGCGCATGCACTGTAATCGAACGGGATGGCCGAACTCAGGGCCGGAACAGTATGTGCGGATAGGCTCTTTACCAGCCGGTAACGCGGGTTTCGGGGGCGCTTGGGCCCGTGGGCCGTGGGTCCCGGCCGGGTCCCGCGTCCGGTACGGACGGGGCTCGCACCTCCGCCGCCGGCCTCGCGCGGCGGAGTACGGTCAGGGCACCCGGCCTCCCCTGCACTCCGCGACGCGCAGCGCGTCCCGCAGCGACTCGGTGGCCCGCGTGAGCGCGAAACGCACCGCCACCTCACCGGCCGCCAGGTCGGCGAGCACGGCCTCGGCCCCGGCGAGCACCGCCTCCCCCGACGCGATCAGCTCCGCCTCCACCTCGTCCGCCATCCGCCATCCGCGACAGCCTGCTGCCGGGATCGTCGGTGCTGAGGTAACAAGGTTTCCCCTCGGGGGAGTTCCAAGGCAGCAGTCGCAGGGGAAGCTCGTTCATGGGGCGCGCCTCGCAGACGTGGGTGTCTTCCGATGTGGATGTCTTCCATCGGGTGACGGTGGTCACTGTTCGTGTTCCGATGATCACGGTCCGGCCGTAGCCTCGGAAGAGGCGCACGGTTGCCTGACCAGGGGACAACGAAAGGAGCGGGATGACGGCAGAACCGGCCCACGCGGACGAGGAGTCGGGCCGCGCGGCACTGGGACGGGCCCTGCGGTATCTGCGGGAGCGATCGGGAAGGTCCCTCGGCCAGCTCGCCGGGGAGACCCGGTACGACAAGAGTTACCTGTACCGGCTGGAAGCGGGCCAACGGCTGTCCAAGCTGGCGGTGATGGAGGACCTGGACCGCTACTACGAGTCCGGGGACCTGCTGGTACGGCTGTGGAAGGTGGCCCGCCGCGAGGTCTTCAAGGACCGGTACAAGGAGTTCATGCGGCTGGAGCCGACGGCCCGCATCATGCACGTCTTCACGCTCGGAATCCCCGGACTGCTCCAGACGGAGGATGTGGCGCGAGAGCTGTTGTCCGGCGCCCAGGAAACGGCGGCGGAGGCGGAGTCGGTGGAAGAACAAGTGGTGGCGAGGTTGGGGCGCCAGCAGCTGCTCTGCCGTGACCCATCGCCATCTCTTCGGATCATCATGGACGAATACGCTCTCCGCCGGCCGGTCGGTAGAGCCAAGGTGTGGTCGGCACAGTTGGAGCACCTCATCGAGGTGACCGAAAAGAAGATGGTCACTCTCCAGGTTCTACCGCTCACGACCGGCGCGCACCACGCAATGGATGGCGCTCTTACGTTGCTGTGGCAGGAAGACGGCAGCGCAGTCGCCTACATGGAGGGCAACCGGTGCGGTGAACTACTAGAAGATCCGGCCGACGTCACACGGGCGCGGCTGTCCTACGATCGGCTCCGGGATCCGGCGCTGCCCCCGTCGGATTCGAAGGCGTTCATCAGGGGCGCTTTGAAGGAGCTTGGAGAATGAACCGGACGCCCGACCTTGCCAGCACGACCTGGCGCAAGTCCAGTTACAGCGACGGGGGCCCCAACAACTGCCTCGAAGTGGCCGTCGGCTTCGCAGACGTCGTCCCTGTCCGTGACAGCAAGAACCCTGCTGGCCCCGTCCTGATCATGGCCAACCACGCCTGGACCGCCTTCGTCCACGGCGTACGCAGGACCGGCCAATGACCATTCCCGCCGCAACGGTGTGGCGCAAGTCCAGCTACAGCGACGGCGGCGACAACAACTGCCTCGAAGTCGCCCATGACTTCCCCGGTATCGTCCCCGTCCGCGACAGCAAGAACCCCACCGGCCCCGTCCTCGTCATGGCCGCGCCGGCCTGGGCGGACTTCGTCGCGTTCGCCGTACGCCGCTGACGGGTCCCGGCCTCCGCGCCGGGACCCGTCAGGCGTTCGACGTGGCCCGCGCTCAGCCCTCCAGCACCGGCAGCAGCTCCGGCAGGTGGCCGTCCGAGGCCGTCGCGGCCGCGATCCGCTCCTCCGGGACCTCGCCGTACAGCGTCGTGCGCGGTTTCGCCGGGCGGCCCGCGAGGTCCGCGATGGCCACGAGGTCCTGGATCGAGCGGTACGAGCCGTAACTCGACCCGGCCATACGGGAGATGGTCTCCTCCATCAGGGTGCCGCCCAGGTCGTTGGCGCCCGAGCGCAGCATCTCGGCCGCTCCCTCCGTCCCCAGCTTGACCCAGCTGGTCTGGATGTTGGTGATGTGCGGGTGGAGCAGCAGCCGGGCCATCGCGGTGACCGCGCGGTTGTCCCGGTCGGTGGGGCCGGGGCGGGCGATGCCCGCCAGGTAGACCGGGGCGTTGGTGTGGATGAACGGCAGGGTGACGAACTCCGTGAAGC
>NZ_KL585400.1:23122-23327 GCF_000721935.1 Streptomyces sp. NRRL WC-3549
AGCCAGTGACGGGGCTGGTCGACGTGGCCGTACATCATGGTCGAGGAGGAGCGCAGGCCGACCTCGTGCGCCGTCTTGATCACCTCCAGCCAGGTGGCCGTGGGGAGCTTGCCCTTGGTGAGGATCCAGCGGACCTCGTCGTCCAGGATCTCGGCGGCGGTGCCGGGGATCGAGCCGAGGCCGGCCTCCTTGGCGGCGAGCAGCC
>NZ_KL585400.1:23559-26926 GCF_000721935.1 Streptomyces sp. NRRL WC-3549
GCCCAGCCAGTCGCGGATGGACAGGCCGGTGCGGGTCGCGCCGTTGACGACCTCCATCGGTGAGAAGGCGTGGACGTGCATGTCCGGGACGCGTGCGCGTACCGCCCGCGCGATGTCGAAGTACGCGGTGCCGGGCAGGTCCGGGTGGATACCGCCCTGCATGCAGACCTCGACCGCGCCCACGTCCCACGCCTGGGCCGCGCGGTCGGCGACCTGGTCCAGGGAGAGGGTGTACGCGTCGGCGTCGGTGCGCCGCTGGGCGAAGGCGCAGAAACGGCAGCCGGTGTAGCAGACGTTGGTGAAGTTGATGTTCCTGGTGACGATGTAGGTGACGTCGTCGCCGACCACGTCCCGGCGCAGGGTGTCCGCGATGCGGCACAGCTCGTCCAGCGCCTCCCCTTCTGCGTGGAGCAGGGCGAGCGCCTGGTCGTCGGTGAGCTTCGTGGGGTCGTCGGCGGCCTGGCTCAGGGCCTGGCGTACGTCGGTGTCGATGCGGGACGGGACCATGCCGGGGGCGGCGGCCTCGCGCAGGGCCTCCCAGTCGCCGTACACCTCGTCGAAGTCGTTCCGCCGGTCGCCGGTGCGGCCCTCGGTGTCGATGGTGCGGTGCAGGTCGGTGCGGCCGGAGGACTTGAACTCCTCGTCGGGCTCCTGCCACGGCAGCCCGGTGGGGATCACGCCCTCCTTGGCGAGCCCCGTCTCGGGATCGGCCAGCGCCCGTACGTGCGGGAGCAGGCGCGGGTCGAGCCAGGGTTCACCGCGCTGGATGAACTCCGGGTAGATGGTGAGCCGCTCACGCAGCTCGAAGCCGGACTCGGCGGTACGGGCGGCGAGTTCCTCGATGTGCGGCCAGGGGCGCTCGGGGTTGACGTGGTCCGGGGTGAGGGGCGAGACGCCGCCCCAGTCGTCGATGCCCGCGCCGATGAGCAGGGCGTACTCGGCGTCCACCAGGTTCGGCGGGGCCTGGATGCGGGCGGAGGGGCCCAGGATGTGGCGGGCGACGGCGATGGCCGCGGCCAGCTCCTCCAGCTCGGCGTCCGGCATCCCGCGCATCGCCGTGTCCGGCTTGGCGCGGAAGTTCTGGACGATGACCTCCTGGATGCCGTGGTAGGCGCGGGCGGTCCTGCGCAGCTCGAAGAGGGAGTCGGCCCGCTCCTCGTAGTCCTCGCCGATACCGATCAGGATGCCGGTGGTGAACGGTACGTTGGACCGCCCGGCGTCCTCCAGGACGCGCAGCCGGACCGCCGGTTCCTTGTCGGGGGAGCCGTGATGGGGGCCGCCCTTCTCGGACCAGAGGCGGGTCGCGGTCGTCTCCAGCATCATGCCCATGGACGGGGAGACCGGCTTGAGGCGCTGGAGGTCGGTCCAGGTCAGGACACCGGGGTTGAGGTGCGGGAGCAGCCCGGTCTCCTCCAGGACCCGAATCGCCATGGCCCGTACGTAGGCCAGGGTGTCGTCGTACCCCTCGGCCTCCAGCCACTCGCGGGCCTCGGGCCAGCGGTCCTCGGGCCGGTCGCCGAGCGTGAACAGCGCTTCCTTGCAGCCCGCTTCGGCACCCTTGCGGGCGATGTCGAGGACCTCGTCGGGCGACAGGAACATCCCGTGCCCGGCCCGCTTGAGCTTGCCCGGCACGGTGACGAAGGTGCAGTAGTGGCAGGTGTCGCGGCAGAGCCGGGTGAGGGGGATGAAGACCTTACGGGAGTACGTGATCACTCCCGGCCGGCCCGCCGCGTCGAGCCCGGCGTCACGCACCCGGGCGGCGGAGGCGGCGAGGTCCTTGAGATCCTCCCCCCGCGCCTGGAGCAGGACGGCGGCCTCGGCCACGTCGAGGGCGACACCGTCGCGGGCCCGCCGGAGGGCGCGCCGCATGGCGTTGGTCGTGGGGCGTCCGCGCTGAGGATCGGTCATGAACCGAGCATACGAGCGGGGTACGCCGTCCGGACCAGGGCCTCTGCCGCCTCGGGGACTTCCGTTCCGGTCCGGCCGGGCCGTGGAGCGGGGCCCGGTGCCGTACCCCGCGAGGGCGCGGGAGCGGTGCGGGGCGTCGCCGACCGACGGCGACGCCGCGACGGCGTACCTGGGCCCGCCGGAGCCGAACGGGGGGCTCGTCCCCCGCTTCACCCCTGGCGCCTTGGCCGTTAAGTCCTTATTGCCCTCTATGGTCGGGACAGTGATGGAAACCATCGTCTTCGACATCGGTGAGACCCTCGTCCGCGACGACCGCCTCTGGGCCGCCTGGGCCGACTGGCTGGGGGTCCCCCCGCACACCGTCAGCGCGCTGGTCGGCGCCGCGGTCACCCAGGGCCGCGACAGCGCGGACGCCCTGCGCGTCCTGCGGCCCGGCATGGACGTCGGCGAGGCGTACGGCGCCCGGGTGGCGGCGGGCCGGGGCGAGTACCTGGACGAGCGGGACCTGTACCCGGACGTCCGCCCGGCCCTGGCGGAACTGCGCGCGCTGGGGCTGCGGGTGGTCGTCGCGGGTAACCGGTCCGTGCGGGCCGGGGAGCTGCTGCGGGCCCTGGACCTGCCGGCGGATTGCGTGGCCACCTCGGAGGAGTGGGGCGTGGCCAAACCGGACCAGGCGTTCTTCGAGCGCGTCCTGGAGGTCGCGGACGCGCCCGCGCACACCACGCTGTACGTGGGCGACCACCCGGCCGACGACCTGTTCCCCGCCAGGGCCTGCGGGCTGCGGACCGCCCACATCCGCCGTGGCCCGTACGGTCATTGGTGGGCGGACCACCCGGACGTGACGCGGACGGCGGACTGGCGCGTCGACGCCCTGACGGACCTTCCGGCGCTGCTCGGCGCCGGCCGGACGGCCGGGCACGGCGTGGACGACCTGACCGCCGGGCGCGGCGTGGATGATCTGGCCGCCGGGCACGACTCCGGCCGGCCGAACGGCCGCGGCGCGGGCCGGGGCGCCCCCCGGGCCATCGGCCTGTTCCGTCCGGAGGCGGCCGGACCTGCCCCGACGCACGACACCCGCCCGGACGCGGACGCACCGCAGCACACGGACCCCGCAGCGCCCCGGAGCGCGGTCCTGCCGACCGCACCGGGCGGCAACCTCGCCGCGCCGTAAAGGTGTTGCGCCCGGCGCCCGACACGCACGGCGGCACATCCGGCGTACGCGCAGGGACGTCCGGCACCCACGTGGAGACGTCCGGAGTACGCGCAGGGACACCCGGCGTACACGGCGGCACATCCGGCGCCCCCACAGGGACGTCCGGCACCCACGTGGAGACGTCCGGCGCCCAGCGTGCCGGGGCGGCGGCCGGCGTACGCGGGACGGCGCCCGGCGCCCTACGCGCGCGGGGAGGCCGCCGTGCCCCCCTGCCCCTCGTCGTCGTCGCCGCTCAGCGACAGCCGC
>NZ_KL585400.1:27102-29936 GCF_000721935.1 Streptomyces sp. NRRL WC-3549
ACTCAGCGACAGCCGCAGGCGGTCGCTGGCCAGCCGCATGTGCTCGGCCATCGCGGCCTCCGCGCCCTCCGGGTCGCCCCTCCGGATCGCGTCGAGCACGGCACCGTGCTCGTGCAGGGTGCCGGTGACCGTGCCCTCGATGTCCCCGGCCCGCTCCATCCACACCTGGAGCAGCGCCCGGATGGAGTGCAGGATGTCGCTGAGCACCGTGTTGCGGGCGATGTTCGCCGTCTCCAAGTGGAAGGCGATGTCGGCCTCGATGAACGCCGTGACGTCGGTCCCGGCCTCCCGCATCCGCTCCAGGTGCTCTTCGAGCCGCTCGACGTCCTCGTCACAGGCCCGGTCCGCGGCCAGCCGCGCCGACATGCCCTCCATGAAGGTGCGGACCTCCACCAGGTCCTGCGTACGCCGCTGACCGAGCATCAGCCCCCAGTTGATCGCCCGGGGAAGGAATTCGCTGGTCCCCTCGCGCACGTAGCTGCCCGACCCCGGGCGGATCTCGATGATCCCCAGGACGTCCAGCGCGGAGAGCGCCCCGCGCACGCTGGAGCGCGCGACGCCGAGCGCGTCCGCGAGCTGGCGCTCCGCGGGCAGCCGGGTCCCCGGCTTCAGGTTCCCCTCGGACAGGTGGTCGAGGAGTCGCTTGGCCACCTCGCTGACCGAGGACTCCCGGACGACGGGGCGCAGGAGTGACGTGAAATCGGGCGCTTCGGGCTGCGTGGACACGCTGACCAGTACATCAGACCGGGCGGCCGGTACCGGGAGGGGGCGGAAGATAACGCGCTCATCGGTCGAGGAGAAGAGCTCAGGGGAGCGACCTACGTCACTTTGGTAAATTGGTGACCAATTTACGATCCGGAGCTAGCTTGGAGTTGTTCACCGGCTGGAAACACGACCCTCCGCGGTTCGCCTTCGCCTGCCGGAGTAGACACAGAACCGGACAAAGCGGTCCGCAAGCGAGGAGTCTCCCCATGGGCGCCACTGCGCATTCAGCCATCCAGGGATCAACCGTCGAGAGATCCACCATCCGGAAGGTCTCGATCCGGCTCGTCCCCTTCGTGGCCCTGATGTTCTTCGTGAACTATCTGGACCGGACGGCCGTCTCCTTCGCCGAGCCCAACGGCATGGGACAGGACCTCGCCCTCACCGCGGCGCAGTTCGGCTTCGCCTCCGGTGTCTTCTTCATCGGCTACATCATTCTCGAAGTGCCCAGCAACATGGCGCTGCACAAGTTCGGCGCCCGGCGCTGGCTGGCGCGGATCATGGTGACCTGGGGCATCGTCGCCCTGCTGTTCACCTGGGTGCAGAACAGCGAGCAGCTGTACACGCTCCGCTTCCTGCTCGGTGTCGCCGAGGCCGGGTTCTTCCCGGGCGCGATCCTCTTCCTGAGCCAGTGGGTGCCCTCCCGGCACCGTACGAAGGTGCTCGGCCTCTTCTACCTGGCCCAGCCGCTGACCACGGTGATCGGCGCCCCGCTGGCCGGCTGGTTCATCAACCAGCACGGGCTCTTCGGCCTCGAAGGGTGGCGGGTGATGTTCCTCGGCGTGTCGATCCCCGCGATCCTGCTCGGCGTCGTCGCCTGGTTCTACCTGATCGACAAGCCGGCCGACGCCAAGTGGCTCACCCCCGCCGAGAAGGACTGGCTGACCAAGGAGCTGGCCGCCGAGAACGCGGGCAAGACCGGCGCGGACGAGAAGACGAACCACGGCAAGCAGGCGCTGAAGGCGGCCTTCACCAACAGCCGGGTCTGGACCCTCGCCCTGATCTACTTCGGCTTCATCTACGGCCTGTACGCGCTCGCCTTCTTCCTGCCGACGATCATCAACGGCTTCCAGGAGCAGTTCGGCACCACGTTCAGCGTCATGGACAAGGCCCTCATCACGGCCATCCCCTACCTCCCGGCCGCGATCGTCCTGTACTTCTGGTCGCGCCACGCCACCAGGCACGGGGTGCGGACCTGGCACATCGCGGGCCCGGCCGTCGTCGGCGGCGTCTCGATCCCGGTCGCCCTCTACATGGGCTCGCCCGCCGCGACCGTCGCCGTCATCACCGTCACCGCCTGCGCGATCTTCGCCGCGCTGCCGGTCTTCTGGTCCGTGCCCTCACAGTTCCTCACCGGGGCCGCCGCCGCGGCCGGGATCGCCCTGATCAACACCGCGGGCAACGTCGCGGGCTTCGCCGCCGGATACGTCACCGGCTGGCTGAAGGACTTCAGCGGCGACTACTACCTGCCGCTGTTCCTGGTCGGTGCCTTCATGCTCATGTCCGCCGCGCTGATGCTGTGGCTCGCCAACCGGTCCAAGGGCCGGGAAGCGGGCCGGGGCCGGCCCCTCGCAGAGGTCCGATGATGACCCGCCTCTCCAACGACCCCGCCGCCTTCGCCGACGAGGCCCTCGAAGGCTTCGCCGCCGCCCACCCCCGCCGGGTCCGCCGGGTCCCGGGCGGGGTGGTCCGGGCCACCCGTACCGTCCCCGGCCAGGTCGCCGTCGTCGTCGGCGGCGGGACCGGCCACTACCCGGCCTTCTCCGGCCTGGTGGGCCAGGGCCTCGCGCACGGCGCGGCGGTCGGCAACGTCTTCGCCTCGCCCTCCGCGCACCAGGTCCGCCGGGTCGCCGAGGCCGCCGAGACGGGCGGCGGTGTCCTGCTCGCCTACGGGAACTACGCCGGCGACGTCCTCCACTTCGGCCAGGCGGCCGAGCAGCTGACCGCCGCGGGCATACCCACCCGCACGCTCGGCGTCACGGACGACATCTCCAGCGCCTCCCCCGAGGAGGCCCACAAGCGTCGCGGGGTCGCCGGTGACCTGGTCGTCTTCAAGACGGCCGCCGCGGCGG
>NZ_KL585400.1:30123-31781 GCF_000721935.1 Streptomyces sp. NRRL WC-3549
GCCGCCCGCCGCGGCGGCCGAGGCCGGCCTCCCCCTCGCGGAGGTGACCCGGATCGCGGAGCTGGCGAACGCCCGTACCCGCTCCTTCGGCCTCGCGTTCTCCGGCTGCACGCTGCCGGGCGCCGACCACCCGCTGTTCACCGTGGACGAGGGCCGGATGGCGGTCGGGCTCGGCATCCACGGCGAGCCCGGCATGGGCGAGCGGCCCGTGCCCAGCGCCGACGAGGCGGCCGAGCTGCTGGTCTCCACGGTCCTGGGTGAGCTGCCCGAAGGGGTGGAGTCACCGCGGGGCCGGCGCGCGGCCGTGATCCTCAACGGACTCGGCTCGGTGAAGTACGAGGAACTGTTCGTCGTCTACCGCAGGGTCGCCCAGCTCCTGGCCGAGGCCGGGGTGGAAGCCGTCGACCCGGAGGTCGGCGAGCTGGTCACCAGCTTCGACATGGCGGGCGTCTCCCTCACGCTGTGCTGGCTCACCGACGAGCTGGAGCCCCTGTGGACGGCTCCGGCCGACGCACCCGCCTACCGCAAGGGCACCGTCGAGGCCGCCGAGCTGACCACCCCGGACGCCCTGGCGGAAGCCGCCGAGGACACCGTCCCGCCCGCCACCGACGCCTCCCGCGAGGCGGCCCGTACCGTCCTCGCCGCCCTGCGCGTCCTCAAGGACACCGTCGACACGCACGCCGACGAGCTGGGCCGGATCGACGCGGTCGCCGGGGACGGCGACCACGGTATCGGCATGCAGCGCGGCTCCACCGGCGCCTACGAGGCGGCGGTACGCGCCGAAGCCCTCGGCGCCGGTGCGGAAACGCTTCTGCACCGGGCCGCCGACGCCTGGGCCGACCGGGCCGGCGGCACCTCCGGCGCCCTGTGGGGCGTCATCCTCCGCGCGGTCGGCACCGCGCTCGGGGACACCGAACGGCCCACGGCCCCCGTGGTCGCCGCCGGGGTCGCCGAGGCGTCGGCCGGTGTGATGCGGCTCGGGAAGGCGGAGGTCGGCGACAAGACGATGGTCGACGTCCTCGTCCCGTTCGCCCAGGCCCTCACGGCCGCCGCAGACGCCGGGCAGCCCCTGCCGGCCGCCTGGGGCACCGCCGCCCACACCGCCTCCGAGGCCGCGGCGGCCACCGCCGGCCTCCTGCCCCGGATGGGCCGCGCCCGCCCGCACGCCGAGAAGAGCCTCGGCACCCCCGACGCCGGAGCCCACTCGCTCGCCCTGATCGTCCGTGCCGTGCACGGCGTGTTCGTACCCACCCTGGAGAACCACTGATGTCCGACAAGCTCCGTATCGTCGTCGGCTCCGACGACGCCGGATACGCGTACAAGGAAGCCCTCAAGAAGGACCTGGAGGCGAGCGGCCTCGTCGTCAGCGTCACCGACGTGGGCGTCGACGCGGACGGGCACACCGCCTATCCGAAGGTCGCCATCGCCGCCGCCGAGATGGTCGCGCGCGGCGAGGCGGACCGCGCCCTGCTGGTCTGCGGCACGGGCCTCGGGGTCGCCATCGCCGCCAACAAGGTCAAGGGGATCCGGGCCGTCACCGCCCACGACTCCTTCTCCGTCGAGCGCGCGGTGCTCTCCAACAACGCCCAGGTCCTCACCTTCGGGCAGCGCGTCGTCGGCCTGGAGCTGGCCCGCCGGCTGGCCGCCGAGTGGCTGAC
>NZ_KL585400.1:32007-38763 GCF_000721935.1 Streptomyces sp. NRRL WC-3549
CCGAGTGGCTGACGTACCGCTTCGACGAGACGTCGGCCTCCGCCGCGAAGGTCGCGCTCATGGACGACTACGAGAACCAGCAGGAAGCCGCAGCCTGATGTCCCCCGCCCCGCAGCCCCGGGTCACGATCGGGGTGAGCCTGAAGATGTACTTCGGCCACCACCAGACCCTCAACTGGGCCCGCTCCGTCGCGGACCTGGCCGCCCGGCACCCCGCCGTCACGGGCGGCACGGCCGAGCTGTTCGTGCTGCCCGCCTTCCCCGCCCTGGTCCCGGTCACCGGCATCCTCGCCGGGACCCGGGTGCTGACCGGCGCCCAGGACCTGGCGGCGGAGGACTCCGGCCCGTACACCGGCGAGGTCAGCGGCGCCCACCTGCACGAGATCGGCGCCCGCTACGCCGAGGTCGGCCACGCCGAGCGCCGCCGTCTCTTCGGCGAGGGCGACACCGTCGTCGCCGCCAAGACGGCCGCGGCCCTGCGCAACGGCCTCACCCCGGTGCTCTGTGTCGGCGAGCTCGACCACGTCTCCCCGGACGAGGCGGCCGCCCGCACCGTCGCCGAGGCGGAACGCGTCCTGGCCACCGCCGCGCACGACGGCCCCCTCGCCCCGGTCGTCCTCGCCTACGAGCCGCAGTGGGCGATCGGCGCCCCCCGCCCGGCCTCCCCCGACCACATCCGCACGGTCTGCCGGGCCCTGTCCGACTGGCTCGCCGGCCGGCCCGGACTGTCACGGCGGCAGCGCGGGCCCCGGCCTGCTCACCGAGCTCGGCACGGGCGTCGACGGCCTGTTTCTGGGCCGCTTCGCCCACGACCCGGCGGCGGTCGGACGCATCCTCGACGAGACGCTGGAAGGGGCGGCGGCATGTCCTACGGCCTGAGCACCTACGCCTACTTCTGGCGCCTCTCCGAGAAGGCCCCCCGGCCCCTCACCCTCGACGAGATGCTCGCCGACACCCGCGAACTGGGCGGCGAGGTCTTCCAGATCTGCGACTACCCGCGGATCGAGGCGTACGACAACGCGGCCCTGGACGCGCTGCGCGCCACGGCGGCCGTATACGGCATCACGCTGGAACTGGGCACCCGGGGCGTACGCCCCGACCACCTCGCCCGCTACCTGCGCATCGCCCGCCGCCTGGGCGTCCGGCTGGTCCGCTCGATGCTGAACACGGCGGACCACCGCCCGACCCCCGCCGAGGCCACCGCCCTGCTGCGCGAGACGGTCCCCGCCTACGCGGCGGCGGGCGTCACGCTGGGCCTGGAGACGTACGAACAGGTCTCCACCGACGACCTGCTGGCCGTCGTACGCGGTGTGGACAGCCCGCACCTGGGTGTCGTCCTCGACCCGGGCAACAGCGTCGCCCGGCTGGAACGCCCGGTGGACGTCATCGACGCCACCGCCCCCCACGTGGTGAACATCCACGTCAAGGACTTCTCCTTCTCCCGCCGGGACGGCTGGGTCGGCTTCACCTTCGCCGGCTGCCTCCTCGGCGAGGGCCTCCTCGACTACCGCCACATGATCGACACGGTCGGGCCGGACGAGCGGGGCGTCAACCAGATCGTGGAGCACTGGCTCCCCTGGCAGGGCGGTTTCGAGGAGACCGCCCGCCTGGAGGACCAGTGGACCCGGCACAGCATCACCACCCTTCTGAGGAGCAAGTAATGGCCACCGAATCCAGGACCGTCGCCGTCATCGGGGCCGCAGGCAAGATGGGCCAGCGGGTCTCCAACAACCTGGTCAAGAGCGGTTTCACGCCGCTCTTCGCGGAGAACTCCCCGAAGGGCCAGGAGCTGATCCGCGAGCTCGGCCGCGAGCTGACGGACAGCGCCGACGCCGCCGCCCGGGCCGACGTCGTGATCCTGGCCGTCCCGGACGTCATCCTCGGCACGGTCTCCGAGCAGCTCGTCCCGCTGATGAAGCCCGGCGCGATCCTGCTCACCCTGGACCCCGCCGCCGCGTACGCCGGTCTGCTGACCCGCCGCGCCGACGTGGCCAACGCGGTGGCGCACCCCTGCCACCCGTCGGTCTTCCTGGAGCGCACGACGAAGGAGGAGTGGGCGGACACCTTCGGCGGAATCGCCGCCCCGCAGGAGGTCGTGGCCGCCTTCGAGCCCGCCACGGAGTCCCCGGACCCGGCGGCCCACGAGCTGGCCGAGGCCGTCATCTCCACCATCTACGCCCCGGTGGTCGAGGTGCACTGGGTGACCGTCAAGCAGCTCGCGGTCCTGGAGCCGACCCTGGTCGAGACGATCGCCTGCATGGTCGGCGCCCTGCTCACCGAGGCCCTGCACGAGACGGTCCACACCGTGGGCGTCCCGGAGAAGGCCGCCCGCGCCATGCTGCTCGGCCACACCCAGGTCGCCCTGGCCAACACCCTCAAGGGCGACAACCCGTTCTCCGACGCGTGCCTGATCGCGATGGACTACGGCCGCGAGTCGATCGTGCGCGAGGACTGGAAGAACGTCTTCAAGGACGAGGAGCTGGACAAGGTCATCACGCGGATGCTGCGGATCAAGGAGATCAACCGCTGATCCGGACCTGACACCGGATCAGTCGCCGGGTCGCCCCGGCGCGTACGGGCCGGGCTCTCCACCCTCCTGGTGGTGAGCCCGGCCCGTTCGCGTGCCCGCTTCTCAGGCGCCGAGGATGCGGGAGAGCCCGTAGTCGAAGCGCTCGTCGAAGGACGTCTCGCCGAAGTGCGCGGCGGCCCGGGACAGCGACGGGTACGCGCCCGTGGCCAGGCTCCGCGTGAAGGCCGCGCCCAGCGCCTCCGGCTGTGCCTGTTCCTCCTGGGCCAGCCCGAGAGTGAAATAGACCAGGGTCCAGGCCGTCCACACCGCCTCCTGCTCCCCCAGCCCGCCGGCCAGCAGCGCCTGGACCATCAGCTCGGCGAACCGGAGCGTGGCGGGCTCGGCCGCGTACGTACCGGCCACGATCCTGGCCCCGTCGCGGTGGGCCAGCAAGGCCCGGCGGTAGCGGTGGAACAGCTCGCGGACGCGCGGCTCCCAGGGCTCCGGCAGCCCGTCCAACGGCACCTCGGCCAGGATCGCGTCCGCCATCAGCTCCAGCAGCCGGGCCTTGGTCTTCGCGTGCCAGAGCACCGTGTTCATCCGGACGCCGAGCCGGTCCGCGATGCCCCGGATCGAGAGCCCGTCCGCGCCCTTCTCGTCCAGCAGCTCCAGGGCCGCCCGCACCACCGTCCCGGGGTCGAGCCGGGTCCGGGCCGCGTCGTCCGCTTGCTTCTTGGTCACCGACCTAGTCTACTGGGCGAACGGGCATTGGTCACTGACCAAGAGAGCCCCCGTCGAAGGCCGAGGAGCCGTCATGGAACACACCGTCCCGGAACACACCGTCCCGGAACACATCGCCACCGACCGCGTCATCATCGCGGGAGGCGGGCCCACCGGCCTGTGGGTCGAACTGCGCCTGGCCGGGACCCCCGTCACGGTCCTGGAGGCCCGGCACGAGCGGGACCCGCATTCGAAGGCGCTCACCCTCCACCCGCGCACACTGGAGGTCCTGGCCTTCCGGGGCGTGGCGGAACCCTTCCTCGCCGAGGGCCGGCGCATCCCCAGCGGCCACTTCGGCGGGCTGGACGACCGCATGGACTTCGCCGTCCTGGACACGCCCTACCCGTTCACGCTCGCCCTGCCGCAGGCCCGTACCGAAGAACTGCTGGAGGCGCACGCGGTGGCGGCCGGTGCCGACCTGCGACGCGGGCACCGGGTGACCGGTCTCACCCAGGACGCGGACGGGGTGAGCGTCGAGGCGACCGGCCCCGACGGCCCGTACACCCTGCGTGCCGCGTACGTCGTGGGCTGCGACGGCACCCGGAGCACCGTCCGTGAGGCGGCCGGGATCGCGTTCCCCGGCACCGACGCCACGACGTGGGGCTGGCTGGGGGACGTGGTGCTGGACGATCCGCCCAAGGGCGCGGTGTACGCCGCTTCGGGTCCGGCCGGTGGCGTCATGGCCGTCCCGATGCCGGGCGGTCTGCACCGGATCGTCGGCGGCGACCCCGACAGCAACGGCCCGGACCACCCCGGCGAGCTCACCCTCGACGCCCTGCGCGCCAAGGTGACCCGGATCGCCGGTACGGACTTCGGCATGCGCGACCCGAGCTGGCTCTCCCGGTTCGGCAACGCCACCCGCCAGGCCGCCGCCTACCGCCAGGGCCGCGTTCTGCTCGCGGGCGACGCCGCGCACATGCACTACCCGGCCGGAGGCGTGGGCCTCAACGTCGGCGTGCAGGACGCCACCAACCTCGGCTGGAAGCTGGCCGCGACGGTGGCGGGCACGGCTCCCGGCGCACTCCTGGACAGCTACCACGCCGAACGCCACCCGGTCGGCGCCGACCTGCTCCTCAGCACCCGGGCTCAGACGGCCCTGATGAACGCCCAGTCACCGGAGGGCCAGGACCTGCGCACCCTGCTCAGCCAACTCGTCGCCACCGTCCCCGCGTTCTCCCGGAGCCTGGCCGAACGCCTCTCCGCGCTCGCCGTCACCTATCCGCCCACGCCCCCCGGCCACCCGCTCACGGGCCACCGCGCCCCGAACCTCGAACTCGCGGGCTCCCCCGACCTGTTCACCGCCCTGCGCCCCGGCCGGTACGTCCTCCTCGACTTCACCGGCACCCCGGCCCCCGTCTCGGGTCCCGGCGTCGTCCCGCACACCGCGCCCCGGCCGGCGGACCGGCCCGCCTGGTCCACCGTGCGGGCCGCGCTGATCCGCCCGGACGGCCACGTCGCCTGGGCGAGCGACGAGCAGGACGCCGGGGCCCTGGAGGCGGAGATACGGACGGCCGTGTCCGCCACCACCGGGCTCGGGGTGGACGCCCCTTAAGGCCAGAGGCACTCCGCCCACACCGTCTTGCCCACCCCGTTCCGCTCCACCACCCCCCACTTCGCGGCCGGCGCGGCCACCAGCGGCAGCCCGTACCCCGACGCGGCCCCCTCGGCCGGCTCGCACGACTCGGGCCGCCGCTCGCCCCGGGCGTCGGACACCTCGATACGCAGCGTGTCCGCGAACCGCAGCAACCGCACCTCGAAGTCCCGCCCGGGGACCCGCCCGTGCAGCACGGCGTTGGACGCCAGCTCGGCCACGATCGACGCGACGTCGTCGGACAACCCGCTCCCGTAGGGCACGCCCCACGCGTCGAGCTGCTGCACCACCAGCCGCCGCGCGAGCCGCGCTTCACGACGGGTCGCGCTCAACCGCTGGACGAAGTGAAAACCGCAAGGGTGATTTCGGCGTTCATGTGACTCAGCGTGTCCGGTTCTCCGTACGCTGACCAGCAGTGACCGCACGACTCCCATCCGCTGTACGAAGATGCTGGGAGAGCAATGAACACCGAGCGACTGCACTGGTTCAAGAGCAGCTACAGCGGTGGCGAGGGCGGCACCTGCGTCGAGGTCGCCTACGCCTGGCACAAGTCCAGCTACAGCAGCGGCGAAGGCGGCGCCTGCGTAGAGGTCGCCACCTGCCCCACCACTGTCCACATCCGCGACTCCAAGGTCACCCACGGACCGCACCTCGACGTGGCGCCCACCACCTGGACCGCGTTCGTGGCCTACGCACAGCGGTACTGAACGCACGGACGACCGTGACCCCCATGTGATCGCCACCCCGTACTCTCCAGCCGGTCAGGAAATTGGCGGGGTGCGATCACATCGGGGGACGTTCATGACATACCGGCGCGCGGTGATACCCGCACTGGTCGGAGGAGTACTGCTCACGGCGCTGCTGTGGTGGGCCGGGGCGAGCGTGGAGGCGCTGCACCTCCAGGGCGCCACCGACGCGCTCGGCGGCCGGATGGTGGCCGATCTTCAGTACTGGCTCTCGCCCTGGGCGTACGACCCGCCCGAAGCGCTCCGGCTCGGTAGCGGAGGACTGGGCGACACCGGGGTGGACGGCGCCCGGTACCTCTCGCTGCACGAGACCGGGATGCAGGTCCGGTTCGCGGCGCTGTTCGTCTTCTTCGTCCCCGGGGCGCTGCTCCTGGTCCGCAGGCTGCCGCCGGTGAACCGCCGGGCCGTGGTCACACTGCTCGCGGTGTGGGGCTGGGGCACGGTGGCCGGGATGCTCGCGGTGACCGTCTCGGCACCGTGGCTGATCGTCTCGTCCGGGCGCGGCAGTTACCGGTTCCTGCCGCAGCTGGCGAGCATGATGTCGTCCGGCCAGCAGATCACCGTGGTGGCCGCGCTCGTCACGGCGGCGGTCACGGTGCTCGTGGCATGGATCACCGCCAAGGGCGCGGGTCCGCTGCCGCTGGGCGTCTGTCTCTTATACACATCTGTCCTCGGTGGTGCTCTCGTACCACCGGGTGGCGGCCTCCTTGCAGACGGTCCCCCTGTCCGGCCGGCTGCTCTCCGAACCGGGCGATCTGCTGCGCAAGTTGCTCCTGCTCGGCTACTGGGCGCCGCCCACGGACGGGGCGTTCGGCCACTGGCTGCTGTACCGCCTCGGTGACGTCCTGCTGCTCGCCGTGGTGTGGTGGGCGCTGCGGCTGCTGCCCGTGCTGCTCACCCGGGCCACGGTGCCGGCGACGGCGGTCGGGGCGGTCTGCGCGACCGTCGTCGGGCTGCTGGTGAACCAGGTCTGGCAGTCCGCGGTGACCTCGGCGGACTCCGGCACGCGGTGGGGCTGGCAGCACTTGAGCGGCGCTCTCGGCGGCGGGGTCCCGGCGGCCCTGCTCTGGGGCCTGCTGGCGGGCGTCACCGCCACCGTCACCCTGCGGCTGGCCGGGGGCCGCCCGGAAA
>NZ_KL585400.1:38959-44882 GCF_000721935.1 Streptomyces sp. NRRL WC-3549
CCACCGACACCCCGCCGGCCGAGCCCGTCACCACCCCGACGGCCGCACTCCCGTCCGAGCCCACCGGATGACCTGAGCCCCCGCCCGGCAGCGCGCCGGGCGGGGGCTCAGGTGTGTTCCAGGGGTGGCGGGCTACTTGCCCAGCACCGCCTGCATCACGCTCTTCGCGATCGGGGCGCCGAGGCGGCCACCGGAGATGTCGGAGCGGGAGATGTCCATGGCCGTCGGGTCGATGAACACCGCGACCGCCACCGAGCGGCCGTCGGACGCCTTGCCGTACGAGACGAACCAGCCGTACGGGACTTCCTTGCTCACGTCGTTGCCACGCTGGGCCGTACCCGTCTTGCCGCCCACCGTCACGCCGTCGATCAGCGCCTTCTGCGCGCTGCCCTCCTTGGCGGTGAACTCCATCATCTCCTGGACCTTCTTCGCCGTCTCCGGCGAGACCGCCTGGCTCATCTCCTTCGGCTCGTGCTTCTCCAGCGTCGACACGTCCGGGCCGCGCAGCTCCTCCACGACATGCGGCTGCATCAGCTTGCCGTCGTTGGCGAGCGCGGCCGTCACCATCGCCATCTGCATCGGGGTGCTCGTGAGGCTGCCCTGGCCCATGCCCGTCAGGGCCGTACCGGGCTTGTCGAGCTCCTCGGGGTAGAGGCTCTTGGTGGCGAGCATGTCGCCGAACTCCTCCGAGTAGACGTCCTCGTTGAAGCCGAACTTCTCCGCCGTCTCCCGCATCTTCTCGTCGCCGACCTTGAGCGCGGCGTCCAGGAAGACGTTGTTGCAGGAGTACTGCATGGCCGTCTTCATCGACGCCTTGTTGCACGTCGCGTCGCCGGCCTCACTGCTGATCTTGGTCGTGGACTGCGGCAGCGGGTACGGGGAGACCGCGTCCGTCGGCGCGTTGACGTCCGTGACGACACCGGCCTCCAGGGCGGCGGCGGCCGTGAGGATCTTGAAGGTGGAGCCGGGCGGGAAGGTCTCGCGCAGCGGCCGGTTGGCGAGCGGCTTGCTCTTGTCGTCCACCAGCGCCTGGAACTTGTCGCCCTCCTTGAAGGAGTTGCCGGCGAAGACCGAAGGGTCGTACGAGGGGGTCGAGACCAGGGCGAGCACCTTGCCGGTCGACGGTTCCAGCGCGACGACCGCGCCCCGGGCGTCCAGGTCGGTCAGCCCCTTGTACCCGGCCTCCTGCGCCTTCGCGTCGATGGTCGTGATCACGTCCCCGCCCCGGCGCGGTTCACCGGTGAGGATGTCCTTGGCGTGCCGGAAGGCGAACCGCTCGTCCTGGCCGCTGAGGATGGAGTCGTACGTCTTCTCCAGGAGGGACATGCCCTGCGCCTGCGAGGCGTAGCCGGTGACCGGGGCGTACATCTTGCCCTGCTTGAAGGTGCGCTGGTACTTGAAGTCGGTCCCCTCGACCTCCTTCGACCCGGTGATCGCCTTGCCGTTCACGATGATGTCGCCGCGCGGCGTCGCGAACTGGGTGATCTTCACCCGGCGGTTGTGCTCGTGGGTGGCCAGCTCCTCGCTCTGGGCGAACTGGAGCCAGTTCGTCCGGATCAGCAGGGCCAGCATCAGCAGCCCGCAGAAGATGGCTATGTGGCGCAACGGCCTGTTCATCCTGCTCCCGCTCCCAGGCGGCAGCCGAGCACACACGCACACGGGCCGCACCATCGATGTCCGGAGGTGATAGATGCGATTTTAGCCTCGCCGGTTGCACACGGGACCGGCGGCCAGGGATGGCGGCCCGGGCGGGGTGTCTCCTCAGAGGAACGCGGCGTGCGCGTCCAGCGCCCGCAGCACCTCCGGCTCACCGGCGGGCGGGAGTTGCAGCACGACCTCCTCGATCCCCAGCTCCGCGAAGTGCGCCAGCTTGCCGGGGCTCGGTACGACGGCGTACGGCACCACCTGGAGGTGACCGGGGTCACGGCCCGCCGCCTCCCACTCCGCACGGAGCTTCGGCAGCGCCTCCGCCAGCCCCCGGCCACCGATCGGCAGCCAGCCGTCCGCGTTCCGGGCGATCTGCGCGAAGAGCTTCGGGCCCGCCGCCCCGCCGATCAGGGTGCGGGGGCCGTTCACCGGACCGCGTGGCCGCTGCACCGGCTTGGGGTACGCGTGGCTCGCCCGCACCGATGCGAACTCGCCCTCGTACGCCGTGGGTTCGTCCGCCCACAGGGCCCGCATCAGCGCCAGCCGGTCGCCGCCCAGCGCCCGCCGCGTCGCCCAGTCGACCCCGTGGTCGGCGGCCTCCTCCACGTTCCAGCCGAAGCCGATGCCGAGCGTGAGGCGTCCACCGGAGAGGTGGTCCAGGGTGGCGGCCTGCTTGGCCAGGTCGATGGGGTCGTGCTGGGCGATCAGCGTGATGCCGGTCCCCAGGGCCAGCCGCTCGGTGACCGCGCCCGCCTGCGCCAGGGCGACGAAGGGGTCCAGGGTGCGGCCGTACTCGGGCGGGAGCTCGCCGCCCGCCGGGTAGGGGCTCTCCCGGCTGACCGGGATGTGGGTGTGCTCGGGCAGGTACAGCCCGTGGAACCCCCGCCGCTCCAGCTCGTGTGCGAGCCGTACCGGCGTGATCGTCTCATCGGTGAGGAAGATCGTCGTGGCGATCCGCATGCGAGGCACCTCCGTGGTCGGGCGTGACGGACCCAACGTATGCCGAACGGCGGGCGGAGCGGACCCACCGGCCATGGATCCACGGCGGGCCGGCCGGGCTCGGTC
This sequence comes from Streptomyces sp. NRRL WC-3549, assembly GCF_000721935.1. Classification (GTDB taxonomy): domain Bacteria; phylum Actinomycetota; class Actinomycetes; order Streptomycetales; family Streptomycetaceae; genus Streptomyces. Next base: position 41,672 of record NZ_KL585400.1, read on the forward strand.
TTCGCCCTCCCTCACACGACGGAGGTGAGCCGCACGGGTCCGTAAGTAGGCCGTTGCCGTGTCCGCCGCACCGGCCCCGGGTAGGCAGGCTTCAGGACCCGTGCGAGTGACTTTCGGCGGGAGTGACAGCATGAGTGTCAGTAGCCCCTGCTTGACTATGGCCATCGACACCGGGGAGCGAGTTGTGCCGACTGTGATCCATAGGACGCGCAGCGAGCTTGTGGAGCAGCGCGAAAGGCTGCTGGCCGGCGTCCACATGAGCTACGAAGAGCTGGCGGAGCGTGCGGCGACATACAGCCTCAGCCTTCGCGAGCTGGACGTTTGGCACACCATCGAAGGACTCGACTACCTCCTTGACGGTGACGAGGTCAAGCCCTTCTGGCCGTAGCGCCGCGCCCCACTCCCCTACCGCCGGTACAGCCCCTCGATCTCCTCCGCGTAATCCCGGGTGATCGCGTCCCGCTTCAGCTTCAGGGACGGTGTCAGGTGGCCGCCCTCCTCGGTGAAGTCCTTGGTCAGCACCGTGAACTCACGGATCGACTCGGCCCGCGAGACCAGCCGGTTGGCCTCGTCCACCGCGCGCTGGAGCGCCCCGCGCAGTTCCTCGTCGTGGACGAGTTCGCGGATCGGGACGCCCTCCTTCTTGTGCATCCGGCGCCAGTGGGCGAGCCCGTCCGGCTCCAGGGTGATCAGGGCGCCGATGAACGGCCGGTCGTCGCCGACGACGAGGCACTGGCTGACCAGCGGGTGGGCGCGGAGCCAGTCCTCCAGTGGGGCGGGGGTGACGTTCTTGCCGCCAGACGTGATGAGGATGTCCTTCTTGCGCCCGGTGATCGTGAGGTAGCCGTCCTCGTCCAACGCACCCAGATCGCCCGTCGGGAACCAGTCGTCCTCCCCGCGCGGCACCGGGCCGCCGCGCTCGGCGTCCCAGTAGCCCTGGAAGACCTGACCGCCGCCGAGCAGCACCTCGCCGTCGTCGGCGATCCGTACGGCGGTACCCGGCAGCGGCCAGCCCACCGTGCCCAGACGGGGCTTGAGGGGCGGGGTGACGGTGGCGGCGGCGGTGGTCTCGGTCAGCCCGTACCCCTCGAATATCTGGATGCCGGCGCCCGCGTAGAACGCCGCGAGCCGATGGCCCAGCGGGGAGCCGCCGCAGATCGCGTACCGTACGTGGCCGCCCAGCGCGGCCCGGATGCGCCGGTAGACCAGCGGGTCGTACAGGGCGCGGGCGGCCCGCAGCCCGAGCCCCGGCCCGGGGCCCGTGCCGTGCTGGGCGGCCTCGACCGCCTCGCCGTAGCGCCGGGCGATGCGGGCCGCACGGTCGAAGGAGGAGGCGCGGCCCATGTTCTCGGCGGTGGCCCGGCCGGTGTTGTAGACCTTCTCCAGGACGTACGGGATGGCCAGCAGGAACGACGGTTCGAAGCCCGCCAGGTCCGTGAGCAGGTCCTCGGTACGGATCGAGGGCGCGTGCCCGAGGCGGACCCGGGCCCGCATGCAGCCGATCGCGACCATCCGGCCGAAGACATGGCTGAGCGGCAGGAAGAGCAGGGTGGACGCCGGGTCCTTGGAGACGGACTTGAAGACCGGGTGGAGCAGTTCGATGGCGTTGTCCACCTCGGCGAAGAAGTTGCCGTGGGTCAGGACGCAGCCCTTGGGCCGGCCCGTGGTGCCCGAGGTGTAGATGAGGGTGGCGGGGCTGTGCGGCTCCAGGGTGGCGCGGCGCGCGGCGACCACCGCGTCCGGGACGTCCTTGCCGAGCGACTTCAGCCGGCCGATCGCCCCCGTGTCGAACTGCCACAGATGGGTGAGCGAGCCGAGTTGCTGCCGCTCCTGGCTGACCAGCCTGCCCTGCTCCTTGGTCTCCACGGCGCAGGCGGCGGCCCCCGAGTCCTGGAGGATCCAGCGGGTCTGGAAGGCGGACGAGGTCGGGTAGACGGGCACGGTGACCAGGCCCGCCGCCCAGGACGCGAAGTCGAGCAGCGTCCACTCGTAGGTGGTACGGGCCATGATGGCGATCCGGTCGCCGGCCCGGAGGCCCTCCGCGATCAGCCCTTTGGCGACGGCCTGGACCTCGGCCGCGAAGTCGGCGGCGGTGACGTCCTGCCAGGTGCCGTCGGGCCGCTTGCGGCTGAGCACGGTCTCGGCCGGGGCCTCGCGGGCGTTGTCGAAGGGGATCTCCGCGAGCGAACCCCGCCGGACGACCGGCGCGAACAGGGGTACGGAGACCTCCCGTACCGTGCCGTCCGACGCCCTGACCCTGGTCGGTTCGACCAGGACGGGTGCGGAGGGGGCGGCGGGGGTGGCGGATGCGGGCGTGGACACGGGCGGCTCCTCGACAGGGGGTCCGGCGCCGGGCCCGTCCCTGGGCTCCGGCGCCGGCGCGGGCGGTGGGCGCGCGGGGCGTACGTGTGCGGTGAAGCGGTTCCGGTGGGGCGGAGGGGGTGCGTGCCGGAAGGGGCGTACGCGAAGGGCGTCAGGCCGTCAGGGGCGCGTCAGGCCGTCAAGGGGGTCAGGGGCATCAGGGGGTCAGGGGCGTCAGGGTGTCAGGCGCGTCAGGGGGTGTCAGGGGCGTTCCAGGATCGCCGTGACCCCCTGGCCGCCCGCCGCGCAGACCGAGATCAGGCCACGGCCCGGTCCGTCCCGCTCCGCGAGAAGCTTGGCCAGGGTGGCGACGATCCGGGCGCCGGTCGCGGCGAACGGGTGCCCGGTGGCGAGCGACGACCCGGCCACGTTGAGCTTCTCCCGGTCCACCCGTGCCAGGCCCTGCTTCTCCCAGGAGGCCAGGGTGGCCAGGACCTGGGAAGCGAAGGCCTCGTGGATCTCGATCAGGTCGAAGTCCTCGATGCCGAGGCCGGCCCGTTCCAGCATCCGCGGGACGGCGTACGCGGGCGCCATCAGCAGACCGTCCTCGCCGTCCACGTAGTCCACCGCGCCCGTCTCGTACAACGACAGGTAGGCGAGCGGGGCGTGCTCGTGGGCCTCGGCCCACTCCTCGCTCGCCAGCAGCACGGTGGCGGCTCCGTCGGTGAGCGGGGTCGAATTGCCCGCCGTCATCGTCGCGCCGGGGTGCCCGGCGCCGAACACCGGCTTGAGGGTGGCCAGTTTGCCGGCGGTGGAGCCGGGGCGGAGGTTCTGGTCGCGTTCCAGACCGAGGTAGGGGACGACCAGGTCGTCCAGGAAGCCCCGCTCGTACGCGGCGGCGAGCCGCTGG
>NZ_KL585400.1:45086-46531 GCF_000721935.1 Streptomyces sp. NRRL WC-3549
GGCTGGTGGCCGCCAGCAGGTCCTGGTCCTCCCGGGTGATGCCCCACTTCCGGGCGGTGACGGCGGCGTGCTCACCCATCGACAGGCCGGTACGGGGTTCGGCGTTGCGCGGGATGTCCGGCACGAGGTGGCGGGGGCGTACGGCCGCCAGCGCCCTGAGCCTGCCGCCCGCCGACTTCGCCCTCCGGGCCTGGAGCAGGATCCTGCGCAACTGGTCGTTGACGCCGAGCGGGGCGTCGCTGGTGGTGTCCGCACCACCCGCGACCGCCGAGTCGACGGCGCCGAGAGCGATCTTGTTGGCCGCGGCGATCACGGCCTGGAGCCCGGTGCCGCACGCCTGCTGGACGTCGTACGCCGGTGTGCGCGGGTCGAGGGAGGAGCCCAGCACCGTCTCACGGGCGAGGTTGAAGTCGCGGCTGTGCTTGAGGACCGCGCCCGCGACGAACTCCCCCACCGACTCCCCGCGCAGCCCGAAGCGTTCGGCCAGACCGTCCAGGGCGGCGGTCAGCATCTGCTGGTTGGACGCCTCGGCGTAGGGGCCGTCGGAACGGGCGAACGGGATGCGGCTGCCGCCGAGGACGGCGACCCGGCGCGGTTGCGGCAGTGCGAGGGGAATCAACTCGACCAACTCATCTCGACCAACTCCTGACCCTTGAGTAACCTTACTCCGGAGTAAATCTACGACCGAGCAGGAGTCTGGACAATGGCCGACCGCTATCTGCATCTGACCGGCACCGCCCCCGGCCGTTTCCTGACCCGCCGGCTCGGCCTGCCGCAGCCCGTCCGGCTGCGCCGCTGGACGCTGGGGACACCCGCGCTCGACGGGCCGTTGCTGCACCTCACGGCCGGTGAGTCGACCCTCGGGGAGGCCCTCGGCCCGGTCCTGGCCGCCACCGGGCTGGAGGTGACGGGGAAGGCCGAGCGCCCGGCGGGCATCGTCGTGGACGCGACGGGGATCACCACGGCGGCCGGACTCGCCACCGTGCACGCCCAGTTGCACCCCGTCGTACGCTCTCTGGCCACGGGCGGCCGGATCGTCGTCCTCGGCACACCGCCCTCTCCCGAGGACCACCACCAGGCGGCGGCCCAGCAGGCGCTCGAAGGGTTCGTGCGCTCACTCGGCAAGGAGATCGGCGGGGGCGCCACCGCACAGCTGCTGCGCGTCCCGGCAGGCGCCGCCGCCTGTGCCGAGTCCACCCTGCGCTTCCTGCTGTCACCCCGGTCCGCGTACGTGAGCGGCCAGGTCGTCGAGCTGACCGACACCGCGCCCGACCCGGTCGCGGACTGGGTGGCGCCGCTGTCCGGGCGCACCGCGCTGGTCACCGGCGCGGCCCGCGGGATCGGCGCCTCGGTCGCCTCCGTGCTGGCCCGGGACGGCGCCCGCGTGATCTGCCTGGACGTCCCGCAGGCGCGGGAGGACCTGGTCCGTACCGCGGACCGGCTCG
>NZ_KL585400.1:46743-47867 GCF_000721935.1 Streptomyces sp. NRRL WC-3549
CCACCGCCCTGCCGCTGGACGTCACCGCGCCCGACGCGGCCGAGCGCATGGCCGCCGCCGCACCGGACGGCCTGGACGTCCTCGTCCACAACGCCGGCATCACCCGGGACCGGCGGCTCGCCAACATGCCGGCCGAGCGCTGGGCCCAGGTCGTCGAGGTCAACCTCGACAGCGTCCTGCGCACCACGGACGCACTGCTGAAGGCGGGCGCCGTGAACCGCGGCGGCCGGATCGTCGCCACCGCGTCCATCGCGGGCATCGCGGGCAACACCGGCCAGACGAACTACGCGGCCAGCAAGGCGGGCGTCATCGGCCTCGTCCGCTCCCTGGCCCCGCGCGCCGCCGCCGACCACGGCGTCACCGTCAACGCGGTCGCGCCCGGCTTCATCGAGACGAAGATGACGGCCGCCGTGCCGCTCCTCATCCGGGAGGCGGGCCGCCGGATGAACTCCCTCTCCCAGGGCGGCCTCCCGGTGGACATCGCCGAGACCACCGCCTGGTTCGCCCAGCCCGCCTCCAGCGCCGTCAACGGCCAGGTCGTACGGGTCTGCGGCCAGAGCCTGCTGGGGGCCTGAGCCATGTCCGCCCTCGCCACAGCCCTCCTGCGCGGGGCCGTCACCTCCCCGTTCAAGCGGGCGGGGCGCCCCGGCGCCACCCTGCCCGCCGGACGGGAGGTGCGGCCCGCCGCGCCCGCCGCACCGGGGCCGCTGGCCGCGTACCGGTCCCTCTGCGGCTTCACCGACCCGGACGCCCTGCCGCTCACCTACCCACACGTGCTGGGCTTCCCGCTCGCCATGCGGATCATGACGGGCCGGTCCTTCCCGCTGCCGGTCCTGGGCCTGGTGCACACCTGGATCGAGATCACCGGGCACCGGCCACTGCGCCCGGAGGACCGCATCGAACTCACCGCGTACGCGGCCGGGCTGACGCCCCATCGGCGTGGTACCGAGGTCACGATGGTGACCGAGGCGCGGTGCGCGGGGGAAACGGTCTGGGAGTCACGCAGCGGCTACCTGTCCCGCCACGCGACCGGCACGTCCGCCACCTCGGCGCCCTCCGCCTCCGCGCCCGCCACCTCGGCGTCGGCGCCCCGGCAGGAGCCCGTACCGCGGCCGGGGCCGCCC
>NZ_KL585400.1:48061-52994 GCF_000721935.1 Streptomyces sp. NRRL WC-3549
CCCGCCGTCGCCGAGTGGCGGCTGCCCGGCGACCTCGGGCGCCGCTACGGCGCCGTGTCGGGCGACCGGAACCCGATCCACCTCCACCCGCTCACCGCGCGGCTGTTCGGCTTCCCCCGGCACATCGCCCACGGCATGTGGACGGTCGCCCGCTGCCTCGCCCAGGCGGAGGCGGGCACCGGGACCACCGCCCCCGGACGCGTCCGTTCCGTACGGGCCGACTTCAAGGCCCCCGTCCTGCTGCCGGCCACCCTCACCTACGCCGCCTCCGGGAGCGACTTCCAGGTGCGCGGCGAACGCCGGGTCCACCTCACCGGCACCATGGTCCGGGAGGGCTGACCACCGCGTTCCGTCAGCCCTCCCGGGACTGCCAGCCACGGCCGTGCATCAGGTTCTCCAGGCCCGCCCAGGAGAAGTTCATCAAGGTGGTCGCCGCCTCCTTGGCCGAGACGCCCTCGGTGACGTTCGCCCACCCCGCCAGCGCCTCCGCGGCCCCCACGAGCGCCTGCGCGAGCCCGGCCACGTCCCGGTCGGGCAGGGCGGGGTCGTGGCGCGCCTCACGCGCCGCCGCCCCGATCAGACCCGTCACGAACGCGACGATCTCCTCCCGCAGCACCGCCACCTCACCGACGAACGGCTCCCCCTGCGAGCGCGCCTGCTGGTGCAGCACCGCCCAGCCGTCCGGGTGCTCCGCGGTGTGCGTGAAGAAGGCCCGCAGGCCCTCCCACAGCTGCCGGTCGGCCGGCAGACCCGGCTCCACCCCGGCCCGCACCGCCTCCATCAGCGCCTTCGACTCACGGCGGATACAGGCGGTGAAGAGCTCCTCCTTGGAGTTCAGATAGAGGTAGACCAGCGGCTTGGAGACACCGGCCAGCTCCGCGATCTCGTCCATCGAGGCGGCCCGGTACCCGCGCTGCCCGAAGGTCCGCACCGCGGCGTCCATCATCTGCCGCTCCCGCACGGCGCGCGGCATGCGTTTGCTCTTCACTGCACTCACGTCGGACTTCCTCCCGCCCCCGCCACTCCCGGTAAGCCTACGGCGCGGGGCCGGCACCCCCGGTACGCGGCGGCCCGGGCCGGCCGGTGGCCGGTTGCCGCCTCCCACCGTGTCCGATACCCGCTCGTTCCGAGGTCGCACACGGTGTCGCCCTCCGGGGCGACGCCCCGTCCGGTCCGGCCGCCTACCGTCGGCCCATGACCACCGGATTCCGCGGACACACCGTGATCGCCGCCCTCGCGGCGGCCGTACTGCTGACCGGCCCCGCCACCGTGGCCCACGCCTTACCCGATTCCGCGCCGACCGCGACGGCGAACCGCACCACGCCGCCCGGACTGCCCCGCCCGACCGGCGCGTACGCCGTGGGCACGGAGACTCTGCACCTCACCGACCGCAGCCGCACCGACCCGTGGGTCCCCGAGGCCGGGCCACGGGAACTGATGGTGTCGCTGTACTACCCGGCCCGCACCGCCGGCGGCGCACCGGCCCCGTACATGACCACCGAGGAGGCCCGGCTGCTGCTGGCGGAACGCGGACTGGACGGGACCGTCCCCGCCGCCACCGTCGCCGCCACCACCACCCACGCCCGCACCGCCGCCCCGGCCGCCCCGGGCCGGTTCCCTCTGGTGCTGCTCTCGCCCGGGTTCAACACCCCCCGGGCCACCCTGACCTCACTCGCCGAGGACCTGGCGAGCCGCGGCTACACGGTGGCGAGTGTGGACCATGCCTACGAGTCGACCGGAACCTCCTTCCCCGGCGGGCGGGTACTGACCTGCGCGGCCTGCGACCAGGTCGAGGCCGCACCGGACGAGGCGGCCTCGCGGCTGCTGCTGAAAGCCGTCTCCACCGGGCGGGCCGCCGACCTCTCCTTCGTTCTCGACCGGCTGACCGGCCACCGACCCGCCTGGAGCAGGTCCGCCGTGATCGACCCGTCCCGGGTCGCCGCAGCCGGCCACTCCATCGGCGCTGTCTCTTATACACATCTCACTCCATCGGCGGGAGCGCGGCGGCCTCCGTGATGCTCGCCGACCGGCGCGTGGACGCCGGGATCGACCTGGACGGCTCCTTCTTCGAGGAGGTCCCCGCCTCGGGCCTCGGCGGCGGACGCCCGTTCCTGATGCTCGGCACCGACGCGGAGCACCACCCCGGCAGCCTCGACACGAGTTGGGACGCCGGGTGGCGGCACCTGGACGGCTGGAAGCGCTGGCTGACCGTGGAGGGCTCCGGGCACTTCACCTTCACGGACCTCCCCGTACTGGCCGAGCAGCTGGGGCTGCCGGTGGACCCCGCCGCCCCGCTCTCCGGCACGCGCTCGGCACAGATCACCCGTGCCTACACCGCCGCCTTCCTCGACCAGCACCTGCGGGGCCGGCCGCAGCCGCTCCTGGACGGGCCGACCCCCGGCAACCCGGAGGTCGTCTTCCAGCGCCCCTGACGCACCGAAGCGCCCCGGCCTGGTCCCGGCCGGGGCGCTTCGGTGGTGCGGGTGGTGCCGTACGGCGGTGTCAGGCGGGGACGGGCACGCCCTTCGGCTCCTCCTCGCGGACCTCGGGCCCGTCGACCGGGGAGGCCGACGCCGAGTTGTACGCGTCGTGGTCCAGGATCTTCTCCCTGGCCGAGACGAGCACCGGGACCAGCGCCTGGCCGGCCACGTTCGTGGCGGTGCGCATCATGTCCAGGATCGGGTCGATGGCGAGCAGCAGGCCCACGCCCTCCAGCGGGAGGCCCAGCGTCGACAGGGTGAGGGTCAGCATGACCGTGGCGCCGGTGAGTCCGGCGGTGGCCGCGGAGCCGATGACCGAGACGAACGCGATCAGGACGTAGTCGCCGATGCCCAGCTGGACGTCGAAGATCTGCGCGATGAAGATCGCCGCCAGCGCGGGGTAGATCGCGGCGCAGCCGTCCATCTTGGTCGTGGCGCCGAACGGGACGGCGAAGCTGGCGTACTCCTTCGGGACGCCGAGCCGCTCGGTGACCTTCTGGGTGACCGGCATGGTGCCGACCGAGGAGCGGGAGACGAAGGCGAGCTGGATCGCGGGCCAGGCGCCCTTGAAGAACTGCAGCGGGCTGACCTTGGCGACCGTGGCGAGCAGCAGCGGGTAGACGCCGAACATCACCAGGGCGCAGCCGATGTAGACGTCGGCGGTGAACGTCGCGTACTTGCCGATGAGGTCCCAACCGTAGTCGGCGATCGCGTAGCCGATGAGGCCGACGGTGCCGAGCGGGGCGAGGCGGATGACCCACCACAGGGCCTTCTGGAGGAGCTCCAGGACCGACTCGCTCAGGGTGAGGATCGGCTTGGCCTTCTCGCCGAGCTGGAGCGCGGCGATACCGGCGACGGCGGCCATGAAGACGATCTGCAGGACGTTCAGTTCGGTGAACGGCGTGATGACGTCCGTCGGGATGATGCCGGTGAGGAAGTCCAGCCAGGAGCCGGCGTGCTCCGGCTTGGCGCCGTCCTTCGGGGTGAGGCCGGTGCCGGAGCCCGGGTTGGTGATCAGGCCGATCGCGAGGCCGATGGCGACGGCGATCAGCGAGGTGATCATGAACCAGAGCAGCGTGCGGGTGGCCAGCCTGGCCGCGTTGTTGACCTTGCGCAGGTTGGTGATCGACACCATGATCGCGAAGAAGACGAGGGGCGCGACGGCCAGCTTCAGCAGCTGGACGAAGAGGTGGCCGATCTTGTCGAGCGTGGTGTAGAGCCAGTCGATGTCCTGGCTGCGGGTGAGCCAGCCGAGCAGGACACCGAGCACCAGACCCGCGACGATCTGGACCCAGAACGGGACGCTGGGTATGCGGAAGCCCGGCCCGGAGCCGGATGGCTTCCCGGTTCCGGCCTCGGGGGACGTGGAATTCGCGGACACGGGCACACTCCTGTGGGGGCGCAGTGGGACGTACGGGAACAGACGTACCGACGTGCGGTGAGACGGGGACGGGGGTGCGGCGCCCGCGTCAGGGGCGGCGCCGCTGCATGGTGCCGGTTCAGACGTTGCGGCAACAGACCGCGGACATACAGCGGCAGAGATCCACGTGCAGGCGCGCCACGAGCCGGGGGCTCATGGCGTGGTGGGTGCGCACTGCGGTGTTCATGCCGGATACGTTAACACTTGTACTTTGAGAACCTCAAAGGTCCACTTGGGTCAGGAGTCCGTTCCGGTCCGGGCCCGCGGGCCCCCCTGAACGACGAAGCCCCGGTACCGGAGCGGGTGGCTCGGGTCCGGGGCGCGTCCGCACGGGGCGGGGCCGTGAGGAACGTTACGGGGTGACGCCGTCCTCGCGGGTGCGGTTGGCGTCCAGCCTGGCCTTGGTCCGGTCGACCGTGGAGACGATCTGCTGGGACATCTCGTCGCGCTGCTTGCGCAGCAGGATGAAGCTGAGCGGGGCGGAGAGCAGCAGGCCGAGGAGGATGACCCAGACGACGTTGGACCCGCCGGCGCCGGCGGGCAGCAGCCCGAAGTGGACCGCCACACCCGACACGAAGAAGCAGCCGACGAAAATCAGCAGACGCAACGCGGTGTACCGGATCGTTGCGCTCGGCTTTGCAGCGGACACGGCTTGCCTTCTCTCTACGTCCGACGTCTCTACGGTCGTGCAGGGTGCGACTCTGCCCGACCAGTGAAGCATGCCCCGAATTCGATCAGTTCTCAGGGCTCCTCTTCCCGGCCCGGAATCCGCCTCGCGCGCCCTGCCGGAAGAGACCCCGCTCTGCCGGAAGAGGTCCCGCTTCTGCCGGAAGAGTCCCCGTCCCTACCGGAAGAGGGGGAGCAGCATGATGACGTCGTCCCGGTAGTCGTCCTCGGCGACCCGGATGGCGTCCGGGACCCGGCCGACCTCCTTGTAGCCGCAGGAGGCGTAGAAGCGGTCGGCGCCCGTGCCGCCCCGGCAGGTGAGCCGGATGGCGTCGACGCCGTCGACCGACCGGGCGGCGTCGGCCGC
>NZ_KL585400.1:53181-58769 GCF_000721935.1 Streptomyces sp. NRRL WC-3549
GAGATGTGTATAAGAGACAGGCCGAACCCCTTGCCCTGGTGGCGGGGGTGGACCATCACCGTGTTGAGCCAGGCCCAATGGCGCATCAGCCGGTGGGTGTTGAGGGTGAGGAAGGCGGTGGCGGCGACCGCCCCGTCCTCGTCGCGGCCGACGACGAGCCGGGTGCGGCACTCCGCCATGGCCGAGAGGTGCTTGACCAGCTCGGGCCGGATCTCCTCCGGGGTCACCGGCGGCAGGAACCCGACGGCCCCGCCCGCGTTGGTGACATCGGCCCAGAGCGCGGTGATGCCGTCCCGCAGCTCGCGGTCGAAGGGGGGGTCCAGTGCAAAGGTAAGAGCCATTGCGGCAGGTTAGCTATTACGTTTCCGGGCCCGCAACTCCGTCCCGGCTCGCACGAGAGCCCCGCTCCGGGCGGTGGGAACCGCGGGGCGGGGCTCTCGGGCGACCAGGGGCCCCGGAGGGCCTGGAAGGTGTACGTCAGACGCGCATCGGCTGCGGCGACTCGCGCCGGTCGGCGTCCGGACCCGGGTACTCGCGCAGGATCTCGTACCGGGTGTTGCGCTCCACGGGCCGGAAGCCCGCGTCCCGGATGAGGTCCAGCAGATCCTCACGGCCGAGCTTGTTCGGCGTGCCGTAGTCGTCCGCGTCGTGCGTGATCTTGTACTCGACGACCGAGCCGTCCATGTCGTCCGCGCCGTGCTGGAGGGCGAGCTGCGCGGTCTGCACCCCGTGCATCACCCAGAACACCTTGACGTGCGGGACGTTGTCGAAGAGCAGCCGCGAGACCGCGAAGGTCTTGAGCGCCTCCGCGCCGGTGGCCATCGACGTCCGCGCCTGGAGGGTGTTGCGGACCTTGCCGTCCTTCATGTCCACGAAGTCGTGCTGGTAGCGCAGCGGGATGAAGACCTGGAAGCCGCCGGTCTCGTCCTGCATCTCACGCAGCCGCAGCACGTGGTCGACGCGGTGACGGGGCTCCTCGATGTGCCCGTACAGCATCGTCGCCGGGGTCTTGAGCCCCTTCTCGTGCGCGAGACGGTGGATGCGCGACCAGTCCTCCCAGTGGGTGTTGTGGTCGACGATGTGCTGGCGGACCTCCCAGTCGAAGATCTCCGCGCCGCCGCCGGTCAGCGACTCCAGACCGGCCTCGATCAGCTCGTCGAGGATCTCCGAGGCCGAGAGCCCCGAGATGGTCTCGAAGTGGTGGATCTCCGTCGCCGTGAACGCCTTGAGCGCCACGTCCGGCAGCGCTTCCTTCAGCGCGCTCAGGGAGCGCGGGTAGTAGCGCCACGGGAGGGTCGGGTGCAGGCCGTTGACGATGTGCAGCTCGGTGAGGTTCTCGCCCTCCATCGCCTTGGCGAGACGGACGGCCTCCTCGATCCGCATCGTGTACGCGTCCTTCTCGCCCGGCTTGCGCTGGAACGAGCAGTAGGCGCAGGAGGCCGTGCACACGTTCGTCATGTTGAGGTGGCGGTTGACGTTGAAGTGCACGACGTCGCCGTTCTTCCGCGTCCGCACCTCGTGGGCCAGTCCGCCGAGCCAGGCCAGGTCGTCGGACTCGTAGAGCGCGATCCCGTCCTCGCGGGTCAGCCGCTCGCCGGCCCGGACCTTCTCCTCCAGCTCGCGCTTGAGTCCCGCGTCCACTAGGGCGCCTCCCATATCTCTACGTAACAGACTTCGGCAGCCACCGTACTCCCCCGCCCCCCGGCCCCCCGCACCACCGTCCGGCCGGTCGGCGTCAGACCTCTTCGGGCAGCTCCCCGACCCTGTTCTCCCACTTCGTGGAGAGCACCACCGTCGTACGGGTGCGGGAGACCCCCTTGGTGCCGCTGAGCCTGCGGATCGTCCGCTCCAGACCGTCCACGTCCCCGACCCGCACCTTGAGCGTGAAGGAGTCGTCCCCGGCGATGAACCAGCAGTCCTCGATCTCCGCGAGGTCCTTCAGCCGGTGCGCCACGTCCTCGTGGTCGGCGGCGTCGGAGAGCGAGATGCCGATGAGCGCGGTGACCCCCAGACCGAGCGAGGCGGCGTCCACGGTCGCGCGGTAACCGGTGATGACACCGGCGGATTCCAGCCGGTTGATGCGGTCGGTGACGCTGGGCCCGGAGAGCCCGACGAGCCGCCCCAGCTCGGCGTACGAGGCCCTGCCGTTCTCTCTGAGTGCCTGGATGAGCTGCCTGTCCACCGCGTCCATGTGACTGAAACCTTCCATTATTCAGCAGTACCGCGACTTTACGTGTAGAATCTAAGGCACAACAGGGTTCAGACCCTATAAATCTTTCCGACCAATCGAAAATCGCTTTCGAATCTTCAGGAGTGGTAAACACCGTGTACACGATCGAGATGGCCTACGCCCGGATGCGCGAGCTGCAGGACCTGGCCAACCGCTCGCGTGCCCACCAGCCCGCCGCCGCCCACCGCGTCGACAAGACCCGGGCCCCGCGCTCCGCCAAGAAGCGCTGAGCCCCCGGGCCTCTCCGCGCACCTAGGACCTTCCACGGGAGCCTCCACCGAGCTCTCCCTCCCACCGGCGGTACAGCTGGTGCGGCACGCCCGCCGCGTCCAGCACCCGCCCGGCGACGAAGTCCACCAGGTCCTGGATGTGCGTGGCCCCCGCGTAGAACGCCGGAGAGGCGGGCAGCACCACGGCGCCCGCCTCGTCGAGCGCCACCATCTGCTTCAGCGTCTGACCGCTGAGCGGCGTCTCGCGTACGGCGACGACCAGCGTCCGCCGCTCCTTGAGCGTCACGCTCGCCGCCCGTTGCAGGAGATCCTTCGAGAGCCCGAGCGCCACGCCGGCCACACAGGCCGTCGACGCCGGGACGATCAGCATCCCCTTCGCCGGGTACGAACCCGACGAGGGCCCGGCCGCGAGGTCACCGGCCGCCCAGTGCCGCACCCGCTCCAGCGCCCCGTCCCGCACGGCGAAGGTGTCCGGCTCCCCGTCGGCGCCCCGCGCCAGCCAGCTCCGCAGGTCCTCACGCCAGTGCGCGTCGCGGAAGGCGATACCCGTCTCGTCCAGCAGCGTCAGCCGCGAGGCCCGGCTCACCACCAGGTCGACGCTCTCCCCCGCGTCCAGCAGCCCGCGCAGGACCGAGGCCGCGAACGGGGTACCCGAGGCGCCCGACACCCCGACAATCCAAGGCCTGCGCCGCTGTCGACTCACTGAAGTCCCGGAATTCACACCGGCGAGCCTATCCGGCGGCCGGTCGGCGGAACCGAGCCAGGGGCTCCGTACGTTGCAACGGAGGAAGCAACAGCCGTCGACAGGGGGTGACCATGACCGCCACACGCACGAGCCCCACCGCACGGGCCGCCACGGCCGGGGCCGTCATGGCCGGGTGGGTGGCGCTGCTGTGGGTGCTGGAGGGCATCGACACCCTGACCGGCCACCGGCTGGACACCTACGGCGTCTCCCCGCGCGACCCCGCCGAACTGCGCGACGTCGTGCCGTCCGCCTTCCTGCACGCCGGCTGGGAGCACCTCGCCTCCAACAGCCTGCCGCTGCTGGTCCTGGGCTTCATCGCCGCGCTCGCCGGGATCCGCAGATTCGCCGCCGTGGTCCTGACGGTGATCGTGGCGGGCGGCCTCGGCGTCTGGTTCACCGCCCCGGCCGGCACCGTCACGCTCGGCGCGTCCGGAGTGGTCTTCGGCCTCTTCGGCTATCTGCTGGTCCGCGGCTTCGTCGACCGCCGTCCGCTCGACGTCGTGGTCGGCGTGGTCGTCGCCGCGGTCTACGGCTCGATCCTGTGGGGCGTCCTGCCGACCGACTCCGGCATCAGCTGGCAGGGCCACCTCTTCGGCCTGCTGGGCGGGGTGCTGGCCGCGTTCCTCTTCCGCCGTCCCCGCCGCCCGGCGGCGGGGACCTCCGTCACGGTGTGAGGCCCCGCACCAGCAGGTCGAGCAGCGCGCAGGCGAACAGCGCTATGCCGATGAAACCGTTCACCGAGAAGAACGCCCGGTTCAGCCGCGACAGGTCGTGCGGCCGCACCACCCGGTGCTCGTAGACGAACGCCACGGCGACGACCGCCATGCCGATCCAGTAGAGGATCCCCGCCCCGGTCGCCGCGCCGAACCACACCAGCATCCCGGTCGTCACGACGTGGCAGACCCGCGCGCCCCACAGCGCCGCCGGGATGCCGAAGCGCGCCGGGAAGGACTTCACCCCGTGGGCCCGGTCGGCCTGCACGTCCTGGCAGGCGAAGATCAGGTCGAAGCCGCCGATCCAGATCCCGACGGCCAGCCCCAGAATCACCGCGTCCCACGACCAGTCGCCGGTCACCGCCAGCCAGGCGCCGATCGGCCCCATGGCCTGGGCGACACCCAGGATCGCGTGCGGGAAGTTGGTGAACCGCTTGCCGTACGGATAGACGACCATCGGCACGACGGCGACCGGCGCCAGCGCCAGACAGAGCGGGTTGAGCAGGGCGGCGGCCCCCAGGAACACGACCACGGCCACGATCGCGCCGGTCCACGCCGACCTCACGGACACCGCCCCGGTGACCAGCTCCCGGCCCGCGGTACGCGGGTTACGGGCGTCGATCTCCCGGTCGATGATCCGGTTGGCCGCCATCGCGAAGGTACGCAGCCCGACCATGGCGACGGTCACGAGCAGCAGGGTGCCCCAGTGGATGCTCCCGTCCGCCTCGTACATGGCGGTGAGCGCGGCGATGTACGCGAAGGGCAGGGCGAAGACCGAGTGCTCGATCATCACGAGCCGCAGGAACGCGCGGGGCTTGCTGCGCGGCTGCGGCACGGCGGCGGCGGAGGCGCTCACAGTCCGTACTCCTTCCAGCGGCGGTCGACCTTCGCCGCCGTCTCCGGGTCGGACTCGACCATCTCCGGCCAGCCCCCGTCCCGCGTGTACCCCTCCTCGGGGAGTTTCCGCGTCGCGTCGATCCCCGCCTTGCCGCCCCAGAACTGCTGGTAGGAGGCGTGGTCGAGATGGTCGACGGGGCCTTCGGTGAGCAGCAGGTCCCGGGCGTAGTCGGTGTTGCCGAGCGCCCGCCAGGCGACCTCGTGCAGGTCGTGGACGTCGCAGTCGGCGTCCACGACGACGATCAGCTTGGTCAGCGACATCATGTGCGCCCCCCAGACGGCGCTCATGACCTTCTGGGCGTGCTTGGGGTACTTCTTGTCGATCGAGACGATCGCGCAGTTGTGGAAGCCGCCCGCCTCGGGCAGGTGGTAGTCCACGATGTCCGGGACGATGATCTTGAGCAGCGGCAGGAAGAAGCGCTCGGTGGCGCGTCCCAGCGGCCCGTCCTCGGTGGGCGGCCGGCCGACGACGATCGACTGGAGCAGGGGCCGCCTGCGCATGGTCACGCAGTCGATGGTGAGCGCAGGGAAGGGCTCCTGCGGGGTGTAGAAGCCGGTGTGGTCGCCGAACGGCCCCTCGGGCAGCATCCGGCCGGGCTCCAGCCACCCCTCCAGGACCACCTCGGCCTGTGCGGGCACCTGGAGCGGCACGGTCTTGCAGTCGACCATCTCGATCCGCCTGCCCTGCACGAACCCGGCGAAGAGGTACTCGTCGATGTCCCCGGGCAGCGGCGCGGTGGAGGCGTACGTCACCGCGGGCGGCGCCCCGAAGG
>NZ_KL585400.1:58998-62588 GCF_000721935.1 Streptomyces sp. NRRL WC-3549
CCCCAGCCGCTCGCCGCGCCTGGCGGCGGTCTGGTAGTGGTTGCGGCTGTCCTTGTGGATCTGCCAGTGCATCCCGATGGTGCGCTTGTCGTGGCGCTGGAGCCGGTAGAGCCCGAGGTTGCGGATGCCCGTCTCGGGGTCCTTGGTGTGGGTGAGGCCCAGGTTGAAGAAGGAGCCACCGTCCTCGGGCCAGGTGAAGAGCGCGGGGAGCTGGTCCAGGTCCACGTCGTCGCCGGTGAGGACGGTCTCCTGGACCGGCGCGTCGTCGGACTTCACCTTCTTCGGCGGCAGGTGGGTCACCGAGCCGAGCTTGCCGAAGGCCTCCCGGATCCCGACGAAGCCCTGCGGCAGCTCGGGCTTGAGCAGTCCGCCGATCTTGTCGCTGATCTCCGCGTAGGACTTCAGCCCGAGCGCCTTGAGCAGCCGGCGGTCGGTCCCGAAGACGTTCATGGCCAGGGGCATGGACGCCCCCTTGACGTTCTCGAACAGCAGGGCGGGCCCGCCCGCCTTGTTCACCCGGTCGACGATCTCGCCGACCTCCAGGTACGGGTCGACCTCGGCCTTGATGCGCTTGAGATCGCCCTCGCGCTCCAGGGCCCGGAGCAGGGAGCGAAGATCGTCGTAAGCCATACAGGCAAGTATCGGACACCGGCTACCCTGGGCCCATCACCGGGGGCGGTCCGTGCGCCCCGTCACCTCACCTCGGGGGATCTTCCACGATGCTCAGGGCCCTGATCTACCTCCTGCCGCTGGCACTGACGATCTTCGCGTTCATCGACTGCCTGAACACCCCGGAGGACGAGGCGAAGCACCTGCCGAAGATCGCCTGGGTCTTCATCATCCTGCTGTTCTGGATCGTCGGGCCGATCGTCTGGCTGGCCGCGGGGAAGGTGCGCGACGTGCCCGGCGGCGGCCGTACGCCCTCGGAGTGGCCCCGCGGCCACCGCACCACCTGGGTGGCGCCGGACGACAACCCGGACTTCCTCAAGTCCCTCAAGGACGACAACAAGAAGGACGAGGCGCTCCTCAAGGACTGGGAGGCGGACCTGCGCCGCCGCGAGGAGGAGATCAAGCGCCGCGAGGGCAACGCCGGGCCGGAGGACTCCGCCCCGCCCGCCACGTCCTGAGCGCCCGAGGTCATGACGTCAGCAGCCGCCCCAGCCGGTTGAGCAGGGGCAGCAGCGCCGTGCGCTCCTCGGGGGTCAGTGCCTCCAGGGCGCCGCGCACCACCCGCATCTCGTCGCGGATGCGATGCGCCAGCTCGGTGCCCTCCGGGGTGCGGGCGGCGACCTTGGAACGGCGGTCGTCGGGGGACGGCGTACGGGTGACCAGGCCCCGTGACTCCATCCGGCCGATGAGCCCGGTGGCGTTGGACGCGTCGCACACCAGGTGATTGGCCAGGGCGCTCATGGGCATGGGATCGGTGAGGGCGATCAGCGCCCGCGCCTGCGAGGTGCTGAGACCGTGCCGGGCCGCGACCGCGGTGAGGTCGTCGTGGTGGCCGCGCACGACGACCGCGAGGGGTTCCAGCAGTGCGTCCGGAGTAGGGACGGCGCGGGGTGCCGGTTCCGTCGTCATGGTCGGTCATCCTTCGATCGGCAGGCGTGTTCCGGAGACGGGAGCGGTCTCCGCCACGGGCCCGCCACACCACGCATTCATTTGACATGCTCAACTGTTGGTAGTTACATGAAAGTCATTGCTTGATCATATCAAGCTTCGCTCGCCGACAGCATCCTCCGTCTCGTAGGGAGCACCCCCCATGCCCTCCGTACTCTTCGTCCTCAGCGGCGCCGACCACTGGACCCTCAACGACGGCACCACCCACCCGACCGGCTTCTGGGCCGAGGAACTGGCCGCCCCCCACCGCGTCTTCGCCCAGTCCGGGTACGACATCACGATCGCCACCCCCGGCGGCGTCGCCCCCACCGTCGACGTCGGCAGCCTCTCCGCCGAGGCCAACGGGGGCCAGGACCAGGCCGACGCCGTCGCCTCGTACCTCGCGTCGATCGACGAGACGCTCCGCATCCCCGCCCGGCTGGAGGACGTGGTCGCCACCTCGTACGACGTCGTCTTCTACCCCGGCGGTCACGGCCCGATGGAGGACCTGGCCACCGACCAGGCGTCCGGGCGGCTGCTCACCGCGGCCCTGGACGCCGGCACGCAGGTCGCCGTGTTGTGCCACGCCCCCGCCGCCCTGCTCGCCGCCCGCCGCGAGGACGGGAGCTGGCCCTTCGCCGGCTACCGGATGACCGGCTTCAGCAACGCCGAGGAGACCGAGGCCGGGCTGGCCGACAAGGCGCCCTGGCTGCTGGAGAGCCGGCTCGTGGAGCTCGGCGCCCGGTACTCCGCCGGGGAGGCCTGGGGCCCGCACACCGTGCACGACCGCAATCTGCACAGCGGTCAGAACCCCGCCTCCTCCGAACAGCTGGCGCACGAGGTCGTGGGTGACCTGTGACCGCCGCCGCACCCGCCGAGACCCCGGCCGGGACGGTCGCCCGGCTCCGCGCCGCCTTCCGCACGGGCCGCACCCGCGACCTCGCCTGGCGCACCGATCAGCTGAAGCGGCTGCGGGCCCTGCTCACCGAGGGCGGTGACGAGCTGGCCGACGCCCTCCACGCGGACCTCGGCAAGAGCCGCAAGGAGGCCTACCGGACCGAGATCGACTTCACGGTCCGGGAGATCGACCACACCCTGGAGCGCCTGGCGGGCTGGCTGGAGCCCGAGCCGGCCCCCGTACCGGACGTCCTGGCCGGGGCCTCGGCGCAGACCGTACTCGACCCGCTCGGCGTCGTCCTGGTCATCGCGCCGTGGAACTACCCGGTGCAGCTGCTGCTCGCGCCCGTCGCCGGTGCGCTGGCAGCGGGCAACACGGTGGTCGCGAAGCCCAGCGAGCTGGCGCCCGCCACCTCCGCCGCCCTGGCCCGGCTGCTGCCGCGCCATCTGGACCCGGACACGGTCGCCGTGGTGGAGGGCGCGGTACCGGAGACCACGGCGCTGCTGGCCGAGCGCTTCGACCACGTCTTCTACACCGGCAACGGCACCGTCGGGCGGATCGTGATGCGGGCCGCGGCCGAGCACCTCACCCCGGTCACGCTGGAACTGGGCGGCAAGTCACCCGCGTTCGTCGACCGCGGCACGGACCTGAGGACAGTGGCCTCCCGGCTGGTGTCCGGGAAGTTCCTCAACACGGGCCAGACCTGTGTGGCCCCCGACTACGTACTGACCGACCCGGAGACCGCGCCGGCGCTGACGGACGCGCTCGCGGCGGCGGTCGAGCAGCGGTTCGGCCCCGACGCCTCGGCCTCCCCGGAGTACGGCCGTATCGTCAACGAGCGCCACTTCGACCGGCTGGTGAAGCTCCTGGACTCCGGCCGCACGGTGACGGGCGGCGCCCACGACCGCGCGACGCGGTACATCGCGCCGACCGTGCTCGCCGACGTCGCCCCCGACGCCCCCGTGATGCGCGAGGAGATCTTCGGCCCGATCCTGCCGGTCCTCACCGTGGACGGCCTCGACGAGGCCGTCGCGTTCATCGACGCCCGCGACAAGCCGCTGGCCCTGTACGCGTTCACCACCGACCCCGCCGTACG
>NZ_KL585400.1:62835-66180 GCF_000721935.1 Streptomyces sp. NRRL WC-3549
GCCCATCTGACCGTCTCCGACCTGCCGTTCGGCGGGGTCGGCGAGAGCGGCATGGGCAGCTACCACGGCCGGTACTCGCTGGAGACGTTCAGCCACCGCAAGGTGGTCCTGGACGTCCCGCTCGGCTGAGCCCGGTACGACGGCGAGGGCGCGACCGCTTCTCCGCGGTCGCGCCCTCTCTGTGTGTGAGGTGCCGCGGCCCTAGACCCCGGCGTAGGAGTGCTTGCCGGTGACGAAGATGTTCACGCCGTAGTAGTTGAAGAGCCAGCAGCCGAAGGCCACCAGCGCCAGGTAGGCGGCCTTGCGGCCCTTCCAGCCGGCCGTCGCGCGGGCGTGCAGGTAGGCGGCGTACGCGACCCAGGTGATGAAGGACCAGACCTCCTTGGGGTCCCAGCCCCAGTACCGGCCCCAGGCGTCGCCCGCCCAGATCGCGCCCGCGATGATCGTGAACGTCCACAGCGGGAAGACGGCCGCGTTGATGCGGTACGAGAAGGTGTCCAGGCTCTTGGCGGCCGGCAGCCGCTCCATGACGGAGGTGGCGAGCCTGCCCGGCGTCCCGCCGCTCGCGATCTTGCTCTCGTAGCTGTCGCGGAAGAGGTAGAGCAGTGTGCCGACGGCACCGAGGTAGAAGACGGCACCGCAGATGATGGCGGTGGAGACGTGGATCCACAGCCAGTAGGAGTGCAGCGCGGGTACCAGCTGGTCGCTGTCGGTGTAGAGCGTGGTGGTGGCGATGCCCAGGTCAAGCAGGACCGTGGTGACCAGCAGCAGACCGATCCAGCGGACGTTCTTCCGGAGGGCGAGGAGGACCAGGTACGCGCCGACGGCCACCGTGGAGAAGGTGATCGAGAACTCGTACATGTTGCCCCAGGGGGCCCGCTGCACCGACAGGGCGCGCGCGACGACGCCGCCCGCCTGGACAGCGAAGGCGACGACGGTCAGGGAGACCGCGATACGCCCCCACAGGTCGCCCTTGAAGGTGCCCCCGGCCGCTCCGGGCCCGTCGGGGACGTCACGGGTGCCGGACGCGGCCCGGGTGACGACCTTGGGCCGCTCCAGCACGGAGGTACCGCCCTGGGCGCTCCTCACCTGCACCGAGGGGGCGGCGGCGGTGGCCGGGTCGTGCTTCAGCGCGGCGGCCGTGCGGCCGACCTTGCTGCGGCTGCCGAAGATCCATTCGGCGATGTGCGCGAAGAAGGCCAGGGTGTAGACGGCCATCGACGAATAGATGAGCACATTGCTGGTATGTGCCAGGTTCTCGTTGGTTGCGGCGGCGAGATTCACTTCTCAGCCCCTTCGGCAGGTTCTTCGGAGGGTTGTTCGGACACGGGATCGGGTGCGGTGGGTACCGCGGTGTGGAGCGCGTCCGCAAGCACGGCCAGCTCCTCGGGGAGCTTCGCGGACTCGCTGCGGCCCAGACCGGCCATCTCGACGACGGTGACCCCGTCCGCCCCCCGCACGGCCCGCACCCACACACGGCGGCGCTGGATGAAGAGCGAGCCGGCGAGTCCCGCGATGGCGGCGACGGACCCGGTGAGGGCCCAGCCGGCGGCGGGCTGCTCGGAGATCTGGAAGGTGGCCCACTCCTCGACGCCCTCGAAGGTGACCGAGCCGGCGCCGTCGGGCAGCTTCATGGTCTCGCCGGGGCGCAGCCGCTGCTTGAGCTGATCGCCGTTGCTGTCCTTGAACGCCGTCATCTTGGACGGGTCGAGCTGGTAGACGTTCTGCGCCAGTCCGGAGTCGACGCCGAGGCTGCCGTGGTAGCCGTTGAGGGCGAGGACCGGGTAGTCGAGCGCGGGGAACTGCGAGAACATCGTGCCGCTGCCCTCACCCGCGAAGGTCGGGACGAAGAACGCCTGGAAGCCCAGCTGGGTCTTCTCGCCGTCGGCGTCCCGGTAACCGTCCATCACCTTGATCGCGCCGGTGGAGGTGATGTTGTTGTCCTGGGGCAGCAGCGGCACGGCGTTGCGGTAGACCTCCTTGCCCCTGCCGTCCTTCACGGAGATGACGGGCGCGTAGCCGTGGGCGTTGAGGTAGACCTTGGTGCCGTCGACGACGAGGGGCTTGTTGACCTTGATGACCCGCTTCTGCGGCTTGCCGTCGACGCCCTCGGAGTACGTCACGTGGGCCTCGAAGGTGCGCGGGGTGCCGCGCTGGGGGCCGGTGCGCTCGTAGGTGCCCTTGAACTCGTCGAGGTCGAAGCTGAAGGGGACGAGGTCGTCGTCGCTGAAGAGCGTGCCGGGCCTGAAGTTGTTGTACTGCGTCTTGGTGTTGGCGAACCCGTCGCCCTCCAGGATGAGCTTGCCGCCCTCGAACTTGAAGAGCTGCCCCCAGCCGAAGGCCACGAGCATGACGATCAGCGCGATGTGGAAGAGCAGGTTGCCGACCTCGCGGAGGTAGCCCTTCTCGGCGGCGACGGCGTCCCCGACGGCGTGCGAGCGGAAGCGCCGCTTGCGCAGGACGGTGAGGGCGGCCTCGCGGACCTGCTCGGGCTCCGCCTCGGTGCGCCAGGTGGTGTACGCGGGCAGCCGGGTCAGCTTCTTCGGGGCGCCGGGCGGGCGGCCGCGCAGCTGGCCGACGAACTGGGCGGTGCGCGGGACGATGCAGCCGATCAGCGAGACGAACAGCAGGATGTAGATCGCCGAGAACCACACCGAGCTGTAGACGTCGAAGAGCTGGAGCTTCTCGTAGAGCGGGCTGAGGGTGGTGTGGTCGGCCTTGAAGGCCTCCACCTTCATCTCGTCCACGCTGTTCTGCGGGATCAGCGAGCCGGGGATGGCACCGAGCGACAGCAGGAAGAGCAGGATCAGGGCGACCCGCATCGAGGTGAGCTGGCGCCAGAACCAGCGGGCCCAGCCGATGGCGCCCATGGCGGGTACGGAGGAGGCGGACTCCTCGCGCGGCGCGGTCGAGAGCTGCTCTCCGGCCGTGGAGAGCTCACGCTCGTCCGTGGTGTTCAGGTTGCTCATGAAAACTCAGATCCCCACAGTGAAGCCGTCGGACCAGACCCGCATCTCCTGGATGAGCGTGTCCCAGGCGCCCGTCAGCAGGAGGACACCGGTCACGATCATCATGCCGCCGCCGATCCGCATGACCCAGGTGTAGTGGCGCTTGACCCAGCCGAAGGCGCCCAGCGCCTTGCGGAAGGCGACCGCGGCCAGGACGAAGGGGACGCCGAGCCCGACGCAGTAGGCCACGGACAGCAGCGCCCCGCGCCCCGCGGTCCCCTGCTGGAACGCGAGGACCTGGACCGAGGACAGGGTGGGGCCCAGGCAGGGCGTCCACCCGATACCGAAGAGCGCGCCGAGCACCGGCGCGCCCACCAGTCCGGTCACCGGCTTCTTT
>NZ_KL585400.1:66380-68667 GCF_000721935.1 Streptomyces sp. NRRL WC-3549
CACCAGTCCGGTCACCGGCTTCTTGTGGATGCGGAACTCGCGCTGCGTCATCCACGGCATCAGGCCCATGAAGAAGACCCCCATGAGGATCATCAGCCCGCCGAGCACCTTGGTCAGGACGGCGCTGTGCGCCATGAGGTTCTGGCCGAAGTAGCCGAACAGCGCCCCGCCGGAGACGAAGACCAGGGTGAAGCCGAGGACGAAGAGCGAGGCTCCGGCGACCATCCGGCCCCGCCGGGCGTCGGCCAGGTCGGTGCCGCCGACGCCGGTGACGTAGCTGAGGTAGCCCGGGACGAGGGGCAGGACGCACGGCGAGAAGAAGGAGACGAGTCCGGCCAGCAGGGCGATGGGCAGCGCCGCCAGGAGGGCCCCGCTGATGACCGTCTCGTTGACACCGGTGGACGCGGCGAGCTGGAGCACGGGGTCACTTCTCCGCGATCAGCGGGTCGATCATCTCGTGCAGCTTCTCGTCGTCGAGGGCGCCCAGCTTGCGGGCGGCGATCTTCCCGTCGCGGTCGATGACCACGGTCGAGGGGATGGTCTGCAGGTTGAGGGTGCCCTTGGGGAAGCGCAGGAGGAGCTTCCCCGTCGGGTCGTACAGGCTCGGGTAGGGGACCCCTTGGTCCTCCTCGAAGCTGATCGCCAGGGACCTCTGGGTGTCCTGGGTGTTGATCCCGACGAACTGGACGCCCTGGCCCTCGGTCTCCTTGGAGACCTTGGCGAAGTGCTTGGCCTCCGCGCGGCAGGGACTGCACCAGGAGCCCCAGACGTTCAGGACGACGACCTTGCCCTTGTAGTCGGCGATGTCCAGCGGCTTCTCGTCGAGGGTGGTGCCCGCGAGCTTCGGGGCGTCGACGCGGTCGCCCTTGTCGACCCTGGAGATACCGCTGTTGCCGGTGACGAAGTTGGTGTTGCCGCCGCCGCCGGCCGTGGCACCGTCACCACTGCACGCGGACAGGGTCAGGGCACCGGCCACCGCGGTGGCGGCGAGCAGGGTGAAGCGGCGTCGGGGTACGCGGCCAGAGCTCATGTGAAAAGTTTCGCATGGCAGTTCCAGGGATCTCCCGCACCCCCCTCAGTGCCCGTAAAGACCCTTGTCAAGCCTGTTTAAAGAAAGTGTTCCAGCCACCCTCCGGGGCCTGGCCGACCTCCAGTGTGCGCAGCTTGTCGAGCACCGCCGGATCCTGCGCGTCGAGCCAGTCGACGAACTGCCGGAAGGAGACGAGGCGCACATCCGGCTTGTCCGCGATCTTTTTGATCACTTCCTCGACGGCGTCCATGTAGATACCGCCGTTCCACTCCTCGAAGTGGTTGCCGATGTAGAAGGGGGCGCGGTTCGTCTCGTAGGCGCGGTCGAAACCGGCGGTATAGGCGCCGACGGCCTGTTCGCGCCAGCCCGGATAGCGCGAGGGCATGCCCTTGGTCGAATTCTGCGACTGGTTGGCGAGGATGTTGTAGTCCATGGAGAGGACTTCGAAGGTGTGGCCGGGGAACGGCACGCCCTGCAGCGGGAGGTCCCAGACGCCCTGGCGCTTCTCGGGCCACGTCTGCCGGCCGCCGGGCGAGCTCGCGTCGTAGCGCCAGCCCATCGCCTTCGCCGTCGGCAGGAGGTTGTCCTGGCCCAGCAGGCAGGGGGTGCGTCCGCCGATCAGTTCCTTGCGGTAGTCGAAGGGCAGCGGATCGACGTCGGACCAGCCGCTGTTGGTCCGCCATTGCGTGACGAAGGAGATCGCCTGGTCGATCTCGCTCTGCCACTGGGCGGCGGTCCAGTTGGCGACGGATCCGGAACCGGCGCAGAAATGACCGTTGAAATGGGTGCCGATCTCGTGTCCGTCGAGCCAGGCCTGGCTGACGTACTTGAGGGTCTCCTTGACGTGGCCGTCGGTCAGGTAGCCGATGTCGGAGGCGCCCCGGGGGTTGTTCGGCGGGCGGTAGAGGGACTTCTTCGACTCGGGCAGGAGATAGAGCCCGGAGAGGAAGAACGTCATCGACGCGTTGTGCTGCCGGGCGATCTCGAGGAAACGCGGAAAGAGCCCGTTGCCGACCTCGCCCGCACCGTCCCAGGAAAAGATCACGAACTGCGGGGGCTTCTGGCCGGGTTCGAGCCGGGCGGGGGCTTCCGGCTGGTTCGGCTGCTTCCCGGTGTCGGCCGTGGAGCCGTCACCGATGAGCCGGGTGTTCTTCTTGGGCGGCCCTCCGCCGGTTCCGTGGGCGCCCTTCTCCCCGCCGGGGCTCTCGGTGGGGCGGGCTCCGGGGCCGTCGCCGCCCGACGGGCCGGAGGAGCCGC
>NZ_KL585400.1:68851-75079 GCF_000721935.1 Streptomyces sp. NRRL WC-3549
TAAGAGACAGGCCATGGTCAGTGCGGCTGCGGCTCCGAGTCCTGCTCCGAGAAGTCCCCTTCGGTCGATCTCACGCATAGCGTCCCCATCTGTGGTCGTTTTACCTCAATGCCATACAAACTGCCGTTGGCTTAGATGAGGTCGACAACACGGCGGTTCCGCCGATAATCACAAAAATTATTACGTGACTAGACCCTCACGGAGACTCCACAGGATCGTGACAGGGGAAGCGTCCCCCAGGGCCCTGCGGGGCCCCGGTCCAGGGCGGAGGGCCCCGGTCCAGGGCGGAGGGCCCCGGTCCAGGGCGGAGGGCCCTCTCAGGCCCCGAACGCCTTGGACTTCCCCTTGACCGGCTTGGCACCCGCGCGCAGGTGCGCCGGCACCAGGTCCACGGCCGGCTCGGTGTATCCGACGGACACGATCTTGTCGCCCTGGTAGGTGAAACTGGTCAGCGAGGCCAGCGTGCACTGCCGCCTGCGCGGGTCGTGCCAGAGCCGGCGCCGCTCCACGAAGCTGCGCACGATCCAGATCGGCAGCTGGTGGCTGACGCAGACCGCCTCGTGCCCGCGGGCCGCGTCGCGGGCCGCGTCCAGGGCTCCCATCATCCGTACGACCTGCTCGATGTACGGCTCGCCCCAGGAGGGCTTGAACGGGTTGGTCAGGTGCTTCCAGTTGTCCGGCTTGCGCAGCGCCCCGTCCCCGACCCCGAAGGTCTTGCCCTCGAAGACGTTGGCGGCCTCGATGAGGCGCTCGTCGACGGCCACGTCCAGCCCGTGGGTCTTGGCGACGGGCGCGGCGGTCTCCTGGGCGCGCTCCAGCGGGGAGGCGACGACATGGGTGACGTCGCGCTTCTCCAGGTGCTCGGCCACCCGGTCGGCCATCTGCCGGCCGAGCTCGGAGAGGTGGTAGCCGGGGCGGCGTCCGTAGAGCACGCCCTGCGGGTTGTGCACCTCCCCGTGGCGCATCAGATGGACGACGGTGATGTCCTTCTTGCCGTCCGTTCTCTTCTCGCTCATGCGGTGGCCTCCGATGCGGCACGTGCGGCGGCGGGCAGGGCCGCGGCGATACGCTCGACGGCCTGCGTGTCGTGGGCCGTCGAGACGAACCAGGACTCGAAGGCGGACGGGGGCAGGTAGACGCCCTGCTCCAGCATCGAGTGGAAGAAGGCGGTGAACCGGAAGGCCTCCTGCTTCTTGGCGTCCTCGTAGTCACGGACGGGCTCGTCGGTGAAGAAGACGGAGAACATGTTGCTCGCCGCCGACACCGTGTGCGCGACGCCCTCCTTGGTGAGCGCCTCGCCCACCAGATTGCGGATCTCCGCCGACACCGCGTCGACCGCGGCGTAGGCCGCGTCGTCGAGCAGCCGCAGCTGGGCGAGGCCCGCGGCGGTGGCGACCGGGTTACCGGAGAGCGTGCCCGCCTGGTAGACGGGACCGGCGGGGGCCAGGTGCGCCATGACGTCGGCACGGCCGCCGAACGCCGCGGCCGGGAAGCCGCCGCCCATGACCTTCCCGAAGGTCATCAGGTCGGGCCGCACCCCGTCGACGCCGTACCAGCCGGCCTTCGACGTACGGAAGCCGGTCATCACCTCGTCGGAGATGTACAGGGCGCCGTTGGCCGCGCAGATCTCCTTCAGCCCGGCGTTGAAGCCCTCCCCGGGCGGGACGACGCCCATGTTCCCGGGCGACGCCTCGGTGATCACGCACGCGATCTCGCCCGGCCGCGCGGCGAACGCGGCGCGCACGGCGTCCAGGTCGTTGTACGGCAGCACGATCGTGTCGCCGGCCTGGGCGCCGGTGACGCCCGGCGTGTCGGGGAGGCCGAAGGTGGCGACGCCGGAACCGGCGGAGGCCAGCAGCGCGTCCACGTGGCCGTGGTAGCACCCGGCGAACTTCACGACCTTCGCGCGCCCGGTGAACCCGCGGGCGAGACGCATCGCGGACATGGTCGCCTCGGTGCCGGACGACACCAGCCGCACCTGCTCGACCGGCTCCACCCGGGCCACGATCTCCTCGGCGAGCGCGACCTCGCCCTCGCCCGGCGTACCGAAGGAGGTACCGCGGGCCACCGCGTCCTGGACGGCGGCGACGACCTCGGGGTGCGCGTGGCCGAGGATCATCGGCCCCCACGAGCACACGAGGTCGACGTACTCGCGGCCGTCGGCGTCGGTGAGGTACGGACCCGTACCGGACACCATGAACCGGGGCGTACCGCCCACGGCCCGGAAGGCACGCACGGGTGAGTTCACGCCGCCGGGCGTCACGTGGGACGCACGGTCGAAAAGCGTCTGTGAAACTGGGGCTTCGTATGAATACGCCACTTTGGTCCTGATCTGCGATTCGTGGGTTCGGGGGTCCGGCCGGCTGGTCCGGCAACCGGTGAGCAGGGAACGCACTCTCCCCGTATGAGGCTCGTACAACGAAAGGGCGTCAGTCTCCTCGCGTCTGCGAAACTGGGGCGTCATAGGGAAAGCTCACACATGCCATGTTGTCAGAGGCGCCGGCGGTCTTGCGGACAGGTGTTTCACCGCACGCCCGTGGGGGAGGTCACTGACACGATGATCGGGTTGCGCGGCGGGGCTGTGTCTCCGTAAGAAGTAGTCGGGTGGATGAGATATGCATCGCGGTGGCGGAGTGGGCGAAGGGACCGACGGCCTGGGGCCCGAGCCTGCCCGGCGAGGGCGGCACCGGCGCAAGGCGGAGCGCGCCCGGGAAGCCCGGGCGGCCGAGGCGGAGCTCGCGGGGATCAGGAGCAGTGGACGGGTGGGGGTGACCTACAAGTACTTCGGCGCCCCTGACGGTGCCACGGCGGCGCGGGTGCCCATCTCCATGCGCCCCGAGGAGCTGGGCGGCGACGAGCTGGGCATGGGCGGCATGTTCACCAAGATCAAGCCGGAGACGGTGGCGGCCATGGTCCTCACCGGCATACAGGGCATACCCCTGCACAAGGTCCCCCCGCTGGAGCTGGTCGTGCTCCACCCCGACTACGCGGTCGTCAAACTGCCGATGACGGTGGTCGACCCACTGCGCGACGTCGGCGAGGAGTCGGTGGGCGCGGCGGCGTTCATCTGGTCCACGGTTCCCGACCGCGGCGGCCCGCGCGACGCGTACAACGTCTACCAGCTGCTCCACGAGTGGCAGGACTTCTCGCACCGGCTGCACGACGCGGGACATCAGGCGTACTGCCTGGTCTGGCCCTGAGCCGTAGCGTTCCGGGACGGCCGAGCGCCGCTCCCCGACGCCCGCCCACGGCCGGGCGGGGCCGGTCCCGTGTGCGCGGCGGGCCCGGGGCGAGGCCTGGGTCGTCCGCCCTGACCGAGGTCCGGCGGAGGCCGCCGGGCGGGGCACCGACCCCACGGTGATAGACCTGTCCGGTGCCAAGTCGCCGGAGCGGCGTGGCCGCACGCCCCGCCGCACGCGCGGCGGCGCCCCTGAGGGCGGGCACCCGCTCCTCAAGGCCACGGGCACGCCCTACGGCTCCCGGTCCGCGAACCGCGGGGGCACCGCGTTCCCCCGACGGGGCCGGTGCGCCCGGGTCGCCCGTGACACGGCGGGCGTGTGAGGCAGCGCCTGTCGGGAACGCGTCATAGGCGGTGAACGGGGAGGGGACATGACAGTGAACGGCATACACCCGGCCGGCGGTCCGGACGAGGCCGTCGGCGATCGGCGAGACGTCTCCCCGGTCCGCGCGGCGCCCGGCGTCCCGCAGAACGCGGCGGCGGCACGCGCCGTCGTCACCCGCCTGCTGGCGGCCCGGGCCGGCGGTCCGGACGGGCGGGCGGCGGACGTCACGGTGGCGGACGCCCTGCTGGTGACGTCGGAGCTGGTGACCAACGCGCTGCGGCACGGCGGAGGGCTCACCGGCTTCGCGGCGGAGGTCAACGCCGAGGGCCTGCTGCTCACGGTGTCCGACGCCAGCAGCACGCCGCCGGCCGTCACCGTCCGCCTCCCGGAGGCCGACCACATCGGTGGCTACGGCTGGCCGCTGGTACGCCGTCTGACCCGGCGGCTGACCGTCACGTTCCACCCCGGCGGCAAGCACATCGTCGCCCTGGTCGCCCTGGCCTGACCGCCGCGGCGGGGCGGGTTCTTCCCGGGCACCCCGCGCGGGACCCCGCCGGGTTGGCATACTCGGCACATGATCAGCCCGGTCCCCTCCCCCGACGGCCCCCAGCCGCCCGCCGCGGTGCCGGTGGTGGCCGAGTTCGAGAGGGCCGGGTGCTGGGTCGTCCAGGCCCAGGGCGCCCTCGACTCGGACACCGTCGATCCCCTGTACCTCGCCATGTGGCAGGCCGCGGCCTGCCACGACGTCGTCGTCCTGGACGCCACCGCCGTCACCTTCGGGGACTCGTCCTTCCTCGGCCTGCTGGTCCAGGTGCATCAGCAGACCCGCCTGCGCATAGCGGCCCCGGGCACGGTCCTGCGGCGCCTGTTCTCCATGGCGGGGGTCGACGCGGTCCTGGAGTGCCATCCCACCCTGGAGGAGGCGCTGGCCGCGCCCCGCTGAGCCGCGCGAGCCGGGTGACGCCCCCTCAGCCCAGGGCGGAGCCGCCGTCGGTGCGGTCCCGCGCGGGCTCCTGGCCGTACCCGCCGGCCCCGGTGGCGACGGGGGGCCGGACGTGGAGCGCCCCGCACCGGGCGCGAACGCGGCCGGTCAGGGCCGGATCGTGCCGGTGCGGGGCGCCGTGTCCCACGCGGTGTCCGCGGTCATGAACCCCTGACCTGGTTGAGCTGGGCCGTCAGGAGGTGGGAGTCGAGCAGCGAGACGTCGGCCGTGCGGTCCGCGCGCGCGTAGCCGTTCAGCATGCGCTTGGTCAGGACGAGGGCCTCCGGCGAGCGGCGGACGAGCGGTCTGGTCCACGCGGCGACGGCCCGGTCGAGCTGGTCGAGGGGGACGACCTTGTGCAGCAGGCCCAGCCGGTGGGCCGTGGGCGCGTCGAACGGCTCGCAGGTGAGCATGAACTCGCGGATGCGGGCGGCGCCCGCCTCCGAGATCAGCCGGCCCATGGCACCGCCCCACGCGGGCGGAAGCCCCACGCCCACCTCCGGCATGCGGAAGCGGGCGGTGTCCGCGCCCGCGCGCAGGTCGCAGTAGGCGGCGAGCGCGAGCCCGGCGCCGACGACCCGGCCGTGGAGCCGGGCGATGGTGACCGCGTGGGTGGTCTCCAGCGCCTGGCACAGCCGGTGGGCCTTGTCCGCGATGCGCCGCAGCGTCCCGCCGGTCGGGTCCGCGGTCAGGGCCGCCTGGAACTCGTTGCGGTCGGCCCCCAGGCAGAAGTCCTCGCCCATGGACGACAGGAGCAGCACCCGGATGTCGGGACGCTCGTGGAGGCCGTCGACCAGGGCGATGAGGGCGTCCAGGGCGGCGACGTCCAGGACGTCCTCCCCGAGCACCGGGTTGAGGCGTACGTGGAGGACGGCGCCCTCCTGCTCGACGCCTATCGCCTCACGGGCGGTGCGGGTGAGAGTCATGTCGTTCATGCGAGCGTGACATCCAGATTCAGCAGACGGCGGAACGCCACCCGGGGCGCCCACGAGGGGGGGTGCGCGAGGGCGAGGCGGGGAAGGCGTCCGACGAGTTGCCGGAGCAGGACGTGGGCCTCCATACGGGCCAGGGGGGCGCCGAGGCAGTAGTGGATGCCTCCGCTGAACGCCAGGTGGCCGGGGGTGCGCAGGGGGTCGAACCGGTCCGGGTCGCTGTGCCGGGCGGGGTCCCGGTGGGCCGCGCCCACCATGAGGTGGACCATCTCGTCCTTGCGTATCTCGACGCCGTCGAGCAGGCAGTCCGCGGCGGCGACCCGGCTGATCACATGGGTGGGCGCGTCGTAGCGCAGCGCCTCCTCCACGAACCCGGGCACCAGGCCGGGGTCGGCGGCGAGCTTCTCCCACCACTCCGGGTGCTCCACGAGCAGGAGCACCGTCGTGGACAGCATGTTGGCGGTGGTCTCCAGGGCCGCCAGCAGGACGAAGAGGGCCAGGAAGTAGACCCCCTCGTCCGCCTTGTCGCGATCCGGCTCCATGGCGTCCCAGGTCGCGATCCACCGCGAGACGGGGTCATCACCCGGTCTCGCGCGCCGCTGGTGCACCAGGTCCGTGAAGTAGGAGCGCAGTTCGGCCGTGGCCGTGTCGGAGAGGGCCAGCTGGCTGGCGGACGGCAGCAGCTCCTGGGTGAAGACCTGATCGTGGGTCAGGTCCCGCAGCCGCGGCAGGTCCGCACTCGGCAGTCCGA
>NZ_KL585400.1:75291-86934 GCF_000721935.1 Streptomyces sp. NRRL WC-3549
CGGAGCCAGTCCCCGATGGTGGCGACCGGCAGCTCCTCGCCGACCGTGGTGACGAAGTCGGCCTCGCCGGAACGGAGTCGCTCCTCCAGCGTGCCGAGGAGGCCGTCGGTCACCCGCTCGACCGTACGGCCGAGCCGCTCGATGGTGGACCGGTCGAACGCCCCGGCCGCCCGGCGTACCCGGGTGTGCTCCGGAGCGTTGAGCGCGGGCAGGGTGCTGCTCATCTCCCGCGACGAGGGCGCGTTCCAGCGGGTGCCGGGCCCCTGTTTCTCACGCCAGCGTTTGTCGGGCTCCAGCCAGTCGCGGCTGCGCAGCACCCTGTCGCAGACGTCGAAACCGGTGACGAGGGAGCCGCCCCAGGGTGCGGGGCTGACGGTGCCCCTCGACCGGAGTTCCGCGTAGATCGGAAACGGGTCGGCTTGCCCCTTCGGCGTTCGCAGCCGCGAAAAGAGTGAGACGGCGGCCCGGCGGTCGGACGACGGGATGGTGGAAACTCCCATGGTGATGGCTCCTTCCTGAGCATCAGGCGCGCCATGCATACCCGCGAGGTAGTTTAAGCATCCAATACCACACGAGTTAACTGGAGTTACTTGCGTCACTCCCCTCTCGTCCAAGCCAAAAAGCGGCTGAAAAGGCCCCCCTTGTGGAGCGGTGCGGCGGCCGGCTGCGCCGCGGACCGCTGCGCGGCGGGCGCGGCCGACTGCGGGCTCCGTACGGCCTGGGAAGGCCCGGTCTCGAAGCCCTCCGAGACCACCGCGCGCGGGGAGAACCGGACCGGAAGGGTCATCAGCGAGCGGCTCCACGGCGTCGGGGCCCAGGTGAGGGCCCTGAAGGAGACGCGCATCTCGATGTCGGGCAGCCGGTTGAGCAGCGACTCCACGGCGGTGGCCGCGATCATGAACGCCGGGTCCTTGGCGGGGCAGGCGTGCGGGCCCGCTCCGAAGGCCAGATGCGCCTTGCCGCTGAGCTGTTCGCGGTGCTCGGTCAGCCGGGGATCGGTGTTGGCGGCCGCGAACGAGATCAGGATGGGGTCGTTGGCCCGGACCGTCCTGCCGCCCAGCTCCACGTCGTGCGTGGGGTAGTGGGCCGCGTAGTTGGCGATGGGCGCGTAGTTCCAGAGCGCCTGGGAGACCGCGTCCTCGACCGGCAGGCCGGTCTGCCACTCCTCGCCGAGGTACAGCGCGCTGCTGGTGCCGATGGTGGCCGTCAGGGGAGCGGTACCGCCGGAGAGCAGGGTCACCAGCTGGTGCAGCACCTCCTCGTCGCTCAGCCGGGCCGGGTGCTCCATCAGACGCGTCGTCAGGTCGGCGCCGGGGCGCCGCCGCTTGAGGGCGATCAGCTCCGCGAGCGCCGATCCCAGCGTCTCGTCCGCGCCGGGGGTGCCGTCGAAGATGCCGCTGATCCCGACGATGACCCGGTCACCGACCTCCGGCGGGCAGCCGAACAGATCACTGAAGACGAGCAGGGGCAGCGGCTGCGCGTAGTCGGCCATCAGCTCCGCCTGGCCCCGGACATCGGAGCTGAAGCGGCTGATCAGGTAGTCGGCCGACTGCTGGGTCTGCCGGACGAGCTGGAGCTCGTTGACGGTGTTCAGACTGTCGGTGACCGCCTGCCGCAGCCGGGCGTGCGAAGCGCCGTCGCTGAACAGCGCGTTGGGGCGGTAGCCCATCATGGGCAGGGCCGGGCTGTCCGCCGGGACACGCCCTTCGTTCAGCGCGTTCCAGCGACGGGAGTCGCGGACGAACGAGGCGGGGTTCTGCAGGATGTGCAGGGCCGCGTCGTAGCTGGTGACCAGCTCGACCTCGACGTCCGGTGCGATGTCGACGGGCGCACTCGGCCCGGAGGCGCGCAGGTGGGCGTAGTGGCCCTCGGGGTCGGCGCCGAACTCGGGACCGAAGAGCTGGACGTTCCCGTGCGCGGGGCAGCCGGGCGGTATCCCCTGGGTGTCGTATGAGTGCTGCATGCCAGGGCTCCTAGCCGAGTTGGGTCATGAGGTGCGTCACCAGAGTGATGAGCGCGTTCGCCGACGAGGCCTCGTCCCGTACGTCACAGGCCACGACGGGGGTCTCCTCGGAGAGGTTCAGCGCTTCCCGCACCTCGTCGAGCGGGTAGTCCGTGGTTCCGTCGAAGCGGTTGACGCCGATGGCGTACGTCAGCCCGAAGCTCTCGACCAGGTCGAGGACGGGGAAACTCTCGTGCAGCCGTTCCGGGGCGACGAGGACGAGTGCGCCCAGCGCGCCCCGGGAGAGCTCCTCCCACATCTCCTTGAAGCGCTCCTGCCCGGGCGTCCCGAAGAGATAGAGGACCAGTTGGTCGCTGAGGGTCAGCCGGCCGAAGTCCATCGCCACCGTGGTGGTCTTCTTGTCCGGCGTGCCCGACAGGTCGTCGAAGCCCTCGCTGGCCTCGGTGATCTCCTCCTCGGTCTGCAGCGGCTCGATCTCGGAGATGCTGCCGATGCAGGTGGTCTTGCCGACTCCGAAGTGCCCCACTATGAGGATCTTCACCGCTTGGGAGACGTCTGGATCCAGGTACACGGGTCACGCTCCGAATCTGGTCTTCAAGCCGTCCAGCACTGCGCTGAGCAGTTCACGGTCGGCACGTTCGGCGCGCGGTACGGGCTTCCTCACGATGATGAGGCCGCTCCCCTCCATCTGCGCCAGGAGGATACGCACGATGCCCAGCGGCAGGTGGGTGTGGCCCGCGACCTCGGCCACGGACAGGAAGCCGTCGCTGACCAGGTCCATGACCTGCCGGGCCTCCGGCGACAACGTACGCGCGGCCGCCGACGCACCCTCCCCCGCGGTCACGAGGGTGGTGTGCCCGTACTCGTGGTCCGGGGGCAGCGCCTGTCCTCCGGTGATCACGAAGAGGGGGACTAAGGGGGAGGTCAGCTCAAGGTCGAGGTCCTGGTCCGGCTCGTCACTCATCCCCGGCCTCCTTGCTCCGCGCCTCCGGGCCCCTCAGCTTGGGCACCACCTCGTGCAGGCGTGTGGTGAACTCCTCGATGTCGCAGTCGTGCTCGGCGGCGGCGGCCAGGAACGCGCCGTCACCAGCCGCGATCAGGAAGGTCCAGCCGTGCTGGAACTCCATGACCGTCTGCCGCCACTGGGGGGTCTCCCGCTCACCGGCGAACTGGGACGTGACGCGGCTGTAGGCGTGGATCCCGGTCATGGCGGCGGAGATGGTGTCCGCCAGGTCCCGGCTCATCCCCGAGGTCGCCCCGCGGGGCAGGCCGTCGGACCCGAGCAGCACGGCGTGCCGGGCGCCTCGGACCTCGGCGATCACCTGGTCGAGGTCGGGGAGTACGAATCCGGGCCCGCCCGTGCCCTCCCGCCGGGCCGGGGAAGCGCCGTCGGCCCCGGCCCCCTCCTGCGCGCTCACTCTCGGCGGCGACGTGAGGTTGTTGCCCAGCCGGGCGACGAGACGGTGCATACGGAAGGAGATCTGCTGCATGTCCACGTCGGGCGCCGCGGCGGCGGCCAGGTACGCGCCCTGCCCCGCCCCGATCAGGAAGATCCACCCGTGGGCGAACTCGATGATCGTCTGGTTCCACTGCCGGTCGGCCGCCGGCCCGGCGAAGTGGGCGGTGGCGCGGCTGAGCGACTGCATCCCGGCCATGGCGGCGGAGATGGTCCGCACGTCCTTCTCGGCCAGGCCCTCCGCGGCTCCGCGGGGGAGGCCGTCCGCGGACAGCAGGACGGCGTGCCGTGCACGGGGCACGTTGCTCACGATGTCCTCGAGCATCCACGACAGATCTGCGGTCATTCGTCTTCGAACCCTTCGAACGACGGGGTGTCGAGGTTGCGGCCCGACAGCGTGCCGCGCTGGAAGGCACCCAGGCCGCGGCCGGACGTACGGCCCGGCTCCTCGGACGGCCGGGGCGCCGACCGGGCGGCCGGGCTGTCGGGAACACTGGCGATGGGCGACTGGCGCGCTCCGCGCTTCGGCAGGCCGTGCATCGTGCGCGCCGTGTTCTGCGACCGGCCCTCGACGCGCCGGATGTTGGCGACGGGAGCCTCCTCGACCGGCGGCGGTGTCTCCTCCATGGTCCACAGCTCCTCTGGCAGCAGGACGACGGCCCGGACGCCCCCGTACCGGGAGACACCGGTGACGTCGACCTTGAACCCGTACTGACGCGCGATCAGTCCGACGACGGGGAAGCCGAACTTCGGCTGGTTGCCCAGCTGCGACAGCTGGGGGACGAGGTCGCCGGACAGCAGCGCGGTCGCCCTCTGCCGGTCCTCGTCGCTCATGCTGACGCCGGCGTCGTCGATGACGATGCAGAGGTTGCTCTGGACCCGCTGGAACGTCACCTCGATCGGCGCGTCGTGCTGGGAGAAACTGGCGGCGTTGTCGAGCAGTTCGGCCACGGCCAGCGCCACCGGCGCGACCGCGGAGGCCTTGAGCGCGAGCCCGGCCTGCTGCATGATCTCGACCCGGTGGAAGTTGCGGATCTGCCCCTGGGCGCTGCGCACCACGTCGTAGACGCTGGCGGGCTTGTTGCGGCGGCCGAGCGGGGCGCCGCACATGACCGCGATGCCCTGCGCCTTGCGCGCCATCTGGGCGTTGGCGTGGTTCACGTCCAGCAGGTCGGCGAGGACGGGGTGGCCGCCGTACTTGCGCTGGATGTCGTCCAGAAGCGTGGTCTGCTCCGCCGCGAGGCTCTGCAGGAAACGGGCGGCCCCCTTGAGGACCGCCTTGGTGCTCTCCTCCGCGGCCTGTTCGGCTTCTCGGATGGTGCCCTCGTACTCGTCGCGGTGCTTCTGCAACTCAGCGCGCGCGTAAGCGAGTTGACTCTCGGCAGCGTGCATCTGCTGAGTCAGCGCGGCCTCGGAGCGACGCTTCTTCTCGCCCAGCCCTCTGCTGCGGACGAAGAGGACCACGGCTGCGGCGACGGCTAGCGCCGCTACCGCAACCAGGCACCATATGAGCGCGTCTCGAATCATGGAAACCTTCCCGGCGCGTGGCATGCGGACATCGGCGGATACACCTCGCGAGGATCCGCGACACAGCCGCTCGGAACTGCTCGACCGCTGCATGCTGAGCAGGCCGACCTCAAACCAGCGCCTGGTCGAGTGGATCAAGGTCGCAGATGCGGGGATGCTATCACCGCAGATCATCCTATGATCGAACCGTCAGTCTGCCCCGATATGCGGGCCGAAGCGGCTGCTGTACACAAAACGGCGACAAGCGCTTCCAGGGGTGCCGCGGCCGATCGTCCCGCGCCGCGCGGGCGGCTCGCGGAGCGCCATCGGACCGCCGGCGGAACCGAGCTGACGCGTCGTCGCATGTCATGGCGCCGCCGTCGGGCCCGGCCTTCCAGATCCGGACGCCCCGCGAGCGGAGGAAAGCGGTAAGCGGAGGCCGCCAGTTAGCCGTGTGGGCCATGCGCCGCCAGGGGCGGTGAGGGTGATCCGGAGGCTGACCCGGCGATCGCTGGGGGCGATCATTTCAAGCCATTTTCCTGGCAGTTCACTCAGGGCCGTCACGGTGCCGGGCGGTTCCGGGGTCCCGGAAACTCCAGGTGCCGCCGCCTTTCCACCCGTGCCGACGGCACGTTCCACAGGCACAGGTCGGCCAGCGCGCGGCACCTACGAGCCCCCGGCGCGCGAACGGTCCCCGCGGGCACCGTTCGGGGACGGGCGACGGGCTTCACCGGAAGGGTGCGCTCGGGGCCGGTGCCGAGCGGTACGGGTGGCGGGCGCCGGGTGCCGGGCCCCGGGTGCCGTACCCACGCCACGGGCCCGGTCGACGGTCGGCAGCCGGGGCACGGGCGGCGGTGGACGCCCGGTACCGAATCCGGCCGCCGACCCGCGTGGCTCACGGACCACGCCGACGCAATGGCCGACTACTACTGTCTCGTACTACATCGGACGACACGGGGCGGAGAGGGGTGGGACGGTGGCACTCGACATCAACGAACCGTTCGGGCAGAACTGGACACACGCCGCTCAGTTCGGAATCGCCTTCGCGCTGTCCTGCGCGATCGGGCTGGAACGGGAGATCCGCCAGAAGGCCGCCGGTCTGCGCACGTACACGATCGTCGGGCTGGGGGCCGCCCTGTTCACCCTGGTCAGCAAGTACGGCTTCAGCGACGTCCTGCTGGAGGGACGGGTGGTGCTCGACCCGTCGCGGGTGGCGGCGCAGATCGTCTCCGGGCTCGGCTTCATCGGCGGGGGCGTCATCTTCGTCCACCGGGGTTCCGTCCAGGGCCTGACCACGGCCGCCTCCATCTGGCTCACCGCGGCGATCGGAGCGGCCGCCGGGGCCGGTCTCCCCGTCCTCGCGGCGCTGGCCACCCTCGCGTACTTCCTGGTCTCCTACGGCGTCCGACCGCTCGCCCACATGCTTCCGGCCCTCCGCAACGCCTCCATCGGGTACCGGATCACCTACACGGAGGGGATGGGCACCTTGCGGGAGCTGGTCAACCACTGCACCGGCGCCGGGTTCGCCATCTCGGAGCTGACCACCTTGACGGCCGACGGGACGGGGATGTTCCGCCGACGCCGGCGGGAGGCGGAACACCCGGCCGAAGGGACCGTGGAGATCGCGCTCAGCATCCAGGGGCGCGGCGATGTGGACGCCCTGACCGCGAAACTCGCCCGCACCCCCGGCGTACTGGCCTGCAGCAGGAGCGATCTGGCCGACGAGTGACACGGCCGTGCCCCCGGGCCGCGGACCACGGCGTGGCGGGAGCGACGTGCCGAGGCGCCCGGCGCGGAGCCGATGACGGGCCGTACGGACGCCGGCCCGGAGCCTGATCCGGCGCAGCCGGGGACACCGGCCGGCGCCCGTGCGGGGGCCGGACGCGGGACCGGTGCCGTGCCGCCCGCGCCGGGCCGGCCCCGCCCGGGCCTCACCTCATCCGCGCGGCGGGTGCCAGCCCGGATCACGGCCGGTCAGGGCCAGCAGCCGCTCGAAGGGGGTGGCCCCGGGCGGTACGGGGAACGGATCTCCGAACACCTTCATCTCGCGGGCCCTCGGCGCCATCTGCGCGAACTGCGACTCCAGTTCGTCGGTCACCACCGGGTCCGCCGTGACGTCCTGGCCGGTCGCCCGCGCCAGGTCCCAGCCGTGCACGGCCAGGTCCCCCAGCACCATCAACCCCACCGTCCTGGCGGGCAGCCCCATCCCTCCGACCAACCCCTCCTCCGCGCCCGGCGCGTCCCAGGCCTCCCTCAGCCGTGCCGTCTCCTCCTCGAACCTGCCTCGCCAGTCCCCGGTCACGACGTCCGGGGTCTCGCCGAACTCCACGGGTTCACGGGCGGCCAGCGCCTGGAAGTTCGCGACGACGAGGAAGAGGTGGTTCAGCAGCGCCCGTACGTCGTACTCGCTGCACGGTGTGGGACAGGTCAGCTGTTCGTCACGGACGGCCCGTACGACGGGGCAGGTGCGGGCCGAGGCCGCGTCCAGAAGTTCACTGATCTTGTTCATACCTCCTACGATCCACCCGGCGCCTCCGGTCGTCTTGAAGAAACGCGACAGCCCCTTAGGATCCCGTCCATGGCCGGACCCGGACGCGACACCCGGGGCATCATCGACGCCCCGGGCCTGCTCTCCCGTGTGCACTTCCGCACCCGGCAGCCCGCCCCGGGCCTGCGCCCGCACCTGGAGCACTACTGGCTGATCGACTGGGACCTCCCCGAGCCCTACACCTCGTACGTCGTGCCGCACCCCTCCGTGCACCTGGTCTTCCAGCAGGACGAGTCGGAGGCAGGACCGGCCGGGCGGGCCGACGTGTTCGGCATCGTGCGGGGACTGTTCACCCGGCACCTGGAGGGCCGTGGGCGGGTGTGCGGTGTGAAGTTCCGGCCCGGCGCCTTCCGGCCGTTCGCCCCGCGGTGGCCGGTCTCGGCGTGGACCGGGCGCCAGGTCCCGGCCGGCGAGGTGCTGCCCGCGCCGCCGGTCCGACCGGTGCTGGGTCCCTGCGACGAGGACGCCCGCGTCGCCGCCCTCGACGCGTATCTGCTGCCGCTCGTGCCCCCGCCGGACCCGAGGGCCGTGCAGGCGACGGCCCTCGTCGGCCTGGCCCGCACCGACCGCACCCTCCTTCGGGCCGACGCGCTCGCCCGCGCCGGAGGGCTCTCGGCGCGCTCGCTGCAACGGCTCTTCTCCACGTACGTGGGGGTCGGGCCGAAGTGGGTCATCCTCCGCCACCGCATCCACGAGGCCCTGCAACGGGCCGCGGCCGACCCGGAACCAGACTGGGCCACGCTGGCCGCCGATCTCGGCTACAGCGACCAGGCGCACCTGGTCAGGGACTTCACGGCGACCGTGGGCGCCCCGCCGTCGGCCTTCGCGTCCCACGGGTGACCACCCGGGGCACCGGCCGCCCACCACTCCGGAAACCCTTCGCCGCCCCGGCCGCCCGATGGCATCCTGACCAGGTGAACGGACCTGAGATCGACGTGGAAGTGGCCCCGGAGCTGCGGCTCTTCGTCGCCCATGAACGCCGCCGCGGCAGCACCGCCGTGGTCACCGACGGCTCGTCGAGCCTGGGACACGTCGTGGAGTCCCTCGGTATCCCCCTCACCGAGGTGGGGGCGCTGGTCGTCGACGGCCGGACGGTGCCCGCCCCACACGTCCCGGGGCCCGGTGAACGGGTCGAGGTGCGGGCCGTCGAGCGGCCGCAGCGGGTCCCCGGCGCCCCCCTGCGCTTCCTGCTCGACGTCCACCTGGGCACGCTGGCCCGCAGGCTGCGCCTGCTGGGCGTGGACGCGGCGTACGAGAGCGAGGACATCGGCGACCCGGCGCTGGCGGCGCTGTCCGCGCGGGAGCGGCGCGTGCTGCTCTCCCGGGACCGGGGGCTGCTCAGGCGCCGCGAGATCTGGGCCGGGGCGTACGTCTACAGCGACCGCCCCGCGGAGCAGCTGCGCGACGTGCTGGGCCGGTTCGCGCCCGTGCTCGCCCCGTGGACCCGCTGCACCGCCTGCAACGGGGAGCTCGCCGAGGCCGACAAGGACGCGGTGCGGGCCGATCTGGAGCAGGGCACGCAGGCGTCGTACGACGTGTTCGCCCGGTGCACGGCCTGCGGGCGGGTGTACTGGCGGGGCGCCCACCACACCCATCTGGAGGCCGTGGTCGCGGACGCGGTGCGCGAGTTCGGCGGCCTCGACAGCGGGTCACCGGCCGGCTGAGGGCGGCGCCGGCCGGGCGGCCGTCCGACGGCCTCCGCGCCCCGGGCCGGCCTGCCTATCCTGGGCGCGTACCGATCAGCTGTCCGAGGAGTTCGCCATGGCCGCCACCCCCATCGCCGTCGTCACCGGTGCGAGCAGCGGTATCGGTGCCGCGACCGCCCGGCAACTGGCCGCCGCCGGATACCGCGTCGTGCTGACCGCCCGCCGCGAGGACCGCATCGAGGCCCTCGCCGCCGAGATCACCGAGGCGGGCCACCAGGCCACCGCCTACGCCCTGGACGTCACCGACCGGGCCGCGGTCGACGAGTTCGCCACCGCGTTCCGTTCACTGGCCGTCCTCGTCAACAACGCGGGCGGCGCGCTGGGCGCGGACCCCGTGGCGACCGGTGACCCCGCCGACTGGCGTCAGATGTACGAGACGAACGTCATCGGCACCCTCAACGTCACCCAGGCGCTGCTGCCCGCCCTGACGGCGAGCGGGGACGGCACGATCGTGGTGCTCTCCTCGACGGCCGCGCTCGCTTCGTACGAGGGCGGCGGCGGTTACGTCGCGGCCAAGCACGGCGAGCACGTGCTGGCCGAGACCCTGCGTCTGGAGATCGTGGGCACCCCGGTCCGGGTCATCGAGGTGGCGCCCGGCATGGTCAGGACCGAGGAGTTCGCCACCACCCGCTTCCGGGGCGACACCGAGAAGGCGGCCAAGGTCTACGCGGGCGT
Organism: Streptomyces sp. NRRL WC-3549; assembly: GCF_000721935.1. Lineage (GTDB taxonomy): Bacteria > Actinomycetota > Actinomycetes > Streptomycetales > Streptomycetaceae > Streptomyces. The sequence continues at coordinate 85,146 of NZ_KL585400.1, forward strand.
CGACGCCCCGCTCACCGCCGACGACGTGGCCGACACCATCACCTGGGCCGTCACCCGGCCCAGCCACGTCAACATCGACCTGCTGGTGGTCCGTCCGCGCGCCCAGGCCTCGAACTCCAAGGTCCACCGCACGCTCTGAGGGCCCCGGCCGGCCGGAGGAGCCCCCCGCGCCCCTCCGGCCCCCCCCTCACCCCTTCACGCAGACGACCTGCTTGAGCTTGGCCACGACCTCGACCAGGTCCCGCTGCTGGTCGATGACCTGCTCGATCGGCTTGTACGCGGCCGGGATCTCGTCCACCACACCGGAGTCCTTGCGGCACTCTACGCCCCGCGTCTGGTTCTCCAGGTCCTTCGTGGTGAACGCCCGCTTCGCCGCGTTCCGGCTCATCCGCCGGCCCGCACCGTGGGAGGCCGAGTTGAACGACTTCGCGTTGCCGAGGCCCTTCACGATGTAGGAACCCGTGCCCATGGAGCCCGGGATGATCCCGAAGTCCCCGGAGCCGGCCCGGATCGCGCCCTTCCGCGTGACCAGCAGGTCCACGCCGTCGTACCGCTCCTCCGCCACGTAGTTGTGGTGGCAGGAGATGACCGGGTCGAAGACGACCTTCGCCTTCTTGAACTCCTTGCGGACGACGTCCTGGAAGAGCCCCATCATGATCGCGCGGTTGTACTTCGCGTACTCCTGTGCCCAGAACAGGTCGTTGCGGTACGCCGCCATCTGCGGGGTGTCCGCGATGAAGACCGCCAGGTCACGGTCGACGAGGTCCTGGTTGTGCGGGAGCTTCTGGGCCTGGCCGATGTGGAAGTCCGCGAGCTCCTTGCCGATGTTCCGGGACCCGGAGTGCAGCATCAGCCAGACCGCACCCGCCTCGTCGAGACAGAACTCGATGAAGTGGTTGCCCGATCCGAGCGTCCCCATCTGCTTCGTCGCACGGTCCTGACGGAATCTGACCGCGTCGGCGACCCCGTCGAACCGTGCCCAGAAGTCGTCCCAGCCGGTGGTCCGGAAGCCGGGCAGCCGTCCCGGGTCCACCATCTCGTCGTGCATCCCGCGTCCCACCGGGATGGCCTGCTCGATCTTCGAACGCAGCCGGGACAGGTCCCCCGGCAGGTCACCGGCCGTCAGAGAGGTCTTGACCGCGGACATCCCGCAGCCGATGTCCACGCCCACCGCGGCCGGGCAGACCGCCCCGTGCATCGCGATGACCGAGCCGACGGTGGCTCCCTTCCCGTAGTGGACGTCCGGCATGACCGCGAGGCCCTTGATCCACGGCAGGGTCGCCACGTTCCGCAGCTGCCGCATCGCGACGTCCTCGACGGACGCCGGATCCGCCCACATCCGGATGGGGACCTTCGCGCCCGGCACCTCTACATACGACATAACCCCTCGATTCCCCCGAAAAATTCTGAAAGCGCAAAACCGGTGCCAAGGTCGGCATACAGGTCGGCCGACCGGCATTCACAGCGGCGCGTGCGATACACATTGTCTCCATCGGCCGCTGTTCGGCGGCAACTCGTTTTCCGTACCGAAGGGAGCCCGGTCCCGTGCGACACATGGCGTACGTACCCGGCGTCGCGCTCCTCGCAGCGCTCGTCGTCGGCTGCAGCGCCGACTCCGGCACCGGCCGTTCCTCCGGCACCGGCCGTTCCGGCGCCGACGGCAAGCCCGGCAGCCCCACGGTGACGGCCGCGGCGCCCGGCAAGTACCGGACCCTGCCCGAGTCCTGCCGCGCGGTGCCGCGCCCCACCCTCAAGGACCTGCTGCCCGGCGCCGCGGACCTGTCCGAGG
>NZ_KL585400.1:86965-94278 GCF_000721935.1 Streptomyces sp. NRRL WC-3549
CGCCCCCGGCCGTTCCGGCGCCGACGGCAAGCCCGGCAGCCCCACGGTGACGGCCGCGGCGCCCGGCAAGTACCGGACCCTGCCCGAGTCCTGCCGCGCGGTGCCGCGCCCCACCCTCAAGGACCTGCTGCCCGGCGCCGCGGACCTGTCCGAGGAGCAGCAGGAGAGGGTCTACGGGGGCACGCCGGCCGTGACCTACGACAACGACCGCAAGGTCGGCTGCCGGTGGAAGTCCGAGGCCCCGGACGCGTCCCGCAACCTGTCGATCGACTTCGAGCGCGTGGTCTCCTACGACCCCGCGGTCAGCGACGACGCCCGGGCCGACGAGGTCTTCACCAAGCAGCAGGACGCCGCCCTGCCGGACCTGGCCGACCGGAGCACCGGCGACGCGACGCCCGGCTCCCCCTCCGCCTCCTCCGGCTCCACCCCGCCGTCCGGCGAGGCCGACGCGGACGCCGACGGCACGGGCGGCGACCTGCGCCCGCGGCTGCTCGACCACCTCGGCGACGCCGCGTTCCTGGACGACGTCCTCACCAGGGCGGGGTCCACCGCGCAGCACCGCACCGTGAGCGTGGTCTTCCGCACATCGAACGTCGTCGTGACCATCCGGTACACCGAGCAGCCGGCGAGCGTCACCGCCGTCCCCGACAGCAAGGAACTGCAGGAGAAGGCCCAGGCCCTGGCCCGGAAGCTGTCCGAGACCCTCAGCGCGTAGCACGGGCGCGGCGGCGCTCCCCGGCGCCCCCGTACCGCTCCCGGGCGCCCGCCGGCGAGGCGGCATCCCGCCGCCGTCCGTCGTACCGTGGCCCTCCGGAGCACCGGGCCGGCCCCGGCGCCTCCGCCGCACCGCCGACCACCCGCACGACCGAGACCGCCGTGCCGTCCGAGTGAAGGAACCATGCACCGATCAGCCCCGCGACTGTCCCGCATACTCGCCTGCGCCGCCGTCCCGGTGATGCTCGTCGCCGCCGGGTGCTCGTCGGACTCCGGCGACGACAAGGAGACGGCCGCCTCCGCCTCCCCGAGCGCGACGGAGCCGACCGTCGAGCCCGCGAAGTTCTCCGAGCTGCCGGACGCCTGCACGTCCCTCGGCAAGAAGACGATCGAGTCCCTGGTGCCCAAGGCCAAGACCAAGGGCGGCACGCCCGGCACGTCCAGCGACACCGTGACCCGGGGCAGCTGCTCGTGGAACGGCCTGGACGACAACGGCGTCAAGGGCTCGCAGTACCGCTGGCTCGACGTCGGCTTCACCCGCTTCACCTCCGACCAGACCCTGGGCAGCGGGGCCGAGCGGGCGGCGGCCGAGTACACCAAGCAGGTCGCCAAGGCCAAGGCGTCCGAGGGCGCCAAGAAGGTGGCGGACGCGCCGGCCGAGGGCATCGGCGAGGAGGCCACCTCCGTCACGTACGACCTGGAGAAGACGGGCGAGGACTTCAAGTACGCGACGATCGTGTCCCGTACGGGCAACGTCGTCGTCACCCTCACCTACAACGGCGCGGGTTACGCGGGCGCGAAGACCCCGTCCGGTGCCGACATCCTCAAGGGCGCGCAGAAGGCCGCCGGGGAGGCCGTCGCGGCGGTCGGCGCGGAGGGCTCCGACGACGCCGGGAAGTCCTCACCCTCCGCGAAGGCCTCGGACAAGGGCGAGGACAAGGGCGACGGCAAGAGCGACGGCAAGGCCGACGACAAGGCCGACGACAAGTCGTGACCTACGCGCCGGACGAGCGCCGACGCCCCTGATCACCGGCCTGTCCGCCGAGCCCGGACCTCCTTCGAGGGCCGGGCTCCGGCCCCTCCCCACGCGACGCCGATCGCACGCATGTGCCAGGCTGTGCCCGCGCCGGTGGCCGAAATGGGGCCGGTACGTCGAAGTTCGGGAGGGGACCGCGGGTGGCCGCCATGCAGCTCACACGCATGCACAAGGTACTCATCGGGGTCGTGGTCGCCGGTGCGGTGCTCATCGCCGCGATCGGCTTCGCGGGGTCGTACGCCGCCGTACGCGCACTCGCCCTGGAGAAGGGCTTCGGCGACTTCTCGCTGGTCTTCCCCATCGGCATCGACGCGGGCATCTGCGTCCTGCTCGCGCTGGACCTGCTGCTGACGTGGATGCGCATCCCGTTCCCGATGCTGCGTCAGACCGCGTGGCTGCTGACGGCCGCCACGATCGCCTTCAACGGCGCTGCGGCCTGGCCCGATCCGCTGGGCACCGGCATGCACGCGGTGATCCCGGTGCTGTTCGTCGTCTCCGTCGAGGCCGCCCGGCACGCGGTGGGCCGGATCGCGGACATCACGGCCGACAAGCACATGGAGGGCGTCCGCCTCACCCGCTGGCTGCTCTCGCCGATCCCCACCTTCAAGCTGTGGCGGCGGATGAAGCTGTGGGAGCTGCGCAGCTACGAGCAGGTCATCAAGCTCGAACAGGAGCGGTTGATCTACCAGGCCCGCCTCCAGGCCCGCTTCGGCCGCAACTGGCGCCGCAAGGCCCCCATCGAGTCGATGATGCCGCTGCGCCTGGCCAAGTACGGCGTCCCGCTCTCCGAGACCGCCCCGGCCGGGCTCGCCGCCGCGGGCATCGAACCGGCGCTGCTGCCGCCCGGCCCCGCCAAGACGCCCGGCCCCGCCGAGACGCCCGGCCTCGCCAAGACGCCCGGCCCGGTCCAGGCGGCCGTGCCAGCCGAGGCGCAGCACCCCGAGCTTCCGTACGCCCCTCAGCAGGAGGAGCAGCCCGGCACCCCCGCGGAGCACCGGCGCCCGGCCCCGCAGCACCAGCAGGCGGCCCCGCCGCCCCAGGAGGGCCCCGGCTCGCACGACAGCCCCTGGTTCGCCGCACCCCAGGTGCCGGACGACGCGTACGAGAGGGCGTACAACCCGACGTACGTCGAGGGCCTGGAGCCCACCCCGGTACGGGTCCCCTCCGGCCCGGGCGGCCGGACCCGCCCGCTCGGCGACGTCGGGACGATCGGCGCCTTCCCGCACCCCCGCTCGCCGGAGCAGCCGTACGAGCAGCAGCCGGAGCAGCCGTACTGTGTATAAGAGACAGCGCCCCGGCAGCCGGAGCAGCGGACCGGGGCGCCGTACCCCGCGCAGTACCACCCCGAGCAGGATCGGGAACAGGCCCCGGACGACGCCCAGTCGCCCCGGGACGCCCAGAAGGAGGCCGAGTGGGCGGCGGCCGAGGCCGAGTTCGGCGAGAAGGCGTACGAGGTGTTCGTCGCCTACACGCAGGAGCACCAGGACTACCCGACCGTGGCGGTCCTCGACATCGTCCTCGCCGACGGCCACAACATCCGCCATCCGCGCAGCGGCGCCCTGCTGCGCCGCCTGCTGCCGGGCTTCAAGCAGCGCTTCGACAGCGAGATGTCGGCCGACCACATCGCCTGACGCAGCCGCGTGGACGCAGAGACCGGGCGGGCCGTTCCCACGGCCCGCCCGGTCCTCGTGTCCACGTGTGCGGCGGTGTCAGCCGCCCAGCAGCGTCCGCACCCGGTCCGCGCCCACCGCGAGCAGCAGCGTGGGCAGCCGCGGACCGGTGTCACGGCCGACCAGCAGCCGGTACAGCAGCGCGAAGAAGGACCGCTGGGCCACCTTCAGCTCCGGGGTGGGCTTGGCGTCCGGCTCCAGGCCCTCCAGCACCTTCGGCACGCCGTAGACGAGCGTCGTCAGCCCGTCCAGCGACCAGTGCGTCTCCAGCCCGTCCAGCAGCAGCCGCAGCGACTCACGGCCCTTGTCGTCCAGGGAACCGAGGAGTTCCCCGTCCGGCTCCCGGCGGACGATGGTGCGGGCCTCGGCCGGGACCTGGGTGCTGATCCAGCTCTCCGCGCGGTCGAGCCGGGGCCGCGCCTCGTCGAGCGTGGTCAGCGGGTTCTCCGGGTCCAGCTCGCTGAGGATGCGCAACGTCTGGTCCTCGGCACCGGCCGTGATGTCGGCGACCGAGGCCAGGGTGCGGTACGGCAGCGGGTGCGGGGTGCTGGGCAGCTCCCCGGCGGCCGTGCCGATCGCACGGGCGTACGCGGCGGCGTCGGCGGGCAGCGCCGTGCCGTCGGCGACCTTGCGGCTCAGCGCGTCCCACTCGTCGTAGAGCCGCTGGATCTCCTGGTCGAAGGCGATCTTGAAGGACTGGTTCGGCTTGCGGCGCGCGTACAGCCAGCGCAGCAGCGGCGCCTCCATGATCTCCAGCGCGTCGGCCGGGGTCGGCACACCGCCCTTGCTGGAGGACATCTTCGCCATGCCGGAGATCCCGACGAAGGCGTACATCGGGCCGATCGGCTGGACACCGTCGAAGACCTCGCTGACGATCTGGCCGCCGACGACGAAGGAGGAGCCCGGCGAGGAGTGGTCCACGCCACTGGGTTCGAAGACCACGCCCTCGTAGGCCCAGCGCATCGGCCAGTCGACCTTCCAGACCAGCTTGCCGCGGTTGAACTCGTTGAGCCGGACCGTCTCGGCGAAGCCGCACGCCGAGCAGGTGTAGTTCAGCTCGGTGGTGTCGTCGTCGTAGGAGGTGACGACGGTGAGGTCCTTCTCGCAGTTGCCGCAGTAGGGCTTGTACGGGAAGTAGCCGGCCGCGTTCGAGCTGCCGTCGTCCTCGCTCGCCGCGCCGGAGCCCTCGGCGGCCTCCAGCTCGGCCTCGTCCACCTTCTTCTGCTGCGGCTTCCTGCCGCCGCCCTTCGCGCCCGCCGCGCCGTCCTTCTTGGTGCGGTAGCGGTCGAGGACCGCGTCGATGTCGGCGCGGTGCCGCATGGCGTGCAGGATCTGCTCGCGGTAGGCGCCGGCGGTGTACTGCTCGGTCTGGCTGATGCCGTCGTACTCGACGCCCAGCTCGTCCAGGGCGTTCGTCATGGCCGCCTTGAAGTGCTCGGCCCAGTTCGGGTACGCGGACCCGGCCGGGGCGGGCACCGAGGTCAGCGGCTTGCCGATGTGCTCGGCCCACGACTCGTCGACGCCCTCGACGCCGTTCGGCACCTTGCGGTAGCGGTCGTAGTCGTCCCAGGAGATCAGGTGCCGCACGGTGTACCCGCGGCGGCGGATCTCGTCGGCGACCAGGTGCGGGGTCATGACCTCGCGGAGGTTGCCCAGGTGGATCGGCCCGGACGGGGAGAGGCCGGAGGCGACGACGACCGGTTTGCCAGGCGCACGTCGCTCCGATTCGGCGATGACATCGTCCGCGAAGCGGGAGACCCAGTCGGTCTCGGTGCTGCTCTGACTCGAAGCCACGGTCGGCACGTCCTTCTCTCGTCTAGGACCCAATCGGGGAAGCCCCTACCAGGGGCCCTCCCATTCTCCCAGGTGCCGCCCGTAGCGCGAAAACGGCTTTCCACAGGCGGGGGAGAGCTGTCCACAGGGGCGGAAACCCGCTTTACAGCCCATGGGATACTGGGACGGACCACTTGTCCTCTACCGAAACGGCAGCCGGCTCATGGCTTCGGTCCCTTCCCTCGCTTCCACGCTCCAGCAGCAGCTGGCGGACGCCCTGACGGCAGCACTGCCCGAGGCCGGCCCCGCGGACCCGCTGCTGCGCCGAAGCGACCGGGCCGACTTCCAGGCCAACGGCATCCTCGCGCTCGCCAAGAAGCTCAAGGGCAATCCGCGTGAGCTGGCGGGCAAGGTCACGGACTCCCTCCCGGCGGGCGAGCTGATCAAGGAGGTCGAGGTCTCCGGTCCCGGCTTCCTCAACATCACGCTCACCGACCGGGCGATCACCGAGACGCTCGCCGCGCGGGCCGCCGACGGCGACCGGCTCGGCGTCCCGGTGAAGGCCGGCGCGGGCACCACCGTGATCGACTACGCCCAGCCCAACGTGGCCAAGGAGATGCACGTCGGCCACCTGCGGTCGGCGGTCATCGGCGACGCGATGGTGCAGATCCTGGAGTTCACCGGCGAGACGGTGATCCGGCGCCACCACATCGGCGACTGGGGCACCCAGTTCGGCATGCTCGTCCAGTATCTGATCGAGCACCCGGGCGCGCTGACCCACGCGGGTGACACGGCGGACGGCGAGGCGGCGATGTCGTCGCTCAACCGCATCTACAAGGCCTCGCGGGTCCTCTTCGACTCCGACGAGGAGTTCAAGGCCCGCTCCCGGGACCGGGTGGTGGCCCTCCAGGCCGGCGACCCGGAGACCCTGGCGCTCTGGCAGGGCTTCGTCGACGAGTCGAAGATCTACTTCTACTCGGTCTTCGACAAGCTCGACATGGAGATCCACGACCCCGACATCGTCGGCGAGTCCGGATACAACGACATGCTCGAGGAGACCTGCCGGATCCTGGAGGAGACCGGCGTCGCCGTCCGCTCCGAGGGCGCGCTGTGCGTGTTCTTCGACGACGTCAAGGGCCCGGACGGCAACCAGGTCCCGCTGATCGTCAAGAAGACGAACGGCGGCTACGGCTACGCGGCGACCGACCTCTCCGCGATCCGGGACCGCGTCCAGAACCTCAAGGCCGACACCCTGCTCTACGTGGTGGACGCCCGGCAGTCCCTGCACTTCAAGATGGTCATCGAGACGGCCCGCCGGGCCGGCTGGCTGAACGAGGACGTCACGGCGCACCACCTGGCCTTCGGCACGGTCCTGGGCAAGGACGGCAAGCCGTTCAAGACCCGTGAGGGCACCACCGTCCGGCTGGAGGACCTGCTGGACGAGGCCGTCGAGCGGGCCACCGCGGTGGTGCGCGAGAAGGCCGAGAAGGTGGGCCTGTCCGAGGAGGAGATCGTCGAGAACGGCCGGTACGTCGGCGTCGGCGCCGTGAAGTACGCGGACCTGTCGACCTCCGCCGTGCGGGACTACAAGTTCGACCTGGACCAGATGGTGTCGCTGAACGGCGACACCTCGGTGTACCTCCAGTACGCCTACGCCCGGATCCGCTCCATCCTGCGCAAGGCGGGTGACGCGCGGCCCGTCGCCCACCCGGAGCTGGAGCTGGCCCCGGCCGAGCGCGCGCTCGGTCTGCACCTGGACCAGTTCGGCGAGGTCCTGGCCGAGGTCGCCGAGGGGTACGAGCCGCACAAGCTGGCCGCGTACCTCTACCAGCTGGCCTCGCACCTGACCACGTTCTACGACCAGTGCCAGGTGCTGAGCGAGGACAACGCGCCGGAGGTCGTCGAGAACCGGCTGTTCCTGGTCGAGTTCACCGCCCGCACCCTGCACCAGGGCATGCGGCTGCTCGGCATCCGGACGCCCGAGCGGCTGTGACCGGCTGACCGCGTCCCGAGGCCCCGGCGCCACCGCGCCGGGGCCTCGGCCGTGCCCGTCCTATTGCGGGCGCCCGAGCGCCCACCCGGTCACATCGGCCAGCCGCCCGCGCCACAGCGGCAGGCGC
>NZ_KL585400.1:94488-98763 GCF_000721935.1 Streptomyces sp. NRRL WC-3549
GGCAGCCGCCCGGTGCCCGCACCGCCGAACACCAGGGTGGCGTCCCTCAGGTGGATCCACCGCGGCAGCGAGGCCCCGCCGTCGTCCGCCGCCAGCTCCCTGATGCCCTGGTCCACCGTCTCGGGGAACTCCGCGAGCAGGTTGGTCCCTTCGCCCTCGACCTGCCGCAGGGACCTCGCCCAGTCCGCCTTCCACGCCTCGTGACCGATCAGGTCCCCGTGGAGGATGCCGCAGGACAGCGTCAGGGTGACCGGCAGACCGGACCGCTGCTCTCTGTCCAGCAGTCTCATCAACAGCTGGAGTTGCAGGTCGGGCACGGGCTCCGTGATCACCGCGGCGGTCGCCGCCGGCGTATCGAGGGTCTCGCTCATGGGCCACTTCCCTTCACCTGACGCACGGCAGGTGAGGCCCGTATGCCCCCGCCGCAGGCGGTCACACCCCCGGCCCCGGGGTGGTTGCGGGAGCCGGAGCAGGGCACCCGCCCCGTAGCGCAACTCCATCCACTTCGGGGCGAATTGACGGGAGAGAGAGTGATGACGCACTACAACGGTTCATCCACGGCCGCATCCCGGTCGGGGACCAACGGCCTCGCCGTCGCGAGCCTGGTCTGCGGGATCGTGGGGCTCGTCGTGTTCAGCGTGGTCCTGGGCCCGGTCGCCATCGTCCTGGGCGTGTTCGGGCTGCGCCAGGTGGCGGCGAAGGGCGGCGCGGGCATGGCCAAGGCGGGACTCGTCCTCGGCATCATCGACCTCGTGCTCTTCGTCGTCCTGATGATCGCCGCCAGCTCGTCCGGCGGCTTCAGCTGGTACGTCGGCGGCTGACACCGTACGGCGACGGCGCGACGGGTGCGGGCCACCGGTGGTGGACTGCACGCCCCCGTCGCGCCGTCGCCGTACGTCCGTCGCGCCGGTCGCCGTACGCGCGTCGCCCCGTCGCCGTACGCGCGTCGCCCCGTCGCCGTACGTCCGTTCGCAGCCCGCGGCGGACCGGCCGGGCCGCGGCCTCTCACCGGTGGTACCGGTCGGTGCGGCGATCCGGTCCACCGTCGGGCGTCTCGGTGCCCGAGCCGCCCCGGCCAGCCCCGGCCCGCCCCGGGGTGGCCCGCTCAGAGTCCCGCCTCCTCCCACTGCGCGATGTCGGTGCGGTAGCGGTACTCGGGCCGCGTCGCGATGCCGCTCGTCCGGAACGGCTTGCCGCCGTCGTCGACGCGCAGGGTGCCGCTCCGGCCGCCGCTGGTCCACTCCAGCTCCAGGTACCAGGTCACGTCGTGGTCCTCCACGTGCGCGTCCAGGTGGAACACCTCGACATCGGTGGAGCTCACCTGGTACGGGAAGTCCTTCGCGGGGACGACCTCGTCCCCCTGCTGCCCCGCCACGGGCGTGGAGCGCGGCAGGCCGTCGTCCAGGTCGATGTCGAAGGACTGGGGCGTGATCCCGCTCCCGCAGCCCTCCCCCATGGAGTACGCGGACCAGGCCAGCGCCGGCTCACGCGCGACCACCCGCACGTGCATCGCGTTCAGCACCACCGCCTCCCCCGAGGTGCCCTGGAGGGTGAGTGCGAGCCTCATGGCGCCCCCGTCCACGCCGCCCAGGCCCTTCGCCCAGCCCCGGGTGCCCTGGGGCGCCGGCGGCGGCGCCGGTACGTCCTCGGGCGCCCGGTCGAGGAGGTAGTACTGCCCGCAGGGCGCCTCCCAGTTGTACGAGGTGATCGTGGCGTGCACGGGTACTCCGCCGTTCCCGGCCTCCCCGCCCTTCCCGGCGGGCGTGCCGGGGGACGCGGAGGGGACGGTGGCGGAGGGCGAGCCGGACGCCGGGCCGGGCGTCGGGGAACCGCCGGCGCTCGGTGCTCCTCCCGCCCTGCCGGCCGGGCCCGGTGTGACGACCACGCCGCCGACGACCCCTGCGGGGCGTGCCTCGTCGGCCGGGTCGTCCTCGCCGAAACCGTGGACGGCCAGTGCCCCCGGCACGGTGAGGGCCACGACGGCCGCGGCGGCGAGCAGGACCTTGGCCCGCCCCGACCACGTCCGCCGGGGTGCGGGCACGGTGGCCGTGGGATCGGGTCCCCCGGCCGCCGGGGCCTCCGGTAGGGATTCCGCTTCCTGGTGCGTCCCCCGCTGCGGGGCGGTGGACGAGCCCGGGGTGGCCGGCTGCTCCGGCACCGGCACCAGCACCGGCTCCGTGCCGTGCTCCGTGCCGTGCTCCACGTCCCGGCCGGACACGGGGTCCGGCGCCGCCGCCGCGCCGGGCCTCTCCACCGCCGCCCGCGCCCCCGGGCCACCGCCCGCCTCCGGCTTCCGCGCGCCCCGCCGCTTCGCCTCGTCGGCGAGGATCCACTTCCGGTGCAGGGCCACCAGTTCGTCGCCCGAGGCACGGCACACCCGGGCGAACCGCTCGACCGGTGCGTAGTCGTGCGGGACGGCGTCACCGTTGCAGTAGCGGTGGACCGTCGACGTACTCATGTGGAGCTTGCCGGCGAGCGCCCCGTAGCTCAGCCCGGACCGCTCCTTGAGCCCCCTGAGCTCCGCCGCGAAATCCTGGATCTCCGTACCCACCCCGACCGTCCCTCCCTCTACCGCGTCCCGGAACGGCATTCCAGGGCCGCACTGTTTCCGCAGGTCAGATGGCGTTCCAGCGTTCCGGTGTCCCGCACCGCCCGGCGATCGTTGCCACCGGGCCCCGGCGCCGCACAGGATGGGGCCACACCACCGAGCCCGCCTCGTCCCACCCAGGAGACGCCGTGCGTACCCGACTCGGACCGTTCCTGGCGGACGCGATCGCCACAGGGGTGCTGATCGCCTCCACGGCCACCGTCCTCACACTCCTGTGGCGCCTCTGACCACGCGTCACCACCCAGTACATCCGGCAACACCCCGGCGCGCCAAAACGGCGCCCCGGGACAACACGAACACCAACTGAACGGGGAGAACCACCTCATGCGTACCCTTCGCCTCCGCCGCACCACCCGCACCACCGTCCTCGCCTCCGCCGCCCTGCTGGCCGGGCTCTCCCTGACCGCCTGCCAGGGATCCGGACAGACTGCCGCCGGCACCTCCGCCCCGGTCCCCGCCGCCGCGGCCGAGCCGGCCGCCGAGGCGAAGGCCCCCGAGCAGGGCGTGCAGGCCTCCGGCTCCGAGACCGCGGCGGATTCCGGTTCGTCCTCCGCCTCCGCCTCCGGTTCGCCCTCCGCCTCCGGTTCGGCCACCGCGAAGACCGGCCCCGGTACGCACCTCACCCAGACCGCCGCACGACAGGGGAACGACGACGGCCCCGTCACCCTCGCCTGCCACGGCGGTAACTCGAAGGTGACGTTCAAGACCGTGTCCCGGCCCGTCAACCACGCGCTGCTCACCGTGACCAACACCGGTTCGAAGGCGTGCAACGCCTACGGCTACCCCGCCGTGCGCTTCGGCGAGGCCCAGTCCGTGCCCCCGGCCTTCGAGGAGAGCAAGCCGCAGGCCGTCGTGACCCTCGCCCCGGGCGAGTCGGCTTACGCCGGTGTCATGACCTCCTCCGCCGACGGGAGCGGCACGGGCGGCTACTCCACCAAGAGCCTCAGCGTCTACTTCCAGGGCCGCGACCTCTCCGGCTCCACCGGTCAGGGGGCGAACGTGCCGCTCGCCGAGAAGGTATACGTCGACAGCACCCTGACCGTCACCTACTGGCAGGCCGACATGGCCGACGCCCTCATGTACTGAGCCCGGCGCCCCGTCAGATCCCCGGTGAGGCCCGGTCCGGCAGCAGCCCGGACCGGGCCTTCTGGGCGTCTTCCCGTACGTCCCGCTGACGAGGAGCGGGCCCGTCCCGTAGCCCTCGGGACTGACCCACGACCAGCACGCAGAGGGATTCGCGCCCCGCCCACCGCCTCATACGGTCGTGAGCGACCAGAACGACCGACGACGCGCGCAACGGTGGGATGACACACGTGGCAGCACAGCAGGAACCGCTCGGGGAAGTCGCACAGCGGGGCAAGGCGTTCGCCCCGGAGTACCAGGGGGCTCTGGGGTCCCTCTCGGTGAACGCCTCACTCACCGACGTACGCGCCAGGGGCATCGAGGAGCTGCGGGCGGCGGAGGCGGCCGGTGACCACGGGGAGGTGGCCCGTTGCCAGCTCGCCGTCGCGGAGGCCTGCCGCCGGCTTGGCCGCAACGAGGAGGCCGACCGGGCGTGGAAGGCCGGCTACCGCGCGGCCCGGTCCGCCGAGGACATCGGCGCCATGGCCTGGGCGCTGTGGAGCGGCGGCACGCTCGCCCGGCAGCGCGGCTCGCTGCCGCTGGCT
>NZ_KL585400.1:98969-99887 GCF_000721935.1 Streptomyces sp. NRRL WC-3549
TGTGTATAAGAGACAGGTCGTACGCGGCTACTCGCTCGCCGGGCTCGCCGAGACCGGGCGCATCCAGGGCGACTACCAGGCCGTGGGCGAACTCCACGAGAAGCTGCTCGCGGAGGCCCGCAGGCGCGGCGAGGCCCGGCACACGGTGTGGGCGCTGGAGGGCATCGCCCAGATGCACCGCAACACCGGCTCGTACGACAAGGCGCTGGCCCTCTTCGAGGAGGCGGCCAAGACGGCGGGCCGGGCGGACGACCGGCGGGGCCGGGCCTGGGCCCTGCGCGGGATCGCCGACGTGCTGTCCGTCCGGGACGGCGACACCGACCGCGCGCTGGCACTGCTCTCCGAGGCCGAGGAGTCCTGCCGCGCGATGCGGCTGTCCAGCGCCCTCGCCTACAACCACAAGATGCGCGGCAACGTCCTCTACCGGGCCGGCCGGTACGCGGAGGCACGGGAGAACTACGCGCTGGCGCTGGAGGAGTTCCGCGCGATGGACGAGGCGCGCGGCACCGCGCTCGCCCGGCTCGGCCTCGCCAAGTCGCTCGCCCGTCTCGGCCGGGACCCGGCCGCGACGGTGGCCGAACTCGCCGACCTCCGCCACGCCCTGGGGCTGCTGGGCCTGCGCCACGCGGACGACATGATCGACCGCGCGGCGGCCGAGCTGGGGGTGGGGCCGGTACCCCAGGACGGCCCGCCGCTGTCCCTGGGCACAGAGGCGGCCCTGCGATGACCCCCGCCGCCGTCACCCGCACCACCGGGACGGGCGGCACCCGCGAGGGCACGGGCGGCGCGCACGACGGGCCGGCCCGCGCCGGGGCGGCCGGCACCCGGGACGGCACCACCGACGCCACCACCTCCATCACCGGACCGCCCGCGTCCCTGGCCCGCTGCCGCGCCCTGGTGCGGCCAGCGCTCGCCGAC
>NZ_KL585400.1:100088-100366 GCF_000721935.1 Streptomyces sp. NRRL WC-3549
CCGCCTCCACCCGTGGCCCGGCGAGATGGCCGCGTACTCGCTCGGCTGGGACGACACCGGCGGAACCCCCGCACCGGGCGCGTCCGAGGGCAAGGGCATACGCCAGGCCCTCGCCGTGCTGGCCGCCGAGGCCTGCGGGGCACCGGGCCGGAGCGCGGTCCCGGGCGCGGTCGCGGTCGAACTCGTCCACGCCTTCTCCCTCCTGCACGACGACATCATGGACGGCGACGAGACCCGGCGGCAGCGCCGGACGGTGTGGAAGGCGTACGGCACCGGGC
>NZ_KL585400.1:100556-102895 GCF_000721935.1 Streptomyces sp. NRRL WC-3549
GTGGAAGGCGTACGGCACCGGGCCCGCCGTACTCGCCGGGGACGGTCTGCTGGCCGTCGCCATGGAGACCCTCGCCGAGACGCCCGGCGCGGGCGGTGGCGCCGCCGTCCTGCGGCTGTCCGGGACACTGACCCTCCTGGTCCGGGGCCAGGCCGAGGACCTGCTCTTCGCGGACCGCCCCTGGACGGGTCCCGACGCCGTACGGACCGACGCCTACCGGACCATGGCCGAGCACAAGACCGGTTCGCTCCTCGGCTGCGCCGCCGCGCTCGGCGCCCTGCTCGGCGGGGCGCCCGACCGGACGGTCTCCGCGCTGGACCGGGCCGGGCGCCACCTCGGTGTGGCCTTCCAGGCCGTGGACGACCTGCTGGGCATCTGGGGCGACCCCGCCAGAACCGGAAAGCCGGTCCACGGCGACCTGCGGCAGCGCAAGAAGACGTACCCCGTCATCGCCGCGCTCGCCTCCCACGGGCCCACGGCACACGAACTCGCCGCCCTGCTCTCCTCCCCCTGCCCGCCCGACGGCACCACCGCCGCTCGGGCGGCGGACCTCATCGAGGCAGCCGGTGGCCGCACCGCCACCCTGGCCGAGGCCCACCAGCACCTCGACGCCGCCCGCGCCTGCCTGCGCGGCGTCGCTCTGGCACCGGACGCGGTGGACGAGATCGAGGAACTGCTCGACTACCTGGCGCTCCGCACGGTGTGAGCCACAGCCGGTGGACGCGGCACGGGACGATCCCCACCGCCACGTCCACCGGCCGCAGTTCACGGCCCGGTCTTCCCGAAGGCGCACCAGACGACCTTCCCCGGGTCCCGCTCACCCACGCCCCACCGGTCCGCGAGCGCGTCGACGATCAGCAGCCCCCGCCCCGACTCCTCGGAGGGCTCGCGCAGAACGGGCACCCCGCCCCCGCTGTCATGCACCTCGACCTTCAGGCCCCCCTCCTCCAGCAGCAGCCGCACCAGAAAGCCGCGCCCCGGCGGCACCCCGTGCAGCAGCGCGTTCGTCGCCAGTTCGCTCACGCACAGCAGTACGTCGTCCAGCCGCGCCCCGAACCCCCAGTCCGTCACGGCCTCGCGCGAGAACTCCCTGACCACGGGCACCGACCGGCGCTCCCGCCGACAGAAGCGCTCGCGGGCCAGGGAGAGTTGCATCGTCTCGTTCATGAGCCGATTGTCACTCTCCGTTGCTAAGGTAGCGCACTACGTGAGGCCGTACAGATCCGCTGTACGGGCCGCGCACGCGTGAAGTACGCACCAGGGCGGGGAGTCGAACCGTATGCACCCCAGGAAGAGGCAGCGCAGGAACGCGTCGGCCATGAAGCTCGTAGGCAAACTCGTCGGCCTGTTCCGCGTCGCGGCCGGTCTCACCCAGGCCCAACTGGCAGAGCGGGCCACCGTGCAGATGGAGACGATCGCCTCCATCGAACAGGGCCGCCGCACCCTCCTGCCGGATCTGGCCCGCCGCCTGGACGAGTTGCTGGCGACGAAGGGGGCGCTGGAGACGGCGGTGGACAACATGCCGGAGGTGGACCTGATCCCGGCATGGGCCGAGCGGTACATGGACCTGGAGCGGGAGGCGCTGGCGCTGTCCTGGTTCGAGAACCAGGTACTGCCGGGGTTACTCCAGACGGAGAGCTATGCGCGGGCGGTGTTCCGCAGCAAGGTGCCGGTCATCAGCACGCAGGAGATTGACGCCCAAGTCGCCACACGAACAGAGCGCCAGAGCATCTTGCACAGGCCAGTACCTCCGACGATCAGCTTCATCGTCTCGGAGGCCGTCCTATGCGACCGCATCGGCGGCGATGAGGTGTACGGCGAAATGCTGCGCCATCTCCTGACCTGCGCAGCGCTACCCGGCATCACGCTCCAGATCATGCCTCTCGGCCGTCACACCCACGCGGCCCTCTCCGGGCCGTTCATCCTTCTGGAAACCCCGGACTTCCAACATATCGGCTACACGGAAACCCAACGCGGAAGCCAACTCGTCGCAGACCCAGACGAGGTCAGCATCCTGGCGCAGAAATATGCGATGCTGCGGACGCAGGCTCTCAACACCGAGGACTCGAAAGGCCTGCTGGACCGGCTGCTAGGAGAGCTATGAGCACCGCACTTGAGTGGTTCAAGTCGAGCTACAGCAGCGAGGAAGGCGGCGCCTGCCTCGAAGTCGCCTACACCTGGCGCAAGTCAAGTTACAGCGGCAGCGAGGGGGGCCAGTGCGTCGAGGTCGCCGCGCACCCCGCCGCCGTGCACGTACGGGACTCCAAGAACCCCGGGGGTCCGGCCCTCACCGTCGCCCCCACCACGTGGTCCGCGTTCGCCGCGCACATCGGCGGCTG
>NZ_KL585400.1:103098-120380 GCF_000721935.1 Streptomyces sp. NRRL WC-3549
GCTGACGCCACCGCCCCCCACCCGCCGTACGCTGCGGGTTCACGCATTGGTCTTGACCAATTTTCGGATATATGAAAATCATGACCGGAGTCGCCACAGGATCTTCATAACTGCTTCGCAGGAGAGCCACGCACCATGCGCATACCCACAACTGCCGCGATCGCGGCGCTCGGCGGTGCCCTCGTACTCGGGCTCACCGCCGTTCCGGCCGCCCAGGCCGCCCCCGCCGCATCGGCGGACTGCACCACCGACGCCTTCGGAATCGCCGGTAAGTACGGAGAATTCGTCCTCGGGGACGACACCCACTCCCCCGACGCCGAGGGTGCCGTGGCGGTCGGCGGCAACGCCGACTTCCGCGGGGGCTTCAGCGTTGCCAACGAGCTGTCGGCCGCCGAGGTCGACGCGCTGCCCGGCCGCGCCTCGCTCGTCGTCCGGGGCGACCTGGTCAACGGGGGCTCGGCCACGGTCGTGATGAAGGGGAACGCCGTCGTCGGCGGCGCGGTCAAGGACCGCAAGGTCGAGATGCACAACGGCACGTTCAGTCAGAAGACCGACCTCATCGACTTCGAGGCGGAGTTCACCAAGCTGCGTGCGTACTCCTCGGCACTGGCCGGGGAGTCCGCGACGGCCGGCGCCCAGGTGAAGCTGGACGGCCCGAAGCTGACGCTGGAGGGCGGCGACAGCGCCCGCAACGTCTTCTCGGTGCCGGCGGACCAACTGGAGAAGGCCAAGGAGGTCTTCATCAAGGTCCCGGCGGGTGCGACGACGATCGTCAACGTCAGCGGCCAGGAGTACGACATGGCCGGTGCCCGGACGACCGGCTTCTTCCTGTCGGGCGGCCAGGACTTCGTGCTGGACGACAAGCTCCAGAGCGCGTCGGACGGCAAAGTCCGGGCCAAGCTGCTGTGGAACTTCCCCGAGGCCACCAAGGTGACGAAGAACAGCCAGGCCGCGTGGCCGGGCAGCGTGCTCGCGCCGAAGGCCCACCTGGAGCTGGGGACCGCCGCGCCGGTCAACGGCTCGGTGTGGGTGGCGTCGCTGCACGGTTCGGGCGGGGCGGAGACGCACCACTTCCCGTTCACGGGCTGCCTCCCGGAGGTTCCGGGTACGGAGACTCCGTCGCCCAGCGAGACCCCGGGCGAGGGCACGGAGACGACGCCTCCGGCGACGGCCACCCCGTCCGCCTCGGTGACCCCGCCGTCCGAGAGCGCCACCCCGACGGACGGACCGTCCGAGGGCCCGTCCGAGTCGGCCACCCCCGGCGCCCCGGCCCCGTCCGACAGCCCGGCTGCCGGTGGCGACCTGGCCTCGACCGGCAGCAGCGGGACCATCCCGCTGGTCATCGGCGGCGCCGCGGTCCTCGCGGCCGGCGCCGGCCTGGTCGTGCTGGCCCGCCGCCGCAAGGCCCAGGCCTGACGCGGCACATGACCGCTGAGTGAGGGGCGGTGCGCCACGCGCGCACCGCCCCTCACACGTTCCGGTGCCCGCAGCGGAGCTTCGTCGGGTCCCGCGTCACGCGGCACGGTCTCGAAGAACTCGCTGTCCGGCGTCCCGCTTCCTCAGGCTCGGTCGGTGAAGGGGGCGATATCGTGGTTCTCAGTACCGGAGGACACTCCGTGCCAGCCCCCGTTCCCCGTGGAAAACCAGAAGTGACGTGCCACAGACGAAGAGGACAACAGCGACGCAAAAGGCGTCGGCGTCGTTCTGCGGTGCGAAGATCCACGCCCACGCACCGGCTCCCGTGCCCTGTCGGCCGAGGAAGAGGGCGGCTCCGGTGAGCACCGTCGTCGGTACCCAACTCGCCTCCTGCCCGAAAACGGTCACCGACAGGGCTACGACCCCGGTCAGCCCCAGGAGATTACGGAATGCGGCCCACTCACCCTGCCCAAGTGCTTCGGGGGACTGGCTGCCCGGAGTGAGGAGCAGAAGGCCGACCGCCGCCGGGGCCAGGAGAGCCAGCAGCAGCAGAAGGCGAGCGAGCGGAACACGGCGGGTCCCCGCACGGTCCATATGACTGACGTCCGCGTAACAGGACAGCCCGACCACACATGCCATGACGGCGGGGATCAGCAGCGCGTACGGAATCGTCACAGGCTCCGACAGGCCGGCTCGCACCTCATGGGCCCCTACGACGGCGTTCAACACCGTGAGCAGCAGAATGGCCGCAAGCGAAGGTGCGCCCCGGTACGCGCGAGCGAACAACAGCCAGAATCGCAACGCGTTCAGTGTCAGCTCCGCGTGAAGTCGGACGAATCGAGTGAGCACTCACGGAACTGCGTGAAGTGTGCGTTCAGCCAGGCCCGCGATTCTTCCGGAGAGAGAGCGCGGAGATGGTCCGAAGCGTATGCGGACCGGCTGCTCTCCGGAACCACTTCGTCGGCCATCCAGGACGCGACTGACTCCGTCAGCAGGTAGGCATCCTCGTCGGCGTCCATACAGGCGTCCTGGTCGACCAGTTCCTGAAGGAACTCGGAGCGGACTTCGCCGAGCCACCCCGGCCCCAGATTGTCCATGTGGATGGCGTGAGCTCCTGGAGACGCGGCTCCGCCGACCCCTCTCGGACGCTGTTCGAGCCTCGTGATCTCCCCCGGCGTTCCATCGAGTTTCCCGCTGATCTCCGCAAAACTCTCATCGAGTTCGGGAAGGGCGGCACGGAAGGTCGGATTGACGCACACGGTGACCGTTCCCTGCCGACAGGCGTAGGTGAAATCCGGCTCACCCGGCTCGAAGTACACGCCGCGCAGTTGCCAGGTCACGTATCCACCGGTCACGGCGAGCGCCGCAGACATCGCGACGCAGGCCAGAAGGGCACGGCTTCGCGATACGGCGGCGAAACAGAGGCTGGTCACCAAGGCGACCAGGGCGAGAAGCCACAGGAGTTGACGCCAGTAGAGACCTGGCTGCCACGCCGAGAACGGGTCCGGTTCGTCGATGAGGACCGGGAAGAGCACGTACCAGGAGGAGCCGTATCCGTTGGAGCCGTACAACGTGATCACGAACGCACCGATTGCCACGAGTGGGGGGACGATCCTCCCGTGCCAGCAGCGGCCTACGGCGTAGCCGGCCACGGCATGCAGGCAGAGCCCCATGGCGCCCGCCAGTGCGGCGGAGAGGCTGAACCTCCCCGTCGCGCCCATGAACGACGTACGCAGGGCCACGGTCAGCAGCACAACGGCGTAGGAGAGGGCCGCCCAGGCCAGGACCGCGATCAGCTCGGCGGCCGGGTAGAGCCAGTCGGCACGCGGGGACAGAGCCCTGAGGTAGGCCAGCCCTCTTCTCTTCTCGCGTGCGCCGAGCCATGTGGCCATGCCCGCGACGAGGGGGCCGGTGATGACGACCGAGGCGTTCGCCGACGTGATGGTGCTGGGCCAGTAGGCGACACCGGGGCGGAGTGTGTGCCAGGCGATCGCCACTCCGACGCAGACCAGGACGGGCACGAACCACAGGAAGCCCGAGCGGGCCAACTCGATCCGCACAGGGGTCAGGAACGAGCGCGGTGAGGAATCGGGCAGTGCCGACGGCAGGTCGCCCGGCCCGTACGCGTCCGATGACTGCTCCGCAAGAGATGTCCGGTCGGTCATGCGGCCGTGACCACCCTGTCGTACCCGCGCTCCAGCTCGGACTGCGTCGAACGGGCCCCGCTGCCGCCGCTGTCTTCGACGGGACCTCTTCCCCGCGCGGAAAGCTCTTCGACGGATCCATCGAAGGCGATCGTCCCCTTGTTCAGGACCAGGACGCGGTCGCAGGACACGGAGACGTCTTCGGTCAGATGGGTACTCAGAAGCACGGAGGTCCGGCCGGAAATTCGAATAATGAGCTCTCGGAATTGAGTGCGCTGTTGCGGATCGAGCCCGACAGTCGGCTCGTCAAGGATCAGGAAGGATGGGTTGTGCACCATGGCCGAAGCGATTCCGGCGCGGCGGAGCATGCCACCCGAGAGCGATTTGAGGGGCTGCCGTGCGCATTCTGACAGATCGACGGCTCCCACCGCCTCGGTGGCCGCTGCTGAAATTTCGTGGTGCGCGATTCCTTTGCTCCAGGCTGCGTACTCGACGAAATCGATCACGCGAAAGTTGGGTGGGTACCCAAAATTCTGCGGTAGGAAGCCGATTCCCCGTCTGATGGCGTTGCGCGACCGGCGTTCCGCAGCGTCGGCACCCAGCACCGAGAGCATGCCGGCAGAAGGGGGCAGCAAGGTGGACAGTGTCTCAAGGAGCGTGGTCTTTCCCGCGCCGTTCGGGCCCAGAAGCCCTGTCACGCCAACGCCGACCGTGAAGCTGATCCCGTGAAGGATCCGCCGTGCTCCGCGGCGTTGTTCCAGCCCACGCACTTCCACCACGGCCATGAAGCCGCCCCCATCCGCCTAGCTGTCCGTCCGGTTCACACTCAGCCGCAGGACTTTATGTCCTTGGGGCTGGTGTCGTGGTGCGAGTCGTTCTGAGTGAAGTAGCCCCGGGCGTAATACCCACGCTTGTTGCCGCTGTCACACGTGGAGACCGTGGCGTTGTACGACTTCTTGGTACCGGAATCGGTGTTCTTGGCCGTGAGCGGATCAGGGAGAACAGCCTTGTTCCACTTGATCTCCACGACCAGCGCCCGCGTCTTCGAGGTCGTGCAAGTCGAGGTCGCCTTACCCTTGAGGAGCCCGTTCGTGCTGGTGAGACTGGCCTTCGGCGCCTCACAGCCGTCCGGCACCGCCCAGGCCGGCGCTGCGGCCACTGCGACACCCGCTCCTGCGGAAATCACCAGAGCGGCCCCCCACGAGGCTACCTTTTTGCTGATCATGTCTGATTCCCCTCCCGAACGCCTAACGCGTCAACTGCGAATACACGCAGCACTCACCCGAATTGGTGACCGTGCGTCAAGATCACACTACGCATGGCAATTGCGCCAGGCAAATGTCTCCGCGCCAAAAAACTCGACACGTGATCACGGAATGACCGGAAGGATGGTTGAAGGAGGGGTGACTGTGCGATATAGCCGCACAGTGTCAGCTCTACGAACGGTTTTCGCTCTCATCGAACCTCGAAGAGGAACAATATATTCCCCCCGAACGCGCAGGCTGTGGAGCACGGGCCTGGACTGTCAGTGCCGGGGCCTAGGGTCACCGGCATGGCGACGCTTCCGAACTCCCTGCCGCACCTGGCCGCTTCGGGCCTGGGGCTGCCCTCCGGCACTCTGGTGGACACCACGGACGAAGGGGCCTGGCACGAACCGCTGCTGTGGCACGCGGACGAGACGGCCCGGCCCGGGGCGTGGCGGGCGCTGCGCGCCTCGGCCCGTCCGCTGGGCCTGCTCCCGGTGCTGGTGGACGGCGGGCGGCGCGGCCAGTGGCCGGCGGGGTGGGACCTCGCCCCCGCGAGGACGTCGTACCCCGGTGACCACGACGCGGAAGAGGTGCTCCGGGGCTTCTGGGAGGACAACGCCGGGGACGAACTCGGCACCGTGGACGCGAAGTGGCCCGGCCTGGCCCCGGTCCCGGTCCCGGAGGACGGTGCCTCCGACGACCCGGACGTCCTGGCCGCCGAGATCGCCGACATGTTCACCGAGAGCCCCGAGGGGTCCCGGTTCCGCATGGGGCTGGTCCCCGCGCGGCGGAGCGCCGACATACCGGCCGCGATCGGCTGGCAGGGCCCGCTGAACCACGAGAACGACGTGGCGCGGCTGTGCGCGGTGCTGCGCTCGTGGGAGGACCGCTACGACATCCGGGTGCTGATCATCGGGTTCGACACCCTGGTCGTCTCGGTCGGCCGGCCCCCCACCACCCTGGAGGAGGCACGGGCCCTCGCCGATGAGCACTTCGCGTTCTGTCCGGACACCATCGAGCAGAACCCGCCCTACGGTCTCGGCCTGTACGCCGAGCGCAACCTCCTCTCCCAGTCCACGTGGGGCTTCTGGTGGGACTGAGTACGGGCGCTCATGTGCCGAGGCGGCGGGCGGCGTTGACTCGTCCGCATGCCGAACGACCTGACCGGTTCCCGCGCCCCGCACAGTTGGGTGGCGCCCCTGCTCTCCACGCTCGTCACCCTGCCGGCGTCCGGCTTCGCCCTGCTCTACGGCGGGCTGTCACCCATGGCCTGCGACTCCTGCGACGGGCCCCAGGCCGACCGCTTCACCGACTCGTTCGACGCGGCCTGGGCCGTTCTCTGCACCGGTCTCGTGCTGTCCCTGGCCGTGCTGGTGGCGAGCTGGGTCCTGCCCTGGCGACAGCGGCACCTCCCCGCCCGGATCCTCCTGTCGGTGGCCGCTCCCGGCACGGTCCTCGTCGCGTTCATCGCCTTCATGGCCCTGGTCGACTGGCCCTGACCCCGTGCCCTCGGGCAGCCGGGACGCGGGCGGCGCCACATCCGTTTCGTACAAGACCTCGCCCGCCGGGCCCGATAGCGTCGCCGCCATGAACACGCCCGACTCGCCTTCCCGGCACCTCAGCGTCCACATCGACCGCACCGCCGACGACGTCTACGCCTACGCGTCGGCCCCGGCCCACCTGCCCGAGTGGGCCGCGGGCCTGAGCAGTTCCGTCGAGGAGGTCGACGGACAGTGGGTCGCTGACTCCCCCATGGGGCGCGTGGTGGTCACCTTCGCCCCGAAGAACGCGTTCGGGGTGCTGGACCACGACGTCACGCTGCCCTCGGGCGAGAGGGTGCACAACCCGGTGCGGGTCATCGCCCACACCACCGGATGCGAGGTCGTCTTCACCCTGCGCCGAAGGCCGGGGATGAGCGACGACGACTTCCGCCGCGACGCCGAAGCCGTCACCGCCGACCTCGCGGCGCTCAAGCGCGTCCTGGAAAGCGACTGATCCCGCCTCACCCCAGCCTCACACGGTCACTGTCACCGTCCGACAGGAACAGCGCCAGCTCCCCGCCCTCCTCCAGCACGGCGGCACGTTCGGCCCGGCTGAATCCGCGCAGCGGAGCGACGTCCACCGTCCCCGCGTCCACGGTCCAGGTCGCGCCGACCCGGCCGTCGACCAGCACCATGCGCGCGCCCTCCACCGACAGGCCCCGGTGCGCGTCGTCGATGATCCGGGAACGGTCCTGGTAGCCGAGGACCGCGTTGTCGAAGGCAGGCAGGAAACGCACCGGCGCCGGTGTGTCCGGGTCCGGGCGCGGTGCGTCGGGCAGGTCGAGCAGTTCCCGGCCGCGCCCGTCCCGGAAGGAGACCAGCCGGTCCCGGACCGCCTTCACCGCGGCGGGCAGTCCGGCGAGCCCGCACCAGGCCCGCAGGTCGGCCGAGGCCGCGGGGCCGTACGCCGCCAGATAGCGGAGCACCAGGGCCTCCCCCGCCGCGTCGGCCCCCGGCGGGCCGGGCGGATCCGGCTCACGGCCCACCCAGTGGGCGAGCGGCCGGTTGCGCACCCCCGCCCTCACCCGCCACAGCCCGCGCGGCGGCACCTGGACCATCGGGACCAGGGCGGCGACCGCCATCTCCCCCAGCGCCCGGCGGCCCGGTTCGGGCCAGCGGTCGGCGAGCGCGCCCGCGATCTCGGTCATCGTGCGGGGTTCGCCGTCCGCCACCAGGGCGCGGACCGCCGCCGCGAGCGCGTCGAGGTCCACCCCCTCCAGCTCACGCCGGTAGACCCCCAGCACGCGCTGCCGCAGCATCGCGTCGTGACGGGACCGCCAGGCCAGGGCGTCGTCGGCGGTGACGAGGTGGACGGTGCGGCGCATCAGATGGGTGCGCACGACGCGCCGCCCGGTGAGCAGGCCGTCCAGATCCGCCGGTGCGAAGCCGCGCAGCCGGGACCAGAGCCCGGTGAAGGGCTCCTGCGGCTCCTGCGCCTGGAGACCGCACAGGTGCGCGACGGCGTCCAGGGGAGGGAGTTCCGCGCGGTCGAGGAGCAACTGCCGGGCGAGCGCGGCCCGGTTGAGCGCCCGCGTGTCCAGGGTGGTCACCCGGCGTACCCGCTCGCCACGTCCAGGACCCAGACCACGCCGTACCGGTCCTTGAGCATGCCGTAGAGCGGGGCCCACGCGGAGGGCCCCAGCGGCTGGACGACGCTCGCCCCCGCCGAGAGCCCCTCCCAGTACGCCGTCACCTCCGCCGCGTCCTCGCCGCGCACGGAGACGAAGAAGGAGTTCTCGCCCCGGTCGTACGGCAGCCGCGCGGGCACGTCGTAGGCCATGACGCGGAAACCGTTCTCCGCCGCCACCTGGCCCCACATCACCTGGTCCGCCTCGTCGGGACCACCGGTGGCCCCGGCGTCCTTGTAGGTGACGACGGCGAGGTCGCCGCCGAACACCGAGTGGTAGAAGTCGAGCGCGGCGCGCGCCTCGCCCCGGAAGTTCAGATGGGTCGTGGTCGTGACGGACATGTGGTGGCTCCTTGCCCCGGTCGCGGTCCAGCGGTCGCCGGTCCCTCGGTCGCAGGCCACGCGGTCGCGTCCTGCGGTGCGCCCCACACTCGCAGGGGTAGCGGTCAGGGTGTGGCCGCTACCGGGGGCAGCATGGAGGCATGCCGAAGACCTCAGCCCGACTGCTCGCGCTGCTGTCCCTGCTCCAGGTCCGCCGGGACTGGCCGGGGGCGCTGCTGGCGGAGCGGCTGGACGTCAGCCCCCGCACGGTACGCCGTGACGTGGACCGCCTGCGCGAACTGGGCTACCCGGTCGCGGCCTCCAAGGGGCCGGAGGGCGGATACCGGCTGAAGGCGGGCGCCGAGCTGCCCCCGCTGCTCTTCGACGACGAACAGGCCGTCGCGCTCGCCCTCGCGCTCCAGGCCGTCCCGGCCACCGGCGCCGGGGTCGAGGAGGCCGCGGCCCGCGCGCTGACGACCATCCGGCAGGTCATGCCCGCACGGCTGCGCCACCGGGTCGACGCCCTCCAGGTCACGGCGGTCTCCACGGACGCGACCGGCCGGGGCCCACGGGTCGGCAGCCGGACCCTCATGGCGATCGGCGCCGCCGTCCACGCCCGCGAGGTGCTGCGCTTCGACCACACCGGAAGCGACACACCCCGCCGCGCGGAGCCCCACCACCTCGTCGCCTACGCGGGCCGCTGGTACCTGGTCGCCTGGGACCTCGACCGCGAGGACTGGCGCACCTTCCGCGCCGACCGGATCACCCCGCGCGTCCCCACCGGCCCCCGTTTCGTCCCGCGCGAGGTACCGGGCGGGGACGTCGCGTCCTTCGTGGCCGGCCGGTTCCGGGGCGCCGAGGCCCCCGGGGACTGGCCCTGCCGCGGCGAGGTGGTCCTCCACGCGCCCGCCACGGCCGTGGCCCCCTACGTCCGGGACGGGCTCGTCGAGGAACTCGGACCCGACCGCTGCCGCCTCCTCCTGGGCTCCTGGTCCTGGACCGCCCTGGCCGCCGGACTCGGCAGGTTCGACGCCGACATCGAGGCCGTCGGACCGGACGAACTGCGGGACGCCTTCACCCGGCTGGCCCGGCGGTACGCCGACGCGGCGACGGCCCACCGGCCCCCGGCGCCCGGACCGTGAACGCCGGCCCCCGGCACCCGGACCGTGAAGCGACGGCGAGCGGCGCCGGGCTCGCCCCCGCCCCCGCAAGGGCCCCCGGATCAGCCCCGCGCGGTCAGCCGCTGCGCGACCTCCGTCGCCCAGTACGTCAGGATCATCTGCGCGCCCGCGCGCCGGATGCCCAGCAGGCTCTCCATGATCGCCGCGTCCCGGTCGATCCAGCCCTTCTCCGCGGCGGCCTCGATCATCGCGTACTCGCCGCTGATCTGGTACGCCGCCACCGGCACGTCCACCGCGTCCGCGACCTTGGCCAGGATGTCCAGGTACGGGCCGGCCGGCTTGACCATGACCATGTCGGCGCCCTCCTCCAGGTCGAGCGCCAGCTCGCGCAGCGACTCGCGGATGTTCGCCGGGTCCTGCTGGTACGTCTTGCGGTCGCCCCGCAGCGAGGAGCCGACCGCCTCACGGAACGGGCCGTAGAAGGCGGAGGAGTACTTCGCGGTGTACGCGAGGATCGACACGTCCTCGTGCCCCGTCTGGTCCAGCGCGTCGCGGACCACCCCGACCTGGCCGTCCATCATCCCGCTGGGGCCCACCACATGGGCGCCCGCGTCGGCCTGGACCTGGGCCATCTCGGCGTACCGCTCCAGGGTGGCGTCGTTGTCCACACGGCCGTCCCCGGTGAGCACCCCGCAGTGGCCGTGGTCGGTGTACTCGTCCAGGCACAGGTCGGACATGACCACCAGGTCGTCGCCCACCTCTTCCCGGACCGCGCGCAGACCGACCTGGAGGATGCCGTCCGGATCGGTGCCCGCCGTACCGCGGGCGTCCTTCTTCTCGTCCAGCGGGACCCCGAAGAGCATGATCCCGGAGACCCCGGCCGCGACCGCGTCGACCGCGGCCTTCCGCAGGGTGTCCACGGTGTGCTGCCGCACGCCCGGCATGGCCGAGATGTCGACCGGGGCGTCGATGCCCTCCCGCACGAACGCGGGCAGGATCAGGTTCGCGGGGTCGAGCCGGGTCTCGGCGACCATGCGCCGCATGACGGGGGTCGTCCGCAGCCGCCGGGGGCGGGAGCCGGGGAAGTTTCCGTACACAGTCATCCTTCGAGGTTAGACCCGTACACATCACCGGCTTACCGACAGCCGGCCCGGAAAAAGGGGGAGGCCCGGCCGCTCCACCAGGAAGCGACCGGGCCCCGCGCACGCCGCACCGACCGTCAGGTCGTCGTCCGGCGCCGTCTCGCACCCGGGCGGCGCTCGCTCGGACGCGTCACCGGGTCACCGGCCTCCTTCGCCGCGTCCCGGCGCTGCGCGCCGAAGTCCGCCAGCGCCTGGGCCAGCCGGTGGACCGACGGCTCCGGGGACAGGACGTCCACCCGCAGGCCGTGCTCCTCCGCCGTCTTGGCCGTCGCCGGGCCGATGCACGCGATCACCGTCACGTTGTGCGGCTTGCCCGCGATGCCGACCAGGTTGCGCACGGTCGAGGACGAGGTGAACAGCACCGCGTCGAACCCGCCGCCCTTGATCGCCTCACGGGTCTCGGCCGGCGGCGGCGAGGCGCGCACCGTGCGGTACGCGGTCACGTCGTCGACCTCCCAGCCCAGCTCGATCAGCCCGGCCACCAGGGTCTCCGTGGCGATGTCCGCACGCGGCAGGAACACCCGGTCGATCGGGTCGAAGACCGGATCGTACGGCGGCCAGTCGTCCAGCAGACCGGCGGCCGACTGCTCCCCGGACGGCACCAGGTCCGGCTTCACCCCGAAGTCGATCAGCGCGGTGGCGGTCTGCTCACCGACGGCCGCGACCTTGATCCCGGCGAAGGCGCGGGCGTCGAGCCCGTACTCCTCGAACTTCTCCCGCACGGCCTTGACCGCGTTGACCGAGGTGAAGGCGATCCACTCGTACCGGCCCGTCACCAGCCCCTTGACCGCGCGCTCCATCTGCTGGGGCGTCCGCGGCGGCTCGACGGCGATCGTCGGGACCTCGTGCGGCACCGCACCGTACGAGCGCAGCTGGTCGGAGAGCGACGCCGCCTGCTCCTTCGTACGCGGCACGAGCACCTTCCAGCCGAACAGCGGCTTCGACTCGAACCACGACAGCTGGTCACGCTGGGCGGCGGAGCTGCGCTCCCCGACCACGGCTATCACCGGCCGGTGCCCCTCCGGGGACGGGAGGACCTTGGCCTGCTTCAGCACCTGGCCGATCGTCCCGAGCGTGGCCGTCCAGGTGCGCTGGCGCGTCGTCGTCCCGGCCACGGTCACCGTCATCGGGGTGTCCGGCTTGCGGCCCGCCGACACCAGCTCCCCGGCGGCCGCGGCCACCGAGTCCAGCGACGTCGACACCACGGCCGTCGCGTCGCTCGCGCCGACCTCGGACCAGCAACGGTCCGAGGCGGTACGGGCGTCCACGAAGCGCACGTCGGCGCCCTGGGCGTCCCGCAGCGGCACACCGGCGTACGCGGGCACCCCCACGGCGTTCGCCACACCGGGCACCACCTCGAAGGGGACACCCGCGGCGGCGCAGGCGAGCATCTCCGCGCCCGCGTCGCCGTCCATGCCGGGGTCGCCGCTGACGGCACGGACGACCCGCCTGCCGCCCTTCACGCCCTCCATGACAAGATTGACCGCATCCCTGAGAACGGGTACCCCGGCGGCTGTTGACGAGGTGTCAACTACCGTCATCTCAGGCGTGCTCACTCCCGCCCGGGCATGGCCGCGAACGACGTCGAGCACGTCCGGCTCGGCGACAAGGACGTCCGCGCTCGCGAGCGCCTCGACAGCGCGCAGAGTCAGCAGTCCCGGGTCGCCGGGACCGGCGCCGAGGAAGGTGACGTGCCCTGAGGACAGGACAGGGAAGTCGGATACGACGGGGCCGGTGGGGCTCAAAGTGCTCGCTCCCCCATAAGACCGGCCGCACCCTTGGCGAGCATCCCGGCCGCGAGTTCGCGTCCGAAGGCCGCCGCGTCGTCGGGCGACGTGGGAGCGGAACCGGTGATGGACAGCTGCACCAGGGAAGCGCCGTCGGTGGAACCGACGACACCGCGCAGGCGCAGTTCGTTGACAGTCTGGCCGTCGCCCTGGAGGTCGGCCAGCGCACCCACGGGTGCGGAACAGCCGGCCCCCAGGGCGGCGAGCAGGGCGCGCTCGGCGGTCACGGCGGCCCGGGTGTGCGGGTCGTCGAGCTCGGCGAGTGCGGCGGCGAGCTCGGTGCTGCCTTGAGCACACTCGATCGCCAGTGCTCCCTGACCGGGAGCGGGCAGGATGGTGTCGGTCGACAGGAAGTCGGTCACCTCACCGGTCCGGCCCAGACGGCTGAGACCGGCCGCGGCGAGTACCACCGCGTCCAGCTCTCCGCTCCGTACGAAATTGATACGCGTGTCGACGTTGCCACGGATCGCCACGGTCTCTATGTCGAGGCCGTGCGCGCGGGCGTACGCGTTGAGCTGCGCCATCCGGCGCGGCGACCCGGTGCCGATGCGGGCACCGGACGGCAGCTGCGCGAACGTCAGCCCGTCCCGCGCCACCAGGGCGTCACGGGGGTCCTCGCGCTCCGGCACGGCGGCCAGCACCAGGGCGTCCGGCTGGGCGGTCGGCAGGTCCTTCAGCGAGTGGACGGCGAAGTCCACCTCGCCGCGCGCCAGCGCCTCGCGCAGGGCGGCGACGAACACACCGGTCCCGCCGATCTGTGCCAGGTGCTCGCGGGAGACGTCTCCGTACGTGGTGATCTCGACGAGCTCGACGGCACGCCCGGTCACCTCACGGACCGCATCAGCGACCATGCCGGACTGCGCCATGGCGAGCTTGCTGCGCCGGGTGCCGAGCCGCAGCGGCTTGGTGGTGTCCCCGCCCAGGGGTGAGTAGTCGGTCATGACCGCCCTCGATTCGGGTCGTTCAGGTCTGCCCGGGAGACGGCGGCCACCGTCTGCGGGTCGAGGTCGAAGAGTTCACGCAGCGCGTCGGCGTACCCGGCGCCGCCGGGCTCGCTGGCGAGCTGCTTGACCCGCACGGTGGGCGCGTGCAGGAGCTTGTCGACGACGCGGCGCACGGTCTGCGTGATCTCGGCGCGCTGTTTCTCGTCCAGGTCGGGGAGGCGTCCGTCCAGCCGTGCGATCTCGCCGGCCACCACGTCGGCGGCCATCGTGCGCAGGGCGACGACGGTCGGCGTGATGTGGGCGGCGCGCTGGGCGGCACCGAAGGCGGCGACCTCGTCGGCGACGATGGTGCGCACCAGGTCCACGTCGGCGGCCATCGGCGCGTCGGCGGACGCCTCGGCGAGCGACTCGATGTCGACCAGGCGCACCCCCTCGACGCGGTGGGCGGCACCGTCGATGTCACGCGGCATGGCCAGGTCGAGCAGGTGCATCCGGGCAGGCGCGGCGTCGGCCACCGCACGCACCGGTACCCGGCGCACGGCACGGTCCTGCGCGGCGTCGGTGGCGGAGCCGTTCTCCACCCAGGCGGCGTGCTGGTCGAGCGCCTCCACCGGTGCGGTGGACGCGGGCGCCCCGGGGGCCTTCTCCGCGACGTCGAATTCCACACCCAGCGCCTTGGCGACGGCCTCGGCGCTCAGGACGAGCCCGGTGGCACCGGTGCACGAGACGACGACGTCTGCACGTGTCAGTTCGTCGGGCACGGCCGCCATCGGCACGGCGCGCGCGGCGCTCCGGCCGCCCTGTCCGAGGATCTCGACGAGCCGGTCGGCGCGGGCCCTGGTCCGGTTGGCGACGACGACCTCGGCGACACCGGCCCGTACCAGGGTCGCGGCGGCGAGTGAGGACATCGAGCCCGCCCCGATCACCAGGGCACGCTTGCCCGCGGCCCACTCGGTGACCTCGGCGCCGTCCGCGAGCTGTTCCAGGCCGAAGGTGACGAGCGACTGCCCGGCCCGGTCGATCCCGGTCTCGCTGTGGGCGCGCTTGCCGACCCGCAGGGACTGCTGGAAGAGGTCGTTGAGCAGCCGCCCCGCGGTGTGCAGCTCCTGCCCCAGCGCGAGCGCGTCCTTGATCTGGCCGAGGATCTGGCCCTCGCCGACGACCATCGAGTCCAGCCCGCACGCCACCGAGAAGAGGTGGTGGACGGCCCGGTCCTCGTAGTGCACGTAGAGGTACGGCGTGAGCTCGTCCAGACCGACGCCGCTGTGCTGGGCGAGCAGTGTGGACAGTTCGGCCACACCGGCGTGGAACTTGTCCACGTCGGCGTACAGCTCGATGCGGTTGCAGGTGGCCAGGACGGCCGCCTCGGTGGCGGGTTCGGCGGCGAGGGTGTCCTGCAGCAGCTTCGTGCGGGCGTCGGCCTCCAGCGCGGCCCGCTCCAGGACGGAGACGGGGGCACTGCGGTGGCTCAGCCCTACGACCAGGAGGCTCATGCCGGCATCACGGCGGGCATGTCCCCGTCGGGTCCCTTCCGGCTCGTGGGGGTCGCGCGCACGGGCGGCGCCTGCTCGGCGTCGGACGCGGGGCCGTCGGCGGACGCGTCCTCCCCGGCCTTGCGCTGCTCGTGGAAGGCGAGGATCTGCAGCTCGATCGAGAGGTCGACCTTGCGCACGTCGACGCCGTCGGGCACGGAGAGCACCGTCGGCGCGAAGTTCAGGATGGAGGTCACACCCGCGGCGACGAGCCGGTCACAGACCTGCTGGGCCGCGCCGGGCGGGGTGGTGATGACGCCGATCGACACACCGTTGTCACTGATGATGCGGTCGAGGTCGTCGGTGTGCTGGACGGGGATGCCCGCGACGGGCGTGCCCGCCATGGCCGGGTCCGCGTCGATCAGCGCGGCGACCCGGAAGCCACGGGAGGCGAACCCTCCGTAATTGGCCAGCGCCGCACCGAGGTTGCCGATGCCGACGATGGCGACCGGCCAGTCCTGGGTGAGCCCGAGTTCACGGGAGATCTGGTAGACGAGATACTCGACGTCGTACCCGACACCACGCGTGCCGTAGGAGCCCAGGTAGCTGAAGTCCTTGCGCAGCTTGGCGGAGTTGACCCCCGCCGCGGACGCGAGTTCCTCGGAGGAGACCGTGGGAACCGAGCGCTCGGAGAGCGCGGTGAGTGCGCGTAGATACAGCGGAAGCCGGGCGACGGTGGCCTCGGGAATTCCTCGGCTACGGGTCGCCGGTCGGTGAGTTCGGCCAGTTGCCACGGTGCTCCTGCGGGATGAGCGGGGCTGCAGGCGGCCGTATGTCCTATGACCGCCCCGTCGACAGCAGGCTATGTCTTTGTGAACGTGTGCACAAAGATAGTGTCCGTTTTGTCCGGTCAAAGTGACCGGGGTCACGCATATTCGCTGCGTGATCGCGGAACCGGGGACGGCATCGACCCGTTGCAGGTCCGACGAGGGCAAAGCGGTACACACTCCTCATGTCCATGCCCCCGAGAACACCCAAAACGCCCATGATGGTAGCCCGGTTCCACCGTCGAGGTGCCCCGGAAGGTCTCAAGGCGTGTTCCGCAAGCCCCTCCCGCCCGGCGACGCCCGGCACGCGCACGCTCACCGCGTGGTCGGGATCGCCCCGGTACGCCCGGTACCGGGACGGCCCTCCGCCTTGCGATCGCCCACGCCGGACGCCGCCGGGCCCGCCCTCCGGGCGGACGGCGCCACCTGCCGAAACACGCCCTAAGGGCTGTCCCGCAGCGCTGTGCGCAGTCTCACCGGATCCACGCGCCAGAACGTGTGCTGCTCGCCGTCGATCAGGACCACCGGGATCTGCTCCCAGTACTCCTTGTACAGCGCCTCGTCCCGGGTGATGTCCTTCTCCACCCAGGAGGCACCCGTCTCCTCGCACACCTCGCGCACCACCAGCCGCGCGTCGTCGCAGAGATGACAGTCCGGCTTGCCCACCAGGGTGACCACCCGGTCCTCGGGCTTCCTCTTCGCACGCCGCAACAGGGGACTCATGTCCCTATTCTGCGCCGGGCGCCGGCAACACCCCCGCACACGGTCAGCCGTTCGGCACCGCGGCCCGCAGAGTTCACACCGCCGCTTCCCACCGGGGCGGGAACGGGCGGGCCGAATGGCTATGCTCACGGCATGGCCGCACTTGGATGGCTCACACCCCGCAGGCGCTCCGCGACGGCACGCAGCGTGCTGGCAGGCGAGGCCGCAGCCGAGGCAGCACGGAAGTCGACCCTTCCCGCCGACGAGACACCCCTCCCCGACGAGGCCGCGGACCTGCTGACCGCGGAAGAGGCCGAACCCGCCTTCCCGGTGGCCGGGGACGACCGGGCCGCCGCCTTCTTCGACCTCGACAACACCGTGATGCAGGGCGCCGCGCTCTTCCACTTCGGACGGGGCCTGTACAAGCGGAAGTTCTTCCAGCGCCGCGAACTGACCAGGTTCGCCTGGCAGCAGGCGTGGTTCCGGCTGGCCGGCGTCGAGGACCCCGACCACATGCAGGACGCCCGCGACAGCGCCCTCTCCATCGTCAAGGGCCACCGCGTCGCCGAGCTGATGTCCATCGGCGAGGAGATCTACGACGAGTACATGGCCGACCGCATCTGGCCCGGCACACGCGCCCTCGCCCAGGCCCACCTCGACGCGGGCCAGAAGGTCTGGCTGGTCACCGCCGCCCCGGTGGAGACCGCCACGATCATCGCCCGCCGCCTCGGACTGACCGGCGCGCTGGGCACGGTCGCCGAGTCCGTCGACGGCGTCTACACCGGCCGCCTGGTGGGCGAACCGCTGCACGGCCCCGCCAAGGCCGAGGCGGTACGCGCCCTGGCGGCGGCGGAGGGCCTGGACCTGGAACGCTGCGCCGCCTACAGCGACTCGCACAACGACATCCCGATGCTGTCCCTGGTCGGCCACCCGTACGCGGTCAACCCGGACACCAAGCTGCGCAAGCACGCCCGTGCGCTGGACTGGCGGC
>NZ_KL585400.1:120541-121252 GCF_000721935.1 Streptomyces sp. NRRL WC-3549
CCGCAAGGCGGCCAAGGTCGGCATCCCGGCCGCCGCGGGCGTGGGCGCCCTGGCGGGCGGCACCGCCGCCGCCGTCGCCCTCCACCGCCGCCGCCGCTGACACCGCCCGCCCCGGCCCTCCCCGACCGCCCGCCGCCCCGTCCGGGCGGCGGGCGGTCGAGCGTGCGTTCTCCCGGCGGCCACGCCCGGGCGTACGGCCGAACGGGAAGGGCGCCGAGCCCGGGCCGCCCAACGCCCCGGCCAGTCGCGTTCGGTTCCCCCGACCACAACCCGTCGTCACCTCAGGCAGATCACGAAGCAGTTCGATCAATAACCGATCGCGAAGCATCACTCAAACCGTCACTTAAAGGTGAGGGAAGCGACGGAACCGGTGATTTGAGCAACTGGGTGTAGCACTGCCTATACGAAGCGTTATTCTCCTCAGACGCATGAAGAGCCCGTCACTCGCTACCACGGGTGACGGTTTTCGAACTGCACGTGATGGAAGCTCTGCCTCTGGGAGTCCCGTGTACCCACACGTCGGGGTTGACGCCTCGGGCCTGGCTACGCTGCGCGCAACGGTCCTCGACCACCTGCGCGGCTTCGTCCCCACCGCGTACGCCGTCCCCGCATTCGCCACCCCTGCACCCGCCGCCCCCTGCTACGCGCTGGCCGAGCGCAGTGCGGCGGTCGGAAGACGCGGCAGCCGCGGCGCCACGGCCACGTCAACCG
>NZ_KL585400.1:121493-124638 GCF_000721935.1 Streptomyces sp. NRRL WC-3549
TGTATAAGAGACAGCATGATGGACCTCGTCGAGCGCGCCCAGGCCGGTGAGGCCGAGGCCTTCGGCCGCCTGTACGACCAGTACAGCGACACCGTGTACCGGTACATCTACTACCGCGTCGGCGGGAAGGCGACGGCGGAGGACCTCACCAGCGAGACGTTCCTCCGCGCACTCCGGCGTATCTCCACCTTCACCTGGCAGGGCCGCGACTTCGGCGCCTGGCTGGTCACCATCGCCCGCAACCTGGTCGCCGACCACTTCAAGTCCAGTCGCTTCCGGCTGGAAGTGACCACCGGCGAGATGCTCGACGCCAACGAGGTCGCCCGGAGCCCCGAGGACTCCGTCCTGGAGTCCCTGTCCAACGCCGCGCTCCTGCAAGCCGTACGCCGGCTCAACCCGCAGCAGCAGGAGTGCGTCACCCTGAGATTCCTGCAGGGACTCTCCGTCGCCGAGACCGCCCGGGTCATGGGAAAGAACGAGGGCGCCATCAAGACCTTGCAGTACCGGGCCGTCCGCACGCTCGCCCGGCTCCTGCCCGACGACGCGCGCTGACATCACCTTCGGTGAGGTGCCCGTGACACACCGCGCGGATCGTCATCCGTCCGTAACCCAATCGCCGAGCCACTCGTTGTGCCGGATGCAGGCCCCCTGTCGCAGCGTCATGACCCGATCCACACACTCGATCGTGTGGAAACGGCCCGGGCGCGCAACCTTCCGGACCCTCAGGGGAGTCGACCGTCATGACGAGAGGAGGTGCCGCCAGTGATCGCAAACGTTTCGGCACACCGGCGGGCGAACGCCTTCGCCCAGGCCCTGGAAGAACAGCCGCCCCAGGGTGCGGCGGCCGCGCAGCCCGATGAACCGGCCGAACAGGCCGACACCGGACCGCTGCTGGCCCTGGCGAACGGCCTCGGCGAGCTACCGAAACCGGAATTGGACCCCGAGGTCAAAGTGGTGCAGCGAGCCCAGCTCGTCGCGGCCATGGAGACCATGTTCGCCCAGGGCGGTGCGTCCACGGGCCCTACGGTGCCCGAGCAACGGGGCAAGGGGGCCCACCGGGCCTCCCCGCTCCGGAAGTTGCGCCCACGCTCCCGCTGGGCGAAGGGCCTCACCGCGGGCGGAATCACGGTCGGTGTGGCCGCGGGAGCATTCGGCGGAGTGGCCGCTGCCAGTTCCGACGCCCTGCCGGGTGATTCCCTCTACGGGCTCAAGCGGGGCATGGAAGACATCCATCTGGGCATGGCCGACGGCGACGCCGACCGTGGCGAGGTCTACCTCGACAAGGCCTCGACCCGGCTGAACGAGGCCCGACGCCTGATGGAGCGCGCCCGCGCCGGAGACCTGGACCACGAATCGCTCGGGGAGGTCAGGCGCACGCTCGACGGCATGACGCACGACGCCACCGAGGGGCACCGCCTGCTCCGCTCCGCGTACCAGCGCGACGGGTCCATCGGCCCGATCCAGACCCTGGACACCTTCTCCCGCTCGCACCGCGAGAGCTGGAGCAACCTGCGCGACCGGCTGCCCGTGCAGCTCTCCGACGTCGGCGAGAAGGTCAGTTCCGTCTTCGACGCGATGGACGAGGAGGTCGCCCCGCTGCAGTCCCTGCTGCCCCGCGCCCCGGGCAGCGACAAGGACACCGGGCCCTCCGGCTCCCCCGCCCGCGACGCCGGCCCCTCCGGCGCGGACCGGCGGGCACCGTCCACCTCGGCGTCCCCGGACTCCGGCCCGGAGAGCAGCGCCGCACCCGAGCCGTCCGGATCCGGCTCCGGCAGCCCGGACGACGGTCTGATCGGCGGCGGTACGGACGGCCTGCTGGACGACCTCCCGACGGACGGCGTCGCCCCGACGGCCCCGGGCGGCGGCACCGGCCAAGCACCCTCCGCCCCGGACATCACCCTGCCGCCCCTGCTCCCGGGCCTGCTGCCCGGTCTGGGCATCGACGGCGAGAACCTCAAGCCGTAGCAGCTCCGTAGGGGCCCGTACGGGGAGGGCGGACCGGCCGGTCCGCCCTCCCCGCATGTCCGGATCACCGGATCAGAGGAAGACCGACCTCCGCTGGACCAGCAGCTTGTACAGCGTGTGCTGGATCTGCTCCCGTACCTGGTCGGTCAGGTTGAACATCAGCATCGGGTCCTCCGCCGCCTCCGGCGGATATCCGTCCGTGGGGATCGGCTCCCCGAACTGGATCGTCCACTTCGTCGGCAACGGCACCGCCCCCAGGGGCCCCAGCCACGGGAACGTCGGAGTGATCGGGAAGTACGGGAGCCCGAGGATCCGGGCCAGTGTCCGGGAGTTGCCGATCATCGGGTAGATCTCCTCGGCACCCACGATCGAGCACGGCACGATCGGCGCCCCGGCCCGCAGCGCGGTCGACACGAACCCGCCCCGCCCGAAGCGCTGGAGCTTGTACCGGTCGCCGAAGGGCTTGCCGAGGCCCTTGAAGCCCTCCGGCATCACCCCGACCACCTCGCCCCGCCGCAGCAGCCGCTCCGCGTCCTCCGCGCACGCCAGGGTGTGCCCGGCCTTCCGGGCCAGCTCGTTGACCACCGGCAGCATGAAGACCAGGTCCGCGGCGAGCAGCCGCAGGTGGCGCCCGGCCGGGTGGTGGTCGTGGAGCGCGACCTGGAGCATCAGCCCGTCCAGCGGCAGCGTCCCCGAGTGGTTGGCGACGACGAGCGCCCCGCCGTCGGACGGGATGTTCTCGATGCCCTTCACCTCGACCCGGAAGTACTTCTCGGCGAGCGGGCGCAGCAGCGACATGAGGACCTGGTCGGTCAGCTCCTGGTCGTAGCCGAACTCGTCGACGTCGTACTCGCCCGTGACACGCCGCCGCAGGAACGCGAGCCCGCTCGCGATGCGCCGGTCCCAGGTGCCGGGTCCTGGGCCCTCCGGTGGCTCGTGAGGGGCCTGCGGCCCCGGTTCCCGGCTCTCGGGCACCTGGGCGCCCGGGAGGGCGCTCACGGGCGCCGCACCGGCGGCCTGCTGAGCCACGCGGCGCCGTCCCGCGCCGGAACGCGAACGGTCGTCGTCGAACGGAAGGACCTTGGCGTCGGCCATCGTCGGTCGTGCTCCTCTACCTGGCGCCGTGAGTCGGACGTGTCGCACCGCTGCCGCCCGGGGCGGCACCGCCTGCGAGCGGCAG
>NZ_KL585400.1:124874-130691 GCF_000721935.1 Streptomyces sp. NRRL WC-3549
CAGCCCCGGCCTCCGGCTCCGGGCGAACTCCGCGAAGGTCTCCGCCGTGGTGTACCTGGGCCGGAACCCCAGTGTCTCGCGCATCTGCACGGTCGAGACCACCCTGCCGTGGGTGAGCAGCCGGATCTGCTCCGGCGAGAAGTCCGTCATCCCGACCGCGCGGAGGGCCGAGCCGACCCAGGTGACCGCGGGGAGCAGCACCGGCACGGTCGGTCTGCCGAGCCGGCGCGCGCACTGCGACAGCAGGAGCACCCCGTCACCCGCGATGTTGAAGGTGCCGCTGTTCAGCGTCCCGCGCCGGGGCTCCCGGGCGGCGGTCTCCAGGACGTCGACGACGTCGTCCTCGTGGACGAACTGGAGCCGGGGGTCGTAGCCGAGGACCGTGGGCAGGACCGGCAGCGTCAGGTAGTCGGCGAGCGGCGAGTCCGGTTCGGGCCCCAGGATGTTCGCGAAGCGCAGCACGCAGACGGCGACGTCCGGCCGGCGGCGGGCGAAGCCGCGCACGTACCCCTCGACCTCCGCCGCGTCCTTGGCGAAACCGCCGCTGGGCAGGGACTTGGGCGGGGTCGTCTCGGTGAAGACCGCCGGGTCCCGGGGGGCCGAGCCGTACACGCTCGTACTGGACTTGACCACGAACCGCTGGACGGTCGG
Organism: Streptomyces sp. NRRL WC-3549; assembly: GCF_000721935.1. Classification (GTDB taxonomy): domain Bacteria; phylum Actinomycetota; class Actinomycetes; order Streptomycetales; family Streptomycetaceae; genus Streptomyces. The sequence goes on from NZ_KL585400.1 coordinate 125,526, forward strand.
GGACTTCTGGCAGGCACCGAGCAGCTGCATGGTGCCGATGACGTTCGTCTCCTTGATCGCCGTCCGGCCGCCCGCGCCGAGCGCCTTCCCGGAGACGTCGAGGTGGACGACGGTGTCGACGGAGTGCTCGGCCAGCACCCGGGCGATCGCGGGCTGCCGGACGTCGGCCCGCACGAACACGGCGTCGCCGAGCGGGTGCGGGGGCGTGGTGGCGTCGACGGCGATCACCCGGTCCACCCCGGCGTCCCGCTGGACGCGCCGCACGAAGCGGCCCCCCAGTTGCCGGGCCGCACCTGTGACGAGCACGATCTTCCCCAAGACCAGCGCCTTCCGTCGGTCGTTCGTACGCGGAGCGGGGGTCTTCCCCTCGGGCGTCACGGTAGTCGCTGGGCGCTGTGCCGTGGCGACCCCATGGCGGCCTTTACCGAACCGATGGCGGGAACCACACCGACGCCGGAGGAAAGCGCCTGGGGAAGGCGGCGGAGGAAGGCGCTTGGGGAAGGCGCCGGAGGAAAGCGCCTGGGAAGAGCGCCGGAGAACGGCCGGCGCCGCTTCGGCCCCGGACGCGACGAAACCCTCCCACCAGGACGGTGGGAGGGCCTCGGACTCACGAACCGCGTTCGCCTACTTCTTGTTGCGACGCTGAACGCGCGTGCGCTTGAGCAGCTTGCGGTGCTTCTTCTTGGCCATCCGCTTGCGCCGCTTCTTGATAACAGAGCCCACGACTACCCTCGCTTTGTCTTCTTCACTGGTGCGGGGCGTCTGGGCCCACACGACCTACGTCGGCCTAGCCTACCCGCCACGGAGTGAGGGACGTAATCCGAGGGCGAAGTCAGGCGGACTCCACCCCCACGAAGGACTCACGGAGATACTCGTGAACTGCTTGCTCCGGGACCCGGAAGGACCTTCCCACCCTGATCGCCGGCAGATGACCGCTGTGCACCAAGCGGTACACGGTCATCTTGGACACCCTCATGACCGAGGCGACTTCCGCCACGGTCAGAAACTTGACCTCGTTGAGAGGCCTCTCGCTGCCAGCAGCCATGACCCACCTGTACCTTCCGCACGAGACGCGCACCGGCTTCCCCTCCGGTGACTCTTCGTCGTTGTGCGCTCACCGCCCAGGTTAGGGGCGGGTGATGCGAGTGGGGAAGAGGTGAGACGATCGGCCGCCTACCGGGACAGACGCGCCCGATCAAGGACATAGCGGGCCAGTGGGCGGTAGTGCTCGGACGGCACCCCGTCATCGAGCGGAACGACCACGGACACCCGCCCCTCGGCCTCTCCGACGAACAGCGCGGGGTCGTCCGTGTCCGCCAGGCCGACGGCCTCGATACCCAGCTGACCTGCACCGCAGACCCATCCGTGGTCCCCGACGACCAGCTCGGGCAGCGGCCCGCCGCCCCTCGCCGCCTCGTCCAGGACGGCCCGGACCGGCAGCGGTGAATGCGTGTGCGCGCCGGTCGCACTCCCCGGCGCCCGCACGCCCGGTTCGCGCACCAGCGCGACACCTTCTACGTAATCAAGGGTGCACGGACGTACGCCGAACCGCGTCGAGATGTCGACACTCCGGCCCTGGGCGGGGGTGAGCACCGCACACCCGGACGCCGACAGGGCGTCCGCGAGAACCGCGTAGAACCCGAGCAGCCGATGCGGATGGCCGGTACCGAGCAGCACCGCGGACCGCCGCGCCGCCGCCCCCGCGAGCCGTTCCGCGAACGCGTCCAGAGCGGCCAGGGTCCGCTCCGGATCGATCACGTCGGGACCCGTCACCCGGCCGGGGTCGTCCGAGACCCCGCACCGGTCGGCCATCAGCCGCAGCAGGTCGGCCTCTTGCCAGGCCCGTTCGGGAGCGAGGCCCAGCAGCACGCGCGGGTCCCGCGCGGCGAAGAGCCGGTAACTCCGCAGGCTGGTCTCCCGGGTGGTCGCCACGGGCCCGGCCAGCCGGGCCGCCAGCAGGTGAGCGCGCAGCGCTCCGGTGCTCAACACCCTGACGATGCTGCCCCACCGGGCCCCGTGGCGGGCGGAAACCCCTAAGGTGCCCCACCGTCGGCGTAACCGCCGCTCACGGCAGCAGCCCCCGCAGCGGGAACGCCGCGCGCCGGGTGGCCCGCACCGCCTGGTCCAGCCGGTCCGCCGGGTCGTACCCCTCTTCCCAGGAGCGCCACTCGGGCGTCCGCCCGTCGGTCATCCGGCCCGGCCCCAACTGCCGCGTACGGGCGTAGACCTCGTCCCGCCACGACGCCGGGATCACCGACTCGGGGTCCACCGGGGCGTGCGCGGCGATCCCGACGAGGTGGGTCCAGGACCGCGGTACGACGTCGACCACCGCGTACCCGCCGCCGCCGAGGGCCACCCACCGCCCGCCCTCCGCGTGGGCGTGGGCCAGCTCGTGACAGGCCGTCATGACGGCGCGCTGGGCGTCCAGGGACACCGCGAGGTGGGCCAGCGGGTCCTCGAAGTGGGTGTCGGCCCCGTGCTGGGTGACCAGCACCTGCGGCCGGAAGTCCGCCAGCAGCTCCGGCACCACCGCGTGGAAGGCCCGCAGCCACCCCGCGTCCCCCGTACCGGCCGGCAGCGCCACGTTCACCGCGCCGCCCTCGCCGGCCCCGGAACCGGTCTCCTCGGGCCAGCCCGTCTGTGGGAAGAGGGTGCGCGGGTGCTCGTGCAGCGACACGGTCAGCACCCGGGGGTCCTCCCAGAACGCCGCCTGGACACCGTCCCCGTGGTGGACGTCCACGTCGACGTAGGCGACCCGTTCCGCGCCCAGCTCCAGCAGCCGCGCGATGGCGAGCGCCGGATCGTTGTAGACGCAGAACCCGGCGGCGGCTCCGGGCATCGCGTGGTGCAGGCCGCCGGTGAAGTTGACGGCGTGCTCGCTCTCCCCGCGCCACACGGCCTCCGCCGCCCCGACCGAGAGACCGGCGATGAGCGCGGACGCCTCGTGCATGCCGGCGAACGCGGGGTCGTCGACGGTCCCGAGCCCGTACGCCTGGTCGGCGGCCTTCGGGTCGGCGGACGCGGCTCTGACCGCGTCCACGTAGTCCTCGCGGTGCACCAGCCGCAGGGTGGACTCCCCCGCCGCCCCGGCCGACCGCACGTCGACCGCCGCGTCGAGCCCGTACGCCCGGACCAGCCCCATCGTCAGGGCGAGCCGGACCGGGTCCATGGGGTGGCCGTCCCCGAAGTCGTATCCCGTTACCGCGTCATCCCACATCAGCCGCGCGCGCCCGCTCATGCCCGCCACCGTATCGGGCGGGCTCCGCGCCGAACGACTTGGCGTACACGAGCGTCGCGAGAACGAGCACCATCGGGACCAGCATCGCGCCCCGGTAGCTCCAGGCGTCCCCGAGGGCCCCCACGAGCGGCGACCCGACGAGGAACCCCACGTAGTTGAAGACGTTCAGCCGGGCGACGGCCACATCACTCGCCCCGGGGAACATCCGGCCGGCCGCGGCGAAGGTCTGCGGCACGAGCACACAGAGCCCCAGCCCCAGCAGGGTGAACCCCGACATCCCCCACCACGCCCCGGGCGCCACCGCCACCACCGCGAAACCGAGGGCCGCCAGCACGCTCCCGGCCCGCACCACGCCCACGGCGCCGAACCGCCGCACCCCCCGGTCCCCGACCGCCCGCCCGAGGAGCGTGGTCACCATGTAGACGTTGTACGGGACGGTGGCCATCTGCTCCGAACCGCCCAGCACGTCCTGGAGGTACTTCGCGCTCCAGTTGGAGACGGTGGAGTCCCCGATGTACGCGAACGCCATCACCAGACACAGGGGCATCAGCAGCCGCAGCGGCACCACCGGCCCCTTCCCGGGCCCGGCCCCGCCCCCGGCCTCCGCACCGGCCCGCGCGGCCCCCTCGTCCGGGTCCCGGGGCGTGTCCCCCTCCGTGTACCACCGGCTCCCGACGAGCACCGCCGGCAGCAGGACCGCCACCGCGGGCAGGTAGGAGACCAGCAGCGACAGATGCCAGTGGGCGCCCGCCCAGGCCATCGACGCACCGGCGATGCCACCCAGGCTGTACGCGGCGTGGAACCCGAGCATGATGCTGCGGCCGTACGCCCGTTGCAGGCTGACGCCCATCATGTTCATGGAGGCGTCCAGCGCCCCGACGGCCAGCCCGAAGACACCGAGCGCGAGAGCGGCCTGCCACACCTCGTTGCCGGCGCCCACCCCGAGCAGGGCCAGCATCACGACGGGCTGTGCCCACCTCAGTACGGTGCCGGGGCGGATCCGGGCGACCACCTTCTCGGTGGCCACGCTGGCGACCCCCGCCAGCACGGGTACCGCGGCCAGGAAGACGGGCAGCAGCCCGTCGGATATCCCGTACCGGTCCTGGATGGCGGGTATACGCGTCACGAGCAGGGCGAAGGTCACCCCTTGCACCAGGAACCCGAAGGCCAGCGAGGCCCTGCCGTACCGCAGCCGCGCATGTGTCATGGCCGCGAGCGTAGAGCCAGGAACTACCGCTGGGTAGATCGGTCAGGCAAGCAGTTCGGGGAGTTGGGCCATGTCGGAGAAGTGCCCGGTGACGCCGACGAGCCGGTCCGCCGGCATCATCGAGGTGAAGCCGTACACGTCCATGCCCGCGGCGCGCGCCGCCTCGACGCCGAGCGGGCTGTCCTCGATGACGACGCACCGCTCGGGGCTGACGCCCATCCGCTCGGCGGCGTGGAGGAACAGGTCCGGGGCGGGTTTTCCCCGCCCGACGTCCTGCGAGCTGAAGATCCACTCGTCCTCGAACCACTGGTCGAGCCCGGTCCGCCGGTGTCCGGCCGCGATCTTCTGGTGGCTCCCGGAGGAGGCGACGCAGTAGGCCACACCGTCGGCCACGAGCTTCCCGAGGAGGTCCTCGACGCCGTCGACGGCGACGAGGTCTTCCTGCTGGAACGCGGCGACGGTGCGGGTGAGGAGCTGCTCGTCGAAGTCCGCGGGGAGCTTCCGGCCGGTCCGCTCCTCGACGAGATCGTGCACGCGGTGGACGGCGGCCCCCATGTAGTCGCGGATGGAGTCCTCGTACGAGGTGGTGTGGCCGAGCTCGGTGAGGTAGCCGGCGAGGACGGTGTTGGAGATCGGCTCGCTGTCGACGAGCACACCGTCGTTGTCGAAGATGACCAGTTCGTAGCGCATGCTCCGACAGTAGACGCTCAGAACGCAGAAA
>NZ_KL585401.1:0-13858 GCF_000721935.1 Streptomyces sp. NRRL WC-3549
CGTGCGGCAGGAGAGCTTGACGGCGTTGACGTCGCTGACGAACGGTGACGCTTCGAGGAAGTCGTCGAGGGTGCCACGCGTGACCATCTCGCACCGGCACACGGTCGTGTCCCGTCCGGCGAGGTCGCCGAGCGCCTCGCGGGCCGGCTCGAACATCCGCTGCACCACGGTGGAGAAGCGTGACGCCGTGCGGATGCCGCGTTCCGCCTCGGCCAGGGCCGTGGAGGACACGTCGCGGCCGAGGTCGGCGGCGATCGCCAGGGCCGCCAACGAGCCCTCGGCACGGGACTGGTCGGCGCCCGCGACGCCCGTGGGCTCGCCCGCGACGAAGACCTCCGGGACGGAGGTGCGCAGCCGGGCGTCGTGCGAGACGACCCAGCCGCCCTTCGGGGAGTCGTACACGAGGTCGCAGCCGATCTGGCGGGCCAGCTCCGTGGAGGCGGAGAAGCCGTACCCCAGCACCAGATGGGAGGCGTCCACCTCGCGGGACGGGCCGGTCGCCTTCCACCGCCGGTCGACGCGGGCCAGCTCCACCCGGCTGACGTGGTCCTCGCCACGGGCGGCCGTCACGACGGTCCGGGACGAGACCCGTACGCCGTTGCGGACCAGCCGCGCCAGGATCCCGCCGGTCTCCGCGAGCATCCGTACATGACCGGGCACCGCGCCCACCGCGTGGAGCAGGTCCGTCGGCTTCGGGATGTTCTGCGCGAACGCGACCTCGCGCACCCGCACACCCTCGCGGACGAGCAGGTCGGCCACGAGCAGCAGCAGCGGATGGGCGCCGGCCAGCACCACGTCGCCGACGGGTGCGGTCTTCTGCGCCTTGACGAGCGTCTGGACGGCGCCGGCGGTCATGACGCCCGGCAGCGTCCAGCCGGGGAAGGCGACGGGGAGGTCGTACGCGCCGGTGGCGATCAGCAGGCGGCGCGCGCCGATCACGCGCGTGCCGTCCTGCGGATGGTTGACCGCCAGGCACAGGCCGCCGGGCAGCGCGTCGTCGTACAGCACACCGATCGCGGACCAGCCGAACTCGGTCGTCAGCCGCTCGTCCGCCTCGAAGCGCCGGATGAGCCCGGTGGCCCAGCCGTAGCCCGCGGTGGGACGCAGGACGCTCCCGGTGAAGGTCTCCGGCGGCTGGCGGAAGATCTGCCCGCCCGCCCGCTGCTGTTCGTCGACGACGACGACCTTCAGCCCGTGATCGGCCGCGGTGAGAGCCGCCGACATGCCTGCCGGGCCCGCGCCGACGATCGCGAGGTCGAAGACCACGGCCTGCCCGGTCCCGGTCCGTGCGGTCCCCTCCTGCCCCATCACAGCCTCCTCGACGTCTCGACGACCAGGCCGTCGCGGACCGGGACGAGACAGGTGCGGGTCAGCGGGCGGCCGTCCACGGTGGCGGCGCACTCGAAGCACGTCCCCATGTTGCACAGCGGCGCCCGGGGCGTCCCGGCGCGGTCCCGCTCGAACGGGGCGCCCGCGGCGAGCATGGCCGCGGCGACCGTCTCACCCGTGCAGGCGGGTACCGGTTCGTCGTCCACGACGACGGTCACGGCGGCGCCGCGCCGACGCGCCGTACGACGCCAGGTGTCGTCCCTGGTCATGGGGTGCTCCCTTCCGTGAAGCGGGCCGGATCGTACGGGGTGAGGTCGATGTCGGGCGAGCCTCCGGCGAGCAGCCCGGTCAGTACCCGCGCGAAGCTCGGCCCCAGGGTGAACGCCGACCCGCCGGTGGCGACGAACACGCCCGGCGCGTCCCTGACCGCACCCACGAGGGGGAGCTGGTCGGGGGCGACCGTCGTCGTGCCGACCCAGCTGCGCACGGCGGGCACCCGTTCCAGCGCGGGTACGGCGTTCACCGCCGCGCGGGCGTTGCCGGCGATCGACCGGGGGATCAGCTGGTGCTTGCGGTCGAACTGCGGGACGCCGTCCGCGTCCCGCATGAGCCGCGCGGGCCACCCCCCGCCGATGAGCACCGTCTTGTCGAGTGACTGCTTGAGCGACAGGCGGGCGCCCGCGTGCTGGACGAGGTGGGGGATGAAGGAGGGGACCTTGGAGGTGACCGTCATGGTCAGGGCGAGCGGGACGGTGGGCAGTTCGGCACCGAAGACCCGGCCCAGCTCGGTCGTCCACACACCGGCGGCGAGCACGACCGCGGCCGTCCGGACGGTGCGCGTCCGTACCTCTCCCGTGCGGTCCGTCTCCCGGAGGGTGACGTCCCACCCGGCCGGCGTGCGATGCGCGCCGACCAGGCGGGAGCGCGCGCACACCCTCGCCCCGGCCGCGACGGCGGCGCGGCCGACCGCCGGAGCGGCGATGCGGGCGTCGGCCTTGCCCTCCAGCGCGCTGAGGTTGGCCGCGACGACGTCCCGGGAGAGGTACGGCGCGACGGTGTCCAGCTCGGAGCGGTCGAGGGTGCGCACGTCGAGGCCCCAGGAGCGTTCCAGCTCGGCCTTGAACTCCAGCATCCCGACCTGGTCCGCGTTCTCGGCGACCATGAGCCCGCCCGTCTGGCGCACGCCGAGGGACTCGCCGACCTCGTCCTCCAGGCGGGCCCACATCGCGGCGGCGTCGAGGTGCAGCGGCATGGCCTCGGCCGCGACCCGCGCGGCCTCCTCACCGGCTTCGACCATCCGGTACTCCACGGCTTCGACCATCCGGTACTCCAGCTGGAAGTGGAGGCTGCCGGCGTTCTGCCCGGAGGCGTGCTGGTTCACCTGGTCCTTGTCGGCCAGCAGCACGCGCGCGCCGTCGCGTGCCGCCATCCAGGCCGTGAGGCAGCCGAGCAGTCCGCCGCCGACGACCACGACGTCGTACCGCTCAGACATCGGTGAGGGCGACCGTCTCGATGCCGAGTTCACGCAGCGTCGCCTCGACGCGGGCGACCTCCTCCCGGGTGAGTTCGAGCAGCGGCGCCCGTACGAACCCCGCGGGGATGCCGCGCAGGCGCAGCGCGGTCTTGATGATCGCCTGCTGGTTGCCGAACTGCACGCCGTAGTCGGGGCGGAACCACGCGTCCATGTAGACGCGGTCCTTCCGGCCCAGCCGGATCGCGCGCTCCCGGTCTCCGGCGTCCACGGCGTTCCAGAAGTCGGCCTGGTCCCGGCCGAGGATGCCGCCCGTCCCCATCAGCCCGTCGCCGTGGCCGAGTATCGCGAGGTCGGCGCCGAGGGCGTTGGTCGGCAGGCCGAAGTACCGCACCTGGCCCTCCAGCGCGTACATCCCCGCGAGGAAGTTCGCGAAGTCCCCCGTGGAGTTCTTGACGGCCACGACGTTCTCGATCCCGGCGAGTTCGCCCAGCAGGTCGACGTCCATGTCCACCACGCAGCCGCGCGGCCAGTTGTACACGGTCATCGGGATGTCGGTGGCGTCACTCACCGCCTGGTAGAAGGCGACGATCTCCTTCCTGTTGGGCACGACGTAGGGCGGCGGGGTGAGCAGGATGCCGTCGAGGCCGACCGCCTGTGCGGCGCGGGCGTGGGTGATCGCCTCGTGCGGGGTGAAGGCGTTGCAGGCGCCGAGGACGGGGAAGGCGGCGCTGCGGTGCTCGGCGCCCGCCGCGAACAGGTCGGCGCGTTCCCGTGCCGACATGGCGAACCACTCGCCGCTGGTCCCGGCCAGGATCGCGCCCTGGACGCCCTCGTCGGCGAGCCAGGCCAGCTGTACGTGCAGGGCGTCGAGGTCGAGCGCTCCGTCGCGGGTGAAGGGGGTGGTGACGGCGGGGATGTAGCCGCGCCAGTCGACTGTGTTGCGGTCCATGTGTGTGCTCCAGCCTCGTCCGGTGGGGGTTTGCGGTACGTGCCACGGCGGTCCAGGCCGTGACCGGCGTGCTCTCGGGTCGTGTCAGACCGTGGCCGGGGTGTTCTCCGGCTGCTTCAGCTCGGCGCCGTCGGGGCCCTCGAAACGGCGGCCCCAACCGGTGACGGCCGCGAGGACCATGACGACGGTGAGGACGAGCGGGTAGAGCATCGCGACGAAGATCTCCGTCGTGGCCAGTGCGGGAACGCCCTCGATCCCGGTCGTGAGCTGTGCGCCGATGAAGAGGTAGGCGCTGAGGACGGGCACGATGGAGGCGATCCCCATCGCGAAGCAGTCCATGACGACGGCCCGGCGGTAGGGGTGCAGGCCGACGCGGGCGCCGAGCTTGTCGGCGACGGGGCCGAAGGTGAGCATGGCGGCCGAGTTCACACCGCCGAACAGCAGCGTGGTGCCCGAGATGCCCATACCGATCGCCAGCTCCGCGCCGCGCGGGGTCCGCGACAGGCGGCTGCCGGTCAGCGCGCTCACCAGCCAGTCGAGGATGCCCGCCTCGGTCAGCACGCCCATGATGCCGAACACGGTGACCACCAGGGCGATCACGCTGAGCATGCTGCCGACGCCCGCGACCAGGAAGCCGGTCGGGGCCCCGTCCGAGACGCCGACGACGCCGTCCAGGGACAGGAGTCCCGAGGCGAGTCCGGTGACGATGCCGGACACCAGTCCGACGGTGACCGCCTTGAAGATGTCGCGGGTCCGCAGCGCCACCACGAGCATCAGCGCCACCGGGACGAGCATCACGAGGGCGAGCGGGTCGGACGCCTCCCGGAGGAGCTGCTGGGACTGGGCGGTGTCGCCGGAACGGCCGGACGCCCCCAGTGCGAAGAACCCGACGGCCGCCACGGCCGCCGCGGTGAACGCGAACCGGGCGCGGCTGCGCACGACTCCGGCGATGTCCGCGGTCCCGTCCTTCCGCCGGAAGGACTGGGTCGAGGACGAGATGACGGTCGTGTCGGAGATCGGTGCGACGTTGTCACCGAAGATCGCGCCGGAGATGATCGCGGCCGCGAGGAACGCGGGCTCGGCCCCGAGGAGTACGCCCGCCGGGTAGAAGATCGGGAACGCCGTGAACATCGTGCCGATGGACGACGCCGTGGACATCGAGATGACGCACACCGCGACGAACGTGAAGAGCGTGAAGGTGCCGCCGCCGACGCCGAGGAACTCGGCGAGCCACACGAACCCGCCCGAGACGTTGGTCTCCTTGATCAGCGCGGACATCAGCCCCACGCAGAAGAGGATCATCACGATCGTCACCGCCGTGGAGGACCCGATGCCCCGGGTCACGGCGGACCAGTACGTGGAGTACGACCTGGCGAACACCGCACCGACCAGCAGCGCGACGACGCCTCCCGCGGCCAGCGCGGTCATGTCGAACGTCTTGAACACGACGAAGAAGACGATGCAGAAGGCGAGGAAGACGGCCACCGGCAGGAACGCCAGGGGTCTTCCTCCACGAAACACCAGGGGCCTGTCGTCGCTCATGGCGATGAACCTCTCTCCACAACGTTGGGGACAGCCGATGTGTACTTATTTACGTTGGTACACAACAGTGCACAGTCCGTCCCTGTCAAGGGTTGACATGAAGGACAAAAGCTGCCTCTTCCCTGGGGAGATGCGCGGTCGCCGTTCACCATCGTGTACGAGAGTGCGCACCCCTCCGCTAATCTGAACGCGTGATGGGAGATCAGCTACGCACCCTGCGGGCGGAGGCGGGACTGAGCCTCCGCGACCTCGCGGCGCAGACCGGCCTGTCGGCGACCCTGCTCAGCCAGGTGGAGCGGGGCGTCCGCGAGCCGAGCCTCAAGACGCTGCGTGCCCTGAGTACCGTCTTCGGCCCGTCCACCGCTTCGCTGTTCCACGGGCAGAGCCCGCTCACCGCCCACCACAGCCGCCCCGGTGAACGCTCCCGGCTGGTGATGCCGAAGGGGCACGTGCAGTACGAGCGCCTGACCCCGGGCAACGGCCAGCTCGAAGTGCTGCTCGGCACGCTGGAACCCGGTCAGTCCTCCGGTGAGGAGCAGTGGAGCCACGTCGCGGTCGAGTGCGCGTACGTCATCAGCGGTACGGTCACCGTGCACCTCGCCGACCAGCGCTTCGAGCTCCAGGCGGGCGAAGCCCTGACCTTCGACGCCGCCCGGCCCCACCGCTACACCAACACCGGCACCGAAGCCGCGACCTACCTGGCGTCGGTGACACCCCCCACGCCGTGACGGGCGCGCCCCCACCGGCCACTTTGCGGGGGTGCGGGCCACCCCCGCGCGGACCGGCCACCTTCCCCTGCGCGTACGTGCGCCGGGGCCCGGCCGGGCGCTGTCACCCCCGCCCGATACCGTCGGACCCATGTCCCACACCGCCGTGCTCGAAGGCGTCCTGGAGCGGATCACCTACGCCAACGAGGAGAACGGGTACACCGTCGCCCGCGTCGACACCGGCCGCGGGAGCAACGACCTGCTCACCGTCGTCGGGTCGCTGCTGGGCGCGCAGCCCGGCGAGTCCCTGCGGATGGAGGGGCGTTGGGCCTCGCACCCGCAGTTCGGCAAGCAGTTCCAGGTCGACAACTACACGACGGTCCTCCCGGCCACGATCCAGGGCATCCGCCGCTACCTCGGCTCCGGCCTGATCAAGGGAATCGGACCGGTGATGGCCGACCGCATCACCACCCACTTCGGCGTGGACACCCTCGACGTCATCGAGCAGCACCCGAAGCGGCTCGTCGAGGTGCCCGGGCTCGGCCCGAAGCGGACGAAGATGATCGCCGCCGCCTGGGAGGAGCAGAAGGCGATCAAGGAGGTCATGGTCTTCCTCCAGGGCGTGGGCGTCTCGACCTCCATCGCCGTCCGCATCTACAAGAAGTACGGGGACGCCTCCATCTCCGTCGTGAAGAACCAGCCCTACCGGCTGGCCGCGGACGTCTGGGGCATCGGCTTCCTCACCGCCGACCGCATCGCCCAGGCAGTCGGCATCCCGCACGACAGCCCGGAGCGGGTCAAGGCCGGCCTCCAGTACGCGCTGTCCCAGTCCACCGACCAGGGGCACTGCTTCCTCCCCGAGGAACGGCTCATCGCGGACGGGGTCAAGCTGCTCCAGGTCGACACGGGGCTCGTCATCGAGTGCCTGGCCGAACTGGCCGAGGACCCGGAGGGCGTCGTACGGGAGAAGGTCCCCGGCCCCGAGGACGGGCAGCCCGTCACCGCCGTGTACCTGGTGCCCTTCCACCGCGCCGAGATCTCCCTCGCCGCCCAGGTGCAGCGCCTGCTGCACACCCCGGAGGACCGCATGCCGGCCTTCCGGGACGTGGACTGGGACAAGGCGCTCTCCTGGCTCGGACGGCGTACGGGCGCGAAGCTCGCGCCCGAGCAGGAGGCCGCCGTCCGGCTCGCGCTCAGCCGTAAGGTCGCCGTCCTGACCGGGGGGCCGGGGTGCGGGAAGTCCTTCACCGTCCGGTCCGTCGTGGAGCTGGCCCGCGCCAAGAAGGCCAAGGTGGTGCTGGCCGCACCCACCGGCCGGGCGGCGAAGCGCCTCTCGGAGCTGACCGGTGCCGAGGCGTCCACCGTGCACCGGCTGCTGGAGCTGAAGCCCGGCGGCGACGCCGCCTACGACCGGGAACGACCGCTGGACGCCGATCTGGTGGTCGTCGACGAGGCGTCGATGCTCGATCTGCTGCTCGCCAACAAGCTCGTCAAGGCCGTGGCACCCGGTGCCCACCTCCTCCTGGTCGGCGACGTGGACCAGCTGCCGTCGGTCGGCGCGGGGGAGGTGCTGCGCGACCTGCTGGCGAAGGACGGCCCGGTGCCCTCCGTCCGGCTGACCACGATCTTCCGCCAGGCCCAGCAGTCGGGGGTCGTCACCAACGCCCACCGCATCAACGCGGGCGTCCCGCCGGTCACCCGGGGACTGAGCGACTTCTTCCTGTTCGTGGAGGACGAGACGGAGGACGCCGGTGTGCTCGCCGTGGACGTCGCGGCCCGCCGCATCCCCGCCAAGTTCGGCCTGAATCCCCGCCGTGACGTGCAGGTACTCGCCCCGATGCACCGGGGCCCGGCGGGCGCCGGCCATCTGAACGGCCTCCTCCAGCAGGCCATCACCCCGGGCCGCCCGGACCTGCCGGAGAAGCGGTTCGGCGGCCGGGTCTTCCGGGTCGGCGACAAGGTCACCCAGATCCGGAACAACTACGAGAAGGGCGAGAACGGCGTCTTCAACGGCACGGTCGGCGTCGTCACCGCCCTCGACGCGGACGAGCAGGCGCTGACCGTCCTCACGGACGAGGACGAGGAGATCCGGTACGACTTCGACGAGCTCGACGAGCTGTCCCACGCCTACGCCATGACGATCCACCGCTCCCAGGGCAGCGAGTACCCGGCGGTCGTCGTCCCGGTCACCACCAGCGCCTGGATGATGCTCCAGCGGAACCTGCTGTACACGGCGGTGACCAGGGCGAAGAAGCTCGTCGTCCTGGTCGGCTCGCGCAAGGCGATCGGGCAGGCCGTCCGCACGGTTTCCGCCGGCAGACGCTGTACGGGACTGGCTTTCCGGCTGCGCGGAGGCGGCGCAGGAGACTTCGCGGAAAAATGATCGATCAAAACGGTGGGAAACATCACTACGCCCTTCCGGAACCGGAAGAGAGGGGGCAGGATGAGAAAGTTGGCGGCACTCAGTGCCGTCGGTAGGTCCAATGGACGACCCCGAGTGCACTCTCCTGAGCCAAATGGGGGAGGGTGGAGACAGTCAGGGCACCTCGAAGAAGAGGCACTACGTCGGTGAGGGATGACGTGAGCGAGCACACCAACAACGCTGTAGTACTGCGGTACGGCGATGACGAGTACACCTACCCGGTGATCGACAGCACCGTCGGCGACAAGGGCTTCGACATCGGGAAGCTCCGGGCCCATACGGGCCTGGTCACGCTGGACAGCGGATACGGCAACACCGCCGCCTATAAATCCGCCGTCACCTACCTCGACGGCGAACAGGGCATCCTGCGCTACCGCGGCTACCCGATCGAGCAGCTCGCCGAGAGCTCGACGTTCCTCGAGGTCGCCTACACGCTGATCAACGGCGACCTTCCCAAGGTCGACGAGCTGGCGGCGTTCAAGAACGAGATCACCCAGCACACGCTGCTGCACGAGGACGTCAAGCGCTTCTTCGACGGCTTCCCGCGCGACGCCCACCCGATGGCCATGCTGTCCTCGGTCGTCAGCGCGCTGTCCACCTTCTACCAGGACAGCCACAACCCGTTCGACGAGGAGCAGCGCCACCTCTCGACGATCCGTCTGCTGGCCAAGCTCCCGACGATCGCCGCGTACGCGTACAAGAAGTCGATCGGTCACCCGTTCGTCTACCCGAGCAACGACCTCGGCTACGTCGAGAACTTCCTGCGCATGACCTTCTCGGTCCCGGCCCAGGAGTACGTGCCGGACCCGATCGTCGTCTCCGCGCTGGAGAAGCTCCTCATCCTGCACGCGGACCACGAGCAGAACTGCTCGACCTCCACCGTGCGCCTGGTCGGCTCCTCGCAGGCCAACATGTTCGCCTCCATCTCCGCCGGCATCTCCGCGCTGTGGGGCCCCCTGCACGGTGGCGCCAACCAGTCGGTGCTGGAGATGCTGGAGGGCATCCAGGCCAACGGCGGCGACGTCGACTCCTTCATCCAGAAGGTCAAGAACAAGGAGGACGGCGTCCGCCTGATGGGCTTCGGCCACCGGGTGTACAAGTCCTTCGACCCGCGCGCCAAGATCATCAAGGCCGCGGCCCACGACGTGCTGTCCTCGCTCGGCAAGTCCGACGAACTGCTGGACATCGCGCTCAAGCTGGAGGAGCACGCGCTCTCCGACGACTACTTCGTCTCGCGCAACCTCTACCCCAACGTGGACTTCTACACGGGTCTGATCTACCGGGCCATGGGCTTCCCGAGCGAGATGTTCACCGTGCTCTTCGCGCTCGGCCGCCTCCCCGGCTGGATCGCCCAGTGGCACGAGATGATCAAGGAGCCGGGTTCCCGCATCGGCCGCCCGCGCCAGATCTACACCGGCGAGGTCCTGCGCGACTTCGTCCCGGTCGAGAGCCGCTGAGGCCCGACCACCGGTTCCGCCCCGGCGGAGCCACGTACCGACCGGGCCTCCGGGGCCCACTGCCTTCGCCCCGCGTACCGCGCTCGCCCGTCGAGCGCGGTGTACGGGGCGATTCGGCGTTCTGCGGGCGGTCCGGGCGCCGCTCTTCGGCGGCGGACCGCGCGGCGTGCAAGCGAGAAGCGCCCCACCCGCCGATCCCCCCACGGGTCGACGGACGGGGCGCTTCCCATATCCCGGAGCGGATTCCCCCCACGGGATCCGGCCGGGCGTCCAAGGGGAGCCGAAGCTCCCGGGTGTTGCGTGGTGCCTGTTCAGTTCGGTCCTGCGGTGCGATCTGCCGGGGTACGTACGCACGGGAGGGCCGCTCAAAGCTCCCCGGTGCACGTGCCCCGGCCAACGCTTGCCCGGAGCGTCCCCCAAGACACTCCGTCGGACGTCCCCCAAGACATCCTTGGCATCGCACTCTTAGACTCACCAACCCGCCAGATGGTTACCCTCGAATCGGTGTGATCTAAGTCTCTTTGTAGGAATTATGTGAAGGAGCGCAGCCGCAGGCTGTTCGTCACGACGAAGACCGACGAAAACGCCATCGCCGCACCCGCGATCATCGGGCTGAGCAGCCCGAAAGCAGCCAGGGGCAGGGCGGCCACGTTGTAACCGAAGGCCCAGAAGAGGTTGCTTCTGATGGTCGACAGCGTACGCCTCGACAACCGGATGGCGTCAGCGGCCACCTTGAGATCTCCACGAACCAGCGTCAGGTCGCCCGCCTCGATCGCCGCGTCGGTGCCGGTGCCCATCGACAGGCCGAGATCGGCCACGGCGAGCGCCGCCGCGTCGTTGACGCCGTCACCGACCATGGCGACCGACCGGCCCTCGGCCTGGAGGCGGCGGACGACGTCCACCTTGTCCTCGGGCATGACCTCCGCGTACACCTCTTCGATCCCGACCGCGCGGGCCACGGCGTCCGCGACGGCCTGGTTGTCGCCGGTGAGCAGGATCGGCCGCAGGCCGAGGGCGCGTAGCTCCGCGACCGCCTCCGCGCTGCTGTCCTTCACCGCGTCGGCCACCTCCAGCACCCCTCTGGCCTCGCCGTCCCAGGCGACCGCGATCGCGGTGCGCCCCTGGCCCGCGGCCTCGGTGAGGGCGTCGGACAGGGAGGACGGCAGGGTGATCCCCGCGTCGGCGAGCAGCTTCGGGCGGCCGGCGAGCACCTCGTGCCCCTCGACGCTCCCGCGCACCCCGAGCCCGGGGACGTTGGCGAACGACCCGGTCGGGGGCAGCGCCCCGCCGGTGCGGTCGGCGGCCCCGGCGGCGACGGCCTGGGCGATCGGGTGCTCGGAGGCGTACTCCAGGGCGCCCGCGAGCCGCAGCACGTCGGCCTCGCTCGTGCCGGTGGCGGTGTGCACGGCGCCCAGGGTCATACGGCCGGTGGTGACCGTGCCCGTCTTGTCCAGGACGATCGTGTCCGCCCGGCGCGTGGTCTCCAGGACCTCGGGGCCCTTGATGAGGATGCCGAGCTGCGCGCCGCGCCCGGTGCCGACCATCAGGGCGGTGGGTGTGGCGAGTCCGAGGGCGCACGGGCAGGCGATGATCAGGACGGCGACGGCCGCGGTGAACGACCCGGTGAGGTCGCCGGTGACGAGGAGCCAGGTGACGAGCGTGACCAGGGCGATCAGCAGGACCACCGGGACGAAGACGGCGGAGATGCGGTCCGCGAGGCGCTGGGCGGCGGCCTTGCCGCTCTGGGCGTCCTCGACGAGCTTCGCCATCCGGGCCAGCTGGGTGTCCGCCCCGACCCGGGTGGCCTCGACGACCAGCCGCCCCGAGACGTTGAGCGTGGCCCCGGCGACGAAGTCGCCCGGAGCGGTGTCCACCGGTACGGACTCCCCGGTGAGCATCGAGGCGTCCACGGCGGACGAGCCCTCCACCACGGTGCCGTCCGTCGCGATCTTCTCGCCGGGCCGGACGACGAAGTGGTCCCCGACGGCGAGCCGGCCCACCGGGACGCGCGTCTCCCGGCCGTCGCGCAGGACCGTCACGTCCTTGGCGCCCAGGTGCATCAGGGCGCGCAGCGCGGAACCGGCCTGCCGCTTGGACCGGCCCTCCAGGTAACGGCCGAGCAGGAGGAAGGAGATGACCCCGGCCGCGACCTCCAGATAGATGGTGGAGGAGGGGTCGGAACGGGAGGCGGTGAACTCGAACCCGTGCCGCATCCCCGGCATGCCCGCGTGGCCGAGGAACAGCGCCCACAGCGACCAGCCGAACGCGGCGAGGGTCCCCACCGACACCAGGGTGTCCATCGTCGCGGCGCCGTGCCTGAGGTTCGTCCAGGTGGCGCGGTGGAAGGGCAGCCCGCCCCAGACGACCACGGGAGCGGCGAGGGTGAGGGAGAGCCACTGCCAGTTGTCGAACTGGAGGACGGGCACCATCGCCATCAGGATGACGGGCACGGCGAGCGTCACGGAGACCAGTAGGCGCTGCCGCAGCGCGGCCAGCGCCTCGGTGGCGCCGCGGTCGGCCGTGTCCTCATCGGGGGCGCGGTCGTCCTCGGCGCCGCCGGGCCCGTCGTCGGCGGTGCTGACGGGGGACCCCGTCGCGCCGGGGCCGGGAGCGGGGCCGGCCGGTGGAGGTGCCGGGGCCGCCCGGGGGACGGGCTGCGCGGTGTAGCCGGTCCGCTCGACCGTGGCGACGAGGTCGTCGAGGGTCGTTCCGGCGGCGAACCGGACGCGCGCCTTCTCGGTGGCGTAGTTGACGGTGGCGGTGGTGACGCCGTCCATCCGGTTGAGTTTCTTCTCGACGCGGGCCGCGCACGAGGCGCAGGTCATCCCGCCGATCGTCAGCTCGGCCTCGGAGGTCTCCGCCGCCGGGGCTTCGGCTGTGGTGGTGCCGGCCATGTCCGGACTCCTGGGTGAATGCGGATCGGGCCGCCCCCTCACCGGGAGGTCCGCTCACGCGGAGCCGCCTGATGACGGAACCGGCCCGACGGGGTGGTCAGATGCGGTGTGCGGTCCGGGTGGGGGACCTCGCCGCCGGGGACCGGGTGGGGGTCCGGGCGTCTCAGGCCCGGCCCACCAGCGCGTAGCCGGCCTCGTCCACCGCGGTGCGCACGGCGTCCTCGGACAGCGGGGCGGCG
Source organism: Streptomyces sp. NRRL WC-3549 (assembly GCF_000721935.1). GTDB lineage: Bacteria > Actinomycetota > Actinomycetes > Streptomycetales > Streptomycetaceae > Streptomyces. Next base: position 13,014 of record NZ_KL585401.1, read on the forward strand.
GAGGTGACGGTCACCCGGCCGCTCGACGCCTCGGCCTTGACGGAGGTGACCCCCGCCAGCTCGGAGATCTCCTCGGACACGGCGCCTTCGCAGTGGCCGCAGGTCATGCCCTTCACCTCGTACACCGTGGTGACGCCGCCGGCCGGGGCGTCCGCCGCCCCGTCCTGGCAGGAGCCGGTGGACGAGCAGCAGGAGCCGGCGGCGGTTTCGGGGGTCTCGGTCTCGGCGGTCATGTCGTTCTCCTCTTCGCGGGTACGCGGGCACGGGACGTGAGGGGCCACCGGGACGGCCGGTGCGCCCTCACACTCTCCACACTATACCCCTAGGGGGTATGGATGTCGTGTGGCGTCGCCCCGGTCGGCCGTGCGCGGGGGGTGGGTCCGGGTGGCCGTACGTCATGGCCTGCGCGTCGGGGGCGGGCACGTCGACGGCCCGGGGCGGGCCCGAGCGGCCACGGAGTGCGGGGTGGGCGTGGCAGGCCGGGCGGATGCGGCAGGTGCGTGCGGGTGGGCCGGGGAGAGCACCGAGGGCGAGTGCCGAGGGCGAGTGCCGGGGTGGGGCGCCGGGCCGGGGCAGACGGGGCCGATGTGGATCGCCGTGCGGCAGGAGCTCGGCCGGGAGGGCCGCGCCCTGGGGCCCCGGGCCCGGGGTGTCCCGCCCCTCCACGGTGCAGCCCGGATCGGCGGTGGGGCGGTGGGGGCGCTCTCCCGGTCCGCTCTCCCGCCGCGCCCCGGGGCGGCGCCCTCCCGCGCGGGCCCGAGCGCAAGCGGCCGGACGGTGCCGCGCGCGATCGGACGGCGCCGCGAGCGACCGGGCGGGCCGGCGGGAGCCGGGTGGGTCAGGCC
>NZ_KL585401.1:14097-16141 GCF_000721935.1 Streptomyces sp. NRRL WC-3549
GGAGGGCCCGCAGCTGCGGAGGAACGACCGGGTGCGGCGGGCGATGGGCAGGGGCTTGTCGGGCGGGCAGGGATACATGTCCTGCTCGACGATGGCGAACAGGTCCTTCCCCAGGGCGCGTGCGGCGTCCAGGACCGGTTCCAGCGCGGGTACCCCACCGGGCGGCTCGCACATCACCCCGCGCGCCACCGCCGGACCGAACGGCACCCCGTTCGCCACGACGTCCGCGAGGACCTCCGGATCGACCTGCTTGAGGTGCAGGTAGCCGATGCGCTCGCCGTAGGTCTCGATGAGCTTCACGCTGTCGCCGCCGCAGTACGCGTAATGACCGGTGTCGAGGCAGAGCGAGACCAGGTCCGGGTCGGTGGCGTCGAGGAAGCGGTTGACGTTCGCCTCGCCGTCGATGTGCGTGTCGGCGTGCGGGTGCACCACGATCCGCAGCCCGTAGCGGTCCCGCACCTCGCGGGCCAGCCGCTCCGTCTGCGTGGTGAGGTCGCGCCACTGCGCCGCCGTGAGTGCGCGGTCCTCCAGCACCTCGCCCGTCCTGTCGTCCCGCCAGAACGACGGGATGACCACCAGGTGCCCGGCCCCCATGGCCTGGGCGAGCGCCGCGTTGTCGGCGACGTGGGCCCACGTCCGGTCCCAGACGCCCGGGCCGTGGTGCAGTCCCGTGAACACGGTTGCCGCGGAGACGGCGAGACCCCGCCGGGCGGTCTCCTCCCGGAGCCGCGCGGCGTCGGTCGGCAGATAGCCGTACGGGCCGAGCTCGATCCACTCGTAGCCCGCCTCGGAGACCTCGTCCAGGAAGCGCTCCCACGGAACCTGCCGCGGGTCGTCGGGGAACCACACCCCCCAGGAGTCGGGTGCCGAACCGATGCGGATGCCGGTCGGAGACGGTGCGAAGGAGGTCATATCGCCCACCCTTCCGGCCTCATGACGGGGTGTCAAGGCTTCCTCCGAATGTCCGGACAAAGTGTTGACAGGTGTCCGGGGTAGGGCTAGACCTGGGGCCAGTCGAAGGGACGTGTATGCCTGAGCCGTACGACGTGATCACCATGGGCCGGATCGGGGTGGACCTCTACCCGTTGCAGACCGGTGTACCGCTCGACCGCGTCGAGACCTTCGGGAAGTTCCTCGGAGGTTCACCGGCCAACGTGGCGGTGGCCGCGGCCAGGCTGGGCCGGCGGACCGCCGTGATCAGCCGGACCGGCCGCGATCCCTTCGGCGACTACCTCCACCGGGCGCTGGGGGAGTTCGGGGTGGACGACCGGTGGGTGGCCCCCGTCGGGGAGTACCCGACCCCGGTCACCTTCTGCGAGATCTTCCCACCGGACGACTTCCCCCTCTACTTCTACCGGCAGCCCAAGGCGCCCGATCTGGAGATCCACGGGGACGAACTCGACCTGGACGCGGTGCGCGAGGCCCGGGTCTTCTGGATGACGGGGACCGGACTGTGCGCCGAGCCCAGCCGTACCGCGACCCTCACCGCCCTGCGGGCGCGCGGCGCGGCACCGGGTGCGGCGGCGGCCCCGCGCGCCACCGTCTTCGACCTGGACTGGCGTCCCGTGTTCTGGGCCGACGCCGACGACGCGCCCGCGCGCTACCGGGAAGCGCTCGCCCACGCCACGGTCGCCGTCGGCAACGTCGACGAGTGCGAGATCGCCACCGGTGAACGCGCACCGCACGCCGCCGCCCGGGCCCTGCTGGCCGCCGGGGTGGAGCTCGCCGTCGTCAAGCAGGGCCCCGCCGGTGTCCTCGCCGTCCACCGGGACGGCGCCTGCGCCGAGATCCCGCCCCTGCCGGTGGACGTGGTCAACGGGCTGGGCGCGGGAGACGCGTTCGGCGGTGCCCTCTGCCACGGACTGCTCGCCGGCTGGGACACGGCACGCGCCATGCGGTACGCCAACGCCGCCGGCGCCATCGTCGCCTCCCGCCTCCCCTGCTCCTCGGCGATGCCCTTCCCCCACGAGGTGGAGGAGGCCCTCGCCGAGGGGGCCGTCCCGGCGGCGGTGGCGACGGCCGCCGGGGCGGGACCGTCCGGGAC
>NZ_KL585401.1:16352-19527 GCF_000721935.1 Streptomyces sp. NRRL WC-3549
GATGTGTATAAGAGACAGGGCGACCTCGTGCGGCTCCGGGCGCACCACCCCGAAGCCGTCGCCGAGGCGGCCCAGGCCCGCAGCAGGAGGCCCCTCGTCGGGCCCTCCGGACGACTGATGATCATCGCCGCCGACCACCCGGCACGCGGCGCGCTGGCCGTCGGCGACGACGCGTACGCCATGGCCGACCGCTTCGACCTGCTGCGAAGGCTCCGCCTCGCACTCTCCCGCCCCGGTGTCGACGGTGTCCTGGCCGGTGCGGACGTCCTGGAGGACCTGCTGCTGCTCGGTGCCCTGGAGGACAAGGTCGTCCTCGGCTCCATGAACCGAGGTGGCCTCGCCGGCGCCTCCTTCGAGCTCGACGACCGCTTCACCGGCCACCGCCCCGCCGACCTCTTCCGCCAGCGCTTCGACGGGGGGAAGCTCCTGCTGAGGATCGACCGCGGCGACCCGGGCTCCCTGGAGACCCTGCACACCGCCGCCCGCACCGTGGACGAGATGGCCGCCCTGAGTCTGCCCGTGTTCGTCGAGCCGTTCCTCTGCCACCGCACCGGCGACGGCCGGCTCCGCACCGACCTGACGCCCGCGGCCGTTACCACCTCGATCGCCGTCGCCTCCGGCCTCGGCGGAACCTCCGCGTACACCTGGCTGAAGGTCCCCGTCACAGACGACCCCGACGACATGGCCCGGGTGACGCAGGCCTCGACCCTGCCCGCGGTCCTGCTGGGCGGCGAGGTGGGCGGCGACCTGGACCGGGCGTACGAGAAGTGGCGCGCGGCGCTGCGGCTGCCGACCGTCCGCGGCCTGGTCGTCGGGCGCTCGCTGCTCTACCCGGCCGACGGAGACGTGGCCGGGGCCGTCGACACGGCGGTCGGGTTGCTGTGAGGCGGGGAACACGCGGATGAGCGGTTACCGGGAGCGGAGGGGTAGGGATGGACGCATGACGACGCGTGACGAGCACCAGCGGTACCACCTGCCGTCCGGCGCGGCGGCGAGCGGCCCCTACGCCCTCGACGTCCGCCCCGAGACCGCCGGGTGGCAGCGGTCGAGCCTGCGTGTCCTGGAGCTCGGACCCGGCGGTGTCCATACCCTGGAGACCGGCGACAGCGAATGGATCGTCCTGCCGCTGTCCGGCGGCTGTACGGTGCAGACGGAAGACGCGGTCCACGAACTGCTGGGCAGGGACGACGTGTTCGGCGCCGTGTCCGACTTCTTCTATCTCCCCCGTGACAGCCGCGCCCAGATCGCCTCCGGCGCAGGAGGCCGCTTCGCCCTGGCAGGAGCGAAGTGCGAGCGACGACTCCCCGCTCGCTACGGCCCCGCGCCGGAGGTACCCGTGGAACTGCGCGGTGCGGGGACCTGCTCACGGCAGGTCAACAACTTCGCGGCGGCCGACACCTTCGAATGCGACCGCCTCATCGCCGTCGAGGTCCTGACCCCCGGCGGCAACTGGTCCTCCTACCCGCCGCACAAGCACGACGAGCACCTCCCCGGCACCGAGTGCGAACTGGAGGAGATCTACTACTTCGAGGTGGAAGGCGGCGGCCTCGGCTACCACCGAGTGTCGCCGTCCCGGTCGGACGGTACGGACGTGCTCGCCGAAGTCGCCACCGGGGACGCGGTCCTGATCCCGGACGGCTGGCACGGCCCGTCCATCGCCCCGCCCGGCCGCACCCTCTACTACCTGAACGTGATGGCGGGCCCCGGCGAGCAGCGCGAGTGGCTGATCCGCGACCACCCCGACCACCGCTGGATCCGCGACACCTGGCCGGACCTGCCCGTGGACCCCCGGCTCCCGCTGTACGGCCCGACGCCCGCACCCCAGGATCCGGAGGCCACCCGGTGACCACCACCGCACGTACGCGGGCGCCCGCCCGCCGGATGACGACCGCGCAGGCCCTGATCGCCTTCCTGGCCCGGCAGTACACCGAGCGCGACGGCCGCCGCCACCGGCTGATCGGCGCCACCTGGGGCATCTTCGGCCACGGCAACGTCGCCGGTGTCGGCCAGGCCCTCGTCGAGGCGGGCCCCGCGATGCCCTACTTCCAGGGCCGCAACGAGCAGTCCATGGTCCACGCCGCCGTCGGATACGCCCGCCAGTCCGGCCGCCTCTCCGCCCACGCCGTCACCACCTCCATCGGCCCCGGCGCCACCAACCTCGTCACCGGCGCCGCCCTCGCCACCGTCAACCACCTCCCGGTCCTGCTGCTGCCCGGCGACACCTTCGCCACCCGGCCCGCCGACCCGGTGCTCCAGCAGCTCGAAGTGCCGTACGCCGGCGACGTGTCGGTCAACGACTGCCTGCGCCCCGTCTCCCGCTACTTCGACCGGATCACCCGCCCCGAAGCGCTGATCCCGGCCGCGCTCCAGGCCGTGCGCACGCTCACCGACCCGGCGGACACCGGCGCGGTCACGCTCGCCCTCCCGCAGGACGTGCAGGCGGAGGCGTACGACTGGCCGGCGGAGTTCTTCGCCGAGCGCGTCTGGCACGTACGCAGACCCGCCCCCGACCCGTACGAACTGGAGCGGGCCGTCCGGGCGGTGCGCGCCGCGCGGCGCCCCCTGATCGTCGCGGGCGGAGGCGTCCACCACAGCGCCGCCGAGGAGACCCTCGCCGCGTTCGCCGCGGCCACCCGGATCCCCGTCGCCTCCACCCAGGCCGGCAAGGGCTCGCTGCGCCACGACCACCCGGCCGACGTCGGCGGCATCGGCCACACCGGCACCGCCACCGCCGACGACCTCGCCCGCCGGGCGGACCTGGTGATCGGGATCGGCACCCGCCACACCGACTTCACCACCGCCTCCGGCACCCTCTTCGCCGCCCCCGCCGTCCGCTTCCTCAACCTCAACATCACCGGCTTCGACGCCCACAAGCTCGCCGCGCTCCCCCTCGTCGGCGACGCCCGCACCTGCCTGGAGGCGCTCGGCGCCGCCCTCGACGCACGGTCCTACCGCGTGGACGCCGGCTACGAGACGGAGTACACCGACGCCAAGGAGCGCTGGGAACGACGCGTGGACGCCGCGTTCGCCACCCCGGACGAGGACGCGCGCCCCACCCAGGCCCAGGTCCTCGGCCTGCTGGACGCCCTGGTCACCGAGGACGACATCCTGATCAACGCGGCCGGTTCGCTCCCCGGGGACCTCCACAAACTGTGGCGGGCCCGCTCCCCCCGCC
>NZ_KL585401.1:19785-19993 GCF_000721935.1 Streptomyces sp. NRRL WC-3549
AGTACCACGTCGAGTACGGCTACTCCTGCATGGGCTACGAGATCCCGGCCGCCCTCGGTGTCCAACTCGCCGTGCCCGGCCGCCCCGTCTGGGCGCTGGTCGGCGACGGCACGTACCTGATGAACCCCACCGAGATCGTCACCGCCGTCCAGGAATCCCTCCCCGTCAAGCTGGTCGTCCTCCAGAACCACGGCTACGCCTCCATCGG
>NZ_KL585401.1:20235-22215 GCF_000721935.1 Streptomyces sp. NRRL WC-3549
CGGCGCCGAGCGCTTCGGGACCGCCTACCGCTACCGCGACCAGGGCGGCGGCTACACGGGCCTCCCGCTCCCCGTCGACCTCGCCGCCAACGCGGCCTCGCTCGGCATGCGGGTCCTGCGGGCCCGTTCCGTGCGGGACCTGCGCGGAGCCCTGGCCGAGGCACGCGACGCGGACCGCCCCACGTGTGTGTACGTCGAGACGGAAACGTCGGACACCGTGCCGGGCCCCCCTCCCGCGCAGGCGTGGTGGGATGTGCCCGTGGCGGAGACCGCACGCCGGCCGCCGGCGGCCGAGGCCAGGAAGGAGTACGACCGGCAGAGCGCGGCCCGACGCCGTCACCTGTGAACCCGCGACGCGCACCCCCGGGGCGCCGCCCTCTCATCGAAGGAGCCAACTCTTGAAGACCCTCAACCACTGGATCGGTGGCAAGGCCGTCGAGGGCACGTCGGGCGAGTACGGTCCGGTCACCGACCCGGCGACCGGCGCCGTCACCACCCGGGTCGCCCTCGCCTCCCCGGACGAGGTGGACGCCGCCGTCGCCGCCGCGAAGGCCGCGTACGCCACCTGGGGCACGTCCTCGCTCTCCGCCCGCACCGCGGTCCTCTTCCGCTACCGCGCCCTGCTGGACGCCCACCGCGACGAGATCGCCGCCCTGATCACCGCCGAGCACGGCAAGGTGCACTCCGACGCGCTCGGTGAGGTCGCCCGCGGCCTGGAGATCGTCGAACTGGCCTGCGGGATCACCACCCAGCTCAAGGGCGAGCTGTCCACCGAGGTCTCCAGCCGGGTGGACGTGTCCTCGATCCGGCAGCCGCTCGGCGTGGTCGCGGGGATCACCCCGTTCAACTTCCCGGCGATGGTGCCGATGTGGATGTTCCCGCTGGCCGTCGCCTGCGGCAACACCTTCGTCCTGAAGCCCAGCGAGAAGGACCCCTCGGCCGCCAACCTGCTGGCCGAGCTGGCCGCGGAGGCGGGCCTGCCCGACGGCGTCCTCAACGTCGTGCACGGGGACAGGGTCGCCGTGGACGCGCTCCTCGCCCACCCCGACGTCGCCGCCGTCTCCTTCGTCGGCTCCACCCCGATCGCCCGCCACATCCACGCCACCGCCTCCGCGAACGGCAAGCGCGTCCAGGCGCTCGGCGGCGCCAAGAACCACATGCTGGTCCTCCCCGACGCCGACCTGGACGCCGCCGCCGACGCCGCGGTCTCCGCCGCGTACGGCTCCGCCGGTGAGCGCTGCATGGCCGTCTCGGCGGTCGTCGCCGTGGGTTCGGTCGCCGACGACCTCGTCGCCCGCATCGTCGAGCGCGCCGGAAGGATCACGATCGGCCCCGGCACCGACCCCGCCTCCGAGATGGGCCCGCTGATCACGGCCGCCCACCGCGACAAGGTCGCCTCGTACGTCAAGGGCGCCGCCGCCCAGGGCGCGGACGTGGTCCTGGACGGCACGGACTTCACGGTCGAGGGCTTCGAGGACGGCCACTGGATCGGCCTGTCCCTGCTCGACAACGTCTCGACCGACTCCGACGCCTACCGGGACGAGATCTTCGGCCCGGTGCTGTGCGTGCTGCGCGTGGACACGTACGAGGAGGGCGTCGCCCTCATGAACGCCTCACCGTTCGGCAACGGCACCGCGATCTTCACCCGCGACGGCGGCGCGGCCCGCCGCTTCCAGCTGGAGATCGAGGCCGGCATGGTCGGCGTCAACGTCCCGATCCCGGTCCCGGTGGGCTACCACTCCTTCGGCGGCTGGAAGGACTCCCTCTTCGGCGACCACCACGTCTACGGCAACGACGGCGTGCACTTCTACACCCGGGGCAAGGTCGTCACCACCCGCTGGCCCGACCCGGCGGACACCCCGACCGGCGTGGACCTCGGCTTCCCGCGCAACCACTGAGCTCCACGCCGGGCCTGGACAGCGGGCCGCCGCATGGTCTCTCCTGTACTCGGTACGGCCCGCTCCTGTCTCTTATACACAT
>NZ_KL585401.1:22392-29703 GCF_000721935.1 Streptomyces sp. NRRL WC-3549
GGCCCGCTCCCTGCCGGGAGCCACTGCCAGGTGATACGTCACCGGCAGGGAGCGGGGGTCAGACGGGCCTGCCGGTACTCCACTTGTTGGCCTCGCGGACCCTGGCGAGCAGCGCCGCCCGGCGCTGCTCGTCGGCCGCCGCTTCCGTGACCGGGTCCGGCTCCCCGTCCGCCTCCCGGTCCGCTTCCTCGGGCTGCGGGTCCGGTGCCTGTTCCACGACGCCGCTCACTCGGGGCGCCGGTGCAGGGCGGTGGTCAGCCGACGCGTGATCTCCAGATTGCAGCGCCCCAATTCCACCGGGGGCAAAGGCACCTGGGCGGCGAGCGGCACCGGGTCCAGACGCAATGACGGCAACGTCACCCCCACGGCGGTGAGCGCCCGCCGCAGGTCGTCCCGCGCCGTCTCGGCCTCGCTGATCCGCTCTGCCGCGGTCCTGTGTTGTTCCACGCTCACGTGCGTACTCCTCGGTGGGTCGACCTGACTGGCCCTGGGTGGCCATGGATTGGGCAGGGTTGTTCCACCACTGGGCATCGGTCCGTATCGCTACGATCACCAGGTGTAATTGTTTTCGAGGTGCCGAGTGAAAACGGGGATGGCAGTGCCCGCACCGAAGAAGCTCGACCCGACGCAGTAACTCACCGCGCTCTACGGGTCGATGCTCCGCAAGTTCCGGACGAAGGCGGGCTGGACGCAGCGGGAGTTGGGGGACAGGGTCCCGATCGCACACAGTCGCATCGCGCAGTTCGAGCTGGGCAACGAGACACCGGTTCCGGACGTGGCCCAGGCACTTGACCGGCTGCTCAAGGCGGACGGGGACCTGCTGGACCTGTGGCAGCACGTGGTACGGACACCGATCCCGGACTGGGCCCGGCGGTACGTGAATCTGGAGCCACAGGCGAGCAAGATCCGTAAGTACGCCGCCCACTCCGTTCCGGGGCTGCTTCAGACAGAGGCCTACGCGCGGGAGCTCTTGGGTGTGGCGCGCCCAAGTGTCGGGGACGAACTTGAAAAGCTGCTGTCGGCACGGATGGCCCGACAGAGGATTCTGGGTAGCGAGAGTCCGCCCGTGTTGTGGGTGGTGCTCGACGAGGCGGTACTCCTTCGCACCGTGGACAGCCCGGCCGTCATGCGCGAGCAGTTGGCTCACCTGCTGGCGGCGGCAGAAGCGCGAAACCAGATCACGCTGCAAGTGCTGCCTTTCAGTGCGGGTGCTCACCCCTTGCTGGACGGTTCGGCCACGGTGCTGTCGTTCGCTTCGCGGCCCGACACCGCCTACTTGGAGGGCTCGCACTCCGGAGAGCTCGTCGAGCACTCTGTGGCGGTTGCCGAATACGCCTTAGCATTCGATTACTTGCAGGGCCTTGCTCTGTCGCCACGGGCGTCGGCCGCTCTGATCCGTTCCCTCCTGGAGGACACCAACCGTGACGCACGATTCCCGAGTCGTTCCCAGCGCCGCCGTGTGGCGCAGGTCCAGCTACAGCAACACGCAGGGCGGCGACTGCGTCGAGGTCGCTGACGGATTCCCCGGCGTGCTTCCGGTCCGCGACAGCAAGCGCCCGCAGGGGCCGGCGCTCGTGTTCGGGGCGCCGGCCTGGTCCGCTTTCGTCAACGAGGTGAAGGCGGACCGTTCCGCGTAAGGAAGGCTCGCTAGGTTGGGTATTTTGCGTGCAATGCCGGAGTCGGTGAAAGTGCTTAAAAATGACCGATCGCGCTGCTAAATCCCCAGGTCACGCAGTCTGCTCCCCGCGCACGCGGGGATGGTCCCGCGGTGGAGGCCCGCACGACCAACCCCTTGGTCTGCTCCCCGCGCACACGCGGATGGTCCCACCAACCCGGGCCTGTACACGAAGCGGTCCGTCTGCTCCCCGCGCACGCGGGGATGGTCCCCGGCCCAGGTCGGGGAGGCGTGGGTCGCGATCTGCTCCCTGCACACGCGAGGGTGGCCCTGCCTGCACCGAAGAAGTTGGAGCATCCTGCAACCGTGGCTGAGTTCGCATTGGGACTTGATCACTTGCAAGCCCTTGCGTTCTCACCCCAGACGTTTGCCAGCCTGATCCGCTCCCTCATCAAGGAGAAGTACTGTGACTCCCGACTCCGGTCCCGAGTGCGGCGCCGCCGCTTGGCGCAAGTCCAGTCGAAGCAACCAGGCGGGCGGCGACTGCGTCGAGGTCGCTGACGGCCTCCTCGATGTGCTGCCCGTCCGTGACAGCAAGCGCCCCCACGGCCCCGCGCTCATGTTCGGGGCCGCGGCCTGGTCCGCCTTCGTCGACGAGATGAAGGCGCACCGCCCGGCCTGAGGAAAACCAGGTGCCGGGACACGGTGTCCTCGCCCATCCTGAGAAACATGAACGTCCAGGCCAACCCGCCCCGTTACGAGATCCGCGCTCAGCACACCGCCTCGACGGTCACCGTGTACCAGGCCTACCGGCCCGCGATCGGGCTGCCGGCCGTCCGTGACGGGCGGTTCCCGGCAGCGTGGAAGCGGGACCGGATGACGTGGGTGAAGCCCAGCTTCCTGTGGATGATGTACCGCTGCGGGTGGGGCGCGAAGGAAGGGCAGGAGGTCGTCCTTGCCGTCGAGGTCGAACGGGCGGGCCTCGCCTGGGCGTTGGAGAACGCGGAGCTGTCCCACTACGTACGCGGCGTCCACCCGGACGAGGCCGCCTGGAAGCAGGCCCTGCGGTCCGCCCCCGCCCGGGTCCAGTGGGACCCCGAGCGGGACCTGGACATGAACCCGCTGCCGTACCGCTCCCTCCAGCTCGGCCTGTCCGGCGAGGCGGCGCGGAGGTACGCGGATGAGTGGACCGTGTCGATCCGCGATGTGACACCACTGGCGCGCGAGGTGCACGAACTGGTCAGGGCGGGAGAGCGTGAGCAGGCCGCCGGCCTCCTGCCGGCGGAGACACCGTTGGACCTGCCGGCGCCCCGCCCGATACCGGCGGTTTCAGACGGCTGAGGTCGGAAGGCGACCGGGGAACACCAGCACCGAGTTGGCCAGGCCGGCCCGCCTACGGCGCACTTCACGGGGCGACAGGAGTCCCTTCCTGCGTTCCGGCCCGCAGCGTGGGCCGGTGACGGCACCATGGTCCGAGCACAGCCGTAGAAGCGCGTGCAGACGACAACCAGCGGAGCGACCGATGACCTTACATTTCATTGCGAAAGACCCGGAAACGAACGGGGACCACTGCCCAACAGTATGGTTCGACGATGTGGCACAGGAGTTCGTCGTTCAAGGGTGGAAGGCGAGCCCTGTGCTGGAGGCGAGGTGCCGGGAGACCGGGCCTGTCCCGGACACCGAGGCGGTCGTACGGCTGCCGGTTCGCATGACCGAGGCGCTGAGGGGGATGCTGGATGTCGCAGCCCGTGCCCCCGTTCGCTGAGATTCTGGCCCAGTGCGCCACCTCGGCCGTGCACCTGGAGACCCGGGATGCCTACGCGGTCGACGAGGAGGACCAGGAGCTGAAGGCCTGGCGCGCGGGGCAGCTGGCCGACGTGACCGACCGAGCAGCTTGGTGGGGGCCGTTTCACGACTCGGTGGCCGACGCTGTCGGTCGAGGCGTCACCGTCCGGCGGGCCCGGGTGATCTCCACACCGGCGACGGAGTACATCCGGTTCGAGCACGCCTGCACCCGCCGGAACTTGGCTGCGGGCGAGGATGTGCGGTGGCTGCCGCGTGACCGGGCACTCGGCCTGCTCCTGCCGGCCCACGACTTCTGGCTGTTCGACGGTCGGCTGGTCCGGTGGCACCACTTCGCCGGTGACGGAAGCCACCTCCGTGACGAGCTCGACGACCGCCAGGATGTCGCCGAGCAGACCGCAGCCGCGTTCCGTGGCGTGTGGGACCGGGCGGTGCCGCACCCGGAGTTCACGATCACCTGATGGCTCCCTCCCCGTCAGCGCGCGTCCAGGAGACGCGTGACCGTATCGCGGGTCGCCTGCGTGCCCTCCGGCTCGACGCAGGCATGACGGGGCGGCAGCTGGCGGAGCTCACCGGCTGGCAGGGGTCCAAGGTGAGCCGCCTTCAGAGCGGCAGGTCACAGCCCTCTGACGACGACATCCGCGCCTGGTGCCGGGCCTGCGGCGCGGAGGACGAGGCAGCGGACCTGATCGCAGCGGCCCGTCAGGCACAGCAGATGTACACCGAGTGGCGCCGGGTCCAGCGCGCCGGTCTCCGAGGGGTACAACAGGCCCGGCTGCCGCTGTACGAACGGACCAGGGTCATGCGGGTGTACAGCTCCAGCGTCATTCCCGGGATGCTCCAGACGCGGGCCTACGCTGCTGCTCTCCTCGCGGAGATCGCCCGCTTCAGCCGGACGCCCGACGACTCGGCCGCAGCCGCCGATGCCCGGGTGGAACGGTCCCGGATCATCCGCCGCAGCGGTCGGCGCTTCCCCATCCTCATCGAGGAGGCCGCGCTCCGCCGCCAGGTCGGCGGTCGGGACGTGATGGCCGACCAGCTCGGGTACCTCCTCCAGGCAGCGGCCCTGCCCGCCGTGACACTCGGCATCATCCCTTCGAGGGCCGGACCGCTCTGGCCGCTGGAGACCTTCACCGTCTTCGATGCCGAGCAGGTGGCGGTCGAGCTGCTGACGGCCGCGATCACCATCACGACGCCGTCCGAAGTGACCCAGTACATCGCCGCGCACGAGGAAATGAGCGCGGGTGCTGCGCATGGGCCAGCGGCTTTCCGGCTGATTGCACAGGCTGTTTCCGGGCTCGCGTAGAAACCCGTAGAAACGTCGGCCCGTCGGACCACCGACATCCCTACCGTCACCGGTACTACTCACCGACCGCGAACGGGGAGACGGCCGATGACGACGAACACGACTGCTGGGCCTGCTCCCGGCTCGCTACTGCCCGACCCCATGACGCTGTCCGACGCGCAGCAGCGTGGCGCCCATTGCGTCTGGTGCGAGGCGCCCCTGTCCAACACCGCAGCACACGATCTCGGGGCCCGGCCGCTCACCCTGTCCGAGGACTCGGTCTTCTGGTTTCCCCGCTGCTGTCCTACCTGTAGGAGGGGCCGGGCATGACGACCAAGGCGACGTCAGCCACCGAGATGGCGTACCAGAAGTGGGTTGGCCACACCTACACCTGCGCGACCTGCCGAGCGGGAGTCATCTGCTCGACCGCCATACGCCTGGGCCGTGGCTGGCGGGCGCTGCTCCCGCGACGGACGCTGCCGCCCACTGCTGCGGAGATCAAGGCCGTGCGCTGGTGAGGTGGCCTGCCCGACCGCACGAGTTCCCTGTTCGAGGCCGGTACCAGAGGGTGCTGTGTGAAGCAGGGCGTCGTTCCTCCGTTCCACGACGAAACCACCCGGCGGCACGACAGCCGCCCACGAACTCCCGCCCCGGCCGCCCAATCCCTGGACGGACAGCGGCCGAGGCGGGCGATCCCCGACCAGTAGAAGGAGACCGACCATGAGCGTATGCGAGTTGCCCGTCATCGCGCGGGCCCTCATCCCTGACTCACAGTTCACCAGCTGCCGTTCCACCGTCATGGACGCCAACCCGGACATGCCCCCGGAGATGGCCGCCCGGATCGTCGAGGAGGCCCTGAAGTTCGTGGCCGCCTGCGCGCGGAACCCGGCCACCGGCCTGGCCCCGTCCCGGATCGTCGACGAGGGATGGCACGCCCTCATCCTGCACACCGCCATGTACGCCGAGCTGTGCGGGCGCCTCGGTACCTTCGTGCACCACTTCCCTGGGTACGACCCGACGAACTACGACCCTCCCGTCATCGACCGCACCCGCGAGACGATCGCCGCACTCGGGTACGAGGCGGACTCGGAGCTCTGGGGGCCGCCCTCGAACGAGACGCTCGTGGCCGTGGCCGCGAAGTGCCAGCACGCCCCGGAGTGCACCATCGTCATCACGCCCAGGCCCAAGCCCAAGGGCTGACCGCTAACCTGCCTGGAGGAGGTGCCCCGATGGCGCAGGAATGGATCGACCCGCGGTACGCCGACCTGGTGGCGGCATGGGAGGCGGCGCAGACTCCGGAACGGGACCCGGATGCGCCCCGGCCGGTGCGGGCATTCATTACTCCGCAGGCACCGGAGCCGCCGCGGCGCTGAACCGTCGAGCCCCGGTCGCACACCGCGGCCGGGGCCACCGGGTCCCGGATATGCGGATGGCGGGGAAGACAGGGACCGTCCAGGGTGCCTTCCCCTTCACGACGGCCGTCTGGAAGGACCCTGCGGCGAGGTCCTACTTCTCCGACGGCGCCGTGTCCGACAGCAGCGGATACGTCGTACTGCCCAAGGCATGCTGGGAGGAAGTGGGGAACTTCTAGGGCCCCCGCGTCGTGGCCCCTGAGCGGGAAACCGTAGCCACGGTCGAGGTCACAGTGAAGGGGGCTCGGCCGACCGACAGGCTCTTGCCCGCCTGTTGGCCCGCACGTCCCAGAGGGTCGCGGAGGCGGCCGGCTGTTCCCACGGGGGCGACGGTGAGCCCGGCGCCCTGCCAACGCCGGCCGCGCCGCGCGGCACGAACCCCCAGAACGTCGGCGGCGTCCAGGGCTTCTCGCTTCCGAAGGCGTCGCTCCTCGACCGTGTCGCCGAGCCCGGACAGGAACAGTTGACCGAGACCTCCCAGGTCTGGGCGTGCGACATGGACTTCGCCGGCACCGGCGACGCCCGGCTCTCCTTCGTGGCCACGTCCGACGCCACGATCATCAGCGCGGCCTCGCGCGAGCCGGGAACGTTCAAGAACCTCCCCGACGACAAGGGCGTTTACGGACCCGCTCAGGCAGTCCTCCACTGCGGTAAGGGAGATGTCTACTTCGCCGCGCGGTGGAACAACGAGTACGACGGAGTGCTTCTCGACCACACACGCAACACAACACCGTCCTACGCGGACATCCGGCGCGCCACGTTCCAGGCATTCCTGAACACGGCGACGTCCTCGCACTCCTGTCCCGCCGTCATGCTCCCCGACGGTCGCTGAAAGCCGAGGCCGCACCGGGTCGGCGGTGTACCGCGTGCGGAGTACGGGGCGGCCGGGGGTACACCCCAGGGTGGTCGGCAACCTCCGCCCGGGGGCATCCCGGTGCCCGGCGGGCGCCCCGTAGGGTCGGACCATGGACATTCCGACTTCCCGGTGGCGCCCCAGGCTGCCCCGCACCCGGGGCAGGTGGGCCGCGCTCGTCGCCGTGCTCCTCCTGCTCGCGGGAGCCGGTACCTGGACCGCCGTGGCCGACGACAGTACGCCGTCCGTGCACCGCGAGGACCGGATGATGCGGATGAACGGGGTGTCCGTCGACACCTCGTACTTCACGACGGGCGGCTCGCAGCGCAGGCCCGCCGTGCTC
>NZ_KL585401.1:29913-31746 GCF_000721935.1 Streptomyces sp. NRRL WC-3549
GCCCGCCGTGCTCATCGGCCACGGCTTCGGCGGCAGCAAGAACGACGTGCGGGCCGAGGCCGAGAAGCTGGCCGCCGACGGGTACGCCGTCCTCACCTGGTCCGCGCGGGGGTTCGGGAAGACCACCGGGGAGATCACGCTCAACGCGCCCGACGCGGAGGTCAAGGACGTCTCCGGGCTCATCGACTGGCTCGCCGGCCGGCCCGAGGTCCTGCTCGACGCGAAGGGGGACCCGCGCGTCGGCGTCACCGGGTCCTCGTACGGCGGGGCCGTGTCGCTGCTGGCCGCCGGGTACGACCGGCGGGTCGACGCCGTCGCTCCGGTGATCAGCTACTGGAACCTCGCCGACGCCCTGTTCCCCGACGGGGTGTTCAAGAAGCTGTGGGCCGGGATCTTCGTCACGACCGGCGGCGGCTGCCAGAAGTTCGAGAAGCGGCTCTGCGAGATGTACGAGCGGGTCGCGGTCGCCGGGAAGCCGGACGCCGCCGCGCGGGCCCTGCTGACGGAACGTTCCCCCGTCGCCGTGGCCGACCGCATCGACGTCCCCGCGCTCATCGTCCAGGGCCAGAGCGACTCCCTCTTCCCGCTCGACCAGGCCGACGCCATGGCGAAGGCCATCCGCGGCAACGGCGCCCCCGTCTCCGTCGACTGGATCTCCGGCGGCCACGACGGCGGCGACGCCGAGGGCGACCGCGTCCAGCACCGGATCGGCCAGTGGTTCGACCGCTACCTGAAGGACGACGAGGGCGCCGACACCGGGCCCGCCTTCCGCGTCACCCGCACCGGAGGCGTCGACTCCACCGACGGGGCCGCCCTCAAGCGCGGCGCGGACGGGACCACGTACCCCGGGCTGACGAGCGGCGGGGAGGAGATCGCGCTCGAAGGGCGGCGGACGCAGATGTTCCGCAACCCCGCCGGGGCCAGCCCGCCCTCCGTCTCCGCCCTTCCCGGCATCGGCGGCGGCCTCTCCCAGCTCTCCTCGGTCGGCGTCGGACTCTCCCTCGACTTCCCCGGGCAGTACGCACGCTACGACTCCGCCCCGCTGAAGAAGGCCGTGCGCGTCACCGGCTCGCCCACCGTCCGGGTGACCGTCAAGGCCGACCAGGGCGACGCCGTCCTCTTCGGCAAGGTGTACGACGTCTCCCCGGACGGCAAGCAGCAGGTCCTGCCGGCCCAGCTCGTCACCCCCCACCGGATCACGCCGAAGCAGCAGGGCGCCCCCGTCGAACTGGCCCTGCCCGCCGTCGACCACGAGATCGCGGCCGGGCACCGGCTCCGCCTCGTCCTGTCCGCGACCGACCTCGGCTACGCGTCGCCGGCCGAGCCCGCCACGTACACCGTCACCCTCGACGGACCGCTCACCGTCCCCACCGCACCCGCCGTGAAGACCGCCGCGGCCTCGCTGCCCTGGTGGACCTGGGTACTTCCGGCCGCCGGGCTGCTCGTCGCCGCCGTCCTGCTGCTCACCGCGCGCAGGCGCTCCACGGCCCCCGCGCCCGACCCGGACCTCGCCGACGTACCGCTGCGGATCACCGGCCTGGCCAAGAAGTACGCCGGCGCCACCGACCGGTACGCCGTCCGTGACCTCGGCTTCCAGGTGGAGAAGGGCCAGGTGCTGGGCCTGCTCGGGCCGAACGGTGCCGGCAAGACCACCACCCTGCGGATGCTGATGGGGCTCATCACCCCCGACGCCGGTGAGATCCGCGTCTTCGGGCACGCGATCCGCCCCGGCGCGCCCGTGCTGTCACGGGTCGGCTCCTTCGTCGAGGGCGCCGGATTCCTGCCGCACCTGTCCGGCCGCGCCAACCTGGAGCTGTACTGGCAGGCCACGGG
>NZ_KL585401.1:31948-38944 GCF_000721935.1 Streptomyces sp. NRRL WC-3549
AGGCGGCCCGCCGGGGACGCGCACCTCGACGAGGCCCTGCAGATCGCCGGGCTCGGCGACGCCCTGGCCCGTGCCGTACGCACCTACTCGCAGGGCATGCGCCAGCGGCTCGCCATCGCCCAGGCCATGCTCGGGATGCCGGACCTGCTCATCCTCGACGAGCCGACCAACGGCCTCGACCCGCCCCAGATCCGCGAGATGCGGGACGTGATGATCCGGTACGCGGCCGGCGGCCGGACCGTGATCGTCTCCAGCCACCTGCTCTCCGAGGTCGAACAGTCCTGCACCCACCTCGTCGTCATGGACCGGGGCAGGCTCGTCCAAGCCGGTCCGGTCGCCGAGATCACCGGTTCCGGCGACATGATCCTGGTGACCACCGCCGGGGAGGTGTCCGAACCGCTCGCGGAGAAGGTCGCCGTGCTGCCCGGTGTCGGCTCGGCCGTCCGCACCGACGACGGGCGTGGGCTGCTCGTCCGGCTCGACGGGGGGACCGTCCCCGGCCTCGTCGCCGAACTCGTCCGGCTGGACGTGCCGGTGACCGGGGTCGGACCGCACCGCCGCCTGGAGGACGCCTTCCTCACCCTCATCTCCGGAGGTTCCGCATGAGCCCCGCCACCGAGCTGCAGAGCCTCGCCGAAGCCCCCGGCTACCAGGCCCGCCGCACCCTGCCGCTGCGCGTCGAGGCGATGCGGCAGCTGCGCAGGCGCCGCACCCTGCTCATGGGCGGGGTGCTGGCCGCCCTGCCGTTCGTCCTGATCATCGCCTTCGCGATCGGCGGCACACCCGGCGGCGAAGGGGGCGGCCGAAGCGGCTCGCGCATCAACCTCATGGACGTCGCCACCGACTCCGCCGCCAACTTCGCCGCCGTCAACCTGTTCGTCTCCGCAGGCTTCCTGCTGGTGGTGCCGGTGGCGTTGTTCTGCGGGGACACCGTCGCCTCCGAGGCGAGCTGGTCCTCGCTGCGCTACCTGCTGGCCGCGCCCGTGCCCCGGGCCCGGCTGCTGTGGAGCAAGCTGGTGGTCGCCCTCGGTTTCCGCGCGGCTCGCCCTCGTGGTCGCGTTCGTCTTCGTCTCCCAACTGGTCACGGCCGGGCTGGCGTTCTGGCTGTCGACCAGGACCGACGCACCGCTCGGCGCGGTCGGCGGCGCGGTGGGGCTCACCATCGTCGGCAACGTCCTGGACGCCGTGACCGCCCTCGGGACCTGGCGCGAGTTCCTGCCCGCGCACTGGCAGTTCGCGTGGGCGGACGCGCTCCAGCTGGACCTGGAGTGGAGCGGGATGGCGAAGGGCGCGGCGGTCTCGGTGACGTACGCCGTGATCCTCTTCGCCCTGGCCTTCCGTGGGTTCGGCCGCAAGGACATCGTGTCCTGAACTTCGCCTTCCGCCGAGGGCCACCGCAAGGGCGTGGACAACCGGGTCGTCCTGCTCTCCGACGCCCCGGCCAACAACGGGGACCTGCCCGGCACCCTGGCGTCGGGCGAACTCGCCGCCCGGGCACGGAAGCCGGCCGCCGCCACCGAGGACGGCCGGCCCGGTGACCGAGCTCACCACTGCCATCGACCAGGCCGACCGGATCAAGGGGCGCGGCGACCGGTCGGCCGGGGCGGAGGAGGGCGAGCTCGGCCGAGGCCGCCGACGGGCTCGCACGAATGTGCGGAATCGGCTGTGCGGGCGCGCCCGGCGCACCATCATGAGCGCCATGTCCTCCGTACTGATGATGGCCGCCGTGCTCACGACCGGCCTCTACGCCGGGCTCCTGCTGACCTTCCTGATCGCGGTCATGCCCGGTCTCGCGGCCCTGCCCGACGAGCACTTCGCCGCCGCCATGCGCCGCTTCAACGAGTCGGTGCCCGGGCCGGTCTTCCTGGTCCTCTTCGCCGGAGTGGCCGGCTTCCCGGCCGCCGTGCTCGCGACGGGGACACCGCGATGGCCGGTGGTCCTGGCCGGGCTGCTCTGCGCGGTCGCCGGGCACCTGGTCACGGTCGTGGGCAACATCCCGCTGAACAAGGCGCTGGCCGAGGCGGAGGGGGGCGACGACACCGCGGCGCGGGCCGCGTTCGAGTCCCGCTGGAACACTCTCCACCAGGCGCGGACGGCCTTCTCCCTGGCGGCCTTCACGCTGCTGACGCTCGCCGCACTCTGACCGGCCCGGGGCACCGGCTCGCGGCACCGGCCCGCGGTACCGGCCCGCGGCACCGGGCCACGGCACCGGGCCGCGAGAAGTTCAGGGAACGCCGTGGCGCGAGCGAGGGGGAGGAGCGGGCTGCGGAGGAGTGTCTGACGGTCGCCGGGGTGTCCACTCTCTTACCGCGTTACTTGAACCGATCCAAGCTCCGTCCAGTACCTGGCCTGCCAGGAGATCCGCGCTCAGGCTCAGCGGGGAAGGGCGGCCCCGGCCGGATGGTGCGGGCCGAGGAGCACGACGAGCCCGGCCCTGCCGGGGACCGGAGCGGGCACCCGCTGCCATCCCGCCCGCCGGTAGAAGCGCAGCGCGGCCTCGGCGTGCAGGGAGCTGAGCAGCCAGCACCGGCCGCCCGGCGCGTCCTCGGTGACCGCCGCCAGCAGCGCGCCCCCCGTGCCGGTGCCGCGCGCCGTGGGGGCGACGGCCAGTTCGTCGACCTTCAGGGCCCCGCACAGCCACTCCCGCACCCGGTCGGGTCCGAGGGCCTCGGCGACGGGCCCGTACGTGCCGTCGCCGGGGAAGGGCACGGGGGTGGTCCAGGCGGCGGCGAAGCCGGTGACGGCCCCGCCTTCGTCGAGGGCCAGCCCGGCCCTGAAGCCGGGGCGCGCCGTGTCGGCGGCGAGCCGCTCGGCGTACCGTCCGGCCGTCGCGGGGTCCTCGTTCCACGGCGGGGCCGTGAAGGCTTCCGTGTACACCCGCCCGATCCCGTCGGCGTACGCGCGTACGCCCTCGCCGTCCACGGTGCGTATGCGCATCGCCGCCCCTCCCGCAGTGCCGTCCGGTGCGGGAAAGGATAGGGCCGGGCTCAGATGCCGCCGGCCCGGCCCGGTACCAGGTGCGCGGTGAACCAGTCCCGGGCCAGGTCCGCGACCTGTTCGAGGGCTCCGGGCTCCTCGAACAGGTGGGTCGCGCCCGGGACGATCTCCAGCCGGTTCTCGCAGTGCAGCGCCTCCTGCGCCTGCCGGTTGAGGTCGATCACCGTGGTGTCGTCACTGCCCACGATCAGCAGTACCGGCGCCCGTACGGCGGCCAGGTCCGCACCGGCGAGGTCCGGGCGCCCTCCCCGGGAGACCACGGCACCGACACCGGAGTCCGTCGCGGCGGCGGCCCGGAGCGCGGCGGCCGCCCCGGTACTGGCCCCGAAGGAGCCCACCGGGACGGCCACCCGGCGGCGCAGCCACCGCGTGGCGTCCGCCAGCCGGTCCGCGAGCAGCCCGATGTCGAAGACGTTGGCCCGGTCCGTCTCCTCCCCGGGCGTGAGCAGGTCCAGGAGCAGCGTGCCGAGGCCCGCCCGGTTCAGGGCCTGTCTCTTATACACAGCCGGAGCCGTGGGCGAACACCACCACCGCACCGGTGGCGGCGGGCAGCACCAGGTCGCCGGCCAGCCCCGTCCCGCCCGACTCGACCTCGACCGTCTCGGTCACCGCGCCGCTGCTGCCGACGCCCGCCCGTGCCAGCAGGGCCACCACCTCCTCGTCGGAGGTCTGCGAGAAGTCCTGGTACCACTCGCCGACGGAGGAGAACGGCGTCGGGGTGGACAGGCACACCACCTCGTCCACGTCCTCGCGCAGCCGGGCGACGACGTCCGGCGAGGCCACCGGGACGGCCAGGACGACGTGGGCGGCGCCCTGCGCCCGGACCACCCGGCAGGCCGCGCGGGCGGTCGACCCGGTGGCGATCCCGTCGTCCACCACGATCACCGCGCGCCCGCGCAGCGGGAGCCGCGACCGGCCCTCCCGGTAGGCGTGCGCCCGCCGGGTGAGCTCCGCCTCCTCGGCGTGCTCGACGTCCAGGAGGTCCTGCTCACGGACTCCGGCGTGGCGGACGATCTCGTCGCTGATGACCCGCGCCCCGCCCTCCCCGATGGCCCCGAAGCCCAGCTCCGGGTGGTACGGGACGCCCAGTTTGCGGACCACGGTCACATCGAGCGGGGCGCCGAGCGCCCGCGCCACCTCGAACGCCACCGGGACCCCGCCGCGTGGCAGTCCCAGGACCACAGGTTCGCGTGGTCCGAGGTGGCCGAGCTCCGCCGCGAGCCTGCGTCCGGCGTCCGTACGGTCGATGAACTGCACTGTGGTCGCCTCCGTCCGTCCCCGGGACCTCCCGGCGGGCGTGGTCCGCCCCTGCCCGGTCCCGCGTACCGCGTCGTGGACCCGCCTGTGCGGACCCACACCCCCACCTTCGACGCAAACCCATGGGGAGGCGCCCGGCAACCCGGGGCGGCCGCCCCGGGTTGCGGGAAACGGCGCGGCGCGGGGCGGGTAGGGCGGCCGGACCCCCGGCTGCCCCTGGCCCGCGTTCCTGGCCGCCCCGGCCCGCGCCCCCTGAGCCGCGCCCCCTGGCCCGCGCCCCCTGGCCCGCGCCCCTTGGCCCGCGCCCCCTGGCCCACGCCCCTGGCCGACGGCCGCCTGGTGCCTGCCCGGTCAGCCCGCTCGGGGTTCGTCCGCGGCCGGGCCCGGTCGGTCCGACCGTGGCGAGGCCGCCGTCCGCCCGGTCCGCACGCTCCAGCGCCCTTCGGCGCGGAAGAGGCGGACCGGGTGGCCGAAGCAGCGGCTCACGAGACCGCCGGTCAGGACCTCGTCGACCGGGCCGGCGGCCAGGCAGCGCCCGTCACGCAGCAGCACCGCGTGCGTCGTCCCCGGCGGCAGCTCCTCCAGGTGGTGGGTCACCAGGACCGACGCGAGCTCCGGACGGCTCTGCTGGAGCGTGTCGATCCGCTCGATGAGCTGCTCACGCCCGGCCACGTCCAGGCCGGTCGCGGGCTCGTCGAGCAGCAGCAGCCGGGGACGGGGCATGAGGGCCCGCGCGATCAGCGCACGCCCGCGCTCCCCCTGGGACAGGGTCGGCCAGAGCGCCTCCCGGCGGTGGCCCAGGCCGAGCAGGCCGACGAGGCGGTCCGCCTCGGCCAGTTGCTCGGGCGTCGGGCGCCACCGGGGGACCCGCTCGACGCTGTTGGTCAGCCCCGTCAGCACCACGTCGCGGACCTTCAGGGGGGAGCGCAGGGCGTGCCGGGGGTCGACGTGGCCGACGTACGTACGCAGGGTGCGCAGGTCCACCCGGCCCAGCCGGTGCCCCAGGACGTCCACGGTGCCGCGGGTGGGGTGGGTGAGGGCGCCGAGCAGGCCGAGCAGGGTGCTCTTGCCCGCGCCGTTGGCGCCCAGCAGCGCCCAGTGCTCACCGGCCCGTACCGTCAACGACACCTCGCTGAGGATCGGCCGGCCGTCCCGGACGACGTCCACCGCACGCGCGCACAGGACCGGGACACCGGCCACGGCCGGGCCCGTACCCGCGCCGGGGGCCACGCCCACGAGCGGTTCCGCGCTCATGACCGGACCCGGCGGGCGCGGTTGCCGGCGGCGAGGGCCGAGGAGAGCGACGCGGTCAGGGCCGAGGCGTCCCACCCGGCACCCCAGGCCGTGGCACCGTCCACCCGGTACAGGGCGTGGGCGACGGCGGGGGAGTCGGGCCCGGCGTCGCCCACGCGCCCGGAGTGGCCGAGGACATCGGCCGTCACCCCCGCCGTACGCAGGGTGGGGAACGCCGTGGTTCCGGCGGAAACGGGCACGGGGGTACTTCTTTCACTCGGCCGTCCTGGGACCGGCGCGGCCCGACCTCTGCTGCGGGGGGCCGGTCGTGGTCAGGTCCCGCAACGGCAGTCGAGGAGAAGGAGCTCGCGCTGCGGCATGCCGGTACAGTAGGGGAAACCCAACTCCTCAGACAAGCTGAGGTCTGTAGGAAGGTGGACGGCATGGCACAGGCCCCGCTCGGCGAACTGGCCGCTCTGCGGCCGTCCCCCCTGGTCGAGCAGGCCACCGAGCGTCTGCGCGAGAGGATCGCGGGCGGCGCCTGGCCGGTGGGGACGAAGCTCCCCGCCGAGACCGCCCTGGCCGCGTCCCTGGGTGTGGGGCGCTCCACGGTCCGGGAGGCGCTGCGGGCGCTCGCCGGGGCCGGACTCGTCCGGCCGCGCCAGGGTGCCGGGGTCTTCGTCATCGCGACGGAACCCGAGGAGGACTGGGCCACCCAGCTGCGGCGCGCGGCCGTCACCGACGTCTACGAGGTCCGCATGCTCATCGAGGTGGAGGCCGCGCACCTGGCGGCCCTGCGCCGTACGGACGAGGACGTACGCGCCCTGGAGGAGGCTCTGTCCGGGCGCCGGGCCGCGGGGCGCGCGGACAACGCCGCGTTCGTCGACGCCGACATCGCACTGCACGCCGCCGTCGTCGCCGCCGCCCACAACCCCGTACTGACCGCCCTGTTCACCCAGTTCGTGCCCGCGCTGCGGACCGGGCTGACCGACATGCTGGACCTCCTCGCCCTGCGGACCGCCGACCCCGACCACGGCGACGCGGACCACGCCGCCCTGGTGGACGCCGTCGTCGCGGGCGAGCCGGACCGAGCCCGCCGCACCCTGCGCGACGAACTGGCCGCCACGCTGGAGCGGTTGCGCACGGTGTGACACGGAGGGCGCCGGCACACGACCGGTGCGGCACCCGGGGCGCGGGGGCGCGGGGGCGCTTCGGAAGGGCCGGGGCGGTGCCGGAACGGCCAGGCGGTACCGGGACGGCCGATGCCGCACCGGGACGGCCGAGGTGGCACCGAGGCAGCCGACGCGGTACCAGGGCGGCAAATTCGAACACCCCGCCGTCTACCGGGAGTTCACCGCCTACGGGAACAATGGCCTCCGCTTGGCCGACGATTCCCGCGAGGAGACACGCATGCCGAAGCGGTCGTTGAGGACCCCCACCTCAGCCCTGACGCACCTGCCACCCCCACCGGCCGGAACCCCCGGACCACCACCTGTCTCTTATACACAT
>NZ_KL585401.1:39135-39466 GCF_000721935.1 Streptomyces sp. NRRL WC-3549
CAGCCGCGGCGGCCCGCTCGCCCGCACCGGCGCGGTGCTCGCCGCCGCCGCGCTGCTGGTCCTGGTGCCCGCCTCGGCGGCCCACGCCGACCCTCCGCACAACCTGCCCCAGAGCGCGGGGGGTTACGAACAGACCTTCTCGCCCGCCTACGACTACGACGGCGACGGCTGCTACGCCACCCCCGCCATCGGCCCGGACGGCACACTCGCCGGAGGGCTGAAGACGACCGGCGCGATCAACGGCAACTGCCGCGACCAGTCGGACCTGGACAACTCCCAGACGTACGCCCGCTCCCTGTGCAACAACGGCTGGTGCGCGATCGTCTACGCC
>NZ_KL585401.1:39706-41723 GCF_000721935.1 Streptomyces sp. NRRL WC-3549
CCTCGGCGGCCACCGCCACGACTTCGAGCACGTCATCTCCTGGGTCGACCAGGCCACGAACCAGGTGGAGTACGTCTCGACCACCCAGCACAGCACCGTCAAGACCTACCCGCGCTCGCAGGTCCGCTTCGACGGCACTCACCCCAAGACCGTGTACCACAAGGACGGTGCGAGCACGCACTTCTTCCGGCTGGCCAACGGCAACGACGAACCGCCGGAGAACCACTACCACGCCTGGCGCTACCCGCCGATCGTGGACTGGAACGGCTTCCCCACCACCGCGCTGCGGGACACCCTGATGAACGCCGACTTCGGGGCCGCGACCATCAAGGTCACCGACAAGGACAACCGTTTCCGCAACCTGCTCCGCAACGCCGAACCGTCCGGCATCCCCTTCGACCCCTCGGCCTGAGGCCCCGGGCGAGGCCGGACCGCGCCCCTCCCCGTGCTCGACCGGACGGCGGCCGAGCGCGGGGAGGGGCCGGCCGGCCCGGCGCCGGACAGCGGGCGTGACCTGTGGGAGACGGCGATCGTTCTGTGTCCGGGTGCCGACCGGTGCCCGGACACGGCACAGCCTTCATGCAAGGAGCACCACCCCATGAGCCTCTCGCGCACCGTCCTCACCGTGGCGCTGCTGTCCGCCTCCGCCCTGGCCGTCCCGTCCTCCGCGCAGGCGGCCCCACTGCCTCCCGCGTGTCAGGAGACGCTGCTCGAAACCCTCGACAAGTTCCCCGTCGTGGACTTCACGGTCCCCGAGAAGGTCCAGAACACGCTGCTGGGCGAGGTCCTGGGCCTGAGCAACGCCGACCAGGCGGTCTTCACCGAGGAGGCGTGCGCGTCCTGGAACACCTGGGCCACCAAGAACGGCCAAGCGGTGGCCACGGACCTGGACACGCGTTACCGGAACGCCGCCGGCCCCGCGTGCAACAAGTTCGCCACCTCCGCCATGGGGACGATCAAGAAGTACGCCCCGAACGTCCCGGCCCAGACGCGGGAGATGGAGAAGGTGGCCAAGAAGGTCTGGAAGAACTCCATGGAGAAGCTCGCCGCTCAGGCCACCAACGCCAACTGCCGTACGGCCTACAACGGGGTGAAGGCCGGCTGGTGACGGCCTGCTCCGCCTGACGCCACGTCCCGCGTCCGACGTCCTCGCCCCGCTCCGGGCCCTCCCGGAGCGGGGCGTCTTTCGTCCCCCTGCGGGTGCGGCCTCCACGAGTGCGGCGTCGACGCTCGGCCCTGCCGTGACCGGGTCGGACTACCTCTTCCCGGGGCGCACGGAAATCTATTTCGGCGAGAGTAGACATTGGGCGGTTCCGTGGGTATGTTTTCTCTCGTAGTCGAGATCGAGCAAGGCCCGGAGAGATGAACTGCCGGGCAGCCGTACAGGTAGTTCGCAACACGGTGCGGCGGTGGAGTCCCGAAGCCGGACAGATGCAGGACGGGCGACGGGGCTGGCCGCCGGACCGGGTGGCCCGCAGTGGTCAGGGGCCGCCGTCGGCAGGGCCGCGGTTCTTCACGCGGCAGTAGTTCGCGGTACCAGCAGTACGCGGTAACAGCAGTACGTAGTACCAGCAGTACGCAGTTCACGTCAGGTAAGCAGTCCGTCCAGAGGGAAGAACGGAGGAGTTGGACGCCATCGGGATCGCCCGGGCCGAACCGCTGAGCCCGGGTACCGCAGGACATCGACAGGCAGGTGGTCTCCGGTCACGCATCCGCGATCCCCGCGCACGCCCGCATCCCAGTGAGCCGGCGCGGAACAAGAAGGCCGACGCGATATCAAGGTCGGCCGATGGTGTAGCAGTTCCTTCGGGGCCCTGGTGTCATGCGACACCAGGGCCCCTCCACGGGTTCCACAGAGAGGTGCGATGACGGCAGACGACTCCTTCGACCGTCTCGATGACGACGACTACCCCGCCTACACCATGGGCCGGGCCGCCGAGATGCTCGGCACCACCCAGGGCTTCCTCCGCGCCGTCGGCGAGGCCCGCCTCATCACACCTGTCTCTTATACACATCT
>NZ_KL585401.1:41931-47582 GCF_000721935.1 Streptomyces sp. NRRL WC-3549
CCCCCCGCCGGTACTCCCGCTACCAGTTGCGCATGGCGGCCCGTGCCCGGGAACTGGTCGACCAGGGAACCCCCATCGAGGCGGCCTGCCGCATCGTCATCCTTGAGGACCAGCTCGAAGAGGCCCAGCGCATCAACGCCGAATACCGCCGCTCCGCCGGTTCGTCCGGCCCGCCCGTGGCCTGAGCCGCCGCACCCGTCGGCGGTTCCGTGCCCCGCGGGGTCTTCGAACGCCTTCTGTGCCCATGCCCGAGCCTGCGGTGTGGGTGTCCCGTCGGATGCGCGTGGGGCCGTGCCGGTCGCCGGGGATGTGGGGGTGGAAGTCCTCCGCGATCGCGTCGCCACAGGCCCTTCTCCACCGCCTCCTGGGCGAGTTGTGCCCCCTTCGGGGCCGACGCGGACCAGCCGACGACGCGCCGGGAGGAGGGGCCCGCGACGAAGGCGACGGAGACGGTCTCGCCCAGGCGGCGACGTGCGTGAAGTCCGCGCCCCGGCAGTCGTTCGGCGCGTGGGTCACGAACTGCCGGTCCAAGCAGCCCCCGGCCGCGTGGTGGACGGCGCCGGGGACGGGAGGTACCGGGATGGGCGGTGCCGGGGACGGCGTCCACCGTGCGACGGAATGCCGGTGCCGGCCGTGACGTTGAACGGTTCGACCGTGGGTGGCCGTGCTGCGCGAGCCGGCCATCTTTTCATGTGCGAACCGGGCGGAGTTCCACCGTGGACATCTTCATCATCGGCATCACGGGCAAGATCGGCGGCCTGCTCGCGCAGGAACTCACCGCCAGGGGTGACACCGTCCGCGGCCTCGTGCGCCGCGAGGAACAGAGGGCGGACCTCGCCGCGCAGGGCATCCACGCGGTGGTCCGGGATCTCGCCGGTATGCCCGTCCCGGAGCTGGCGGACGCCTTCAGGGGCGCCGACGCCGTCGTCTTCGCCGCAGGATCCAACGGCGGGAGTGCGCAGGTCACGCAGGCGATCGACGGTGACGGCGTCAGCCGCGCGATCGAGGCGGCCCGCCACGCGGGTGTTCACCGCCTCGCCCTGGTCTCGGTCCTCCCGGAATCCTGGCGGGAGCGCGACCTCGACGACGAGGTCGAGTACTACTTCGCGGTGAAGAAGCAGGCCGACGTGGCCCTGAGCCGCAGCGACCTGGACTGGCTGATCCTGCGCCCGTCCCTGCTCACCGACGATCCCGGCGCGGGCACCGTCTCTCTCGGCCCGGCCGAACTCCACGGCGAGATCACCCGCGCCGACGTCGCGGCGACCCTTGCCGCGTTGCTGCACGAGCCCCGCATCAGCCGCCAGATCCTCGAACTCGACTCGGGCTCCACGCCGATCGGTGACGCCGTGACGGCCAACGTCCGCTCATGACCGCGATCCGGCCCCCGCGCCGCGTCGGGGCCGGCCAGGAGTGTCCGTGCGCCGGTCTGGGACCTCTTCGCCGGTCCCGAAGTGCACGGAAGCCGGCGTGTGCCGGCCGATGCCGGAATGTCGGCGCGCGTGGTCGTCGTACGCCACGAAGGCGTCGAACCACTCCCGGGCGCGGGCCGGCCGCGCCCGTCCTCCTCGCTGTCCCCCGCGAGGTGCGTCGTCGGCAGGCCGGCGCATGGCCTGGAGCCGACCGAAGGCGTCCGGTAGGCCCCCGGGGCGGTGCGGCCCGACGCGACCGAGGGCGCGCGGGAGTCCAGGCGGTGGGGTAGGCGCCGCCCTTCGGCGTTGCCCGGCAGCGGCCCCCGGGGCCGTCCGGGTGGGCGAGGCCCGGGGACGCATGGGGGACAGGCGCCCGTAGAGGCCCAGTTCCAGCCGGCGCGCCGACCGGGCTCCCGCACCTTGCGGCGAAGCGGCGTACGCAGGGGGCCCGCATGGGTCGGACCCGGTCCGACCGGGCAGAGCACGGCCCGCCTGATGTGACGTCGATGGCGCCCCCGGCAGGACTCGAACCTGCGGCCAAGCGCTTAGAAGGCGCCTGCTCTATCCACTGAGCTACGGGGGCCGGTGCGGGCCTCGACGGTCGCGGAGGGCGCTGGGACTAGCCATCCGTGACCTTGCCGGGACAAGGATAGGGCTCTTGGCGCCCTGTCCCGGTTGCTTCACCTGCGTGGCACGATGTGGAGGTTCGGTGAAGCGAACCGATAATCGCAGGTGGGTACGGATCGTGCACCGCTTTTCGCGCCTCGCGCCCCGGGTGTTGTGCACTCGTTATGCCTGCGCCCCACTCGTCCGCTCTGTCCCCCGGGGCGGATCCGCCGCGCAGAGAGGGCTATACGCTTCAAAAAGGCGCCAAAATTGGGCATTCTTCACATGTGGTAACCATGGATGTACGGCCCCAGCTCATCGACGCACTTTCCGCCCTGCGCGACCGTGTCGCCGCCGTGCGTCTTCCCCTGCCGCTCCCCGGTGCCGAACGAGCCAGGCAGACGCGGGCCGAGCTGCTCGCCCAGCTCGACGACTACCTCGTGCCCCGCCTCAGGGCCCCCGAGGCCCCGCTGCTCGCGGTGATCGGCGGTTCGACCGGGGCGGGTAAGTCGACGCTCGTCAACTCCCTGGTGGGTTGCCGGGTCAGCGAGGCCGGGGTGCTGCGTCCGACCACCCGGACACCGGTGCTGGTCTGCCATCCGGACGACCACCACTGGTTCGCCGGGGTGCGCGTACTACCGCAGCTGACCCGGGTGTGGCTGCCCCCGGGACAGGCCCCCGACCCCGACCGGCTCGACCAGGCCGGGGCGGACGGGGACCAGGACGGCACCGTGCTCCGGGTGGAGACCGCGGCGACGCTGCCCCGGGGGCTCGCGCTGCTGGACGCCCCGGACATCGACTCGCTCGTCGTACGCAACCGGGTGCTGGCGGCCGAACTGATCTGCGCCGCCGACGTATGGGTCATGGTCACCACCGCCTCCCGGTACGCGGACGCGGTGCCGTGGCACATGCTGCGGACCGCCAAGGAGTACGACGCCTGCCTCGTCACCGTCCTGGACCGCGTGCCGCACCAGGTGATCGGCGAGGTGTCCCGGCAGTACGCGGCGCTGCTCACCCGCGCGGGCCTGGGAGACGTGCCGCGCTTCACCATCCCGGAGCTGCCGGAGTCCGCGGGCGGAGGCCGGGGCCTGCTGCCCACCACCGCCGTCGCGCCCCTGCAGGCCTGGCTCACCCACCGGGTGCAGGACCCGGCGGCCCGTCAGCAGGCCGTGAGCCGGACGGCCTGCGGGGTCATCGACTCGCTCGGCATGAGGATGCCCGAACTGGCCGGGGCGGTGGCGGCGCAGTACGCGGCGGCCGTACGGCTCACCGGGGTCGTCGACGAGGCGTACGGCAGGGAGTCGGAGCGCGTGCGCCGGCGGCTGGCGAACGGCGCCGTGCTCGCCGGGGCCGCACGCACCCGGTGGCGCGGCTACCCGCTCTACAGCACCGCCGGGGAACTGCTGGACGCGCTCGTCGAGAGCCTGGTGGCCCTGCTCCAGTGCGCGGTGGCCGCCGCCGACGAGAAGGTCCGCTGGACGTGGCAGCGCGATCCCGCGGCCGGGAACTTCCGGTTCGAGGACGTCGGCCGGGAGGCCGGGGGGTGGGGGCCCGCCGAGGACATCCAGGGCCGTATCGCCGTGGCCGTACGACGGTGGCGGCGGGTCCTGGAGGAGCTGGCCGAGGAGGAGGCGCGGCTGCTGGACCGCAACGCCGCGCCCGACGCCGAGACGGTGGCCGCGCTGCTGGCCGCCACACTGCTCGGCGGACGCCGCGCCCGGGGCGCCGGCGAGCAGCTCGCCGAACGGATCGGCGCGCAGGGCGCGCTGCGGCTGCGCGACAAGGGCGGGGCGCTGCTCACCGACTGCCTGGAGAAGGTCCTGCACGGTGAACGCGACCGTCGGCTCGCCCCGTTGGACGCCCTGGAAGTCGCCCCGGAACCGCAGGCGGAACTGATCGCCGCGCTGTCCGTACTGCAGAGGGAGAGGAGCCGGCGATGACCGCCGTCACCGATCAGGACCAGGAACAGGGCCGGGAGCACGGCCGAGGGCCGGACCCGGAGGGCGGCAAGGCGCCGGAGGCCGCCGAACGGCACTGGGACGACGGGCTCATCGCCCGCCGGGCCGCCGACGTCGTACGGGTGGACGAGTGCGGGACGCCGCCCGTGGCCGAGGACGTACGGCCGCAGGTCGAGGCGTACGGGCTGCAGACCGGTCCCCTGCGTCCGCGGCTCGACGCGCTCCGCGAACTGGTCGGACTCTCCCGCGCCAGGCTCGACGGGGAGACGCTCGCCGAGGCCGGACGGGTGCTGGACGAGGCCTCGGCCCGGCAGCGGCTCTCCTCCCGGCACACGGTCGTGGCCATCGCCGGGGCCACCGGCAGCGGCAAGTCGACCCTGTTCAACGCACTCGCCCGCTCACAGATCTCCGACACGGGCCTGCGCCGGCCGACCACCTCCGCGCCGATCGCCTGCAGTTGGACCGACGGAGCCGCCGGGCTGCTGGACCGGCTGGCCATCCCGGGCCGGCTGCGGCGGCGTCCGGTGCTCGGCGGTGCGCAGGCCGAGGACTCCTTGCAGGGGCTGGTGCTGGTGGACCTGCCGGACCACGACTCCGCGGCGACCGGCCACCGGGACGAGGTGGACCGGGTGCTGGCGCTCGTCGACGCGGTGATCTGGGTGGTCGACCCGGAGAAGTACGCCGACGCCGCCCTGCACGAGCGCTACCTGCGCCCGCTCGCCGGGCATGCCGAGGTCACCTTCGTCGTCCTCAACCAGATCGACCGGCTCCCGGGAGAGGCCGCGGACCTCGTCCTGGACGACCTGCGCCGGCTGCTCGACGAGGACGGCATGGTGGTGGGGGAGCACGGAGACCCCGGTGCCACCGTCCTGCCGGTGTCGGCACTCACCGGCCAGGGCGTCGGCGACCTCAGGGAACTGCTCGGCCGGTTCGTCCAGGACCGTACGGCGGCGGCGCGCCGGCTCTCCGCCGACGTGGACGCGGCCGCGGCACGGCTGCGGCCGGTGTACGTCGCCGAGGGCCGGCCCGGACTCGGCGAACGGTCCCGCGACGCGTTCGCCGACCGGCTGGCGGAGGCGGTGGGCGCGGCGGCCGCGGGGGAGGCCGCGGAACGCGAGTGGCGCAGGAACGCCGGACGGGCCTGCGGGACGCCGTGGTTGCGGCTGTGGCGCTGGTACCAGTCCACCCGGCAGCTCGGCGCCGGGCTGGACCTGATGGCGCAGGCGCTCGCGCCGCCCGAGGAGGAACTCACCGCCCGGCAGCGCGTGGAGCAGGCGGTGCGCAAGCTGGCGGACGACGCCGTGGTGGGGCTCCCCGCGCCCTGGGCGCAGGCGGTGCGCGAGACCGCGGTGAACGGTGCGAAGGGGCTTCCCGAGGCCCTGGACGAGCTGTCGCGCAAGGCGCACGCGGGCGACGGCGCCGGGAGCGGGAAGAGGAGGAGGAAGGGGCGGGGGCGAGGCGAGGAAGGCGCCGCCGACGGCGAGGCGCGGAGCGGGGCCGGGACCGACGAGCCGGGGGAACCCGGCGAGCCGGAGGCACCGCCGCCGTCGCGGGCGGCAGGAGCGGCAGCCGGGGCCTCGGTCGGCCGGGGCGGCGGTGCGGTACGGGGCCGGTGGCCCGGCCGCGTACGGCAGGACCGTGAGGCCCGCGGTGGGTGCCCTCGGCGGCCGGGCCGCCA
>NZ_KL585401.1:47774-49122 GCF_000721935.1 Streptomyces sp. NRRL WC-3549
GCCGCGCCCCGCCTGGTGGCCCGCGGCCGTGCTGGCGCAGGGCGTCCATGACGCTGATCCAGATCTTCGGCGGTCTGTGGCTGCTCGGCCAGATCGTGGGCGTGCTCGAACCCGGCCTGATCACCCCCGCCCTGCTGATGCTGGCCGGGGTCGTCGGCGGGCCGCTGGTGGAGTGGTCGTGCGCGGCGGCGGCCCGTGGACCCGCGCGCCGGTACGGGCAGGAGGCCGAACGCCGGCTGCGGGAGGCAGCCGCCGGGTGCGGGCGGGCCAGGGTCCTCGATCCGGTCGCCGCGGAACTGGCGCGCTACCGCGAAGTACGGGAGCGGTACGTGACGGTGACGGAGTTCTCCACAACCAGGGCGTAATCCACAGGCCGAAGCGGAATCCCAGGTTTCCGTCGAGCATGGGATCCACGGACGGGCACGGGGTCCGCGGCCTTCGACGGCCGCGGACGGCACGGACCCGTGCGAAGGAGGACGGAGCCCGCGGGCGGGCAGCCGTCCGATCGACGGGAACGGGGACGGGACATGAACGAGACCATGGTGACGCTGGTGGGGAACGCCGCGACGGCGGTGGACTACCGGGAGGCGGCGACGGGCCCCATGGCCCGGTTCCGGATGGCGGTGACACCCCGCCGCTGGGACCGGGAGAAGCAGGACTGGGCGGACGGCCACACCAGCTTCTACACCGTCTGGGCCTGGCGGACGCTGGCGGCCAACCTGGCCGGATCGGTCTCGGTCGGAGAACCCCTGGTGGTGCACGGCCGGTTGAAGGTGCGCGAGGAGGACCGGGACGGAGGGCGGCGGACCTCCGTGGACGTCGAGGCCGTGGCCGTCGGGCACGACCTGACCCGGGGCACGGCCGCCTTCCGTAGAGTGGCGAGAGGAGAGCCGTCGCTGACGGCACCGATGGCGCGTCAGAAACCGGCCACGGAACCGGCGTCGGTGTCCTGAACAAGGGGGGCGCGCCGAGGCGGGCTATAACGATTCCCAAACGGAATGGTTATCTGACGGTAGGACGGGGGACTGTCCTCCGCTTGATCCATACGATTCCT
Organism: Streptomyces sp. NRRL WC-3549; assembly: GCF_000721935.1. Taxonomy (GTDB): domain Bacteria; phylum Actinomycetota; class Actinomycetes; order Streptomycetales; family Streptomycetaceae; genus Streptomyces. The sequence continues at coordinate 48,829 of NZ_KL585401.1, forward strand.
CAGTACTCATGCGGCACTTGAGTTTGCTGGCGAGGCACCTCCCACACGCGCACCCTGTGCGTGAACGGGTCTCGCCCGGAGGGGAATTCTGTGTTTTCAGCGTCTTCAGCACCCGTTCCGTCATCGTCCGAGGCGATGGCGGAGCAGCCCATACCGGTTCGGAGCGGAGGCCGCCGGCACGACCGGGAGCCGGGTCGTACCGGGCGGGGTCGCGGCCTCGCCCGCGTGGCCGCCGCGCTGTTCGCCTCGGGTCTGGTCGCCGCCGGTTCGCTCGTCGGCGCCACGGCCGCCACG
>NZ_KL585401.1:49331-56106 GCF_000721935.1 Streptomyces sp. NRRL WC-3549
GCTCAGAGATGTGTATAAGAGACAGTGGGCGGTGCGACCGCGGTGCTGGACGGCCTGAAGACCTACGGCACCGCCCAGCTCAACACCGGCAAGGGCAAGCAGGACCTTCTCGCCGGGCTGTTCGAGATGACCGTCGACGGCGGCGGCAAGCTCAAGACGTACTGCATCGACATCCACAACCCCACCCAGGACCGCGCGAAGTACCTGGAGACCCCCTGGGACCAGTCCTCGCTCGGTGCCAACCAGGACGCGGGCAAGATCCGCTGGATCCTGCAGCACTCCTACCCGCAGGTCGACGACTTCGCGGCGCTCGCCAAGGAGGCGGGGACCGGACCGCTCAACGAGAAGACGGCCGCCGTCGGTACCCAGGTCGCCATCTGGCGCTTCTCGGACAAGGCCGACGTCACGGCCAAGGACGCGAACGCCGAGAAGCTCGCCGACTGGCTGGAGAAGAACGCCCAGGACGTCGCGGAGCCCAAGGCGTCCGTGGCACTGTCCCCGGCCGCGGTCTCCGGCAAGGCCGGTGAGCGGCTCGGCCCGATCACCGTCCACACCGACGCCGGCCAGGTCTCGGTGGCGGCGCCCGCCGACGCCGCCGCCAGCGGTGTCCAGGTCACCGACAAGGACGGCAAGGCCGTCACCGAGGCGGCCAACGGCTCCGAGCTCTACTTCGCCGTCCCCGAGGACACCGCGGACGGCTCCGCCTCGCTCTCCGTCCAGGCCTCGACCTCTGTGCCCGTGGGCCGGGTCTTCGCCGGGCTGACCAAGAGCCAGACGATGATCCTCGCCGGTTCCAGCGAGTCCACCGTCTCCGCGACGGCGACCGCCACCTGGGCGAAGAAGGGGGCCGTCCCGGCGGTCACCGCGGAGAAGAACTGCGCCAAGGGCGGCGTCGACATCACCGCGAGCAACACGGGCGACGAGGCGTTCACCTTCGAGCTCGCCGGTACCGAGCACACCATCCCCGCCGGTGAGACCCGCACGGTGACCGTCCCGGTCGGCGAGGACGAGGCCTACGACTTCACGATCACCGGCCCCGGTGGCTTCGAGAAGAACTTCAAGGGCGTCCTGGACTGCGAGACCGCCGGTACCCCCGCCCCGGGTGACAACGGCGGAACCGACACCCAGACCGGTGCCGGCCCGTCGCCCGTCGCCACCGACAGCGGCTCGGCCGGTACCTCCACGGGTGGTGGCGACCTCGCCGCGACCGGTGGTTCCAGCGCCACCCCGGTCATCGCGGGTGTCGCGATCGCCCTGGTCGTCGTCGGCGGCGGCGCGGTCTTCATGCTCCGCCGGAAGAAGCCGCAGACCAGCGGTGAGTGACTGAGGCAGTGACCCCCGGCGCGCCGTGCGTGTGAGTACGCGCCGGTGACGGGCCCGGTACGGACATCCGTACCGGGCTCTGTCGCGTTCCGGGGCGGCGCCGGGACGTTCACCGTCCGGCAGCGGTTCCCCGGCCCGGCCCACGTCCCGGAGCGAGGCCGGAGGGCCCCGGGAGGGCGCGCGGTCGCGCCCGGAGGGCGGACGGGTTTCCGTCCGGGTGCGGACGTCAGGCAAGATGGGTGTATCTGCCCACACCTCTATTGCTGCCGGACGGTTTCTCTTGGCTGAGTACATCTACACCATGCGCAAGACGCGCAAGGCGCACGGCGACAAGGTGATTCTCGACGACGTCAATCTGAACTTCCTGCCCGGCGCGAAGATCGGTGTCGTGGGGCCCAACGGCGCCGGTAAGTCCACGGTGCTGAAGATCATGGCGGGCCTGGAGCAGCCGTCCAACGGCGACGCGTTCCTGTCGCCCGGCTACAGCGTCGGCATCCTCATGCAGGAGCCGGAGCTCGACGAGAACAAGACCGTCCTGGAGAACGTCCAGGACGGCGCCGCCGAGACCATGGGCAAGCTCAAGCGCTTCAACGAGGTCGCCGAGCTGATGGCGACGGACTACTCCGACGCGCTCATGGACGAGATGGGCAAGCTCCAGGAGGACCTGGACCACGCCAACGCCTGGGACCTGGACGCCCAGCTGGAGCAGGCCATGGACGCCCTGGGCTGCCCGCCCGGCGACTGGCCCGTGGTCAACCTCTCCGGTGGCGAGAAGCGCCGCGTGGCGCTCTGCAAGCTGCTGATCGAGGCCCCTGACCTCCTCCTCCTCGACGAGCCCACCAACCACCTCGACGCCGAGTCGGTGAACTGGCTGGAGCAGCACCTCTCGAAGTACGCGGGCGCCGTCGTCGCCGTCACGCACGACCGGTACTTCCTGAACAACGTCGCCGAGTGGATCCTCGAACTCGACCGCGGCCGGGCCCTGCCCTACGAGGGCAACTACTCCACCTACCTCGACAAGAAGGCGACCCGCCTCAAGGTCGAGGGCCGCAAGGACGAGAAGCGCGCCAAGCGGCTCAAGGAGGAGCTGGAGTGGGTCCGCTCCAACGCCAAGGGCCGGCAGACCAAGTCCAAGGCACGTCTCGCCCGCTACGAGGAGATGGCGGCCGAGGCGGACAAGATGCGGAAGCTGGACTTCGAGGAGATCCAGATCCCGCCGGGCCCCCGGCTCGGTTCCATCGTCGTCGAGGTCGAGCACCTCTCCAAGGCCTTCGGTGACAAGGTCCTCATCGACGACCTGTCGTTCACGCTGCCGCGCAACGGCATCGTCGGCGTCATCGGTCCGAACGGCGCGGGCAAGACCACGCTGTTCAAGATGCTCCAGGGCCTGGAGACGCCGGACTCCGGCTCCATCAAGGTCGGCGACACGGTCAAGATCTCCTACGTCGACCAGTCCCGCGCCAACATCGACCCCAAGAAGACCCTCTGGGCCGTCGTGTCGGACGAGCTGGACTACATCAACGTCGGCCAGGTCGAGATGCCCTCGCGGGCGTACGTCTCCGCGTTCGGCTTCAAGGGCCCGGACCAGCAGAAGCCGGCCGGGGTCCTCTCCGGTGGTGAGCGCAACCGCCTCAACCTGGCGCTGACGCTCAAGGAGGGCGGCAACCTGCTGCTCCTCGACGAGCCCACCAACGACCTCGACGTCGAGACCCTCTCCTCGCTGGAGAACGCGCTGCTGGAGTTCCCCGGCGCCGCGGTGGTCATCTCCCACGACCGCTGGTTCCTGGACCGCGTCGCCACGCACATCCTGGCGTACGAGGGCGACTCCACGTGGTACTGGTTCGAGGGCAACTTCGAGTCGTACGAGAAGAACAAGGTGGAGCGCCTGGGTGCGGACGCGGCCCGGCCGCACCGCGCCACGTACAAGAAGCTCACGCGAGGCTGACCGTGGCGCGTCATATCTACAGCTGCCCGCTGCGCTGGTCGGACATGGATGCCTTCGGCCACGTGAACAACGTGGTCTTCCTCCGCTACCTGGAGGAGGCGCGCATCGACTTCATGTTCCGGCTGGCGCCGGGGGACGGTTCGCCGTCCTTCGCGGGCGGGTCCGTCGTGGCCCGGCACGAGATCGACTACGTGCGCCCGCTGGTGCACCGGCACACGCCGGTGACCGTCGAGTCCTGGGTCACGAAGATCGGCGCGGCGTCGCTGACGATCGCGTACGAGATCAAGGACCCCGAGCAGGTCTACGTCAGGGCGTCGACGGTCGTCGTGCCCTACGACCTGGCGGCGGAGCGGCCCCGGCGGATCAGCGCCGAGGAGAAGCTCTTCCTCCAGGAGTACCTGGAGCAGGAGCCGGCTGTCGCATGACGGTGTCCGTACGGTCGCTGGGGTTCGCCGACGTGAGGGAGGTGGCCGACCTCGCCGCCTTCCTCGGCCGGCTGCTCCACTACGACCGGGCCGCCGCCGTCCGCCTCCAGGCGCTGTCTCTTATACACATCGTCGTTCGAGGTCCTCGCGGTCCGTACGGCCCGGCTGGCCGGCAGCCACGAATTCGACGTCACGGTCTCGGCCGGGGAACTCCTCGAAGCGCTGGACCCGCAGGGCGCCGACGGGCCGGTGGCCGACCTGCCCGGACCCGTCACCGGCCCGCCGTGGACCGGGGTGCTGCCGTGGACCGGGGTGCTGCCGCCCCGCGGCGGCTGGCGGACCCGCCCCGGGCTGCCGTCACCGGTGGAGCTGGGGGCCGCGCTCGCCGATGCCGTCGCCGAGTTCCGGGCCCGGGACGCGGCGCTGCCCGAGGACCGGCGTACCCGGGCCGAGCGGGACCTGATCGGCCACGACATCTGGTCCCGGACCGTCGGCTCCACCGACCTGCCGCTGCGCGCCGTGCACGCCGCCCAGTCCCTGGGTTTCCTTCGCCCGGCACCCGATCTCCCCGTCGCCCTGCTCACGGCCGGTTCGTGGCTGCGGCTGCGTACCCCGTTCGGGTCGGTGGCCCTCAGGGACGCGCGCGGCGGGCTCGGCGGCCTCGCGGTGACCGTCCAGAGGGCCTGACCGTCCAGAGGGCCTGACCGTCCGGGAGGCCGGGCCGTCCGCCGGAGCGCCCGGCCCGGGGCGGCCCTCAGCCCTCCCGGGCGTCCCGCTTCCCCTGCGCGTCCGGCCACACCCCGATGTGATCCTGTTCCAGCTCCAGCATCACCCGGTGCTCCATGCCCAGGGCCTCGGTGTAGTCGGCGGGCAGTTGCAGCCGTCCCGCCCGGTCGAGCATCGCGTACTCCCGGGCCACCTGGGACTCCTGGCCCGTCGCCGCGTCCACCTCGGTGTGCCGCAGCACCTCGGAGGAGGTCCGGCCGTCGCGGATCGCGACCGTACGGCGCACCTCGCTCGCCACCGCCTGGTCGTGGGTCACGATCACGATCGTGGTGCCCAGCTCCTCGTTGGCCCGCCGGAAGGCGGCGAAGACCTGCTCACCCGTGGCCGAGTCCAGCTCACCGGTCGGCTCGTCCGCCAGCAGCACCGACGGGTCGTTGGCCAGCGCCACCGCGATCGCGACATCTGCGCCGGACGGCGGTCCCGGCAGTCCTCGACCTCCAGCATCCGCAGCAGCGACTCCGCCCGCTCGGCCCGCGCACGGCCCCGGCCCCCACCGCGCAACTGCATCGGCAGCGTCACGTTCTGCGTGGCCGTCAGGTACGACAGCAGGTTACGCGCGGTCTGCTGCCAGACGAAGCCCACCACGTCCCGGCGGTAGCCCAGGCGCTCCTTGGACCCCATCGCCAGCAGGTCGCGGCCCGCCACCTTCGCCGACCCCGCGGTGGGCACGTCGAGCCCCGCCAGGATGTTCATCAAGGTGGACTTGCCGCTGCCCGAGGCCCCGACCAGCGCCATCAACTCGCCCTCGGTGACGAGCAGGTCGAGGCCCTGGAGCGCCTGTACCTCCACCCCGTCCGCGGAGAAGACACGCACCAGCCGGTCGCAGGCGATCAGGGCGTCGTGACCGTACGACGGCCGGTCGCGGCGTACGGCGGCCCGCTGTTCGAGTTCCGCCAGGGTGGTCTCTGTGGACGACGTCATCGGGTGTCTCCTGCCCTGAGTTCCTTGGTCGATCCGCGGCGGCCCGCCCACCAGGCCTGCACACCGGCCACGGCGGCGGTCAGCAGGACCACGCCGAGCGCCGGGACGACCAGCGAGACGGCGTCGGCCCGGAGCGAGGCGGTGTGCGGCGTCGCGGTGTCCGCGTCGGCCAGCGCGAGGACGCCCAGGTCGACACCGGGTGCCAGCAGGGCGATGGTCACCCAGCCGACGAGGACCCCGCCCGCCGCGGCCAGCAGCGCCTGCGGCATGGCCTCGGCCGCGAGCAGCCGGCGGCCCTGACGGGTGGTGAGCCCCATGGTGCGCAGCCGGGCCAGCAGCGTGGTGCGCTCCGGCGCCGTCCGCAGCAGCGAGAGCAGCACGGCCAGCACCGCGTAACCGGCGCCGGCGGCGACCGCAACGGCGTAGATCCGTTCGGCGCCCGACTGGAGCGGGGTGTCGAGATACGTCTCGCGCTCCGCCGAACGCAGCCGCACCGTGAGCGCCGGGGCCGCGTCGTGCACCGCGGACCGCAGCGCGGTGCCGTCCAGACCGGCCCCGGTGACCAGCAGGGTCGTGGGGCCGGTCACGTCGAGCGAGGCCCGGTCGACGATCAGGAAGTCCGAGGAGTCCACCGCGGGGGTGGCGGTGCGGACCGCGACGACCCGCACCCGGATGTCACCGCCCTCCGACCGGACGGTGCGCGGCCCGTCGCCGAGCCGCTCCGCCACCGAGGGCGAGGCGATCGCGGGCAGCACCGGGTTGGTCCCCCCGCCCGCCTCCAGCAGACCGGCGGAGAAGGAGGAGGGGCCGGACCCGCGGACCAGCCGGGCGTACGGCTCCGGGTCCACGCCCAGCAGCGTCGCCCGCTTCGTGTCCGACGCCGCGTCCCGGGACGAGCTCAGCGGGACCGCGTACTCGATGCGGACGGCCGTCACGTCCTGGACCCCGGACACCTCCCGGACGTCATCGGCCAGACCGTCCGTGAGCGCCGCCGGGCCACCCTCCCCGCTGATCCGGGCGTCCGCCCCCACCGCCCGCAGCGCCGCGTCGTCCCGTGCGCCGGCGACCCCCGCGAGGACCGAGCCGCCGAACGCCGCCGTGGTCAGCGCGATCAGCAGGGCCAGCAAGGGCAGCAGGGCGCTCGCCGAGGACCGGCCGGCCCGGGCCAGCGAGAGGAACCCCACCGCCCCGCGCAGCCGCGCCACCGGCCGGGACGCCAGCCGCAGCCCGCACCAGGACCAGCGCGGCGATCAGCCCCACCAGTACGGGGGCGGCGCTGACCAGCAGGTCCCCGTCGGAGCCCGTACCCCGGCGGCGCAGCGCGGTGACCGCGCCGACCGCCAGGACGAGCAGGGTCAGCTCGGCCACCGTGCGC
>NZ_KL585401.1:56327-58846 GCF_000721935.1 Streptomyces sp. NRRL WC-3549
GGTCCAGGCAGACGAGCACCGCCACGAAGGCGGCACCGACGACGGAGGGCCACCACCGGGCCTCCCCGACGAGCACGACCGCCAGCAGCAGCCCCAGCGCCGCCGCGGGCAGCACGGCCACCGCGGTCTCGGCGAACAGCCGTCCGCCGATGCCGGAGAGGGACCCGCCGCGTGACCGCAGCAGGGCCAGCTCGTGGTGTCTGCGGGCACCGATCAGCCCGCCCGTCATCAGCAGGACGACGGCCGCCAGGGCACCGACCCCCACCGCCGCGACCGTGACGACGGGGCCGATGGCCTCGCGCATCGCCGTGTGGGCGTCGAGGAGGGCGTCCAGCTCCGTGGTGAGCGCCGCGTTGGGTCCGACCAGGGAACGGATCTCCAGCAGTTCGGGGCCGCCCTCCAGCGCGGCGACGGCGCTCCCCAGCCGCCCCGCGTCGGCCGCGGTGAGACCGGCGGGGTCCGGGACGAGGCGCCAGTACAGTTCGGGCTCGCCCGTGGTGTCCAGGAGCGCCGGCCCGGTGTCGGGGGCCAGCAGCAGCGTCGCCGTCCAGTAGAGGACCGGGGTCGGGGAACCCGGGTCCGGGACCAGTGACGGGGCGCGGTAGAGGGGGTCGACCGACCAGTAGCCGTCGTCGGGGCGCAGCGGTTCCACGACGCCCGTGACGCGTACGGTCAGCGGGCTGCCGCTCTGGGAGGGCACCGTGATCGTGGAGCCCGGCTTCATCTTCAGCTCCGCCGCCGTCTCCTCGGTGACGGCGGCCTCCACCTCGCGGGTGTCCGCGCCCACCTCGCCGTGGGCCACGGGCCAGCGGCCCGCACTCAGCCGGCTGTGCTCGGTGAGCGCCGACGGAACGGCGTAGTGCAGTCGGGGAGGCGCCGCGTCCGGGCGGGGGAGCCAGGGCTCCTGCGCGACGATCGGCTTCGTGGTGTGCACCCCGTAGAAGGAGCGCCCGGGATCGGTCCGTACCGGATCGGGGAGCGTCCTGGGCAGCGCGCGGGCGACGCCGGCCAGCGCCTCCTCCCGCACGCCCTGCTCGCGGACCGGACGCGGTTCCCCGAGGGAGACCGGGGGCGTGGTCACGTCGAGCACGCTCTGGCGGGGTGGCGCGGTCGCGATGCCGTGACGCAGCGCCTTCGTCTCGTACGCGTCCACGGCGCGCGGGAACGCGGCGGCGAGGAAGGCCGTCAGGAACAGCAGGACCGCGAGTGCGGCGCTGATGCCGGGGGCGGTACGCAACCGTGTACGGACCCAGGGGGCGCAGGCGGCCGGCATCTTGGCGGCGGTCATCTCAGTTGTCCCCCTGGCGCAGCGAAACGGCGGGTTCGGTGCGGCGCAGTGCCATCGCGGCCACGACCAGCAGCGGCAACGCCGCGACGGAGGCCAGCAGGACGGCGACCTGCCCGGCCGGCAGCAGCACCACGACGTCCGGCACCGGCCTGGCGGCCTGCCCCGTCAGCACGACGAGCGGCACGACGGCCCTGGTCAGCACCGCCCCCAGGGCGAGACCGATCAGCAGGGCGAGGGCGATGAGGGCGCCCTGTTCGGCGGCCATCGTCCGGGCCAGCCTGCGGCGGGATGCGCCCAGCGCCCGCAACACGGCGAACTCGGCGGACCGTTCGCGCCGCGAGCCCACGAGGCCGACCGCGGTACCGACCGCGGCCAGCGCGGCGGCGGACGCGGCGACCGCCAGCAGGGCGGACTGCGGGCCCGCCCCCAGCGGGTCGTCCGCCATCTCGCGGGCCGTCTCGTCGCGTACCAGCACCTGGGCCGGGTCCGTACCGGGCAGCTCGCGCAGCGCGGCGGCCACCTTCGGTCCCTCGCCGGGCGCCGTGCTCAGCCACCACTCGGTGGGCGGCAGGGTGGCCCCGGTCCGGTGGGCGAGCACCTCGGAGACGGCCCGGAAGTCCAGGAGCAGGCTCCCGCCGGGCTTCGTGGACGACTCCGTCAGGTCCCGGGCCCCGGCGGTGGCGCCCGGACCGGTGGTGGGCAGCTGCCGCACCGACGCCACCAGCGTCACCCGGACCGTGTGGCCCGCCAGCGTGAGGTCGACCTCCTGGCCCGGCTCCGCGCCCGCGTACGTCAGGTACGCGTCGCTCGCCACGGCCTTCAGCGCGGGGGCCGACGCACGGGCCGCGGTGATCCGGAGGGTGCCGACGGGGCCGCCGGAGTACGCCTGATCCGCCAGAACGGCCCCGGTGCCGTACCGGAAGGCGGGAGCCGCCCCCGAGCCGTTCACCTCCTGCGGCGTCTCGCCCGGCCGTTCCTCGCCGGCCTCGGTCACGGTCGTCACGGCCTGCCAGCGCACCTGGTCCGGTACGGGCACCGGCAGCTCCGCGCCCTGTGCGGTCAGCGCCCGGAGCCCCGTCACCGAGACCAGCCGCTTCTCGGAGCGGCCCGCGGGGACCGCGTCGTCCACCTCGAAGCCGGTCACGGCCAGCTCACCCGAAGGGGAGACGGGCACGGAGACGGTGTGCGTCCGGCCGTCCACGGGGACCGTCCCGGCGCCGACCCGGTAGCC
>NZ_KL585401.1:59052-60901 GCF_000721935.1 Streptomyces sp. NRRL WC-3549
ATGCCGTGGCGGTCCTCCAGCAGGACGCCGACCGCCGGGGCCGAACCGGACGGGGACCTGCCCCCGGGGGCCGAGGTGTCCAGGACGCGCAGGTCGATCAGCACACGGCTGCTGCCCTCCGGCAGCACCGCCCCGGCACGCGGGATGTCCGGCGGGGCGATCGCCTCGAACACCTCGCGCGGGTCCGAACCCGCGAGGTCCTCGCGCATCAGCAGGTGCTCACCGGCGTGCGCGGTGTCCAGGGCCAGCACCTCGGCGGTCCGCCCGCCGGAGAGTTCCGCCGTCGCGCGGAAGGCCGGAGCCGTCTCCCGTACGCCGGGCAGACCCGTGTACGGCGCGGCCTTCGCCGGGTCGCCGCCCGGCCCGGACACGACCCGCACCGAGGCACCGGACCGGAAGTCGGCCTGGTCGCTCTGCGAGCGGTCCCACGAGGCGGCCTGACCGATCGCCAGCATGCCCGTCGCCACGGCCAGCACCAGCAGCAGCACCGGACCCGCGCCCCGGAGCGGGCGACGGCTGAACTGCCAGCCGGCCAGCGCCGCGGACAGTCCCCGGCCCGCCGCCGCCCGGCGCTCCGCCAGCCGGGCCGCGGGCGGCAGCAACCGCAGGGTCAGCACCGTGCCCGCCAGCAGGGCCAGCGCGGGGGCGGCCACCAGGAGCGGGTCGATGCCGAGCCGGCCCTCCCGGTCGCCGCTGAGCGCACCGCTGCCGGACGTCCCGGTCTGCCGGTCCAGCTGCCAGTACGCCACCCCGGCGATCAGCAGCAGGGCGAGGTCGGCACCGGCCCGCACCGGTCCGGGCAGTGCCGCGGACCGGCCCTCGCGCCGCATGCCCGCGCTCGCCGTCAGCGCGGGCGCCACCACGGCCAGCGCGCACGCGAGCGCGACGCCGACGCCGACGAGCCACACCACCGCGTTCGCGCCGGACTCCAGCCGCAGTCCGAGCCGGGTGAGCCCGCCGCGGTCGGCGAGCAGTCCGGTCAACGGCCCGGCCAGCAGCGGGGCGACGACCGCGGCGGGCACCGCGAGCAGCAGCGCCTCCATCGCGGCCAGGGAGGCGATCCGGCCACGCGAACCGCCCCGGGCCCGCAGCACCTCCGTCTCACCGGCCCGCTCGGTGCTCAGCAACCGGGCCACCAGCAGCAGCGTGTACCCGGCGAGCAGCACCAGCTGCACGGCGACGATCACGATGGTCGAGCGGGACACCAGCAGGGCCCGATCGATCTGGTCGATGACGGTGGGCAGCGAGGTGCGCACGGTGGCCCCGCCGCCGAGCACCGGCTCCGCCTCCAGCGCCTTCACGCCGTCCGTCGCCGACCGCCGCAGGTCCCCCGTCCGCTCGGTGGTCACCGTCCGGAAGTCGGCGGAGGCCAGCCAGGACGACCGGTCGGTGGTGACCCGGGGGGAGCCGAGCACGGCCGGGTCGGTGAGCAGCGGACCGTAGGTGGTGAAGACGACCTTGCCGACCCCGCGCCCGGCCAGCGGGTCCAGCCGCCAGTAGGGATCGGCCGTGTCGGCGGCCTCGTACACCCCGGTGATCTCGACCGGCAGGGACGTTCCGCCCAGCCGGTCGGTGAGGGTCAGCGTGGCACCCGGCTTCAGCCCCAGCCCCTCGGCGGCGGCCCGGGGCAGCGCGGCCTCCACGGGGCCGGTGGCCGGGCCCGCGCCCGCGGCGGGCATGCGTCCCGCGGTGAGCCGGACCCGGCTGCGGTCGAGGGAGGCGAAGTGCGTGAGATCCGGTTCGCCGCGCCGGCCGGCGGCGTCCTGAAGGGTGCGCGGCAGCGCGTAGGTCCCCGAACTCTCCAGTTTCCGTACGGTCACCGGGAGCCCGCCGAAGGCCTCTTCGGCGG
>NZ_KL585401.1:61072-62878 GCF_000721935.1 Streptomyces sp. NRRL WC-3549
CACCGGGAGCCCGCCGAAGGCCTCTTCGGCGGCCCGGCGCACCGCCGCGTCCGCCTCCGTGCGCCGCTCGCGGTCCACACCGGCCGAGACGAAGAGCGAGGCCGCCTCGGCGGACCGGTGGGTGAGGGTGTGCCGCAGGGCGGCGTCGCCTATGGAACCGGAGAAGGCGGTGAGCGCCGTCAGTACGGAGGTGGTGAGCAGGACGGCCAGTACAGCCGCGGCGAGCAGGAGCCGGTGGGCCCGCACCCGCAGAAGGACGAACCCCGTCACCCGATCCCCCGAACCCTCGGTATCCGCACGCCCCCCGACGTTCCCAGGATGCTTTCAGAGGTCAGCGGGCCTTGGATACCGTCTGCGGGCGCCTTGACGGGATCGTGACCGTTATCCGGCGATGGAGTACCGGATTCCGGATATGCGGGGGTGGGGAGTTCAGTCGGCGGTGTTGATCATCGAGGCCGCGGCGTACGTGAGGTAGTCCCACAGCTGCCGCTCGTGCTCGGGGGAGAGCCCCAGCTCGTCCAGGGCCACCCGCATGTGTCCGAGCCAGGCGTCGTGCGCCGCCCGGTCCACCCGGAACGGGACGTGCCGCATCCGCAGCCGGGGGTGCCCCCTGCGGTCGCTGTAGGTGCGCGGGCCGCCCCAGTACTGCATCAGGAACAGGGCGAACCGCTCCTCGGCCGGTCCCAGGTCCTCCTCCGGGTACATCGGCCGCAGCAGCGGGTCCTCGGCGACGCCCTGGTAGAAGCGGTGGACCAGGCGCCGGAAGGTCTCCTCGCCGCCGACCTGCTCGTAGAAGGTCTGCTCCTGAAGCGTGTCGCGCGGAATCTCTGTCACCCGTCCATGGTCGCAGACGCACCGGCCGAGTACGGAAGTCGTACGACCCCGGTACCCGGCCGGTGCCCGGCGGTTCGGTGTTCAGTCGCGGCGGACCGTGATCGTCGTCCAGGCGCCGACGTGGACCTGGTCGCCGTCCTGGAGGGGGACGGGGACATAGGGCTGGATCGGGTCCTCGGCACCGTTGAGCGTGGTGCCGTTCGTGGAGTTCTGGTCGACCACGGCCCAGCCGCCGTCCGGCTGCTGCACCAGCACCGCGTGCTGGTGCGAGACGCCCGGGTCCTCCGGCGGCACGGCGAGGTCGATGTCGGGCGACTCCCCGGTGCTGTGCCGGCGCCGGCCGATGGTGACCTGGTTACCGCTCAGCGCGCGGCGCTGCTCGGGGGAGTACGCGGGCAGGTTGAGCCCGGTGGCCTCCGGGCCGCTGCGCTGCATCATCGCCAGGAAGTAGTCACGGTCCGGGGCGATGACCGCCGTCCAGCTGCCCGCGGCACGGTCCTCGCCCGGCTCGGAGCCCTGCGGGCCCGGGGCCTGCTGACCCGGAGGCCGCTGGTCCGGTGCCTGCTCACCCGGTGCCCGGCCCTGGCCGGGGAACGGTGCCTGCGGTGCCGGGGCGGCCGGCGGCGTCTGCGGACCCTGCTGGAAGGCGCGCGGAGGCTGCTGCTGCGAGGGCGGGGGCAGCATCCAGTCGTCGTCACCGGTGGGACGCGGCGTCTGGGGCCGGGGCGGCGCCGACTGCTGCGCGGACTGCTGCGGGAACGGCGGCGGCGGCCCCTGGCGCTGCGGCTCGAAGGGCGAGGACGGAACCGGCTCCCCGGGCCGCTGCCCCGGCTCCCCGGGCCTGCCGGGGTGCCCGGCCGGACCGGAGGACTCGGGGGCTCCCGACCCTCCCGGCCGGTTCTGCGGGTCGAAGGGCGACGGCCGCTCAGGCTGCCCCTGCCGCTCGAACGGGGACGGCGACTGCTGCTGGAA
>NZ_KL585401.1:63116-63990 GCF_000721935.1 Streptomyces sp. NRRL WC-3549
CCTGCTCCGGTGCCAGCGGCTCGGCCGGCCGGTTCATCTGGGAGGGCCGCGAACCCTGGTAGTCGAAGGGGTCGCGCTGCTGCGACGACGGGCCCTGCTGCGCGGTGAAGCCGGGCGGCAGGTTCAGCCCCGGTGCCGGGCGTCCGGCACCGGGCTGCGGTGCCAGCGGTGTGTACGAGGTGGCCGTGTTGGTGAGGAAGTTCCAGCGGCACTCCTCGCAGAACGGCGCCATCGCCTCACGCGGGGTTCGGCACTGCGGGCAGAGTTCGGCCTGCGCGGTCCCGGGACCGGAGGGGGCCGGCGGGTAGCCGTAACCGCGCGCGGGCGGCGGGGGAGGCGGCGGAGGCACGGCGCCCGCGGGCGCGCCCGCTCCGGCCATGCGGTGTCCGCAGACCTCGCACCAGTCCTCGGAACCCGACTGGTGTCCGTTCGGGCAGGTCGGCATGTCGGCGCTTCCCCCTCTCCTTCTCCGGCCCCAAGGCCGTCATGCTCTGTCGACTGTGTCGCTGTTCGACGTCACTTCTTGACGCGAACGGTCTTGGTCGAGCGCGTTTCGAGCGTCATCTCGTCCGCTTCCGCCACTCTCGCTTTCAGTCGCACAGTACCGGTCGCCGCGTCGACGACGTCCACCACCTTCGAAAGCAGTTTCGCGGTATCCGCGTTCCCGGAGGCCGACGCGAGCTGCACCGCACGGCCCAGTTTGGCGGTCGCGCCGTCGAAGTCTCCCGATTTGCGCGCATCCAGCCCTTGTTGGATGACCTGTGCCAGTTCGGCCTGTCCTGTGTAGTGGGCGACCTGCGGGTTGATCGACGTGGACGCCGCCATGTCGTCGGTCCACACCGCCCGCACCAGGCCCTGCGCCAACGTCTGCGGC
>NZ_KL585401.1:64210-65538 GCF_000721935.1 Streptomyces sp. NRRL WC-3549
AGAAGGATCAGCGAGACGCGGGCCGCCAGCATCTCCTGGCCGATCCCCGCCTCCGGGACCCGTACGCAGATGTGGTAGTCCCGGGACTCGTCGCCCCAGGAACCGGTCGGGTAGTCCCCCGCGCGGGGGCCCGCCCCGGTGCGGCGGCCGGTCAGGTCGGCGACCGTCGGGGCGACCTGCTTGACGAAGACGGTCTCGGTCCCGACGGGCGTCCACAGCCGCAGGGTGACGTCCGCGACCTCCTTGCCCATCGCGTCCTCCATCATCCGCGTGAAGTCCGCGGCGAGGCCCGCCGGATCGGCCACGATGTCGGCCGAGCCGAGCAGGGCGGAGGCGACGGCCGTGACCTCTTTCACCTCCCAGTCGGTGCCGACCCCCCGGGCGTCGCAGGTGAACCGGCCCGCGCAGGCGTCCAGGGCGGCCCGCAGGTCCTCGGGGGACTCGTGCTCGTTGCGGCCGTCGGTGAGCAGCACGCCGTGCCGGATGTCCGCGTCGGCGGCGCCGAGCAGCCGGTCGGCCAGCCGCAGCCAGGTACCGATCGCCGTGCCGCCGCCCGCGCTCAGCCGGCGCAGCGCGTCCTTCGCCTGGGCCCTGGTGTGCACGTCGGCGGTGGCGAGCCGGCCGTTGCCCGGATACACGTCCTCGGCCACGTGCGTCCCCGCCACCACGGCGAACCGCGTGCCGTCCCGCAGGGTGTCGACGGCCGCGGCCGTCGCGTCCCGGGCGTTGCGCATCTTCGTCGGCGGGTAGTCCATCGACCCGGAGCAGTCGACCATGAGGACCACGGCGGCCTCCGGTGCCTGCCCGGCGGTGCGGGCCGGGGCCGGGGACCGGTCGGTCAGCGGGCCACCGCCGGTGGACCGCCGCCCGTCGAGGTGACGGTGACGATCGCGTTGACCTCCCGGCCGCCCTCGGGCAGGTACGCGTTCTGGTACACCTCGGCCGAGAACCGCGGCACGTTCGACTTCGAGAAGTTGGCCATCTGATCGGCTCCTTGAGGCTCCACAGGGGTCAGGCGGAACGGGTCAGGCGGTACGGGGTCGCAGGGTCGGCGGACAGGGCCGGGCGCGGGCGGGGCACGGTGCGGTGGGGCGGTGGAGCCGGCAACCGGTCGCGGTCTCAGGCGGCCGGGTGGACGGATCCTGCCCCCTGCGGGGCCACGGCGAACGGCAGCAGCGCCACCGTTACGTTGTCGTGGCCCCCGCCGTCCAGCGCGTGGCCCACCAGCACCTGCGCCCCGTGCAGCGGGCGTTCGTACGCGTCCGGCGGCACGGCCGCCGCCATCTCGGCGGCGGCCTCGGCGTAGTTCCACAGACCGTCGGTGCACA
>NZ_KL585401.1:65719-65967 GCF_000721935.1 Streptomyces sp. NRRL WC-3549
CCCGTCGGTGCACACCACCACGAGCCCCGCCCGGTCCGGTTTGAAGGACGCGGTGTGCGGCTCCAGTTCGTAGGCGTCGGCGCCCAGCCACCCCGTGATGGCGTGGGCCCGGTGGTCGGCGTACGCCTCCGCCTCGTTCATCAGGCCCGTGGCGACCATCTGCGCGGCCCAGGAGTCGTCCTCCGTGAGCCTGGCGGGCGGATGGGCGCGGTCCCGGGGCACCCAGTAGACGCGGCTGTCGCCCACCC
>NZ_KL585401.1:66188-66501 GCF_000721935.1 Streptomyces sp. NRRL WC-3549
CCCAGTAGACGCGGCTGTCGCCCACCCAGCCGACGACCAGCAGGTCGCCGGCCATGATCGCGCCGACCAGGGTGCAGGCCGGGGCGTTCTGGTGGCGGTGCGCGTCGTGCTCCATCGCCTGACCGGGCTCCTGGGCCAGGGCGTTGACCGCCTCGGACGCGGCCAGGATCGCCTCGTGCATCGCCTGCTGGGGGTGCGTGCCGCGCGGCAGCGACGTCAGCAGCGACTCGTTGGCGGGGCCCGCCGCGGCGGCGGAGGCCTCGTCGGGGCGGCTCGCGGACGAGACGCCGTCGCAGACGATGGCGACGACGGT
>NZ_KL585401.1:66694-68363 GCF_000721935.1 Streptomyces sp. NRRL WC-3549
ATGTGTATAAGAGACAGGCCGTGTGCTCCGCGGCACGGGGATCGGGCGCCGCCAGTTCGAAGTCCTCGCCGTCCCCGGCGTCCGGGCCGTCCAGACGGACCGCCGGAGCCGTCCCGTCGGGCAGCGGTGTGCCGCCGGAGTCGGTCCCCGGGAGGTCGCCCGGCCGGTGCGCGGGCGCGGGCAGGTCCGCACCGGCGGCCTCCGAGGCGTCCGGCCACCGGACGGACTCGGCCCCGGGCGTGCCGGCGGCGGGCGTCGCCGCACGCGTCCCCGGCGTGCCCGTGCCCGGGGCCGTCGCCGGTACGGCCGCACCCGGTGCGCCCGGGGCCGACGGCCCCGCGTCCGACGTCCCGGTGTGCTGCGCGGGCACCGTGATCGCGACGGTCGGACGGTCGGTGGGGGGCGCGGGCACCGCCGAGAGGTCGTACCCGCACGCCCCGCAGAACCGGTCGCCCGACTCCAGCGGTTCCTCGCAGCTGGGGCATCCCGGCAAGGAGGCCCGCTGGTGGCTCTGTGACATCTTCACACCCAGGTCCGTGGGCGGAAACGGTTGGCCCGCTCCACCAGTTCGATCCTCTCGTCGCCCCGCTGCGCGAGCCGGGCGAGCACTCGGTACGAGCGTTCGAGGCCGAATCTGAGGCCCCGTTCGTCCAGCTCGCTGCCCAGCAGCTTCCCCGGCACCGGCGCCGCGGAGTGGGCCGGGTCCGGTGGCCGTGCCGTGGGACCACCGGAGAGTACCCAGTCCAGCGCCTTCCCCAGCACCTCGGCCGACAATCTCTCCCGGCGCACCGCGTCCAGGCCGTATCCCCCGAGCGCCGTCACCTGGCCCGCGGCGGCCGCGAGGTCGTCGAGCAGCGGCTCCCGCGGGGACCGGCCGCGCAGCCTGGCCCGCACCGAGGCCACCCGGGCCGCCGTGTAGTGGATCGACGCCTCCGGGACCGACTCCAGCGCCCGGACCGCCCCGGCCCGGTCACCCGCCGCGATCCGCACCCGGGCCAGCCCGAACGCCGCGCTCACGAAGCTCGGATCGGTCGTCCACACCAGCCGGTAGTACTCGTCCGCGTTGTCCAGCTGCCCCAGCACCTCCGCGCAGACGCCCAGCGCCAGCTTCGGCGCGGGCTCGCCCGGGAACGCGTCGTACACCGCGTCGAAGGACAGCGCCGCGTTCTCGTGGTCCCCGGTGACCAGGGAGGTGACACCGCGGTACCACACCACCCGCCAGTCGTCCGGGTGCTCCACCTCCACGGCGGTCAACACACGGACGGCGGCGTCCAGTTCGTTCATCTCCAACCGGGCGCGGAGTTCACGCAGCCGGGTCTCCGGCGAGGCCGCGGGCACCGAGTGCAGCGCCGTGACCAGCTCGGCCGGTGCCGACGCCATCACCCCGGCGAGGAAACCGGCGTTCGGGTCGTTCGCGTCGACCCGGGGGACCGGCAGGGCGAGCGAGG
Source organism: Streptomyces sp. NRRL WC-3549 (assembly GCF_000721935.1). GTDB lineage: Bacteria > Actinomycetota > Actinomycetes > Streptomycetales > Streptomycetaceae > Streptomyces. The sequence goes on from NZ_KL585401.1 coordinate 68,143, forward strand.
TGGCGCGCGCGTCGAACGCCGCGAGCCGGGGCCGTGGCCGGCGGGCGCCGTGAGGGCCGGACCGGGACCGGGCTCGGCCCGGGGGGCCGGTACGGCCGCCCGCGTCCCCTCGTGGCCGAGCGCCCCGCCCGTGCCGCCGGCGCCCCGGACATGGGTGTCGGGCGCGTACACCGGACCGGCGCCCGGGGAGAGGGGGGCGGGGGCGGTGGGCACCGCGGCGG
>NZ_KL585401.1:68606-72346 GCF_000721935.1 Streptomyces sp. NRRL WC-3549
GGCGGCGCGGGCCCCGAGCAGGGACACCTCGTCGGTCGGCTCGGCGAACAACTCCGTGTCCGTCACCCGCGGTTCCGTGCCGAAGAGCGTCGACAGAGCGGGGCGCGGACGGCCCGTCTGCAGGGCCACCACCTCCCGCAGCACCCCCGTCAGCTGCTCGGCCATCTCGCTCGCCGAGGCGAACCGGCGCGCCGGGTCCGGGTCCGTGGCCCGCACCAGCAGCCGGTAGAAGGACTCGTACCGCCGGAACACCTCGATGTGGTCGGGGTCGGGCAGCGAGTCCACGAAGACGTTCGTGTAGCCCTGGAAGTCGAAGGTGAGCACCGCGAGCGTCCGCGCGACCGTGTACAGGTCCGAGGCGACGGACGGGCCGGCCTCCGCGACCTCCGGCGCCTGGTAGCCGACGGTGCCGTAGATCGCCGACTCGTCGTCGTCCATCCGGCGCACCGCGCCCATGTCGATGAGCTTGAGCTGGTCCTCGGTCTGGATCGCGTTGTCGACCTTGAAGTCGCAGTAGAGCAGGTTGCGGCTGTGCAGGTGGCCGAGGGCCTCCAGCGCCTCGATGCCGTACGCGCAGGCCTGCTCGACCGGCAGCGGGTCGCGTCTCCCGTCCGGTGTGCGGCGGCTGTTGGCGATCTCCTTGAGCGCCTTGCCGCCGACGTACTCCATCACTATGTAGCCGTCCAGCGAGCCGGTCCGCTGGTCCAGGTGCTCCACGAAGTTGTAGATGCGCACGATGTTGGAGTGCTCGATCTCCGCGAGGAAGCGCCGCTCGGAGATCGCCGCCGCCATGGCGTCCTGGTCGCCGGTGTCCAGCAGGCCCTTGAGGACCACCCAGCGGTCCGACACCGCACGGTCCACCGCCAGGTAGACCCAGCCCAGCCCGCCGTGGGCCAGGCAGCCCGCCACCTCGTACTGCCCGTGCACGACGTCCCCGGTGTGCAGCTTGGGCACGAAGGAGTAGGGGTGGCCGCACTTGGTGCAGAACCCCTCCGTGCGGCCCGGCCGGTCGCCGCGCGCCCGGCCCACCGCGGCGCCGCAGTCGGAGCGCGAGCAGAACCGCTTCCGCTCCGGGACCTCCGGGTTCTCCATCACCGCCGTCCGCGGGTCCGGCCGCGGGACGTCCGGGACGAGCACCAGCCCCGCACCCAGCCTGTTCCGTCCGGACGTCGAGCTCGTGGCGCTCCCGGAGGAACGCACCGACACCGAACGGGACGTGGCCGCCCCGGACAGCGAACGGGAGAGCCGTCCGGAGACCGACCGGCGTGACGTCGACGAGCGCGAGGACCGCGAGGAGGAGCGTGAACCCGAGCGCTGCGAGGCGCTGTCGCCGCCCCGGCCGCCCCCGGCGACGCCGGTGGGCGGCGAACCCACCATCCCCGTCGGCGACACGACCGGCGCGAGCCCGCACGTGTCGCAGTACAGCTCGCCGCCGCCCATGTCCTCGTAGTGGCCCTCGCACGCGGGGCGCTGGCACTGCGTACTCATGTTGTCTCCCCGTTGCCGTACCCGCCCCGGCCGCCCGGACGGGGCGGCGACAGCAGGTCCGCCGCGGCCTGCTGGTAACGCAGCACCGCCTGCTCCGCGACGCGCAGATCGCACGGCGCGCTCCACAGCATCCGGCGGGCCGCGTCGTACCGCTCGACCAGCAGCGGCTCCTCCGCCAGACCGTGCTGGACCACCTTCGCCCTGTACGCGTCGAGCCTGCCGCGCAGCTCCGCCCGGACTGCGAGCGGCGCCGTCACCGACGTGAGCGACTCCCGGGCCCGCAGCAACTCGTCCTCGGCCTCCCGCTCCAGCGAGTCCAGCAGGGGGGAGAGCCGGCTCCACTGGGCGTGCCTGCGGTACGCCGAAGCCGTCGCGAGCCGCTCCTGCAGCACGGTCGGAGGTCCGCTGACCACGGGCACCTCGGAGGCGGCGATCTTCGCCAGCACCTCGCCGCGCGCCAACCGGGCCTCCGCGAGCGTACGGGTCGCCCGCGAGAGCAGGTCACGCAGCTGGAGCAGGCGCCGCTCGGAGTCCTGCCGGACCGCGAGCACCGCTTCGATCTCCCGCCGCACGTCCTCCAGGGCGCGGGCGGCCCGGTCGTAGCGCGTGGTGTCGGACCGTCCCCCTCCGGGCGCGGAACTGCGGGGGCCCGGCACCCAGAAGGCCAGCGGATCGGAGATCACCTGCGCCCGCAGCACGGCCAGCTCCCGGGCGATCGACTCCAGGTCGTCACCGGCCGGATGCTCCCCGGGCCGCACCCCGACGGAGTGCGCCAGCGAGCGGGTCCGGTCCAGCTCGGCGGCGAGCAGGTCTATCCGGGCGGGCAGCGCCGACCAGACGGAGTCCGCCGCGAGGACCATGTCCAGCGCGCGGGCGTACAGGTCGTTCATCCGGGCGACCAGCTCCTCCAGCGTGAACCGCTCGGAGAGCCGGGCCGGACCGGTGAGCGAGGCGCCCGGGCCGGCCGCTTGCCCGTTCGCCACGGTCACCCCGTCGCCGCGCAGCAGGTCGGTCAGGGCCACCAGGTCGCTCCTGCCGGGGTAGCGGCGCCTGGCCCGGATCTCACGGGCCGAGGCCAGCGTCCCGGCGTACGCCTCGAAGTACCTCCAGAGCAGCGTGATCGACTGCGCGGCGGAGGCCCAGCGTTCCTTGGTGACACCGGTCAGATCGGCGCCCTCCAGGAGCCGGCGGCCGGCGTGTTCCTCCAGGGCGAGGAGCGAGGACTCGATGGCCTCGTGCTCCGCACGGAGCCGGGCCAGCGTACGGTCCGCCTCGTCCCGGCCCATGACCGGGCCGGGGGGCCTCCCCGCGAAGCTGGGGAAGGAACCCGCGACGCCCATCGATCACCTCTCCGCTCGTTCCGCCGGACCCGGGGGTCCGGGCCGGTTCAGTTGCTCCGGTACGTGGGCTCCGGGGGGCCCTTGATCCCGGGCAGTCCCGCCTCCAGCCACTCGTGGTACGACCGCATCCAGGGGCTGTCCGCGCCGCCCCGACGGTAGTCCTCCAGCACGTGGTTGACCCTGGCCACCAGGTCGTCGGCGCCCAGCTTCGCCGCGACGCCGTAGTACTCGGTGGTGAACGGCTTGTCGCCCTTCAGCTCCACCGCCGGGTCCTGCGCCGCCTGGCCGGCCGCCAGCGCGTTGTCGGTGACCACCGCGTCGACCTCGCCGAGCTGGAGCCGCACCAGGCAGTCCAGCTGGTTGGGGACGGTCAGCAGGTCCGGGTCGCGCGCGGTGCCCTCGTACTCGTCCTCGAAGACCGCGCCGAACGATTCCCTCTTCAGCGCCTCGTAGGCCGTCGAACCCTCGGCGCTGCACACCCGCTTGCCGGCCAGCGAGCGGTCGTAGCCGGTGATGTCCGACTCCTTCGCGGCCAGGACCTGCTGCCCGGCCTGGAAGTAGGCGGTCGAGAACGACACCTGCTCCAGGCGCGCGCAGTTGATGGTCATGGTCCGCACGACCACGTCCACCCGGTCGTGCTCCAGCGCGGCGATGCGCTGGTTGGTGGGGATCGCACGGAAGATCACCGCGTCGGGGTCGCCGAGTACGTCCTTGGCGATGGCCCGCACCAGATCGATGTCGAACCCCTCCAGCGTGCGGGTCTCCGGATTGCGGTACCCCCACCGGAAGCTGTTCTGGTCGACGCCCGCGATCAGCTTCCCGCGCTCACGGATCCTCCGCACGGCCGGCCCGTCCGCGCTCGACGCCGGCAGGCTCGCCTCCGGGTCCGTGCACGACTCCGCCGTGGCGGGC
>NZ_KL585401.1:72529-75182 GCF_000721935.1 Streptomyces sp. NRRL WC-3549
CCCGCCGGGGGAACCGCCGCCGTGCGCCAGCGGGAGCAGGGTGACGGCCGCCGTGACCACGCAGGCCACCGCCATGCCCGTCACACCGCCCCAGCCGCGCAGCCTGCCGCGCCCCGCCCGGAGGTTCGTCCCCTTCACCGCTCCCCCTTTCACCGGTACTCCGACAGCCTGCGGTTGACCCCGGCGACCGCCGCGACCGCGCCCAGCACGGCGAGGACGGCGGCCCCGACAGGAAGCCCGCCCAACGCCCCGCGACCGCTCCCGGCCGCCGCGGTGAACTCACCCTGCTCATGGGCGAGCGCCTGCTCCAGCGCCTCGTCCACCCGTGCGAAGGACTCGCCCGTGGAGTCCTCGGGGCCGATGACCTGCTCCAGCGCACCCTCGTAGTCGCCCTGGTCGTCCGTGGTCCGTGCCGTGCGGTGGCGCGCCTGCCACTCGGACACCCCGCTGATGGCCCGCGCCACCGGCGCGCTGCCCGGCGAGTCGTCACCGGCCAGCTTCTCGGCGCTCTCCAGCTGGGCGCCGAGCGCCTTCATGCCCGCGCTGTAGTCCGTCTCGTACTGGTCGTGGGAGCCGTCGGGTGTCAGCACCGCGCCCCGGGCCACCAGGGTGAGGTTCTCGTTGGCGCGCGCCTTCAGCGAGTTGATCCGCGCCTTGTTCAGCACGTCGAGCGACTCCTGCCCGTGCACCATGGCGTCCCGCAGCTCGGCCCGGGCCACCGTGTGTCCCACCGCCAGCCACAGCAGCACCACCGTGGCCGCCGCGGTCGCCGCCAGCAGCCCGTGGTTGAACACCCGGTTGGTGCGGCGGTAGGTGCGCCGCTGCATCCACACCAGCGCGGCCAGCGCCACGACCCCCACGCCCAGCGCGAGGAACGGCCACCGCCGGGCGTCGGCGGAGTCGGTGGCGAGCCGGCCGGTCTCCGCCGCGTACAACCGCTCCGCGGCCGGGAGGAGTTCGTCCGTCATCTTCTGGTTGGCGTACCGGAGGTAGGCGCCGCCCAGCGGGAGGCCCTGCCGGTTGTTGGCACGGGCACGCTCGACCAGTCCGGTGTACTCCGGGAGCAGCTCGCCCAGTGCGGTGATCTCCTGGCCGGACGGGGACGAGACCTCGGTGCCGGAGGCGGCCCTCACCAGCAGCCGGGAGGCCTCCTTGACGTCCTCCTCGTACTGCTCGTGGACGTCCTTCGGCTCCTCGGCGCCGGCCAGGAATAAGAGGGACACCTCCAGGGCGGTCACCGCGCCGAACGCCACGACCACCAGGGCCAGTACGGCGCCGATGACCTGCAGCCGGCCCGGCTCCGTCGTCACGGCCGCCCGCAGCCGCCCGGCCGCCACCGACCGGACGCCGCGCTGCGCGGGTACGGTCATGGGCGCGTGAGGCCCCTCGGGCGCGGGCCCCCGATGCGGGTCCGCGTTCGGCGGATGTGTCACTTGACCTCCCCCTCGGTCACTGACGGCGGCCCGGCCCTCCGGCCGGTCGGAGGGAAGGCCCCTGGCCAGAAGTATGGCCGTAGGAACCGCCATTCACCAGGAATGCCCGGATCCCGCGCGGCCCCCGCATTCGATCAGGACCGGGCCCGGATGATCAAGGCGGGTCGCCGGGCCGGCGCCACGCGGGCCCCGAAGCGGGCCGATCCCCCACCATGAACACGTTCGGGACATCTGATCGGTTCCCGTGCGGAAGGGGTGCCCCGCACGGCTGTTGACCCGGGGGCGCCCCGTACGGCCGGGGGCGCCGGGGTCCGCGCGTACGGCCGGCGGACCCCCGGGCATCAGGCGTAGTGCGCGCGCAGCCGGTGGTACGCCTCGGGCGGCGCCCCCAGCTGGTCCAGCCCCAGCAGTCCCGCGCCCAGCACCGGGGGCTGGGCGACCACCCGGATGACCGCCTTCGGCGCCCGCTCGGCCAGCAGCGCGCCGATCCGTCCGTCCAGCCGGGCGTGCCGCGCCGCGAGCACACTGCCGCCCAGCAGGACCGGCACCTCCTCGTCCAGCAGCCCGAGCCGGCCCAGCGCCACCGACGCCATGGCGACCACCTCGTCCGCCAGCCGGTCCACCAGGGCGGACGCCACCGGGTCGCCGGCCGCGCTCGTCGCGAACAGCACCGGCGTCAGCGCGTGCCGCGCCTCCTGCGGGACACGCCCCCGGTGCAGCGCCTCGATCAGCTCGTACATCGAGCCGAGCCCGAAGTGCCCCGGCAGTGCGCGCATCAGCTCCGTCGGCTCGCCGCGGCCGTCCTCGGCCCGCGCGGCGTACCACAGGGCCTCCTCCGCGAGGCCCGAACCGCCGCCCCAGTCACCGGATATGCGGCCGATCGCCGGGAAGCGCGCGGTGCGGCCGTCCGGCCCCATGCCCACGCAGTTGATCCCCGCGCCGCAGACGACGGCCACCCCCCGGGGCTCGTCCACCCCGGCCCGCAGGATCGCGAAGGTGTCGTTGCGGACCTCGACCGTACGGCCCCACCCCCGGCGGAGCAGCGCCTCGGTCAACTCGGCCTCCTCCACCGGGAGGTCGGCGTTGGCCAGGCACGCCGACACGTGCGCCACCCCGTCCACGCGCTCCCCGGCGAGGGACAGGGCCTGCCCGACCGCGGCGGCCAGCACGTCGACCGCCGCCTCCACGCCGACGGCCGGCGGCTGGAACCCTCCGCCGCG
>NZ_KL585401.1:75226-82525 GCF_000721935.1 Streptomyces sp. NRRL WC-3549
AACTCGGCCTCCTCCACCGGGAGGTCGGCGTTGGCCAGGCACGCCGACACGTGCGCCACCCCGTCCACGCGCTCCCCGGCGAGGGACAGGGCCTGTCTCTTATACACATATAAGAGACAGGGCTGGAACCCTCCGCCGCGTGCCGTCGACAGCACCGAGCCGTCCTCACCGATCAGCGCCACGTCGGTCTTGCTGTTCCCCGCGTCGAGGGCGAGGACCGAAGCGTTCACGCCCACGCCAGGTGCTCCCGGTTGTGGGCGATCAGCCGGTCGGTGAGCTGCTCGGCGTACGCGAACTGGCCCACCAGCGGGTGCGCCAGCAGCGCCTTGTAGACCCGGTCCCGGCCGCCGCGCAGCGCCGCCTCCAGGGCCAGGTCCTCGTAGGCCGTGACGTTGGCGACCAGCCCCGCGAAGAGCGGGTCGAGCGCCGGTACCGCGAGCGGCGCGGCCCCCGAACCGTCCACCCGGGCCTGCGTCTCGATCACCGCGTCGTCCGGCAGGAAGGGCAGGGTGCCGTTGTTGTACGTGTTGACCACCTGCACCGGGGAGCCGCCCCCGCCGAGCAGCGAGGCCGCCAGGTCCACGGCCGCCTCCGAGTAGAAGGCGCCCCCGCGCTTGGCGAGCAGCGCGGGCTTCTCGTCCAGCGCCGGGTCGCCGTACAGGGCCAGCAGCTCCTTCTCCATCGCGGCGACCTCGGCCGCCCGGGACGGCTTGGTGCCCAGCTCACGGACGACCTCGTCGTGCGCGTAGAAGTACCGCAGGTAGTACGAGGGGACGACACCGAGCCGGTCCAGCAGCGGGGCGGGCATCCTCAGGTCGGCGGCGATGGTCTCACCGTGCTCCGCCAGCAGCCGGGGCAGGACGTCCTCGCCGTCCGGGCCGCCCAGGCGCACCCCCAGCTCCCACGAGAGGTGGTTGAGTCCGACGTGGTCCAGGTGCACCTCGGCCGGGGCGACGTCCAGCAGCCGGGCGAACTTGCGCTGGAACCCGATCGCCACGTTGCACAGCCCGACCGCCTTGTGCCCGGCCTGGAGCAGGGCCCGGGTCACGATGCCGACCGGGTTGGTGAAGTCGATGATCCAGGCGTCCGGGTTGGTGCGCCGGACGCGCTCGGCGATGTCCAGGACGACCGGCACCGTGCGCAGCGCCTTGGCGAGGCCGCCGGCCCCGGTGGTCTCCTGGCCGACGCAGCCGCACTCCAGCGGCCAGGTCTCGTCCTGCTCGCGGGCGGCCTGCCCGCCGACGCGCAGCTGGAGCAGCACCGCGTCGGCGCCCCCCACCCCCGCGTCCAGGTCGGCGGTGGTGGTGATCCGGCCCGGGTGGCCCTGCTTGGCGAAGATCCGCCGGGCCAGTGGACCGACGAGGTCCAGCCGGTCGGCCGCCGGGTCGACGAGCACCAGCTCCTCGATGGGGAGGGTGTCGCGCAACCGCGCGAACCCGTCGATCAGTTCGGGGGTGTAGGTGGACCCGCCACCCACTACTGCGAGCTTCATCTCAGCCCTTCACTCCAGTCAGTGTGACGCCCTCGACGAATGCCTTCTGGGCGAAGAAGAAGACGGCGACCACGGGGGCCATGACCAGAACGGTCGCGGCCATGGTCAGGTTCCAGTCGGTGTGGTGCGCGCCCTTGAAGGACTCCAGGCCGTAACTGAGCGTCCAGGCGGCCGGGTTCTCGGAGGCGTAGATCTGCGGCCCGAAGTAGTCGTTCCAGGCGGCGAAGAACTGGAACAGGGCGATCGCCGCGATCCCGGGCTTCGCCATCGGCAGCACGACCCTGAGCAGGGTGCGCAGTTCGCCGCAGCCGTCCACCTTCGCCGCGTCCAGGTACTCGTCCGGGATGGTCAGCAGGAACTGCCGCAGCAGGAAGATGGAGAACGCGTCCCCGAACGCCATCGGGATGATCAGCGGCCAGAGCGTGCCGGACAGGTCCAGCTGCTTCGCCCAGAACAGGTACATCGGGATGATGACCACCTGGGGCGGCAGCATCATCATCGAGATGACCAGCATCAGGGAGAGCCGGCGCCCCCGGAAGCGGAACTTCGCCAGCGCGTAGGCGACGGGTACGGAGGAGACCACCGTCAGGACGGTGCCCACCCCGGCGTACAGCAGGGTGTTGCGCCACCAGGTCAGGAAGCCCGGGGTGTCGAACACGCGCCGGTAGTTGTCCCATTCCCAGGTACGCGGGATCAGGTCCCGGGTCAGCGCCTGCTGGTCGCTCATCAGCGAGGTCAGCACCACGAAGACGAACGGCAGGACGAAGAAGAGCGCGGCGGCCACCCCCAGGGAGTGCACCGCGATCCAGTGCAGCACCGCCTTGCGGCGGGCGGTGCGCAGGGCGGGCGTGGGCGCCTCGGGGGAGGCGGCCGGCGGCCGGGGCGGGTCGAGGAGTCGGGTCATGGCTCAGTCACCGGCCTGGATCAGGTTGTTGCGGCCCCGCATCAGCAGTGCGGTGAAGGCCATGGCCAGGGCGAACAGGACGAGGGCGACCACGCAGGCGGAGCCGTAGTCGAAGCGCTGGAAGCCCAGGTTGTAGACGAGCTGCGGCAGGGTCAGGGTCGACTTGTCGGGGTAACCCGGCTCGAACTGCTGCCCGGAGCCGCCGATCACCCCCGAGGCGACCTTCCCCGCCACCAGCGGCTGGGTGTAGTACTGCATCGCCTGGATCACCCCGGTGACCACGGCGAACAGGACGATCGGCGAGATGTTCGGCAGCGTGACGAAGCGGAACCGCTGCCAGGGCGACGTGCCGTCCAGCTCGGCCGCCTCGTACTGCTCCTTGGGGACGTCCAGGAGCGCCGCCATGAAGATCACCATCAGGTCCCCGATGCCCCACACCGCGAGCATCGTGAGCGCGGGCTTGGACCAGGAGGCGTCGTTGAACCAGCCGGGCGTCGGCAGGCCGAGGTCGCCCAGGATCGAGTTGACCGGTCCCGTCCCCGGGTTGAGCAGGAAGACGAACGCCAGTGTCGCGGCGACCGGCGGGGCCAGGTAGGGCAGGTAGAAGAAGGTGCGGAAGAGACCCGTCCCCGTCTTGATCCTGGTGATCAGCATGCCGGTCCCGAGCCCGAAGACCACCCGGCAGGTGACCATGACGAGGACCAGCCACAGGGTGTTGGCCAGGGACGGCCAGAACATCGGGTAGTCGGTGAAGACGTACGTCCAGTTGGTCAGCCCGTTGAAGGACGGTGCCCCGAAGCCGTCGTACTTCGTGAACGAGAAGTACACGGTCGAGACCATCGGGTACGCGAAGAAGACGGCGAAGCCGATCAGCCACGGCGACATGAAGGCCGCCGTCCGCAGCGCCGACCTGCGGCGCTTGGAGCGGAGCGTGTGCGTGGTCATCGGACTACTTGGCCTTGGCGATGTCGGTGTCGATCTGCGCGGCGGTCTTCTCCAGACCGGCCTTCAGGTCCTTCACCGCGCCCTTCTCGTACTGGAAGCCGAAGTCCTGGAGCGTCTGCTGGTACGTCGCCCCGTTGATCGCCCCGTCCGGGGTGTTGGACTTCGGGTGCTGGGCGATGTCCAGGAACGTCCTGAAGCGCGGGTCGAACTTCAGGCCGGGCGACTTCAGCGCCTCGAAGGTGGAGGGCACGTTGCGGATGCCGTTGGCGAAGTCGACCACCGCCTGGGTGTCGCTGGTCATGAACTTCACCAGCTCCCACGCGGCGTTCTGCTTCTTGCTGGACGGCGCGATGCCCATGATCGTGCCGGACAGGAAGCCCTTGCCGTAGCTGTCGGCCTCGTCGTCGGCGACCGGCATGGGCGCCACCCCTATCTCGAACGGGACCTCGGCGTCCAGGGCCATCCCGAGCCGCCACTCACCGTCGAGCTGCATCGCGACCTGCCCGGTGTGGAAGGGGTGCTTGGCCCCCCACTCGTCACCGAACCTGCCCCGGTACTTCTCCAGCTTCTCGTAGCCGCCCAGGTCCTCGACGAGCTTCTTCTGGTACGTGAACATCTCCGCGAACGCCGGGTCCTCGGCGATGTTCGACTTGCCGTCCTCGTCGAAGTAGGTGTGGTCCCACGACGACAGGTAGTGGTCGGCGACCGTCTCGTAGCCGTGGAAGGTCGGCATGAAGCCGAGCTGCCGGTAGCCGTCGCCCTGGGGGATCGTCAGCTTCTCGGCGACCGAGGCCAGCTCGGACATCGTCTTCGGCGGCGCGGTGATGCCGGCCTTCTCGAAGGCGTCCTTGTTGTAGTAGAGGCCGTAGGCGTCGGCGAGCAGCGGCAGGGCGCAGCGCTTGCCCTCGAACTGCGTGTAGTCGAGCAGCACCTTCGGGAAGGTCTTCTCCAGGTCCAGCCCCGACTTCTCGATGAACGGCGCGAGGTCGGCGAAGGCGCCGGACGAGCAGAACTTGCCGACGTTGGCGGTGGTGAAGGACGAGACCACGTCCGGACCGTTGGAGCCGCCCGCGCGCAGCGCCTGGTTGAGCTTGTCGTCGTTGATGTTGCCGACCACCTCGACCGTGATGTTCGGGTGCGTCTTCTCGAACCGGTCGACGTTGTCCTGGACGGCCTTCACCTCGGCGGGCGAGCTCCAGCCGTGCCAGAAGTTGATCGTGGTCTTCGCGTTCGGGTCGTCGTTCGCACCGGACTCGGCCTGGCCCGTACAGGCGGTGGCGAGCACCGAGAGCGCGGCGACGGCGACGGCTGCGGTGGTCATCGTGCGGCTTCTGCGCATGACAAAGCTCCCAGGGACACATGAGGTGGAGGAGGGGGCGGGGCGGGGACGGATCAGCGTGAGGTGTCGAACACTTCGTCGCGGGTGTCGGCGAGGGCCCGTTCGAGGGCGCCCCGCAGTACGGGGTGGTGGCCGATGAGCCCGAGCGCGAGGCGCGGGCGGGACGCCGCCAGCTCGGCCAGCTCGGACTGGACCAGGGAGAGCAGGAGGTCGCCGCCCGAGGAGACGAGCCCCCCGGACAGGACGATCAGCCCGGGGTCGAGCACCGCGGTGAGCGAGGCGAGGCCGGTGGCCAGCCGCTGGGCGTACTGCCGCAGCAGCTCGGTCAGGGCCGGGTCCGCTTCCCAGGCGGCGGCGGCCCGGGCCAGCAGCCCGGCCGCGACCTCGGCGTACGGCTGGTGCGGGGTCTCGATGCCGAGCGACGTGGCGAGCCGGGGCACCGCCTGGGCGCCCGCCAGCTCCTGGAAGCCGCCCGCGTTGGCCTTGACCACCTGGCGCACCAGGGGCGTCCCGGGCACGGGCAGGAAGCCGACCTCACCGGCGCCGCCGGTGAAGCCGCGGTGCAGCCGGCCGTTGATGACGAGGGCGGCGCCGAGCCCCTCCTCGTTCCAGAGCAGGACGAAGTCCTCGTGGCCCCGGGCCGCGCCGAGCCGCTGCTCGGCGACCGCCACCAGGTTCACGTCGTTCTCGTACTCCACCGGCATCGGCAGGCAGGCGGCCAGCTCGTCCAGCAGGGTGGGGGAGTGCCAGCCGGGGAGGTGCGAGGCGTAGCGCAGCCGGCCGGTGCCGGGGTCGAAGGCGCCGGGGGTGCCGATGACGACGCGGTGCACCTCGGCGCGGGAGATCCCCGCCTCCTTCGCCGCCCCGTCCAGGGCCTCGGTCACCTGCCGCACCACGCCGCCGGCGCGCCGCCCGGGGGTGGGCAGCTCGTACGTGCCGACCGTCTCCCCGGTCACGTCGGCGACGGCCGCGACGATCCGCCGCGCGGTCACGTCGAGCCCCGCCACGTGCGCGGCGCGCGGGTTGACGGCGTACAGCTGGGCGTTGGGCCCGGGGCGCCCCTCGCTCGTGCCCGTGGCGACGACGAGGCCGGCCGCCTCCAGCCGGGCGAGCAGCTGCGAGGCGGTGGGCTTGGAGAGCCCGGTGAGCTTCCCGATCCTCGTCCGGGTCAGCGGACCGTGCTCCAGCAGCAGGTCCAGCGCCGCCCGGTCGTTCATGGCCCGCAGGACGCGCGGGGTGCCTGGTGTGGTGCCGGCCATGAAGAGTGCGCCCCGCCTTCTGTTAGGAAAGTTTCCTGTTCGATGGGAGGAAGGTAGGACGCGCGTCACCGGCTCGTCAATGGTCCGAGGCCTGTGCGTGCCGAAGCGTTATCCAGGGCGTGCCGCGGCGGCCGGCCCGGGCGGTTCGGACGTGCTCGGACGTGCGGAGGGCCCCGCGCGGTCTCGCACGGGGCCCTCCGGTCCGGTCCGGTCCTACTTCGCCATGGTCGGCGGCGGTATCGGGGTCGCCGCCAGCGACTGCGGGGAGGCTGTCTCTTATACACATCGAGACAGGCCGTGTCCAGCGCCCGCTTGATGCGCCACCGCAGCTCCCGCTCCACGCCCAGCGCCTTGCCCGGCATGGTCTTCGCCGTGACCCGGACGGTCATCGAGTCGAGCAGGACCGCGTCCAGGCCGAGGACCTCCACCGGGCCCCACAGCCGCTCGGACCAGGGTTCTTCCTTGGTCATCTCCTCGGTGGCCGCGGTGATCGCGGCGGCCACCTCGTCGAGGTCCTCGGTGGGCGGGACCACGACGTCCACGCCGGCCGTGGACCAGCCCTGGCTCAGGTTGCCGATCCGTTTCACCTCGCCGTTGCGGACGTACCAGATCGCACCGTTGTCGCCGCGCAGTTTGGTGACCCGCAGCCCGACCTCGATGACCTCGCCGGAGGCGACCCCCGCGTCGATCTGGTCACCGACGCCGTACTGGTCCTCCAGGATCATGAAGACACCGGAGAGGAAGTCGGTGACGAGGTTGCGGGCACCGAAACCGAGGGCGACCCCCGCGACCCCCGCGGAGGCGAGCAGCGGCGCCAGGTTGATCTGGAACGCGCCCAGGATCATCAGCGCGGCGGTGCCCAGGATCAGGAACGACGTGACCGAGCGGAGCACCGAGCCGATGGCCTCCGAGCGCTGGCGGCGGCGCTCGGCGTTGACCAGCAGGCCGCCGAGGGCGGTGCCCTCGACCGCCTGCGCGCTGCGGTTCATCCGGTCGATGAGGTTGGTCAGGGCTCGCCGGATCACGTACCGGAGCACCAGCGCGACCGCCGCGATCAGCAGGATGCGCAGGCCGGTGTTCAGCCAGGTGGACCAGTTCTCCTGGACCCACCCCGCGGCGTCGCCGGCCCGTTCGGCGGCTTCGTCCAGCGAGCCGGCCGGCTCGGGCGACGCGGTCGCGGCAAGGAGGGCGGACAGGGACACGGCGGGGACCTCCAGGGGGTGACGGCAGACCAATCAGAGTAACGAAGCGGAGTCGGCGGATCGTTGCCGTTCCCGGGAGAGAGACACGTCTCATCCGCGCACGGGCGCGCCGCAGCGTGGGCGGCCGGTCACGCGGCGCACCGCCCCCGCCGCCGGAC
>NZ_KL585401.1:82761-88060 GCF_000721935.1 Streptomyces sp. NRRL WC-3549
CCCACATCCCTCCGGCTCGTTACCCGTACGTGGTGGCGCCACGACCGGCCATGAGGGGAAACTGAGACCGGACCGTCCCGGCGCGAGCCACGCGCCGCCGGCGTACAAGGAGGCGTCCACCGTGCCGCACGTCCTGGTTCTCAACGCGTCGTACGAGCCGCTCGGCGTCGTACCGCTCCGCCGCGCGCTCGTCCTCGTCCTCGAGAACAAGGCCATCTGCCTCGAGGAGTCCGGCGCCTTCATGCACAGTGCCACCCGTGCCGTGCCGGCCCCCAGCGTCATCCGCCTCAAACGGTTCGTGCGCGTCCCCTACCGGGGGCCCGTCCCCCTCACCCGCCGGGCGCTCTTCGCCCGGGACGGCGGCCGGTGCATGTACTGCGGCGCCGCCGCGACCAGCGTCGACCACGTCATCCCGCGCAGCCGCGGCGGGAGGCACGCGTGGGACAACGTGGTGGCGGCCTGCCGCCGCTGCAACCACGTCAAGGCCGACCGCCATCTGCCCGAGCTGGGCTGGCGGCTGCGCCACCAGCCCGCCCCGCCCACCGGGCTGGCCTGGCGGATCATCGGGACGGGGCACCGCGACCCGCGCTGGCTGCCGTACCTGCAACCGTTCGGAGCGGACGACGTGATGGCCCGGATCGACGGCGTTCGCGCCAAGGAGTCCGGGCCCGCGCCGTCCGGGGGGCCGCGGCACTACTCGGCGACGGCGTAGGACACCGCCGGCCGGAGCCCGGAGGGCCGGGCGCGCGCCCCCGTGCGCCCGGCCGTATGGCTGAGAACCACGCCTACGTGGCGTACGGGGGAACGGAATGTGACCTGTGGCACGTTGGAGTCGTTGTCATAACGCCTGTGTCACGTCCGTGCCTGCTCCCGTGCCCGGTGGGTAGGCCTGCTGTGTCCTGTTGTCCACGGCCAGGAGGCCACCGTGCCCGCTTCCGCACAGCTTCTGCTCTCCGCCCTCTCCAAACAGGTGCCGAGCCCCGCGGGTCCCGTCGCGACCGACGCGCCGCCCATGATCAGCGAGCTGCCGCTCGCCCACGTCGCCCACCACCTGACCACCGGACCCGCCTACGGCGAGACCACCACGGTGTCCGGGGAGCCCCCGCTCACCAGCGAGCCGCCGCTCGCCGACGCCACCCCCCTCACGAGCGAGCCGCCGCTCGCCGCCGTCGCCCCCCTCACGAGCGAGCCGACCGCGCCCGGCACCGCGGGGGGCATGGAGCTGCCAGGAGTCTGAATGGGCTTGTCCCGGCTCGCCGCACTGCACGGCGTCGCCACTTCCTTCTCCCCGTCCGCGGGTGTCACGGTGCCCGTCCCCGACAGCACGGTCACGGCCGTGCTCGCCGCGCTGGGCGTCGACGCCGGCACGCCCGCGGAGGTGGGGAGGTCGCTCGCCGCGGCCGAGTCCGCGGCGGCCTTGCGGCTGCTGCCGCCGACGGTGGTGGTCTGGTGCCGACGGTGGTGGTCTGGTCGGGGCAGCCGCTGCCGCCGCCGCTGGCCGCGCTGCCGCCCGGCACCGCGCTCACCGTCGAACCCGAGCGGCCGCCCGGCGCCACCGAGCCCCCGCAGCCGCTGCGGACGCGGGTCCCGGAGGCGCCCGCCCCGGCGCCCCCGGACGAGGGGACGCCCACCTGGTGGACCGAACCGCCGCCGGGCGTCCACCGCATCACCGTCCGTGCCCCCGGACACCGCCACGACACGGCCGTCCTCGTCGTCGCCCCGGACCGCGTACCCCAGCCGCCCGCCGGTACGCACGGCTTCCTCGTCCAGCTCTACTCGCTGCTCTCCGCCCGCTCCTGGGGCATGGGCGACCTCGGCGACCTGGCCGACCTGGCCGCCTGGTCGGGGCGGACCCTGGGCACCGGATTCGTCCAGGTCAACCCGCTGCACGCGGCCGTACCGGGCGGTCCCACCGACCCGTCGCCGTACCGCCCCTCCTCCCGGCGCTTCCCCGACCCCGTGCACCTGCACATCGAGTCGCTCCCGGAGTACGGGCACGTCTTCGACCGGGCCGCCCTGGACGCCCTGCGGCTGGACGCGGCGGCCCTGAGCGACACCGTGCTGAACAAGGGCGCGCTGATCGACCGGGACGCCGTCTGGGAGCTCAAGAGGCAGGCGCTGGAGCTCGTCGTCCGGGTCCCGCTCACCCCCGGCCGCCGCGCCGCCTACTGCGACTACCTCGCCGAGCAGGGCCGGGCCCTGGAGGACCACGCGCTGTGGTGCGCCCTGGCGGAGGTGCACGGCCCGCGGTGGCGCGACTGGCCCGCCGGGCTGCGCGACCCGCGCTCCCCGCAGACCGCCCGCGCCCGCACCGAGCTGATGGACCGGGTCGACTTCCACTGCCGGCTCGCCTGGCTGACGGACACCCAGCTCGCCGCCGCCCAGCACGCCGCACGGGAAGCCGGGATGGCCGTCGGGATCGTCCACGACCTCGCCGTCGGCGTCCACCCGGACGGCGCCGACACCTGGGCCCAGCAGGACGCCTTCGCGCACGGCATGTCCGTCGGCGCGCCCCCGGACGCCTTCAACGCGCAGGGGCAGGACTGGGGCCTGCCCCCCTGGCGCCCCGACGCCCTGGCCGCCTCCGGCTACGCCCCGTACCGAGCCCTCCTGCGCGGCCTCCTCGCCCATGCGGGCGCCCTGCGCATCGACCACGTGATGGGCCTCTTCCGGCTCTGGTGGGTGCCCGAGGGCCGGCCGCCCACCGAAGGCACCTACGTCAGCCACGACGCCGAGGCGATGCTCGCCGTCCTCGTCCTGGAGGCGCACCGGGCCGGTGCCGCCGTGGTGGGCGAGGACCTCGGCACGGTCGAGCCCGGCGTACGCGAGGCGCTGGCCCGGCGGGGCGTGCTCGGCACCTCCGTGCTCTGGTTCGAGCGCGACTGGGACGGCGACGGGAGGCCCCTGGCCCCCGAGCGGTGGCGCCGCGACTGCGTGGCCACCGCGACCACCCACGACCTGCCCTCCACCGCCGCCCGGCTGACGGGTGACCACGTGACGCTCCGCCACCGGCTCGGGCTGCTGACCGGCACCCTGGAGCAGGAGCTGGCCGAGGAGGTGACCGGCACCGCCGAGTGGCTGGCCTGCCTGGCCCGGCTCCGGCTGCTGCCCGAGGGCGAGGGCGACGAGGAGGCGGCCGTCCGGGCCGTCCACCGCTTCCTGCTGCGCACCCCCGCCCGGATGACGGGGATCTGGCTCCCCGACACCGTCGGCGACCGCCGCCCGCAGAACGTCCCGGGCACCTGGGACCAGTACCCCAACTGGCGCCTGCCCGTCGCCGACCCGGAGGGCCGTCCCGTCACCCTGGAGGAGATCGTGGCCTCGCCCCGGCTGCACCGGCTGATGGAGGTCTTCCGGCCGCCGGCGAAGGGCCCGGGGTCCCGTACGGCACCCCCGGGCGCGCACGTCCCGTAGCCGTTCGCTACGTTTGCACCGTGGACAAGAAGAACGCTATGCGCGCCGGCGCCGTCGCGGCCGGTACGACGCTCATGATGCTGCTCATGTCGTCCCCCGCGCTCGCCCTCACCCGCGACGACGGTGACGACCCGGGCCAGGGGATCGGAGCGCTGGAGACCGTCGGTCTCTACGTCGCGCTGCCGATCGTCGCGTTCCTGGTGATCTGCGGCCTGGTCATGGTCCTCGACAAGTCCAAGAAGCAGGTCTAGTCAGCGCTTTCGGATGCGCCGCCGGTACCCGTGTACCGCGCGGCGCATCGGCGTGTCCCGGTACCGGTAGGTTGCGCCCATGACCGAGTGGGACGTCAAGAAGCTCCGCATCCTGCGCACCCTGCGCGACCGGGGCACCGTGACCGCGACGGCCCAGGCGCTGCTGATGACCCCGTCCGCCGTCTCGCAGCAGCTCACCAACCTGGCCGGACAGCTCGGGGTGACGCTCCTGGAGGCCCAGGGGCGCCGGGTCCGTCTCACCGACGCCGCCCACCTCGTGCTGCGCCACGCCGAGGCGGTCTTCGCCCAGCTGGAGCGCGCCGACGCCGAACTGGCCGGCTATCTGCGGGGCGAGGCCGGCCAGGTGCGGGTCGGCGCCTTCTCGACGGCCGTCCCCGCGCTCGTCGTACCGGCCGTGCGGCTGCTGGGGGCCGAGGACCGGCCGGGGCCCGAGGTACGGGTGCGCGAGGCGGAGGCCGGACAGGTGTACGAGCTGCTGTCGGGCGGTGAGGTGGACCTCGCGCTCTCCCTGGCGGCGCACGCCCCGACCGCCCGTGATCCCCGTTTCACCGTGCTGCCGCTGCTCGCGGACCCCCTCGACGTGGCGCTGCCCGTGGACCACCGGCTCGCCCGCGCCCCCGGTCTGCGGCTGGCCGACCTCGCCGGTGAGCCCTGGATCTTCGGCGGCTCCGGGCCCTGGTCGCAGATCACCACGGCCGCCTGCGAGGCGGCCGGTTTCGTCCCCGAGCAGGCACACAGCGCGTCCGGCTGGACCGCGATCCTCGCCATGGTCGAGGCGGGCATGGGCGTCGCGCTCGTCCCGCGCATGGCCTCCTCCCCCGACCGGGCCGCGCACCCGGGCGTGGCCATGCGCGTCCTGGAGGCCGACCGCCCGTACCGCCACGTGGTGGCCGCGGTGCGGCGCGGGGCCGAGCGGGGCCCGGCGGTGGCCCGGATGCTGGAGGCGCTGCGGCAGGTCGCCGGCGCGACCGTTCAGCAGAGCTGAAAGGACTGTACGAAAACTTTCGCTGGACCTGACGGGTCCGGAGGGGCGACAGTGCTCGGCATGACCTCCGACGCGAGCGCGACCCCGTTCCAGGACACCGACGATCCCCACGCCAACGACGCCGCCCCGTACGGCGGGGGCGACCCGTACGCCGACTACCGCGACGCCACCGGCCTCTCCTTCACCGACCTGGTCGACCTCGCGGACCGCCGTCTCGGCGCGGGGGTGATCGCCGCCAACGACGAGTTCTTCGCCGAGCGCGAGAACCTGCTGATCCGCGAGCCCGCCGTCTTCGACCCGGAGCGCTTCGGCCACAAGGGCAAGATCATGGACGGCTGGGAGACCCGCCGCCGACGCGGCGCCGACGCGGACCACCCGTTCCCCGCCCCCGAGGAGCACGACTGGGCGATCGTCCGGCTCGGTGCCCCGGGCATCGTCCGCGGCCTGATCGTCGACACGGCCCACTTCCGGGGCAACTACCCGCAGCGCGTCTCCGTGCAGGCGACCGCCGTCGAGGGCGCCCCGAGCGCCGAGGACCTCCTCGCCGACGACGTGAAGTGGGAGGAGATCGTCCCGCCGACGCCCGTACGCGGCCACGCGGCCAACGCCTTCGAGGTCACCGGCGGGC
>NZ_KL585401.1:88255-95245 GCF_000721935.1 Streptomyces sp. NRRL WC-3549
CCGCTACACCCATCTGCGCCTCTGCCAGCACCCCGACGGCGGCATCGCGCGCCTGCGGGTCCACGGCGAGGTCGTCCCCGACCCGGCCTGGCTCGCGGCGCTCGGCACGATCGACCTGATCTCGATCCTCAACGGCGGCACCTACGAGGACGCCTCGGACCGCTTCTACTCCTCGCCGGCGCAGATCATCCTGCCGGACACCTCCCGCAAGATGGACGACGGCTGGGAGAACCGCCGCCGCCGGGTCCGTGACTCGAACGACTGGGTCCGCTTCCGCCTCCCCGCCCAGGGCGCGGTCCGCGCCGTGGAGATCGACACGGCCTACCTCAAGGGCAACGCGGCCGGCTGGATCGCCCTCCACGGCCGCGACGGGGAGAGCGGCGACTGGTTCGAGATCCTCCCGCGCACCCGCCTCCAGCCCGACACCGTGCACCGCTTCGTCCTGGACACCGAGGCCGTGGTCACCCATGTCCGGCTCGACGCGTTCCCCGACGGCGGGGTGGCCCGGATGCGGCTGTACGGCTCCCCGACCAAGGCCGGAACGGCCGAACTGACCCGCCGCTACGAGGAGTCGGTGGCCTGACCGCCGCCCTCCCGAACCGCCGCCCGGCGGACGGCCGCGCCTCTGCGCCCGTCAGCCGGGCGGTCTCCACGTACCCCGGCGCACCACCGGCGGGACCGGCCCGGCTGTTTCCGGGGGCAGGCACCGGGCAGGCGCATGACCGACCGCCTAGGAAAGGAGCGCCATGAGTGCCGGAGAGAAGGCCAAGGCCAAGGCCGAGCAGGTCGTGGGCAAGGCCGTGCGCAAGGCCGCCCACGCCGTCGGTGACGACACGACGGCGGCCAAGGGAGGCGCCCTGGAGTCCCGGGGCCACGCCAGGGACGGCAAGGAGAAGGGCAAGGACGCCTTCAAGCGCTGATCGAGCTGACCGAGGGGGGCGCCTCCGCACCGGAGGCGCCCCCCTCGTCCGCGTTCGGGACCGCTACGCGGAGGCCGCCGCCGCGTCCGCCGCCCGCGCCTTCAGGGCGCGCTCCACACCCGAGCGGGACTCCGACATCAGCCGCCGCAGCGCGGCGCTCGGCCGTGCCGACTCCAGCCAGGCGTCCGTGGCGTCCAGGGTCTCCTGCGAGACCTGGAGGGCCGGGTACAGGCCGACCGCGATCTGCTGGGCCATCTCGTGGCTCCGCGAGTCCCAGACGTCCTTGACCGCCGCGAAGAACTTCTCCGTGTACGGGGCCAGCAGCTCACGCTGGTCGCTCTGCACGAAACCGGCGATCACCGACTCCTGGAGGGAGTTGGGCAGCTTGTCGGACTCGACCACCGAGGCCCACGCCTCGGCCTTCGCCGCCTCCGAGGGCTGCGCCGCACGCGCCTCGGCCGCGTGGCGCTCGCCCGCCGCCGTCCGGTCGCGCTCGTACTCGGCGGCGATCTCCTCCTCGTCCAGCAGCCCCGACGCGGCCAGCCGCTGCACGAACGCCCAGCGCAGCTCCGTGTCGACGGCCAGGCCCTCGATCTCCTCGGTGCCGTTCAGCAGGGCCTGGAGCAGGTCCAGCTGGAGCGGGGTGCGCGCGGTCGCCGCGAAGGCACGGGCCCAGGCCAGCTGGTGGTCGCTGCCCGGCTCCGCCGCGCGCAGGTGCGCCAGCGTCGCCTCCGTCCAGCGGGCCAGCCCCGTCTCGCGCCACTGGGGCGCCGCGTACTGGTCCACGGCCAGCTTCACCTGGCGGTGCAGCGACTGGACGACACCGATGTCGCTCTCCTTGCCGATGCCCGAGAGGACCAGCTCCAGGTAGTCGCGGGTGGCGAGCTCCCCGTCGCGCGTCATGTCCCAGGCGGAGGCCCAGCACAGGGCGCGCGGCAGGGACTCGGTGAAGTCGCCCAGGTGCTCGGTGACGCACCGCAGCGACTCCTCGTCGAGCCGGACCTTCGCGTACGACAGGTCGTCGTCGTTGAGCAGGACGACCGCCGGGCGCGCCGTGCCGGCCGGGAGCGCGACGGTGGTGCGCTCACCGTCGACGTCCAGCTCGATCCGGTTCCCGCGGACGAGCTTGCCCTCGCCGTCCAGGTCGTAGAAGCCGATCGCGATCCGGTGCGGACGCAGCGTCGGCTCGCCCTTGGCACCCGCCGGCAGCGCCGGGGCCTCCTGGAGGACGGTGAAGGAGGTGATGTGACCGGCCTCGTCCGTCTCGATCTCCGGGCGCAGGACGTTGATCCCGGCCGTCTCCAGCCACGCCTTCGACCAGGCCTTGAGGTCCCGGCCGGAGGTCTCCTCCAGCGCGCCCAGCAGGTCCGCCAGGCGCGTGTTGCCGTATGCGTGCGCCTTGAAGTACGCCTGTACGCCCTTGAAGAACTCGTCCATGCCGACGTACGCCACGAGCTGCTTGAGCACCGAGGCGCCCTTCGCGTACGTGATCCCGTCGAAGTTGACCAGGACGTCGTCCAGGTCGCGGATGTCCGCCATGATCGGGTGCGTCGAGGGCAGCTGGTCCTGGCGGTAGGCCCACGTCTTCATCGAGTTGGCGAAGGTGGTCCAGGAGTGCGGCCACTTCGAGCCCTCGGCGTACGCCTGGCAGGCGACCTCGGCGAACGTGGCGAACGACTCGTTCAGCCACAGGTCGTTCCACCACTCCATGGTGACCAGGTCGCCGAACCACATGTGGGCCAGCTCGTGGAGGATGGTCGCCGCGCGCACCTCGTACGCCGCGTCCGTCACCTTGGAGCGGAAGACGTACTGGTCACGGATGGTGACCGCGCCCGCGTTCTCCATCGCGCCCGCGTTGAACTCGGGGACGAAGAGCTGGTCGTACTTGGCGAACGGGTAGGCGTAGTCGAACTTCTCCTGGAACCAGTCGAAGCCCTGCCGGGTGACGGCGAAGATGTCGTCCGCGTCGAGGTACTCGGCGAGCGAGGGACGGCAGTAGATGCCCAGCGGCACCACCTGGCCGTCCTTCTCGTAGGTGCTGTGCACCGCGTGGTACGGACCGGCGATCAGGGCCGTGATGTAGGTGGAGATGCGCGGCGTCGGCTCGAAGGACCAGACGTCGTCCACCGGCTCGGGCGTCGGCGAGTTGGAGATCACGGTCCAGCCGGCCGGCGCCTTCACGGTGAAGCGGAAGGTCGCCTTCAGGTCCGGCTGCTCGAAGCTCGCGAACACCCGCCGGGCGTCCGGCACCTCGAACTGGGTGTACAGGTAGGCCTGCTCGTCGACCGGGTCGACGAACCGGTGCAGGCCCTCACCGGTGTTGGTGTACGCGCAGTCGGCGACGACCTTCAGCTCGTTGGCGCCGGCTTCCAGGTGCTTCAGCGCGATCCGCGAGTCACGGAAGACGGAGGCGACGTCCAGCGCCTCGCCGTTCAGTACGACGTCGTGCACGGCCGGGGCGACCAGGTCGATGAAGGTCTCCGCACCGGCTTCGGCGGAGTCGAAGCGCACGGTGGTGACGGACCGGTAGGTGCCGCCCTCCTGCGCTCCGGAGAGGTCGAGATCGATCTCGTACGCGTCCACGGTCAGCAGGCGCGCCCGCTCCTGTGCCTCTTCGCGGGTCAGATTGGTGCCAGGCACGCGGTCATCTCCTTGATCTGTGACGTTTCCCGTCATCCTTCCACGTGGGGCGGGCCCGGCGCGATGTCCGTTTCCCGCCGGGACCCGCGCCGGCGACGACACGGGCCGCCCTGCGTCCCCTGCTGCCTGCGGGGGGCCGGGCCCGGCTGCCGCACCGGGTACCCGTCGCCCGGGCCGGTGCGCTGCGGGCGGTACGCCGCGACGACGCGGAGGGGCGGCCACCGGGTCCCGGTGGCCGCCCCCTCGGCGTACGGACGGATCAGGCGGACAGCTCGGCCGCGACCAGCTCCGCGATCTGGACCGCGTTCAGCGCGGCGCCCTTGCGCAGGTTGTCGTTGGAGACGAACAGCGCGAGGCCGTTCTCGACGGTCTCGTCGACCCGGATGCGGCCCACGTAGGACGCGTCCTTGCCGGCCGCCTGGAGCGGGGTCGGGATCTCCGAGAGCTCGACGCCCTCGGCGTCCTTCAGCAGCTCGCGGGCGCGCTCCACGCCGATCGGACGGGCGAAGCGGGCGTTGATCTGGAGGGAGTGACCGGAGAAGACCGGCACGCGGACGCAGGTGCCGGAGACCTTGAGACCGGGGATCTGGAGGATCTTGCGGGACTCGTTGCGGAGCTTCTGCTCCTCGTCGGTCTCGAAGGAACCGTCGTCCACGACCGAGCCCGCCAGCGGCAGCACGTTGAAGGCGATCGGCCGCGCGTAGACGTCCGGCTCGGGGAAGTCGACCGCGCCGCCGTCGTGGGTGAGCTTGTCCGCGTCGGCGACGACCTTGGACGCCTGGCCGTGCAGCTCCGCGACGCCCGCGAGCCCGGAGCCGGAGACCGCCTGGTAGGTGGCGACGGTCAGCGCTTCGAGCCCCGCCTCCTCGTGGAGCGGGCGCAGCACGGGCATGGCGGCCATCGTGGTGCAGTTCGGGTTGGCGATGATGCCCTTGGGGCGGTCCTTGATCGCCTGCGGGTTGACCTCGGAGACCACCAGCGGGACCTCGGGGTCCTTGCGCCAGGCGGAGGAGTTGTCGATCACGACGGGGCCCTGGGCGGCGACCTTCTCGGCGAGCGCCTTGGAGGTGGCCCCGCCGGCGGAGAACAGGACGATGTCCAGGCCGGAGTAGTCGGCGGTGGAGGCGTCCTCGACGGTGACGTCGGTGCCCTCGTAGGTGATCGTGGAGCCCGCGGAGCGCGCGGAGGCGAAGAGCCGCAGTTCGGAGACGGGGAACTTCCGCTCGGCCAGGATGCTGCGCATGACTGTGCCGACCTGACCGGTGGCGCCGACGATTCCGACCTTCACGGGAACTCCCTCTCACGAACGAACAGGCGCTTTGCCGGTCCATGATGTGTCTGTCCAGAGCTTTCTTGTCCAATCCATTGTCCGGCAGGCGGACAGGACGCGGACATGGCTGTGGGGCGGGAGCCCTTGCGGGCGCCCGCCCCACAGCCGGCGTGTGTCACAGGGATCACACGGATCACACGGTCAGCGCGGTGCCGTTACGGCGCGACCTTCTCGATCACGACGCTGCCGGTGCCCGCCGCGGTGCCGCGCGCGTTCACCAGCTCGACCTCGCCGAAGAACTGCCGGCCCTCGGGGGCCGCTCCGGCGACGACGACCTCGGCGCCGACCTGGGCGGACGCGCCGTTGGCCAGCTTCACGGCCTTCGACTCGTCGACCTTGATCTGACCGAGCGACGCGGAGTAGTACACGTCGCGGTAGTCGTACTCGGTGGTCCCGGCGGGGACCGAGTAGCCGTCGATGACGACGGTGTACGTGCCGGCGGCCGGCTTCACGAGGCTGACCGACTCCTCCGAGCCCGCCGTCGTCGAGGCGCCGACCTGCGTGGCGCCCTTGAAGATGTACAGGTCGAGGTCGGCGTTGGCGTCCGCCGTGTTGCCGATGGCGAAGTCCAGCTTCTCGACACCCTCACCGATGGTGACCGTCTTGGTGTACTCGCCGCCGGTGGAGATCGACGGGCGCTCGACGTCGGCCGAGCCCAGCGAGCCGCCCCGCAGCGAGCCCTGGAGGTCACCGGCGTTGTTGGTGACCGTCCAGTCCACCGCGGCCGGGGTGCCGATCTTCGCCTCGGCGATGGTGCGCACCGCCGGGTCGAAGGAGGCGCCGAGCAGCGAGACGTCCAGCTTGTACGGGTTGTCCAGCAGCGGCGACGTACGACGGGCCTCGACCTCGATCTCCCAGACGCCGGGCTGCGGGTCCTTGTAGGAGCGCACGTCCGGGCGGCAGGTGTTGGCCGGGTTCTCGTAGTTCGGGTAGCAGTAGACCGTGGAGCTGTCCTCCACCCCGACCCCGTAGGGGTGGATGGAGATGAACCGGGTCTGGCTGCCCGAGCGCAGGGCGCTCATCGCGACCTCGAGGGTCTTGGCACCCTCCGGCACGTTCAGGAAGTACGACGTGGTGCCGTTGCGCTGCACCGAACCGGACGCCTTGAACGAGTAGTCCGGCTTCACCAGGTCCTTGGCGACGACGACCGTGGCGAGGATCTGGTGGTCGACGCCCTTGGTCTTCTTGTCGTCGACCTGGAGGATCGCGCTGTGCACGCCGGCGCTCTTGGGCTTCGCCTGGACCTTGACGGTGACCGGCTCGCCCAGCGGCAGCGCGACCGTCTTGGAGCCGGTCAGCTTGAAGGTGCCGTCGTCGTTCTTCCAGGACAGCTTGTGCTTCACGGCCTTGTCCGGGCCCGTGGTGCGCGTGATGACCACGTCGTACGACTTCTTCTGGCCGACCTGCAGGCCGCCCTCACGGTCGTACAGGCCGGTGCCGAAGCCCGGGGTCTTCAGCGCGAAGTCGATCGCGGTGTCGACCGGGGCCTTCACCGTGTACTCGTGCGCCGGGTCGCCCTTCTTCGAGATCTGCTTCCAGGCGGCGACGATGTCGATCAGACCGGCGCCCTGGGCGTGCGCGGGCACGTCCTTGATGTGGGAGGCGGTGCTGGTCAGCGCGGTCCGCAGATCGGCCGGGGGCAGCTCGACGTGCTTCTGCTTCGCGGCGGACAGCAGCAGCGCCGTCGCGCCGGCGGCCTGCGGCGAGGACATCGAGGTGCCCTGCAGCATGGAGTAGCCGGCCGGGAGCGAGTAGCCCGCCTCCTTGACCGGGCCGCCGGGCAGCCAGGTCTGCGTGGTGTTGATCGCGGCACCCGGGGCGGTCAGGGTCGGCGTGAACCCGCCGTCCTCACGCGGACCGCGCGAGGAGAAGGGCAGCATGTCGTACTTCTTGGTGACGGTCGAGCCGTAGTTGGCCGCCCAGGTCTCCTTGGAGATGGACGCGCCCACCGAGATGACGTGGTCGGCGAGACCGGGGTCGCCGATGGTGTTCAGCCCCGGGCCCTCGTTGCCGGCCGAGATGACCAGCTGGACGCCGTAGATGTCGATGAGCCGCTTGTAGAGCTCGGCCCGGGCGTTGTTGCCGTCGTTGAGCGGCGGG
>NZ_KL585401.1:95431-97759 GCF_000721935.1 Streptomyces sp. NRRL WC-3549
CCGCCGATCGACATGTTGACGACGTCGACCCCGCGGTTCACCACGAGGTCGATCATGCCCTCGGTCAGCGCGATGTTGGTGCAGCCGCCGGACCAGGTGCAGGCGCGCGAGGAGACGATCTTGGCGCCGGGCGCCGCGCCGTTCATCTTGCCGCCGAACAGGCTGTTGGCCGCGGTGATGCCCGCGACGTGCGTGCCGTGCTCGCTCTGGATGACGCCGATGTTGACGTAGTCGGCCTTGTCGCCGGCCGCGTTGTAGACGACGTTCTTGCGGGTCTCGACCACGAACGGGATGCGCTCGACGACCTCGGTCTTCGGGTTGTCCTTCCCGAAGTAGCCGATCTGGTGGCCGTCCTTGTACGGCTTCAGCACGGCGTCGTTCTTGAAGTTCGCGTCGTTGTCGAGGTCGACGCGGACGGTCCCGGTGACCGGGTCGTACAGCACGGCCCAGACGTCGGTGGTGTCGCCGTCCCGGTTGAGGTCGCCGGCCATGTCGCCGCCCTTGGTGGCGGCCTCGGCGAAGAGCTGGACCTTGTAGGAGCCCTTGGGCGCCGTGTAGGTGCGGCCTCCGAAGGTGAAGGTCGGGCCGGTCACCGTGGTGCCCATCCGCAGCCAGGTGCCGTCGCCGTCGCTGACCGGGTCCGTGGCGGTCACCCAGTCGACGATCTTGCGCTCGCCGGTGGTGGTCTTCTGGAGCGCGGGGTGGGCGACGTCCACACCGGAGTCCAGGATGCCGATGGTGATGCCGCGGCCGTCGGCCTTCGGGTTCTGCTTGACGAAGTCGACGGCGCCCGTCTCGAAGGACGGGTTGTACGGGTTCTTCGCCGGGGTGTTCTTGCCCGGGGCCGGGTAACTGCCCGTCGCCTTGAGCTGCTTGGACCCCGCGACCTGGTCGGCCTCCGGCGTCGGGTCGTCCAGCTGGATCTCCTGCTTGAGATCGATGCCGTGGACGCTCGACAGCTTCTGCGCCGCCTTGATGGTGGTTTCCGCCGTCGCGGTCGGCACGGTGGCCCGGACGTAGCCGAGCTTGTCGTACGTCTGGCCCAGCACGGATCCCTTGACGGCGTCCAGCTGCTTGGCGACCTGCGCGGTGGCGCCGGGCGTGGTGGCGACCATCATGGTGATGTTCTTCTCGCCCTTGGCCTCGGCCTTCGCCAGGATGTCGGCGTCGGCCTCACCGAGCTTGTCACCCGTGTCGCCGGTGGCGGCGGGCTTGACGGGGGCGGCGGCCGGGTCGTCGGCGGCGAAGACCGGGGCGGCGCCGGTGGCGGCCAGTGCGGCCGCCAGACCGGCGGCGGCGGCGATGCGCGCGGCGCGTCTGGCCCCGGGTATGGAGCCGGGGGATTCCTTGGTCATCAGCATCCCTGTGAGTGAAAGAGAGAGTCCGGAATTCGGTACCGGATGACCGCTCAGCCTTTCGTAAATGACAGGGGTTTGTGGAGACTTGACGGGGCTTAGACATGCACATGGCGTAGATCCGCCATGGGTGCCCATGCGTCACGCGGGACGAACGGGGTGAAATCCCGGTGACTTCCCGGCCACTTCGGCGGTCACCTCGGCAGCACCACCACATAGGCGGCCGGTTCTCGGTCCTCGGCCGCCGTCATCGCCGTACGCACCACCACCGCCTGCTGCGCCATCGCCTCGCGCAGCCTGCCCGGTGCGACCCGGACGACCGTGACCCCCAGCCGTTCCAGGTGCTCCCGGTCGGCGGAGCCCCCGGCACGCTCCCCGCGCGGCGCCGAGGCGCAGATCTCGACCGCGACCGCCTGCTCGGGCCAGTACGCGTCCACCCCGCCCAGGCACGCCCCGCCGGGCAGGCACAGGTCCACGTTCCACAGCGGCTCCGGGAGCCCGTGGCGGCGCACCATCTCGTAGAGCCGGTCCTCCGCGACGGCCCTGCCCTCGGCGAGCAGCTCCTCCACGGCGTCCACCACGTGGGCCCGGCCCAGCAGCTTCGCCGCGCCCAGCTCGCGTACCACCGCGGCGGGCTCGCAGTACCCGGCCCGGACCGCCTCCGTCAGCAGCCGGCGCACCGCGGGGGCCTCGGTCAGCGAGGCGACCGCGTCGGCGAGCGCCCGCTCCACCGGGGCCAGCGGCATTCCGAGCCGGGTCAGCGGCCGGGGCGGCACCGCGGCCCGGACCACCTGGACGAACCGGGTCGAGCGCAGTCGGCGGGTACGCGGCACCAGGACGTCGATCCGGTGCAGCGCGGCCAACGGCGGGACGGACTCGAAGCCGCACAGGGCCAGTGCCGCCAGGCCCGTCACCATGGCCTCGCCGTACTCCGGGCCGGGCACCGCCGTCACGGGGCGCCGCGCGGAGGCGG
>NZ_KL585401.1:98017-114974 GCF_000721935.1 Streptomyces sp. NRRL WC-3549
CCCGCGTACAGCAGGGCGCCGTGCAGCCGCTCCTGATCGGTGGGCGGCCCCGGGTGCAGGAGGTAGACGCCGGGCAGCAACTGCTGCCACGGACCGCCGGACAGGCACTGGGCGGCGGCCTGCGCGGCGGTCACCCCCTCGGCGCGCAACTGCTGGGCGGACCACACGCGGTGGTGGACGCCGTGGAGGGGGTGGGTGGTGAGGGTGTTCCGGTTCATGCACCGGAGGTTCCCGCAGCGCCCGCCGGCCGGCGACCGGTGTTACACGTCCGTCGACGTACCAGGACACCGCCGTACTGAAGCACGGCGCTCCGGTGTCCCGGACGACCGGTCACGCCGGGGAGTGCGCGGCGCGCGCCCCGCGTACGTATGCGGGACGCGCGCCGGGGGCTCACGCCGCCGCGTCGCGCTCCTGGGCCCGCAGCGCCCGGGCCAGGTCGTCCCGCGCCTCCAGGACGAGACGGCGCAGCGCGGGGGCCGCGTCCGGGTGCGAGGTGAGCCAGGCGTCCGTCGCGGTCAGCGTCGCGGGGTCGTCCTGGAGCCCCGGGAACAGACCCTTGACCACGTCCATGCCGATCTGGATGGAGCGCTCGGCCCACACCCCGCTCGATCGCCTCGAAGTACGCGGCCGTGTACGGCGCCAGCAGCTCCCGCTGCGAGGGCTGCTCGAAGCCCGCGATGGTCGCCTCGACGAACGCGTTGGACAGCTCGTCCGACTCCACGACCTCGGCCCAGGCCTGCGCCTTGACCGCCGCCGAGGGCCGCGAGGCCAGGCACCGCACGTGGTGCCGCTTGCCGGACGCCGTGTCGTCGCGGGCCAGCTCGGCGTCGACGGCCTCCTCACCGGCGGCCCCGTGCGCGACCAGCGGGGACAGGAACGCCCAGCGCAGTTCCTGGTCGACCTCCAGGCCCTCGATCACGGCCGAACCGTCCAGCAGCGCACCCAGCAGCTGGAGGTCCGCGTCCGAGGTGGCCACCGCCGCGAAGAACCGGGCCCACGTCAGCTGGTGCTGGCTGCCCGCCTCCGCGTGGCGCAGCTCCCGCAGCGCACCCTCGGCCAGGGCCGTGCCGCCCTCCGCGCGCCGGCCGGGGGTGGTGTAGCGCACCAGGGCGGACTGGGCCCAGGCGTGCAGCATCTGGAGCACGCCGATGTCGCTCTCCCGCCCGGCGAAGGCCAGGACCAGCGCGACGAAGTCACGGGCCGGCAGCAGGGCGTCCCGCGTCAGGTTCCACAGCGCGGACCAGCACAGGGCGCGGGCCAGCGGGTCGGTGACCGAACCGAGGTGCTCGCGCAGGGTGGCCAGCGACCGCTCGTCGAAGCGGACCTTGCAGTACGTCAGGTCGTCGTCGTTGACCAGCACCAGATCGGGCTTCTCGGCCCCGGCCAGCTCCGCGACGACGGTCCGCTCCCCGGCCACGTCCGTCTCCGCCCGGGCGTACCGGACCAGTCCGCCGTCCGGGTCCAGCCGGTACAGGCCCACCGCGACCCGGTGCGGGCGCAGCTCGGGGTGCGAGGCGGCGGCCTCCTGGGTGACGGCGAGCTCCGCGACGCGGCCCTCGTCGTCGTACGTCACCACCGGGGTCAGCACGTTCACGCCGGCGGTCTGGAGCCAGGAGCGGGACCAGGCCGTCATGTCGCGCCCCGACGTCTCGGCCAGCACCGACAGCAGGTCGCCCAGCTCGGTGTTGCCGTACGCGTGCTGCTTGAAGTAGCGGCGGGCGCCCTCCAGGAAGGCGTCCCGGCCCACGTAGGCCACCAACTGCTTGAGGACCGAGGCGCCCTTGGCGTAGGTGATGCCGTCGAAGTTCAGCTTCGCGTCCTCCAGGTCACGGATGTCGGCCGTGACCGGGTGGGTGGAGGGCAGCTGGTCGGCGCGGTAGGCCCACGCCTTGCGGTTGTTGGCGAAGGTGATCCAGCCGTTGGTGAAACGCGTCGCCTCGACCATCGAGAAGGTGCCCATGAAGTCGGCGAAGGACTCCTTCAGCCACAGGTCGTCCCACCACTTCATGGTGACCAGGTCGCCGAACCACATGTGCGCCATCTCGTGCAGGATGACGTTGGCGCGGCGCTCGTAGGAGGCCGAGGTGACCTTGGACCGGTAGATGTACTCCTCGCGGAAGGTGACCAGGCCCGGGTTCTCCATGGCGCCGAGGTTGTACTCGGGCACGAAGGCCTGGTCGTACTTGCCGAACGGGTACGGGTAGTCGAAGTGGTCGTGGAAGAAGTCCAGGCCCTGCTTGGTGATCAGGAAGACGTCGTCCGCGTCGAAGTACCGGGCCAGGCCCTTGCGGCACATCGCGCTCAGCGGGATCTCCAGCGTCGAGCCGTCGTCGGACGTACGCGTGTAGAGGTCGCTCACGCAATGGTAGGGACCGGCGACGACCACCGTGATGTACGTGGAGATCGGCTTCGTCTCGGCGAAGCGCCACACCTCGCCCTCGTGGAACTCCTCCGCGCCGTTGGAGCGGACCGTCCAGCCCTCGGGCGCCGTCACCTGGAAGCGGTAGGGGGCCTTGAGGTCGGGCTGCTCGAAGTTGGCGAAGACGCGGCGGGCGTCGGCCGGCTCGTACTGCGTGTAGAGGTAGACCTCGCCGTCCTCCGGGTCGACGAAGCGGTGCATGCCCTCGCCGGTCCGGCTGTACGCGCAACGCGCGTCGACCACCAGGACGTTCTCGCCCTCGGCGAGGTCGTCCAGCGCGATCCGCGTGCCGTCGAAGACGGCCGCCGGGTCCAGGTCCTTCCCGTTCAGGGTCACCGAGGTCACGGCGGGGGCGAGCAGGTCGGCGAAGGTCGAGGCCCCCGCACGGGCGGCGCGGAAGCGGATCGTGGTCAGTGAGCGGAAGGTGCGCGGACCGGCCTCCCCGTCGGCGGGATCGCCGACGGCGGAGCGCAGGTCGAGGGCGACCTCGTAACCGTCGACGGTCAGCAGCTCGGCCCGCTCGCGGGCCTCGTCGCGGGACAGGTTTTCACCGGGCACGGAGCACTCCTTTGTGTCTCGGACCGACTGGCGGCCAGGGCGTTTGCCGCGGGGGCGGGTCGCCGGTCGGTCCCGATTCGAACGGCTTTGATCCTCGCATGCGGCCCCCGGCGCCCGCGCACGGGAATGGGGGCGGGCCCCGGCGGTGTTCAGACGCTCAGGTGCAGACCGAGCTCTTGAGGAGAGACATGCCCGAGAACAGCACGTCGAACGGCGCGACCCCGGCCGACTTCTGGTTCGACCCGCTCTGCCCCTGGGCCTGGATGACCTCCCGCTGGATGCTGGAGGTGGAGAAGGTCCGCGACGTCGAGGTCCGCTGGCACGTGATGAGCCTGGCCGTCCTCAACGAGAACAGGCTGGACGAGCTGCCCGAGGAGTACCGGGAGATGATGCGGACCCAGGCCTGGGGCCCGGTCCGGGTGGTCGTGGCCGCGCGGCAGAAGCACGGCGACGAGGTCGTCGGCCCGCTCTACACCGCGCTGGGCACCCGCTTCCACAACAACGGCGAGGGCCCCACCCGCGAGGCGATCGCGGGCGCCCTGGCGGACGTCGGCCTTCCCGCCGAGCTGATCGAGTACGCCGACTCCGACGCGTACGACAAGGAGCTGCGCGCCTCCCACCAGGAGGGCATCGACAAGGTCGGACAGGACGTCGGCACCCCGGTCATCGCCGTCCCCGGCCCCGACGGCGAGCAGATCGCCTTCTTCGGCCCGGTCGTCACCCCCGCCCCCAAGGGCGAGGAGGCGGCGCGGCTCTGGGACGGCACGCTGCTGGTCGCCTCGATCCCCGGCTTCTACGAGATCAAGCGGACCCGCACCCAGGGCCCCGTCTTCGACTGACGGCACCCCGCCCGGCCACCTCCGCCTCACGCCGGAGCCCCGCCGGGCGCCCCGCGCGGTCGTCCGTGATCGGCGCATGCCGGCAGCGCCGCCGGTCCGGAGTCCCGCCGGGCACCCCGGGCATGGGAGAGCCCCCGCGAGTCACGTCCTCGCGGGGGCTCTCCGGTGATCCGCCTGCCGGGTGAAGGCTGAGAAGACGATCACGAGGCAGGACGTCCGGGTGCCGGTGCTCAGGGGGCGAGCAGCAGCACGTTGTCGCGCTCCTTGGCCGCGGCGTAGCGCTTGGCCACGTCCTGCCAGTTGACGACGGCCCACATGGCCTCGATGAAGTCGACCTTCTGGTTCTTGTACTGGAGGTAGAAGGCGTGCTCCCAGGCGTCGAAGACCAGGACCGGCGTCGAGGCCTGGCCGATGTTGCCCTGGTGGTCGTAGACCTGCTCGACGATCAGCCTGCCGCTCAGCGGTTCGTACGCCAGGACGCCCCAGCCCGAACCCTGCGTGGTCGCGGCGGCCTTGGTGAGCTGCGCCTTGAAGCCGGCGAAGGAGCCGAAGGACTCGGTGATCGCGTCCGCCAGATCGCCGACACCGTCCGCCGCCAGGGGCTCGCCTCCGCCGTCACCGGTCATGTTGTGCCAGTAGATCGAGTGGAGGATGTGGCCGGAGAGGTGGAAGGCGAGGCTCTTCTGCAGGCCGTTGATCGCGCCCCAGGTCCCCTTGTCGCGCGCCTCCTCCAGCTGCTCCAGGGTGTCGTTCGCCCCCTTCACGTACGCGGCGTGGTGCTTGTCGTGGTGGAGCTCGATGATCTGCGGGTTGATGACCGGTTCGAGCGCCGCGTAGTCGTAGGGGAGTTCCGGGAGCGTGTACGTGGCCATGGGTGCGAACCCTCCAACTGCTGGCTGGTTGTTATTGCAACTGTGTCGCAATTGCAGGCTAGCAGGAGGTGGGCCCGGAAGTGATCAGCCGATGGTCTCGGGCCGGTCGCCGGTCGCCGGTCGTCGGTCGTGCCGAGGGGTGCCGGCACCGGCGGCCGTGCGTAGGCTGGCCCCGCGAACCGGACAGGCGTAACGGCGACGGACGGCGTGGGGGGCGTGGATGGGCGGCACGGCGACGGCGGCCACGGCACTGGTGATCCAGCACGGCCCCGGAGAGGGTCTCGGCCGCTGGAGGGGCTGGCTGGAGGAGCGCGGGGTCACGGCCCGCGTGGTCCCCGCCCACGAGGGCGCCGTGGTCCCCGACCGCCTGGAACACCCCGCGCTCGTCGTCCTCGGCGGCGGATACCTGCCCGACGACGACGTCCGCGCGCCCTGGCTGCCCGCGACCCGCGCACTCGTGCGCCAGGCCCTCACCGAACGGACCCCGGTGTTCGGTATCTGTCTCGGCGGCCAGATGCTCGCCCAGGTCGCGGGGGGCGAGGTGCGCGGGGAGCACGGAACGCCCGAGTTCGGCAGCACCCGGCTCGGTCTGCGCCCCGAGGCCGAGGACGACCCGCTGTTCCACGGGCTGCCCGCGCACCCCCGGGCCATCGAGAACCACGTCGACGCCGTCACCGCGCTGCCTCCCGGCGCCCACTGGCTGGTGCGCGGCGACGACTGCCCCTACCAGGCGTTCCGGGTCGGTTCCTCGGCGTGGGGCGTGCAGTTCCACCCGGAGACGACGGCCGGCCGCGTCCTGCGCTGGGACCCCGGCCGGCTCCTCCGGTACGGTGCCCCCGCCCCGGAGCTGCTGCACGCCCGCGCCCTGCGGGACGAGCCCGCCGCCACCACCACCTGGCGCACCGTGGCCCACCGCTTCGCCGGCCTGGCCCTCGCGGCGGCGGGGGAGCGGGCCGCTGAGGCCCCTGCCGGGGGGCACCGGCCCGGCGGCCGTCGGGCCGGAGCGGTGACACGAGACGGGAGAGACCGATGATCCGTGTACGGCAGGGGCGCCCCGACGAGGCGGCGACGCTGACCGCCCTGGCCCTGCGGTCCAAGGCGCACTGGGGTTACGACGACGCGTTCCTGGCCGCCTGCCGCGACGAGCTCACCCTCGACCCGGCCGACGTGGCCGCACGGCGCACGGCGGTGGCGGAACGGGACGGCGGGATCCTGGGCTTCACCACGCTGGAGGGCCCACCCCCCAGGGGCGTCCTCGGCATGATGTTCGTCGAGCCGGACGCCATCGGCCAGGGGGTGGGCCGGCTGCTGTTCACGCACGTGCGACAGCAGGCCCGGCGGCTCGGATTCACTGTGCTCACCATCGACTCCGACCCGAACGCCGAGCCCTTCTACACGGCGATGGGAGCGGTGCGCGTCGGGGCGGTCCCGTCCGGATCGATCCCCGGCCGGGTACTGCCGCTGCTCGAACTCGCCCTCGGCTGAGGGCGGCACCCGGGCCCGGCGGCGGGACGGGACCCGGAGGGCGCGGTTCCGGCCGGAGCGGTCCGCGGGCAGCACGGCGGGGGCTCCGGTGGCGGCGGCGGGGGACACAGCGGGGGCGGTGACGGCGGCGGGGGCGGCCGGCTAGGGATTCTCGCGCCGCAGCCCCGGCGCGAGGGCCAGCGTGACCGCGACCGAGGCGAGCGCCATCAGGGCGATCGCCGTCCCGGCGGAGGTCCGCTGCGCCACCGATCCCGCCAGCGCTGCCGCCACGCCCTGCATCGCCAGCATCCCGGAGGAGTGCAGGCCGAGCGCCTGGCCCGTCATCGCCTTCGGGGTGAGCGCTGTCAGGCGCTCCTGGATGAGCAGACTCGCCGAGAAACCGGTGGACGCCACGGTGGCCAGGACCAGAGCCCACGGCAGACCGGGCCGCAGCGCGAACAGCAGATAGGGCGCGGCCAGCAACAGGAGCAGCCGGACGGAGGCCGGGCCCCTGTGGCGGGCGGGGAGGAACCGGCCGGTCAGGGTGTCCCCGGCCAGCATCCCGAGCGCCGCGCAGGCGAACAGCGGCCCCGCCGCGTCGGGCCGGTACGGGACGAAGAGCGACTCGCAGCCGACCACCAGCCCGTTGGGCACCCACAGGGCGAGGTACAGCCTCCGGCGCGGCACCGACGACCACAGCAGCGCGTTCGTCCGCCAGGTCGCGCCCACCGAAGGCCGGCCCGCGGCCCGGGGCGGGCGCCGGACGAGACCGAGCCGGGTGACGGCCGCCCCGGCCAGGTACAGGCCCGCCGCGACGAGCAGGGTCCCGCGCGCGGACAGCACGGCCACCAGGGCACCGCCCACGGCGTACCCGGCGACCTGCACCGACCCCGCGCACATGTTGAGCACCGAACGCCCCAGCAGGTAGGCGTCGTCGGGCAGGATCTCGACGAGCAGCCCGTACCGGGCCCCGCCTGCCACCGCCGCGAGGGACCCCTGCCCGAGGAGCACGGCGAACACCGCCGGCAACGGCAGTCCGGGGAGCGCCAGGACGGCCGTGCCGATGCCGAAGGCGAGCGCCGAACCGGTCAGCGCGGCACGCGGCGGCAGCCGGTCCGCCGCCGACATCAGCAACGTCGCGCCGACCAGTTGGGCCAGCGAGGAGCCGAACATCGACAGGGCGGACAGCAGCGGCGACCCGGTCGAGGTGAACACCAGGAGGCCGAGGGCGAGCCCGCTCGTGGTGGAGGCGGCGCCCTGCAGGGCGCCGGCCGTGAAGAGGGCCCCGAACTGCGGGATGCGGAACACGTCGCGGTAGGTCGGCATGCCCGGGAGTCTCGGCCGGGCGGCGCGGGGCCGTTACTGTTTCGCGGGGAGGCGAAACCATGGGCTGGTGGCGGATCAACGCGGACACCCTGGCGGCAGGCCGCTTCCTCGTGTCGGAGCTGGTCGAGACGGCCGCGACCCTGCAGGCACTGGAGTGCGGCACCGCCTCCCATCCCGCCGAACGCGCGTGGTTCGACGCCCACCGCCCCGCCTACCGGGAGCGGCTCGCCGGGGACCCGGTCGCCGCGCGGCTCGTGAGGATCGGCCTCGGCGGCCTCTGGAACGCCGACTTCCTCACCCCGACCCCCACCGGGAGCGGCGGTTTCGCCCAGGACCTGGCCCGCCTACGGCGGACGCCGCCCGATCAGGCGCGCGCCGATCTGGAGGTGTCCAGGGGCGGTCCGCTGCCGCCCCTGCTGCACCGCCCGGACCTGCCGGAGAAGGCGGCGGACCTGTTGGCGTGGGTGTGGGAGCGGATCGTGCGCCCCGACTGGTCCCGTCGCCGCCGGATCATGGAGGCGGACATCGTGGCGCGAGCCGGGCAGCTGAGCCAGGGCGGCTGGACCGCCGCCCTGGAAGCGATGAACCCCGGTATGCGATGGCTCGGGGGCAGTCGGCTCCAGGTCAACCCGCGGGACTACCCGCCGCGTGAACTCTCCGGTGCCTCACTGGCCTTCGTGCCGGTCACACCGCGTCAGGGCTGGGTCTCCTGGGACGCGGAGGAGCGGCGGTACGCCGTGGTGTACTCCTGCTCCGGGGTGCTGTCGGACGTGCACGGGCAGGCCGTCCCGGACAGCCTCGGCCGACTGCTGGGGCCCGCCCGGGCCGGTGTGCTCGTGCGGCTGGGAAGCCCGAAGAGCACGACCCAGCTCGTGGCACTGACCGGCCAGGGGCTGGGATCGGTCGGCCGCCATCTGAAGGTGCTGACCGATGCGGGGCTGGCCGGGCGGCGGCGGTCGGGCCGGTCGGTGCTCTACTTCCGTACGGAGGCCGGAGAGGTCCTCGTACGGGCTCAGCGCCCGGCCGCCTGAGGCGCCGCCGCCTCCAGCGCGTCGAGGTCACCGGCCATCAGCGCGCGTACGTGCGCGGTGACGTGCTCGGCGGGCCAGTCCCACCAGGCGAGCGCGAGCAGCCGGGCGACGTCCGCGTCGTCGTACCGGACACGGATCAGCCGGGCCGGATTGCCGCCGACCACGCCGTAGTCCGGCACGTCGCGGGTGACGACCGAACCGGCCGCGACGATCGCGCCGTTGCCGATCCGTACACCCGGCAGCACCGTCGCCCCGTTGCCGATCCACACGTCGTGGCCCACCACCGTGTCGCCCCGCACCGGCAGGTCGCTCAGCAGGTCGGCGTGGTCGGCCCACGCACCGCCCAGCATGGGGAAGGGGAAGGTGGACGGGCCGTCCATGCGGTGGTTGGCGCCGTTCATGAGGAACCGCACCCCGGTCGCCAGCGCGCAGTACCTGCCGATGACCAGTCGCTCCGGGCCGTAGTGGTACAGCACGTTGCGGGTCTCGAACTCCGTCGCGTGCTCGGGGTCGTCGTAGTACGAGTAGTCGCCGGCCTCGATCAACGGCGACGTCACCAGCGGCTTCAGCTGGACCACCCGCGGCTGGCCCGCCATCGGGTGCAGCACGGAGGGGTCGGGAGGCGAGGAAGTCATCCGGACACCCTCTCAGCGGGGGACGGCGGGGGCCAAGGGGATATCAGGCGCCCGGCGTGCGCGCGGCCCGCCGCTGCCGTACCAGCCCGATGACGACCAGCACCGCCGTCAGCGCCCCGGTCGCCAGCAGCTGGTCCCGGGTGTCGGGCTGACGCAGCATCAGCAGGAAGATGCCGGCCATCGCCAGCAGCGCCACGACCGTCAGGACCGGGAAGAGCCACATCCGTACGACGAGCTTCTCCGGCGCCTCGCGCTCCAGCCGGCCGCGCAGGACCAGCTGGGAGACGGCGATGAAGATCCAGACGACCAGGATCACCGCACCGATCATGTTCAGCAGCCACGGGAAGACGTCGTCGGGACGCCAGTAGCTGAGCAGCACGCAGAGGAAGCCGAAGAGCGAGGAGGCCAGCACGGCGTTGCGCGGGACACCGGAGGAGACCGTGCCGAGCCGCCGGGGCCCCTGGCCGCGCGCCACCAGGGAGCACGCCATGCGCGAGGCGCCGTAGATGTTGGCGTTCATCGCGGAGAGCAGCGCGATCAGGATGACCACGTTCATGATCTCCGCGGCTCCGCTGATCCCGAGGTGGTCCAGCGTCGCGTAGAACGGCCCGACCTCGGCGACCTTCGGGTCGTCCCAGGGGACGAGGGCGACGATGACCGCCATCGAACCGACGTAGAACACCGCGATCCGCCACATCGCCGTGCGCACGGC
This sequence comes from Streptomyces sp. NRRL WC-3549, assembly GCF_000721935.1. GTDB lineage: Bacteria > Actinomycetota > Actinomycetes > Streptomycetales > Streptomycetaceae > Streptomyces. The sequence continues at coordinate 107,874 of NZ_KL585401.1, forward strand.
CTTGGCGACGCCGCGCACCGGGTTCTCCGACTCGGCCGCCGCGATGGTGACGGTCTCCAGGCCGCCGTACGCGAACACGGAGGCCAGCAGCCCGATGATGAACCCCTCCGAACCGTTCGGCAGGAAGCCGCCCTCGCCGGTGAGGTTCGAGGAGCCGGGGGAGTCGGTGCCGGGCAGCACGCCGAGGATCGCGAGCACACCGAGGACCAGGAAGAGGCTGATCGCGATCACCTTGAGCGCGGCGAACCAGAACTCGAACTCGCCGAAGTTCTTCACGGCCGCGAGGTTCGTACCGAGGAAGACCAGCATGAACAGCGCGACCCAGGCCCACTCCGGAGTGCCCGGCAGCCAGCCCGTGACGATCTGCGCGGCGCCGATGCCCTCCAGGCCGACCGCCACACAGAGCAGCACCCAGAACGCCCACCCCGCGGTGAAACCGGCCCACGGGCCGATCGCCCGCTCGGCGTGGACCGAGAAGGAGCCGGAGGCCGGATCGGCGGCCGACATCTCGCCGAGCATCCGCATCACGAACATCACCAGCAGCCCGGAGACGCCGTAGGCGATGACGATGGAGGGGCCCGCGGCGGCGATACCGGCGCCGGAGCCGACGAACAGCCCCGCCCCGATCACGCCCCCCAGGGCGATCATCGAGAGATGGCGCTGCTTCAGGCCGTGGGTGAGGGCCGAATCGGCGGGGGGCGCGGCGTCCGTGGGGGGAGGCGCGGAGGTCCGGGACATGGACGGCTCTGTTCGCTGGACGGGACTGGGTCGGACCACAGTCTGAGCACGGGGTCCGCCCTCGGGGTACGGATGTCCGCTATACGGTCACCGGACTCACACAAGGTGTCCATCCGGACACGGCCCCGTCATCCGGACCGGCCCGCCCGCGCCTGCCGTACGACGGCCACGAGCAGGACCAGCCCGGTGGCCCCCGCCGACCACAGCACCTGCGTACGGGCGGCGTCGTCGGTGAGCATCAGCAGCAGGACGGCCAGCAGGGCGGCGAGCGTCAGCCACGTCAGCCACGGGAAACACCACATCCGCAGGGGCAGCCCGCCGGGCGTCTCCCGCTCCAGCCGGCGCCGCAGCCGCAGCTGGGAGGCGGCGATCAGCCCCCAGACGAACAGCAGGACCGCGCCCACCGAGTTGAGCAGGTAGAGGAAGACCGAGTCGGGCCACCTCAGATTGAGCAGCACGGAGACGAAGCCGAAGGCCACCGACGCCAGCACCGCCCGGCGCGGGACCCCGCCGCCCGGCCCCCTGCCGCGGCCCGAGACCTTCAGCAGGCCGCGGGGCGCCTCGCCCCGCTCGGCCAGCGAGAAGATCATCCGGGAGGAGCCGTAGAGGTTGGCGTTGAGCGCCGAGAGGAGGGCCACGAACACCACGATGTTCATGATCTGCCCCGCCGAGGGCACCCCGAGCTCGTCCAGGACCTTCACGTACGGGCTGAACCCCGCCCGCTGCGCGGTCCACGGCAGGACGGTCACGATCACCAGCATCGAGCCGACGTAGAAGAAGAGGATGCGCACCACCGCGCTGCGCACCGCGCGTCCCACCGCGCGCGCCGGGTCGTCGGTCTCGGCCGCCGCGATCGTCACGACCTCCAGCCCGCCGAAGGCGAAGACCACCGAGAGCACACCGGCGACGACCCCGTCCCAGCCGTTCGGCAGGAACCCGCCCCGGCCGGTGAGGTTGCCGAACCCCACCGGGTCGGTGTCCGGCAGCAGACCGAAGACGGCCAGCGCGCCCAGCACCAGGAAGACCACGATGGCGGTGACCTTGAGCGCGGCGAACCAGAACTCGAACTCGCCGAAGTTCTTCACCGCCGTCAGGTTGGCCACCGTGAAGACCACCATGAACAGCAGCACCCAGAGCCACTGGCCCACCGCCGGAACCCAGCCGTGGGCGATCTGCGCCGCCGCCGTCGCCTCGACGGCGAGCACCACCACCAGCATGAACCAGTAGAGCCAGCCCGCACTGAACCCCGCCCAGCGGCCCAGCGCGCGCTCCGCGTGGACGGAGAAGGAACCGGACGCGGGCATCGCCGCGGACATCTCGCCGAGCATCCGCATCACCAGCATCGCGAGCGCCCCGGCGATCAGGTACGACACGGTGACGGCCGGTCCGGCGACCGAGATCCCGGCGCCCGAGCCGACGAAGAGCCCGGCACCGATCACCCCGCCCAGTCCCAGCATGGTCAGATGGCGCTGTTTGAGGCCGGGCGCCAGGGGCTCCGGCGGAACAGGGGGGAGGGTGGGGGAAGACGCGTCGTGCATGGGGGGCGGGTCACTCTCGGATGATTATGGGGAACCTACAGTCTCACGCGGCGCGCCCCTTCCCCTTCGCCGGAGCGATTCCACCCCCACCACCGTGACAAGCGTCACCCCGTCGAGTTGTTGCGGAAGCTGCTTTGTGTGAACCCCACTAACCCCTCAACTGCCGCTTTGTGGGCCGCCGACGGTGATCGCGTGAGGGCCGGTCGGCTAACGTCGCCTACGATCTGCCCACCTCTCACCGCGGAGTCCCGATGAGCACTGCTGCCGCCGCCCCCGTCCGTTCCGGAGCGGTCCTCGCCGACCTGCTGCCCGCAGCCCGGCACCGCTACGCGGTGGACACCGCGCTGGTCGTCGGCGGCGCCGCCCTGACCGGCATCGCCGCCCAGATCGCCGTGCCCGTGCCCGGCTCCCCGGTCCCCGTCACCGGCCAGACCTTCGCGGCGCTGCTCATCGGTACCGCCCTCGGCGCCCGCCGGGGTTTCCTCTCCCTCGCCCTGTACGCGCTCGTCGGCATGGCGGGCGTGCCGTGGTTCTCCGAGGGCAGCTCCGGCCCCGGCGGCGCCTCGTTCGGCTACGTCCTCGGGATGCTGCTCGCCGCCACCGTCGTCGGCGGCCTCGCCCGCCGGGGCGGTGACCGCTCGGTGCTGCGCACCGCGGGCACGATGGCGGTCGGCTCGCTGATCATCTACGCGGTGGGCGTGCCGTACCTGGCGCTCTCCACCGGGATGTCGATGAGCGCCGCCGTCGCGGCCGGCCTGGTGCCGTTCCTGATCGGTGACGCGCTGAAGGCCGCCCTGGCCATGGGCGCGCTGCCCGCGTCCTGGAAGCTCATCGGGCGTCGCGGCTGACGCCGTACGGACCACCGAAGAGGCTCGCCGGGTCGCGTGACGCGACAGCGGACCGGCGAGCCTCCCGGCTGTCCGGGCGGGGGCGGGGCCGTGGCGAAGGCCCTCCGTGCGCCCGCAGGCCCCCGTGGCGGGGGCCGGCCGGGAGACCCGGCGTCCGCCGTCAGGTACGGCCGCGCGTCACTCGGCCGATGCCGCCCCCGCCTTCTTGCCGAGGGCCTCGCGCACCAGTGAGACGGCCACCACCAGCGCGGCGACCAGCAGCGAGAGCAGGACCTGCTCGCGGCCCGCGTCGTCGGTCAGCATGTAGACCAGCACGAACGAGATCATCGCGATCGTCGCCCAGGTCAGATACGGGAAGAGCCACATCCTCACGACCAGCTTCTCGGGCTGCTCGCGCAGGATGATGCCGCGCATCCGCAGCTGCGTGAAGCAGATGACCAGCCAGACGAACAGGGCGACGGCGCCGGAGGAGTTCAGCAGGAACTGGAACACCGTGTCGGGCCACTGGTAGTTGAAGAAGACCGCCACGAAGCCGAACACGACGGACGAGAGGATGGCCGCCTGCGGCACACCCCGTTTGCTGACCCGGGCGAAAGCACGGGGGGCGTCGCCGCGCCGGCCGAGCGAGAAGGCCATCCGGGACGCGGTGTAGAGGCCGGAGTTGAGGCAGGACAGCACCGCCGTGAGCACGATGACGTTCATGACCTGCCCGGCGTGCGGGATGCCGACGGAGTTGAGCGCGGCGACGTACGAACCGTCCTTGACGATCGAGGCGTCGTTCCACGGCAGCAGCGTCAGGACGACGAAGATCGAGCCCAGGTAGAAGACGGCGATGCGCCAGATCACGCTGTTGGTAGCCCTCGAGACGGCGCGCTGCGGGTTCGAGGACTCACCGGCGGCGAGCGTCACGATCTCGCTGCCCATGAAGGAGAAGACGACCATCAGGATGCCGGTGAGGATCGCCCCCGGGCCCTCGGGGAAGAAGCCGCCGGAGTCCGTGAGGTGGGCGAGGCCCGCGCCGGGGTTGTCGGAGCCCGGGAGCACGCCGAAGACGGCGAGCAGGCCGACGACGACGAAGGCGCCGATCGCCACGACCTTGATCCCGGCGAACCAGAACTCGAACTCCCCGTAGCTGCCGACCGAGACCAGGTTGGTGGCCGTCAGGACGACCATGACGATCAGCGCCCAGGCCCACTGGGGCACCGCCGGGACCCAGCCCTCCAGGATCGTGGCGCCCGCCGTGGCCTCGACGGCGAGCACCACGACCCAGAAGAACCAGTACAGCCAGCCGATCGAGAAGCCCGCCCAGCGGCCCAGGGCCTGGTCGGCGTAGGCGGAGAAGGAGCCGGAGGACGGCCGGGCGGCGGCCATCTCCCCGAGCATCCGCATGACGAACACGACCATCATGCCGACCAGGGCGTAGGACACCAGGATGGCCGGTCCCGCCGCGGCGATGCCGGCACCGGAGCCGACGAAGAGCCCGGCGCCGATGACACCGCCGATGGCGATCATCGACAGGTGCCTGTTCTTGAGGCCGGCCTGGAGGCCGTCACCGGCCCCCTGCCCGCCCGGCTCCTCGGGCTGTCGGCCCTGCTCCGTCAGCGTCGTCTGCGACGTCATGGTCGAATCCTCACGTGTGCGGATCATGTGTCCCGGCCCTGCCGTCGCGGGGGTGGTGCCACGGCGGACGAGGCATTGAAGCCCGGCCGGGCCGTGGATCGGAACCCCGGGTTCCGCTTATTTGACCCGATCATTGCCCGAGCGCCCTCGCAGCCGCCCGGTCCGGACCCGGGGCCCGGCCGCCGTGCGCCGGGGCCCCGACCCCGCTGACGGCTACCCCGGCCGGTCCGTGTCACACTTCGCACATGCGCGTGTACCTCGGCTCCGACCATGCCGGCTACGAACTCAAGAACCACCTCGTCGAGTGGCTCACCGCTCACGGCCACGAGGCCGTCGACTGCGGTCCCCACATCTATGACGCCCAGGACGACTACCCGCCGTTCTGCCTCCGTGCCGCCGAGCGGACGGCCGCGGACAAGGACAGCCTCGGCATCGTCATCGGCGGCTCGGGCAACGGCGAGCAGATCGCCGCCAACAAGGTCAAGGGCGTCCGCGCCGCACTCGCCTGGAGCGAGCAGACCGCCGCCCTCGGCCGTGAGCACAACGACGCCAACGTCGTGGCCATCGGCGGACGGATGCACACGGTCGAGGAGTCCACGAAGTTCGTCGAGATCTTCCTGAACACCCCGTACTCCGGCGAGGAGCGCCACACCCGCCGCATCGACATGCTCTCGGCGTACGAGAACACCGGTGAGCTCCCGCCGGTCCCGGCCCACCACCCGCAGCAGGGCTGACCACCGCAGCCGTACCCGCTCACCCGTGCCGCCGGCCCGTCGCCCGGCGGCACGGTCGTTCCACCGAGCCGCCGCCGAGCCCCACTCCGGCGAGCCGCTGCCACCCAGCCGTCCGGACCGAGGAGACCGCCGTGCCCGAGGGGCATACGATCCACCGCCTCGCCGCGGACCACCGCGCACGGTTCGCGGGCTCCCCGGTACGGGTCAGCAGCCCGCAGGGGAAGTTCGCCGCGAGCGCCGCGCTGCTCGACGGCCGGACCCTCACGGAGACCGACGCCCACGGCAAGCACCTGTTCCTGGGCTTCGACGGGGCCGGCTGGGTCCACATCCACCTCGGCCTCTTCGGCAAGCTCGGCTTCGGCGCCGCCCCCGCGCCCCCGCCCACCGACACCGTCCGGCTGCGCCTGGTCAACGCCTCCGACTACGCCGACCTGCGTGGCCCCACCACCTGCGCCCTGATCACCGAGGCCGAGAAGCGCGCGATACACGAGCGGCTCGGCCCGGACCCGCTGCGCGAGGACAAGGACGGCGAGCGGGCCTGGCAACGGATCTCCCGGAGCCGGGTCACCGTCGCCGCCCTGCTGATGGACCAGAAGGTCGTCGCGGGCGTCGGCAACGTCTACCGTGCGGAGGTCCTCTTCCGGCACGGCATCGACCCCTACCGCCCGGGCAAGGACCTCACCAGGGCCGAGTGGGACGCGGTCTGGGCCGACCTCGGCGTCCTGATGCGCGAGGGCGTACGCAACAACCGCATCGACACCGTCCGCCCCGAGCACCTGCCCGAGGCCATGGGCCGCCCGCCGCGCGTCGACGACCACGGCGGCGAGGTCTACGTCTACCGCCGGGCCCGGCAGGCCTGCCACATCTGCGCCACCGAGATCCGTACGGCCGACCTCGCCGCCCGCAACCTCTTCTGGTGCCCGTCCTGCCAGCGCCCGCGCTGAGCGGGCCCGTCCGGGGGCGCGGGCGCCGGGCAGCCGCCGCCCGCGATCAGAAACCGTGCGGGCACCACGGCGCGACGTCCCAGGAGAACGCCGTCGCCGCCTCCGCCACCGTCCCGGGCCGGTGCTCCCGCACCAGTCCGGCCGCCGCCAGGGCCGTCAGCGACACCCCGCCCAGGTAGGCGGCCCCCAGCTCCCGCACCGACAGCGAGAGGTCCGCCCGGTCCTCGGTCCGCCGGCAGGACGCCTCCCCCTCGGCGTCACCCGTCAGCCGCCAACGCCCCGCGTTCCACGGGCAGAAGTCGTCCTCGACCTCCAGGACCAGGTCCACCGGGGCCCGGTAACGCCGGGCCTCCAGCGCCGCACCCACGTCGACCAGGCGTACGTACAGCCCGTCCCGCACCCGCACCTCGCAGCGCCGGACGTCCGAGACCAGCCGGAGCACGGCGTCGTCCGCCGGGCGGTTGCCGCACTCGACCACCGAGGTCAGGTCGATCCCGAACAGGAAGCGCCACAGCGCCGCGTAGGAAGCCGGGTCCAGCGCCGCCAGGTCGCGCACGGCGACCGTGCCCCGGGGCCCGGCCTCGTCCCACGCGGGCCGGAGGTGGTAGGTGACGTACCCGGAGACCTCGCCGTCCCGCTCCGCGAGGACGCAGATCAGGGCGGAGCCACCGCCCCGGCC
>NZ_KL585401.1:115216-125879 GCF_000721935.1 Streptomyces sp. NRRL WC-3549
GGGCCGCTCGGGCGCCAGCCGCGCGTACACCGCCTCGCAGGCGTCGAGGGCCTCGGCCGGCGGCACGCGCCGCAGCCGGACCCCGTCCGTACCCGGCGGCAGGGCGAGCCGCACCTGCGAGGTGTCGATCCGCAGCTTGGTCTCCTGGGTGGCCGCGCCGTAGCCGAACCGCCCGTAGATGGCCGGTTCCGAAGCCGTCAGCACGGCGATCGGCTCGCCCCAGGAGCGGACGTCCTCCAGCTGACGCCGCATCATCGAGGTCAGCAGACCCTGCCTGCGGTGCGTGGCGGCGACGCTCACCATCGTCACCCCGGCCGCCGGCACCGCGGCGCCGCCCGGCACGGTCACCCGGAACGGGTACGCCCCCGCCGTGCCCACGCACTCCGCGCCGTCCCAATGACCGAGCGAACGGTCCGGCCTGGTCAGCACGGTGAGCATCTCGCGGAACTCCGGCGTCAGCGGGACCCCTCCGAACGCCAGCTCCACGCAGCTCAGCCAGGCGTCCCAGTCGGCCTCGGACGAAATCCGCAATTGTGTGTCCATAAGCCTTGCTTACCAGGGGCGCTTCGCGGGGTCGACACCGGTTCGGGCCTATTGTCACGGGGTCCCCCTGCACCGGAGGCCGCCGGATGGATAGGGTCCCGACAATGGCCCGTCGCGGAGGAGTAGACACGCATACGGCCCGGTGGCGGAAATCGGCGCACCGGGCCCGCATCGCGCTGCGCCGGTCCGGGGTCGACTACTTCCGCGGTGACGGCGCCGACTGGATAGCCCTGGCCGGCCTGCTGCTCCTCGTCCCGGCCATCACCTGCGCCACCCTGCTCGACCCGGTGTGGTTCTCGCCGGCCCTGCTGGCGCTGCCGGTCATCGTCGGCGGCCTGCTGCTGCGGCCGGCCCGCCTGCTGGGCCTCTACGCCGCCGCGGCCACCGCGCTGATCGTGGAGTCGGTCCGGCTCGGCCCCTATCTGAGGGAACCGGCCGCGGTCACCCCGGGGACGGTCCTGACGATCGCCGCCTGCGGCTTCTTCGGGCTGGTCCTGGCCCAGTTCAGAGCCAGGGTCGGGGTCCCGTGGCGGCGCGGCGGCACCATGCTCTTCGACCTGCGCGAACGCATCCGGGTCCAGAGCGCCCTGCCGCGGCTGCCGCAGGGCTGGCACCGTGAGATGGCGCTGCGGCCGGCCGGCGGCCAGTCCTTCTCGGGCGACTTCGTCGTCGCGGCCCGCACCAACGGCGGCCGCACGCTGGAAGTCGTGCTCACCGACGTCTCCGGCAAGGGGATGGACGCCGCCTCCCGCGCCCTGCTGCTGTCCGGAGCCTTCGGCGGCCTCCTGGGATCGCTCCCACCGCACGGCTTCCTGCCCGCGGCCAACGGCTACCTGCTGCGCCAGGACTGGGACGAGGGGTTCGCCACCTCCATCCACCTCGTCCTGGACCTCGACTCGGGCGACTACGAACTGCTCTCGGCCGGCCATCCCCCCGCGCTGCAACTGCACGCGGGCAGCGGCCGGTGGGAGGAGAAGGCGGCCGAGGGCCCGCTCCTCGGGGTGTACGACGGCGCGGAGTTCGACGCGGTCAAGGGCTCGCTGGCCCCCAGTGACGTCCTGATGCTGTTCACGGACGGCCTGGTGGAGACCTCCGAACAGGACCTGTCCGAAGGCATCGACCGGCTGACGGGCGAGGCCGACCGGTACGTCGCCACCGGCTTCGAGGGCGCCGCCTGGCACCTCATCGAGGCCTGCGCCAAGGACGTCAACGACGACCGCGCGCTGCTGCTGCTGTCCCGCCGCGCCTGATACAGGCCCTGCGCCGGGTTCCGCCCCCCACCGAAGCCCACCTACGCCTGAAACGGGGCAAAGGGGCCTTACGTCAACTCCCTGCCCACTTCCCACTCGAAAGTGGGCACCCGGGTGCGGGCGGGGGGCACCGCACCCGGGACACCCCTCAGGCCGGCACGGGCGCTTTCTCTTCCTCCCGTTCTTCCGCACGTCCTCCGGGCAGCAGGCGGGCGAGCCAGTGGGAGCGCCCGGCCGCGAGGGGGGAGAGGACGGCGAGCACGAGCACGTAACCGGCGATGAACGGGGAGAGCCGTTCGTCCAGTCCGGCTCCGGCCGCCATGGTGGCCAGGATGAGCGCGAACTCCCCGCGGGCCATGAGTGTGGTGGAGATGTTCGACGCGGCCAGCGCGCCGAAGCCGTACACCCGCGCGGAGAAGATGCCGGAGAGCACGTTCATCGCCACCGTCAGGACGACGGCGGCCAGGACCGGCCACATCACGCTCGGCAGGTCGCCCGGGTCGATGGACAGTCCGAACGCGAAGAAGAAGATCGCGCCGAAGGCGTCCCGCAGCGGGTGGACCAGCTTCATGATGCGGGCCCCGGAGGTCGTGCTGCCGAGCATCAGACCCACCATGAAGGCGCCGATCGCGTCCGCGACCCCGAACCAGTCGGAGACGCCGGCGACGAAGACCGCGGCACCGAGGAAGGAGATGACCAGGAGCTCGTCGTCCCGGGTGCTGATCAGCTTGCTGATGACCTTGGTGCCGAACCGGGCGACCAGGGCCAGCAGGATCAGGAAGCCGAACGCTTTGCCGCCGTCCCGCAGGGCCGCGGCGAGGCCGTCGGAGTGGGACAGGATCGGCTGCAGGGCGGCGAGGTACAGGGCCAGGAAGATGTCGTCGACCACGATGATGCCGAGGATCGGCTTGGTCTCCGGGCTCCCGAGGCGTTTCAGGTCGACCAGGATCTTGGTGACGATGGCCGAGGAGGAGATGCCGAGGATACCGGCCATGACCAGCGCCTCGGCTGTTCCCCAGCCCAGCAGGAAGCCGAAGCCGAGTCCGGCGCCGACGTTGAGGACGAGGTAGACGGTGCCCGCGAGCACCATCTTGCGGCCGCCTGCTTTGAGGTCGTCGAGATGGAACTCCAGCCCCAGGTAGAAGAGCAGCAGGACCAGTCCGAGCGCGGAGAGCATCTCCAGCTCGTGGGGGTCGTCGACGATGGCGACCCCGGGGGTGTGCGGGCCGAGCAGGATCCCGGCCAGGATGAACAGGGGAATGGTCGGCAGTCCGATACGGCCGCCGACGCGGGCGAGGACGGCGGCGGCCAGGAAGGCGCCTCCCATGGCGATGAGCGTGTCTGCGTGTCCGATGAGCCTGATCCTTCGTTCAGTCAAGAGCGCGTCAAGGAATCGTCAGTAATTAGTTTACCGAACGATTGACGAGGCAACTCTGCACCCTTCGAAGTCTTGAGGCGAGGGGGCGGATCGTCGGTGCCTGGCCGCGCGAATCCGTCGAGGACGACGCGCTCTCACGGCGGTGGCTCGACGTGGCGCGCCGCCGCCGGAGCGGATCAGGGAAATGGTCCTCGCCGTCACCGAGCGGGACGACGAGGACCTTCGCGCCCCGCACCGGGCGGATTCTCGCCACCCCGGGCGCGTCGTCGAGCGGGGAGGCGGACCTGGCGCACCATGCGGATCCGGCCCGGCTCGCGGTGCCGGAACCGGCGGTCCGTACCCGGCTGAGGGCGAAGTATGCGCAGGTGCGCGGGGTGTTGGGGCTGCCGGGGGCGAAATGGCCCCAGGGCATCGGAATTCGGCCAACCCGGTGAGGCGCCGGAGTGGGGCGGCTGGCGCGAGGGGGGCGACCGGAGTGATCCGGACGCCCTGCCCGGCGCCCCCCGCTAGCGGTCGGCGGGCTCCTTGCGGAACAGCCGGTCGAGGTTCGGCTCGGTGGCGAAACGCAGCGCGCGGCGGACCCGCGGGGTGCACAGCAGGGTCACCGCGGCCGCCGCGGTGAGGGTGACGACCACCAGACCGACCGGATCCGAGAGCCACGTGTAGCGGTCGAACAGCCCGGCGTACCCCGCGCCCTTCACCAGGAAGCCGTGCAGCAGGTACCCGCAGATCGTCCCGGCGCCCAGCGCGGTGAACCACATCCGGCGGCGCGGGGTGAGCGCCAGGAACCCGGTCGTGAGGACCAGGGCGCACACGAACATCACCAGGTAGATCACGACGCCCGACCACCAGGGCGCTTCCAGCTCCTGGGCGCTGCTGCTGTTGTAGAACCAGCCGAGCTGCATGCGCGGGGCGAGCCAGTAGGCGAAGAGCACGGCGCCCACGAACATCGGCACGGACAGCATCCGCACCTCACGGCGCCTGATCAGCTCGAAGTGCTTCGGCTTCATGACGAGGCCGAGGACGAAGAACGGCAGGAACCGCAGGACGCGCTGCAGGTCCAGGTCGTCGCCGATCCCCGGGGTCACCATGGCGAGCAGGCCGATGGCCAGGGCGATCGGCAGCGGGTGGCGCAGGGAACGCCACAGCGGGGTGGTGACCCGCCAGATGAAGAGGGCGACCAGGAACCACGTGAGGTACAGCGGGTCGAGCAGGCTGACGGGGGTGTCGCCGAAGCCGCCGGCGTACCGCCTGAACAGCGAGTACGCCGTCTCGAACAGGATGTAGGGCACCACGACGGTGCTCACGAGCCGCTTCACCTTGACCGGGGTCATCTCGAACGAACGTGAGAAGTAACCGGAGATGAGGATGAAGGCGGGCATGTGGAACGCGTAGACGACCATGTACAGCGCCCGCGTGGCGCGGCTGCCGTCCATCACCGGCTCCCAGGAGTGGGCCACGGCGACGAGCACGATCGCGAGGTACTTCACATTGTCGAACCAGGCGTCGCGTTGCTTGGCCGCTGTCGGCGCCGGTGCCGGCACCGGCACCGGCACCTCGGCGCGGACCGGTGCCGTGATCGTGCCGTCGGCCGAGGGCTGGGGGGATCTGGGCTCCGGCTCCCGGGTTTCCGGCGGGACGGTGGCCCTCTGAAATGCGCTCGGAGCACTGAACATTTAAGGCACCTTAGACCCGTCGATCGACAGCGGTAAAACTCCTCGGAGGTATCGCGTGTTCCCGCCCGGTCGGAAATGAAACCAACGCGCCGTGGTCGCTATCAGGTGATTGGTCCACCTTAAACAGGGCATACCGCCTTGTAGTTGACCAGGATCGCGCGGAGAGAATTACCCCGCATCGCTTTATGGCGAGCCCCTGACAAGCTGCTGAAGAATCCCTGTGAACGAACTGTGGGGATATGGAAACGATCGCATCGATCGATATTCGACTCTCTTCGTACACAGCGAATGCACAGGAATGTCGACGACCGGTGGCACACCCGCGGTGTGCCTCCGTGGCGAGCCCCCGTGCCCCGGTCCTGCGCCGGTGCGCACCCCGGCGCACGCGGGCGCAAGGATGGCTCGTTCCGACCAGTCCGGGGCGTCACCCCGCAGCGGGCCGACGGGAGTTGGTGGCACGATGGGCGCGACGGGGGTGTGCTCGGCCGCACGCCGCCCGGCCGGCAAGGCGGACCGACCGAGGGTGTGATCAGTCGTGGCCATTTCGCTGTCTGTGGTGCTTCTGCTGGGAATCGTCCTGGTGGTGCTCATCCGCGGTGGCTCGCTCAAGGGCGGCCCGGCGGTCGTCGCCGTGCTCTTCGGCTTCTTCCTGGCGTCGACGGGCATCGCGCCGTCGATCACCAGATTCATGGACTCGATAGCCGACACCATCAACCAGATCAGCTTCTGACCCGCGGGGCCCGCGGGGCCCGGGCCGGACCGCCGTCGAGCTGGCGCGGCGGCGGGTGAGGCGACCCGGAACGCATCAGGGCCGGGTCGGAGGACGAACCTCCGACCCGGCCCTGAGCCGTTGGAGCGGGCGACGGGAATCGAACCCGCGTAGCTAGTTTGGAAGACTAGGGCTCTACCATTGAGCTACGCCCGCAGACACCGCACCGCAGGTCCGGGGACCGCGGCACGGAAAGCATCGTAGCGGGTCGGGGCCGGTGCGCGCACACCCGTACCGGCACGGCTCCGGGCGGGCCCTCCGCAAAGCGTCCGACGCACCGCTTGCGGCCATGTACCCTTCGTGTCGCACCGACGGGGTGTGGCGCAGCTTGGTAGCGCGTCCGCTTTGGGAGCGGAAGGTCGTCGGTTCGAATCCGGCCACCCCGACCACCAGCCAGATCCGCAGCCGGGATCGCGTTGTGGGAGTCATCCCGCTTGCCGTTACTATGCAAATTGCGTGCCCGTGTGTCTGATGTACCGGGCTCGATCCGCGAAGCCGCCGTTCGGTGGCCCAGCAGAACCCCAAGAAGTCAGCCACCAAGGAGACCGAACCGTGAAGAGCGCCGTGGAGACCCTGAACCCGACTCGGGTTCGGCTCAGCATCGAGGTGCCCTTCGAGGAGCTCAAGGACAGCCTCGACGCGGCGTACAAGAAGATCAACCAGCAGGTCACGGTGAAGGGCTTCCGTAAGGGCAAGATCCCCGCCCGGGTCATCGACCAGCGGTTCGGCCGTGGTGCTGTGCTGGAGGAGGCCGTCAACGACGCCCTCCCGAAGTTCTACACCGAGGCGGTCAACGAGGGTGAGCTCAACGTCCTGGGCCAGCCCGAGGTCGACATCACGGAGCTGAAGGACGGCGAGCTGCTGGCCTTCACCGCCGAGGTGGACGTCCGCCCCGAGATCGAGATCCCGGACTACTCCGGCATCGAGGTCACCGTGGACGCCCTCGAGGTCAGCGACGAGGACGTCGACAAGGCCGTGGAGCAGCTCCGTGAGCGCTTCGCCTCCACCAACCCGGTCGAGCGCGCCGCCGCCGACGGCGACGTCGTGACGATCGACCTGGAGGCCAAGGTCGACGGTGAGGTCCTGGAGGACGGCGTGGCCGCCGGTGTCTCGTACACCATCGGTTCCGGCGAGCTCCTCGACGGCATCGACGAGGCCGTGACCGGCCTGGAGGCCGGTGGCGAGGCCACCTTCACCTCCGAGCTGAAGGGCGGCTCCGCCGAGGGCAAGCAGGCCGAGGTCACCGTCAAGGTCACCGCCGTCGCCTCCCGCGAACTGCCCGAGCTGGACGACGACTTCGCGCAGATGGCGAGCGAGTTCGACACGCTGGCCGAGCTCCGCGAGGACAGCCGCAAGCGCCTTGAGAACACCAAGCAGTACGACCAGGCCACCCAGGCCCAGGAGCGCGTCCTGGACGAGCTGCTGAAGCTGGCCGAGGTCCCGATCCCCGAGAAGCTCCTCGCGGACGAGGTCCAGACCCGCAAGCACAACCTGGAGCACCACCAGCTCGGCCAGATGGGCCTGACCCTCGACAAGTACCTGGAGATCCAGGGCAAGACGCTCGAGGAGTTCGAGGCCGAGACGTCCGAGCAGGCCGTCAAGGGCATCAAGACCCAGTTCATCCTGGACGAGCTCGTCAACAAGGAGAAGCTGAACGTCAACCAGGAGGAGCTCACCGAGCACCTCATGCGGCGTGCGGCCTCCTCCGGCATGAGCCCCGACCAGTTCGCCCAGGCCGTCGTCGAAGGCGGCCAGGTGCCGATGCTCGTGGGTGAGGTCGCCCGCGGCAAGGCGCTCGCCGTCGTCGTCGAGGCCGCCAAGGTCGTCGACACCAACGGCGAGGTCGTCGACCTCGAGGACGAGGAGGACGAGGCCACCGAGGCGGCGTCCGACGAGGCGTCCACCGAGAACGCCGACGAGAAGGCCGACGAGAAGAACGAGGCCTGAGGCACGTCCTGACCGGCACGCCCGGTCGGAAGCCGAACCGCGCCCCGGACGCACCACGTCCGGGGCCCGCCGTCGTACGGGCCCCAGGCCCCCGGAACCCTTGTGCCCGCTGCTGACCTTGCGCTCCCAGCGAACAGTTGGGGAAGCGGGATGGCTCTGTCCCACCTGCGCGTTAGGGTCCATGAAGAGGAAGGGTCGGGTAGTCCCGGCCCACCGGTACGAAGACGCTGAGACGGCCGGAGCCGTCAGAGACGAGCAGGTGGATACGTGACGAATCTGATGCCCCTCGCCGCCGGAGAGCCGTCCCTCGGTGGCGGACTCGGTGACCAGGTCTACAGCCGACTGCTGGGCGAGCGCATCATCTTCCTCGGTCAGCAGGTCGACGATGACATCGCCAACAAGATCACCGCGCAGCTTCTGCTCCTTGCCGCCGACCCGGACAAGGACATCTACCTCTACATCAACAGCCCCGGCGGTTCGGTGACGGCCGGCATGGCGGTCTACGACACCATGCAGTACATCCCGAACGACGTGGTCACCATCGGTATGGGCATGGCGGCCTCGATGGGCCAGTTCCTGCTCACCGGCGGTACGACGGGCAAGCGCTACGCGCTCCCCAACACCGACATCCTCATGCACCAGGGTTCGGCCGGCATCGGCGGTACCGCCTCGGACATCAAGATCCAGGCCGAGTACCTCCTGCGCACCAAGCGGCGGATGGCGGAGATCACCGCCCACCACTCCGGCCAGACCGTGGAGACGATCATCCGTGACGGCGACCGCGACCGGTGGTACACCGCCGAGGAGGCCAAGGACTACGGCCTCATCGACGAGATCATCACGTTCGCGTCGGGCATCCCGGGCGGCGGCGGCACCGGCGCCTGATCCGGGCCCACCCGGACCGGCACCGCACCGCACCCCCTCGTACGCCTCTCGTACGCCGAGACCCCAGCCCACACGAACGCCACCAGGATGGTGAACACCCACATGAACAACCTCTCCGGCGCCTCCGCGAGCGGCCTCTACACCGGCCCGCAGGTGGACAACCGCTACGTCGTCCCGCGCTTCGTGGAGCGCACCTCGCAGGGTGTGCGTGAGTACGACCCGTACGCGAAGCTCTTCGAGGAGCGCGTGATCTTCCTCGGGGTCCAGATCGACGACGCCTCGGCCAACGACGTCATGGCGCAGCTGCTGTGCCTGGAGTCGATGGACCCGGACCGCGACATCTCGATCTACATCAACAGCCCCGGCGGCTCGTTCACCGCGCTCACCGCGATCTACGACACGATGCAGTTCGTGAAGCCGGACATCCAGACGGTCTGCATGGGCCAGGCCGCCTCCGCCGCCGCCGTCCTGCTGGCCGCCGGCACCCCGGGCAAGCGCATGGCCCTGCCGCACGCGCGGGTCCTCATCCACCAGCCGTCCTCGCAGACCGGCCGTGAGCAGCTCTCCGACCTGGAGATCGCGGCCAACGAGATCCTGCGGATGCGGACCCAGCTGGAGGAGATGCTGGCCAAGCACTCCACCACCTCGCTGGAGAAGATCCGCGAGGACATCGAGCGCGACAAGATCCTCACCGCGGACGACGCACTCGAATACGGTCTGGTCGACCAGATCGTGTCCACCCGCAAGACCACCGCAGGCGCTTCCGTCTGACGTCGGTCTTTCCCCTTGGCACGTTCCGGTAGCACGGCCCCGGCCGTGTGAACCGTGCCAAGGGGGGCCCGAACGGGGGGCCAGGCAAGGTACCGTCGGATAGAGGCACCAGGAGCCGCTGAACCAGGCTGCTCCCAGGCGAAGGGGAAGCACCTCGTGGCACGCATCGGTGATGGCGGCGACCTGCTCAAGTGCTCGTTCTGCGGAAAGAGCCAGAAGCAGGTGAAGAAGCTCATCGCGGGACCCGGTGTGTACATCTGCGACGAGTGCATCGATCTCTGCAACGAGATCATCGAGGAGGAGCTCGCCGAGAGCTCCGAGGTGCGGTGGGAGGAACTCCCCAAGCCGCGCGAGATCTACGAGTTCCTCGAGGGGTACGTCGTCGGGCAGGAGCCCGCGAAGAAGGCCCTCTCGGTCGCTGTGTACAACCACTACAAGCGGGTCCAGGCCGGGGAGAACGGCGGCGGCGCGAATCGCGAGGACGCGATCGAGCTCGCCAAGTCCAACATCCTGCTGCTGGGCCCCACGGGCTCCGGCAAGACGCTCCTCGCGCAGACGCTGGCCCGCATGCTCAACGTCCCGTTCGCCATCGCCGACGCGACGGCGCTGACGGAGGCCGGCTATGTCGGCGAGGACGTCGAGAACATCCTGCTGAAGCTGATCCAGGCCGCGGACTACGACGTCAAGAAGGCCGAGACCGGGATCATCTACATCGACGAGATCGACAAGGTCGCCCGCAAGAGCGAGAACCCGTCGATCACCCGCGATGTCTCCGGGGAGGGCGTCCAGCAGGCCCTGCTGAAGATCCTGGAGGGAACCACCGCCTCCGTACCGCCGCAGGGCGGACGGAAGCACCCGCACCAGGAGTTCATCCAGATCGACACGACGAACGTCCTGTTCATCGTGGGCGGCGCGTTCTCCGGTCTGGAGAAGATCATCGAGTCGCGGGCCGGCGCCAAGGGCATCGGCTTCGGCGCGACGATCCGCTCCAAGCGGGAGATCCAGGCGAGCGACCAGTTCCAGGAGGTCATGCCGGAGGACCTGGTGAAGTTCGGGATGATCCCCGAGTTCATCGGCCGTCTGCCCGTACTGACCTCGGTGCACAACCTGGACCGCGAGGCGCTGCTCCAGATCCTGGTAGAGCCGCGCAACGCCCTGGTGAAGCAGTACCAGCGCCTGTTCGAACTCGACGGCGTGGAGCTGGACTTCGAGCGCGAGGCGCTGGAGGCCATCGCCGACCAGGCGATCCTGCGCCAGACGGGCGCGCGCGGTCTGCGCGCCATCATGGAGGAAGTCCTCCAGTCCGTGATGTACGAAGTCCCGTCCCGCAAGGACGTGGCCCGCGTCGTCATCACCCCGGACGTCGTCCGTGACAACGTCAACCCGACGCTGGTCCCGCGCGAGCCGCGCACGATCGGCAAGAACGACGGCGGCCGCCACGAGA
>NZ_KL585401.1:126079-126956 GCF_000721935.1 Streptomyces sp. NRRL WC-3549
CCGCCACGAGAAGTCCGCGTAGCGGCACCGCACCACACGCCGAAGGGGCGCCCGGCCACCGGCCGGGCGCCCCTTCGACGTTGTCGAGGTCAGACCTTGGTGCGGGAGGTGTTGTAGAGCTTGGCGGCGAGATCGGCCACCTCGGACTGGGGCATGGACTTGTTGGTCATCGCCGCACCGACGTCGACGCCCACCACGATCCCGATCGTGCTGTAGTCGGCCCAGATGCACACGGGCATGGTGATCTGCTCGGGCCCGTTCTCCACCGAGCCGTCGGCGTCCTCGTTGATCGTCTTGAGGTCCTGGCACTTCATGAGGGCGCCCTCGAAGCCCTTCGGATTCACACTCTCGGGACTGCCGACGAGCGAGGCCTTGTCGCTGTCCTCGCCCTTCGCCATCTCCTGCTTGGCGTTCTCGAAGGACGCGTCGATCACCTTGGCGGGATCGGAGACCTCACCCCAGTACCCGACCAGCACGAGCGACTTCATGGTGAGCGGGTTCTCCTCGCTCCCGCTCACGTACTGGGCGCCGACCTTGTTGGGGTTCTTGACCCCCATGGCCTCGGCCTTGGTCTTCTCCGAGCCCGACAACGGGGTGGAGGGCGTCGCCTCGCCGCCGTCCGTCTTGTAGTCGTCCACCGACGCGGCCGGCGTCAGCTTGTACCCCTTGGTGGAGTCCGCGACGTCGCTGTCGCCGCCGCCCCCGCCCGAGGTGAGGAAGTACACCCCGCCCGCGACGACCGCCAGCGCCACCACAGCGGCCCCGATGATGAGGCCGGTCTTCTTCTTCGGGGCGGCCGGCTGCGGCGGCATGCCCGGGTACGCCTGCTGTCCGCCGTACGGCGGGGCGGGCGGCTGCTGGCCGGACGGGCCGGGCT
>NZ_KL585401.1:127244-133318 GCF_000721935.1 Streptomyces sp. NRRL WC-3549
GGCGGCCCGCCGTACGGTCCCGGCTGGTTGTGACTCATCAGGCTGTCCCCTCCGAATGCTTATGCGTTGCGTACATCCTGACGGAAACGCCCCTGACATGGGGTGGCGCGAGGCACACCGTTACTGAACAATCCCGTTTCAGTGCAGGACTGTGACGGCCCTAAACTGTCCGCGTGACCGAGAACGCATCGCAGCAGCCAGCAGCCACCCCCGAACTGCCGACCCAGTACGCGCCGGCCGAGGTAGAGGGGAAGTTGTACGAGCGCTGGGTGGAGCGCGGTTACTTCACGGCCGACCCGGAGAGCGAGAAGCCTCCGTACACGATCGTCATCCCGCCGCCCAACGTCACCGGCTCGCTCCACCTGGGCCACGCCTTCCAGCACACGCTGATGGACGCCCTCACCCGCCGCAAGCGGATGCAGGGGTACGAGGCGCTGTGGCTGCCCGGCATGGACCACGCCGGAATCGCCACCCAGAACAAGGTCGAGCAGCAGCTCGGCGAGGAGGGCAAGTCCCGCCACGACCTGGGGCGCGAGGAGTTCGTCGAGCGCGTCTGGCAGTGGAAGGAGGAGTACGGCGGCAAGATCCTCGGCCAGATGCGCCGCCTCGGCGACGGCGTCGACTGGACCCGCGAGCGCTTCACCATGGACGAAGGGCTCTCCGCTGCCGTCCAGACCGTCTTCAAGAAGATGTACGACGACGGTCTGATCTACCGCGCCGAGCGCATCATCAACTGGTGCCCGCGCTGTCTGACGGCCATCTCCGACATCGAGGTCGACTACCAGGACGACGACGGCGAGCTCGTCTCCATCCGGTACGGCGAGGGCGAGGAGTCCCTGGTCGTCGCCACCACCCGCGCCGAGACGATGCTCGGCGACACGGCGGTCGCCGTCCACCCGGACGACGAGCGGTACGCCCACCTCGTCGGCCGGCGGATCAAGCTGCCGCTCACCGACCGCACCATCCCCGTCGTCGCGGACACCCACGTCGACCCGGAGTTCGGCACCGGTGCCGTCAAGGTGACCCCGGCCCACGACCCGAACGACTTCGCGATCGGCCGGCGGCACGACCTGGAGTCGATGACCGTCATGGACGAGCGCGGTGTCATCACCGTCGCCGGTCCCTTCGAAGGCCTCGACCGCTTCGAGGCGCGCTCCGCCGTCGTCGGCGCGCTGCGCGAGCAGGGCCGGATCGTCGCCGAGAAGCGCCCGTACGTCCACTCCGTCGGCCACTGCTCCCGGTGCAGCACCACCGTCGAACCGCGCCTCTCCCTCCAGTGGTGGGTCAAGGTCGAGACCCTCGCCAAGGGGGCCGGCGACGCGGTCCGCGACGGCCGGGTCACGATCCACCCCAAGGAGATGGAGCAGCGCTACTTCGACTGGGTCGACAACCTCCGCGACTGGTGCATCTCGCGCCAGCTCTGGTGGGGCCACCGCATCCCCGTCTGGTACGGCCCCGAGGGCCAGGTCGTCTGCGTCGGCCCCGACGAGCAGCCGCCCACCGGCGAGGGCTGGACCCAGGACACCGACGTCCTGGACACGTGGTTCTCCTCCGGGCTGTGGCCGTTCTCCACGCTCGGCTGGCCCGAACAGACCCCGGAGCTCAAGAAGTTCTACCCGACCGACGTCCTGGTCACCGGCCACGACATCATCTTCTTCTGGGTCGCCCGGATGATGATGTTCGGCCTGTACGTGATGGACGGCGAGGTCCCCTTCAAGACGATCGCGCTCACCGGCCTGGTCCGCGACGAGCGCGGGAAGAAGATGTCGAAGTCCTTCGGCAACGTCGTCGACCCGCTGGACTGGATGGACACCTACGGCTCCGACGCCGTCCGCTTCACCCTGGCCAAGGGCGCCAACCCCGGCACCGACGTCCCGATCGGCGAGGACTGGGTCCAGGCCTCGCGCAACTTCGCCAACAAGATCTGGAACGCCACCCGCTTCGCGCTGATGAACGGCGCGACCGTGGAGGGCGAACTCCCGCCCGCCGAGCAGCTGTCGGCGACCGACCGGTGGATCCTGTCCCGCCTCGACAGGACCGTCGCCGAAGCCGACGCCTACTACGACGACTTCCAGTTCGCCAAGCTCAGTGAGACGCTCTACCACTTCGCGTGGGACGAGGTCTTCGACTGGTACGTCGAGCTGTCCAAGACGACGTTCTTCGCGGGCGGCGAGCAGGCGAAGGTCTCCGGCCGGGTCCTCGGCGAGGTCCTCGACGTGATGCTGCGTCTGCTGCACCCGATCGTCCCGTTCGTCACGGAGACGCTCTGGACCACGCTCACCGGCAACGAGTCCGTCGTCGTGGCCGACTGGCCGAAGGCTGTGAAGGTCCCTGGGGCCGACGCCCCGGGCGGCTTCCGCGACGAAGCCGCCGAGAAGGAGATCGAGCTCGTCCAGCAGGTCGTCACCGAGGTCCGCCGCTTCCGCTCCGACCAGGGCCTCCAGCCCGGCCAGAAGGTCCCGGCCGAGCTGGCCCTGGCCGGTACGGACCTCGCCCCGCACGAGGCCGCCATCCGCCAGCTGCTGCGCCTGCAGCCCGCCGGGGACGGCTTCCACGCGACGGCCACCCTCCCGGTGGCAGGTGCGACGGTCGCGCTCGACCTGTCCGGCACGATCGACGTCGAGGCCGAGCGCAAGCGGCTGACCAAGGACCTGGGCGCCGCCGAGAAGGAGAAGGCCCAGGCGACCGGGAAGCTCGGCAACGAGGCGTTCCTGGCCAAGGCCCCGGACAACGTGGTCGACAAGATCCGCGGCCGGCTCGCCAAGGCCCAGGCGGACATCGAGCGGATCACCGCCCAGCTGGCGAACCTGCCGCAGGGCTGATCCCCTGGCCATGGAGCCCCCGCACCCCCGACCGACCGGGGGCGCGGGGGTTCCGCCGTACCCGGCCGCAGACCGCACACCGGGCGCTGCGCACGTTGTCGGTGCCCATCCGTAGACTGGCCCTGTGAGTGAGCCCCGCCCTTCAGACCGGCACGACGCGTCCGATCCCGACGACACCTTCGCGGAGATCGTCGACGAGGAGACCCAGCGCGACCCCGACCTGGCGGTGATCGAGGCCGGGAGCCGCACCCTGCGCACGCAGTCCGGCCCGCCCCAGGGCGACGCGGTCCCCGCCCGCCCCGCCGACCCGGAGACCGACCGGGCGCTGCGCGCCGTCGAGGAGGAGCTGGCAGGCCGCTGGGGCGAGACCAAGCTCGAACCCTCGGTGACCCGCATCGCGGCGTTGATGGACGTGCTCGGTGAGCCGCAGCGCGCCTACCCCTCGATCCACATCACGGGGACCAACGGCAAGACCAGCACGGCCCGCATGATCGAGGCCCTGCTCGGCGCGCTCGACCTGCGCACCGGCCGCTACACCTCCCCGCACGTCCAGTCGATCACCGAGCGGATCAGCCTGGACGGCGCCCCGATCTCCGCCGAGCGCTTCATCGAGACGTACGAGGACGTCAAGCCGTACGTCGACATGGTCGACGCCCAGCAGCCCTACCGGCTCTCCTTCTTCGAGGTGATGACGGGCATGGCGTACGCGGCGTTCGCCGACGCCCCCGTCGACGTCGCCGTCGTCGAGGTCGGCATGGGCGGCACCTGGGACGCCACCAACGTCATCGACGGCTCGGTCGCGGTCGTCACCCCCATCTCGCTGGACCACACCGACCGCCTCGGCACCACCCCCGCCGAGATCGCCGGTGAGAAGGCCGGGATCGTCAAGCAGGGCGCCACGGTGATCCTGGCGCAGCAGCCGGTCGACGCCGCCCAGGTCATGCTGAAGAAGGCCGTCGAGGTGGACGCCACGGTGGCCCGCGAGGGCATGGAGTTCGGCGTCGTCTCCCGCGAGATCGCCGTCGGCGGCCAGCTGCTGACCCTGCGGGGGCTCGGCGGCGCGGCCACCGAGTACACCGAGGTCTTCCTCCCGCTCTACGGCGCCCACCAGGCGCACAACGCGGCGGTCGCCCTCGCCGCGGTCGAGGCCTTCTTCGGTATCGGTGCGGAGCAGACCCGCAGCCTCGACATCGAGGCCGTGCGCAAGGCCTTCCTCTCGGTGCGCTCGCCCGGCCGTCTCGAAGTCGTACGCTCCAGCCCGACCGTCGTCCTGGACGCCGCCCACAACCCGGCGGGTGCCCGCGCCGCGGCCGAGGGCGTCTCGGAGGCGTTCAGTTTCTCCCGGCTGATCGGGGTCGTCGGCGCCAGCGACGGCAAGGACGTCCGCGGGCTCCTCGAAGCCTTCGAGCCGATCTTCGCGGAGGTCGTCGTCACCCGGAACTCCAGCGCGCGCGCCATGGACGCGGACGAGCTGGCCGCGGTGGCCGTCGAGGTCTTCGGCGGTGACCGGGTGCAGGTCGAACCCCGCCTGGACGACGCGCTGGAGGCGGCCATCACCCTCGCCGAGGAGGAGGCCGAGTACGCGGGCGCCGGAGTCCTGGTGACCGGGTCCGTGATCACGGTCGGCGAGGCCCGGCTGCTCCTGGGGAGGCGCTGACTGTGCGTACGCTCTGTGCATCCACCCTGATCAGCGAGTTCCTCGTGATCGGGTTCGCCGGACTCGTCGCGATGAAGTCCGACGACCTCGCCATGGGCACGGTCTGGACGGTGTGCGGCATCGGCATGGCGCTGTCCGTCCTGCTCTGCGGGGTGCTGACCCGGCCCGGCGGGCTCCAGCTCGGCTGGGCCCTCCAGATCGCGCTGCTCCTGAGCGGCTTCTTCGTGCCGATGATGTTCATCCTCGGGGTGGCCTTCATCGCCCTGTGGTGGGCCTCGATCCACTACGGGCGGAAGATCGACGAGGCGAAGGCCCGCTGGGCGGCGCTCGCGGAGGCAGAGGAGAGCGCAGAAGCCACGACCCAGGGATGACGCAGCGTGAGCCCGGTCGTCGGCCCGTTTCCCTTCCCCTGTAATCTCAGGGCGCTCACCCGCACCGTTTCAGTCTGCTAGGAGCCGCACATGACTCAGCGCACTCTCGTCCTTCTCAAGCCCGACGCCGTCCGGCGTGGGCTGATCGGCGAGATCGTCGGCCGCATCGAGCGCAAGGCGGGCTGGACGATCACCGCGCTGGAGCTGCGGACCCTGGACCAGGAGACGCTGGAACAGCACTATGGCGAGCACAAGGGCCGCCCGTTCTACGAGCCGCTCCTGGAGTTCATGTCCTCCGGTCCCGTCGTCGCCCTGGTGGCCGAGGGCGAGCGCGTCATCGAGGGCGTCCGCGCCCTGGCCGGCCCGACCGACCCGATCGCCGCCGCGCCCGGGTCCATCCGCGGTGACTTCGGTACGATCACCCGCGAGAACCTCATCCACGCCTCGGACTCCGAAGAGTCCGCGGAGCGGGAACTGAAGCTGTTCTTCCCGGGGATCTCCTGACTTCGGCTCCGCCAAACAGCGCTCAGCACCTGGGGCGACCGAAGGAATTCGGTCGCCCTTCGGCATAGGGTCACGTGTCGCGGGAACGCATCCCCCCGACATGACGTCACCATGGGTGGAACGGGCATCTGTTCCACTCGTAAAGGCGAAGGGCCCTCGCGCTGTGTCCGTGCATACGGCACTACGATGGAAGCTTCCACGCCCGCAGCGCCAACCCTCGCCTACCTGGAACAAGCCATTTTTCGCTTCCTGGGAAGGCCCGACGCATCCTCATGGGGAACAAGGGGAACTCAATGTCGTTCATCGGCCGTGACATGGCTATCGACCTCGGGACTGCCAACACGCTGGTGTACGTCAGGGGGCGCGGCATCGTGATGAACGAGCCGTCCGTCGTGGCCATCAACACCAACACCGGCGGAATCCTGGCGGTCGGCGCCGAGGCCAAGAAGATGATCGGACGCACGCCCGGCAACATCGTCGCCGTGCGGCCGCTGAAGGACGGCGTGATCGCCGACTTCGAGATCACGGAGCGCATGCTCCGCTACTTCATCCTCAAGGTGCACAAGCGCCGTTACCTGGCCCGCCCGCGGGTCGTCGTCTGCGTGCCGTCCGGTATCACCGGTGTCGAGCGACGCGCCGTCATCGAGGCGTCGACCCAGGCCGGCGCGCGGCAGGTGCACATCATCGAGGAGCCCATGGCCGCGGCCATCGGCTCCGGCC
>NZ_KL585401.1:133436-136330 GCF_000721935.1 Streptomyces sp. NRRL WC-3549
CCCCGCCCTGCCGGTCCACGAGGCCACCGGCAACATGGTCGTCGACATCGGCGGCGGCACCACCGAGGTCGCCGTGATCTCGCTCGGCGGTATCGTCACCGCCCAGTCGATCCGGGTCGCGGGCGACGAGCTGGACAACGCGATCATCCAGCACATCAAGAAGGAGTACTCCCTCCTCCTCGGCGAGCGCTCCGCGGAACAGATCAAGATCACGATCGGTTCGGCGTACGACCTGGAGAAGGACGAGCACACCGAGATCCGCGGACGCGACCTGGTCTCCGGACTCCCCAAGACCGTGGTCATCTCGGCCGGTGAGGTCCGCAAGGCCATCGAGGAGCCGGTCAACGCGATCGTCGACGCGGTGAAGACGACGCTCGACAAGTGCCCGCCGGAGCTCTCCGGCGACATCATGGACCGCGGCATCGTGCTCACCGGCGGCGGCGCCCTGCTCCGCGGCCTGGACGAGCGGCTCCGCAGTGAGACGGGCATGCCCATCCACATCGCGGAGGACCCGCTGGACTCCGTGGCCCTCGGGTCCGGCAAGTGCGTCGAGGAGTTCGAGGCGCTCCAGCAGGTGCTGGACGCCCAGCCCCGACGGTAGAACCCGGCGTTCCGCCGCACGGGCACCGACCGTGCCCTGCGGCGGAACATCGACATGCAGGCACGAACATTCCGACGAGGAAGGCACGGCCGCCGCACGTGAGGGACACACGAGAGAGCCGGCTGCTCCTGGTGCTGCTGATCGCCATCGCGTTCGCGCTGATCACGGTGGACATCCGCGGGGGCGAGGAATCACCGGTGGCCGGCGCCCGGCAGGCCGCCGCCACGGTCCTCGGACCGGTCGAGAACGGCGTCGCGGCGGCGGTGGACCCGGTGGGCAACGCCATCGGCGCCGTACGGGACTCCGGCGACCGGCACGACCGGATCGCGGCCCTGGAGCACGAGAACACCGCACTGCGGACCAAGCTCGGCAGCGACGACCGCAACAGCAGCAAGGTCCGCCAGCTCGACTCCATGCTCAAGACCGCCGGGGCGGGCCAGTACGGCATCAAGGCCGCCCAGGTCGTCGCCATAGGAGCGGCCCAGGGCTTCTCCTGGACCATCACCATCGACTCGGGGGCGAACGACGGCATCGAGCGTGACATGACCGTGCTGAACGGCCAGGGGCTCGTCGGGCGGGTCACCACCGTGGGCCCGAACACCTCGACCGTGCTCCTGGCCAACGACCCCGACTTCACCGTCGGCACCCGGATGGAGAAGACCGACGAACTCGGCTTCGCCACCGGGCAGGGGTCCAGGCCGCTCTCGGTGCAGTTCCTCAACGGCAAGGCCGAGGTGAAGAAGGGCGACCGGCTCGTCACCTTCGGCTCCAGCAAGGGCAAGCCCTTCGTGCCGGGCGTCCCGGTCGGCGAGGTCGTCCGCGTCGACCCCTCCGGCGGCGACCTGACCCGGACCGTCTACGTCCGCCCGTTCGTCGGCTTCACCAAGCTCGACGTGGTCGGCATCGTGGTCCAGGCGCCCCGCGAGGACCCCCGCGACCTCGTCCTGCCGGCACAGCCCAAGAAGCCCGCGAAGCCCAAGCCCACCCCCACCGTCACCGTCACCGTCCAGCCCAACGGCGACCTCGTCGACGGCAGCGGCAAGGTCGTCGGGAACATCAACGAGAACCCCGACGCGGACGCCTCCGGCAACGCCGACGCCGGCGCGGACGGCGAAGCCGACACCGCCGCCGGCGACGCGGCGAACGAGCAGGAATAGAGCTGCCCCATGCGCCTGAACCGGACCCTGCTCTCCGCCGCCCTCGTCGTGGCCGCCCTCGTCGTCCAGGTCTCCGTCCTGGCCCGGCTCCAGCTACCCGGCGCCACGCCCGACCTGCTGCTCCTCGTCGTCCTCGCACTCGCCTTCGTCTACGGGCACGTCGCCGGGGCCCTCATCGGCTTCGGCGCGGGCCTGCTCGCCGACCTGGCGCCGCCCGCCGACCACGCCGCCGGCCGCTACGCCCTGGTCCTCTGCGTCATCGGCTACTGCGCGGGCCTGGCGCGGCCCGCGAACGGGCAGCTGAAATCGGCCTTCGCCCCCATGGCCCTCGTGGTGGCCGCGGCCCTCGGCTCGACCCTGCTGTACGCCGGTGTCGGCGCCCTGGTCAACGACACGCCGGCCCGCCACGTGGGCCTGGTCGGCCTGATGTTCACCGCCGCGCTGTACGACCTGCTGCTCGCCCCGTTCACCGTTCCCCTGATCATGGCGCTGGCGAGACGCACCGAGAACGAGCCGGTCATCGACAGCTCCAGCGGCGACGTGGCCGCGGGCTGGCTCTCCTCCGGCACCGGCCTGCGGATCGGCGGCCAGAAGGGCGGGCTGCGGGTCAAGGCCGCCCGTAACCGTGCCGCGCGGGCGGGCAGGATCAAGGGGGTCAAGCGACTGTGACACCACGTCAGCACCAGGCTTCCGGCCGACCCACCACCCCGGGGGCGCCCCGTGAGTAACATTCCGGAGACGGGCCGGACCCAGCGGGTCCAGATCCGCCTCGTCGTCATCCAGATCCTCGTCTTCTCCCTGCTCCTCACCCTCGGCGGCCGGCTCTGGTACCTCCAGGTCCGCAACGGCCAGGAGTACAGCGACGAGGCGAAGAACAACCACGTCCAGCAGGTCGTCCAGCCCGCCGTCCGCGGCTCCATCCTCGACGCCCGCGGTGTTCCCCTCGCCGACAACGAGACCCGGCTCGTCGTCTCGGCCAGCCGCACCGAGCTGCTGAAGATGAAGGACGACGGCGCCGGCGTCCTCACCCGGCTCGCGGACGTCCTGGGCATGGAGCCCAAGGAGGTCCAGGACAAGGTCCGGCTCTGCGACGCCAAGACCCCGCAGCCCTGCTGGAACGGCTCGCCCTACCAGCC
>NZ_KL585401.1:136542-143788 GCF_000721935.1 Streptomyces sp. NRRL WC-3549
GGTCACCGACGAGGCCACCACCCAGCAGGCCCTCCAGATCCGGGAACGCGCCGAGGACTTCCCCGGCATCACCGCCGAACCCACCGCCGTACGCCGGTACGCCGCGCCCGGCAAGGCCAACACCGCCCAGGTCCTCGGCTACCTCTCGCCCGTCACGGACGAGGAGCTCACCAAGGCCCAGGACACCGACTCGCCCTACCTCCGCTCCGACCAGGTCGGCCGCTCCGGCCTGGAGCGCACCTACGACAAGGAGCTGCGGGGCAAGGCCGGCGTCACCCGGTACGAGGTGGACAACCTCGGCCGGGTCATCGGACAGGCGCAGAACGACGAGGCCGAACCCGGGGCCAGCGTCGTCACCTCCATCGACGCGCGCGTCCAGGCGGTCGCCGAGTACGAGCTCGACCAGGCCATGAAGGCCGCCCGCAAGGAGATGGACCGCAACACCAACGAGCTCTACAAGGCCGACTCCGGCGCCGTCGTCGTCATGGAGGCCAAGACCGGCCGCGTCGTGTCCATGGCGTCCCTGCCGACCTACGACCCCAACTCCTGGGTCGGCGGCATCTCCGCCAAGGAGTACGCCCAGCTCACCGGCAAGAAGTCCAACTTCCCGCTGCTGAACCGGGCCATCCAGGGCACCGCGGCACCCGGGTCGATCTTCAAGGTGATCTCCTCCACCGCCGCGGTCAACGCCGGATACCCGTTCGACGGCAACTACCCCTGCCCGAGCTCGTACTCCATCGGCAACCAGACCTTCAAGAACTTCGAGTCCCAGGGGTACGGCGACATCACCATCGGCCGGGCCCTGGAGGTCTCCTGCGACACCGTCTACTACGGGATCGCGCACAAGGAATGGCAGAAGGACGGCGGCAACACGCCGAAGAAGAACGCCAAGGACTGGTTCTACAAGACCGCCCACCAGTTCGGCCTCGGCAAGGAGACCGGCATCGACCTCCCCAACGAGGTCTCCGGCCGCGTCCCCGACCGCCAGTGGAAGCAGGACTTCTACGAGGCCAACAAGGACTCCTGGTGCAAGCAGGGCAAGAAGGACGGCACGTACGTCGAGCAGCTCGCCTACGAAGGCTGCGCCGAGGGCTACAAGATGCGCGCCGGTGACTCCGTCAACTACTCGATCGGCCAGGGCGACACCCTCGTCACGCCGATCCAGATGGCCACCATCTACGCCGCCATCTCCAACGGCGGCACCCTCTACGACCCGACCGTCGGCAAGGCGATCATCAGCGGCGACGGCAAGACGGTCCAGGAGATCGAGCCCAAGGCGCACGGCAAGCTGCCGTTCAAGGGCGACACCCGCGACAAGATAGACCAAGCCCTCGCGGGAGTCGCGACCCAGGGCAGCGCCGCCTGGCGATTCGGCGGCTGGCCCCAGGACAAGATCCCGATGCACGCCAAGACGGGCACGGCCGAGGTCTACGGCAAGCAGACGACCTCCTGGTTCGCCACGTACACCAAGGACTACTCGATCGTCATGACGATCTCCCAGGGCGGTACCGGTTCCGGTGCCTCCGGACCCGCCGTACGCAACATCTACAACGCGATCTACGGCCTCGACGGTGAGGGCAACCAGGACCTCAAGAAGGCCCTGCTGCCCACACCGCAGAAGGCCCTGCCGACGATCAAGTCCGACGGCTCGATCGTCTCCCCGAAGATCAAGCCGTACACCCCCGAGCCGCCCGCCGGCGAGAGCACCCAGGAGCTCGCCCTCGCCGTGGCCCCGGGGAGGCGGGACTGATGGCAGGCTTCTCCGTCTCGCGGTACGCCCCGGAGCGTTCCGCCTGGGTCAAGCTCACCGCCCGTGACTCCGTCCTGCGGCGGCTGGACTGGCCGCTGCTCGGCTCGTCGGTCGCGCTGTCCTTCATCGGATCGCTGCTGGTCTGGTCGGCGACCCGGGGCCGTGACTCGCTGACCCACGGCGACCCGTACTACTTCCTCTTCCGGCACGTCCTCAACACCGGTATCGGCCTGGCGCTGATGGTCGGCACCATCTGGCTCGGGCACCGCACCCTGCGCGGCGCGGTCCCGATGCTCTACGGCATCTCGATCCTGCTCGTCCTCGCGGTCCTCACCCCGCTGGGCGCCACGGTCAACGGCGCGCACGCCTGGATCCTCCTTCCCGGCGGCTTCTCCCTCCAGCCCTCCGAGTTCACCAAGATCACGATCATCCTGGGCATGGCGATGCTGCTCGCCGCCCGCGTCGACGCGGGCGACCAGCTGCACCCCGACCACCGCTCGGCCGCCAAGGCGCTCGGCCTGGCGCTCGTCCCGATGGCCGTCGTCATGCTGATGCCCGACCTCGGCTCCGTCATGGTCATGGCCGTCATCGTGCTCGGCGTACTCCTCGCCTCCGGAGCCTCCAACCGCTGGATCTTCGGCCTCCTCGGGGCGGGCACGGCCGGGGCGGTGGCCGTCTGGCAGCTCGGCCTCCTTGACGACTACCAGATCGCCCGGTTCGCGGCCTTCGCCAACCCGGCGCTCGACCCCGCCGGCGTCGGCTACAACACCAACCAGGCCCGCATCGCCATCGGCTCCGGCGGGCTCACCGGGACGGGGCTCTTCCAGGGCTCGCAGACCACCGGCCAGTTCGTCCCCGAACAGCAGACCGACTTCGTCTTCACGGTCGCGGGCGAGGAACTCGGCTTCGTGGGCGCCGGGCTGATCATCGTCCTGCTGGGCGTCGTCCTGTGGCGCGCCTGCCGCATCGCCCGCGAGACGACCGAGCTGTACGGGACGGTCGTCGCCGCGGGGATCATCGCCTGGTTCGCCTTCCAGTCCTTCGAGAACATCGGGATGACCCTCGGCATCATGCCGGTGGCGGGGCTCCCGCTGCCGTTCGTCTCGTACGGCGGATCGTCGATGTTCGCCGTGTGGGTGGCGGTCGGGCTGCTCCAGTCGATCCGGGTGCAGCGGCCGATCACGGCCTGAGCCCGCACGACCCTGCATGACCCCGGGTATCGGGGAAAGATGAGTCCTATGGCGGACTCGAAGCATGAGATCGAGCGTAAGTACGAAGCGACCTCCGAGACCCGGCTGCCCGACCTGACCCGCGTGGCCGGGGTCTCGGCCGTCGTCCACCGCGGCCGCACCGAGCTCGACGCGGTCTACCACGACACGGAGGACCTCCGGCTCGCCGCCGGCTCCCTCACCCTCCGCCGCCGGACCGGGGGCCAGGACGCGGGATGGCACCTCAAGCTCCCCGTCTCCGCCGACACCCGCGAGGAGATCCGGGCCCCGCTGGCCGACACACTGCCGCCCGAGCACGCCGCGCTGATCCGCTCCCGCGTCCGCGGCCGGCCGGTCGTCCCCGTCGTCCGCGTCCTCTCCTCCCGGGACGTCCACCACCTCCTCGACGCGGACGGCGCCCTGCTCGCCGAGGTCAGCATCGACGAGGTCCTCGCCGAACGCCTCACCGAGCAGGGGCACGGCACCACGTCGGCCTGGACCGAGATGGAGGTCGAACTGGCCGACGACGGCGACCCGGCCCTCCTCGACGCCGTCGAGCGCCGCCTGCGCAAGGCCGGTGTACGCCCTTCCCGATCACCCTCCAAGGCGGCCCGGGCCCTCGCGGAGACCGACCCGCGACGGGACGGCGGACGGAAGGCGGAACCACGGCCGGAGAAGGCCCCGCGCACCGCCGGCGACCATGTGCTCGCCTACGTACGCGACCAGATCACGGCCCTCGTGGCGCTCGACCCCGCCGCGCGCCGCGACCTGCCCGACGGCGTGCACCGGATGCGCGTCGCCATCCGCCGTCTGCGCGGCGCCCTCACGACGTACCGCGAGGTCCTCGACCCGGCCGTCACCCGGCCGGTGCGCGCCGAGCTGAAGTGGCTCGCCGGCGAGCTGGGGACCGTCCGCGACCAGGAGGTCCTCGCCGCACGGCTGCACGGCCGGCTCGCCGCCGTCCCCCGCACCGAGCTCCTCGGCCCCGTGCAGGCCCGGCTGAAGTTCTCGTCCGCGGCCCGGCGCGCCGACGCGCGCGAGCGGCTGCTCACCGTACTGGAGGGGGAGCGCTACCTGACGCTGCTGGACGCGCTGGACGCCCTCCTCGCCGACCCGCCCCTGCTGCCCCGCGCCGGCCGGAAACCGGGCAAGGTGCTGCCCCGTGCCGTGCTGAAGGACCACCGGCGCCTGGCCACCCGGATCGGGCACGCCCTGGAACAGCCGCCCGGCCGGGACCGCGACGTCGCCCTGCACCGGGCGCGCAAGGCCGCGAAACGCCTGCGGTACGCGGCCGAGGCCGCCCGGCCCGCCCTGGGCGGGCCCGCCCAGAGGATCGCCAAGCGGACGAAGGCCGTCCAGAAGGTGCTCGGTGACCACCAGGACAGCGTGGTCGCCCGTGACGCCCTGCGCGGCCTTGCCGTCCAGGCGCACGGGGCGGGGGAGTCGGCGTTCACCTGGGGCCTGCTGTACGGGCAGGAGGAGGCCGCGGCGGCCCAGCGGGAGCGCGAGCTGCCGCACGTCTGGGCCCGCGCGTCGCGCCCCGGACTGCGGGCGGCGTCGAAGGGCTGAGCACCGGGGTACGCTGGATGGTCCCCTCTGCCAGCTCACGAAGGTCCCCAGATGTCTGCCGAGTCGGTCTTCCCACAGCTCGAAGCTCTGCTCCCGCATGTGCAGAAGCCCATCCAGTACGTCGGCGGTGAACTGAACTCCACCGTCAAACCGTGGGACGAATGCGACGTCCGCTGGGCCCTGATGTACCCGGACGCCTACGAGGTGGGACTGCCCAACCAGGGCGTCATGATCCTCTACGAGGTGCTCAACGAGCGTGACGGCGTCCTCGCCGAGCGCACGTACAGCGTCTGGCCCGACCTCGAGGAGCTGATGCGCGCGCACCAGGTGCCGCAGTTCACCGTGGACAGCCACCGCCCCGTCGGCGCCTTCGACGTCTTCGGGCTGAGCTTCTCCACCGAGCTCGGCTACACCAACATGCTCACGGCCCTGGACCTGGCGGGCATCCCGCTGGAGGCCAAGGACCGCACCGTCGACCACCCGATCGTGCTCGCGGGCGGCCACGCGGCCTTCAACCCCGAACCGATCGCGGACTTCATCGACTGCGCGGTCATCGGCGACGGTGAGCAGGCCGTCCTGGAGATCACTGAGATCGTCCGCGCCTGGAAGGCCGAGGGCCGGCCCGGAGGCCGCGAGGAGGTGCTGTTCCGCCTGGCGAGGACGGGCGGTGTCTACGTCCCCGGCTTCTATGACGTGGAGTACCTCCCCGACGGCCGTATCGGCCGCGTCGTCCCGAACAGGTCCGGTGTGCCGTGGCGGGTCTCCAAGCACACGGTGATGGACCTCGACGAGTGGCCGTACCCCAAGCAGCCCCTCGTCCCGCTCGCCGAGACCGTCCACGAGCGGATGTCCGTGGAGATCTTCCGCGGCTGCACCCGCGGCTGCCGTTTCTGCCAGGCCGGCATGATCACGCGCCCCGTGCGGGAGCGAAGCATCACCGGCATCGGCGAGATGGTGGAGAAGGGGCTCAAGGCCACCGGCTTCGAGGAGGTCGGCCTCCTCTCGCTCTCCTCCGCGGACCACACCGAGATCGGTGAGATCGCCAAGGGCCTCGCCGACCGGTACACCGAGGACAAGATCGGCCTCTCACTGCCCTCCACCCGCGTCGACGCCTTCAACGTCGACCTGGCCAACGAGCTGACCCGCAACGGCCGCAGGTCCGGTCTCACCTTCGCCCCCGAGGGCGGCTCCGAGCGCATGCGCAAGGTCATCAACAAGATGGTCTCGGAGGAGGACCTGATCCGCACCGTCGCCACCGCCTACGGCAACGGCTGGCGCCAGGTGAAGCTGTACTTCATGTGCGGCCTGCCCACCGAGACCGACGAGGACGTCCTCCAGATCGGCGACATGGCGGTCAACGTGATCGCCAAGGGCCGCGAGGTCTCCGGCCAGAACGACATCCGCTGCACCGTCTCCATCGGCGGATTCGTGCCCAAGCCGCACACCCCCTTCCAGTGGGCGCCGCAGCTGAGCGCCGAGGACACCGACGCCCGCCTGAAGAAGCTCCGGGACAAGATCCGCGACGACAAGAAGTACGGCCGCTCCATCGGCTTCCGCTACCACGACGGCAAGCCCGGCATCGTCGAGGGACTGCTCTCCCGCGGTGACCGCCGCGTCGGCTCGGTCATCCGCGCCGTCTACGAGTCGGGCGGCCGCTTCGACGGTTGGCGCGAGCACTTCAGCTACGACCTGTGGATGAAGAGCGCGGCCGGCACGCTGCCCGCCTTCGGCGTGGACGTCGACTGGTACACCACCCGCGAGCGGACGTACGAGGAGGTCCTGCCCTGGGACCACCTGGACTCCGGCCTCGACAAGGACTGGCTCTGGGAGGACTGGCAGGACTCCCTCGACGAGACCGAGGTCGAGGACTGCCGCTGGACGCCGTGCTTCGACTGCGGGGTCTGCCCGCAGATGGACACCAGCATCCAGATCGGCCCCACCGGCAAGAAGCTGCTGCCGCTCACGGTGGTCAAGTAGGAGCCACGCACCGCCCGGGCGACTCGCCCGGTGGGAACGCCCGGCCCGGGGACCCCGGACCGGGCGTTCGCGTGGGTGGTGGCGCCGGGGGCAGACGAGCCCCGGGACACGCTGCGCGCGGCGCGCCGGGACGGGCGGCGGGCCCTGGGGGAAGGCCGCAGGTCACGCGGGTGCGGGAACTCGGCGGGTCCACTGCGCGTACCCTGGGCAGGACAACGACGTCCCCGGTGCGGCGCCCGCACCAGAGTTCTCCCCGACTGCCGAGACCGTCGTCAGGCGGGGGTGAGCCGGAGCGGCACCCCGGGACATCCGTATCTCGTGGGCGGTACGCCACCGCGTCCGCCCCGCACCGAGGAGAAGAACCACTGGGCAAGCGACAGCCCGAAGGCCCGCCGCCCGCACCGGCGGTGCAGCGCATCCGACTGCGCTACACCAAGCGGGGCCGCCTCCGGTTCACCAGCCATCGAGACTTCCAGCGTGCCTTCGAGCGGGCGCTGCGCCGCTCCGAGGTTCCCATGGCCTACTCGGCGGGTTTCACCCCGCACCCCAAGGTCTCGTACGCCAACGCCGCCCCCACCGGTACGGGAAGCGAGGCCGAGTTCCTGGAGATCGCCCTCACCGAGGCCCGGGATCCGGCCGTCCTGCGCGACCTGCTCAACGCGTCGCTGCCCGACGGCCTCGACATCACCGACGCCGTGGAGGCCCGCACCTCGGGTCTGGCTCTGTCTCTTATACACATCTC
>NZ_KL585402.1:0-3199 GCF_000721935.1 Streptomyces sp. NRRL WC-3549
GCCGGGCGGCTCGGCGGGCCCGCCCGGTCACACCCGTGCCGGCCCCGCCGGGCGCCCTCAGCCGCCCACCGGCTCCGGACCGTACGCCGCCGGGTCCGCCAGCACGTCCTGCACCACCAGTGCCGCCGCTCCCCGGGCCGCGTCGCCCGCCACGGACGAGGCGCGCAGCCTGGCGCCGCCCCGGGACCAGAGGCCGGAGACCACACGGCCCGTCAGCTCGGCGTCGGCGGGCGCCGACAGCCAGGGCATCAGGCACCGGTAGATCCCGCCGAGCACGACCGCGTCCGGGTCGAACAGGTTGACCGCACCCGACAGCACCCGGCCCAGCATCCGGCCCGCCTCACCCACGGCCGCGACGGCCCGGGCCTCCCCGGCCCGGGCCCGCCGTTCCAGCTCCATCACCCCGGCCGCCCCGCCGCCCGGCTCCTCGATCCCCGCCGCCCGCAGCAACGCCGTCTGCCCGGCGTACTGCTCCAGGCAGCCGCGCGAGCCGCACCGGCACTCCGGGCCGTCCGGGTCCACCACCACATGCCCGATCTCCCCGGCGAACCCGTGCGCACCGCGCAGCAGTTCGCCGTCGAGCACCAAGGCCCCGCCGACACCGATCTCACCGGTCAGATACAGGAAGCTGCGGACCGCGTCGAGGCCGCCGAACCACAGCTCGGCCAGCGCCGCCAGATTCGCCTCGTTCTCGGAGCGGACCGGCAGCGGTACCGCCCCGGGGCGCAGCCCGGCGAGCGCGCCGGCGAACAACTCCTCGGCGGGTACCTGGTTCCAGCCCAGGTTGGGCGCCTGGCGCACCGTCCCGCCCGAGACGAGACCGGGCAGCGCGAGCACGGCCCCCACCGGGTACAGGCCCTGCTCCCGGGCCGAGTCCAGCGTGCGGGCCGCGATCCTGGCCGCCCGGCCCAGTACCTCCCCGGGCGGGGTGCCCCGGTTGTCCAGGTGCTCGGTCTGCCGGACCCGGCCGGTTCCCGCGAGATCCACCACGCACACCGACACGTAGTCGATGTTGATCTCCACACCGAGCCCCGCGGGTCCGGTGCGCGCCACCTTCAGCGCGGTGCCGGGCCGTCCGGCCTGGCCGCTGAACGTCTTGCCGGACTCGGTGAGGAAGCCGCCGTCCAGCAGCTGCTCGACGAGTGAGGACACCGCGGCCCGGGTCAGGCCGACCCGGGCCGAGACCCCGGCGCGGGTCGCCTCGGCCGCCTCGCCCTCGTCACGCACCGCGCGGAGCACGAGGCTGAGGTTGTGGCGCCGCACGGTGTCCTTGTCCGCCTTGGGCCCCAGCGGTGTGAGGTAGCTCTTCATATCGTCGACGAGCCTATGGGATGACCGGCCTCCCGCAGCAGGCGGTCACCTCGGGCGGACTTGTCGCCCGGGACCGGGACGGCGGCACACGGCCACCGCGCCCGGTCCCGCCGGAGCCCGTCACGGCCGGGTGCCCCGCGCCTTCAGCATGTCGGCCATCAGAGAGATCTCCGACTCCTGGGCCCGGGCCATGCCCGCCGCCAGGTTCCGGATCTCCTCGGTCCCGGCCGACTCCGCCGCCGCCCGCGCCATGTCCGCGCCCGCACGGTGATGGACCGTCATCAGCCGCAGGAACCGAACCTCGGCGTCCCGGCCCTCGGCCGAGCGCAGCCCGTCGAGCTCGGTGCCGGTCGCCATCCCCGGCATCAGTGACCCGTCGACCGCGGTGACGGGGTGCCCCATCCACGCCATGGGCGGCTGCTCGGAACTCTTCGGCCGGCCCCACGACTCCAGCCAGCCCAGCATCATGCCGCGCTGGTTGGCCTGGGTGTTGACGATGTCGTACGCGAGCCGGCGCACGTCCTCGTCGTCCGTACGGTCCCGCACCAGGAAGGCCATCTCCACCGCCTGCTGATGGTGGACCGACATGTCCCGGGCGAACCCCACGTCGGCGGAGTCCTCCGCGGGAGCGGCGGCGGTCGTCCCGGAGCCGGACGGGGACGCCGACGAGGGCCGTACGACCGTCAGCAGCACCAGGCCGACGGCCACCAGGAACACCACGGCCCCCGCGGCCACCAGCGGGCGGGAGGCGCGCGACGCCGGGGTCATCCCGCGACCCCGCCGCTGCACGCGGCACCGGGCTCGGGCGTCTGCGGGCCCTGCACGTACTTGGTGAAGAACTGGGCGACGCGGGCGTCCGTGGCGCTCTCCACCGAGACCTGCCTGCCCCAGGCGCTGAGCATCAGCGGGTCCTTCTGGTCGGCCACCGGACTCATCAGGGAGTACGGCGTCCTCCCGACCCGCTCGGCCAGCGCCTTGACGTCGGCGTCGTCGGCCCGGTCGTCGTACGTGACCCAGACGGCGCCGTGTTCGAGGGAGTGGACCGCGTTCTCGTTCGGTATCGCCTTCGTGTAGACGTCGGCGTCGCAGTTCATCCAGACCGGGTTGTGGTCGCCGCCCACGGGAGGGTTCATCGGATAGGCGACGGCGCTCTCCACGTGGTCCTGGCCGAGGTCGTCCCAGGACCGCTCCCCGGTGACGGGGGAGCTCTTGGCCTGCTCCTCGGCCTTGTCCTGCTCGTCGGCCGCGGACATCAGGTAGCCGCCGCCGACGACGAGGCCGGCGACCACGACGACGGAGGCGGTGATGGTGAGGGCGCGGCCGCGCCGCTCCCGGGCCCGCTCCTTGCGGCGGGCCTCCTCGAGCTTGGCGCGGCGCGCGGCGGCATTGCTGTTCTGATTCTTGGCGGAAGCCATGTCGGATCCTCGGGTTCGGCACGACGCGGGTGTGCCGCCGGGCGCCGTCCATGGGGGCGCGGGGCACGGGGTGCGTCGGCGGGGGAAGGGAAAGAGGTGTGCGGAAGGCCGCCCCTCCGGCCGCGCGTGTGCACGGTCCTGGGGGAGCGGAGGTCCGGCTTCTAGACCCTCTGAACCTGGAGACGGAGACGGTCGACGGCGCCCGCACCGTCGTGGGAGGGGCCGCGGATGGCCGAGGAGCCGGTGAGGGGAGCGGCCGGGACCGCGGTCTCCGCCGCCGTGCACGGCAGGGCCACGGGACTCGTCGGACCGGGCAGCACGGCCTGCGTCGAGCGTCCCGTCGCACCGTGGCAGGAACTCCCGGACCCGTGCTCGCCGGGGGCGTCGGCCACCACGACCGCGACGGCGGTGGGGGACGGGGCGTGGGCGTGCGCGACAGGGGCGGTGGCCGCGCGGTGCGGCGCCGCCGGCAC
>NZ_KL585402.1:3408-7944 GCF_000721935.1 Streptomyces sp. NRRL WC-3549
GTGCGGCGCCGCCGGCACGGCGGGGGAGCAGCAGCAGAACACGGCGGCCAGCGCCAGGACCCAGCCCAGCACGGCGGGCAGCGGGGCGCTCAAGACCCTGCCCCGCCGCCGATACGCGTGCTCACCCGGTCCGGTCATCGGCCCATCGTACGGTGTGTGAACTTTCAAAGAGTGTGCGCCCACAGACGGGCGGGATAGTGTGCCCCGGTGACGACGCAATCGAACGTACCTGCGGGCTGGCATCCGGACCCCCACGGCGCACCCCAGTTGCTGCGCTACTGGGACGGCTCGCGGTGGACCGAGCACACGCATCCGGCCCAGGGCCAGGCGGCGCCCGCCCAGGGGGCCGTACCCGGCGGGCCGCAGGCCGCCGCGGTCCCGCAGCCGGCGTCCTTCGCGCAGACGGCCCCCCAGCACCCGGCGGCCCCCCAGCAGGTGCCGGCCCAGCAGGGTCCCGTCAGCTCCGGTTCGCTGTTCGACCAGCCGGTCCTCATCGTGAACCAGAAGGCGAAGCTGATCGAGGTCACGAACGAGTACCGCGTCTTCGACCAGCACGGCGCCACCGTCGGTTCGGTCGTCCAGGTCGGCCAGAGCGCCCTGCGCAAGGTGCTGCGGTTCGTCTCCAGCATCGACCAGTACCTCACGCACCGGCTGGAGATCCGCGACGCCCACGGCCGGCCGCAGCTGATCCTGACCCGGCCCGCGAAGTTCATCAAGTCCCGGGTCATCGTGGAGCGCCCGGACGGCGGCACGGTCGGGGAGATCGTCCAGCAGAACGCCATCGGCAAGATCAACTTCGCCATCATGGCCAACGGGCAGCAGGTCGGTGCGATCAAGGCGGAGAACTGGCGCGCCTGGAACTTCGCCGTCGTCGACCACAACGACGCCGAGGTCGCCCGGATCACCAAGACCTGGGAAGGCCTGGCGAAGACCATGTTCACCACGGCGGACAACTACGTCCTGCAGATCCACTACCAGCTGCCCGAGCCGCTGCTGAGCCTCGTGGTGGCGACGGCCCTGACCGTGGACACCGCGCTCAAGCAGGACGCCCGCGGCCTCGGCTGATCCGAAGGCCCTCGCGGCGTCGGCCGGGTCGGGCGGTCCACAGCCCGTCCGGTGCCGCTTGCGGACGCTCCGGGCTCGCGCGCCCCGGGCCTGCACGCTCCGGCTCGCGCGCCCCGGGCGAGGTGTACCGCCCATGAGGGCCGGGGACGCGGCAGTCGGTGGTGTGCCGGCCCGCCCTACGGTGTGTGGATGCCGAAGGGGGCGCCCTGCGGGTCGCGGAGCACCGCGACCCACGGCCCGCCGGGGACCGGCGTCGGCGGGACGATCTGCTCCCCGCCCGCGCCCAGCGCGGTGGCGGCGGCCGTCTCGACGTCGGCGACCGAGAAGTAGGGCAGCCAGCCGGGCGGTGTCACCGGCTCCTCGGACGTCTCGTCGTCCCGGATCACCTTCAGGCCGCCGAACTCGGCACCGCGCACGCCCCAGTGGGTGTACCGCTCGGTGGAGTCGACCGTCCAGCCGAACACCGCCGGGTAGAAGTCCAGCGCCCGGTCGGGGCCGTCGGTGCGCAGCTCCGCCCAGGTCAGCGCGCCCGGCTCGTTGAACCGCCCCGCGCCCGCGAAACCGCGGGCCTGCCAGAGTGAGAACACCGCGCCGGAGGGGTCGGCCACGACCGCGAACCTGCCCTCGTCGAACACGTCCACCGGCCCCGTCAGCAGGGTCCCGCCCGCCGAACGCACGGCCCGCACCGCACCGTCCGTGTCCTCGGTCGCGAAGGACACCGTCCAGGCCGGCGGCTGGTCCGGGACGTAGGCCGGGCTGAGGGCGGCCACCGGCTCCCCGCCCACGCGCGCCACCGTGTAACCGCCTGCCTCGGGGCGCGGATCGGTCGTCGGCCGCCAGCCGAACAGCGCGGCGTAGAAGGTCTTGGCGGCGGCCACGTCGGGGGTGCCCAGCTCGACCCAGCAGGGGCCGCCGGGTACCGGTTCGGTGAGCTTCATGCCGTTTCCTCCCGAGGCGTGCGCCAGGACACGTTCCTACCCTGTTG
Organism: Streptomyces sp. NRRL WC-3549; assembly: GCF_000721935.1. Taxonomy (GTDB): domain Bacteria; phylum Actinomycetota; class Actinomycetes; order Streptomycetales; family Streptomycetaceae; genus Streptomyces. The sequence continues at coordinate 5,459 of NZ_KL585402.1, forward strand.
TCCAGAACGCTATGACCGGCCGCAGGCGGTGGCGACCGGAGGGGGCGGCCCGGGACCGGTCACCGTCAGACGCTTCGCAGGTGTTTTACATGTGTAACACCTGCTAATGTATATGAGTGAGTGATGCAGACATGCGACCCCGGAAGCCGTCCGCCCCCAAGCTGCCGGTGAGCGGCACCCTCCGGCTGAGAAGCCCGGCCGAGACCTGGTTCAAGCCCGCCCTGAGCGTGGTCGTCGCCTCGGGTGTGCCGAACCTGCTGCTGTACTCGCTCGACCGGCTCGACCTCGTGATGTACACGATGGCCGGTTCCCTCTGCGCCCTCTACGGGCACAACCTGCCGTACGCCCGCCGCGCCCACACCGTGGCCCGCGTCGTCCTCGGCATGGTCGCGGGCCTCGCCGTCGCCCTGGTGACCGCCGCGGTCACCGACTCGACCGCCGTACTGATCGCCGTCGGCGCGGTCCTGGCGGCCGTGCAGAAGACCTTCTGCGACGCCACCCGCATCGGGCCGCCGGGCCACGTGATCTTCTGCTTCGTGACCTCGGCGGCGCTCTTCGCCCCGCAGGAACCCGGGCAGGTACCCGGTCACCTGGCCCTCGCACTCGCCGCGGGCGCCTTCTCCTGGCTGGTCACGGTCGGACCCGCACTACGGCGCCGCGAGGGCCCCGAACGCCGGGCCACCGCCCGTGCGCTCGACGCCGCCGCGGCCTGCACGGCCGACCCCGGACACCGCACCCGGCACGCCGCGGCCGCGGCCGTCCAGGCCGCCTGGCAGTCCCTGCTCGCCGCCGGCCGCCCCCCCGCCGTACGGACGGCGGGAGCTCGAACGCCTCGTGGTCCACGCCGAACGCGCCCTCGCCACGGCGGGCGGCGACGGGGGCGCCGACCCGGACCAGCTGGCCCGATGGGCCGCGCAGACCCGGGGCCACGGCCCCGTGCCCTGCCCCGCACCGGCCCCCGGCACGGTCGAGCAGATCTTCGGCATCGACGCGGAACGGGCCGGGCAGCGCAACCGGCGCGGACGGCGCGAGGCGAGGGCGAGGCTCCTGCGCGCCCTCACCCCCGGCTCCCCGGTCCTGCCGATCGCGCTGCGCACCCTGGTCGGCTGCGCCCTGGCCGGATACCTGTCCTACGCCCTCGGTGTGGGCCGCCCGTACTGGGCGATCGTCACCGCGGCCGCCGTGTACCAGCCCAACGCCACCCAGTCCTGGAGCCGGGCGCTCCAGCGCGTGTTCGGCAACCTCGTCGGGGTGCTCGTCTTCGCCGCGGTCATCCCGGCGGCCCGGCTGAGCCCGCTGGCGCTGGTGCTGTGCGTACTGTGCTTCAACTTCGCCGCCGAGGCCCTGATCACCCGCAACTACTGGCTCGGCTCGATCGCGGTCACCCCGATGGCCCTGCTCATCGTGGAGTTCGCCGGCAGCCACCCCGCCTGGGAACTGATCAGCGACCGCACCCTGGACACCCTCGTCGGTGCCGCCACCGGGCTCCTCGCGGTGTTCGCCGTACCGAACCGGCGGGCCGGCGGGCGCGTCGAGAAGGCCCTGGCCGCGACCGGTGAGGCGCGCGAACGTGCCGAACAGCTGCTGGCCGGGCCCGCCGTCGACCCGCTGACACTCGAAGCGGCCCGCAGGCGGCTGACCTCGTCCCTGGTCGAACTGCGCGACGCGAGCGACATCGCGGCGGGGGAGTGGTGGCAGCGTGCCCTGCCCGAGGAGGACATGCTCGCCGCCGAGCAGGCCGGACACCGTACGCTCGCGGCGACAGCACAACGGCAGGGGCTGATCACCCTGCCCCCGGCGAACGGAGCGGTGTGACCGACGACATCGTGGCAGCGGTGGTACGGCAGTGGAACGCCGTCAACCCTGACCTGGACACCGGCCCGATGGAACTCATCGGCCGTATCAACCGCTGCGCGGCCCTCCTCCAGCAGGCGGAGGACGCGCCGCTGCGCGCCGCCGGGCTGACCCGCGGTGAATTCGACCTGCTCGGGGCGATGCGCCGCAACGGCAGGGAACTCACCCCGGGCGAGCTGGCCCGGGAGACCTTCTCCTCCGGCGCGGCCGTCACCAAGCGGCTCCGCGGCCTCCAGGACGGCGGACTGATCGCCCGCCGCGGTGACGCACGGGACCGCCGCGTCGCCTATCTGGGGCTCACGGAGGAGGGGCGTGCCCTCGTGGACCGTCTGCTGCCGGAGCAGCTCGCGTACGAACGCTCGCTGCTCTCCGGCCTCGACGAGTCGAGCCGCGAGGGCCTCAGCGGACAGCTCGGTGAGCTGCTGATCCAGCTGGAGGGCCGCCTCGGCGGAGCCCGCCGCTGACCGGGGAGCGGCCTCCGCCCCGTCGGCGGGGCCCTCGCCTCACCCCGCCGCCGCCCCGGCCGCGGCCGACTGCCGCAACTGCTCGGCGCGTTCGGCGAGTGCCGCGTCGGTGCCCCGGTCCGCGGGGGAGGAGGCGCTCAGCGCCAGCCGGTTCCGGCGGCCCGCCCC
>NZ_KL585402.1:8117-10692 GCF_000721935.1 Streptomyces sp. NRRL WC-3549
GCCCGCCCCCGCCAGCGGCACCGCGACCGCGTACAGACCCGCCACCGACTCGCCCCGGCTGAAGGCCCTGCCCAGCTCGCGGACCTCCGCCAGTTCGGCGAGCAGCGCGGCCCTCGATACCACCGTGCGCGAGGTCACCGCGGGGAGCCGTTCGGCCGGGTACAGCGCGCACACCTGGTCGGCGGTCAGCCGTGACAGCAGCACCTTGCCGGCCGCCGTCGCGTGCGCGGGGCGCACCCGGTCCGCCCCCAGGGCCACCCGCACCGGCTGCGTGGACGCGCGGCCGTCGGTGACGAGGACCCGGTCCTCGATCAGCGCCGCGCTCTCCACCGTCTCCCCGGTCCGCCGCGCGGCGTCGTCCAGTACGGCGCCCACCCGCACCCGGACCGCCGGGTCGAGACCCGCCGGGCGGCCCAGGCGCAGCAGGCCCGGCCCCGCCTCGTACCCCCGGCCCGAGGGGTCCCGTACGGCGAACCCCCGCCCCTCCAGCGTGCTGAGGACCCGGTGCGCCGTGGACCGGCCGACGCCGAGCCGCCCGGCGGCCCCGCTGACCGTGACGGTGTCCTGGACGAGGAACAACTGCATCAGACGCAGCCCGGTGTCCAGCGATTCGATCGTGTAGCCCCCCGTCGCCGCGGCGGGTTCCGCCGACGACGGACCGTGCGGCCCGTACGGGTGTCCGTCGATCATGATTCCGCTCCTTTCGATCCGATTCGATCGCATGTGCGTTTGTCTCGCCCTGCGGTACGAAAATTGCCGAACTCATGCGCGATTTCCGTCCGTGTGTGGGAATCTTTCCGGCCTTGAGCTGGAAACCTGGTACCGGGGGCATGGTCGGCGCACCGGCGCATTGTCCCGCAGGGAGGGACGACAGCGTCGGCTTTCTGGTGAATCCCGCACTCCTCACTCCCCGCACACGCGTGGCGGCGGTGAGTGCGAAAACTGGCGAGCGTACTACTGGTGCGGTGCTCGCGCAGGGGGTTGGGCGAATGTGCCGAGGCACTGTTCTCATCTGGCTAGGCTCACGCGCAGTGAAGTCGAGTTGAGATGAATTCGAGCACTTGTGCACGACTATCCGCACATGTGCGTATACCTCCCGAATCAACCGCCAGAGGGTTTAGATGGTTCGTGCAGAATCACCGCCGACAAAAAGAGACATCCCCGTCGTCCGCGCCGCCCTGCTGCCCGTCGTACTGATGGCCGGCGCCACCGCGGCCGGCGCGGTGCCGGTCAGCGGGGCCACCCGGGCGGCGGTCGTCTGGTGCGGTGCGGTCGCCACCGTCGTGGTCGCCACGCTCGCGGTCGCACTCCACCGCCGACACCGCGCGATGCGCGTCCAGCGCGCCGAGTACGAACAGCGCATCGCCTTCCTGGAACACCGCATCGCCGCGCACGACCAGGAGACCGTACGGCTCACCAAGGAACTCCTGCCCACCGCCATCAGGCGGCTGCGCGCGAGCAACTCGCCCCAGGAGGTGATGCGCGACATCGTCGACGCGGACGACTCCTACCGCAACCTCCCCAAGGCCCAACGCGCCCTGGTGCTCCAGGTCCTCGACATCGTCGACAACGAGGAGGCCATGCGCGACTCCGCGCAGCGCGCCTTCGTCAGCGTCGCCCGCCGGGTCCAGGCCATCGTCAGCCGGCAGGCCAGCGAGCTGCGGGAGATGGAGGACCACCACGGGCGCAACCCGGAGGTCTTCGACGACCTCCTGCGCATCGACCACGGCACCGCCCTGATCGGCCGGCTCGCCGACTCCATCGCCGTACTCGGCGGAGCCCGCCCCAGCCGTCAATGGCCCAAGCCCGTCCCACTGTTCAGCGTGCTGCGCGGCGCGATGTCCCGGATCCTGGAATACCAGCGCGTCGACCTGCACTCGATCGCCAAGGTGGCCATCGTCGGCACCGCGGTCGAGCCGCTCATCCACGCCTGCGCCGAACTCCTCGACAACGCGACCCGCTACTCCCCGCCGCAGACCCGGGTGCACGTCACCGCGGTCGAGGTGCAGACCGGCATCGCCATCGAGATCGAGGACGGCGGCGTCAGCCTCAGCGAGGAGGCCCGTGCCCGGGCCGAGAACATGCTCGCCCAGGCCCAGGCCGGCATCAACATGAACGACCTCGGGGAGTCCCCGCGCCTCGGCATGGCCGTGGTCGGGCGGCTCTCCCGCATGTACCAACTCCAGGTGTCCCTCCGGCAGTCGGCGTACGGCGGTGTCCGCGCCGTCCTCATCGTGCCGCGCGACATGATCACCACCGGGCCCGCCCCCGGCATCGCCCACGGCATCGGCGCCACCTCCCGGCCGCAGAGCTCGCTCGACATGTCGCAGATGCAGCACGTCGTGCCGCCGCGCGGCAAGCGCAAGCCGCGCCCCGCCGCGACCGGCCCCGTAGCCTCGGTGGCCGTCCCGGCGGCGGCCCCCGCGCCGGCCCCGGCCGGCGCACGGCCCACGGCCGGGGCGTCCGCCATGGACGACGACGAGATCGTGGTCACCGAATGGACCGCTGGAGGGCTCCCGCAGCGTCGCAGCCGCGGTCGCGCCCCGCTCGGCTCGCACAACCTGCCGCAGCAGGC
>NZ_KL585402.1:10900-15417 GCF_000721935.1 Streptomyces sp. NRRL WC-3549
GATGTGTATAAGAGACAGGGACACGGCGGCGGACGCCCCGGCGGCGAGGACACCCCGCCCGGCCTCTGGCTGGAGGCGTTCACGCAGGCCGTGAACGGTGTGCCCAAGGAGCCGCAGGACGGCGAAGACACTGATGACGCGTGGGACAAGGGAGACCAGAAGTGATCCAGCAGCGGGGAAACATGGACTGGATGCTGAAGGAACTGGCCGACGACGTACCGAGCATCCACCAGATCGTGGTGCTCTCCGCCGACGGTCTGCGCATCGCCCGGCACGGCGGCGACCCCGACGTCGCCGACCGGCTGGCCGCGGCCTGCGCCGGGCTGCAGAGCCTGGCCGCGGCGGTCGCCACCGAGATCCCGCACAGCGACGGTCTGATGAAGCTCGTCGTCATCGAGGTCACCGGCGGATTCTTCTACCTGATGGCCGCCGGTACCGGCGCCTACCTCGCGGCGCCTACCTCGCGGTCCTGGCCGGTGAGACGGTGGACGCCGGTCTCGTCGGTGCCCGCATGCGCGACATGGTCGTCCGCATCGGCGCCCACCTGACGAGTCCCCCCCGGCACGACGGGCAGGCCGGATGAGTGCTCCCCGACGAGAACGCCGGACGGCCGACCCGGAGCTGAGCGACCCGGAACGGCTCTACGTGATCACCGGTGACCACGACGGAGTCAGGGCGGCGCTCGACCTCGTCACGATGGTCGTGGCGCAGGCCGATCCCTCGCCCACCGTCCAGCCCGAACAGGCGGCGATCCTCAGGCTGTGCAGGGCACCGCTGTCGGTCGCCGAGATCTCGGCCTACCTGAGCCTTCCCTTCAGCGTGGTCACCTCGCTCCTGACAGAACTCCTGGCGACCGAACTCATCGAGTCACGCGCGCCGATCGTGCGTGCCGCGTTGCCGGACCGGTCCCTCCTCGAAGCGGTGATGCATGGACTTCAGAAGCTCTGACACGATCACGGGCCCCCGCAGCGAGGACGTCCTGCCCACCACGGCCACGGCCGCGGTGAAGGTCGTCATCGTCGGGGGGTTCGGGGTCGGCAAGACGACCATGGTCGGCTCCGTGAGCGAGATCCGGCCCCTGACGACCGAAGAGACCATGACCCAGGCCGGCGTCGGCGTGGACGACAACGTGGGGGTGGAGAGCAAGACCGCCACCACCGTCGCCATGGACTTCGGACGGATCAGCCTCAGCGAGGAGCTGATCCTCTACCTCTTCGGCACGCCCGGCCAGGAGCGCTTCTGGTTCCTGTGGAACGGGCTGTTCGAAGGCGCCCTCGGAGCCGTCGTCCTCATCGACACCCGGCGGCTCCAGGTCAGCTTCGACGTGATCGGCCGCCTGGAAGAGCGCGGCGTGCCGTTCGTCGTCGCGGTCAACACCTTCCCCGACGCGCCCCACCACCCGGTCGAGGCGCTCCGTAACGCCCTCGACCTGCCCGACGAGGTCCCCATCATCGACTGCGACGCGCGGCTGCGTGCCTCCAGCCGCGACGTGCTGCTGACCCTGATGCGGTACCTGCACAGCCTCGCCGTACCACTCGGCTGACGGGGTGCGCGTACGCCCGCGATCCCGCCGCGACCGGCCACGCGCGCCCCACCCTGTTCCCCGGAAAGCCCGATCCCTGGAGCCCCTGTGACAACCCCCTTCCACCACGAACCCGGATCGGTCCCCGGACCGGTGCCGCCCCCCGAGTGCCCGGCCCACTCCGCGGGCTTCGGGCCGGGAGGACTGCGCCGGTACTACGGCCCCGAGGCCGAGAACGACCCCGCGGGCCTGTACGCGAAGCTGCGCGCCGAACACGGCACGGTGGCCCCCGTCCTGCTGCACGGTGACGTCCCCGCCTGGCTCGTCCTCGGCCACAGCGAGAACCTCCACCTCACCAGGACGCCCTCGCAGTTCTCCCGCGACTCCCGGCGCTGGCGCGCCCTCCAGGACGGCAGCGTCACCCCGGACCACCCCCTCGCCCCGATCTTCACCTGGCAGCCGGTCTGCGCCTTCGCCGACGGCGACGCTCACGAACGGCTCCGGGGCGCCGTCACGGACAGCATGGAGCGCATCGACACCCGCGGCGTACGCCGGCACGTCAACCGCTTCAGCAACAGGCTCGTCAACGACTTCTGCGAGAAGGGCGGCGCCGAACTGGTCACCCAGTTCGCCGACCACCTGCCCATGATGGTGGTGTGCGCGGTCTTCGGGATGCCCGAGGAGTACAACGACCGCATGGTCCAGGCCGCCCGCGACATGATCCGCGGCACCGAGACCGCCGTGGAGAGCAACGCCTACGTCGTCGCCGCCCTGACCCGGCTGGTCGAACGGCGGCGCGTCGCCCCCGAGGAGGACCTCGCCGGCTGGCTCGTCTCCCACCCCGCCGGGCTGACCGACGTCGAGGTCGCCGAGCACCTGCGCCTCATCCTCGTCGCCGCCTACGAGTCGACCGCCAACCTCATCGCCAACGTCCTGCGGATGGTGCTGACCGACCCCCGCTTCCGCGCCCGGCTCAGCGGCGGGCACATGACCGTGCCCGAGGCGGTGGAGCAGACCCTCTGGGACGAGCCGCCGTTCACCGCCGTCTTCGGCCGCTGGGCGGTCGGCGACACCGAACTCGGCGGCCAGCAGATCAAGGCGGGTGACGCGCTCCTCGTCGGCATCGCGGCGGCCAACACCGATCCGTCGGTACGCCCCGACCTGACGGCGAACATGGAGGGCAACCGCGCCCACCTCGCCTTCAGCGGCGGACCGCACGAATGCCCCGGCCAGGACATCGGCCGGGCCATCGCGGACGTGGGCGTCGACGCGCTGCTGATGCGCCTGCCCGACCTGGAACTCGCCGTCGACGAGAGCGAGCTGAGCTGGGTCGGCAACATCATGTCCCGCCATCTCGTCGAACTGCCCGTCACGTTCGCCCCCAGCCCGCAGCAGGAGGTCGACGCCGATCCGCTGACCTCCATCGCGGCCCGCCCGCGCGCCCGCACCGACTGGGAGGTCTCGTCCCCCCCCGTGCCGCGCGGGACGGGGGCCTCCGCGGCCGGCCCCCAGCCCGGCCACGCCCCGGCCGGGGTGCGGATCGCCTCCCCGGAGTCACCCGCCGCCCCGGAGGCCGCTCCCGAGGTCCCCGCCCAGCGAGGCGGCCCTGCCAGGGCCTGGCAGGCGGTGGCCCGGTGGTGGAGCGGGCAGTGACGACGTCCGCGCGCCGTTGACGTACGCGTGGTGTCCCGGACGGGCTCCGGCCGGTCCGGGACACCACCACGCCACAGGGCGGGCCGTGCCGGTGGACGGCGCCCGGCCCGTACCATCGAGCAGCGTGAAGCTGACAATTCTTGGCGGCGGCGGATTCCGGGTTCCCCTCGTGTACGGGGCACTGCTCGGTGATCACGCCGAGGGCCGCGTCTCCCGGGTCACCCTCTACGACACGGACACCGACCGGCTCACCGCCGTCGCCCGGGTCCTCGCCGAACAGGCCCGGGGCGTCCCCGACGCCCCGGCCGTCGTCGCCACCGGCGACCTCGACGAGGCGCTGCGCGGGGCCGACTTCGTCTTCTCCGCGATCCGGGTCGGCGGCCTCGAGGGCCGGGCGGCGGACGAACGCGTCGCCCTGGACGAAGGTGTCCTCGGCCAGGAGACGGTCGGCGCCGGCGGCATCGCGTACGGACTGCGCACCGTCCCCGTCGCCCTCTCCCTCGCCCGGCGCATCGTGCGGCTCGCCCCGCGCGCCTGGGTCATCAACTTCACCAACCCGGCGGGCCTGGTCACCGAGGCCATGTCCCGCCACCTGGGCGAGCGGGTCATCGGGATCTGCGACTCCCCGGTCGGTCTCGGCCGGCGGATCGCCCGGGTGCTGGGCGCCGACCCCGACCGCGCCTGGATCGACTACGTGGGCCTCAACCACCTCGGCTGGGTCCGCGCCCTGCACGTCGACGGACGCGACGAGCTCCCACGGCTGCTGGCCGACCCCGTCCTCCTCGGCTCGTTCGAGGAAGGCCGGCTCTTCGGCGCCGACTGGCTGCGCTCCCTCGGCGCGATCCCCAACGAGTACCTGCACTACTACTACTTCAACCGGGAGGCCGTGCGCGCCTACCAGGAGGCCGCGCAGACCCGGGGCGCCTTCCTCCGCGACCAGCAGGAGGGGTTCTACGCCCGGATGAAGGACCCGGCGGCCCCCGCACTCGCCACCTGGGACCGGACCCGGGCCGAACGCGAGGCCACCTACATGGCGGAGAACCGGGACGCGGCCGGCGCGGGGGAGCGCGAGCAGAGCGACCTGGAATCCGGGGGGTACGAACAGGTGGCCCTCGCCCTGATGCGGGCCGTCGCCCGCGACGAACGCACCTCACTGATCCTGAACGTCCGCAACCGGGGCACCCTCTCGGTGCTCGACCCGGACGCCGTCATCGAGGTGCCCTGCCTCGTCGACGCCAACGGCGCCCACCCGGTCGCGGTCGACCCCTTGCCGTACCACGCGGTCGGGCTGGTCACGTCGGTGAAGGCGGTGGAGCGCGCCGTCCTGGAGGCGGCCGGGGGC
>NZ_KL585402.1:15597-20906 GCF_000721935.1 Streptomyces sp. NRRL WC-3549
CGCGGTCTGCCTTGCCAGCCCGCTCAGAGATGTGTATAAGAGACAGACCTTCGCCCTGCACCCGCTGGTGGACTCCGTCACCGTGGCGCGACGGCTGGTGGACGGCTACCGGGAGGTCCACCCCGGGCTGTCCTCCCTCGACCGGCCGTGAGCCCGGCGGGCGCCCGGACCGCCGGGCCTCAGGGCGCGGACACGGCCCTCGGCGGCCCGGACGGCGCCCAGGACGGCGCGACGCCGGTCAGCTGGCAGACCATCAGGTAGAGCGGGATCGGCGGGGTGTAGGGCGTGCGGCTGTCCGGCGCGTGGATCAGCCGCGGGCGCCCGCCCGGGACACAGGCCCCCGTGACGTACGACGCCTGCTCCGGCCAGTCCAGGTCGAGGTCCGAGCCCGCGGGGACGATCCACCACCACTGGTCGGCGTCGGCGAACACGCACCCGGCGCGCGGCAGATGGGACATCAGCCGGAATCCGTACCGCGCGGGCACCCCCACCGCGTCGCAGCCCAGACTCGCCGACAGCGCGGGCGGCAGAGGCAGCCGGACGCGGCCCGGACCGCCCGGCTCCTGAACCGGCCGGGAGCGGCGCGAGACCCTCAGTTGGTTCAGGGCGTGCCTCAGCATGTCCGCTCCGGACCGCACGGCAACTGCGCCCACACCACGCGCCCGCGGGCGTCCGGCGCGTCGTGCGTCCCCCAGGCCGCGCTCAGGGAGTCGACGAGCAGGAGGCCGCGGCCGTGCTCGTCGTCGGCGGGGGGTGACAGCCGGGGGCCGTCGGGCTGATGGCCCTGGTCGGTCACGGAGATACGCAAACCGCCTCCGGAGTAATCGAGTTCGCACAGGACGAGAGCGCTGGCGGTGTGCACCACCGCGTTGGTGAACAGCTCGGACACGATCAGGACCGCCGCGTCGTGGGTGTCCTGGCCCACCCGCCACGCCTCCAGCCGGGACCGGGTCAGCCGTCGCGCGCCCGCCACGGACTCGGGGTGCGCGGGCAGCGCGAAGCGGTCACGGAGCGCTTCCCTCCCGGGTCCGCGATCCACGACCCGGGGGATGAGCGCACTGCCAGGTGCCACGACCGATTCCTCACAGTGGGGGCTGCGTCACGCTTCGCACCGTCATGGAACACGAGCGGTCGCGCCTACGTGAACTGGTTCACTGACCAACTCTCCCCCCGACGGGAACACTTGGCAAGAGGCACTCTGAAAAATTCAGAGTGGCTGTGTCCCGGTGGTGGCCGCGCATGGCACACTGCTGGCACACAGCGCATCGGGAGGTCTGAAGTGAGCGAACCGCGGTCCGCCCCGACCGTGGGCCAGGTCGTTCTCGGCAAGCGGCTCCAGGACCTGCGGGAGCGCGTCGGACTGAGCCGCGACCAGGCCGCCAAGGTGCTCCGTGTCGCCTCCGGGACGATACGCAGGATGGAGACCGCCGAGGTCGGCCTGAAGATCCCCTACGTACAGCTCCTCCTGAAGGCCTACGGCATAGCCGACGACGAGGTGGACGCCTTCGTCGAGCTCACCGAGGAGGCCAACAAGCCCGGTTGGTGGCAGCGCTTCCACGACGTCCTGCCCGACTGGTTCAGCATGTACGTCAGCCTGGAGGGCGCGGCCTCCCTCCTGCGTATGTACGAACCGCATTTCGTCCCCGGCCTCCTGCAGACCGAGGACTACGCCCGCTCCGTCCTGCGCACCGGAGCGGTCGGCCAGACCCGGCCCGAGGACATCGAGCGCCATGTGGCGCTGCGGATGGAGCGGCAGTCGCTGCTCACCAAGGACGAGGCGCCGAAGCTGTGGGTGGTCATGGACGAGACCGTCCTGCGCCGCCCCGTCGGCAGCCCCGGCGCGATGCGGGCCCAGGTCGACCGCCTCCTGGAAGCGACGGACATGCCGCATGTCACGCTCCAGATAGCCGAGTTCGCCACCGGGCACCACCCCGGGACCTACGGCCCGTTCGTCCTCTTCCGGTTCGCCGTCCCCGAACTGCCGGACATGGTCTACAGCGAGTACCTGACCGGCGCCGTCTACTTCGACGCGCGTCCCGAGGTGGCTTCCTACCTCGAGGTCATGGACCGCATGGCGGCTCAGGCCGCGACTGCACAACGCACGAAGGAGATCCTCCGGGATTTCCGCAAGGAGCTGTGATGAACCACATATACAACGGCATGCCGGCCGCCGACCTCGGCACCGAGGGCTGGTACAAGCCCTGGAGCGGTGGGAACGGCGGCAACTGCATCGAGGCCATGAAGCTGGCCGACGGCAGGGTGGCGGTCCGTCAGTCCGCCGATCCCGACGGACCCGCGCTCATCTACTCCAACGGCGAGATCGCCGCCTTCATCCAGGGCGCCAAGGCGGGTCAGGCCGACTTCCTTCTCACCTGACGCCCCACCCCATAGGGTCGCCCGAGACGCTGTTCGCCGATGCCGGAAGACCGACGACCAACGGAGCGCGCCATGACCGTGCAGAACCCCGACGCAGTCGAGATCGACACCAGCAAGCCGCACCCCGCAAGGATGTACGACTGGTTCCTCGGCGGCAAGGACAACTACCCGGTCGACGAGCAGATGGCCGAGGAACTGCTGGCCCTGGACTCCCGCGGCCGGGACATGGCACGGGTCAACCGGGCCTTCATGCACCGCGCCACGCGCTGGCTCGTCGGCAACGGCGTACGCCAGTTCCTCGACATCGGCACCGGCATACCCACCGAACCCAACCTCCACCAGATCGCTCAGGGGGCCGCCCCGGACGCGCGCGTCGTCTACTGCGACAACGACCCGATCGTCCTCGCCCACGCGGCCGCCCTGCTCCACTCCACGCCCGAGGGCGCCACCGAGTACATCCAGGCCGACGCACGCGACCCGGAGAGCATCCTGGACGCGGCCGGCGAGATCCTCGACTTCGACCGGCCCGTCGCGCTGTCGCTGCTGGCCCTGCTGCACTTCGTCGACGACGAGGACGGGGCCGCCGAACTCGTCGACCGGCTGGTGGGGCGGCTGTGCTCCGGCAGCTACCTGGTGCTCTCGCACACCACCGGGGACTTCGACCCCGAGGGCGCCGCGCAGGCCCGCGCCCTGTACCGGAGCCGCGGGATGACCCTGCGCCCCCGCTCCCGCGCCGAGTTCACCCGCTTCTTCCACGGCCTCGCCCTCGTCGAGCCGGGCGTCGCCCTCTCGGCGGAGTGGCACCCCGAGCTGGGCGAGGCCGTTGACGTGCCGGGCCACGACCCGATCCCCGGCTACGCGGGAGTGGCCCGCAAGCGCTGACCGGAACACGGCGCGACGGACAGGCACGTCACGGGGGCAGGGGGTCACGGGACCAGCTCCAGCAACCGCCGGGGACGCCCTGATCCACGACGCTGTGCCGCAACGGGCCTCGGCCCGGCCGTGTCGCATCGCCCCGCCGCCCCGGGGCCGCAGCCGGGCCGAGGTCTCCGCCCCCGCGCCGGGCACCCCGCCCCACGGGCGACAATGGGTCCATGTCACGACGTACCTCCCGGCCGCGCGGGTCCGCCCCCGCCGGCGGCGCACCCGGCCGCACCACCCCGGAGTCACCCTGCCCGTGCGGCCTCCCCGCCACCTACGCCGCCTGCTGCGGCCGACTGCACTCAGGCGCCGTGGCCGCCCCGACCTGCGAGGCGCTGATGCGCTCCCGGTACACCGCCTTCGTCGTCCAGGACGCCGGCTACCTGCTGCGCACCTGGCACCCGGACACCCGCCCGCCGTCCGTCGACTTCGACCCGGCCCTGCGCTGGAGGGGCCTGGACGTCCTGGAGACCACGGAGGGCAGCGCCTTCCACACCACCGGCACGGTCACCTTCCGCGCCCACTTCACCGACGACGGCCGTGCCGACTCCCTCCACGAGCAGAGCCGGTTCGTCCGACACCAGGGCGCCTGGGTGTACGCGACCGCGGTCTTCGTCGACTGAGAAGCCGTGGGAGGCCCCGCCCCGGCCCGTGCGCTGCGGGCACGAGTGAGGGCGGGGCCGAGCCGGACACCGAAGGCGTACGCCGCCGGGGCATCGCCCGCACCCCTGGAGCCCGTCAGACCGGGGCCGTCACCCGTGCGGTCGACGGGGCGAGCTCCTGCGCCAGGTCCTCCGCGAGGAGCCGCTTCGCGATCACGTCGACCGCCGCCCGGAGCTGCCGGTCATCCGGTCGTGCGCCGTCCTCGGCCAGCCGCTCGTTGAGCCAGCGCCCCCAGGCGGTGGAGATCGTCGCCGCCTCACGCCGGCCCGCCGCCGTGTGGGCGAACAGCCGGCCGTCCCCGGTCAGATAGCCCTCCTCGATCATCCGGTCGAAGACGGGTACCAGCACCTCCGGCGGGATCCGGTGCCGGGTGGCGATCAGCCGGAGCCCCGCGTGGCCCACCATCCGCGTGAACAGGTCGACCTGCATCACGGCCCAGGCGCCGGCCATGTCGAGGCGGGTGTCGGAGTCCGCGACGACCCGCCGGGCCGTGCCGGGCCCCGCGTCCCGCAGGATCCGTGCCACCGAGGCTTCCAGGACCCGCGCCGGGTCGCCGGCGACCGGCTGTGCGAAGCCCTCGCCCATGTCGGTCGAGCCGGCCCGCGCGGAGTCGCGGAGCTTGACCTGCTTGAGGAAGAGCGCGACGACGAACCCGATCAGCGCCACCGGCACCGTCCACAGGAAGACGGTGTGCAGGGTGTTCGCGTAGGCCTGGGCCAGGGGGGCGGTCTGCGCGGCGGGGAGCGCGTGCACTGCCTGCGGGCTCGTCGCGGCCCCCGTGAGCACCGCGGGGTCGCCGCCCGCCCGCGCCGCCTGCTCGATGCCGTGGGTGAGGTTGGGCCGCAGCGCGTTGGCGTAGATCGTCCCGAACACCGCCGTCCCGAAGGAGCTGCCCAGCGTACGGAAGAACGTGACGCCGGACGTCGCCGTCCCCAGGTCCGCGTAGTCGACCGTGTTCTGTACGGCGATCGTCAGCACCTGCATCGACAGGCCGATGCCGATCCCCAGCACCAGCATGTACAGCGACTCCCGCCAGACTCCGCTGCCCGGGCCCATCCGCGACAGCAGGAAGAGTCCGGCCGCCATCACCAGTGACCCGGCGACCGGGAAGAACCGGTAGTGGCCGGTCTTGCTCACCACGTTCCCGCTGAAGATCGAGGCGGCCAGCAGCCCGATGACCAGGGGCAGCGTGCGTACGCCCGACAGCGTCGCGGAGTCCCCGTCCACGTACTGCAGGTATGTCGGCAGGTAGATCATCGCGCCGAGCATCGCGAATCCCACGATGAAGCTGAGGATGGAGCAGACCGCGAACACCGGGTTGCGGAACAGCCGCATCGGCAGCATGGGCT
>NZ_KL585402.1:21105-23244 GCF_000721935.1 Streptomyces sp. NRRL WC-3549
CGGCAGCATGGGCTCCTTCGCCCGCAACTCCACCAGGCAGAACATCGCCAGCGCGACGAGACCGCCGACGAACAGGCCGATGATGACCGGCGAGCCCCAGGCGTACTCGTTGCCGCCCCAGCTCGTCCCCAGGATGAGCGCGCTGGCGCCCACCGCGACCAGCGCGATGCCCAGGTAGTCGATGACGGGCCGCCCCGCCGCCCGGACGGAGGGGATGGTGCGGGCCGCCGCGATGACCACCACGATCGCGATCGGCACGTTGACGTAGAACGCCCACCGCCAGGTCAGATGGTCCGTGAAGAGGCCGCCCAGCAGGGGACCGACCACGGTGGCCACCCCGAAGACCGCGCCGATCGCCCCCTGGTACTTGCCCCGGTCGCGCAGGGGGATCACGTCGGCGATCAGCGCCATCGACGTGACCATGAGCCCGCCCGCTCCGACGCCCTGCACCCCCCGCCAGATGATCAGCAGCAGCATGTTCGAGGCGAGACCGCAGAGGAACGAGCCGGTGATGAAGACGACCGCGGAGATCTGGAAGATCAACTTCCGGCCGAACAGGTCACCGAACTTGCCGACCAGGACCGTCGCCACGGTCTCCGCGAGCAGATAGGCGGTGACCACCCAGGACATGTGCTCCGCACCGCCGAGGTCCGACACGATGGTGGGAAGAGCCGTCCCCACGATCGTCTGGTCCAGGGCGGCCAGCAGAATCCCCAGGACGATGGTCGCGAAGACGATGTTGCGGCGGCGGGGGTCGAGCACGGGCGGCGCGGTGGCACTCTGCGGGGCGGGGGCGGTCTCGCTGGCAGTGGTCACCCCTGCACCCTCACACCGGGCCCCCGGCCCCGCATGCCACGAGGGTCCGGACGAGTCAGCCCGAAACGGCCCGCAGCGCGGCCTTCAGCCGGTCCACGAACGCCTCACGGTCCGTCTCGGGGACGCGGTCCAGGGAGAGATACGGGTTGAGGTCCTCCAGTTCGACGAGCAGCAGGTCCCCCTCGTCGGTCCGGCACGCGTCCACGCGCTGGATGCCGTGCGTGAGCGTGTTCCACTCCACGAAGAGGCGGGCGAACTCCAGGTCCCGGGCCGTCGCCTCGTACGGCTCCAGCACCCAGCGGCGCTCCGGGTCGGGCGCGTACAGGGCGTACCGGAATTCCCGGTCCAGGAAGAAGAAGGACACCTCGTACCGGAAGCCGACGCGCGGCTGGACGAGCAGGGTGCCGTCCGCGGCGCCGGACAGCGACGGCTCCCGGGTGAACCGCAGCCCCACCGAGTCCGCGCCGAGCTTGGGCTTCACCACGTACGCGTCGGACCGGGGGAGCAGGCCGAGGTCGGCCGTGCGGTCCACGGTCGGTATCACCGGGAGGCCGGCGCGGCTCAGCTCGACCAGATACTGCTTGCCGGCCATGTCCCCGCGCCCGTCCAGGCTGTTGTAGACCCGGATGCCCAGCTCCCGGGCGCGGGCGCGGAAGGCGTCGTAGGCCTCCCGGTGGTACACCACCGGCCCGCTGTTGCGTACGACCACGAGATCGAACCGGTCCAGCAGCGCCGCCGCGTCCGCCGGGTGGCTGAGGGCCAGGTCGAACTCCTCGCGCAGCCGGGACGCCAGGAAGACGTCCTCGTCGCCGTAGCGGCGTCCGCGCGCCGGATAGGCCAGGTCGGTCACGTACAGGACGGAGGGGCGCGGGGCGCCGGAGGCGGTGTTCACAGTACGTACTCCCACGGGTGATGCGGAACCGGACCACGGTCAACGACCGGGGCGACGCCACCCGTTCACGACCCCACAGGAGTCCTCGTGCCCCGGCGCCGCCGCTGCCCGGCATTTTCCCGCCCGCCTCCGCCGCCGGCCCCGCGGGGCCCACCGCACCACGCGCGAGAGCGTCCTGACCACCGGCGGTGCCTGCTGGTCGGCCGCCCGGGCGTTCGTGCCCGGCCGGCGATACCGCGTGGGGCCCCCGCCGCCCAGAGCGGAGGCGGTGCCGGTGGCGGACCAACTGCGCGGCGCGGCGACGGACCGGCGGAACACCGAGGGGTCACGCCCGGTCGGGCAGGGGCCGTCACCCGGGGCCCGGCCGCCGTGCCACCGGTGCGTCGTTCCGCACCGGTGGGAGGCGCAACGGCTGTCTCTTATACACATCT
>NZ_KL585402.1:23453-23713 GCF_000721935.1 Streptomyces sp. NRRL WC-3549
TGTGTATAAGAGACAGCTCCACGAGGAGCCGCTCGTACTCCCGGCGGGCCTCCGGTGTGCCGAGGCCGCCGTGCACGAGTGCGCGGATCGCCGCGTTCAGCTCGGCGAGCGTGCGAGCAGGCGTCGGCTCGGTGGGGGATATGGGCATGCCCCCGAGTCTACGGCGCGCGCCGCACCTCGTCCCGGCCGTGTGCGGGGCGAGTTGCCGCACAGTGGTTCCGGGGCGCCCCGGCCGAGGACGGGGCCGGAACGCCCGGCCG
>NZ_KL585402.1:23962-40243 GCF_000721935.1 Streptomyces sp. NRRL WC-3549
CCGCCCGCCGTCAGCGGATGTGGCGGCCCGAGATGGCCCGGGCGATGACCAGGCGCTGGATCTCGCTGGTGCCCTCGAAGATGGTGTAGATCTTGGCGTCGCGGTACATCCGCTCCACCGGGTGCTCCCTGCTGTACCCGGCGCCGCCGAGGACCTGCACCGCCTTCTCCGTGGCCGCCACGGCGAGTTCGCCCGCGCGGAGCTTGGACATGGAGCCCTGTCCGGCGTCGAACGTCCGGTCGTTGCGGGCCATCCAGGCCGCCTGCCAGATCAGCAGGCGCACGGCCTCGATCTCGGTCCGGATGTCGGCCAGGGCGAACGCGATCGACTGGTTCTCGATGACCGGGCGGCCGAACGCCTCGCGCTCACCGGCGTACTCCAGTGCGTACTCGTAGGCGGCGCGTGCGATGCCGAGGGCCTGGGCGCCGACGGTGGGGCGGCTGACCTCGAAGGTCGCCATCGCGGCCTGGCCCTTCCCGGTGGTGCCCTCGCGGGCGCGGGCGAGCCGGGCGTCCAACTTCTCCTTGCCGCCGAGCAGGCAGTGTCCGGGCACCCGTACGCCGTCGAGGAAGACGTCGGCCGTGTGCGAGGCGCGCAGGCCCAGCTTCTTGACGGTGCGGCCCGCCGTCAGGCCGGGGGTGCCGGGCGGCACGATGAACGCCGCCTGCCCGCGCGCCCCGAGGGCCGGGTCGACCGAGGCGACGACCACATGGACCTCGGCTATGCCGCCGTTGGTGATCCACGCCTTCTGGCCGGAGAGCACCCATTCGTCCCTGGCCTCGTCGTAGCGGGCCCTCGTGGTCATCGCCGAGACGTCCGAGCCCGCCTGGGGCTCGGAGACGCAGAAGGCGGCGACCTTCGGATCGTCCTCGTCACCGAAACACTGCGGCACCCACTCGGCGAGCTGGTCGGGGGTGCCGGAGGCGAAGATCCCGGCGACCGCGAGCGAGGTGCCGAAGAGGGCCATGCCGATGCCCGCGTCGCCCCAGAACAACTCCTCGTTGGCGATCTGGAGGGAGAGGCCGCTGGGATCCCCGTACATGTCGGCCAGCGACTCGAAGCCGTAGAGGCCGATCCGGGCCGCCTCCTGGATCACGGGCCAGGGGGTCTCCTCCCGGGCGTCCCATTCGGCTGCCGCGGGGCGCACCACCTGGGCGGCGAAGCCGTGCACCCAGTTGCGCAGGTCCTGCTGCTCCTCGGTCAGCGCGAGGGAGAAGTAGCTCATCGGATCAGGCCTTCGGGATGTCGAAGTAGCGGGTGAGCCCCGAGGCCAGGCCCACGTCACCGGCCACCTTGAGCTTGCGCATCATGAACATCGTCACGGGATTGCCGTTGCCGGAGACCAGCTTGAGGAAGTCCGCGTCGCCCATCACCAGCGTCGTCCGGGGTTCCCCGTCCGAACGGCCCTCGGCCACCGCGCAGGTGCCGTCGGCTATGGACGTCTCGTAGACCAGATCGCTCTCTCCCGTGATCCTCCAGCGGATCAGCGCCTTCAGCTGCCCCGCGGCCTCGGGGCGGAACTGCTGCCGCATCCGGCCGAACACCTCGCCCAGCACCCGGGTGCGCAGGTCGCCCCGCATGACCTCACCGAGCTGCTTGCCCGAGAGCCCCTTGACGATCCGGGCGAAGTCCTCGGGGGACACGGCGGCGAAGTCGAGCCCGGCCAGTTCGTCGGTGAGGCTGCCGTTGCTGTCGTCGGGCACGCCAACTCCTTACTCAAGAGTAAACTTACTTTTGAGTAAGGTACGGGTGGCGCCCTCCCGGCGCAAGCGTCACCGCACGCGCCCAGGACGCACCGGCAGGCCGGGGTGGTGGGCGGCGAGGACCTTGTTGGCCCGGGCCAGCTCGGAGAGCGCCTGCTCGCGGTCGGCCTGGTCCTCCAGGCAGAGCCGGGGGCCCCGGAAGCGGAGCACCTCGCGCGCGGCGCAGTCGGCGTCGAACTCCGCCTCCAGGATGTGCGGCGGGATGCAGGCACCGATCAGGGCGGCGACCCGGTCCGGAATGGGGACGGGGACGAGGAGGTGGGCGGTGGTCATGGGTGGTTCCCTCTCGGTTGGTCGGCCAGGAGGTGGCGTTCGAGGCGGCCGGTGGGCCGCCCGCTCCTCCTTGTGTACGGGACGCAGTTCCGGGTTTCTCCTCGGATACGTCTCCGTGTCGCAACCGTTTGGGACTGATCGTCTATTTCGCCTTACCTATGGGTAAGTTGATTCTTTACGCAATCTGTGATGACACGTCGGCGGACCGGCCGGGG
This sequence comes from Streptomyces sp. NRRL WC-3549, assembly GCF_000721935.1. GTDB lineage: Bacteria > Actinomycetota > Actinomycetes > Streptomycetales > Streptomycetaceae > Streptomyces. Next base: position 26,214 of record NZ_KL585402.1, read on the forward strand.
ACGCCCGCGCGAAGACGCAGGGCACGCAGTACCGCCTCGGTGGCGAACCGGGCCTCCGGATCGGTCAGCTGAGCACCGAAGATCCCCTCCAGGCCGCGTATCCGGTAGCGGACCGTCTGCGGGTGCACGTCCAGCAGTTCGCCCATCTGGGCGGCGGTACCCCGGGTCTCCAGCCAGACCCGCAGCGTCTCCAGCAGCCTCGCTCGGCGCGTGGCGCTGATGCCGGCGACCGGGGCGAGCTCGCGCTCGGCGAGCTGGTCGAGGAGGGCCGGGTCGGTGAGGAGCCAGAGGGTGGTGAGGTGGTCCTCGCACCGGACCACGGGCAGGTCCTCCACCACCCCGGAGTCGATGAGTTCGGCCACGCGCCGCGCCCAGCGGATCGAGTCCGCGGCGTCCGCGGTGGGCACGGTCAGCCCGATCACCGCACGGGTGCCGGTGAGGGCCCGGTCGAGCATCTCCCGCCGCGTCTCGTCCAGCGGGCCCGGGAGGAGGAGATGGGGCTGCGGATCACCGAGGTCCACCAGCACGTCACGCGGCAGATCGGCCGGATCCACGCCGACCGGGGTGCGTACGGCGACCAGGGTGACCCTCTCCGGCAGGGCCCACCCCGTCTGTTCGCACAGCTCGGCGATGGCGGTACGCGGCACGGGCCGGCCCGACAGGATGAGGTGCAGGAGTCTTCGCCGTACCGCCTCGCTCTGCTGGTCGGCCTGTGCCTGCACCTCCACATAGCCCTCGCGGGACAGTGCCTCCAGCTCGTCGACGTAGGCGAACAGCGCGTCCGCGAAGCTCAGCATCAGGGCCGGCGAGAAGTGGTAACTGCGGCCGACCTTCTTCGCCCGCCGCAGCGCGATCCGTGCGCCCAGCCGGTACGCCCCCTGGAGGGCGTCCATGGTGCGGCCCTCGTAGGCCTCGAAACGCCCGAATCTCCGGCACATGTCGTCGCGTAAGACCGTGGGGGTGGAGGGCTCGGCGACCCGGTCGACGAACGAGGACAGGCTCTGTTCGACGCCCATGCGGATGGACTTCCCATTGGGTCCGTTCAGCAGACGCGCGTATTCCGGATAAGCCCGCGTCACCTCCATGCCGATCTCCTTGATCAGGCTCGGAAGTTCCGGCCGCATGATCGCGGCGAATTCCTGGGGGAGGGGACCCAGCGGGTCTCCGGTGTCCAGCGGCTGGATAAGTCTCGGCATGACCGTCCCCTTGCTCTCCGGTGCCCGGTGCGGGTGGGGCAGTTGGGGGGAAAGCGCTCCCACGGACCGACAGGCGTATTGCCAACATCGGCGCCGAAGATAGACCAAGTCGGGCGGAGAACACACCGCTTGGACAGGATCGGGGTGCAAGGGGCACACGGTTCGGCCCGGTTGTGGGGCTTCCGTGCAGGTGGAGCGGTAACTGCTCACTTCCGGACAATGTTTTCGGCCGCATTCCTCCGCCGGGGGTACGGGATACGGTGGCGGGGCCGCCGTGCCGGTGGCGCTGCCCGGTGCGCTGCCCGGTACGGGCCCGCTCCGAAGCCCGGCGGCCGGTCACGGGCGCCGGAGCGGTGTGCGCATCCGGACGAAGAGCCCGGCCGTGGCCCGATTCCGCAGAGGGATATTGCGCACCAAGTGACAAGTGCACCCGGTGGATTAGTGACCTGCTGACGAGGAAAAAAACTCGCCGGACCAATCTTGACCGGCGGGATTGTGCTCGAAGTTTCCCACAAGTAACGTCGCGGCCTGTCACAGAACGTGTGTGGTTGGAAAGAGCAGCACGGCCCCCACGCAACACGGTTCATCGCTGCACTCCCTGCGCCTTTGCAGGAATACGGGTGCTTCCCCGCAACAGTGCGCCCGCACTGTCGAATCGGAGGATCTCACTGTGCGCAACTCTCTCGGAAAGCTCGCCCTGGCCGCCGGCGCGGCCGCCGCCGCCGTCGTCCTCGGAGCCACCACCGCCACCGCGGGCGTCGCCGCCCCGACCTGGACCGTCGGTCCCAACGCGTCGGAGACGTTCTCGGCCACCGCGGGCACGGTCACCCTCACCCTCAACGGCATCCCGATGACGTGTACGTCATCCGCGGCCCAGGGCAACCTGGCCTCCGCGTCCGGCACCACCGGCGTGACGGTCGGCACCATCGCCCCGCTGTCCTGGAGCGGCTGCACCAGCCCGTTCGGCCCGGTGACCCCGACCGCCGACACCTCCACCGCGTGGAAGCTGAACGCCAACACCTACAGCGCCGGCGTCACCAACGGGTACATCAGCGGTGTCAAGGCCACGCTGAAGGTCCTCACCTGCACCTTCACCGTGACCGGCAACGTCGTCGCCAAGTACACCAACTCCACCGGTGTGCTGGCGGTCAGCAACGACGCCACCTACAAGCTGACCGTCGCGACCGCCTCCGCGGGCTGCGCCGGCATCGCCAAGGTGGGCGACAGCCCGACCTACACCACCAACTACAACGCGGTCACGCCGAGCGGCGGCACCACCAAGCCGACCATCGTCTACACCCCCTGACCGGGCCGCGAGCCACTCAGGGGTGAACAGGGATCGCACGGCGGGGTGCGCCCGCCGTGCGATTCGTGTCCTGTCCGTCCGAAAGGGAGCGACGCCAGTGAAGGGCAGCAGACGTACGACGGGAGCGCGGCGGCGCACCGCGCGGGGTGCGGCGGTGGCCACCGCCGTGTTGCTCGGCGGGATGATCCCCGGCGCACAGGCCGCCTCCGGTGCGCAGGAGATCGACGCGGAGCTGGCCTACACGTGCGCACTCCCGGAGGGAGAGCAGCCGGTGAAGGTCCGGGTCGCCGCGAAGGTGCCCGAGTCGGCCCAGGCCGGACAGGCGATCCAGCCCGAGGACGTGACGGTGGACCTGACGCTGCCCGAGGGAGCCCTGGCCGGCCTCACCGGCTCCGGAGCGGCGACCGTCAGCGCGGAAGCGCGGCTTTCGGTCGATGTCGCCCAGGGGGACCAGCACGCCCGGGCGGAGTGGGCCGGGGCGGCAGCCGATCCCGTCCCGGTTCCGGCAGCGGGTGGCCTGACGCTGAGCACGGCGGGGAGCGTCCCCTACGTGAAGCCCGGGGCGTCGGGTGACCTGACGTTCAAGGCGTCCGACCTCTCGGCGGAGCTGACCGCGAAGAAGGCCGACGGCACCCCGGCGGGCCCCCAGAGCACCTTGGTGACGTGCACGGTGGACGAGGACCAGGAGACGACCCTGGCCACGGTCGGTACCGGTGAGGGCGTGGAGCCGTCCACGCCCGCGCCGTCCGCGTCCGACGAGTGGCCCGATGGCGAGGCCGGAGAGAGCCGGGCCCTCGCGCCCGAGGTCGGGGCGGAGGCCGAGGAGCCCGCACCCGCCGACGCTCCTCCGTGCGTCGGGGACCCGATGGACTCCCTTGAGATGGTCACCTATGTGACTGGATACGCGAATGTAACGAAACTCAACGGTGCGAACAAATTCCCTCTGGCCTGTGCGCGGATCCACACATACGAAAACGAAATGGTCCCCGCTCCTCCGGGGCTTCACCTGTACATGAAAGCGGCAATGGTTCTGGAGTACGAGGGGAAGCCGCAGCTACCGCCCACCGAAGGCACGTTCTTGACGTTCGGATTCATGCCGACGACGGCGGTCCTCGAGATGACTCAGATCCCGCCCAAGGCGGACTCCAGGGAAGACGCGAACGTGAATGTGCACTCGATCATCGATTTCACGGATCCGAGCAACAACACGACGGTGACCACTGTCGACGCGGACTTCGTGCTCCGACTGCACGACGTCAAGGTCAACGGGACCCCGCTCGATGTCGGAGACAGCTGCCGAACGGAGCGGCCCTTCAAACTCACCCTTGTCGGTAAGGCGGGCGAGGCGATCGATCCGCAGGAGAGGTACGAACTGACAGCCGGAGGCCAGCTCACGGGGTCGGTGACCATCCCGCCCTTCGAAGGGTGTGGTGTGGATGAGGACCTGGACAGCCTCTTCACCGCGTCCCTCTCCGGCTCCCCCGGGTTCGTCAAGCAAATGCAGGGGGCTCCCTGTATTCCTTCGCCGCCGCCTGAAGGCTGTACGCCGGAGAACCAGCCGGCGGACATTCCCGAGGCGAAGCGCTGACTCTGCCGCCGTGCCGATCAGCACAACGAGAACGTGATCCCCCCGAGCCACAACCGAATTGAGGGAACGATGAGACCTGCCTCGAAGACCTGGATCAAGGGCGCCGGTGCCGTCGCCGCGTCCGCCGCGCTGGTCATGCCCCTGAGCGCGTCGCCGGCCGGGGCCGCCACGGCCGCCGCCACCCAGCTCAACGGCTCCTGGGCGCCGTTCGACCGCTGTCCGGTGGACAACCCGGCGATGCTCGCCACGGACGGCGACACCGACGTCCCCCTGTGCGTGACGTCCACCTCGCCCAACGGGACGATCAAGCTCGGCAACACCGAGGCGGTGACCGGCTCGACGAACCTGCAGTTCGGTGTCGTCCAGCACCCGGCGGAGGGGACCTACACGGTCGTCCCGCCGGCGGCCGGGTCGCTCATCAGCGGGCAGACCACCATCCCCGGCGGGCTGCTCGGGCTCATGTGCCCCAGCGACATCCCAGTCGTCTCCGCCGTGTGCGGCCAGATCACCAACGCCACCCTCAACAAGGTCACCGCCACGGTGGAGTCGGCCGGTACGCCGTCCGACTTCAGCCTGGTCGCCGGCATCTCCTCCGGGCCGATCGTCACGCTGCCGGTCAGGATCAAGCTGGACAACCCCCTGCTCGGGTCCAACTGCTACATAGGAACCAGCCGCAACCCGGTCGTCCTGCACCCCGGTAACGTCGACGCCCCCTCCATGGCCGCCTCCCGGTTCAACCCCGACGGAACGGCCAACCCCGACGAGGGCTCGATGATCCAGATCGCTCTGTCCGGCGCCACCCAGGGCGACAGCCAGTTCGCCGCGCCGAAGGCCAACGGCTGTGGTCTCGGTGGCATCCTGAGCTGGGCGGTCGACCTCAAGGTGGGGCTGCCGGCCGGGGCCGGCACGAACAGCCTCGTCCTGAACGACACCAAGACCTACACGGCCGGGCTCACCGCACCGGGGCTGTCGGTGCCCGACGCCGGCAAGGAGCTGTCCGAGAGCTGGCACTCCGCGGTGAAGTAACCGGCGAGAGGCACGGCCGGCACCGCATCACCGCGCTTTGTCATTTCGTGCGTGCCGTCGCTACGGCGTTCCGGGCCCGTCCCGACCGAAAGGACCCTGGTCGGGGCGGGCTTCGGCGTGCGTAGGGGCGGTCCGGGGGCCCGTCCGTGCTGTCCGGGAAAGCCTCACTTCCCGACAGGTTTCGTTCGCCGATTACTCATCCGGTTACAAAAAGACAGGGGCGTGGGACGGCTCGGGAGAAAATTCGTGAACCACTATTGCTAAGTAAGGTTACTCAGCCGTAGCGTCCCGCTAGAGCAGCGCGGAAATGCCTTCGCACCTGCTTGTCCGACCTGTGTGGAGTCCCGGGCGTGCCGTGTTCGAACCAGGATTCCCGCAGGAGTTCCCCCGGTCCCGCACCTCCGTCGGGGGGTGGAGCCTCCCGTCCCGGGGGTTCGTGGCTCCGGCCCTCACGGGCCGTGGGGCACCGGCCCGCACGCGGGGCACTTGCGCAGTCTCCGACAAAGCCGGAGGACGGGTTTGTCACTCGGTGACAAGTGATCCGCCGAAAGATCGAAGTCCGACGATTTCCGCTGTTCAACGGCTTGTCCAGGCGGTTTCGGCGGACATAGCGTGCGCCACCTGGTGCATGTGTGACGTGCCGCCGTCGGATTCACCGGAGCCGGAGCGCAGACAGATGACGTCGTCCACCACCACTTCGAAGGAGGGCCGATGGGTATCGAAGTAGTCGTCGAAGGCCTGACGAAGTCCTTCGGCAGGCAGAACGTCTGGCAGGACGTCAGCCTGACGCTGCCGGCCGGTGAGATAAGCGTGATGCTCGGTCCTTCCGGAACCGGGAAGACCGTTTTCCTGAAATCCATCATCGGACTGCTGAAGCCCGAAAAGGGCCGTGTGCTCGTCAACGGCGTCGACATGGTCAACAGCCCCGAAAAAGACATCATGGAGACCCGGAAACTCTTCGGTCTCATGTTCCAGGACGGCGCCCTCTTCGGTTCGATGTCGCTCTTCGACAACATCGCCTTCCCCTTGCGCGAACACACCCGCAAGAAGGAATCCGAGATCCGGCGCATCGTCATGGAACGCATCGACGTCGTCGGCCTGCTCGGCGCCGAGGGGAAGCTTCCCGGGGAGATATCCGGCGGTATGCGCAAGCGCGCCGGCCTTGCCCGCGCCCTCGTGCTGGACCCGCAGATCATCCTCTGCGACGAACCCGACTCCGGACTCGACCCGGTCCGCACCGCCTACCTCTCGCAGCTGCTCATCGACCTCAACGCGCAGATCGACGCGACGATGCTCATCGTCACCCACAACCTCGACATCGCGGCGACGGTCCCCGACAACATGGGCATGCTCTTCTGCCGCAACCTGGTCACCTTCGGGCCGCGCGAGGTCCTGCTCACCAGCGACACGCCCGTGGTCTCCCAGTTCCTCGCGGGCCGGCGCGAAGGCCCCATCGGGATGTCGGAGGAGAAGGACGCCGCCACCCTCGCCGCGGAGCGGACGACCGGCAACGGCTTCGGCGCCCTCACCGGCCCGCGCACCGTCGTCCCGCAGCTGGAGCCCTCGCCCGGCCTGCCCGTCCGGCAGGCCGCACTGCGCCGCCGCGAGCGGGTCATGTCGATGATGGGCCGGCTGCCGGAGGCCGCCCGTACGGCCATCCTGGACAGCCACGCGCCGACCGTGGGCGGTGGGCATCCGTGACGGCCCCCCTGCCCGTGCGGCCGCCCGAGCCGCCCGCCGCCCCCGTCTCCCTCCACAAGTCCCCGGAGCGAAGACCGCCGTCCCGGCTGCTGGCCCCGCTGCGCCAGACCGGTCAGCTCTTCGCGCTGGCCCTGGCCGTCGCCCGCGCCGTCTTCCGACGGCCCTTCCAGGTACGGGAGTTCATCGAGCAGTTCTGGTTCGTCGCGAGCGTCACGATCCTGCCGGCCGCCCTGGTGTCCATTCCCTTCGGCGCGGTCATCGCCCTCCAGGTCGGCTCGCTCACCGAACAGCTCGGCGCCCAGTCCTTCACCGGCGGGGCCAGCGTGCTCGCCGTCATCCAGCAGGCCAGCCCGCTCATCGTGGCGCTGCTGATCGCCGGGGCGGCCGGCTCCGCGATCTGCGCCGACCTCGGTTCCCGCAAGATCCGTGAAGAACTCGACGCGATGGAGGTCATGGGCGTCTCACCCGTCCAGCGCCTCGTCGTCCCCCGGGTACTGGCCACCATGTCCGTCGCCGTCCTGCTCAACGGGCTGGTCTCGGTGGTCGGCACCCTCGGCGGCTACTTCTTCAACGTGATCATGCAGGGCGGGACCCCCGGCGCCTACCTCGCCAGCTTCTCCGCCCTGGCCCAGCTGCCCGACCTGTACATCGGTGAGGTCAAGGCGCTCATCTTCGGCTTCATCGCCGGGATCGTCGCCGCCTACCGGGGCCTGAACCCGCGCGGCGGCCCGAAGGGGGTCGGCGACGCGGTCAACCAGTCCGTCGTCATCACCTTCATGCTGCTGTTCGCCGTCAACATGGTCCTCACGGCGATCTACCTCCAGATCGTCCCCCCGAAGGGGGGCTGAACGATGTCGATGCTCGGCTGGCTGGACCGCTCAGGAGAACAGCTCACCTTCTACGTACGCGCCCTGGTCTGGATCCCGAGGACACTGCACCGCTACCTCAAGGAGGTCCAGCGCCTCCTGGCCGAGGTCGCGTTCGGCAGCGGCGGGCTCGGAGTCATCGGCGGGACCATCGGCGTGATGATCGCCATGACCCTGGCCACCGGCTCCGTCGTCGGCCTCCAGGGGTACGCCGCCCTCGACCAGATCGGCACCTCCGCCTTCACCGGCTTCATCTCCGCGTACTTCAACACCCGGGAGATCGCCCCGCTCGTCGCCGGCCTCGCCCTCTCCGCCACCGTCGGCGCGGGCTTCACCGCCCAGCTCGGCGCGATGCGCATCAACGAGGAGGTCGACGCGCTCGAAGCGATGGGCGTGCGGTCCATGCCCTACCTCGTCACCACCCGCGTCATCGCCGGTGTCGTCGCGATCATCCCCCTGTACGCCATCGGGCTGCTCTCCTCCTACCTCGCCTCCCGGTACATCACGGTCCTGTTCAACGGGCAGTCCGCGGGCACCTACGACCACTACTTCAATCTCTTCCTCTCCCCGGACGACGTGCTGCTGTCGGTGCTCAAGGTGCTGATCTTCAGCGTGCTGGTGATCCTCGCCCACTGCTACTACGGCTTCCACGCGACCGGCGGGCCCGCCGGGGTCGGAGTGGCCGTGGGCAGGTCGGTGCGGAACGCCATCGTGCTCATCAGCGTCACCGACTTCTTCCTCTCCCTCGCCATCTGGGGCGCGACGACAACGGTGAAGGTGGCAGGCTGATGGGCTCCTCCACGGCGCAGACCGTGCGCCGCAGACTCGCCGGCGTGGCCTTCGTGCTGGTGCCCGCAGTGCTCGTATGGCTGTCGGTCTCGGTGTACGAGAAGAAGTTCACCGACGACGCCACCGTGACCGTGCGGACCGGCAGCGTCGGCAACGAGATGCACGACAACGCCGACGTCAAGCTGCGCGGCGTCGTCGTCGGACAGGTACGCGACATCCAGGCCGACGGGGACGGGGCGCGCCTCACGCTCGCCATCGAGCCCGGCCGGCTCCGCCGGATCCCCGCCGACGTCACCGCCCAGATGCTGCCCACCACCCTCTTCGGGGAACGGTTCGTCGCCCTCGTACCGCCGGCCGTCCCCTCCGCGCAGCCGCTGCGGGCGGGCGCGGAGATCCCGCAGGACCGCTCCAGCAACGCCATCGAGCTGGAGGAGGTCCTCGACAACGTCCTGCCGATGCTGACCGCCGTCAAACCGGAGAAACTCGCCGCCACCCTGGGCGCCGTCTCCCAGGCGCTCGAAGGGCGCGGCGACAAGCTCGGCGACACCCTGCTCACCCTTGATGAGCACCTGAAGGAGTTCAACCCCCAACTCCCCACGCTCAACGAGGACATCAAGGAGCTCGTCAAGGTGAGCCACCTCTACGCGGACGCCGCGCCGGACGTGCTGGACGCGCTCACCGACTTCACCACCACCAGCTCCACGCTCGCCGAACAGGAAGCCGAACTCGCCGGACTCTACGGCTCCACGACCGCCTCGGCGCGGGACGTCACGGCCTTCCTGCGCAGGAACAAGGACAACCTCATCCACCTCTCCGCCGCCGGCCGGCCGACGCTGGAACTCCTCGCCGAGTACTCCGACGCCTTCCCCTGCACCCTGCGCACCATGGCGGACTTCGTCCCCGCCATGGACAAGGCGCTCGGCAAGGGCACCGACAGGCCTGGGCTCCACGTCACCGTCAAGGCGGTCGAGTCCAAGGGCAAGTACGTGGCGGGGAGGGACACCCCGGTCTACGACGCGACCGGCGGCCCGCACTGCTACGGGGTGCCGTACACCGGCAGGCCGGCCCCGGCCGCGGACGTCCGCACCGCCCCCGCCCGGCAGAGCACCGCCGGGGCGGACGGGCCCGAGGCGACCGTGCCCGCGGCGGCGGACGGCGGCCTCGGCACGCCCAACTCCCCGCAGGAGAGCGCCCTCGTCAACGAACTCGTCGCCCCCTCACTCGAAGTACAGCCGCAGGCCCTGCCCGACTGGAGCAGCGTGCTCATCGGTCCGGCCTTCCGCGGTGCGGAGGTGAAGCTCAAGTGAAGCGCCGCTCCCTCACGGGACCCGTCGTGAAGTCCCTCGTCTTCGTCGTGGTCACCGCCCTGGCCACCACCGTCCTGGCCCTGTCCATCGCGGACACCGGGGTCGGCGACACCACCTCGTACAAGGCGAGGTTCACCGACGCCACCGGGCTCGTCGTCGGCGACAGCGTCCGCATCGCGGGCGTCAAGGTCGGCCGGGTCGAGTCCATCGAGGTCGCCGACAGACGGCTGGCCGAGGTCGGGTTCGCCGTACGCAAGGGCCGCGAGCTGCCCGCCTCGGTGACCGCGTCCATCAAGTACCTCAACATGGTCGGCCAGCGCTACGTCGACCTCGCCCAGGGCGCCGGGCCCGTCGGCGAGACGTTCCGGCCGGGGGCGACCATCCCGGTCTCACGCACCACGCCCGCGCTCGACCTCACCCAGCTCTTCAACGGCTTCCAGCCCCTCTTCGAAGGGCTCTCCCCGCCGGACGTCAACCAGCTCGCCGGCTCCATCGTGCAGGTCCTCCAGGGCGAGGGCGGCACCGTCGACAGCATCCTCTCCCACGTCGGTTCACTCACCGGCACCGTCGCGGCCAAGGACAAGGTGATCGGTGAGGTGATCAAGAACCTCAACACGGTCCTCAAGACCGTCAACGACCGCGAGAAGGGCTTCGACGACCTCGTCGTCACCCTCCAGCGACTCGTCACGGGCTTCGCCGGCGACCGGCAGCCCCTCGGGGAGGCCGTCACCGCGATGGGCGCCCTCACCACCGTCACCGCCGACCTCGTCCAGGACGGCCGCGGACCCCTCAAGAAGGACATCGCGCAGCTCGGGCGGCTGTCCCGGCAGCTCGACGAGAACGCCCCCACGATCGAGGGCTTCCTGCAGAAGACACCCGCCAAGATGGAGGCGATCACCCGCCTCACCTCGTACGGCTCCTGGCTCAACCTCTACCTCTGCGAGGCGAGGGTCCACGGCCTGACCAACGAGGACGGCAGCGCGCCGCCCACCGGCATCACCATCGGTCAGCCGAGGTGCCAGGCATGAACATCAAGCCCGTACGCGCGCGCAACCCCGTCACCATCGGCATCGTGGGGCTCGTCGTCCTGCTCCTCGCCGGTCTCGCCGCCTACCGCGCCGACGCCCTGCCCTTCATCGGGGGCGGCACCACCTACAGCGCCGACTTCACCGAGTCCGCCGGACTCGACGAGGGCGACGAGGTACGGATCGCCGGGGTCAAGGTCGGCGAGGTCACCGGCGTGACGCTCGACGGCGCAACCGTGAAGGTCGACTTCAGGGTGAGGGACGCCTGGATCGGCGACTCCTCCACCGTCGGCATCGCCATCAAGACCCTGCTGGGAGAGAAGTACCTGGCCGTCGATCCCCTCGGCGACGCCCCGCAGGACCCCGGCAGCCGCATCGAGACCGGCCGCACCACCTCCCCGTACGACGTCACCCAGGCCTTCGACGGACTCGGGGAGACCATCGAGGAGATCGACACCGCCCAGCTCGCGCAGAGCTTCGAGACCATATCGGAGACCTTCAAGGACTCCCCGCCCCACGTGCGCAGCGCCGCCGAAGGGCTCTCCGCACTCTCCCGGACCGTCTCCGAGCGCGATGCGCAGCTCGCCACCCTGCTGGCCGGCAGCAAGCGGCTCACCAAGACGCTCGCCACCAAGAAGAGCAGCTTCGAAACGCTGCTGGAGGACGGAAACCTGCTCCTCGGTGAGATCCAGGCCCGCCGCGACTCCATCCATCTGCTGCTCACCGGCGCCCGCGACCTCGGTACGCAGCTCACCGCACTGGTCGCGGAGAACGACAAGCAGCTGAAGCCCACCCTCGACTCGCTGAGCCGGGTCACCACCGTCCTGGTCAAGAACCGCAAGAGCCTCGACGAGGTGCTCTCGCTGGCCGGGTCCTACAACCGGCTCGTCGGCAACACCCTCGGCAACGGCCGCTGGTTCGACAACTACGTCTGCGGTGTCGTCCCGAAGAACTACCTCCCCGCCGGTACGCCCCCGGAGAACGACTGCATGCCGCCCGAGCAAGGGGGCCGCTGACATGAGACGCACCCGCATCATCGGCATCGGCGCCGGACTGGCCGTCGTCGCCGTGGCCGTCACCTCCGGGGTGATGGCCACGGACGAGGAGGGCACCACCGTCACCGCCTACTTCGACCGGGCGACCGGCGTCTACCCCGGATCCGACCTCCGGATCCTCGGCGTCAAGGTCGGCACCGTCACCGCGGTGAAGCCGCGCGGCGAGGAGGTCGGGGTCACCCTGCGGCTCGACGAGGGCGTCGAGGTCCCCGAGGACGCGCACGCCGTCGTCGTCGCCCCCAGCGTCGTCGCCGACCGGTACGTCCAGCTCGCCCCCGCCTACACCGGGGGAGCGCGGCTGGAGGCCGGTGCGGTCCTGCCCGCCGCGCACAACGCCACCCCCGTCGAGATCGACCAGCTGTACGAGTCGATCACCGAACTCTCCACCGCGCTGGGCCCCGAGGGGGCCAACGCCGACGGGGCGCTCTCGAGACTCCTGGAGACCGGCTCGGAGAACCTCAAGGGCAACGGGGCGGCCATCGGGGACTCCATCGAACAGTTCGGCAAGGCGACGAAGACCCTCGACACGTCCAGCGAAAACCTCTTCGACACACTGGCCTACCTGCAGACCTTCACCACCATGCTGAAGGAGAACGACGGCGACGTACGGGCCGCCGAACAACAGCTGAACTCCGTCACCGGCTTCCTCGCCGACGACAAGGAGAACCTCAGCGCGGCCCTGAAGGAGCTGGGCACGGCGCTCGGACAGGTCAAGGGTTTCATCCAGAAGAACCGGGGCTCCCTCAAGAAGAACGTCGACCTCCTGGTGCCGCTCACCCAGACCCTCGTCGACCAGCGGGCCTCGCTCGCCGAGTCCCTCGACACCCTGCCCCTGGCGGCGGGCAACGTACTGAACGCCTACGACCCGGCGAACCGCACCCTCAACGGGCGTACCGACCTCAACGAACTGTCCATGGGCGGCCCGCTCGTGGAGCCCGGCGCGGCCTCGGGCCTCACCGGTACGGAGGGACTGGCCCCCGTGGACGCCGCCCGGCAGAAGGAGCTGCCCACTCTGCCGCTGCCCGCCGTCGGCACCGTCTACGGCACCCCGGAGAAGGACGGCCGCGCAACGAAGGAGGCGAACCGATGATCCGTGTCCCCCGCAGACCCGGAGCCCGCGCCACCGCCGGCCTCGCCGCCCTCGTCGCGGCCGGAGCCGCGCTCGTACTCGTCGCGACCACCGGCCTGCCCTCCTTCACCGGCATCGACCAGCTGCCGCTGCCCGGCGGCGCCGACCTCGGCGATAACCCGTACGAGATCACCGCCGAGTTCGCCGACGTCCTCAGCCTCTCCCCGCAGTCCTCCGTCAAGGTCAACGACGTCGCCGTCGGGCGGGTCACCAAGATCGCCCTCGCTCAGGACGGCTGGACCGCCACGGTCACCATGCGCGTCAACGGGGAGGTCAGGATGCCCGCCAACGCCTATGCCCACCTCGAACAGTCCAGTCTCCTCGGCGAGAAATACGTGCAGCTCACCCCGCCCGCCGACGGCACCGCCCAGGGCTCCCTGTCCGACGGCGACCGGATCCCGCCGGCCCGCACCAACCGGAACCCGGAGGTCGAAGAGGTCCTCGGCGCCCTGTCGATGCTCCTCAACGGGGGCGGAGTCGCCCAGCTGAAGACCATCACCACCGAGCTGAACAAGGCGATGGCAGGTCAGGAACCCCAGATCCGCTCGGTGCTGAACCGTGTCGACACCCTCGTCACCGATCTGGACGCGCACAAGGAGGACATCACCGACGCACTCGACGGCGTCAACCGGCTCGCCGCCACCCTCGCCACCCGCAAACAGGACGTCGGCACCGTGCTCACCGACCTCAGCCCCGGCCTGAAGGTGCTGGAGAAGCAGCGCGGCCAGCTGATGACCATGCTCCGCTCGCTCGACACGCTCTCCACCGTCGCCGTCGACACCGTCAACCGGAGCAAGGCCGACATGATCGCCGACCTCAAGGCCCTCGCCCCCACCCTCACCGCGCTCGCCGACTCCGGCGACGACCTCCCCGACTCCCTGCAGGTGCTGCTCACCTACCCGTTCACCGACGAGGTGCTGCGCGGTGTGAAGGGCGACTACCTCAACGTCTACCTGGATGTGACGGCCGTGCCCGGCACCCAGCTCATCCCGGCGCTGACCCCGCCCGCGGACGGCACGGCGGGGACGAAGGCGGCGCTGCC
>NZ_KL585402.1:40455-45397 GCF_000721935.1 Streptomyces sp. NRRL WC-3549
GACGAAGGCGGCGCTGCCCCTGCCGCTCCCCTCGGTCACCGCACCCGGTACGGAGGGCACCCGCTGATGATCACCCTCGCCACACGCCTCAAGAACATCGCCTTCCTGATCATCGCGGTGCTGGTCCTCGGCTACCTGGGTGTCCGGTACGCCGACCTCGGCCGCTACCTGGGCCTGCGCGACTACTACACCGTCACGGTCCAACTGCCGCGGACCGGCGGCCTGTACACCCACTCCGACGTCACCTACCGGGGCGTCTCCGTCGGGCGGGTCGGCCCCATCGAACTCACCGACGACGGCGTCGAGGCCGAACTGCGCATCGAGAACGACGCGCCCCGCATCCCGGACAGCCTGCGGGCCGTCGTCGCCGGCCTCTCCGCGGTCGGCGAGCAGTACGTGGACCTGCGGCCCACCCGCGAGGACGGCCCCTTCCTGGAGAACGGCTCGGTCATCGACCAGGCCGACACCACCGTGCCGGCGCCCGTCACCGACGTCCTCACCAGCGTCAACGACCTGACCGCCTCCGTCGACGCCGAAGCCCTGCGCACCGTCGTCGACGAGTTCGGCGCGGCCTTCGAGGGACGCGGTGACGACCTCCAGGTCCTCCTCGACACGAGCAGCGCGTTCGTCGACGCCGCGGACGAGGCGCTGCCGACGACCACCAAGCTGATGACGGACGGCGAACGGGTCCTGCGCACCCAGGTCGAACAGGGGGAGGCGCTCAAGGGGTTCGCCTCCGGAGCCGAGCGGCTCGCCGCCGAACTCAAGGACTCCGACGCCGATCTGCGCCGCCTGATCGCCGCCGCCCCCGATGCCACCGCCCAGATCAGCGGACTCCTGCGCGACGTGGAACCCGGCTTCGGCGTCGTCGTCGCCAACCTCCTCACCACCTCGGAGGTCGCCGTCACCCGGCAGCGCGGCCTGGAGGAACTTCTGGTCAAGGTGCCCGCGGTCGCCGCCGCCGGGGCGAGCATCATCGACGAGGACGGAGCCGCCAGGTTCGGGATGTCGGTCACCTTCTTCGAACCACTGCCCTGCACCGCCGGATACGGCTCCACCACCTACCGGCCCGGAACCGACCTCTCCACCGCCCCCGCCGTCAACACCAAGGCCCGCTGCACCTCCGCGCCCGGCACCGGGATCAACGTCCGCGGCAGCGCCAACGCCCCCAAGGGCGGCCCCGTACCCGAACCGGCCGAACCGGGTTCCGTGCTCACCGGTACCGGGACCACCGAAGACACCGCACGGACGGCCGACGGCATGGCCGGCCTGCTGGGCCTGGGAGGCGGAGAGTGACCCCCCGTACGAAGAACCTGGGCGGCTGGGCCGCCATGCTCGCGGCCCTGCTGGTCTGCACCCTCGGCGGCTGGTCGTACGCCCAGGCGCGCGGCGACGACACCCTGGCGTACGCCAAGGCCCGTGACGCCGCACTCACCGACGGCGAACGGCGCCTCGCGCGGCTGACCAGCATGGACGGGGGCAGCGCCGAGGGAGTGAAGTCCGGTCTCACGGCCTGGCTCGCCGCCTCCACCGGCCCGCTCCACGACCGGCTGAAGGACACCCGCGCCAAGGACACCGCCGCGCTCACCGAGTCCGGGACCACGGCGCGCGGCAAGGTCACCGACGCGGCGCTCACCGCGCTCGACGAGCGGGCCGGGACGGCGGCACTCATCGCCACCGTCGACGTGGAGGTCACCCCCCGTACCGGCAAGGGCGGCACGGAACGCAGGCGCTTCGAGGCGTCCCTGGCCCGCACCGGGGACGGCTGGAAGATCACGGCACTGGACGCGCTACCGGTCGGGAGCGGCGCATGAAGCAGACGGAGACGGCCAGGCGCGCGGACACCGCACCGGACCCGGGGGCCGGGGAGACGGAGGAGGCCGGGCGGGCCGGAGCGCCCCACGGCATCCGGGAGACGGAGACGGCGGAAGTAGCGGAAGCGCCGGAAGGGGCCGAGGAGACCGAGGAGGGCGAGGAGGGCGACGGACCGGCGGCGGCGCCCCGTCACGGCCGTCTCCTCCGGGCCCTCGCGGCGGCCCTGGCCCTCGCCCTGCTGGCGGCCGGTGTCACCCTCTTCGTCCTGGGGCAGCGGCTCCGCGACACCCCGGCCACCTCGAACCGCGCACTGACCGACACGGCGGCGACCGCGCGGGTCACGGGCGACGTCGGCAGTGCGCTGAGCAAGGTCTTCTCCTACGGCCCGCAGTCCACCGCCGCCACCAAGGAGACGGCGAAACGGGTCCTGGCCGGCAAGGCGCTCCAGCAGTACGCGGCGCTGTACGGCCAGGTCGAGAAGCAGGCCGCCGACCAGAAGCTGACGCTCACCACGCAGGTGGTGCGCGCCGGGGTCACCCGGCTCGGCACCGGCAGCGCCCACCTCCTCGTCTTCCTCGACCAGGTGTACGAACGCGAGGGGAAGGCCGCCACGACGGCGGCGGCCCAGCTGTCCGTGACCGCGGAGCTGCGCGGCGGGCACTGGGTCGTCGTCGACATCACGTCCAGATAGGGGAGAGGCACCGATGGCACGGGTACGGACGACGAGGAACCCGCTGGTGATCGCGGCGGTCGCGCTGACGGTCGTGGCGGCCGGCGCGGCCGGCTGGGGCGGCTGGTCGCGCTACGAGGCGTCGCACGACGACGCGGCGGCCTACGCCCAGGCCCGCGACGAGGCGCTGGCAGCCGGCGAGCAGGCGGTGCAGAACATGAACACCCTCGACCACGCCCGGCTGGAGAAGGGGCTCGACAGCTGGGAGGACTCGACCACCGGGGACCTGCACAAGCAACTCGTCGACGGCCGTGACGCGTTCGTCAAGCAGATCGAGGCGGCGAAGACCGTCAGCACCGCCAAGGTCCTGTCGGGCGCGGTGACCGAGCTGGACGACCGGGCCGGCAAGGCGGGGGTGATGGTGGCACTCCGGGTCACCGTGACCGCTCCGGAGGGCGAGCCGGCGGTGAAGGAGAGCCGGATGCTGGGGCAGCTCACCCGCACCTCCGAGGGGTGGAAGCTCAGTGCCCTGGGCCAGGCCCTCGTCGGCAACACCGCCGGCTGACCGGCCGTCACCCCAGCTCCCGAGAGGACCACTGACATGTCGACGACCCGACACCTCGTGAACCGCCGCCGCCGGCTGGCCGGCGTCGCCGCGACGACGGCGCCGCCGCGCGGGACCGGACCCGCCCCCGGTGGGGCCCGGCCCGAACCGGACGCCGAAGGCGAAGCGGAGACGGCGACGGAGACGGCGACGGATACGGATACGGATACGGATACGGATACGGAGACAGCGGCGGAGACGGGGACCCCTGAAGCGCGGGCCGACGCCGACGCCGACATCGACGCCGACGTCACGGAGGCGGACGGGCAGTCCGCGGCGCCGGTCCGCGGAAGGCTTCCCCGCCTCCACGTCGGACTCCCCGCCCTCCTGTGCGCCGCCACCGTCCTCCTCGGCGCCTTCGCGGCCTGGGCGTTCACCTCGGCCGCCGCCCTGCGCGACGACCCCACGCGGCAGAACACCGCCCTCACCGACATCAGCCGGACCAGCGAGGTCAAGGGCCAGATCACCGAGGCCGTCGGCGCGGTCTTCTCGTACAACTACGCCTCGCCCGGCAAGTCGGACCGGGCCGCTCGGATGTACCTGACGGGCGAGGCGGTCCGGCAGCACGAGGAGATGCTCGCCGAGGTACGCGCCCAGGCCCCGAAGCAGAAGCTGGTCCTCACCACGACCGTGACCGAGAGCGGCGTCGAGTTGATCGACGGCGACCGGGCCCGGCTGCTGGTCTTCGCCGACCAGAGCAACACCCGTACCGGCAAGGAGGACGAGACCACCTACGCGGCGGCGATGTTCGCCGTGGACGCCGTCCGCACCGAAGGCGTCTGGCGCATCGCGGCCATCGACACGTTCACCCGATGACCCCGGGAGAGGGAGGACACATGAGGTTCAACGGAACCGTGCGCCGGGGACTCAGCGGCACGGCCGCCGCGGTCGCCGCGATGGCGGCGCTCACCGCGTCCCAGGCCCCCGGGTTCACCGAGGGCGGCACCGGCACCGACATGAAGAACGTGGCGACGGACGACGTCGTGTGGACCGAGGTGCCCAACGACGACAGCTACCACACCGAGCTGCCGCCGCTCACCACGCCCGAACCGCCCAAGCCCAGCCCGGCCAAGGCGGGTACGGCCGCCCCGGCCGTCACCCGGGCCTCGTCCGAAGCCGGCGTACCCCGCACCGTCCTGGCCGCCTACCGCTCGGCGCAGGCGTCCCTCGCCCGCACCGACCCCGGCTGCCACCTGCCCTGGCAGTTACTCGCCGCGATCGGCAAGGTGGAGTCGGGCCACGCGGCCGGCGGACGGGTCGACGCCGGGGGAACCACGACCACACCCATCCTCGGCCCCGTCCTCAACGGCTCCGGTTTCGCCCACATCCCCGACTCCGACGGGGGCCGCTACGACGGTGACGCCGTGTACGACCGTGCCGTCGGCCCCATGCAGTTCATCCCCTCCACGTGGGCGCACTGGGGCGCCGACGGCAACGGCGACGGGCGCAAGGACCCGAACAACATCCACGACGCCGCCCTGGCCGCAGGCCGCTACCTCTGCGCCGGACCCCGCGACCTGTCGGTGAGCGGCGACCTCGACCGGGCGATCCTCAGCTACAACCACTCCGACACGTATCTGCGGACGGTCCTGTCCTGGCTGGAGTTCTACCGCAAGGGCACCCACCCGGTCGCCGACGGCACGGGCGTGATCCCCGGCAGCCCCGGCGCGGGTGGCCCGCACGCCCCCACGTCCCCGGTCGGCGGCCCCGGCAGCCCGAGCGGCCCCGGCAGCCCGAGCGGCCCCGGCAAGGGCGGCGGCATCGTCGTGGGCCCCCAGCCCGGTAACACCCCGCGCCCCTCCACCTCACCCGCCCCGGGCCCCTCCACCCCACCGGCCCCGGGCGGCTCGGCG
>NZ_KL585403.1:0-100 GCF_000721935.1 Streptomyces sp. NRRL WC-3549
CAGACACCTTGTCCGGGTGGCGGAATGGCAGACGCGCTAGCTTGAGGTGCTAGTGCCCTTTATCGGGCGTGGGGGTTCAAGTCCCCCCTCGGACACCAGC
>NZ_KL585403.1:352-1248 GCF_000721935.1 Streptomyces sp. NRRL WC-3549
GAAGACCCCAGTTGATCTGGGGTCTTCTGCGTTGTGCGGCCAGGCGCCGGCCTGCGGGCGGGGCGGCCCGGTCGGGCGTACCGCGGTGATTCCGGAGTGGGCGCGCCGTGGCGTCCTCGTCGGCGCGGTCGCGCCCGGCGCGGTGATCGCCCCTCTGATGACCGGCTCCAGGTCACCCCGGACCCTCCTTCCCCAGGCCGATGCCGCTGGGTGTCTTCGGGCAGCGCGAGGACATCGCGGTCCGGGTGGAGCGGTTCCCGCGCCCGGAGGCTCGCTTCACCACCGGTTCGGTCCTCTACGCCGACGGCGGCACCGACGCGCAGCCCGCGGCCATGGGGCGGTGCCCCCCAGCCGACGCGTGCGGTCGGGTCCGGCCTCCGGGTGACGAGGCCGTACGTCCGCACCGGAGGCCCGGCCGAGGCGCTCGCGGTGACCGACTCCAGGGCGGACGGCGCGCGACGGCCGGGTACCGGGCGGCGTGCGCATCCCTGATCAGGGCAGGATCGCCCCATGAGTGAACTCGAAGGCCGTGACTGGACGGTCATGAAGCCGGAGGACTTCGACCCGGACGCCCCGGCCGTCCCCGACCCGGGGGCAGGCTCCGCCGTGCCCGCGGAGCCGGACGAGTACGGAACGCCTCCGCTCTTCGACGACGAGGAACTCGCCCGCCCCTCCACGTGAACAAAGGGGGCGGGCGCCCCGCGTGGACCCCTCGGCGCCCTCGTCGGCCCGCCCGTACCGCTGTGGCCGGTGCGTTCACCGCCCGCGGCGACGTGGCCCGGAGCGTGCGGGCTCATGTGCGGCGGTGCCGGATCCCCCGCCTGACGGTCCCTCGGGCGCGCGCCGCCGGCCGCATCGCCGCACCCCTGCTGCCGGGGCTCGGGCGCATCCGGCGG
>NZ_KL585403.1:1400-8031 GCF_000721935.1 Streptomyces sp. NRRL WC-3549
TCCGGCGGTCGGCCGACGGCCGCTCCCGGTGCGTCGGCCGAGGACCCGCCGCCGCCCGGCCGCCCCCGCGTTCCGCAGCCTCTGGCGCCCCGCGCCGCCGGAGTCGGGCGCCGGCCCGCACGCCGCGCCGTCCGACGCCGCGGGCCGCCCGGCCTCGGCCTCCGTGTGCGTACGCCGCCGCACCCGGCCGCTGTGCGCCTCCCCGGCCCAGGCCCCGGCCGCTTCCGCCGCGCCCGAGCCGTGGACCGTGCGCGGCGCCGGGTGGCCCATGGCTCCGTCCCGCTTCCGCCGCGCGCGTGTGCGGCAGGGCGCACGCATCACGATCCGGTCTCGGCCCTCAGGCAGGGGGTTGTTTTCCGCCATGTAATCGTTTCCAATCGTCCGTGTAATCGATTCCACGGGCCATTGCCCTCTGGTTTCGAGGCGCACCCGAAACCACAAGGAGGTGGTCCGGATATGGCGGGCATCAAGGATGTCGCGGCCCGGGCGGGAGTCTCCGTCGCCACGGTCTCCCGCGTCCTGAACAGCCATCCCTCCGTCAGCCCGGACGCACGCAGACGCGTCCTCGCCGCCGTCGAGGCCCTCGGCTACCGGCCCAACGCGGTGGCCCGCTCGCTGCGCACCGATCAGACGCGCACGCTCGGCCTGGTCATCAGCGACGTGCTCAACCCCTACTTCACCGCGCTGGCCCGCTCCGTCGAGGAGGAGGCGCGAGCGCTCGGCTACAGCGTGATCATCGGCAACGCCGACGAGCGGCCCGAGCAGCAGGACCACCACGTCCGCACGCTGCTGGACCGCAGGATCGACGGGCTCCTCGTCTCGCCCGCAGACGGCGACTCCCCCCTGCTGGCGGAGGTGGCCCGCGCCGGTACGCCGATGGTCTTCGTGGACCGCTGGATGCCCGGCGTGGACGTCCCCGTGGTCCGCGCCGACGGCCACCGCGCCGTCCAGGACCTGGTCGCCCACCTCCACGCCCTCGGCCACCGCAGGCTCGCCATCATCGCCGGGCCCGCGGCCACCACCACCGGCGACGAGCGCGTCGAGGCATTCCGGGCCGCCATGCGGACCCACGGCCTCGCCCTGCCCGACGCCTACATCGGCCAGGGGGACTTCCAGGCCGACAGCGGCCGGCGCGTCACCGAGCACTTCCTGTCGCTGCCCGAACCGCCCGAGATCGTCTTCGCCGCCGACAATCTGATGGCGCTCGGCGCGCTCGACGCCGTCCGGGCCCGCGGCCTGCGGGTCCCCGAGGACATCGGGATCGCCGCCTTCGACGACATCCCGTGGTTCCTGCACACCGCCCCGCCGATCACCGCCATCGCCCAGCCGACGGGCGAGCTCGGCCGCGCCGCCGTCCGCGCCCTGGTCGACATCGTCGAGGGCCGCCCCCCGCAGTCCGTCACCCTGCCCGCCCGTCTCGTCGTACGCAGCTCCTGCGGCGAGGACACCGTCACCCCGAGGAGCAACGCGTGAGCCAGTCAGTGGAGTTGCTGCGCATCGAAGGCGTACGCAAGACCTTCCCGGGCGTCGTCGCCCTGGACAGCGTCGACTTCGACCTGCGCAGCGGGGAGGTCCACGTCCTGCTCGGCGAGAACGGCGCGGGCAAGAGCACCCTCATCAAGATGCTCTCCGGCGCCTACCGCCCCGACAGCGGCACCATCTACGCCGGCGGCCAGGAGGTCCGCATCAACGGCGCCGAGGACGCCGAACGGCTCGGGATCGCCACGATCTACCAGGAGTTCAACCTGGTGCCCGACCTGACGGTCGCCGAGAACATCTTCCTCGGCCGCCAGCCCCGCCGCTTCGGGATGATCGACCGCCGCCGCATGGAGGCCGACGCCGAGGTGCTGCTCGGCCGTGTCGGCCTGCACGTCCCGCCCCGGACCAGGGTGCGCGACCTCGGCATCGCCCGGCTCCAGATGGTCGAGATCGCCAAGGCCCTCAGCCTGGACGCCCGTGTCCTGATCATGGACGAGCCGACCGCCGTACTGACCTCCGAGGAGGTCGACAAGCTGTTCCGCATCGTGCGGCAGCTGCGCGAGGACGGCGTCGGTATCGTCTTCATCACCCACCACCTCGACGAGATCGCCGCACTCGGGGACCGGGTCACCGTGATCCGGGACGGCCGCAGCATCGACCAGGTGCCGGCCGACACCTCCGAGGAGGAGCTGGTCCGCCTGATGGTGGGCCGCAGCATCGAGCAGCAGTACCCCCGCGAACGCCCCGAGACCGGCGAGCCGTTGCTCTCCGTGCGCGGACTCACCCGGGACGGCGTCTTCCACGACATCAGCTTCGACGTCCACGCCGGAGAGGTCGTCGGCCTCGCCGGGCTCGTCGGCGCAGGCCGTACCGAGGTGGCCCGCGCCGTGTTCGGCGCGGACCCCTACGACGCGGGCACCGTCGACGTACGCGGCGAACGGCTCGGCAAGCACGACGTGACCGCCGCGATGGGAGCCGGCCTCGGGCTCGTCCCCGAGGACCGCAAGGGCCAGGGCCTGGTGCTCGACGCCTCCGTGCAGGAGAAC
The DNA here is from genome assembly GCF_000721935.1 of Streptomyces sp. NRRL WC-3549. Taxonomy (GTDB): domain Bacteria; phylum Actinomycetota; class Actinomycetes; order Streptomycetales; family Streptomycetaceae; genus Streptomyces. The sequence continues at coordinate 3,926 of NZ_KL585403.1, forward strand.
CTCGGTCTGGTCACCCTGCGTTCCGCCAGCCGCTCCGGGCTCGTCGACCTCAAGGGGCAGCGCACCGCGGCGGCCAGGATCGCCGAACAGCTCGGCGTCCGGATGGCGGGCCTCGGCCAGCACGTCCGCACCCTCTCCGGCGGCAACCAGCAGAAGGTCGTCATCGGCAAGTGGCTGCTCGCCGACACCCGGGTGCTCATCCTCGACGAACCCACCCGGGGCATCGACGTCGGCGCCAAGGTCGAGATCTACCAGCTCGTCAACGAGCTGACGGCCTCCGGCCACGCGGTCCTGATGATCTCCAGCGACCTGCCGGAGGTCCTCGGCATGAGCGACCGGGTCCTCGTCATGGCCCAGGGCCGCATCGCCGGGGAACTCCCCGCCGGCGAGGCCACCCAGGACGCCGTGATGGCCCTCGCCGTCAGCGCCGCGCCCACCACCACCCCCGTCACCACCGCGGACACCGCGGACAACGCAGAGACCGGCAAGGAGGGCCTCCGTGGCCACTGACACGCATACGGGCAAGAAGGGCGCGGCGGGCGGCGGCGCAGGACACACCCTCCGCCGCCTCCTGCTCGACAACGGCGCCCTCAGCGCCCTCGTCGTCCTCCTGGTGGCGATGTCGCTGCTCTCCGGCGACTTCCTCACCACCCAGAACCTGCTGAACGTCGGCGTCCAGGCCGCCGTCACCGCGATCCTCGCGTTCGGCGTCACCTTCGTCATCGTCTCCGCCGGCATCGACCTCTCGGTCGGCTCCGTCGCGGCGCTCTCCGCGACGGTCCTCGCCTGGTCCGCGACCTCGGCGGGCGTACCCGTCTGGCTCGCGGTGATCCTCGCCGTCGCGACCGGTATCGCCTGCGGCTTCGTGAGCGGCGCGCTCGTCGCGTACGGCAAGGTGCCGTCGTTCATCGCGACGCTGGCCATGCTCTCGGTCGCCCGCGGTCTCTCCCTGGTGATCTCCCAGGGCTCCCCGATCGCCTTCCCCGACTCCGTCTCCGTGCTCGGCGACACGCTCGGCGGCTGGCTGCCCGTCCCGGTCCTCGTCATGATCGCGATGGGCCTGCTGACCGCGCTCGTCCTGGCCCGCACCTACATCGGCCGCTCCATGTACGCGATCGGCGGCAACGAGGAGGCGGCCCGGCTCTCCGGGCTGCGCGTCAACAAGCAGAAGCTCGCCATCTACGCCCTGTCCGGCCTCTTCGCCGCCGTCGCGGGCATCGTCCTGGCCTCCCGGCTCGTCTCCGCGCAGCCGCAGGCCGCGCAGGGGTACGAACTCGACGCGATCGCCGCGGTCGTCATCGGCGGCGCCAGCCTCGCGGGCGGTGTCGGCAAGGCGTCCGGCACCCTCATCGGCGCGCTGATCCTCGCCGTGCTCCGCAACGGCCTCAACCTCCTGTCGGTCTCCGCCTTCTGGCAGCAGGTCGTCATCGGTGTGGTCATCGCCCTCGCCGTGCTGCTGGACACCGTGCGCCGCAAGGCCGGTTCCGGAGCAGCCGCCCCGACCGGCTCCGGTGCGCCCGGGGCCCCCGGATCCGGCCGCAAGGGCGCGACGAAGGCCGGGATCGCGGTGGTCGTCGTGGCCGCCGTCGTGGCCGCCGTGTCCTTCTTCAACTCCGGCTCGTCCGGCACCACCACCAAGGTGGGCATGTCGCTCTCGACCCTGAACAACCCCTTCTTCGTCCAGATGAAGGAGGGTGCCCAGGCCGAGGCCAAGAGGGCCGGCATCGACCTGACGGTCACCGACGCCCAGAACGACGCCTCCCAGCAGGCCAACCAGCTCCAGAACTTCACCAGTTCGGGTGTCGACTCCATCATCGTCAACCCGGTGGACTCCGACGCCGTCGGCCCCGGCGTCCGCAGCGCCAACAAGGCGGACATCCCCGTGGTCGCCGCCGACCGCGGCGTCAACAAGGCGGACACCGCCACGCTGGTCGCCTCCGACAACGTGGCGGGCGGCAAGCTCGCGGCGAAGGCGCTCGCCGACAAGCTCGGCGGCAAGGGCAGCATCGTCGTCCTCCAGGGCACCCCGGGCACCTCCGCCAGCCGTGAGCGGGGCGCCGGTTTCACCGAGGGCATCAAGGACTACCCGGGCATCAAGGTCGTCGCCACCCAGCCGGCCGACTTCGACCGGACCAAGGGCCTGGACGTCATGACCAACCTGCTCCAGGGCCACCCGGGCATCACCGGAGTCTTCGCCGAGAACGACGAGATGGCGCTCGGCGCGGTCAAGGCGCTCGGCGCCAAGGCCGGGAAGTCGGTCTCGGTCGTCGGCTTCGACGGCACCCCGGACGGCCTCAAGGCCGTCGAGGCGGGCACCCTGTACGCCTCCGTCGCCCAGCAGCCGAAGGAGCTGGGCCGGATCGCCGTGCAGAACGCGGTCAAGGCCGCGGACGACGAGAAGATCCGGGACATGGTGAAGGTGCCGGTCAAGGTCGTCACCCAGAAGAACGTCGCCGACTTCTCCTGACCCGTCCCGGCGCTCCCGACAACCGGAAGGCAGCACAGCACCATGTACGACAACGGGGACTCCGCGTCCTTGCGGTACGACCTCCTGGTCGTCGGCTCGGCCAACGCCGACCTGGTCGTCGGCGTCGAGCGCCGGCCCGCACCGGGGGAGACGGTGCTCGGTTCCGACCTCGTCGTCCACCCCGGCGGCAAGGGGGCCAACCAGGCCGTCGCCGCCGCCCGCCTCGGCGCCCGTACGGCGCTGCTGGCCCGGGTCGGCGACGACGCCCACGGGCGGCTCCTGCGCGAGTCGCAGCAGGCCGCGGGTGTCGACACCGGCGGAGTCCTCGTCGGCGGGGCGCCCACCGGGGTCGCCCTCATCACCGTCGACCCCTCGGGCGACAACAGCATCGTGGTCTCCCCGGGCGCCAACGCCCGGCTGACCCCGGAGGACATCCGGGCGGCGGGCCCCCTGTTCGCCGCCGCCCGGGTGGTCTCCGTACAGCTGGAGATCCCCCTGGACACGGTCGCCGAGACGGCCCGTGCCCTGGCCCCGGGGACCCGGCTGGTCCTCAACCCCTCCCCGCCCGCGCCACTGCCCGCCGACGTCCTGGCGGCCTGCGACCCGCTCGTGGTCAACGAACACGAGGCCCGCTACATCCTGGGCATCCTCGGGCAGGAGGCGGGAAGCGCCCCGGAGGACTGGGCGGGCGCCCTGCTCGCCCACGGCCCGCGCTCGGTCGTGGTCACCCTGGGGTCGGAGGGCGCCCTGGTCGCCGACAGCCGCGGCGGCGACCCCGTGCGCGTACCGAGCCCGAAGGTCGGCGCGGTGGACACCACCGGTGCGGGGGACGCCTTCACCGCCGCTCTCGCCTGGCGCCTCGGTCTCGGTGAAGAGCTGGTGCGGGCCGCCGCGTTCGCCGTACGGGTGGGGGCGGCGGCCGTCACCCGGGAGGGCGCGCAGGTGTCCTTCCCGACCGCGGAGGAGGTGGCCGCGCTGTGAAGAGGTCGGGCATCCTCAACAGCCGTCTCGCCGGTGCGCTGGCCGCCCTGGGCCACGGCGACGGCGTCCTGGTCTGCGATGTCGGCATGCCCGTCCCGCCCGGCCCCCAGGTCGTCGACCTGGCCTTCCGGGCGGGCGTCCCCTCGTTCGCCGAGGTGCTCGACGGGCTGCTGGACGAGCTCGTGGTGGAGGGCGCGACGGCGGCCGAGGAGGTGCGCGCGGCCAACAAGGAGGCCGCCGCCCTGCTCGCCGCCCGCCTGCCGGACCTGGCGTACGTGTCGCACGAGGAGCTGAAGGAGCGTACGGCCGGGGCCCGCCTGGTGGTGCGTACGGGGGAGGCGCGGCCGTACGCCAACGTCCTGCTGCGGTGCGGGGTCTTCTTCTGAGGACCCCGGTCCGGAAAAGCCCGGCGGGTGGTTCACCCGGCAGTGGGTGTGCTGTACAGGGATTCGTGCCGCGAGCCGGTCGATTGGTCTAGTCCTGTCTTGGTCCAGACCATTGACACGCTCATTGTCGAGGTCGATATTCCGTACCCAACACCCGTGCGCAGCGCCGCCGTTCGCGGTTCTGTGCCCTAGAGCTGGGACAGACATGAGACGCTCACGATCCGTCCGTGCGCTGGTGACCGCCGCCGTCACCACGGTGGCCGCGGCAGGCA
>NZ_KL585403.1:8243-9498 GCF_000721935.1 Streptomyces sp. NRRL WC-3549
AGATGTGTATAAGAGACAGAGGCATGGCCGTGCTGGGCTCCGGCACCGCCCAGGCGGCGACCCCGCTGCCGGACCACGTCTTCGCCCCCTACTTCGAATCGTGGACCGGCGAGAGCCCGGCGGCCATGGCGGCCGAGTCCGGGGCGAAGCACCTGACCATGGCGTTCCTCCAGACGGCGACCAGGGGCTCCTGCACCCCGTACTGGAACGGCGACACCGGCCTGCCGATCGCCCAGGCCAGCTTCGGCGCCGACATCGACACCCTGCAGGCCCGAGGCGGAGACGTCATCCCGTCGTTCGGCGGCTACACCGCCGACACCACCGGCACGGAGATCGCCGACAGCTGCACCGACGTCGACCAGATCGCCGCGGCCTACCAGAAGGTCGTCACGACGTACGACGTCTCGCGGCTCGACATGGACATCGAGGTCGACTCCCTCGACGACAGCGCCGGAATCGACCGGCGGAACAAGGCCATCAAGAAGCTCCAGGACTGGGCGGACACGAACGGCCGCGACCTGGAAATCTCGTACACGCTCCCCACGACCACCCGGGGACTGGCCTCCAGCGGTCTCGCCGTGCTCCGCAACGCCGTGACCAACGGGGCGCGGGTCGACGTCGTCAACCTGATGACGTTCGACTACTACGACAACGCCGCCCACGACATGGCCCACGACACCGAGACGGCGGCCCAGGGCCTGTACGACCAGCTGGCGAAGCTCTACCCGGCCAAGACCCCCGCCCAGCTGTGGGGCATGATCGGCGTCACCGAGATGCCCGGCGTCGACGACTTCGGGCCCGCCGAGACCTTCACGCTCGCCGACGCCGCCCAGGTGTACGACTGGGCGGTCGCCAAGGGCATCAACACCCTCTCCTTCTGGGCACTCCAGCGCGACAACGGCGGCTGCCCCGGGGGCCCGGCCGCCGACGACTGCTCCGGGATCCAGCAGAACACCTGGGACTTCACCCGGATCTTCGCGCCCTTCACCAGCGGCACCACGGTGCCGGACGACGACTTCTCGGTGACGGCCGCCCCGGCCTCCGGCACGGTGACCGCCGGGGCCACGGCCACCGCCACGGTGAAGACCGCGTCCCTCAGCCCCGCCTCGGTGACGGCGGGCGGCCAGTCCACGCTCACCCTCGCCACGACCCAGGCCACCGCCTCGGGCACGTACCGCGTCAGCGTCACCGGAACGAGCCCCTCCGGCAGCCACGCGACGACGTACACGCTGACCGTCACCGGCGGCACCGGAAG
>NZ_KL585403.1:9757-10624 GCF_000721935.1 Streptomyces sp. NRRL WC-3549
AAGCCAGTGCACGGCGGCCCCCTGGGCCGGCGGGACGGTCTACACCGGTGGCCAGCAGGTCTCGTACAAGGGCCACACCTGGAAGGCCAAGTGGTGGACGACGGGCGAGGAGCCGGGCACGACCGGCGAGTGGGGCGTCTGGCAGGACCTCGGCACCTGCTGAGCCGCCGGACCCCTGCGCCGTGACCGGCTGACCCGCCGGGGCCCGGCGGGCAGGACGGTCCCCGCACCACGGGGTCCCGGGCGGGCGGCCCGGGACCCCACGGGCGTGCCTGACGGCAGGTCGATCAGCCAGGGCGGGAGCTACGTGCCGGTGGGGGCCGTGGGCAGGTATCGCGGTGCGCGCCAGGCGTCCAGCCGCCGTTCCACCGCGGCCCCCAGTGACAGCAGCCCGGCGTCCTGACGCTCGCCCGCCATCAGCAGCAGACCCACGGGCAGCTCGCCCACCGACCCGGTCGGCACGGACAGCGACGGATAGCCCGCCACGGCCGCCGGGGTGGACGACGGGATCACGTCGTTGTCGCCCCGCGCGCAGTCCGTCGTCCAGGCCGGCGGGTTGGCCGGGGAGGCGATGGCGTCCAGGTCGTGAGCGGCCATGGTCTCGTCGATGGACCGCCGGGAGAGATCGTTCAGCTCGGCACGCGCGGCCCGGTACGCGGGGTCGGTGGTGGGGGGTGCGGCCAGCGCCTGTTCGAACAGTTCCTGCCCGGCGAAGCAGGTCCGCTCGGCAGGATGGGTGCGGTTGAACCGGATCAGCGCGGCGAGGTCCGCCGGCCCCTCCCGGGTAGCGAGGTACGCGTCGATGTCCCGGTGGAACTCGCTCAGCAGCGCCGGGAACTCCAGCTCCGCCAGCCGGTCCTGGTACGG
>NZ_KL585403.1:10830-13060 GCF_000721935.1 Streptomyces sp. NRRL WC-3549
CCCCCAGCCGGTCCTGGTACGGCGGGTCCACCTCCACGACCTGGGCGCCGGCGTCCCGCAGTCTCTTCGCCGTACGGGTCATCAGCGCGTCCACCCCGGCACCGAGCGAGGGGAGCCGCCACAGGCCGATGCGGGCACCCCGCAGGCCGCCGGGGCGCGCGAGCGTCCCCGCGCCGGCCCCGCCCCCTGCGCCGAGCCCGTTCCCGGTCCCGCTCGCGAGCACCGACAGGGTGAGGGCGACATCGGTCACGTTGCGGGCCATGGGGCCCGCGGTGTCCTGCTCCGCGGAGATCGGCACCACGCCCGACTGGCTGACCAGCCCGAGGCTGGGCTTGTGGCCGACCACCCCGTTCATCCCGGCGGGGCACACGATCGAGCCGTCCGTCTCCGTCCCGATCGCCACCTGCGCCAGCGACGCGGCGAGCGCGGCGGCGGAGCCGGAGGACGAGCCGCAGGGGTTCCGGTCCAGGACGTAGGGATTGCGGGTCTGTCCGCCCACCGCCGACCACCCCGAGGTCGGCGCGGCGGCGCGGAAGTTGGCCCACTCGGACATGTTCGTCTTGCCCAGGACCACCGCGCCCGCCTCCCGCAGCCGGCTCACCAGCGGCGCGTCCGTGGCGGGCACGTTGTCCTTGAGCAGGACCGGGATGCCGTCGAGAGGTCCCCGCACGGTGCCGCGCCGGTGCCGGGCGTCACTGTCGGCGGCCTGGCGCAGGGCGGACGGGCTGGTGCGCAGCACCGCGCCGATCGTGGGATCGACGGCCCTGATCCGCTGCAGGTAGGCCCGGGTCAGCGCCGACGAGGTCAGCACACCACGCTTCATACGCGCCTGTAACTCGGGGATCGTCACCGTGTCGAGGTCCACGCCCAGGCCGTGAGCCGCACCGGTGGAGTGCGCCGGCACGCCCGTCCAGCTCTCGGCGGCCTCCGCGCGCTGGTGGGGCGCTCCCGCCAGGAGGGGCGCCACGATGAGGGCCGCCGCCAGTGCCGCGATGCTTCGTCTTCTCATGGGGGCCAGCGCACTACAGACCGCCACCGGACGCAAGATGCCCCCTCCGCCCGTGGGAGCATCGGGACTTGAGTCTCCAGCCACTGGAGACCGCAGAGTGAGAGACATGGACGGTACGACCCTCTACTCGATCGGGGAACTCTCCCGGCGCACCGGTGTGCCGGTGCGGACCATCCGGTTCTACTCCGACACCGGGGTGGTCGCGCCGACCGGCCGAAGCCCCGCCGGTTACCGGCTCTACGACCTCGACGCACTCCTCCGCCTGGAGCTCGCCCGTACGCTGCGCGAGCTGGGAATGGACCTCGCCACGGTGCGGCGCGTGCTGGACCGCACGCTCTCCGTGGCGGAAGCGGCCGCCGTGCACGCGGAAGCCGTGGATGTCCAGATCCGTGCCCTGCGGCTGCGCCGGAGCGTTCTGCGAGCGGTGGCCGCACGCGGACCAAGTCCCGAGGAGACCACACTCATGCACCGGCTCACCCAGTTGTCCGGCGAGGAACGCCGCCGCCTGATCGACGACTTCGCCGACGGGGCGTTCGGCGGCGAGGACGCCGACCCGGCGGCGCGGGCCATGGTCCGCGCCGCCACCCCCGAACTCCCCGACGACCCCACCGCCGAGCAGATCGCGGCGTGGGCGGAGCTGGCCGACATGCTCGGCGACGAGGACGTCCGTACCCGCATGGGCCGTGCGCTGGCCCACCGGGCCGACGGGGTCCCGCTCGACATCGAGGTCTTCGCCGGCCCCGAACTGACGGAGCACACCCGGCGCGTGGTCACCGAGGCCAGAGAAGCCGGCATCGCTCCCGACGGCGAGGCGGCCATCCCCCTCGTGGACGACCTCGTACACCGGTTCGCCCGGGCCCTCTCCCGTACCCCGGACGGGGAGTTCCGGGCATGGCTCACCCGGCAGTTCCGTCCCGGCGTCCCCGACCCGCAGGTGGAGCGGTACTGGCGGCTGGTGTGGCGCGTCAACGGCTGGCAGGAGGTCCCGGGCCTGGTCCCGGTGTACCCGTGGCTGGTACGGGCGCTGGAGGGAGGCGGCACGCGGTGAGGCCCGGCACGCCGGGTTCCCCGGTGATGCTCCAGGCGCGGGGCTGGCGAGGCGTCGACTTCTACTGATCGCCGTCATCGACGGGTGCGCCGACTCCCACAGCAGGTAGGTCATCCGTTCTGGACGAGCCGGGGAAGTCCCGGGCCGTCGTCCCCGACGGCTCCCGGGGCGGG
>NZ_KL585403.1:13271-23884 GCF_000721935.1 Streptomyces sp. NRRL WC-3549
CCCCGCCGTCCGCGCGACGGCGCGTCCCGGCGGGGCGGCCGGGCGGGTTCGGGCAGGGTGTCCTCTGTGCCGGTCCGCCCCGACTGTCCTGGTGAGAAGCGGTCATGTACGCGTACACGGCCACCCGTCCGGCACCGCCCGCCCCGCCGGTCCGCCCGGCCCGGCACGCGCACCGCCCGCTGCCATGGCTGGCCGCGGTCGCCGTGGTCTTCGTCGCCGTCCAACTGGCCCTCGTCGTACCGGGGTCGGGGCCGGCGTGGGACGAGACCGTCTACGTCAGCCAGGTCGGCGGCAACGCGCCGCCGGCCTTCTTCAGCGCACCCCGGGCCCGAGGCACCTCCTACCTGGTCGCCCCGCCCACTCCGGTCAGCGGAGTTCCGCGTACACGATGAGGTTGTCCACGGGGTGGCCGGCGGCGTCGAACGCGCCGTCGCAGGTGATCAGGCGGAGGACGCGGTCCCCGGTCGCTCCGTAGACCTTCTCCGTGGGGAAGCCGTCCTTCCTGACGGATTCCTTCGCCGTGACCGTGAAGTGGCTCTCCTCGCCCGCTCCGTCGGACACCGCGATGTCCGCCCCCTCGGCGATCTTGTGCAGGTCGTGGAAGACGGCCTTGCCGAACCGTGTGTCGTTGTGCCCGATGAGCACCGCCGCGCCCGGCTCGCCCGGGACGGCCCCGCCCGCGTACCAGCCCGCCGTCATGCCCTTCTCGGCCGGCGGTACCTCCACCGTGCCGTCCTCGTTGAGCCCGAGCCGCATCAGCGTGCTGTCGATGCCGAGCGAGGGGACCGTGACCCGCGTCGGAGCCGGCGCCTTGAGGGCGTCCGGCGATTCCGGGGACTCCGGGGTTTTCGCAGACCCCGTCGACCGCGTGGAGGCGGTGGTCCCGGAGGACGCCTGGGGCTCGTCCGCAGCACCGCAGCCGGTGAGCGGTACGAGCAGCAGGCCGGCCGCTGCGGCGAACACGGCGATCCGCGACGAGGGGTGCGGTGTGAAGGGCATGGGTACTCCGGTGCGGTGTGCGGACGAGGAGGGGAGGGCCGAGAAGGGGGAGAGACGGCGGATGGCGCCGCCCGTCGTCGGGCGGCGCCATCGGGAGGGATCAGCCGTTGCGCTGAGCGGCGGACCGGCGGCGCAGCACGTAGGTGCCGGCGCCCGCGAGCAGAACCGCGCCGGCGGCCGAACCGTACAGCGCGGTACCACCGCTGTCTCCGGCCGGACGCTCACCGGCGTCCACGCCACCGCGCGGCACCGTGCCGGCCGGCACGGACTCTGCCGGAACCGGAGACGGGGCCTCGGTGGCCTCGCCGCGCTGAGGCGCGGGGGTGGGTGTGGCGGTGGTGGCGTCGCTGACGACGGTGGGCTCCGAGGCGGGCGTGCTGTCGGCGACGGCGGCCGCGGACGGAAGCAGTACCGCGCCCAGAGCGGTGGCGGCGAGGACCGCGGTGCGCAGGGTCGGACGAAGGGACATGAAGAACTCCGATTCCAGCCCGGCGTAGGTCGGGCCGACGCGCGGACGCGCGCCGGTGGCCGGGCAGGCCCCCAGACTGGAGGGGAGTTGTGAGAAACCTGTCAGGTAGCCGTGTTCATCGCATCAAGGCCCTTCGCCGTCGCCCGTCGCGCCAGGTCCCGCTGCCGGAAGACGCAGGGTGAAGACCGACCCCTCGCCCACCGTGCTCACGACGCCGGTCGTCCCCCCGTGCGCCTCGACGAGCTTGCGGACGATCGCCAACCCCAGGCCGCTGCCCCCGGTGCGGCGGCTACGGGACTTCTCGGCGCGCCAGAACCGGTCGAAGACGTACGGCAGATCCTCCGCGCCGATCCCGCTGCCGGTGTCGGCGACCTCCACCACCACCCCGCCGCCCCCGCCCAGCTCGTCCTTGAGGGCCTTCTCCGCCCCGGGCCCGTCCGGGTACGCGCGCAGGGTCACCCGCCCGCCCGCCGGAGTGTGCCGTACGGCGTTGGACACCAGATTGCCGATCGCCTGCCGCAGCCGCACCGGGTCGGCGGTGAATGCGGGGACGGGTTCCCGCCCGGCCGGCGCGGCCACCGTCAGACGGACCTTCGCGGCCTCGGCCTGCGCCTGGTGGGCAGCGGCGACGTGGGCGAGGAGGTCGTCGATCCGTACGGGTTCGGGGTGCAGGCGCAGGGCCCCCGCGTCGGCCGCCGCCAGGTCCTGCAGGTCGTCGATGATGTGCTGCAGCTGCACCGCCTCCTCCAGCAGCGAGGATATGAACGTCGCGTCCGGCTCGGCGATACCGTCCTGGGCCCCCTCCAGCCAGCCCCGGATGTTGCTCAGCGGGGTACGCAGTTCGTGCGCGACGTCGCTGACCATCACCTTGCGCTGCTCCTCCAGCCGGGCCCGGTGCTCGGCCATGTCGTTGAACGCGGTGGCCAGCCGGCCGACCTCGTTGTCCGTGGTGACCAGCACCGGTGCCGAGTCCTGTCCGTCCCGCAGACGCTGGGCCGCCCCGGTGAGCGCGTGCAGGGGGCGCACGAGCCTGACCCCGGCGAGGACCGAGGCGCCGACGGTGAGGGCGAGGACGAGCGCCGCGACCCCGATGATCTTGGCCGTGTTGGTGGGGGACAGGTCGAAGCCGGGGACGGTGCCGCCCCCCGGGTCGCTGATGAACAGCAGCGCGGGTGAGGCGACGTAGGAGCTGAGCTGCTCCTGGCGGGCGATGCCGACGCACGAGGCGATGTCCCGGTCGTTCTCACTGTCCCGGCCCATGGTGGTGGGGACGGGTACGGGAGTGGCCACGAGCTCCCGGGGAGAGCTGGGCGTGGGTGTGGGCGCGTCGGTGGCCTCGCCGTACTGCGGTGGGAAATACCCGTTGCCCGAGTCCCAGGACAGGTCGAGATCGAGCTGTACGGCTTCGCGCCCCTGCCGGTCCAGACACGCGTTGACGAGCTCGTTGAGCGCCGTCAGGGCCTTCGCCTCGGTCCTCGTCGGGGTGTTCAGCGTGTCCGTCGTACACCGGCTGTCCCGCACCCGGTCGGGGTCGTTGCCCACGACCTGGATCCTGGGGCGCCCGCTCGGGCTCTCCACCAGGTCGGCCGCGATCCCGGTCCGGCCGAGGCACTGGACGGCCTCCTCGGCGGTGCGCCGGAGCGACGAACGCTCGGCTTCCGGCAGCCGGAACGGACCGACCGCCCGGGGGTCGATCCGGTCGTTCCCCGACTGCGTCACCATGAGGGGGCCCGAAGGGCCGACCGTGCCGGGCGGCACGGTGGCGGCAGGCGAAGCGGCGTCCTCGTCCGTTGCCGTGTCGGCCGGGTACGCGGCTCCGTCGGACGGTGACGCGGTCTCGCCGGCCCCGGACCCGTCCGCACCGGTGCTGCCGACCGTGACGGGCGCGGCGCCGACCGAGGTGGAGCCGGCACCGGACGCGGTGGCCGTCACGGACAGGGGGTCCACGACCGCCGACGCCTCGGGGGGCAGGGCGGGCGGAGGCGGTGAGGAAGCGGCGGAGTCGGCGAGGATCTGCCGGTTCTGCGTCGTCAGCGTGACCCGCCGGTCGGAGGCGTCCGCCAGTTCGCGGACGGTGTCCCCGACACCGTCCCAGGTGGCGTGCTCCGCCGCGTAACCGAGCAGGGTGTCGAGGACCCTGGTGTCCGCGGCGAGGTTGCGGCCCTGCTCCTGCTCGATCGCCCCGGACGTGGTCTGCACCGCCAGCCAGGCGGTCGCCGCGACGGAACAGGACGCGACGAGCGCCGACACGGCCAGCAGCCGGCCCAGCAGGCTCTGCCGCCGCCGCCCGCCGCCGTCCTCAGCGCGCCGACGCACGCGCGGCCTTCTTCGCCGGGTCCACGAGCTTGTAACCGACCCCGAAGACGGTGAGCAGCCGGGCCGGGCGCCGGGGCGCGTGCTCGATCTTCTTGCGGAGGTTCATGATGTGCACGTCGACCGTCCGGCTGCTGATGTAGCGGTCGAACCCGTGGAGCTCCGCGAGGAGTTGCTCGCGGGTGAAGACGCGTCCGGGCTCGGCCGCCATGGCCGACAGGAGCCGGAACTCGCCGGGTGTGCAGGTGATCCGTACACCGTCCACCGCCACCTCGTGCCGCCGCGGGTCGACGGTGAGCGTCCCCACCCGTACGACGGGGTCGTCCCCGTGGTCCGCGTCCCGCCGGGTACGGCGCAGGAGGGTGCGTACCCGCGCCATGAGCTCCCGGGGGCTGTACGGCTTGGTCATGTAGTCGTCGGCGCCCAGGTCGAGTCCGAGCAGCAGGTCGTCCTCCGTCGACCGCGCGGTCAGCATGAGGACCGCCAACTCGCGCTTCTCCGCCCGCAGAACACGGACCACGTCCAGCCCGTCGGCCCGAGGCATCATCACGTCGAGGACGAGCAGGTCGGGCGCCCCGTGCCGGGCCTGCTCCAGCGCGGCGAGGCCGTCCGCCACCACGGTGACGGAGTGCCCCTCCCGTTCGAGGTAGCGGCGGACCAGCTCGGCCTGCTTCGCGTCGTCTTCCGCGACTATCACGTTTGCGCACACGGGGACGATCGTAGGGGAGCGCGGGAGGCCGGAGTCCCCCGCCCGAACAGGCCCGCGGCGTGCGGGGCTCGCCTCCTTCGGGGTGGCCGCGACGGCAGCCTGGCCGGAAAGTGTCCGGTGTCGGACTCGCACGACGTGAAAGGTTGTACGAGCTGAACGGCCATCCTGAGGAGTGAGCACCGCATGAGCGGGACCGGCACCGATTCCACGGCTTCCACGGCATCCGCCGCCTCCGCGGTATCCGCGGCTTTCACCACCGACCGTGTCGACACCACCAGGCCGCACCCGGCCCGGATGTACGACTGGTTCCTCGGTGGAAAGGACAACTACCCGGTCGACGAGGAACTGGGCCGACGGCTCCTCCGACTCCAGCCGGAGATCAAGCAGTTCGCCCGCCACAACCGCCGGTTCATGGAGCGCGCCGTACGCCACCTCGCCGGCCGGGGCATGAGGCAGTTCCTCGACATCGGCTCGGGCATCCCCACCGAACCCAACCTGCACCAGATCGCCCAGTCCACCGCCCCCGACGCGCGCATCGTGTACGTCGACAACGACCCGATCGTGCTGGCCCACTCCGGAGCCCTGCTGCGGAGCACCCCGGAAGGCGTGACGCGGTACATCGACGCCGACGTACGAGAGCCGGACAGGCTCCTCGAACTGGCCGCCGAGACCATCGACTTCACCCGGCCGGTCGTACTGTCGCTCGTCGCCCTGGCCCACTTCGTGCCCGACGGGGACGGGATCCACGACCTCGTGGCCCGTTACGCGGACGAGCTCGCCCCGGGAAGCCACCTCGTCCTGTCCCAGGCCACCGGCGATTTCGACCCCGAGGCCGTGGCCGAAGGGGTGGCGGCCTACGCGGCACGCGGGGCCACCTTCGTGCCCCGCACACATGCCGAGGTCAGCCGCTTCTTCGACGGCCTGGAACTGCTCGAACCGGGGGTGGTCCCGCTGGACGAGTGGCGCCCGGAACTCCACGCGGACACCGGCGAACCCGACGGAACCGGTCCGGTCCCGATCTACGCGGGCGTCGCCCGGAAGCCCTGATCCGGCCGCCCGCGTTCCCGGCACACCCTGGGGGACGCCTGACGGGGACCGGAATCGGCCATGTCCCCCACAGGTGAGACCTCAGCCCGTCGGGTCGTCACCTGGACCGCTGAGGCGCAAGGCGGGCGCGCGGGCCGGGGCGCGGGCGCGCCGAGGTGAAGGGGACCGGCTCCACGGGAATGAGCCTCTCCGTGCCGCCGTGCCGCCGTGCCGCCGTGCCGCGGTGCCGCGGTGCCGCCGTGCCGCCGTGCCGGCGTGCCGCGGTGCCGCTGTGCCGCCGTGCCGCCGTGCCGCCGTGCCGGCGTGCCGCCGGAGGTGCCGAGTACGCCGTTCCCGGCCCGGGTGCCGGTGGGGCCGGGGAGCTCCAGACCGGTGCGTCCGGTGCGTCCGGTGCGGCCGTGGCGCACGCCCTGGTCTGCCGAAACTCGTTGAGGATCTGCTGTGCCTCACTCCTCGGCAGCACCGGTCCGGGGCGGTTCGGTACGTACCTGTTGGCGAGGGAGCCCGCGCGACCACCCTGCCGCTGTCTGCCGGACGGGCTTCTGGGCAAGCGTGGTCCCGGCCGGCCAGCCGCACATCGTGCCCTCCGGCTGGACGAGAGACAGGGTCCGGGAGGGCTCGGCCCCGTCCGCCAGCGCCAGGGGCCGGCCCCGCAGCCGGTCTCGGCCTTCAGCGAGGGGCCTGCCGAACACCCTTCGGGCGGCCGGCACGCGCAGGGTGCACGGGCCACCTGTGCGGTCCGGTCCGACTCAGGGCCCGCGCCAGACGTTGGCGAAAGCCGCGTTCTCGATGGTCCGCCTCTGGCGTACGGCCTCCAGCTCCATCACCGCATCGTGTACGGAGGCCACCACGGCCGTGACCGCCTCGTCGTCGAAGCCGGGTTCGTCGTCGGGCCGTCCGTCGTCGATCCCCACGGCGGCGGTGAGGGCGACCAGGACGGGCTCCTTCTCCTCCCAGCGGTCGGACGCCCGTCGGTGACTGGGCGTATCGACCGGTTCCACACGTGCCGAGCCGAAGGACAGCGGTCCGCTTCGCTTCCGTGTCAGCTCGCCGGCCTCCTCCAGCGCGGCCTGGTAAGCGGCCGAGAGATCCCGGCCCCGGCGCCACAGCCAGTCCTCGATCCGCTCGTACGGAGGTTGCCGGGTGAGCCGTTCCGCAGCCTCTTCGAGGAGCCGGTCCTCCGGCGCCGCCGCACCGCCCGGCACGATGCGGTCGTCGTCCACGGCGACGGCCCCCGTACCGATGAGATCGATGAGCTCGGCTCCCGCGAGCGCGAGCGACAGGTCGCCCTGTCCCACGGTCTGCTCCGGCCTCTGTTCCATGGAGACGATGAACAGGTCTTTTGCGGTGGTCATGAACAGCTCCCCTCGTAGACATCGGCAAAGGCACGCCCTCACCTGCGGGGTCCGCATCAGGAGCCGGTCCGGCGGCGAGGCCACTGTCACGACCAGTATCGCCCCGGGCGGCCGTAGCCCTGCCGCAACAAGGCGCAGCGGGCCACTGCTGCTCCCGGTCGCCCCACGCGGCGCACCAGCGCCTGGAGGACAGCCTTCTCCCGCCCCGGACCGGCCGCTCAGTCCGCCGCCGTGAGGCCGCCCGACGCGAGCCGGTCGGTGAGGTCCCTGGCCAGGGACCTGCCCAGCGACCCCGAACGGGCGAGGAGGCGCTCGAACGACGTGATCCGGCGAAAGGTTTCGCTGTACGGCGCCTGCTCCTCCAGCGGGAGTTGGAGAACCGCCAGGCGTCGCACGTCCACACGGGACGAGGTCGAGGCGTGGGTCCCCGCGTGGCGGCCGTTGGCCGGTGCTCTCAGACACCCGGCGAGGAAGTGGGCGTCCATCATCTTCGGGTCCACCCGCAAGGCGAAGAGCTGTGCTCCCAGGGCGACCGGCGGCCCCTCGTGCACCCACGCGTCGAACGCGCGGACCACACCGGCCACGATGACGTCGCCCTCCTCCGCGATCGTCTGGTGCTCGCCACCGGTGATCCAGGCGCCGGGGGGACCGTCCAGCAGCAGGTCCGGGACGGTCAGGAGAGGAATCGATTGTTCTCGGGGATCACGGAAGACCTCCACCGACTCCGGGGGGTGCGCCCCCGGTCTCAGCGCGAGCGCGCCGGCCTTGACCAGGTCGCCGACCGTCGTGGTGGACTGTCGGCCTCCTCCGGGCGGCCGGGCGCTGTCCAGGGAGGCGAAGGTCCGGCTCAGCTCCCGCAGTGAGGCCAGGGCGTCGCCCAGCTCACCCCAGTGCTCGGCCGATTCCTTGCCGCGCACCTCGGGCCGAGCGGCCACGTACCGGCCGGGTGTCACGTCGACCTCGTCGTCCAGGAGGTCGAGCAGCGGCACCCGCGCCGCTCCGTGCGGTAGCTCGGCCGCACGGTCGTCCAGGCGGCCCACCGAGGTGAGTGCCAGCGACTCGACGGCTTCCCAGTCCGGCCCCCGGCCCCCGGCCCCCGTGTGCGTCGAGGCGTCGACCAGCAACAACGCGTCCTCGCCGCTGCCGCTGCCGCTTCCGCTGTCCGCGCGCTCGTCGGGCGCGCGCAGGACCCACAGCTGGAGCGACACGCTGTGCGGCTGAGCGCAGCCCGGCGGCAGCGCCACCACGGCGCGCAGCAGACCGTGCCGGAGCAGCGAACCGCGGACACGCCGCCCCGCGCGGCGCGAGGCGACGGCCGGGGGGAGCACCACCACGGCGGTTCCGCCCGGCCGCAGGTGAGCCAGCAGGTGCTGCACCCAGGCGAGTTCGGGTTCGGTGCGGGGCGGAAGCCCGTGGACCCAGCGCGGGTCGGTGGCGAGCTCTTCGTAGCCCCAGTCGCGTTCGTTGAAAGGAGGGTTGCAGAGCGCGATGTCGGCCCTCAGCTCCGGGCAGGGGTCCTCGCGGAGGGAGTCGGCCGTCGTGATCCTGCTCCGTACGTCCTGGCCGTCCCCGGCGAACGCGAGCCGCGCCTCGGTCAGCTCCGCCAGCGCGCCGTCGATGTCGCACCCGTACAACTCAACCGGCTCGGGGCCGCGTTCGGATACGGCCGCGGACAGGAGGTGGCCCGATCCGCAGGCGGGATCGAGCACCGTCAGGGGGCCCTGTCCTGACCCGGTGCGCGTCCGCAGGGCGATACGCGTCATCAAGGAGGCAAGACGGGCAGGCGTCGCGCTGACCTGACGTACGTGTGCGTCCAGCCAGCGTTGCAGCAGGAACTCGAAGGTGTGCGTGGCCCCTTCCCGCTTGCCCAGCTTGACGGTTTCGGTGACGAGGGTCCGGGCTTCCGGCGAGAGCGGGGAGGAGGTACGGGCGCCCTTGCCGCGCATCCGGTGCGCTGCGTACGCGATGGCCAGTCCGGCCTCGTCCCGGCCGGCCAGCGTCTCGAACCTCGGCCAGAGCAACTCCAGGCCGCCCGCCTCGTCGAGCTTGTTGTTGTCGCGGAGCCACTGCTCGACCTCGGTCAGCGCGAACTGCGGCTTGACGTCGGAACCACCGATGCGCGCCGGGAAGGAGTCGTGGCGACGGCGCCAGTTGCTGACGGCTGCCCGGCCCACTCCGGCGATCCGCGCGATCTCGGCCAGGCTGACCGGCACGGTTTCGGGCGACGTCATCGCGATCTCCAAAGGGCTGGCAGGCGGGAGAAGGAGGGCCACACTGACGATGAGGCTACTACGCTATTGACTTGGTTCACAGCATGGTACGCCTGTGTGGCGATGGTGTGAGGCAATCGTGGAGGGTGCGCGAGGGGGCGCCGAGGCCACCGGCCCCCGGCTGCCGGGCCGGGGCGACCCTGCGGCCAGGGCCGGGGGCGCCGCCTGTCGCTTACGGCTCTCCCGCTCGGGTGATGTGTATAAGAGACAGGGCCCAGACCTCGGCGTCATCGGCCGGGACGGTGGTGGCGAGCTTCAGCTCCTTGCGGGCGGCGACCGTCTTGTTCGGGTCGATGCCGTCGAAGGCCACGTCGTAGGCGACGTAGAAGGTGTCCGTGTCCTTGGCCGAGGCCGCCTTCTTCCACGCCTCGGCGGCCCCCGTCAGCTGGGCGTGCAGCTTGACGGTCTCCGGCTGCTCGATGTCCTTCAGTGCGGCGAGGTGGGTGTCGAGAGCCGCGCCCACGGCCTTGGCCTGCTTCTTGTAGCCGTCGAAGTCGTCCTCGACGCTCTCCGCCTCGGGCTGGTTCGTCCACAGCGTCTCGTAGAGGGCGTTCGAACCCTTCAGGTACGCGAGCTGATCGGAGCTCAGGTCCGCGCTCTTCAGGGAACCGGAGAACGTGCCCTTGTCCTTCGCGTAGGTGCAGCTCACCGCCCGGTCACCGGTCTTCCAGCTCTCGCTGGTGGGGAAGTAGTAGAAGAGGTCGACGCCCTCGGGGATCGCCCAGGTGTCCGAGATGAACTTCTCCGCCACGGCCGGGCAGCGCTCGTCCGCGATCTGGGTGGCGCCGTCCTCGCCGGGGTACTTCGACTCGCCCTCGATCTTGAACTCGCCGACGACCTGGCCCTCATGGGCTTCGTCGCAGGGCACGATCTCGACGCTGAACTCCTCGGTGTCGGTCACCCCGCTGTTCGGGTTGTAGCAGTCGCCGGTGGCGAGGGAGAAGACCGAACGCTGGCGCACCGCCTTCTTGGCGCCGGACTTGGCTTCCTCGACGATGTCGGCGCATCCCGTCGCTCCGACTGCCAGAAGGGCGACGACGGCAGCTATGGAGCGCAGGGAACGGGGCTTGGCACCGAAAGACATGGCTGGAGAATCCTCAAAAGGAGAAACGGGGGAACAGATGTGCGCATCGTATGGCACTGCTGTGACAGTGGTGTGGGGGGCGGCTTCTCGGCCCGGAGGGATCGAAGGGGCGAGCTGAGAGCGTCGACCCCTGAACGTGACGGCGGGTGCCGTGAGTTCAGGGGGTGCGCGGCATTCGAGAAGATGACACTTTCCAGTGAAGCACACTTGTGAACACAGTCAATAGCTGAGATGCTGAGAGGGCGTTGAACCGGGACGGGTTCGCGGAGCCGTGCGTGACCGTGTCGGGCGTGATCGCCCCTCAAGTCGGCCGGTGTGCGGGCGACGGCCGGCGCCGCGGCCGCTGACCAGCGGGCATGTGCCGCGT
>NZ_KL585403.1:24079-26552 GCF_000721935.1 Streptomyces sp. NRRL WC-3549
ATCATGTGCCGCGTTCCGGTAGCCATGTCGAGGGGCGGGCACATGCCCGGGGCGGCATCCCGCCGGATGCCGCCAGGGAGGGACAGCGGATGAACACCATCACTCGTCACCAGGTCATCGCGGCCGAGCAGAAGGCCGTCGACCGGGCGTACGACTGCTACACCGCGCGCCTCGCCGAGATGACCGGGACCACCGCGGCCACGGCAGCGGCGAGCGGCAAGGACGGCATCGCCAACCGGCACGACGCCGAGAGAAGGGCCGAGTCGTACGGCGGACTGGGCGACGAGGCACTGGTGATCGCACGCGTCGACGCCCCCGAGGACCCCGGCGAGGATCCACGCCCCTGGTACGTGGGGCGGCGTGCCGTCTCCGATGTCAGGACCAGGGACACCGTCGTCGTCCTGTGGACGAGCCCGCTGGCCACCAAGTGGTTCGAGGCGCAGCCCCACGCGCCGGGGGATGTCGCACTGCGCCGCCGACTGCGCTGCGCGGGCCCCGTTGTCCAGGACTACTTCGACGAGATCACCCCGACGGCGCCCGCATTGCCGGCCGCTGCCCCCGACGGTGAGGTGGCCCCCGCCCTGGAGGCCGTCCCGGAACCGCGGCCCGCAGGGGACGACGCGATCACGGCGGACGCCGCCGACGGTGACGGCGCGACCGAGGCGGCGCCCGCGACCGGGCAGGGGGAAGAGCAGGAGCCCACCGGGCACGGGAAGCGCACCCACCCCCGCACTCCCGCCGACATCGCCCGGCTCCAGCGCCGAAAGCCCCTCCAGCCGGACGAGTTCCTGCTGCGCGAGCTCCAGCGTGCGCGCAGGGGGCGGATGCGGGACATCGTCGAGACCATCCGCCGCGACCAGATGGACCTGGTCACGGGCTCCCCCTCCGACATCCTCGTCGTGCAGGGCGGCCCCGGCACCGGAAAGTCGGCGGTCGGCCTCCACCGCGTGACCTGGCTGGTCAACAACGACCACTTCAAGGCCCAGGACATCCTCGTCATCGGCCCCCATCAGAGCTTCCTCGACTACGTCGGCCAGGTCCTGCCCACCCTCGGCACCCGCGACGTCAACGCCGTCCAGCTGTCCCGCCTCTGGGACGGCGACGTCCTCGGCGACGACACCGCGCAGGCGCGGCTCGTGAAGTCCGACGAGCGCATGGCAGCCGTCCTGCGCCGCCGGGTCGAGCACGAATGCCGGCCCGATGCCCTCGACGGCCTCCTCACCGCACCCTCCTTCGAGGGCGACGAACCGGCGTTCACCGTCACCGCCGGCAGTACCACCCTGCGCATTCCGCGCTCGGAAATCCACGCCCTCTTCGACGACGTGCGCAGCCAGGACGGTGCGTACCGCGAGCGCCGTGACCGCTTCCGCAGCCTGCTCGTCGACCGCCTCCTGCGGGAACTCGCCGCCCTGGCCCCGCGACGCGGCGCCGATGGCACGATCCGCCGCAGCCTGGAGCGAAACCGCCAGGTGGAGCGCCTCCTCGACCGCTCCTGGCCCTCCCCGGGCGCCCGGGAGAGCCTGCGCAGCCTCTACGACTCACCGGACCTCCTGCGTACCTGCGCGGACGGCGTCCTCGACGAACAGGAGCAGGCCGCCCTGCACCGGCCACGCGCCGCCAAGGCGGAGGACGACCCCTGGACCCTGGACGACCGCGTCTGCCTGGAGGAGCTCCGCCACCTCATCACCGGCGAGACGCCCCGGCGCTACGGTCACATCGTCGCCGACGAGGCCCAGGACCTGACGCCCATGCAGGCCCGCGCCCTGCGCCGCCGCGTCGCCAGGGGCGGCTCGATGACCGTCCTCGGCGACCTCGCCCAGGCCACCGGACCGTACGCCTACACCGCGTGGGACCGGCTGGGCGCCCTTCTGTCCGACCACGGCGACTGGCGCGTCGCCGAGCTCACCACCAGCTACCGCGTCCCCGCCGAGATCATGGAGTTCGTCGCCCCACTGGCCCGGACGGTCGCGCCCGCACTGCCTTACCCCCTGGCCGTCCGCGAGGCCGGTGCCGAGGCCGTGCGGACGATCGCGACCGAGCCGTGGAAGCTGCTCGACGACACCGTCGCCCAGGCCGTCCGCCTGGTCGGCACCAGTGACGGGAGCACCCTGCGGTCCGTGGCCGTCATCGTCCCCGACGACTCCGGCTGGCTCGACGAGATCGGCCGCCGGCTCGACACCGCGGACGGCATCACGGCCCAGGAGCGTGAAGCCGTGTGCGTCTTCGCCGCCGCCCACACCAAGGGCATGGAGTACGACCACGTCCTCGTCGTCGAGCCCGCCACCATCGCCGCTCGCGGCCAGGCCGGCCTGCGCCAGCTCTACATCGCGCTGACCCGCAGCACCCAGAGCCTGACCGTCCTGCACACCGCGCCCCTTCCCGACGCCCTGACGGGCCGCGACGGGGACCCGGAACCACCGCTTCCCGGCAGCGACGAAGCCGCGGTCGAGCCGGTGGCGGGCGGGGCCGCCCC
>NZ_KL585403.1:26786-35725 GCF_000721935.1 Streptomyces sp. NRRL WC-3549
CACCCCGCCGGTGGCAACTACCGGGTCGAGGCCGTCTCTCCGGTCACCGGACGCCCCCTGCTCATGGCGGTACGCCACGGTTCCAAGCCGCCGACCGTGGGAGCGGTGCTGGACGCCTGGGTGCTCCACCACGATTCCAGCGTCACCTTCGTCACCACCGACCCGCTCGGCCGACGGCCCATCTCCCCCAGAATGGCCTCCCGGTACGCCGACGCGCTCGCCGTGCTCGGCGAACTCGCCGACGGGCGCACCCCGGACGACGTCCGCGCCCGGTTGTCGGAGCTCAAGGGCATGGCCAACCGCTGCCTGCGCCGGGACCAGCACGACTGGCTCGACGTCTGGCGCGTACTCGGATCACCGGACCGCGCCCGCCTCGGTGTCCTGCGCGACCTGGCCGCCGACACGAACCGCGCCGCCGCTTCGGCGGCTCAGGACCCCGATCGCTTCCGGGACGAGTTGGAGCGGAGCGGCTGGTCGGAAGCCCTGACCGAAGCACGGCGAACCCTGGAGAGCCGGATCGCAGTCGCGGACGCCCCCGACCAGTCCGGGCAGTCCGACCAGTCCGACCAGTCCGACCAGTCCGGGCAGACCGATCAGTCCGGGCGGCCCCACTCGGCGGAGCAGACGGGACACGCCGAGACAACCGGACACGCCGAGACACCCGGGCCCGCTGAGGTTGCCGGGGACGGCTCAGCCCTTCCCGTGCCCCCTTCCGCCCCTCCGGTGTCGCCGTCCGCACCGTTCGGCGAACGAGAACTGTCCGCGCGGCCCGACCCGAAGGAAGCCGAAGCCATGACGACCACCGCACCCGGCCCCACCGCCGCAGAGCAGGCAGGCCCGCCCGAACCGTCAGCCCCGACGGAACCGGCAACCCCCGGGCCGACAGCCCCGCACGAGGGCCTCCTTCGCATCCTGGAAGCCTCGGCGGCGGTGGACCGCACATGCAAGACCCACGAGGCGGTGCGCTTCGAACTGATGGCCGCACTTCTGCGCGCGGACCGGCAGCCGACGGCGGACTCCCGCATCGTGGACGTCCGATGCCCCACCGAGGAGGGCCACGTGCTCTACGAGGTGCTCGGAGCCGGCCTCACCAGCTACGCCGACCTCCGCTCGGGTGCGGTGCGGCTCCAGGAGATCAGCCACACCCAGCCCGGGCCCGACGACCGCCGCCTCTGCCTCGTGCTCGCCGGGCCCCCGGCCGAAGAGTGGTCGGTCACGACCGTCCACGACCTCTTCGGCGTCCACGTCCTGTGGCGCACCGAGCACGGGTGGGCCGGGAGGGAAGACGGCACGGCCCTGCTCGCCGGCCCGGCGTGAAGGCCGGCCCCGCCACCTCCCGGCCACCACCGCGAGAGCGCCCGTACACGTGCCGGCTCAGGGCAGCTTCGACTCCAGGTGATACGTCGTGTCGACCCAGAAGCCGCTGGTGGCCCTGCCCTTGATCTCCAGCACGTACTCACCGGCAAGCAGGGGCTCGACAGCACCCCAGACCCCCCAGGCGTAGCGCTGGGTCAGACCCGTCATGAAGGGTGCGGAGAACTCCCGCAACGGGAGCGGCAGGCCGTTGAGCGAAGCCGTCGCCTCCGTCACGTCCAGGGACCGGGGAATCCTCGAATACGAACGGGGGTGCTGCATGTTGAGCACCGGGAAGAACACCGGACGGTCCGCGGGGATCGCGCAGCGCCGCACCACGCGGCCACCGTAGGTGCCGGCCAGGAACCAGACGTCGTCCGGCTGGCCCCACGCCGCATGCTCGCCCGTCGAGTCCTTGACCGGGCAGCGGTCCTCGGGGGCGGACATGGCCCACTGCCACCACCGGCCGGCCAGCGCCCCGCGCTCCTCGACGCCCAGCTTCAGTACCCCGCCGAACGCTTCCCGACCACTCATGGCATCCCTCCCCAGGCGCGGCCCCCTGCTCCGAGGCCTGCGTCGAACACACGGACAGTACCGGAGTGGATCACAGGCGCGCGGTGCCGACCGCGTGGCCAGGCCAGGTCGGCCGCCGTGCCGAGCGCCGGGGCCCGACACAGCGACGGCTCGCGCCGGAAACGAGGACGGGCCGTCCCCGGCGTGGTTCAGCAGGCTGGGGGGCAGCCGTCCGGCGAAGGCATTCCGCCGGTGACGTCCGCGAGCACCCGGTAGTACTCCGCCGGGCGTGACTCGAAGTCCACCCAGGCGTCCAGCCCCGTAGGATCACTGTCCGGCCCGCGCAGCAGGTCGACCGACACCTGGGCGAACCGTTCGGTGAAGCCCAGCCGTTCGGCCTCGTCCAGCAGGGCTCGCAGCTGGGGTACCGCGGCCCGCGCACACCGGCGCCGCTCCGGACCCGCGCCCAGCATCTGTGCGTACCCGGACGCCGCCGCGGCGGTGTACAGCAGCGGTTCCAGCCGCGCGGCGAGAGCCCTGCCCGTCTCCGCCGTCTCCCGGGCGCCCGGCCCGGCCTCCACGAGCACCCGCAGAGCGATGAGCAGCGCCGTGGTCCGAGGGGTGCGCCGGTCGGCTTCGAACCGCACCGCGACACCCTTCCTGAGGTCCTCCCGCATACGCCGGCCCGCGGCCATCGCGCTGTCCGCCGTACGCCGGCCCACGCCCGGCAACCGGCCCAGTTCCGATGCCCCGGCTTCGAGTACATCCCGCACCGTCCGCACGCCGTTCTTCTCCAGCTCCCTGGACCGCAGTCTGACCGTCCACGGCAGACGTGAGAGCGGGGCCCGGCCCAACTCCTCGTCCACCCGGTCGCTGTGGAGCGGGGCCCAGGACTCCCGCACGGCCTTCGTGGCCCGGTCATAGTCCTGGGCCACCCGCGCGGCGGCCTGGCTGAGCGACCTCGCCCGGCGGATGACGCCTGGTCTCACGCCGCTCACCCTCGCGGTGGCGCGCACGTTGCCGCCGACGAGCCCGATGAGCGTCACGGGGAGGCTCACCGCGATGAGCGTGTCCGAGAGCTCGGCGCGGGCCCGCGCGCTTTCGCCGACACCCACCGGGGAGTACAGCTCGCCTCTGTCCGCTCCTTCGGCGAACACGAGGCCGAAGGCCCGGCCGAAGCCGGTTTCCGGGTCGTACCGCGATGCGTCGAGGCGCGGGTCCCGTATGGCGTCGCAGGGGTAGAAGCCTTCGCGTTCCCGGTGGTCGAAGGGATCTGTCCACCGGACCGCGCACTGCCCGTCCGGCTCCTCGCGGAGCACCGTCAGGTCGACCCGCCGGATTTTGGGGTAGTCCGGCAGCGTCATATGGAGGCCCGCCGAGCAGCCCATGAGAACGATGCCGAGCGCCAATACCCAGCGGAAGAACGGCACATGTATCACCCGGGCCCCCAGCGTCTTGTCCACGGTGCGTCCAGCAGAGCCACTGTGCACCGGGCCCGTCCGAGCGAACAACGACGCGAACCGGCAGACGGGAGACGTCGTGGCTTCCTGGTTCCGGCAATCGCGCTGCCGGGGGCTTCCGTGGAGGTGGCCGCCCTCCCCCCTGCCCCCGCGACCGTGCCCCCGCCGCCCTGCTTCCGGCCGGCTGCGCCGACGTAGGGACGGGACGCAGGCGCGGGTGGCGGCGATGCGGGGAGCGGCGTGTGCGGCCGACGGTTCGGGGCGAGCGGAGACATGGGACGCCGCCTGCCTGTCGGCGTCCGTGGAGAAGCCGGCCTGCGCGGTCAGGACGGACGGCCGGTCCACGGAAGACGGTTGCTTCCAGCCCCCGTACGGACACGGAGCGCCGTCACGTAGTCTGACCCGCTCATGATCTGGGGGTTCGGATGCGGAAGATACCGAGCGGTGTGACGACGGCAGTGGTGTCCCTGGCGGCGGGGGTGGCCGTCGCCGGCTGTGCCGGCGGGGGAGCGGAGAAGGAACCCTCCGCCGACCAGTTGCTGGAGCGGGCGTACGAGACGATGGACGCCCTTGAGACGGTGACCGTTGACGCGTCGACCGCACCGACCGGGGGCGACGGCTACTCCAGCCGGCTGACGACCGACCTCAAGGGCACGTGCACGGTCAAGATCACCTGGACCGCCGGTGGCGTCTTCGAACAGATCCGGATCGGTGAGACGGACTACGTGCGTCCCGACCGTGCCTACCTGGAGCGCTGGTCGGGGAAGAAGACGGCGGCCGGGGACCAGAAGCGATGGATCAAGGCCCCTGCGGACAAGGCCGGTCCGGGGGAGGGGCTCGTCGACTGCACCTGGCCCTTCGCGCCCTTCGGGACAGCGGCGAAGGGCAAGCCCACCGAGGTGGACGGCCGCCCCGCCCTCCCCTTGAAGGTGACCGACAAGGAGAACGGCCAAGGCGTCTACACCTTCTACGTCGCCACCGAGGGCAAGCCGTACCTCCTCAAGGTCGCCTACAAGGGGGCCGACTATCGCAGCACGACCTCCTTCAGCGCCTTCGACGAACCGCTGGACGTGAGGCCCCCGGCCGACGCCGACGTACTGGAGACGAGCGCCGCCGGCCGGTGACCCGGATGTGTGGCGACCGCACAACGCCGCAACCCTCCAGGAGCGTTGCGGCGCTGCGGACCTGCCGCTGAGCGTTCGTCACGGGCGCCCCGCGGTGCTGTGCCGTCCCGGGGGACCAGAAGCCCCCCGCTGCCGCACCACGGTGCGGTGCTCCAGCGGGGGCCCGGCAGGGCGCAGTTGTACGGGGGAGTGCGTCGTCAGTCCTTGCGGGCGACGGCGCACCACATCGGCAGGGTGTCGTCCGGGGTGTCGGCCGGTTCAGGACGCCAGCGGGTCAGGGTGACCACGCCGGGTTCCAGGATTTCCAGGCCCTCGCAGAACCGCTCCACCTCGTCGTGGGTGCGAGGTGTGGCGGAGGCGTGGCTGGCGGCGCGCTCGTTGTAGATCCGCATGGACTCCGCCACTTCGGGTGCGGTGACGTCGGCGGCCGGGTGGGACAGGACGAGGTAGCTGCCCGGGGCGAGACGGTCCAGCAGACGGCGAGTGATGTCCCACGGATCCTCGGAGTCCTTGATGTACTGCAGGATCGCCACGAGCATGAGGCCGACCGGCTGGTCGAAGTCGAGGGTGCGGGCGGCCGCGTCGAGGATCGCGTCCACGTCCCGCGCGTCGGCCTGCACGTAGTCGGTCTGGCCGTCGGGGCCGCTGACCAGCAGAGCCCGGGCGTGGGAGAGCACGATCGGGTCGTTGTCGACATAGACGACGCGTGCTTCGGGAGCGGCCCGCTGAGCCACCTCATGGGTGTTGTCCGCGGCGGGAATGCCCGTACCGATGTCGAGGAACTGTCGGATTCCCGCCGCCGCGAGGTGACGTACGGCGCGGCCGAGGAAGGCCCGGTTGGCCCGTACCGACGGCACGATCGTCGGGTTCGCCCGGGCGGCGAGCTCGGCCGCCTCCTGGTCCACCTGGTAATGGTCCTTGCCGCCCAGCCAGACGTTGTAGACGCGAGCGGGGTGCGCGTTCGTCGGATGTGGTGTGGGCTGCGCGAAATCGTTCATTGTTTGCCACCTCGTACGCCAAAAACGGCCAGGTCGGACTTGGGTTCGATCACGGTACCCCTGTGATCCGCTCGTGGCTGCCCATCGGCGGGAACGAGGACCTCCCGGTTGCCCGGCCGGTCCCGCTTCCCGCCGCCCGCCCGGTGCTCAGCCGGCATCCGCCCGGAAGGGGCACGTCCAACGGCCGCGCGTGGCCATGGTCCACCGCGTGGTCCAGCGCGTCCCGGGCGCGGAGCACGCGGCGGTCGGTCGCCTCCGCGGCGTGACTCACGGCAGCAGCGGACGGCCCTCCTGGGCGGCCGCTATGTGCTCGGGCCTCAACGCTTCCCCGCCGTACTGCTCGGTGAAGGCCCTGACACGTCCCAACGGCGACGACGGGTCCGGCGGCGCGCTGCTCACCGTGACCGCGAGGACTGTCTCTGCGAAGGCAATGCCCACCTGCTGCGGGTCGTTCATGTCCATGCGTGCACTGTAGGCCGCGGGTCCGACAGTCCGGGCCGGTGGCCCGGGCGCCGCCTCTCGGGCGAACGCGACGGCAGTTTTACACCCCGGCCTCCACCAGGAACTCGCTCGGCTCACCCGACCACGACACGTACAGACCGTCCCGTGCCCGGGTGCACGCGACGAACAACAGGCAGCGTTCCGCCAGCAGGTCCGCGTCGTGCTGGAGCCGGTCGACGTCGGCCGCGGTGACCGCCCTCGGGAACGGCAGGGCCCCGTCGCTCACCCCGACGACCGCGACGCACCGGAACTCCAGCCCCTTGAACGCGTGCATCGTGCCGACCTGCACGGCATCCGGGCCGGCGGACACATCACCCCGCAGGCGCGCGGCACGGATCCCGGCCGCCTCGAGCCGTTCCACCGCCTTGTCGCACACCTTGTTGAACCGGGCGCTGACCCCGATCTCCCTCAGCGTGATACCGCTGTCGAGCCACCCCTTCACACGGACGACGAGCGCGTCGAGTTCGGCCTCCTCCGACGTACCGGCGAACACCTCGGGACCACTGCCGTGCAGAGCCGAACGGTAACCGAGCAGCGTCTCGTTTCGGGCGTCGTCCGCCAGCTGCTCGAAGGGGCGGCCGAGGAGGAGGGCGGTGGACCAGCTGAGGATCTCGTGGGTGGAGCGGTAGTTCTTCCGCATCTTCGTCGACCGGCCGGTCACCCGGACACCGACCGCCTTCAGGGACACCTTCGTGTCGTAGATGCGCTGGTGCGGGTCGCCCGCGATGAACAGGTCGTCGGGCCGTGCCGGAGCCGCCGCACGCAGCAGCCGCCACTGGGCCGGGTGGAGGTCCTGGGCCTCGTCCACGACCACGTGCCGATAGCGCGGCCCGTAAGCCTCCAGCAGGTCGGCGGCCTCCGCGCACGTACCCAGATAGGTGCGCAGCCCGTCCGCGGTGAGCCGGGCGGTGAACTCCTCGATCGTGCGCCAGACCAGCGGGCGGGACGACCCCGGCAGGGCGCTGCCCCGACCGCGACGCTCACAGCTCTCGTACTCCTGCGGCGTCCGCAGATTCTGGGCGAGGACGACGTGCTTGTACTCCTGGGCCAGGAACTGCGCGGTGCCGGTGAAACCGGTGGCCCTGGCGGCCTGTTCCCAGCGCCCTTCCTCCTCGTTGCCCCGCAGAGGCCTCCGTGACGTCGACACCACACGGCCGGCGAACGCGTCGACGGTCATGATGTCGACGCGGTCACGCAGCGCCTCGTCCTCGACCAGCGCCGTGAGCCCCGCGCGCAACGCGGCCACGAGTGCGTTGGTGTACGTCGTCAGCAGGATGCGGTCCCCGTCCCGCAGATGCCCCAGCAGGTGGCGTACCCGGTGCAGGGCGACGACCGTCTTACCGGTCCCGGGACCACCGGTCACCTGGGCCGGACCGGAGTAGGACGGACGGTAGGCGACCTTGTGCTGCGACGGGTGGAGGAAGACCCGCCAGGCGTCGAAGGGCTTGTCGAGGATGTCCCGCAGTTCCTCGGACGCGGTGACGAGAGCGATGCGTGCCCGGGTACGCCGGATGGCCGTCGCGTAGTCCTGGGTGTCCACGGGCGGATCGCCGGCGGCCACCGTGGACATGGCCACCGACACCACGTCGCGCCACACCTCCTCCACGCTGAAACCGGCCGCCAGATACTCCAGGACCTCGCGCTGGTCCTGCGGGAAGTACGGGGCGAACACCTCCAGTTGCTCCACGTCGGACAGCGTGCGGGCCTGCCGCAGGGTGGTCTCGTCGATGCCGAGCGCCCCCATGTCCCCGTCGGACACCTTCGCGAACAGCCGCTCGTCAGGGGCCGGGGCGATGCGCTCGTACGCCGGGGTGAGCTCGTCCAGCATCGCGATGTCCCGGATCTCGACCGCCCGGGTGACGGGGTTGATGCTGGCCTTCTGCTTGATCGCCCACGCGATCGCCTTGTCGTGCGGCATCACCCGCAGCAGGACGTAGGTGTCACCGCTGTCCGGCGCGAGGACGACGCCTCGCGTCCCCTGGTCGATCCGGATGGTCCGGATATGCGGATCACGGGCCCGCTTCAAGGTCTCCAGCTTGAGCCCCGGATCCTTGAACAACTGGTCCAGCGTGAGACGTTCGAACTTCTCCCACGCGTCGAACACCCCCTGTTTGACGCTGCCCTGGAGCTTGCTGAGCTGGGCGCAGAAATCGATGTCGAAGGCGAGATGGGGCATGGGCGGACTCTCCGGGGAGCAGCGGGTGGTAGGGGTGACGGCCGATCAGTCCGACGGTATGTCCAGACCGAGCCCGATGAGGGACAGCGCCTCGGCGACTTCCTCGGCCATCTCGTCCCCGGCACCGTAGACCAGGCACAGATCGGCGTGGAGGGGCCCGAGGACCAGCTGCGCCTCGGTCGCGTGCCCTTGGGCGAGCAGCAGCATGCCGATGTCCCGACGCAGATCGACGGCCTCCTCGCTCACGTCACCGTCCACGGCCCGGACGATGTCGAGAACCCCCCGCAGCGATGCCAACGCGTCGGTCACCTGCCCGAGTTCACCGCGGCAGCGAGCAGCCTGCGCCCGGCAGGCGCGGGCCTGCGGGCTGCTCGGGCCGCCGGTGCGCGCATACGCGTCGGCCAGGGCGTCGAACTCGGGCAGTGCGGCCCGGTAGTCGCCGCCGAGCAACCGGATCGCGGCCCGCTGCGTGCGGAGCTCCAGAACCTTCCGGCTCTCCGGGCCGAGCGCCCGCGCGGCGTGTTCGATGATCTCACTCAGGACCTCGGCGGCCTGGGCGAACCGCTCCTCTTCGAGCAGCGCGTCGGAGTGTGCGTACGCCTCGGCGATCTCCTCGCGCAGCTGCTCCGGCACAGGCACAGGCACGGGCACAGGCGACGCCGCGGCCGGATCGGCCACCGTGGGCTCCGGCGGTCGTCCGGGGCGGGCACGCGGCGCGTACGGCCGGCGGAAGATCCCCGTCGGATCCGGCACCCCCTCCGGCCCGGCCTCACCGGGATCGGTCCTCTCCCCGGGCTGCGGCAGGAACGGCCGT
>NZ_KL585403.1:35892-41715 GCF_000721935.1 Streptomyces sp. NRRL WC-3549
CGCCCCCAGCCGCTCGTACACCTCCTGCACGTCGGCGGGCCTGGCCTCCGGCGCCTTGAGCAACAGGTGCAGGACGAGCTCCTCCAGCGCGGCCGGTACGCCGGGGCGCAGCACGCGCAGCGGGGTGGGCGCGGCGTTCACGTGCTGGTACATCACCAGATACTCACTGTCGGCCGTGAACACCCGCTGACCGCTCAGCAGTTCGTGGAGTACGCAGCCGAGTGCGTACAGGTCGGTCTGCGGGCTGGTACGCCCGCCGCGGACCTGCTCGGGAGCCATGTACTGGTACGTACCGATGGGGTTGCCGGTCGCGGTCAGCTTGGTGACGTCCGTACGCAGAATGGCCGCGATCCCGAAGTCGAGGACCTTCACCGTGCCGTCCCGGGCGACCAGGACGTTGCCCGGCTTCAGGTCACGGTGGATCACCGGTACTTCGTGGGCGTACGACAGCACGGTGGCGACCTGCGCGGCGACCGCCACGGCCCAGCTGACCGGCAGCGGGCGTTCCGGCTGGATGTACGCGGACAGGGGCACCCCGTCGACCAGCTCCATGACGAGGAAGAGCCGCTCGTACGTGGTGGCCGGGCCGTGCGTGGTGTCCGAGTCGTCGAGTACCGCGTCGTACACCTGCGGCACACCGGGGTGCTGGATGCGTGCGGTGATACGGGCCTCGCGCTTGAACCGCTTGGCGAACTCCGCCGCCAACTGCGGCGACCCGGCGACGGCCTGGTGCCGGACCACCTTCACGGCGACGGGCCGGTCCAGCACGGCGTCGTAACCACGCCACACGTCCCCCATGCCCCCGCTGTCGAGCTCCTCCAGAAGCTCGTACCGCCCGGCGATCGGCTGCTGTGGCACCTTGCCCCCGTGTGTGCGTGCGCATGCTGGCCGGTCAGGCGCGACTGGCGCCCGCCCGGCGTCGGTCGGGTAAGTCTCGCCGGTGGACCAGCGTCCGGTCCAGCGGGGGCGGGGACGAGGGCGTGGCGCCGAACGTTTCCGGTCAGGGCCACACGGCACCTGAGGCGTAGGCCGCGTGGGTCAGTGCCGGTCGACCGCGCGGGCGAGTTCGACGAGCCACCCGACGGTGCTGAGCGGAGCGGGCGGTTCGACCTCCAGTCCGAGTTCGGCCGGCCCGGTGGCGTAGTCGATCTCCTCGACGGGAAGCGCGAGCAGATCACGCAGCTCGCCGGCGAGCTGAGCCACCAGCCCCGGGTCGGTGCTGCCCAGATAGTCATGGAACGCGGCCTCGTGGTCCTCGAACTCGTCGGGCATGTCCTGCGCGTACCAGCCCCCCAGCAACTGCGCGAGCTCCGGGAAGCGGGCGTGCCACTCCCAGTGGGTCTGCGGCGGTGCGGGCGGCGGGGCCTGACCGGTCTCGATGCTCTCCCTGAGGCGGTCCGCGAGCATTGGTGCATGGCCTGCTCGTTGGCGGTCGCGACCTGCTGGGTGGCCTACTGGGCGGTCTCACGGTCGGTGTACGTCGCGCTACGGGTTCGCTTGGTGCGGGTCAGTCCTCCTTCGGCCACACGGGAGGGTGCGCGGTGGCGAGGTGGTCGATGATCGATCGGGCGAGCAGGGGGAGGAAATCAACGAAATCCGCTCTACCGGAACCGCCGCCGAACACCTGGGAGAAATAGCGATCCATAGCGTCTTCATCGTTCTGGAACAGCGCCAGGGCCTCATAGCTCTCGGCGGCCAGGCCGGGTAGTTGCCACATGCACCGCGGGTGGGTCTCGTCGATGATCATGGCAATGCCCTCCTCGATGCTCGAAAACTGCATGTCGTCGGAAATGGCCACCCCGTCCTGCCCGAAATAGATGGGCAAGACCTGGCTGAAGCGTGGAAACCTGAGCGCGATTTCATGGGCGGTCATCTGACTCTGACCGTATTTTTCCTCGTATGAAAGGGAGGGCCAGTCAACGATGTACGCAGAGATGGCGCGGTAGACGTCAGGTGTTCGCTCGGGCGGGACTGCCGCAGGAATGTTCTTCAGGGCGCGCGCACCGGGGTCGGTCCTGAAGATGTCCGCAGCCGTGAGCAGTTGGGAAGAGATCTCATGGTGGCTTCTTCCGGCTCCGTCATCGGCGTAGTACAGGCCGCGAACAGTGGTCGTCAAAGCCTTCTTCCATTCATGGGGATCACTGGGTACGCCTGTGGTGGAGAACGGGGCCAGTGCGGTTCGGGCACCTTGCAGGCTGAAGTATTCCGACAACTCGTGCAGTGGCACCTGATCCTTCTTTCGATTCACGGTCCTCAGACCTTAGGTTCCCTTGATTTAGGCCGGCATGGACGACAGAACAGTGAAGGGGGGCAGGTCTGGATTGTACACGAGGCGCGTTTCTACCCCTTTCGCATTCACTGCCTTGTCCGCAGGGAATGGCGAGGACTTTATCTCCTGCTTGTCGATGCTCCGGCCGCTGTGTTCATCCGGGTCGGCGGTATGGCTCACACTGATGTCGAGTCGCTGCGGTGCATCGGGCTGCCGCGTGGTCGGCTGCGGCATTGAGGTCAACGGTCAGAAGTACAAGCCGGAAGCCCCCTACTGAAGGACTCCGTTGGGAAAGTCGTGATTCGGGCTTCCTGGCCTGGTCATGCGGCAAGGTCGAGGCGGGCGAGGTGAGAGAGGCGGGTTGTGCCGAGTGGGGTGTTCAGCCAGGCGTCGACGCGGATGAGGTTGATTGCGGTGGCGGATAGGACGTTCGCGAGGTGGGTCTTGGGCTGTCCGCGGTAGGGCGTGCGCCGAATTCGGGTGCGGCGGACGGCCTGGGAGATGGTGCCCTCGACGCCGGCGCGGATGTCGTAACGGGCTCTCCACTCCGTGGTCTGCTGCTCGGAACGTTGCCGGGCCAGGACTTCCTGTTGCTCTCGTGGCAGCAGGGTCAGGCTGCGTCCCCACGTGCCGTTCGCCGCCTTGGTGCACCGGGACCGCAGTGGGCATGGGGCGCAGTCGGCGTGCGCGAAGTGCACCCGAGTAATGGGGGTGCCGCTGGGTTTGCACTGGTCGGACCAGCTGGCGCTGACCGCTCCCTGGGGGCAGGTGGCTGTCTTGGCGTCCCAGTTCACAAAGAAGGCGGCCTGTGTCAGGTCCGGTGCGTGTTCGCCGTCGCCGCGTTTGGCGTGGTGGGTGTCGGCGCCGACCGGCCCGAGCAGGTTGATGCCGTGGTCATTGTGGGCGGTGAGGATGTGGGCGGCGGTGACGTAGCCGGAGTCCACCACGTGCTCATCCGGCGCCAGTTGGCGCTTTTCCAGGTGCTGGTGAATGGTCTGGGTCATCTCGGTGTCGTCCACGGTCGCGTCCGTGGTTTCCACGTTGGTGATCAGGTGGAGTGCGTCCGGCTCGCAGGTTTCGGTGAGGTGGGCCTTGTAGCCTGTCCAGCCGGATCCGCGCTTGACGCCGTAGCGCGCATCGAGGTCGTAAGGGGAGGCCAGCCGCCGTCTGCCCGGCGGGAGGTCCTTGCCCTCCCGCCAGCGCACCCCCTTCGCATCTCGGTGGCGTCGTAGCCAGATGCCCAGCGTGACCACAGGTGACGCGCAGTCGTCGGCCGGTTGTACGTGGTATGCGTCCGGCGTGTACGCGTGTGGCGCGTGCCGCGGTGCGAGAGTGCCGGACAGGGCAGCGTCACGTTCGCGTACGGCCAGGAAGCAACAGCGGCACGTCGCACTGCTTGTCGGGCTTGCTGCCGGGCGAACGGCGTGTGCGAGAGGGAGTCGTCGCAGTGGGACCGGACGGCTCCCCTGTGCGGGAACCACAGACGGGCGTACGGCGTCGTGGCCCACTGTCCCACTGCCGCCCTGAGTAGAGAACGGACAACCCGTGAACCGTGCACTCTCCCGTCATGGCCTGACCGTCGCCACCGCTTTACTCATGCTCGCCGTCGGTGGGCCTTCTGCTGCGGCGGCCGGCGAACCGGGCAGCACACCGTATCTCCCCAGGCCGACCGGATCCCAGGCGGTCGGCACCAGGTCCCTGCATCTCACGGACGACTCCCGCCCCGATCCCTGGGCTTCGGGGGCGAGCGCCCGGGAACTCATGGTCTCCCTGTGGTACCCGACGGCCTCGACGAGCGGGCGGCGGGCGCAGTACATGACGCCGACGGAATCGGAGCTGCTCCTCAAGGACGGGGGCATCACCGGCGTGCCGTTGGACGTGTTGAGCACGACACGGACCAACGCCTTCGCCAACGCCCGACCGGCAGGGCCTGTCCATGGTCTGCCGCTGGTCGTGCTCTCTCCCGGCTTCAGCAAGCCGCGCACCACGCTGGCCACTCTCGCCGAGGACCTCGCGAGCCACGGCTACATGGTGGCTGCGATCGACCACACCTACGAGAGTGTTGCCACCACCTTCCCGGACGGGCGCGTCGCCACCTGCGCCGCCTGCGAGGTCCCGCATGACGAGGTGTTCTGGCAGCGGCTGGTCAAGGGACAGGTACTGGACGAACTGACCGGGGCGCACGCGAAATGGGACGGTGCCCGCCTCATCGATCCGTCACGGATCGCGATGGCGGGCCACTCCGTCGGCGGTGCGAGCACCGTCACTTCCATGCCGGCCGACCCCCGGATCCGCGCGGGAATCGACATCGACGGCACGACCGAGGTCCCGATTCCGGACAGCGGCCTGTCCCGGCCCTTCCTGTTCCTCGGCAGGCAGGCTCAGTACAGCCCGGGCAGCGGTGGCGGCGCGGTCGCCACCTGGGAACGCGACTGGCAACGCCTGACCGGGTGGAAGCGGTGGCTCGTGGTGGCCGGGGCCGAGCACGCCTCCTTCACCGACGTCGGACTGCTGGCCGAGCAAGTGGGAATCGACATCGGCGCCGAACTGCCGGCTGCCAGCGGCTCGGAGATCACCCGCAGGTACACCCGCGCGTTCCTCGAACTGCACCTGCGCCACCGGCCCCAGCCCCTTCTGGACAAGCCCTCCAGGCGCTACCCGCAGGTCATGTTCTGCACCCCGGAGACAAGCACCTGCGTCTGAGCCCTGCCCGGCGGTCCATGGACCCGTGCCCCGTTCGCACGGTCCAGCCTCCGGGCCGCCGACGGCAGTGCGGTCGCCGGAGAGCGCGGGAGCCGTACCAGCTCAGTGCGGCCGAGTGTCGGCCGCGCACCGCTCCCGCCGTCTCGGGGGCGCGTTGGTCAGGGGAGGCATGTCAGGTCGCGGAGTTGGGCTGGGCCGGGGCGAGGTAGGCGGGGGAGTGGTCGGCCTGGACCCCGGCCGTAGGGGTGCGCTGCTCGGGCGCAGCGGCAAGGACGGCTGGAGCCGAAGACGTGAACGGTTGCGGGATGGGCTCTGCTGGGGCGGCCGGGGACACGACCGAAGCCGAAACCGGAGCCGGGGCCGCAACCGGGGGTGTGAGTGGGCCAGCCCGGCGGGTGGGGAGGCAGGCGGCGAGTCAGGCGACGGTGGAGAGCCTCTTCGCCGTACTGCAGTGCTTCGTCCGCTCGTGCCGCCACAGCTGCACCGACGTCAGCGTCAGGAGCGCGGCGAACACGACGAGGAAGACGCCCGTGATCACCGCCTGCCGCCCGCTCGTCGCCGGATCGCCGTAGGAGAGCAGGGCGAGAACGGACAGCAGGAGACCCGCCACGTACACCGAGCGGACACGCCGCAACTGCCGTACCGCACGAGGAGCAAGAGCAACACGCTTCACGAGAGCCATGCTCACCTCCATACCCGCTCCCTCGTGGATGAGACGTCGGCGTACGCGGCAACAGCGGCGCGTCTGGGTGCCGCGACGTGCGGGTCCGGTGAGAGGGCGAGGGGAGGTCGCGTGTGACGGGGCGGAGGCGTGTCCCTCCCGCGGCTGCCCGTCGAGCACGTCGTACGGC
>NZ_KL585403.1:41975-42304 GCF_000721935.1 Streptomyces sp. NRRL WC-3549
GGGGACGGGGGTCGCGTCCCCGCCGGTGAACACGGCGGCCCGAGGGTCGGTGCCGTCACCGGCCCGGTAGTTCGACCGTGACGACCGCTTCCTCCGTCGGCGGCCGGGGAGCGGTGGACAGGCCCTGGGCCGGGGTGGGTCTGTCGTCGACGCGTCCCGTCTCCGCGTCCACGTACACCGGGACCGTGTCCACGTACGCCTCGGCCTCGACGTCCGTCGCCGGCTCGGTCGCCACGGGAACGAGCCACTGCGCCCGCCACTCCCCGTCGCGCCGGACCGCCAGCAGCTCCACCGTCCCCACCACCTCTCCGGGGAAGGGCGCGGCGGCG
>NZ_KL585403.1:42481-53794 GCF_000721935.1 Streptomyces sp. NRRL WC-3549
CCGCCCCTGCCGTTCACTCACCCGGCGCGGGGGGAACGTGGTGGGCGCGTCCTCCACGTGCCGTGCGAGCAGTTCCACCACGTGGCCCTCGCGGTCGATCCGGACGTCCAGCCGCGTCGGCGCCACCACCCCGTCGGTGCGCCCACGCCACGCGACCACCCAGCCGGATTCCGCCTGAGGCCCGACGGGGGTGGAGGTCGCGGTGGACCCGGACAAGGCCCAGGGGAATCGTTCCTTCGCGTACAAGGTGGCTGTACGCAGGGCGTCCTCGGCGCTCTCGGGCGCCGCGGACGGTGCCCCCGGCACCGGGTAGCCGGACGGGCCGGGCGGCTCCGGCGGCGCCCAGAAGTCGGCCGAGAACTCCTCCCGGTCCGGCCAGCTCAGCTCGGCGGACCCCGTCTTCAGAGCGATGAGAAGTCTGGCCGATCCTCCGTCCTGCCGGGGCATGACCTGGACGTTCGCGATCTTCTCGTGGTCGTCGAACGCAGTCGAGACCGCCTGACGCGCCGCATCCTTCTCCGCCCTTCCCGCGATCCGCAGACTGGTCGAGTCGACGATCACCGGAGTGATCCAGAGACCCGCCACCACACCGCAGGCCAGGACGCCGGCGCCGAAGGCGAGGAGTGCCGGTCCGAGGGCGGACGTCAGAGGACACAGTTCACGACGGGCCGCCCGGACCGACGCCGCACCGGCGAGGGCCCCCAGCGCCGCGCCCAGTACGTTCATCTGTACGTCGCTGGAGTCACAGGACCGTCCGATCCACGGAACCAGCCCCTGGCCCAGCTCGGTCACGACGGACAGCAGCACGGCCCCCAGGAGGACCGGCACCACGCGCCGGAGGGCCAGCACGCCGAGGAAGCCCAGGGGCAGGAACATCGCCACATTGAGCAGCCCCTGCTCCGTCGCGAAGGGCTCACCCAGGTCCCGGTTGACGACGCACTCGCCGAAGACGCCTCCGGGCGACGGCAGGAAGAGCGTGACGCCGAGCTCGGCCGTCAGCGCGGCCGCGAGCCCGGCACACGACCAGGGGCGCCGGGCGTACCTCCGGGCCAGGAGGTACCCCGCAAGAGCTGCGGCCAGAACGGCCGCGGCGGCGACCAGGACGAACGCTCCCTGATCCTTGAAGACGGCTTCGAGCATGAGTGCACAACACCTTTGACATGCAGTCAGCCCTCGGCCGGGACGAACGCGGTTCGCCGGCGGGGCCGTTCACCAGGAGGTGCCGCAGGTCGGACCCCCTGCACAGGGTTGCACGCCGGCCCCGTCCGGTTCCCCCCGGACGCCGGTGGGACGGCGGGCCCGGGCGCGCACGTGCGGGACCGCCGTCGCCGGATACGGACGTGCGCGGCGGGTGACGAACGCGAGATCCCGGGCACCAGAGGGCTGACCCTCGCTCGTCCCACCCTGAGGAGCCGGCCGTGGCCCTGGTGCAGCTCGACCTTCCCGACCCGATGGCGCTGCGCGGGCGCTGGGCGGCGCTCGCTGCGGTCCAGGCCGCCGCGGGACACGGTGAACGGTGCCAGGCCGTCTGGCCGCTCTGGCACTACGACGACGGGCACGGCAGCTGGGCCGACCTGCACCACCTCGACGAGGGGCGCGCAGTGCTGCTCGGGCAGGACCGGAACGACTCGGAGACGTACTACGCCGAAGCCTCGGACTTCTACGAGGAGAGGGAGACCGACCTGCTGGCCGGCGCGCCCGCCTGGTGGGAGCCGCCCGTGCGACGGGTCCGGGAGGCCGACGCGGACCTCTTCCTCGGGTTCGTCTACGGCTTCGACGGGAGCACGTGGTGGCGGGCCGCCTACGACGCCGACGACGGGTTCAACAGTGTGTGCCTGCCCGCCCTCGACGCCGAACGCACCAACGCGGTGATCAGGGCCGTTACCGGGCACGAGCCCGACGACGAGGACCGGGCACGGCAGGCCGTCGACGCGCTGGTCGCCGCCGACGGAGCGGTCGACGACACCCTCCTGGCCGCGGTCGTCCCGCCCACCGGCTGGGACGTGGCGGTGGGTACGGCGGCGGCGCGGGGGTTCCTGGCCTGCTGACCTGCCGGCCGGTCGACGTCGCCCCGCTGATGCCGCCCCGCCGATGCGGCCCCGCCGGTTCCGCTCACCGGGGAGTCCGATGCCGCCCCGCCGGGGAGACCGGTGCCGCCCCGCCGGTTCCGCTCGCCGGGGAGACCGGTGCCGCCCCGCCGGTGCCGCCCCGCCCGGTCGCGCCCCGGCCGCCCCGGTGCCCGCCGCCGGGAAGGGGACCCGCCCCGCACGCCCCGCCGCCGGCCACCGGGCCGTGGTGGGGCCGCCGGGGAGCCGGGCGGTCGGCTGGACACCGGAGGCGTCCTGAGCCACCGTGGGCCGCAGGCCGATCCGGGACACCGGGTCGAAGCGCTTCGACTCCCTCGGGTCCCACCCTGGACAGCGTCGGTGAGCGAGTTTAGGCTCCCCGGTGTCTGTGCACGTCAGAGTCGGAGAACGGAGCGGGAGACACCGTCGAAGCGCTTCGCCCGACTCTCTCCCCGCCCCACGTAAGGGAGAGCTGAATGGTCACGCTTGCCGAGGTCGCCCAGCACGCCGGAGTCTCCGCGAGCACGGTGAGCTATGTCCTCAGCGGGAAGCGGTCGATCTCCGCCTCCACCCGGGAGCGGGTCGAGCACAGCATCCAGCAGCTCGGCTACCACCCCAACGCCGGTGCGCGGGCCCTGGCCAGCAGCCGGACCAACATCATCGCGCTGATGGTGCCGCTGCGCACCGACATGTACGTACCGGTGATGATGGAGATCGCCATCGCCGTCGCCACCACCGCCCGTACGCACGGCTACGACGTGCTCCTGCTCACCGGCGAGGAAGGGCCCGCGGCCGTCCGCCGGATCGCCGGGAGCTCCCTGGCCGACGCGATGATCCTGATGGACGTCGAACTGCACGACGAGCGGCTGCCGTTGCTCCGGGACTCGGGCCGGACCGCCGTCCTCATCGGGCTGCCCTCCGACACGACGGGTCTGACCTGCGTGGACCTGGACTTCGAGGCCACCGGCGCGCTCTGCGTGGAACACCTCGCCGGACTCGGGCACCGCGAGATCGCGGTGATCGGGGAGGCCCCCGCCGTCTACGAGCGGCACACGGGTTTCGCCGAGCGCACCGTGGACGGCATCCGGGCCAAGGGGCGGCAGACCGGGGCCCGGATCCTCCACCGGCCGTGCGAGGGCGGGTACGCGGCGATGAGCACGACCCTCTCCCGCATCTTCGACGAACGCCCCGGTACCACCGGCTTCGTCGTGCAGAACGAAGCCGCCGTCGAACCGCTGCTCAACCTGCTCCGGCAGCAGGGCCGCGCCGTGCCGGAGGACGTGTCCGTCGTGGCCGTCTGCCCCGAACAGGTGGCCACGGGCGCCTCCGTGCGGCTCACCTCCGTCGCCATTCCGGCCCAGGAGATGGGACGCCGCGCGGTGGAGCAGGTGGTGGCGAAGCTCGCGGGCCGCGACGCGGAGGAAGTCGAGCTCCTGGCACCGAAGTTGACGATCCGGGAGAGTACGGGCCCGGCCCCGGCCTGACCGCGGTACCGGCTTGGCCCCGGCCCGTCGGAGGGGCGGCCGCCCGGCGGTACGGAACGGGGTCCGGGCGCCCTGCGGTACGTGTGGTGCCGGCGGCGGAGTAGAGGCCGACGGGCCCGGGAATGAACCTGGTTGCTGAAGATCCGACGTGATAACTTCGCGATCGGCCGTAGGGGGACCGGCTCGGTGGGGGATGGTCGGTGATGACACATGTGGCGCAAGGGCCCGGCGAGAGCGGCGCCTACCTGGTGGTGAAACTGGTCAACGAGCTCTGCGCCCTGCCCTGCGTGCGCGACCCCGACCAGTGCTCGCTCTTCGTGGGCTTCGTCGGCATGGTCCTCGAGACGGAGCTCACCTACATGCGGAGGAGCCCGCGTGCGGAGATGGTGGCCCTCGTCATGGACGTGATGAAGCGCACCCGGGGTCTGGATGCCCTCGTCCAGGCGGTGGGGGCCCTGGCGGGTCCCGAGGACTCGGCCAGGCTGGCCCGGCTGACCGGCGACTGGCCCGGTGAGGCCGTGGCGGGGCTGGAGCCGGAGTTCGACGACGGCGCGGTCCAGGAGGCGCGGCGGATGCTCGCCGAGATCCCCGCCCGCGACGACAGCGAGCTGTACGCCCTGCTCTGCCACGAGCTGGGGTTGGTGGACCTCCCGCACGGACAGTCCCCCTCGCAGCGCTTCGACTTCCTGTGCGAGGTCAGTGCCCAGGCCGACGGACTGCCGCCGGCTCTGGTCTTCCTGGAGGTCCTGGCCCCCGGCCGGCCACCGGGGCTTCGCGAGAAGCTCCGTGAGTGGTCCGACCGCTGGGCCCGCGACGCGGGACCGGAGGCCGTGGCCGCCCTGGAAACCCGCCGCCAGGCGATCGCCGCCTTACCGAGGGCCGACCCCGAGGTGCCGCGTTGCCTCGTCGTGATGGCGGAACCCGCCGACGACGGGTCGGCCGACGTCTACGTGCGTCATTGGGTCAACGCCGCGTCGGGCTACTGGGAGCCGGTGGCCGGAGACGTGGAACGGGCGACGCGGGACACCCTGGCGGAGGCGATCGAGCGGGCGGTGGGCCGGGGCGAGGCACGCTGGGCCGAGGTGGCGGAGGCGGACGACGAGCCGCCGGTCCAGGTCGAGTTCGTCCTCCCGTACCAGTACCTCAACGATGACATGGCCCGGATCGGAGTGGGTACGCGCACCCGTGACCCGGTACCCCTCGGGCTCCGCTACCGGATCCACCTGCGCAGCCTGGACCGTA
Organism: Streptomyces sp. NRRL WC-3549; assembly: GCF_000721935.1. GTDB lineage: Bacteria > Actinomycetota > Actinomycetes > Streptomycetales > Streptomycetaceae > Streptomyces. The sequence continues at coordinate 47,274 of NZ_KL585403.1, forward strand.
TGAGGGCCCGCGACCCGAGACAGCTGAGGCGGTGGCACGCCCGCTGGCGGCGGCTCAGGCAGACGGGCGTGGCCGAGACCTTCCGCTGGTACGGAGAGCCGGACGGACACCTGGGCCACTGGCACGCCACGCTGGCGTCCGAGCCCCGGCTGACCGCGGTCATCCTCGACGTCCCCGCACTGCCGGGCCATGGTCTGGAGGCGCTCATGGCCGCCATCGACGAGGGCGTGGGCCTCGCCGCCTGGGACCGCAGACCGGAGAGCCCCGACCTGTCGGGTGAGGTGCTGACGTTGCTGCTGGGACACCCGCCGTCCCAACTGCCGGGCAAGGTGAGTCAGTTACGTAAAGAAGCCGAAGGGAGGGATCGTGGTGGACTATTCGTGGGTAGACATTTGGCGTTTTTCTGGGACGACCCCAACCGCCTGGTCGACTGTGAGGAGTTGACGGCATGACCGAGCAGGACGCGGTGGCGCCGCCTGTCGCGCCGCCTTCCTGGCGGGTCTTCCACGCGACGGGGCGGCCCCCCGAGGCCGAACCGCCCCGACTGCCCCCACCGCCGCCCTGGCGCGTCTTCTCCGGCGGCCCCCTCCAGCAGCCCCCGCCCGAGGACACGCCCTCGGCGCGGCGCCGGCTCGGTGTCGTACGGGACGGACCCCAGTTGCGCGAGGAGGAGATCGACGCGGTCAACGCGGCGCTCCTGCTGCGCCGCCCCCTGCTCGTCACGGGACCGCCGGGAGTCGGCAAATCGACCCTCGCGTATCTGCTCGCCCAGGAACTGGGCCTGGGCCGTGTCCTGCCCTGGAGCATCGTCAGCCGCACCACCCTCGGCGGTGGCCTGTACGACTACGACGCCATCGGCCGCGCGCAGGCCATCGCGGCCTGGCGGGCCGGTGCCGAAGGCGCGGAGGGCGCCACCACCGGCCCTCCCGACCTGGGCGACTTCCTGACCCTCGGACCACTCGGCACTGCCCTGCTCGCCTACGAGCGGCCCCGGGTCCTCCTCGTCGACGAGCTGGACAAGAGCGACATCGACCTGCCCAACGACCTGCTCCACGTCCTGGAGAACGGCAGCTACGAAATCCCCGAACTGGTGCGCGCCGGAGCGAGCGAGGTCTCCGTCCTCACCGACGACCCGCGCGGCCGGGCGGTCGTCGAGGGGGGCCGCGTCGAGTGCGCGGAGTTCCCCGTCGTCGTGATCACCAGCAACGGCGAACGGGAGTTCCCGGCCGCCTTCCGGCGCCGCTGCCTGCCCCTGGAGATGCGACCGCCCAGCCGCGAGCAGCTCGTCTCCATCGTCGTCAGCCACCTGCGGGAACACCCCGAGGGCGTCGAGGACCTCGTGGACGACTTCGTGCGCCGGCTGGACGGCGGGGGCACCCAGTCCGTCGACCAGCTGCTGAACGCGGTCCAACTCACCACGGCCCACGGATTCCGGGCCGACGGCGACGGGCGTAAGCTCGTCGAGATGCTTCTCCGCGACCTCTCGAAAGGCCGCTGATGAACGGCTCGCCACGGGAGCGCGCCCCGGACGACCCGACGGTCGCGTCCGGCGCCACCGCCACGCACGAGGCGGACGGCGACGCGAGCTGGCAGGACCTGGGCGACGCCCTCTGGCTGGCGGCCGCATGGCGCCGGGCAGACCACTCCCCGGCGGCCGAGACCCCGGCGGGCGACACGGCGACCGGCCCCGCCGAGACGCCCGGCCGGCGCCCAGGCCCGCCCGCAGACGTCCCGGCGTCCCTCGACGTCCCGCCGCCCCCCGCGGGGCACGGGGCGCCGGAGACCGTACCCGCCGCGAGCGCCCGGTCCGACGCGGACGTCCGGGACCTGGCCCTGCACACGGTGGAGACCGCCACCACCGGCCGCCCGGAATCCTTCCTCGCCGCCGGACCGCGCCCGGCGCGCCGCGTGGTCCCGCTGCGCCTCGCCAGGCCCCTGCGCGGACTGCTCCGCCGGGTGCCCTCGCGCCACGCGCACCGGCTCGACGAAGTCCGTACCGCGGAGAGGGGGCTCACCGACGGCCTGTGGATCCCCTACGTGGAACCCGCCGAGGAACGCGCCTTCGACCTGATGCTGCTCGTCGACGACGCGCCCACCATGCCGGTCTGGAGGAGCACCGTCGGCCGGCTGGCCGACGAGGCGGTGCACAGCGGCGCCTTCCGCAACGTACGCACCGTCGACGTCGCCCTGCCCGACGGCGCGTCGCCCGTGCTGCGCTGGCCGGGCAACCGCGACGCCGATCCGGCCGAGCTCCTGGACGGCCGCGGGTCACGGCTGTTCCTGGTCGTCACCGACGGCCTCGCCCCCGGCTGGGCGGAGCGCGGGGCCGACGAGCTGCTGGGCCGGCTCTCCGCCGCCGGGCCCACCGCGCTGGTCCACCTGCTGCCCCCGTATCTGCGCCACCGGTCCTCGGTCTACCCCTTCCGGGCCCGGCTCGATGCCGCCGGCTTCGGCGCGCTCAACCGCCACCTCCACTGCCGTCCCCCACAAGGGGTACCCGAACACGCGCGCGCCTTACCCGATACGGGTGACGGCGCGGTGGCCGTTCCCGTCCTGAGTCTGCGCCCGGAATCGTTCCGGTCCTGGGTCGACCTGGTCACCGGGGAACGCGGCGTGCGCCGGGCGCTGCCGGTGGTGCTCGCCGGCGCGATGGCCAAGGGCGTCCCCACACCGGGGCTCCGCACCCCCCGGACGGACGGACCGCGCGCGGCGGCGGACGCCGTGCGCCGTTTCGTCTCCCTCGCCAGCCCGCTCGCACGGCAGTTGGCCGTCCTGTTGGCGGTGGCGCCCCTGCGCTTCGACGTCGTCGAGGAACTGCGCGACCAGGCCTTCCCCGAGTCACGCCCCGACCATCTCGCCGAGATCATGATGGGCGGCCTCATCGACTGGGAGCGGGACGGGGAGAGCGGTCCCGACTTCGCCGACGGCGTACGCGAGGCGCTGCTGGCCACCAGCAGCCGCTCCCAACTGGTCCGCGCGGTGGGCCTGCTGGCCGAGTCACGGGCCGTCCGGACCCCGGGTGTCCGGCTGCGCGCGGCCCTGCGCGACCCCGCACGGGCGGCGCTCCCGGACGGTGAGGGCGGCCCGGCCTGGCTCCGCATCGAGCTTGCCGTGCTCCGCGCCCTGGGCGGCCTGCCCTACCGGCGCAGGGCGTCCCGGCTCGGTGGGGTGATCCGGCACGGCTCGGTACCGAATGATGATAAAGAGGCATTCGATGTGAATGACCATGTCCGCGATCTCCGGTCGCATCCGGCCGCCCCACCAGGAGGACCCGTGTCGTCCACGACACCCCCAGACCTTGACCAGGATGCCCGGAGGGCCGACGAGCGCATGGAAGCCACCGCACCGGAACTGCGCTTCGTCCGCAGCGGTCAGCCGAAGATCATGGGCAACGTGCCGCCCAAGAACCCCAACTTCACCGGGCGGGAGAGCCTCCTGGCCGCGGTCGAGCGGCAGTTGCGCGAGGACGAGACGACCGCCGTCCTGCCGCACGCGCTGCACGGCATGGGCGGGGTCGGCAAGTCGCAGATCGCCGTGGAGTACGTCTACCGGCACAGCCGCGAGTACAACGTCATCTGGTGGATCCCCGCGGAGCAGGAGAACCTGATCCTCGGGGCCCTCGCCGACCTGGCCCGCAGCCTCGGCCTGGAGGTCGGACCGCAGGCCAACGCCGCGGTGCCCGCCGTACGTGAGGCCCTGCGCACCGGCAAGCCGTTCGACAACTGGCTGCTGGTCTTCGACAACGCCGAGAACGTCGAGTCCGTACGGTCCTACTTCCCCAACGGGGGCGCCGGGAAGATCATCGTCACCTCGCGCAACCGCGAGTGGGAACGCGTCGCGACCCCCCTCAGCGTCGATGTCTTCGACCGCGAGGAGAGCATCGCCCTCCTCCAGCGCCGCGCCCGCGGCCTGGGCACCGGCGACGCCGACCGGCTGGCGGCCGCACTGGGCGACCTCCCGCTCGCCGTCGAGCAGGCCGGAGCCTGGCACGCCGCCACCGGGATGCCCGTGGACGAGTACCTCGGCCTGCTGGAGGAGCGCCGTCCGGAGATCCTCGAACTCGACCCGTCGCCCGACTACCCGCTGCCCGTCGCCGCGGTCTGGGACATCTCACTGGGCCGCCTCTCGCAGGACAACCCGGCCGCGCGCCAACTCCTGGAGATCTGCGCGTGCATGGCCCCGGAACCCATCCCGCTCAACCTGTTCAGGGGCGGCCGCAACGTCCAGATCACACCCGAGCTCGACCCGGTGCTGCGCGACCCCCTGCTGCTCGCCCGCGCCACCCGGGACCTCAGCAAGCTGTCCCTGGTCAGACTGGACCACAAGTCCGGCACCCTGCAGATGCACCGCCTGATGCAGAACGTCATCGTGGCCCGGATGGACCCCGGGGAGCGGGAGATCATGACGCGGGCGGCCCACCTGCTGCTCACGACGGCCAAGCCCGGCGCCCCCGCCGCCCCCGACCAGTGGCCCGCCTACCAGGCGATCCTGCCGCACGTGATCGCCTCCGGGGCGGTCGAGAGCTCCGACGCCTGGGTCCGCGACCTCGTCTACGACATGGTGTTCTTCCTCTACTACTGGGGAGCGCACGAATCGGGTGCCGCCCAGGCCCGGCTGGCCTGGTCCGCGTGGCGCGCCCAGTCCGGCGACGAGGACCTGCACGTCATCAGGATCACCAAGCTGCTCGGCTTCTACCTGCGCCTCCTCGGGCGCCCCGACGAGGCCGTCGTCCACAACGAACGGGCGCTGGCGATCTCCCGGGGCGCGGACATCCCCGACGAGGAACTCATCGACTCCATGTGGCAGATGGCCGGGGCGCTGCGCCACCAGGGCGAGTTCGGCCAGGCCCGCGAACTGGCCCAGGAGGCGTTCACCCGGGCCAGCGACCTGTTCGGGCCCGAGGACCCCACCACGCTGAGCGCGGCGCACGACTACTGCGTCTCCCTCCGGCTCAACGGCGACTTCGCCGAGGCCCGGGAGATCGACGAGGAGACGACCCGGCAGCGCGAACTCCTGTACGGGCCGGTCAACGGGCTCACCCTCAACACACTGAACGGACTCGCCATCGACATGCGCGAGGCGGGCGACTACCTGGGGGCGCGCGCGCTCCAGGAGTCCACCTACGAGCCGTACGTGACGCACTTCGGCGCGACGAACGCGGCCACCATCCGTGCCGCGCTCAACCTGGCGGTGTGCCGCCGCCGGGCCGGTGTCGCCGAGGACGGGGCCGCGCTGGCCGAGCAGACACTGGAGCGGTTCACCACCCGCTACGGCCTGAACAACACGGACGCGCTCGCCGCGGCGGTGCACGCCGTGGTCGAACGCCGGCTGAACGGCGATTTCGCCGGCTCCCGGGAGCTGGGAGAGCAGACGCTGGCCGCCTACCGCAAGGTCCTGGGCGAGCACCACCCGTACACCCAGTTCGCCAAGGTGAACCTGGCGGCGACCCTCCGGGCGCAGGGTGACGTGGACCGGGCCGACGTCCTGGACACGGAGGCGGTGGAGAGCCTGCACGGGTCCCTGGGCGAGACCCATGTCAACACGCTCACCGCGTCGATGTGCCGGGCCAACGACCACTACGCGCGGCTCGACTTCGCACGCGCCAGGGCCGTCGACGAGGACGTCCTGCCCAAGCTCACCGCGACGGCCGGTGCCGACCACCCCCTGACCCTCGCCTGCACGGCGAACCTCTCGCTGGACCGGCGCGGCCTCGGTGAGTCCGAGGCGGCCGACCGGCTCAACGCGGCGGCCGTGGCGGGCCTCGCGCGCCTCCTCGGGGAGAGCCACCCGTGGCACACCGCGGCCCGCCTGCGCCAGCGCATCGAATGCGACATCACGCCCCTGCCGATGTGACACGCGGGGGCGGCCGGAAAGGAGCCGTCGGCCCGGGCGCGGTCCGGGCCGACGGCCACGAGGGGACGGGGGCGTACACATGACCACGGTGGTCTTCACCCATGGCACAGGGGTACGAGAACCCCATCTGGCCACGCTGCTCGACCGGGTGGCGTCCGGGCTGGCGGAGGCCGCCCCGGAGGTGCGGCTGGTGGCCTACCCGTGGGGCGGGACGCACGGGGCGACCCTCGCCGCGGGAGGCCTCAGCATCCCGGACGGACCCGGCGCCGGGACGGGGCGGAGCACCGGGTCCCCGGACGGCCCGGCCGACGAGGCGGAGCTGTGGGCCCGGCTCTACGACGACCCCCTGGCGGAACTGACCGTCGCGGCGGCCGGGGCCGCCCCCGGCGTCGTACCGCCCGGCGCCGCCTTCCCGGACGAACGCCCCCGAGCCCTCCTGCTCGACCTCGCCGCACAGGGTGAGCCGCTCGCCGGCCCGCTCGGCCCCGGGCTGCCCGACCAGGCGGTACGGCTCCCCCCCCCGCTGCTCGCCCCGGCCGCCGAGGCGCTGGACGCCGAGGCACTGGCCCGGGTCCTGGGCCGGGCGCTGACCGCCGCCCTCGTCTCCGCGGCCCTCGACGCGGACAGCCCGGTCCAGGCCGACGGGGACACCCGGGACGCGGCAGCCG
>NZ_KL585403.1:53952-69723 GCF_000721935.1 Streptomyces sp. NRRL WC-3549
ATGTGTATAAGAGACAGGCGTACGTCTGGGCGCGGCCCCCGCGGGCACCGGACGCGGCCCCCTGCTGAGGGCGGCGGCCCGTCCTCTGGTGCGCCTCGGCTCCCGCTACGCCGTACGACGCCGGCGCGCCCTCACCGACGCCGCCCACCCGGCGGCCGGAGACATCCTCAAGTACCTCGCCCGCGGCGACGCCGTACGCCGGGACCTGCGCGACCTCGTGGCCACCCTCCCGCCGCCCGTGGTCCTGCTCGGACACAGCCTCGGCGGCGTCATCTGTCTCGACACCCTGATATCCGGCCGGCTGCCCGGGGTCGAACTGCTCGTCACCGTCGGCTCGCAGGGCCCCTTCCTGTACGAGACGGGAGCGCTGCCCTCGCTCGTCCACCCCGATCCGCTCCCCGGTCACGTCCCGCCGTGGCTGAACCTCTACGACCGCCGCGACCTCCTCGGCCACGCGGCCGAGCCCCTCTTCCCCGGCCGCGCCCACGACGTCGCGACCGACAGCCGGCAGCCCTTCCCCGTCGCCCACAGCGCCTACTGGAGCGACCCGGCGGTCTACCGCGCGCTCGCGGAGCGTCTCCCGTGACCCGCCACGCCGTGCCGCCGGAGCGCGTCGTCGCCCTCGTCGTCGGCATCGAGCGGTACGGCGCCGGGGCGGCCTGGGACCTGCCCGGGCCCGCCCGGGACGCCCTGCGCTTCCGTGACTGGCTGCTGGCGCGCGGGGTGCCGGAGAGCCGCATCCTGCTCCATCTCGCGCCGCTGCCGGGCTCCGAGCCCGGCGCCCCGTTCCGGCCGGCCGACCACGACAGTCTGCGCCGCGCGCTCGTCACCGACGTACCGGAACGCGGCGGTGACGCCCTGTGGGTCTGGTGGGGCGGCCACGGCGTCCTCGACACGGACGAACACCTGCGCCTCTACAGCGCCGACGCCACCGTGGCCGACCGGCGCAACATCGACCTCGATTCGGCCCGCGCCCTGTTCAGGACCGACGCGGTGACGGGCCTGGCCCGGCAGATGTGGATGGCCGACGCCTGCCGGACCTTCGACGAACAGCACCACTTCCCCCAGACGCTGCCCGGTGAACGCCTGCCCATGGGCCGGCGGGTCCAGGCGCACGAACAGACCGTGATGCTCGCCGCCGGGCGGGGGCAGCGCGCGGCCAACGATCCCGAGCGCCGGCTCGGACTGTTCTCGGACATCGTTCTGGACTCGCTTCCGGACGATCCGCTGCCCGATCCGGTCCCTCTCCTGGCAGCGGTCGAGGCGAGGATGCACGGGCTGCGGAAGGCCGGTCTCACCGGTCAGCTCCCCGACTACTTCCTCGCGAGGCCGGGGTGGACGACGACGGGCCCACCGGCCCCCGCCCCACCCGCGCCGGCCGGTGCGGCACCCGCGTCGCCGGGCCACCCGATGCTCCGTCTCATCGACGCGCTGCTGGCGTATCCCCTGATGAGCGACCGTGACGAACGGCAGGCACTCGTCAACGAACTGCCCGCGGACGTCGTGTCCCGGATGCCACGCCACAGCATGCCGCGCACCGACCTGGTGGGGATCCTCCGCACGCTCCGCCCCCGGCCCCGGACGCTGTGGCAGCTGTACGACGCCGTCACCCTGCTCGACCCCGACCCCGAGCGCGCCACCGGACTCAAGGGCGCCCTACAGGACTTCGTGGAGGGGACCGGCCCCGGGACGTGACCGGACGGCGTGATCACACGGGTTCCGGGAAGGGGGCCGAGTCGTCATGATGGAGGAAGAGGTGGCATCCCGTGCCACCGCACGCGAAGGGGGAGCGCGCCTTGCACCAGCCGGTACCCGCCGAGGGCACACCCGACCACATCGAATCCGACCTCATGGACCTGGACTCCGTGCGCCTCGCCGACGTGCGGTGCATCCAGGCCGCCCCAGCCGGTCCACGTCTGCTCGCGGAGCTCCGGCGGGCGCGGCACAACGCGATGGGCGGCGGGGAACCCGGACGCGCCGAATAGCCGGTCCGGCCGAGCACGATCCGTCCACGACAGGGAGCGAGATGTACGCCCCGATCCGTATGCCCGGCCCGCTGTTCGACGAGATAGCCGCCGGGGGCGGCTCACCCGAGGCCGTCGCGTTCCTGGTGCGAGGCGAACGAACCCGTCGCCTCGTGCTGCTGCGCGCGCTCCTGGACCGGCTCGACGCGGACCCCGCCCTCCTCGGCCCCCTGGACGCGACCGCGGCCTGGACCGCGCTGGAGGAGGCCGCCACTCGTGCCCCGGGACCGGTCGACGACCTGCTGCTGAGTCCCCAGGTCGGCAGCTGGCTCGCCCACACCCTGCGCCGCCTGCACGGCACGGCCTCCGGGCCCCCGCTGTGGGCGGACGCCGGACAGCTCGCCGCCGTCGCCGCGACGGCCGCCGTCCACGCGGGTACGGAGACCACCCTCCTGCTGCCCGCCCGGGGCGCGTCCGTCAGCCTGCCCGCGCTGGGCATGGTCCGGCTGCCCGGCCCGGACGAGGACGGCTTCCACGCCGTGCCGATCGAGGTCCGCGCCGGCCGGATCACGGTCCACGGCCCGCACGGGCCAGGTGTCAGCGTACGGCCGCTCGACGCACCGGAGTCCGCCCACTGGCTGCCGGTGCACCGGCTTCCGACCGGGCCCGGGATCGCGCCCCGGCGCCTCGGCCCGGACGAACTCCACGCCTGGCAGGACCTCTTCGCGGACGCGGTGGCACTGCTCCGGCGGGACGCGGACGCCGGCCCCGGAGGCCTGCGGCCCGAGGAGATCAGCCGGATCGTCCCCTGGCAGCCGACGGACCGGGAGAGCGGCCTGCCCGTGCCGTCCTCGGGACTCAGCGCCTCCACCGGTGACGCCTTCGCCTCCATGGTGATCGCCCGGCCCCCTGACCCCGTCGCGCTCGCCGAGACCCTCGTCCACGAGTTCCAGCACAGCAAACTGGGCGCCCTGCTCCACCTCTTCCCGCTCATCGAGGACGACGAGCGGGCCGAGCTCCACTACGCGCCCTGGCGCGCCGACCCCCGCCACCTGCCCGGACTCCTGCACGGCGCCTACGCCTTCGTCGGCGTCACCGGATTCTGGCGGGCCCGGGCCCGCGACACGGACGCGGGCCCGCGGGACCGGGCGGCGTTCCTCTTCGCGCTGCGCCGGCTCCAGACCCGTATGGTCCTGCGCACCCTGGCCACCCGGGCCCGGTTGACGGTCGCCGGGCAGCGGCTCGTCGCCCGGCTGACCGGGACCGTCGACGGCTGGCTGCGCGAACCGGTCGAACCCGCCGCCCTGGCCAGGGCCCGGGCCGCGGCCGTCAGCCACCGGGTGGAGTGGCGGCTGCGCAACCTGCGCTGCGGCCAGGACGAGCGGGACCGCCTGGCCAAGGCGTGGCGCTTCGGGTCCGTCCCCGTCCGGGGCGGCGAGCCGCTGGTCGCGCCGGGGCCGGGCGGTTACTGGCAGGACGACCGGTGCGCGCTGTACATGGCGCCGGACACCGCCGCCGGGACCGGGCCGGGCGCCGACGCACTGCTGGTCGCGGGGCACCCGCGGGCCGCCCTGTCGGCGTACGCGGCCCGCCTGGCCGCCGGGGGAGCGCCCGGGGCGAGGGTGCCCGCCGGGGGAGCGCCGGAGGCGGGGGTGTCCGACCCGCACGCGCTGGCGGGCTGGCTCCTCGCCCATACGGCGCTGCGGCCGGCGGACCGGCGCCTGCTGGCCCGGCCCGAGCGGTCGGCCGCGCTGTTCGGCATGGTGGAACCGGCCCGCTGGGCCGAGGCCGCCCGCTGGCTCGCCGGATGACGGGGACGGCAGGAGTGGCGGCGAGCAGCAGCCGGACGTGCCGTGGGGTGTCCTTTCCATGGGGGGACGGAGGATGTACCTACCGCGGCCCCAGGGTGAGGACGCGGTCCACGCCGGCGGTCAGCTCCAGCAGGAATGGAGGACCGTCCGGGCGGGGCTCGCTGAGGGCGAACGCGTCGCCCGTGCGCAGATCGACGCGGACGTCACGGGTGGGCCGCAGGACGGCCGTGGCGCCCGACTCGGACCAGCGCAGGTCCAGTTCGGCGCCGAACCGGGTCCGTACGCCCCGCAGATCGCCGGACGGACAGGCGGCGGGCGGCGCCGGGAGCAGGACGAGGCGGCCCGGCGTGGACTGGACGAGCGACTCGATGACAGCGGAGGGCAGGGTGTGTGCCGCGTCCGCGTTGTAGACGTCGCGGCAGGGGTAGTGCGCGCTCATCAGCGAGTCGTGGAAGAAGTCGCCGCCCAGCACCGCGTCCAGCGCCGCCGCCACCCGCGCCGGGTCCCGCAGCCGGGCCGCGATCAGCGCGTGGTGCAGATGCCCGTGCGCGGAGTCGTTCTCCGCCCCGCGCAGCTCCAGGGCGCGGTGCGCGGCGGCCGCCTCCCGGGGGGTGTCGTACGGGTTGATCTCGTCCAGCGGCCACACCGGGTAGAGATGGCTCAGATGGCGGTGGTCGTACGTCTCCTCCAGGCCCGGCCAGGCCCACTCCGCGAGCGCCCCGTCCTCGTTGACCAGGTAGTCGGGCAGCCTGTCGGCGAGCGCCGACCAGTGAGCCGCGGACGGGTGGCCCGGTGCGTGCGCCGCCGCCGTGGTCAGGGCGCGGCCCGCCGCGATGTCCATGGTGGCGTTGACCGTGCCCCAGCTCGCGTTGGCCGGCCTGTTCTCCGGGGAGTACGACGGGACGAGGGCCAACCGCCCGTCCGGGTCCTCGCGGGTGAGGAAGTCCTCGTAGAACAGCGCCACCTCGACCAGGGCGCCGGTCAGCCAGGGGTCCGGCGCCCCCGTCGTCACCTCGGCGTGTTCCAGGAGCGGGCAGCGGGTAGGCGCGCTGGAAGTGCCGGGTGTGCCCCGACTCGCCGTCCGTGTGGGAGGGCGCGACGATGCCCCGCGCCCCGAAGATCGCCCGCGCGTTGTCCCGCCAGTCCGGCAACTGCCCCTTCACCAGGGTCGCGTGGGCCTCGGTGACCTCGGGCAGGGCCGCCACCGCCGCCGAGGAGATCTGCAGGTTGAGATTGGCGTTCGTGGTGAACGCCCCGGACCAGGCGGTGTCCCAGTCGCCGGTCCACAGCCCGGTCAGCCGCGGCGGCAGCGTCCCGGAGGCGGAGAGCAGGTGGTAGCGGCCCGCCGCGAAGAGGCGTTCCAGCAGCGCCGGGCTCTTCGGGCGGCGCAGCAGTTCGCTGCCGGGCAGCTCCCGCTCACCGGCGGCGTCCCGCAGCGTGAGGGACGCCCTCCCGTACGCCGTGCCGTGCGCGGGCCGGTGCCGGGCGAACAGCGAGGCGTACTCCGCGTCGGGCAGGTCCGCCCACAGAGCCCCGGCGTCGGGGCACCCGGTTCCCCGGTGCACCCGGGTCGTCAGCGTCAGAGCGCGCGCCCCCTCGACCCGGATGCCCTCGCCCGCCACGGAGACCGTGCCGCCGTCGACCCGTGCCACCGTCACCCCGGTGTACGCCAGGTCGCCGTCCGGGTAGCCGACCCGCAGCGCGAGGCGCGCGCCGTTCGGCGTCAGCGCCGTCGAACGCCCCACCGCCAGCCGCGCCGGGGCGCCGGGCAGCAGGGGATCGAGCCAGATCTCCGCGCCGAGCCCGAGATCGGTGACGTGCTGCACGACGACGTCGTCGGTCCGGGACACGAACACCCGGCTGCACCACGCCTCGTACGAGGCGCTGACCTCGCCCGTGGTGAAGTCGAGCTCGCGCCGGTATCCGGCGACCGCCTCGTGCATGCCCCGGTCGCGGCGGACGCGGGTCTGGAACCCCGGGTGGAAGGGCTGCACCCACATCAGCGGACGGCCCTCGCCGAACTCCTCGGCCGCCGTCACGTCACCGTCCAGCAGGGCGTCCTGGAGACGGCCGAGCCGGTCGGCCAGCTCCGGCGGACGCACGCCCTCGCTGCCGTTGGGCCGCACCAGGAGATGATGGCTGACGATCACCCGGTCGTCCGCCGGATCGCCGTACACCATCGCGCCGTGGCTGCCGTTGCCGCTGAGGAAGGCGTCCTCCCAGCGGGCGGCGGGGGCCGGTTCCCACGTGCCGTCGATCATGCCGGGAGGTCTCTCAGCACCGCGACCCCGTACCGGCCCAGCTCCAGCCGGCCGTCCGCCACGGCGCCGGTGAGCAGGTCCGTGTACCGGCCCGGCAGCTCCACCGTCACCGGTGAGCGCCCGTGGTGGAGCAGGAACAGCAGTGCGCCCCGGCGCACCGCCTCCACCCCGGCGGGCAGCCCCTCCAGCACCGGGCGCACACCCGCCCCCGTGGTCACCCGGCCGAGCAGCGCGCGCAGCGCCTCCGGTTCCGGCAGCGTCGAGACGTACCAGGCCGAGCCCTTGCGGAGGACCGCGGGCAGCCCGTCCAGCTCGCCGCCCCGGTAGGCGGACACCGTCTCCGCGCTGCCGTCCGGCTCCAGCTCCTCCGACCACAGGGTGCCGCGGAAACCCTCGCACTCCGCCACCTGGTCCGCGTCCAGCGGCCACCACTCGTGCACCGTACGGATGCCGAACAGCTCGCGCAGCCGGCCGTCCATGCCGCCGGGCCTGACCCGGTCGTCCTCGTCCGCGATGCCCGTGAAGAACCCGCAGACCAGGGTGCCGCCGTCGCGCACGTAGGCGACCAGGGCGTCGATCGCCGCGTCGCGCAGCAGGTAGAGCTGCGGCACGACGACCACGCGGTAGCCGCCGAGGTCGGCGTCCGGGCGGGCGAAGTCCACCGCCGTGCCGTTCTCCCACAGCCCCCGGTGCCAGGCCCGCACCACATCGGTGTACTCGACCAGCGTGGAGAGCCGGCCCTCCTGGGCGCTCGCCCACCACGCGTCCCAGTCGTGCAGCACGGCCACGTCGGCCCGCACCGGCGCCTCGGCCGCCTCCGGCCCGATCAGGGCGAGTTCGGCCCCGATCCGCTTGACCTCCTGGAAGGCGCGACCGTGTTCACCGGCGTGCGAAAGCATCGCCGAGTGGAACTTCTCCGCCCCCTGCCGTGACTGCCGCCACTGGAAGTAGCAGACCGCGTCGGCGCCCCGGGCCACCGACTGGAGCGACCAGAGGCGGTTCAGCCCTTCCGGCTTCGGCCGGTTGACGGGCCGCCAGTTGACGCCGCCCGCCGCCTGCTCCATCAGCATCCACGGACCGCCCGCCTGCGACCGCGTCATGTCGGCGAGCATCGCGTTGTACTGCCCGCCCCGCGGGTCGGCGGCGTCCGGATAGACGTCCACGGAGACCACGTCCTCCTGCTCCGCCCACGCCCAGCCGTCCTGACCGGCCCACAGCGGCATGAAGTTGGTCGTCACCGGGATGTGCGGGGTGTGCCGGGCCACGATGTCGCGCTCGGCGGTGAAGCACTCGAGCAGGGCGTCGGAGGTGAACCGCTTGAAGTCCAGCACCTGTGCCGGATTGCGCAGGTACTGGGCCGCGCGCGGCGGCAGGATCTCGGACCAGGCGTCGTACCGCTGGCTCCAGAAGGCCGTGCCCCAGGCCTCGTTGAGCGCGTCGAGGGAGGCGTGCCGGGCGGTCAGCCAGCGGCGGAAGTGCGCCGCCGTCTCGTCGCACCAGCAGTGCGTGCAGTACTCGTTGTTGATGTGCCACACGGTGAGCGCCGGGTGGTCCGCGTACCGTGCCGCGAGGTCCTCGGTGAGCGCGGCGGCGTACCGGCGGTAGACCGGCGAGCTCGGGCAGAAGTGCTGGCGCGAACCGTAGGAGACCACCGTGCCGTCCTCCGCGCGCGGCAGGGTCTCGGGGTGCAGCGCGCCCATCCACGGCGGCGGGGACGAGGTGGGAGTGGCGAGGACCACCCCGATCCCGTGGGCGTGCAGCAGGTCCATCAGCCGGTCCAGCCAGCCGAACTCCCGTGCACCCGGGCGGGGTTCGATCTTCGCCCAGGAGAACACCCCGACGGTGACGGAGTTGACGCCGGCCTCGTTCATCAGCCGGACGTCGTCGGCCCACACCTCCTCGGGCCACTGCTCGGGGTTGTAGTCGCCCCCGAAGAGGAGGCGGCCACGGGTGGCGTCGTGCAGGGAGGGCATGGACGTCTCGTTCCTGGTGTCGTACGGGATGCCGGGGTGCGGGAGGCGGTGGGTTCAGCCCTTGACCGCGCCGGTGAGCATGCCCTTCTGGAAGTGCTTCTGGACGAACGGCGACAGCACGGCCACCGGGATCAGGGCGAGCACCATGACCGCCATCTGCACGGCCAGGCTGTTGATCTGCCCGCTGCTCACCGCCGCGCCCATCGCGCCGGGCGGGACCTGGTGCTGGAGGACCAGCTGGCGCAGGATCATCTGCAGCGGGTACTTGTCGCTGTCCTGGATGTACAGCATCGCGTTGAACCACTGGCTCCAGTAACCCACCGCGTAGAACAGCGAGATCACCGCGATGACCGCACGGGAGAGCGGCATGACGATCTGGAGCAGGATCCGCCACTCGCCGGCCCCGTCGATGCGGGCGGCGTCGATGAGCTCAGGCGCGGTGTCCATGAAGAAGCCGCGCAGGACGAGGATGTTGAAGACGCTGATGGCGCTCGGCAGGATCATCGACCAGTAGCTGTCGCTCAGCCCGATGCCGGTGACCAGCAGATAGGTCGGGATCAGACCGGCGCCGAAGAACATCGTCGCCATCATCGTCATCAGCAGCGGCCGGTGCCCGAAGGAGTCCTTGCGGCTCAGCCCGTAGGCGCACAGCACGGAGACCACCATGGAGAACACCGTGCCCACGACGGTCAGCCCGATGCTCACCGCCGCCGCCCGGGTGACGGCCCCGCCGCTGAGCAGTTCCTCGTACGCGACGAAGGTGACGCTCTTCGGCCAGACCACCAGGCCGCCCGCCTCGTTGATCGCCTTGGTGTCGGAGAGGCTGGTCACCACCACGACCCAGATGGGGACGAGGATCACCGCGCAGATGGCGAAGAGCCCGAAGCCCTTGAAGGCCATCCCCGCCTTGGTGGGCTCCTCCTCCCACACCGGGCGCGGCTCGGCGCGCAGGGCGCGCTGGAACGGGGTCGCGGTCCGCTCGGCGACGGGGGCCGCCGACCGCCCGCCGTCCTTCTTCGTGTCCAGGATCGTCGTCATTTCTTGGAGTACACCCCCTGCTCGCCCATCATGTGGGCGACCTTGTTGGCTCCCAGCACCATGGCGACGCTGAACAGTCCCTTGAAGACACCGGCGGCGGCCGCGTAGCCGAAGTCACCGGTCTTGATGCCCGTCCACCAGATGTAGGTGTCGAGGATTTCGGAGGCGCCCGCCCCCACCTGGTCCCGCTGGAGCAGGATCTGCTCGAAGTCGAGGTTGAGGGCGCTGCCGACCCGCAGCACCAGCAGCAGGGCGATGACGGGACGCAGGGCCGGGAGGGTGACGTGCCACATCCGGCGCCAGCGACCCGCACCGTCGACGGCCGCGGCCTCGTACAGGTCGGTGTTGACGGCGGCGAGTGCGGCCAGGAAGACGATCACGCCCCAGCCGGCGTCCTTCCAGACCGCCTGGGAGGTCACCAGGAACTTGAAGAAGCCCGGGTTGGTCATCAGGTCGAAGCCCTCGTGACCGTGTTCGCGCAGCCACTGCGCGACCAGGCCGGCGCCGCCGAACATCTGCTGGAAGACGGTGACGACGAGGACCCAGGAGAAGAAGTGCGGCAGATAGACGATCGCCTGGACCCAGGCCCGCACCCGGGCGCTCATGATCGTGTTGAGCAGCAGGGCGATGGCGATCGGGATGGGGAAGAAGAGGATCAGCTGGGTCAGGAAGATGACCAGCGTGTTCAGGAGGACTTCCCAGAAGCGGTAGTCCTGGAAGATCCGGGTGAAGTTGTCGAACCCGACGAAGGGGCTGCCCGTGATGCCGAGGTCGTACACGTCGTAGTCCTGGAAGGCCACGACGTTCCCGAGCAGCGGGATGTAGTTGAAGACCAGCAGCAGGGCCATCGCCGGCAGCGTCATCAGGATGAGCGTGCGGTCGCGGCGCAGTCGCAGCCGGCGTGTGATCCCGCCCCGGGCGGGCTGCTCCCCGGCGGCCCCGTCCTCCCGCCGGAGGGCGGACGGCCTGACCGCCCGTGATCTGCTCCGAGCGGCGTCGCCGGCCCGGCCGCCGCCCCCGGCCGGATCCGGCCCGTCCGTACGGCCCGCGTCACTCGCCACCGTCGCCCGAGGCTTCACCCTGTGCTCCCCATGTCGTGCTCTCCGCCCCGGCCGCCGGGGCTCCTCGTCCCCGGCGGCCTGCTGTTCCTTCGTCGTACGTACGGTTCGGGTGGCCCGTACGCGTCAGACGCCGGAGCCGTTCTTCTCGAGCAGCTCCTGGTACCAGTCGCGGAGCTTGTCGCCGCCGCTGTTCTTCCAGGTCGTCACCGCCGCGTCGACGTCGCTGACCTTCTTGCGGCCGCGCCGGACGTCCTTCTGCAGGTCGTCGAAGGGCGTGTACAGGGAGGCGTAGCGCTGGGGCTCGACGACCTGCATGCCGAAGAAGAGCGGCTTCTTCAGGTGCGGGGCCTGCCGGGCCATCCAGCCCGCGTAGTCCTCGACCAGCCGCGGCTCGTCCGGGAAGGCGATGGTGTGCGGCGGGGAGGCGACGTACAGCAGTGTCGCGGGCTGCGCCTCCTCGATGCCCTGCGGGGTGAAGGTCGGCACCCCGCCCTCGACCTTGTAGTGGGTGCCCTTGACGCCGTAGTTGGTGAGCATGAACTCCTCGGTGCCGTACGGGGCCGCGGCGAAGTCGGCGATCGCGAGGAACTCCTCGATCTTCTCCTTCGGCAGGTTCTTGTTGATGAAGGTGAAGATGCCCGCGGGGTCGTCCTGCCACAGGACCGGCGCGCCGCCGTCCGCCGCGAAGAAGTCCAGCGCCTGCATGTCGAACTTCGGGTTGGCGGCGGCCTGTTCGGTGACCATGCCCTTCCAGCCGCCGGTCCCGTCGTTGTACATCAGGACGTGGCCGCTGGTGAAGCGGATCTTGGAGTCGGCGTCCTTGTTGGCCTCGGCGTCCGGGTGGACGTACCCGCCGTCGTGGAGCTTGCGGGCGAAGGCGAGGGCCTCGCGGTACTCCTGGGTCTCGATCTTGTGGACCAGCTTGCCGCCCTCCAGCTGCCAGTAGTGCGGCGCGTCGGGCAGCAGGCCGTAGATCTTCTGGACGCAGGTCCACAGGTCGTCGAAGGCCCACACCTTGCTCTTCGGCGCGGTGTACTCCTTGCCGAAGGCGAGCAGGTCGTCCGCGCTCGCCGGCAGGGCGCCGGAGCCGAGCAGGTCCTTGCGGTAGAAGATCGCGTTGCCGATGACCGGGTTGGGCATGGGCAGGCCGCGCAGCTTGCCGCCGAAGACGGAGTACTGCCAGGCGCCGGTCGGGATGTTGGCCAGGTTCGGGTACTTCTTGACCGCGTCGCCCGCGAGGTAGGGGCTCAGATCGGCGAACTTCGCGGTGATCGCGTTGCGGATCTGCCCCTGCATGTTCCAGCCGGGGATGGTCATGACGTCGGGGAGGTCGGAGCCGGCCAGGACCGCGCCGATCTTGTCCTGGTAGGTGTTGCCGTCCTGCGGGTCGAAGTCGAGGGTCGAGCCGAGGGCCTTGTTCACCGCCGAGTAGTACGGGTTGTTCTTCTTGGGGACGGTGCCCCACAGCGGTGTCATGACCCGGAACGACGACCCCTTGCCCGGTGCCGACTTCACCGAGGCGACCAGCGGGTCGGGCAGCTCGGTGAACCCGGGGCTCGAACCGTTGACGCTCGCCACGTCGGGCTGGACCAGGTTCGACGGCACGTGGCTCGGCAGGACCTTCTTGAGCGCCTTGCCCGTGGTCGTGCCCTCCTTGCTGCTCGCCCCACCGGAACCGCTGCCCCCGCAGGCGGCGAGCAGCGGTGCTCCGCCGGCCACGGCGAGGGCGGCGAAGGCACCCGATGCGAGGAACCTTCTCCGGCTCGGGGCGGAGGAGGGGGCGGAATTCGGCGTCATTGCGTCAACCCTTCGAGGCGCACCAGGACGACACACGGCGGGTGAGCGCCGTTCGGTTCCTGTGTCTGAGGTGGGGCGTTACTGGCCGGGCCGGCTGTGTGCCACCGGCCGAGATGAAACGGTCCAACAGCGGTGCAACAGCGCCCCGAGACCGTCGAAGCGCTTCGATGTTGCAGCGAGATTAAGGGACGTACACCGGTCGCACAAGAGTCCGTTTCCAAATTCCTCCGACCTGTTCCCCCACCGTTTCCCGGGGGAGCGTCGGCCCGAACTGCCTCGTCGGAGGCTCTGCGGTCTTGACACCTGCGGGGTTGTCCGCCGAGCATCGAAGCGCTTCGAAAGATCTTTCCATGACGTCGAGGGCTCTTTCGGTGCCCGACGACCGGAAGACCTCCCACCTCTCCAAGGGGACCCGCACGTGACGGACCATCCGCTTCCCTTCCGTGACCCGCACCTGCCCTTCGCCGCCCGCGTCGACGACCTGCTCGGGCGGCTCACGCCCGACGAGCGGATCGCGATGCTGCACCAGTTCGCCCCCGCCGTGGAGCGGCTGGGGCTCGGACCGTTCCGCACCGGGCAGGAGGCGCTGCACGGGGTGGCCTGGATGGGACCGGCCACCGTCTTCCCGCAGGCCGTCGGCCTCGGCGCCACCTGGAACGAGGAGCTGGTCCGCCGGGTCGGCGAGGCCGTCGGCGACGAGGTCCGCGCCAAGCGCGCCACGGACGACCGGATCGGACTCAACGTCTGGGCGCCCACCGTGAATCTGCTGCGCCACCCGCTGTGGGGACGCGGTGAGGAGGGGTACGCCGAGGACCCGGCGCTCACCTCCGCCGTCGCCGTCGCCTACACCCGGGGGCTGCGCGGCGACCACCCGCACTACTGGCGCACCGCCCCGGTCCTCAAGCACTGGCTGGCCCACAACAACGAGACCGACCGCGACACCGCCTCCTCCTCCGTGCGCCCGCGCGTCCTGCACGAGTACGACCTGCGGGCCTTCCGCGACGCGGTACGGGCCGGAGCCGTGGCCGGGGTCATGCCCGCCTACAACCTGGTCAACGGCCGCCCCAACCACGTCTCCCCGCTGCTGGAGCAGCACCTGCGCAGCTGGACCGACCAGCCGCTCGTCGTCTGCTCGGACGCGGGCGCGCCCTCCAACCTGGTCGACTCCGAGCACTACTTCGACACCCACGAGGAGGCCGCCGCCGCCTCCCTGAAGGCGGGCGTCGACAGCTTCACCGACCACGGCCAGGACTCCTCCGTGACGACCGGCCGCATCCGCGGCGCCCTGGAGAAGGGGCTCCTGGACGAGGAGGACATCGACCGGGCCGTCCGCAGGCTCCTCGCCCTGCGCTTCGCGCTCGGGGAGTTCGATCCGGAGCTCGACCCGTACGCGGCGACGGACGCCTTCGACACCCCGGCCCACCGGGCGCTCGCCCAGGAGGCCGCCGAGCAGGCGGTGGTACTCCTCAAGAACGACGGGCTGCTGCCCCTGGCACCGGCCGGGGGCCGGACCGTCGCCGTGGTCGGACTGCTCGCCGACGCCTGCAAGCTCGACTGGTACAGCGGTACGCTCCTGCACCGCTCGACCCCGCTCGACGGTCTGCGCGAGCGCTACGGCGCCGAGAACGTGCTGTTCGCCGAAGGCGCCGACCGTATCCGGCTCGCCTGCGGGGACGGCTGGCTCCGGGTGCCCGAGGGCACCACCCCGGCCCACGGCGAGGCCCGGGGCGCGGAAGGCGCCCTGGACCCCGCGCTGCTGGCCGGCCGCACCGACCTCCCACCGCTGGCCGGCGGTGACACGGCCACCGAACTCTCCGTGGTCGACTGGGGCGACGGCGTCCTCACCTTCCGCACCGACGAGGGCCTGTACCTCTCGGTCGCCGACGACGGTTACGTCAGGGCGTCCGCGGACGAGCCGGGCGGCTGGGTCGTCCAGGAGACCTTCCGCAGGGAGGCGGTGGAGGGGCACGAGGACGGCCACCGCCTCGTACACATCGGAACCGGTGGATACGTGGCCGTCGCCGCCGACGGCGCGAAGGTCGCCGTCGCGGGCGAGAGGATCCCCGCCGCCGGTGCCACGGTCTTCAGGACCGAGACCGTGGAGCGCGGGGAGGACGCCGTGGCGCGGGTCGCCGCCGCCGCCGACACCGTGATCGTCGTCGCCGGCAACGACCCCCACATCAACGGCCGTGAGACCGAGGACCGCACCACGCTCGCGCTCCCCGCCCAGCAGGACCGCCTGTGGCGGGCGGCCCACGCCGTCAACCCGCGTACCGCCCTCGTCCTGACCTCCGCGTACCCCTACGCGGTCACGGACGCGGCGGCGGCCCTGCCCGCGCTGGTGTGGACCGCGCACGGCGGCCAGGCGGCGGGTACCGCGCTGGCCCGGGTCCTCGCCGGTGACGTGTCCCCGGCGGGCCGGCTCCCGCAGACCTGGTACGCCTCCGACGCCGACCTGCCCGGCCTGTTCGACTACGACCTCATCGGCTCGAAGCAGACCTACCTGTACTTCGACGGCACCCCCCTCTTCCCGTTCGGCCACGGGCTCGCCTACAGCCGCTTCGGGTACACGGAGCTGACCGCCGAACTGGAAGGCGACCGGCTGCGGGTGGCGCTGACCGTCACCAACGAGGGGCCCGTCGCCGCCGACGAGGTGGCCCAGCTCTACGTACGGGCCGCGCGCGCGGCGGACCGCGACCTGCCGCGCCGCAAGCTGGCCGGCCACCGCAGGGTGCACCTGGCGCCCGGGGCGTCGGAGCGTCTCGCCTTCACGGTGCCCCTCGAGGAGCTGGGGCACTGGAGCGTGGCGCACGGCCGCTGGACCGTCGAACCGGGCGTGTACGAGGTCCTGGCCGGTGCCTCCAGTGCCGACATCCGCCTCACCGCCACCGTCGAGACCGGGGGCGAGCCCTCCGGGCCGCGCCCCGTCGTGCGGCGGGGTCTGGAGGCGGCCGACTACGACACCCAGCAGGACACGGAGATCCTCGACCGGACGAAGGAGGACGGTGACGTCGTCGCCCCCGCCTCCTCGGACCGGCCGGGTGAACTGTGCTACCTCGACTGTGACTTCGGCTCCGGGGTGCACGGCCTGACGCTGACCGCGTCGGGCGCGGGCTCGGTCGCCGTCGAGGCCGGGGGCGCGAGGGCGGACGTCACCGTGCCCGACACCGGCGGAGCGTACGCCTTCCGCACCGTCGAGGCCGCCTTCGGCCCCCACGGTGTGCACGACGTGCGCGTCACCCTGCGGGGCACCGTGCGTCTGGCCCGTCTCGGCTTCACCCCGGCCGGGGGTGCCGAGTGACGCCCCCGCCGTCCGGCCCCCGACCGTGTCCCCGTGCCCCCGGCAAGGAGTCCTCATGAAGTTCACCGACGGCTTCTGGCTCATGCGTGAGGGCGTCAGCGCGTCCTACGCGACCGAGATCCGCGATCTGCGCGTCGAGGAGAGCCGGTTCACCGCGTACGCCGCCGTCAAACGGGTGGCGGCACGCGGCGACACCCTCAACACCCCGCTGATCACCGTCGAGTGCTTCTCGCCGGCCGAGGGCGTCATCGGCGTACGCGCCACCCACCACGCAGGGAAGGTCCGGCGCGGACCCGACTTCACCCTGCTGCCCGGGGACGAGGCCGCGCCCGCGGCCCGCACCCGCCGGGAGGGGGCGGTCACCGAGCTCTCCAGCGGCCCGCTCACCCTGCGCATGGACGGCGACGGGCCCTGGGGCCTCACCTTCCTCGGCCCGGACGGGCGCCGCCTGACCGGGGTCGACCCCAAGGGCACCGCCTTCGCCACCACTGCCGACGGCGCCCACCACATGGTCGCCCAGCTCGCCCTGGACGTCGGGGAGAACATCTACGGGCTCGGCGAGCGC
>NZ_KL585403.1:70006-70259 GCF_000721935.1 Streptomyces sp. NRRL WC-3549
CATCCCGTTCTACCTGTCCTCACGCGGCTACGGCGTCTTCGTGAACCACCCCGGCAAGGTCTCCTTCGAGGTCGGCTCGGAATCCGTCGGGCAGGTGCAGTTCAGCGTCGAGGACCAGTCACTGGAGTACTACGTCGTCGCCGGCCCCACCCCCAAGGACGTCCTCGCCCGCTACACGGCCCTGACCGGCCGGCCCGCGCTGCCGCCGGCCTGGTCGTTCGGCCTCTGGCTGACCACCTCGTTCTGCACCTCG
>NZ_KL585403.1:70549-70655 GCF_000721935.1 Streptomyces sp. NRRL WC-3549
TACGACGAGGCCACCGTCACCTCCTTCGTCGACGGCATGGCCGAACGCGGCATCCCGCTCAGCGTCTTCCACTTCGACTGCTTCTGGATGCGCGAGTACCAGTGGT
>NZ_KL585403.1:70914-71599 GCF_000721935.1 Streptomyces sp. NRRL WC-3549
CCAGTGGTCCGACTTCCTGTGGGACCCGGACGTCTTCCCGGACCCCGAGGGCATGCTGGCCCGCCTCAAGGCGCGCGGGCTCCGCATCAGCATGTGGATCAACCCGTACATCGCCCAGAAGTCGGCCCTGTTCGCCGAGGGCGCCGAACGCGGCTACCTGGTACGCCGCCCCGACGGCGACGTCTGGCAGTGGGACCTGTGGCAGCCGGGTATGGCGCTGGTCGACTTCACCAACCCCGCGGCCGCCGCCTGGTACGACGACAAGCTGCGGCTCCTGCTCGACCAGGGCGTCGACTGCTTCAAGACGGACTTCGGCGAGCGCGTCCCCACCGACGTCGTCTGGCACGATGGCTCCGACCCGGAGCGGATGCACAACTACTACGCGCAGCTCTACAACCGCACCGTCTTCGAACTCCTGGAGGAGGAACGCGGCGCCGGTGAGGCGGTCCTCTTCGCCCGCTCCGCGACCGCGGGCGGCCAGCAGTACCCCGTGCACTGGGGCGGCGACTGCTTCGCCTCCTTCACCGCGATGGCCGAGTCGCTGCGCGGGGGGCTGTCCCTGTCGCTGTCCGGCTTCGGCTTCTGGAGCCACGACATCGGCGGCTTCGAGGGCACCCCGGACCCGGCCGTCTTCAAGCGCTGGCTCGCCTTCGGCCTGCTCTCCTCGCACAGCCGGCTGCACGGC
>NZ_KL585403.1:71804-74296 GCF_000721935.1 Streptomyces sp. NRRL WC-3549
GCAACGTCTCCTACCGGGTGCCGTGGGAGTTCGGTGAGGAAGCGGTGGACGTGGCCCGGGAGTTCACCCTGCTCAAGCACCGGCTGATGCCCTACCTGTACGGGGTGGCCGCCGAGGCGCACCGTACGGGCGTCCCGATGATGCGTCCCATGCTGGCCGAGTTCCCCGGCGACCCCGCCACCCGCACCCTGGACCGGCAGTACATGCTCGGCCCCGACCTCCTGGTCGCCCCGGTCTTCACCGAGGACGGCGAGGTCGAGTACTACGTCCCCGAGGGCACCTGGACCTCCCTGCTCACCGGCGAGAGCGTCACCGGCCCCGCCTGGCGCCACGAGACCCACGGCTTCGACAGCCTGCCCCTGCTGGTGCGGGACGGTGCCGTACTGCCCTGGGGCGCCGACGCCCGGCGGCCGGACGGCGACTGGCTGGCCGGCCTCACCCTGCGGGTCTTCGGCACGTCCACCGGCGAGCGCACCGTCACCGTCCCGGACCTCACCGGGGCCGCGGCGGCGGCCTTCCACGTCGTACGGGACGCCGCGGGCGCGCGGGTCACGGCGCAGGGCACCGCTCGCACCTACCGCGTCGTCGTGGAGGAGACCGGGGCGGCGGGGGAGGGCGCGGGCAGCGTGACCGCCGCCTGACCGGAGCACGTCCGACGGCCCGCCGGGTGATCCCGTCCACCGGGGTCAGTCGGCGGGCCGTTCCGCGTCCGGGTGAAGTGTCCGGGTTGAGGCGTCCGGGGTGAGGTGTGACGTGAGGCGTGTCACTCGGCGTGAAGTCATCGGCATACATCTCGGGGAACCGGAGAGATGTCCCTGCTGCCGGTGCGCGCCGACCCGCGGCCCACCGGCTCGTCACAGTGCTCGGCCGGACCGGTGCGGAGCAATTCAGGCACGGAAGGCAGACCACGACATGTCGGCTCCCCGCTCATCGGCCCCAGAGGTGTCGGCTCCCGTCGCGGCGCTCGAAACCGTCCACATCGACGGCGCCTGGCTGCCCGCCGCCTCCGGGGCGACGCGCGAGATCCTCGACCCCGCCGACGCCACCGTCCTGGCGCTGGTCGCCGAAGGCGGCACCGAGGACACCGACCCGCCGGGCCTTCGACGACGGCCCCTGGCCCCCCGGCCGGTCGCCGCGCGCGCCGGACTGCTGCGCCGGGTCGCCGAGCTGCTCCAGCGGGACCGCGAGGAGATCGCGGTCACCGAGAGCCGCGACACCGGCAAGACCCTGGAGGAAGGGCGCGTCGACGTCGACGACGTCACCGCCGCCTTCCGCTACTTCGCCGACCTCGTGACGAACGAGAGCGGCGGCCGGGTCGTGGACGCCGGGGACCCCGACGTGCACAGCATCGTCGTCCACGAACCGGTCGGTGTCTGCGCCCTCATCACACCGTGGAACTACCCGCTGCTCCAGGCGAGTTGGAAGATCGCCCCGGCCCTCGCCGCGGGCAACACCTTCGTACTCAAGCCCAGCGAGGTCACCCCGCTGTCCACCGTCCACCTGATCCGGCTGCTCGCCGAGGCCGGACTCCCCGACGGAGCGGCCAACCTCGTCACCGGGGCGGGGGACCCCGTCGGCGCCCGGCTCTCCGCACACCCCGACGTGGACCTCGTCTCCTTCACCGGCGGCCTCGCCAGCGGTACGAAGGTGGCGCAGGCGGCGGCTCCCACCGTCAAGAAGGTCGCCCTGGAACTCGGCGGCAAGAACCCCAACGTGGTCTTCGCCGACGCCTGCGCCACCGACGCGGACTTCGACACCGCCGTCGACCAGGCCCTGAACGCCGCGTTCTTCCACAGCGGCCAGGTCTGCTCCGCCGGTGCCCGCCTCATCGTCGAGGAGTCCGTCCGCGAGCGCTTCGTCACCGAGCTCGCCCGCCGCGCCGACGCCATCCGCCTCGGACGGGGCACCGTGGACGGCGTCGAGTGCGGCCCGCTCGTCTCCGCGCAGCAGCTCGCCAAGGTCGAGGCGTACGTCGCCTCCGCCCGCGCGGAGGGCGCCGTCGTCCGCTCGGGAGGCGCCCGCCCCGAGCCCTCGGACGTACGGCCCGTTCCGAACCGAGGAGGAGGCCGTGCGGCTCGCCAACGACACGGACTACGGCCTGGCCGGTGCCGTCTGGACCACCGACGCGGGCCGCGCCCGGCGGGTCGCGGCACGGCTGCGGCACGGCACCGTCTGGATCAACGACTACCACCCGTACCTCCCGCAGGCCGAGTGGGGCGGCTTCGGCAAGTCCGGTACGGGACGCGAGCTCGGCCCCACCGGGCTGGCGGAGTACCGCGAGTCCAAGCACATCTACCAGAACCTCAACCCGCGCCCCCAGCGCTGGTTCGCCGGCTGACCCTGGAGCCGTGCCCCCGGACCGGGCGTCCGCCGACCGTGCGCCGGCGGACGCCGACCGTACGCCCCGCCTCCGCCGTTGCCGCGACGGCCCCCGGACGACCGCTCGCCGACACCCGTCGTCCCGGAGCCCGCGGCGGGGCATGACGGACGAC
>NZ_KL585403.1:74446-78075 GCF_000721935.1 Streptomyces sp. NRRL WC-3549
GGGCATGACGGACGACAACCGCCGCCCCGGCACCGTCTCGGCCGCCGAGGTCCGCCGTCCGCGCAGGGGCGCGGGTCCGTCCGCCGATGCCCGCCGCGCGGAGGCCCTCGCGCACACCACCGGCTTCCGCCGCCCGCACCGCAGTCCGCGTCCACCGTCACAGCCGCACACCCGCCGGCACCCCGCAGAAGGAGCAGAGCCCATGCCGCCGTCCTCCCGCCCCGCACTGTCCGAACCCGCCGACTACGTCGTCGTCGGCGGCGGTACCGCCGGTTGTGTCATCGCCTCCCGCCTCACCGAGGACCCCGACGTCACCGTCACCCTCGTCGAGGGCGGTCCCACCGACATCGACCGCGACGACGTCCTCACCCTGCGCCGCTGGCTCGGACTGCTCGGCGGCGACCTCGACTACGACTACCCGACGACCGAGCAGCCACGCGGGAACTCGCACATCCGCCACAGCCGCGCCCGCGTCCTCGGCGGCTGTTCGTCGCACAACACGCTGATCAGCTTCAAACCGCTGCCCGGCGACTGGGACGAATGGGCCGAGGCCGGTGCCGACGGCTGGGACGCGGCCTCCATGGACCCCTACTTCGCCCGCCTGCGCAACCACATCGTGCCCGTCGACGAGAAGGACCGGAACTCCATCGCCCGCGACTTCGTCGACGCCGCCACGGCCGCCGCCGGGGTCCCGCGCGTCGAGGGCTTCAACAGGAAGCCCTTCCACGAGGGCGTCGGCTTCTTCGACCTGGCCTACCACCCGGAGGACAACAAGCGCTCCTCGGCGTCCGTGGCCTACCTCCACCCGCACATCGAAGCAGGTGACCGCCCCAACCTCTCGATCCTGCTGGAGACCTGGGCGTACAGGCTGGAGTTCGAGGGCAAGCGCGCCACCGGGGTCCACGTCCGCACCAAGGACGGCGAGGAGATCCTGCTGCGCGCCGGGCGCGAGGTCATCGTCTGCGCCGGAGCGGTGGACACCCCCCGGCTGCTGCTGCACTCCGGCGTCGGACCGGCGAAGGACCTCGACGCCCTCGGCATCCCGGTCGTGCACGACGCGCCGGCCGTGGGCGAGAACCTGCTCGACCACCCCGAGTCGGTCATCGTCTGGGAGACCGACGGACCCATCCCGGAGAACTCCGCGATGGACTCCGACGCGGGCCTCTTCGTACGCCGCGACCCCGGCTCCCGGGGCCCCGACCTGATGTTCCACTTCTACCAGATCCCCTTCACCGACAACCCGGAGCGCCTCGGCTACGAGAAGCCCGAGCACGGCGTGTCGATGACCCCGAACATCCCCAAGCCGCGCAGCCGCGGCCGTCTCTACCTCACCAGCGCCGACCCCGAGGCCAAACCGGCCCTGGACTTCCGCTACTTCACCGACGAGGAGGACTACGACGGCCGCACCCTGGTCGACGGCATCAAGCTCGCCCGCGAGATAGCGCGGACCGAGCCCCTGGCCCACTGGCTGGGGCGCGAGGTCTGCCCAGGCCCCGAGGTCACCTCCGACGAGGACATCAGCGCGTACGCCCGCAAGGCCGCCCACACCGTCTACCACCCGGCCGGCACCTGCCGGATCGGCGCCCCCGGCGACCCGGCCGCCGTCGTCGACCCGCAGCTGCGGATCCAGGGCCTGGACGGCATCCGCGTCGCCGACGCCTCCGTCTTCCCGACCATGCCCGCCGTGAACCCGATGATCGGCGTCCTGATGGTGGGCGAGAAGTGCGCCGAACTGCTGCGCACGACCCCGACCGAGGGAGGCGACGTCCGATGAGCGCATTCCCCGCACCCGCTCCGGCGCGCACGGCGCCCGGGGCCGCCGCACCCGTGTTCTCCGTACGCGGCCTCTGGAAGGTCTTCGGGCCCCGCGCCGAACGCGTCCCCGGCGGCGAGCACGCCGCTCTCCCGCCCGCCGAACTGCGCGAGCGCACCGGCTGCACCGCCGCCGTGCGGGACGTCTCCTTCGACGTCGCCAAGGGCGAGGTCTTCGTCGTCATGGGTCTCTCCGGCTCCGGCAAGTCCACCCTCGTACGCTGTCTGACCCGGCTCATCGAGCCCACCAGCGGCACCCTGACCATCGACGGCGAGGACGTCCTGGCCATGGACCGCGCCCGGCTGCGTGAACTGCGCCGCCACCGGGCCGCGATGGTCTTCCAGCACTTCGGACTGCTGCCGCACCGCACCGTCCTCGACAACGTCGCCTACGGCCTGGAGATCCAGGGCCTGGGCAAGGCAGAACGCCGCGCCAGGGCCGCCGAACTGGTGGAGAAGGTCGGCCTCGCCGGTCTCGAGGCCCGTCGCCCCGCCCAGCTCTCCGGCGGCCAGCAGCAGCGCGTCGGACTGGCCCGCGCGCTCGCCGTCGATCCCTCCGTCCTCCTCTTCGACGAACCGTTCAGCGCCCTGGACCCGCTGATCCGCCGGGAGATGCAGGACGAGGTCGTCCGGCTGCACCGGGAGGAGGGCCGGACGATGGTCTTCATCACCCACGACCTGAGCGAGGCGCTGCGCCTGGGCACCCGCATCGCCCTCATGCGCGACGGCGGGATCGTGCAGCTCGGGACCCCCGAGGAGATCGTGGGCTCACCCGCCGACGACTACGTACGCGAGTTCGTCCGGGACGTACCGCGCGAGCAGGTCCTCACCGTCGCCACCGCCATGCGCCCGCCGACCGCGGACGACGGGGAGCACGGCCCGGCCCTGCGCCCCGACGCCACCGTCTCCGAGGCCATCGAGGCCGTCGTCCGCTCCCGGCAGCCCACGGCCCGGGTCATGGACAGGGGCCGGCTCGTCGGGGTCGTCGACCACACCTGCCTCCTCGACGTCGTCGCGGGCACGGGGGCCCACGGGGTGAACGCCTGATGGCCACCGCCCACGTCACCACCTCCGCCGCCGGGCCCCGCACCGGCGGCCCGCTCGGCGCGCTGCGCGGCCGGCCCGCGCTCGGCAAGCTGCTCCTCCTGCTGGTCGCCGCCGCCGTCGCCGTGCCCGTCGTCCACGCCCGCTGGGGCGGCGGGGCCTGGCCCGGCGCGCTGACCGCCGACCTGAGCGCACCGCTCGGCGAGGTCAACGACTGGATCATCTCCAACCGCGACAGCCACCCGCTGTTCCTCTACTTCCTCGGGCACATCAGCAACGCCGTCGTCCTGTCCGTACGCGGCGTCTACCTGGCCCTCCTCGCGCTCGGCTGGGCGGGGGTCACCGCCGTCGCCGCGCTCGTCGCCTGGCGGACGGCAGGTGTCCGCCTCGCGGTGACGGCCGCACTGTCCTTCGTCGCCTGCGGGCTGCTCGGCATGTGGGTGCCGACCATGCAGACCCTCGCCCTGATGGTCGTCGCGGTTCTCGCCTCCGTCGCCCTCGGGATCCTGCTGGGACTCGCGGCCGGGCTGTCCGACCGTACGTTCCGCTTCCTGCGGCCCGTCCTGGACACCATGCAGGTGCTGCCCGCCTTCGCCTACCTGCTGCCCGTCGTGCTGGTCTTCGGGATCGGCGTGCCCGGCGCGGTCCTGGCGACCGTGGTCTACGCGGCCCCGCCGATGGCCCGGCTCACCGCGCTCGGGCTGCGCGGGGCCGACGCCGGGGTGATGGAGGCGGTGACCTCGCTCGGCGCGACCGGCCGGCAGCGCCTGCTG
>NZ_KL585403.1:78308-78618 GCF_000721935.1 Streptomyces sp. NRRL WC-3549
CCGCCTGCCGCTGGCCCGCAAGGAACTCCTGCTCGGCCTCAACCAGACCATCATGATGGCGCTGTCCATGGCCGTCATCGCGTCCGTCATCGGCGCGGGCGGCCTCGGTGACCGCGTCTACCAGGCGCTGTCCTCCGTCGACGTCGGCGCCGCGCTGGCCGCCGGCGTCCCGATCGTGCTGCTGGCCGTGGTCCTGGACCGCACCACCGAGGCCGCCGGGCGGAAGGCCGGCACCGAGCCCACCGGGCCCGCCGCCCTGCGCGGGCCGCGCGGCTGGGCACTCGCCGCGGGCATCGCGGCCGCCGTCGCC
>NZ_KL585403.1:78833-88742 GCF_000721935.1 Streptomyces sp. NRRL WC-3549
CGCGGCCGCCGTCGCCGTCGTGGGACGGATCGCCGGCGGGCGGGTCTGGCCCGAGGACGGCGTCGTCCCCGTCGCGGGGCCGGTCAACACCGCCAAGGACTGGATGGTCGACCACCTCTACACCGGCATCCCCGTCATCGGCGGAACCGCCGACTGGGCCGCCCGCTTCACCGACTGGATCCTCAACCCGCTCCGCAGCGGACTCCAGGGCCTGCCCTGGTGGGCCGTCCTGCTGGTCGTGGCCGCCCTCGCCTGGACCATCGGCACCTGGCGCACCGCGCTCACCGCCGTGCTCGCCATGGCCGCCATCGGGGTCCTCGGCGTCTGGGAACCCTCGATGGACACCCTCAGCCAGGTCATCGCCGCCGTCGCGGTCACCCTGGTCCTGGGCTTCACCGTCGCCGTCGGCGCCGCCCGCAGCGAACGGCTGGAAAGGGCCCTGCGCCCGGTCCTGGACATCTTCCAGACCATGCCGCAGTTCGTCTACCTGATCCCCGTGGTCGCCCTCTTCGGCGTCGGCCGCGCCCCGGCCGCCGCGGCCGCCGTCGTCTACGCGCTGCCCGCCGTCGTACGCATCACCACCCAGGGGCTGCGCGGGGTGGATCCCGCCGCGATGGAGTGCGCGCGCTCGCTCGGCGCCACCCCGGGACAGCAACTGCGCCAGGTCCAGCTGCCGTTGGCCAGGCCCGCCCTGCTGCTCGCCGTCAACCAGGGCGTCGTCCTGGTCCTCGCGGTCGTCATCATCGGCGGTCTCGTCGGCTCCGGAGCGCTCGGCTACGACGTCGTGTTCGGCCTCGCCCAGGGCGACCTGGCCACCGGTCTCGTCGCGGGCGCCGCCATCGTCTGCCTGGGACTGATGCTGGACCGGGTCACCCAGCCCACCGCCCGCCGCTCGCGGAAGGAGAGCTGACCATGGCTCCCACCACCCCCCGTACGGCCGCCCGCGCCCGGCCGCGCACGTCCGCGATCGTCGCGTCGGCCGCGGCCCTGCTGGCCGTCACCGGATGCGGTGCGGCGGACATGACCAAGCAGGCCTCCCCGTTCGCGGCCCCGGCCGACATCAAGACCGTCACGCTCTCCGTACAGTCCTGGGTCGGCGCCCAGGCCAACGTCGCCGTCGCGGGCAAGCTCCTCCGGGACGAACTGGGTTACCGCGTCGACCTGGTCCAGACGGACGAGGTCCCCGCCTGGGACGCGCTCAGCCAGGGCCGGGTGGACGCCATCCTGGAGGACTGGGGCCATCCCGACCAGGAGAAGCTGTACGTCCAGGACAAGAAGACGATCGTCCCCGGCGGCGACCTCGGCGTCACCGGCCACATCGGCTGGTACGTCCCCCAGTACTGGGCCGACGAGCACCCGGACGTCACGGACTGGAAGAACCTCGACAGGTACGCCGACGAACTCCGCACCCCCGAGAGCGGCGACAAGGGCCAGCTGATGGACGGTTCACCGTCCTACGTCACCAACGACAAGGCGCTGGTGAAGAACCTCGGCCTGGACTACAAGGTCGTCTTCGCCGGCTCCGAGGCAGCCCAGATCACCCAGATCCAGCAGTTCGCCAAGGCGAAGAAGCCCTTCCTGAGCTACTGGTACCAGCCGCAGTGGCTGTTCAACGAGGTCCCGATGGTCGAGGTGAAGCTCCCCGAGTACACCGACGCGTGCGGTGCCAAGGCCCCCGCGGACATCGACTGCGCCTACCCGACGACCCCGCTGCAGAAGTACCTCAACGCGGACTTCTCACGACGGGGCAAGGACGCGGCGGCCTTCCTCAGGAAGTTCTCCTGGTCGGAGCACGACCAGAACGAGGTCTCGAAGATGATCGCCTCCGACCGGCTCACCCCGGACGAGGCCGCGGAACGCTGGATCGCGCAGAACCCGGACACCTGGAAGAAGTGGCTGGACTGACCCCGGCCCCGGGCCGGTAGGAGACAGGCGGACGCCACGCCGCCGGGAGGCCGGGCGGACGGCCCGGCCTTCCGGCGGGCGCCCGGCCGGGCCCGACAGCTCGCACATGACGCACCCTCCGGACCTGCCCGAGGGCCCCACCGGAACGGCCCGGTTCTGCGATTATCGTGCGCAGGCAGCGGGTGCGCGGGAGGGGGGCGGGTTGATTTCCGAGCCGGAGTTCGAGGGGCGGTCCGGAGGGGTCCACGCCGTGGAGGTGATCGACCACTCGGACCGGGGGCGTGTCCCCGGGAGCCCGAGTCCGTGGCGGTGGGCCCTGGGCGGGGCGGTCGTGGCGTCGGTCCTCTGGGCCGCGTCGTGGTACGCGTACGGGACGGGGGACCGCGCCCCGGACCTGCACGGCTACCGGCTGGACGACGGCCTGTGCGCCGAACTCCCGCTGACGTCGCTCGGCGCGGCGATCGCACCGAGGCAGCCGCCGGGCGAGGGCGAGGCATGGGTGGCGAGACACGAGGCCCTGGACCGGCAGCAGTGCTCCGTCCCGCTGGCGTCCGTGCCGTTGGGAGAGGGGGAGTCGGGCGGCTGGTCCAGGGACTTCACCGTCTCCGTCGTCGTGGAACTGCACAAGAAGACCGACCCGGGCCCCGAGTTCGAGGCACGCGCGCGCGACACGGGGAGGGACGGCGGCGACGAGGGCACGCTGGAGGCCGTCCCGGACCTCGGCGACACGGCGTTCCTGCGCACCTCGGAGGACGGAAGCGCCGAACTGTCGGTGCGCGAGGGCGGAGCCGTCTTCGTGCTGGACGTCTCCTCCGTCACCAGCTACATGTCCGACGACGAGTACGGGGAGGCGCTCGACGTGGAGCCGGACGCCCCCGAGACGGCCCCGTTCCAGCCGGCCCTGATCAGCGACATGCGCGGCCTGATGGACCGTCTGAAAGGGTGAGGCGGGGCCCCGGGCCTCCTCGTGACCCGGGGCACCCGGCGCCTCCTACGCGGGCGTGCGGCGTTCGGCGGGCGGGCCGACCGCGTCCCCGGCCTCCGGCCGGCCGAACTCCTCGGTCTCCGGCCGGTCGAACTGGGTGCGGTACAGCTCCGCGTACCGTCCGCCGGCGGCCAGCAACTCCTCGTGCGTCCCCCGTTCCACGATCCGCCCCGCCTCCAGGACCAGGATCAGGTCGGCGGCGCGCACGGTGGACAGCCGGTGCGCGATCACCACCGCGGTGCGGCCCTCCAGCGCCTCGGCCAGGGCCTCCTGCACGGCCGCCTCCGAGGTGGAGTCCAGGTGCGCGGTCGCCTCGTCCAGGATGACCACCCGCTGACGGGCCAGCAGCAGCCGGGCGATGGTGAGCCTCTGGCGTTCGCCGCCCGACAGCCGGTAACCCCGCTCGCCCACGACCGTGTCCAGCCCGTCCGGGAGGGACGCCACGAGTCCGTCCAGCCGCGACCGGCGCAGCGCGTCCCAGACCTCGTCCTCCGTGGCGTCGGGCCGGGCGATCAGCAGATTGGCCCGCACGGACTCGTGGAAGAGGTGTCCGTCCTGGGTGACCATGCCGAGCGTCTCGCGGATCGAGTCCGCGCCGAGGTCCCGTACGTCGACGCCGTTCAGGCGCACGCTGCCGGCGTCCACGTCGTACAGCCGGGGGAGGAGCTGCGCGACGGTGGACTTGCCCGCCCCCGAGGAGCCCACGAGCGCGACCGTCCGGCCGGGCTCAGCGGTGAAGGAGACGTCGTGGAGCACCTGGGCGCCGCCCCGCCCGTCGAGCGTGGCGACCTCCTCCAGGGAGGCGAGGGAGACCTTGTCGGCGGACGGGTAGCCGAAACGGACACCGTCGAACTCGACGGACACCGGCCCCTCCGGGACCCTGCGGGCGTGGGGCTTCTCCTCGATCAGCGGCTTCAAGTCGAGGACCTCGAAGACCCGCTCGAAGCTGACCAGGGCGCTCATCACCTCGACCCTGGCCCCGGCCAGAGCGGTCAGCGGCGCGTAGAGCCGGGTGAGGAGCAGCGCCAGGGAGACGACCGCGCCGGGCTCCAGTGCGCCGCGCAGCGCGAACTGGCCGCCGAGGCCGTAGACCAAAGCCAGTGCCAGTGCGGAGACCAGGGTGAGCGCCGTGATGAACGTGGACTGGAGCATCGCCGTACGCACACCGATGTCCCGCACCCGGCCCGCCCGTGCGGCGAACGCCGCGGACTCGTCGGCGGGACGCCCGAACAGCTTGACCAGGGTCGCGCCCGGAGCCGAGAAACGCTCCGTCATCCGGGTGCCCATGCTCGCGTTGTGACCCGCCGCCTCCCGCTGGAGCGCCGCCATCCGGGAGCCCATCCGCCGCGCGGGCACGACGAACACCGGCAGCAGCACCAGCGCGAGCAGGGTGATCTGCCAGGAGAGGGTGAGCATCACGGCCAGTGTCAGCACCAGGGTGACGAGGTTGGAGACGACACCGGAGAGCGTGTTGCTGAAGGCCCGCTGCGCGCCGATCACGTCGTTGTTGAGCCGGCTGACCAGCGCACCCGTCCGGGTGCGGGTGAAGAAGGCGACCGGCATGCGCTGGACGTGGTCGAAGACCGCCGTACGCAGGTCCAGGATCAGTCCCTCGCCCAGGGTCGCCGACAGCCACCGGGTGAGGAGCGCCAGCGCCGCCTCGGCGACGGCGATGAGGGCGATCAGAAGGGCGAGCCGGGTGACCGTCCCGCTGTCGTCGCCCTCGACGATCGCGTCCACGACCCTTCCCGCCAGCACCGGTGTGGCCACCGCGAGCAGCGCGGTGACCACACTCAGCAGCAGGAACCGCAGGATCCGCCTCCGGTGCGGACGGGCGAACGCCCCGATGCGGCGCAAGGTGGCCCGGGAGAAGGGTCTGCGGCCCTTCTGCGCGTTCATCGCGCTGTGGAGCGAGGTCCAGGCGGTGACTTCCATGTCCATGCGAGCGATACCTCCGAGGATCGGTCCGTACGCACGGAACGCTAGGACCTCGACTTGCCTTGAGGTCAACCCGCGCGGCCCGGACGCGCGCCCTCCTCGCTCCGGGCGCTCAGCCGTGCGGGACGACGGCGACCGCGCACGGCGCGTGGTGGAGCGCCGCATGGGTGACGGAGCCCAGCCGGCGTACGCCCGGCTCGTGGGTGCGGCGGCCGACGACCAGGAGCTGCGCCCCCTCGGTGCCGGACAGCAGGACCTCCGCCGCGGGCCCGGTGCGGACCTCCTCGACGACCTCGACCCGCGGGTACTTCTCGCGCCACGGCCGGAGGGCGTCGGCGAGGATCTGCCGGTGCACCGGCTCCAGCCCGCCCTGCTGCTCGGCCACCCACAGCGACCCGGGGCTCCACATGAGGACCGGCGGGACCTCCCACGCGTACACGGCGCGCAGGCGCACGCCCCGCTCGGCGGCCGAGGCGAAGGCGAAGTCGAGCACCGGGCCACCGGCCGCCTCGGCGTCCTGGACGCCGACGACGACGTCTCCACAGGCCCGGGGCGCGGGGGTGTCCGGACGCGCCTCACGCACCATGACGACCGGCCGGGCCGTACGGCGCAGTACGTGCAGGGAGACCGAACCGATCAGATAGCCGGCGAGCGTGCCGTACCCCCGGGAGCCGAGCACCAGCATCCCGGCCCGGTCCGCCTCGTCGACCAGGGTGGGCACCGGGTCGCCGACGACCACCTCGGTGGAGACCTCCAGCGCGGGGTGCGCGGCCCTCACCCGGGACTCGGCGTCGCTCAACACGGCACGGACCACGCGCTCCTCGGCGTCGCGGTCGCCGACGTACGACGCGCCGCCGGCGCGCCACACCCAGGCGTACACCAGGCGCAGTGCCGCCTTCCGCCGGGCGGCCTCCTGCGCCGCCCAGTCGGCGGCGGCGAGGGAATGGCCCGTTCCGTCCAGCCCTACGGTGATGGTGACCGGCATGCTCGCCTCCTGGTGGGAATGGATCTCGCGCCCATCCTCCCCGAGAGCCCCGGCGGGGCTCACCCCGGTATGCGCCGAGGGCCGCCGAGCGGGTCGTCCGACCCGGCCGGCGGCCCTCGTGGGGGACGGGCCCGCGTGTCAGTAGCCCGGCGGCGGCACGTGGGAGGGGCGCCCGCGCCCACGGGTCAGGCTGTGGCCGAACACCGCGGCGAGAGCGGCGAGTACGCCGCCGCCCACGGTCCACAGCCAGCGGTCGGTCCACCACCCCGACGCCCAGCCGTCCTCGGGCTCGCTGCCCAGCGACACCTTCGGCCGCTCGTCGTCGCCGCTCTGCCCGGACACGGCCTGCGTGGCGGAGGACGCCCCCGGCACCAGCGGCTCGGCGAGTGTGCCGTCCACGTCGTGGGAGCCGCCCTTGTCGACCGAGGTGACACGGGTCTCGGCGCGGACCGGCAGCCCCAGGTCCTCCTCGGCCAGGTCCACGACGGTCAGCCGTACGTAGTAGCTGCCGGGCAGCGGGTCGTTCGCCCACGGCTCGGCCCAGGCGCGCACGGTACGCAGGACACAGGACAGCTCGACGGTGTTCGCGTCCGGCGCGGCCTTCCTGGTCTGGTGGCCGTACATGCACGCCTGGCGTCGGCGCAGCCCGTCGTACACGTCGATCTGCCAGGTCGAGGCGCCGTGCCGGGTGGCGTTCTCAGGGAGCGTCACCTTGGCACGGACGGTGGCCCGTTCGCCGGCGTCGGCGGGGAAGACCCAGTACAGGTAGTCACCCGTGGAGGCGTCGGCCGTGGCCGTCTGCTCCTGCTGGACGGGCGTGGCGGTACGGAAGGTGGTGCCCGCCTCCGTCGGGCCGGCGGCCTCGTCCCCGGCGGGGCTCGCGCTCGCAGAGGGGTCGTCGGCCCGGGCCGCCCCCGCCGAGGTGAGCAGGGTGGTCCCGGCGAGCAGGAGCCCGGCGCATGCGCGTCCGAGGCGGTTTCTGCGGGGAGCAGGCATCAGTTGGTCCTCCAGACGGCGACACGCCAGCGCGAGATCCAGCCGAACAGCAGGCCGGCGATCAGTCCGGTCAGCACCATGACGCCCAGCAGCCACCAGCCGCGGCCCAGACCGAACGCGGCCACGTCGGAGGCGTTGTCGGGGCCGTCCACCAGGTCGATGGTCAGCTCGACGGGCATGCCCGGGGTCTTCTTCACGGACGCGGGGGCCGAGAAGGAGTTGCCCAGCTGGAGGCAGACGGTCTCGGCGGGCGGTTCCCCGCCGTCGTCCGTCTCCTCCAGTTCGGACTTCGGGTACCGCAGCCCGGCGGAGACGGCGTCCGTACGGCCGGTGCCGGACTCGGAGCCCCGGACGATCTCGCGGCCGTGCGTGGTCACCGCGCGCAGCAGCACGCCGTAGTCGTCGTCGACGGCGCGGTCCGCCGACACGCTCACCGAGGCGCGCAGTTCCTGGCCGGGCAGGACGTCCACCCGGTACCAGCGGTGCTTGCCGATCTCCTGGCGGTCGGTGTAGAGACCGGCCTTCAGCTCGGGGGCCTTCGCGCAGCTGCCCGCACCCTCGGTGGCCACCGGGGTGATCGTGGGCTCGGCCGCACGGTCCACCAACTGCTTCACGCGGCCGGAGAGTTCGTCGGTGTGCTGGACGGCGGTGTAGGTGCCGCCGGTGGCTTCGGCGATGCAGGTCAGCTGCTGCCGGATCTTGGCGTTCGGCACCAGGCCGAGGGTGTCGATGACCAGGTGGATACCGCGGGCGGCGATGTCACGCGCGACCTCGCACGGGTCGAGCGGCCCGCAGGTGTCCTCGCCGTCGGTGATCAGGACGATCCGACGGGTGGCGTCGCCGCCCTCCAGGTCGTCGGCCGCGCCGAGCAGGGCGGGCCCGATGGGGGTCCAGCCGGTGGGGGCGAGCGTGGCGACGGCGGTCTTGGCCTCGGTGCGGTCGAGCGGTCCGACCGGGTAGAGCTGCCTGGTGTCCTTGCAGCCGACCTTGCGGTCGTCGCCCGGGTAGTCGGCGCCGAGCGTCCGGATGCCGAGCTGCACCTCTTCGGGCACCGCGTCCAGGACGTCGTTGAACGCCTGCTTGGCGGCGCTCATCCGGGACTGGCCGTCGATGTCCCGGGTGCGCATGGAACCGCTGACGTCCAGGACGAGTTCGACCTTGGGGGTCAGGGCGGAGGGGGGTTCGTCGGCGGCGGCCGGCAACGCGGTGCCGAGCCCGGCGGTCAGGGTGGCGAGCAGAACGCACACCCCGGCCGTCAGCCGTTTTCTTATGATCATCGACGGATCCTATTGAAGATCCGCTGTCATCCCCAAAACCGGTCGTGCCCCCGCCACTTCGCCTGCCCCGGGGGCCCCGGCGGCCAACCTCCGAAGGGCCGGGGTCAGCCCCCGAGCAAGGGCGTTGAGGCCCGGTCGAGCACCGAGCCGATCCGGTCCCAGGTCTCCGTGTCCCGCTCCACCGCGGGGAGTTCGGCGTCCTCGGCCGCGGTGTTCCAGCGGGTGGCCACCGCGACCGGGTCGCCGCCGCCGGCCGCGGACGCGGCGAGGGCCGCCGCGCCCCGGGCGACGAGTTCGCCGCTGCCGGGCACGATCAGGGGCCTCCCGGAGAGCCGGCGTACCGTCTCCACCCACGTCCGGCCCTGGGCCCCGCCGCCGATCAGCCGCAGCGGCCGGGTGGCCACCTCCGGGTCGGCCGGGTCCAGACCGCAGGCGCGCGAGAGCTCGTCGAGCGCGCGCAGCACGGTGAAGGCCGCACCCTCGTAGGCGGCGCCCAGCAACTGCTGCGGCGTGGTGTCGTGCCGGAGCCCGGTCAGCAGACCCGACGAGGTCGGCAGGTCCGGGGTGCGCTCCCCGTCCAGGAAGGGGAGGAGCACGGCCTCGCCGCCGGGCGCCGCGTCGTCGCGGTGCAGCCCGAGCAGGGTGGCGACCTTGTCGACGGCCAAGGTGCAGTTGAGCGTGCAGGCCAGCGGGAGGTACGTACCGTCGGCCGCCGCGAACCCGGAGAGGGCGGCGGAGGCCGGCCGGGCAAGGGAGGCCGCGAAGACCGTGCCGGAGGTGCCGAGGCTGAGCACGGGGTGGTCCAGCAGGCCGGCGCCGCCCAGCCCGAGGCCGACCGCGGCGCTCATGTTGTCCCCCGTGCCGGCCGCGACGGCGATGCCCTCGGCCAGCCCGAGCGCCTCGCGAGCCGATCCGCACCGCCCCGGTGGCCGCGACGGGCGGCAGCAGCGCTTCGTCCAGGTCGAGCAGTGCCAGGAGTTCCGGGTCGTAGCCGCCGGTGCCGGTGGAGTACCAGCACGTACCCGAGGCGTCACCCGGGTCGGTCGCCGCGGTGCCCGCGAGCCGCTCGGTCAGGAAGTCGTGCGGCAGCCGCACGGCGGCGGCGGCCTCCGCGTTCGCCGGATCGTTCTCGCGCAGCCAGCGCCACTTCGAGGCGGTCATGGACGCGACCGGCACCGTGCCGGTGCGCGCCGTCCAGGCATCGGGGCCGCCGAGCGCGGCGGTGAGCGCCGCGGCCTGCGGCGCGGAGCGGGTGTCGTTCCACAGCAGCGCCGGGCGCAGCGGACGGCCGGACCGGTCGAGCACGACGAGACCGTGCTGCTGCCCGGCGACGGCGATCCCGGTGACCGAGGACGCGGAGAGGCCGGACTCCTTGAGTCCTCCCGTCACCGCGTCACACAGGGCCCGCCACCAGACCTCCGGGTCGCTCTCGCGGGCACCGCCCTCGCCCGTGACCACGTGCGGGGCACGGCCGACGGCGAGCAGTTCGCCGGTCACGGTGTCGACGACGGCCGCTTTGGTGGACTGGGTGGAGCTGTCCACACCGATGACGACGGTACGCGGCGGCATGGGCTACCTCTTCCTCGCAAGCTCGTTTTGATCGTGCGACGAACAAATTACGTGATCGTCGCCCACTCGAACAGAGGCGGCCCGGGTTTCGTCGTACGGGGGCTTCCGTCGAGAGGCTGCCTCGTGGCACATTAATAATGTTACTGAACAAATAAGCCGGGCCACAGGCGGCCCGGTGTCCCACCCCGACGCACACGAAGGCGGACAGACCATGCCGGAGCGCTTCACCCCCACTCCCGAGGACAAGTTCACGT
>NZ_KL585404.1:0-1786 GCF_000721935.1 Streptomyces sp. NRRL WC-3549
CCTTCGCCGACGGCGGCCAGGCCACCGCCGGCTCCGGCGGCGCGGTCAGCGGCACCACCGTGTCGAAAAGCAGCGTCGGCACGGTCTCCGGTGTGGCGGCGGCCGTGTCCCCGGCGATCGTCGAGATCAGCGCGACGTCCTCGGCGGGAGAGGCCACCGGCTCCGGTGTCGTCATCACCGCGGACGGCGAGATCGTCACCAACAACCACGTCGTCTCCGGTGCCTCGCAGATCGAGGTGTCGCTCAGCACCGGCAAGACGTACACCGCCGATGTGGTCGGCACCGACGCCGACAAGGACCTGGCCCTCGTCAAGCTCCAGGGGGCGAGCGGGCTGAAGACGGCCGTACTCGGCGACTCCTCCTCGGTGAAGGTCGGCGACGAGGTCGTGGCGATCGGCTCGCCCGAAGGCCTCACCGGCACCGTCACCAGCGGAATCGTCTCCGCGCTGGACCGGGACGTCACCGTCGCCAAGGACGACGACCAGGGGCAGCAACGGCAACAGGGCGGCGAGAGCTGGCCGTTCGAGTTCGGCGGGCGGCAGTTCAACGGAGACACCGGCACGTCCAAGACCACGTACAAGGCCATCCAGACCGACGCCTCGCTCAACCCCGGGAACTCCGGGGGCGCCCTCATCAACATGAACGGCGAGATCATCGGCATCAACTCGGCGATGTACTCCCCGAGTTCGTCCGACGCCTCGGCCGGCAGCTCCTCGGCGGGCAGCGTGGGCCTCGGCTTCGCCATTCCCGTCGACACCGTCAAGGCCGACCTGGACGCCCTGCGCGCCGGTGACGGCTCCTGACCCGGAGGACCGCATGAACCCCGCCACCGACACCGGGCCCTCCGGCCTGGCCCTCCCCCTCGCCCTGGCGGCCGAACTGGCCGCCCCCGCCCCCGGCACCGGCCGCTCGCCCGAGGTCCGCAGCGGCCGGAACGGCGGCCGGGGCTCCCGCGAACGACGTGCCGCGCGCCTCCGCGCCGCACGCGTGGGACGCTGAGGGCCCGGCAGAACAGCCCCACGAGAAGAGGACCAGGAAGTGATGAGCCCCGCGGAGGACGATCCCCAGCGTGTCCTGATCGTCGACGACGAACCCGCCGTACGCGAGGCCCTGCAGCGCAGCCTCGCCTTCGAGGGCTACGGAACCGAGGTCGCCGTGGACGGGTACGACGCCCTGGCCAAGGTGGAGACGTACAGTCCCGACCTGATCGTCCTGGACATCCAGATGCCCCGCATGGACGGCCTCACCGCCGCCCGGCGCATCCGCTCCACCGGCTCGACCACGCCCATCCTCATGCTCACCGCCCGCGACACCGTGGGCGACCGGGTCACCGGCCTCGACGCGGGCGCCGACGACTACCTGGTCAAACCCTTCGAACTGGACGAGCTCTTCGCCCGCATCCGGGCCCTGCTGCGCCGGAGCTCGTACGCGGTCGCGGCGGGCGGCACCCCCGACGACCACGTGCTGTCCTTCGCGGACCTGCGCATGGACCTGAACACCCGCGAGGTCACCCGCTCCACCCGCCGGGTCGAGCTGACCCGCACCGAGTTCACCCTGCTGGAGATGTTCCTGGCCCACCCCCGGCAGGTCCTCACCCGGGAGCAGATCCTCAAGGCCGTCTGGGGCTTCGACTTCGAGCCCAGCTCCAACTCCCTGGACGTGTACGTGATGTACCTGCGCCGCAAGACGGAGGCCGGCGGCGAGCCCCGCCTCGTGCACACCGTGCGGGGCGTCGGCTACGCGCTGCGGTCCGGCGGCGGTGACGGGTGACCGGTCTGCCGCGGCG
>NZ_KL585404.1:2037-9988 GCF_000721935.1 Streptomyces sp. NRRL WC-3549
GCCGTCGCGGTCACGGCGGCAGCCGCCGCCTGCTGGTTCGTGACGCGGGAGCAGTTGCAGGGCCAGCTGGACGACTCCCTGCGCAAGTCACCGGCCGTCGACAAGTCCTATGTGACGGAGCTGCTGGCCAGTTGCCGGGGGGCCGACCGGGGACCGGCGCAGTCGCCGGGCTCGTACACCCTCCAGATCATCGACGGCGCGGGCCAGATCTGCCCGAGCCCGGGGTCCGTCCGCATCCCGGCGACCGGCGAGGACGTGGAGGTGGCCGTCGGCGAGCGCCCGGGCGTCCTGCGCTCGGCGACCGCCGAGGACGGCCAGAAGATGCGGGTCTACACCTACCGCGTGGTCCTGCGCCCGTCCGGTGAGTCCTACGCCGTGTCGGTGGCCCGCCCCGAGAGCGAGGTCACCGACCCGCTCTCGGGCCTGGCCTGGGTGCTGGTCCTCGTCTCCGGCATCGGCGTACTCGGCGCGGGCGCGG
Organism: Streptomyces sp. NRRL WC-3549; assembly: GCF_000721935.1. GTDB lineage: Bacteria > Actinomycetota > Actinomycetes > Streptomycetales > Streptomycetaceae > Streptomyces. The sequence continues at coordinate 2,516 of NZ_KL585404.1, forward strand.
CGGGGCTGTGGGTGGCCCGGGCCGGGCTGCGGCCGGTGGACGAACTCACCCACGCCGTCGAACACGTGGCCCGGACCGAGGACCTCACCGTCCGCATCCCCGCCGAGGGCGAGGACGAGATCGCCCGGCTCTCCCGCTCCTTCAACTCCATGACGGCTTCCCTCGCCAGCTCCCGCGACCGGCAGGCCCAGCTCATCGCGGACGCGGGGCACGAGCTGCGCACCCCGCTCACCTCGCTCCGCACCAACATCGAGCTGCTGGCCCGCAGCGACGAGACCGGCCGGGCCATCCCGCCCGAGGACCGCAAGGCCCTGCTGGCCTCCGTCAAGGCCCAGATGACCGAGCTGGCCGCCCTCATCGGCGACCTCCAGGAGCTCTCCCGCCCCGACGCCGCCCAGCCCGGCCCCCTCCAGGTGGTCGCCCTGCACGACGTCACCCGTACCGCGCTGCGCCGCGCCCGGCTGCGCGGCCCCGAGCTGACCATCACCGCGGAGCTGGCCCCCTGGTACGTGCGCGCCGAACCGGCCGCGCTGGAGCGGGCGGTGGTCAACGTGCTGGACAACGCGGTGAAGTTCAGCCCGCCCGGCGCCACGATCGACGTGCACCTGCACCGCGGGGAACTGACCGTCCGGGACCACGGCCCCGGCATCCCGGCCGAGGACCTCCCGCACGTCTTCGAACGCTTCTGGCGCTCCCCGTCCGCCCGCCAGCTCCCGGGCTCCGGCCTCGGCCTGTCCATCGTGGCCCGCACGATCCACCAGGCCGGCGGCGAGATCGCCCTGCGCCCGGCGGACGACGGGGACGGCACGGTGGCCTCGGTCCGGCTGCCGGGGGCACCGCAGCCGCCGCCGGGGCACTGAGTACGCTCCGGGCGCCGGGCCGGTCCTCCACGGCTCCGTCCCTAAGGACTGCCGGTGTCGTGGGTGATCAGGTCTCCCGGCTGGCACCCGAGGACAGCGCAGATCCTCGACAGGGTCGAGAAGCGAATGGCCTTGGCCCGCCCGTTCTTGAGCACGGACAGGTTGACGACGGTGATGCCCACCCGCGCGGACAGCTCGGTGAGCGTCATGCCTCTCTCGGCGAGGATCCGGTCGAGGTGGATCCGGATCCCGTGGTGTTCCTCATCGGGCATCAGACGGTTCCTTCGAGGTCCTCTCGCATCCGCACGCCGTCGGCCAGGAACTTGCCCACGATCACGGCCGCGAGGCCGGGGATGACGAGCACGAGCGGCCCTTCGAGCGCCGGCCCGGAACCCACGTTCGGCGCCATGCTGCCGACGAGCCAGGACTGTGACCAGCCGACGACGAGGGCGGCCGACGGCGTGCCCAGGGTGACGAACCAGCCGAGTACGGTGAGCCGTTTCGACACCGTGTGGGTGAACGGCCCCTCCTGCAGGACGGCCTTCAGCAGCCGGGAGAAGAGCAGCAGCGCGAGGGAACTGATCAGCAGCCAGGGCAGTTCGCCGCCGAGGTCGGCGGCGCGCTGCCCCAGGGAGGGGCCGTCCTGGCAGAGCCGCGTGGCACTGCTGGACTCCTGCACGCCCTCCCTGGTCGACACCCTGTCCGCCAGTGAGGCGTTCTGCCAGAAGTCGGTCTCCACGCAGACCGCCCCGTCGTCGAGCATGTGCGTGAACCCCGTGCCGAGGAAGGCGAGCCCGAAGAGCACCGCCAGTACAAAGGTCACCGAGGCCAGGATCTTGGTGATTCGCGTGTGCATCGCCCGCGTCCTATCGATTGTCGATATGCCTCAGACTAGGGGACCCTATCGATATTCGACAAGCCCCAGGTGCCGGCACCGGGCCCGCGGCTCAGCCCGCCGGGTTGTGCCGGATCAGGGACTCCACCAGTCCCGGCCGGGTCGCCGGGTAGTCCAGCGGGACGATGCCGAGGCCGGTCCAGCCCACCGCCTGCGAGCCTTCCAGGAACGCGTGCACCTGCGGGTTGAGGCGGTCGGAGTTCCAGCGCGGTGGCAGCAGGGCCGCGGTGGACACGTAGTTCACGAACAGCTTGCCGGGCTGCTGGACGGCCTTGCGGAACTGGGCCTCGATCTTGGGGTACTTGGCCAGCGGCTCGGCCATGTAGTCGTCCTGGACGTCGAAGACCGCCGGGTCCCCGTAGCGGACCCCGGGCAGGCCGCCGTTGTCCGCGAGCAGCACGACCCTGCCCCGCGCCCCGCCGAGGTCCGGCAGCCCGGAATCGAGGCGGAAGAGCGGGCGCCAGCCCTTGCCGTCCAGGTACAGGTCGAAGATCTGCCGGAACGCGGCGTCGCTCTCCTCGGAGTACTCCTGCTTGACCCGCATCAGCACCGTCTCGGACGGGTGGGTGGCCAGGAAGTCCCGGCAGGCGATGAGTACGTCACCGAACATCAGGTTCTGGTACGAGGCGCCGTGGTGGATCGCGAACGCGTCCCCGGTGATCCGGCACCGTACGTCGAGGAAGCGGATGCCGCTGACGAGCTGCTCGGCGACCGTGGTGTTCTGACACTCCGTCCACGGCCCGCCGAAGCGCGCCCCCGCGTTGTGCGTGCCGGGGATCGTCATGCGGTGCAGCGGGGTGGAGTCGGCGAGGGCGGCCATCCAGTCCTGCGTCCCGAGGACACGCGCCGGGACGGCGAGGGCGGGCGCGGCGCCGAGGGCGATTCCGGCGGTGGCGGCCAGGGTGCCGGCGAGGAAGGTCCGGCGGGTGGCGGTGTACGGGCTCATGCGGGCATGCCTCCGTCGGCCGTGGGGAGTGGGCCTGAATTATGACGGGTCCTCGTCAATTGCGGAACAGGCCGCAGGCGGGACGGCCCGGGACCGCCGGAAAGCCGAGTGGGGCGGTGGGCCGACCGGCCCACCGCCCCACTCGTTCACCCGCGTCCGCGCGTCACCGCACGACCGTGATCCGGTCCGCGGCCGGCGGGGCCAGCGGGGCCGCAGCCGTGGAGTGGGCCGCCAGGTAGTCGTTGAACACGTCCAGGTCGGACGCCCCGACCAGCTTGTTCGTCCCCTGGCCGAGGGCCGTGAAGCCGTCGCCGCCGCCCGCGAGGAACTCGTTCATCGCGACGCGGTATGTCTTCGCCGGGTCGATCGCCTCACCGTTCAGGCGGATGGTGTCGGCCACCACCCGGTCCGCGCCCGACTTCGTCAGGTCCAGGGTGTAGGTGAGGCCCTCGGAGATCTGGAGGATCTTCGGGGACGCCTCGTTGGAGCCGCTGACCTGCTGCTGGAGCGCGGCCACCAGCTGCGCGCCGGTCAGGTCGACGACGTTCATCATGTTGGTGAACGGCTGGACGGTGAACGCCTCGCCGTACGTCACCACCCCGTCGCCCTCGCCGCCGGAGGCCGCGTAGACCAGGTCGGCGCGGATACCGCCCGGGTTCATGAACGCGACGACCGCGCCGCCCTTGTCGGCCGGGGCCAGGCCCTCCAGCTGGGCGTCCGCGATGAGGTCGCCGAGCGGCAGTTCGGGGGTGGTGGCGCCCCGGCCGTTGATGTCGGCGCTGATCCAGCCCTGCGGCTTGTTCGCGATGGGGGCCGCGAGCTTGTTCCAGCGGCCGATCAGCTTCGTCATGTCGGTGGCCTTGGCCTGGTCACGGCTGACCACGTGGTTCGCCGACTTCACCGACGTACGCACGATGTCCTTGGTGCGCAGGTCGTAGGTGAGCGTGGTGTCCGTGTAGAGCTTGCCGAACGACGCGGCCGAGGTGACCATGCGCGGCTTGCCGGACGGGTCCGGGATCGTGCACACGTACGCCTGGTGGGTGTGACCGGTGACCAGCGCGTCGACCTTCGGCGAGATGCCCTTGGCGATGTCCACGATGGGGCCGGAGACGCCGTCCCCGGCGCCGGGGCTGTCGCAGTCGTAGTCGTACGAGGTGGACGCCGGGGCGCCGCCCTCGTGGATCAGCGCGACGATGGACTTGACGCCCTGCCGGTCCAGTTCCTTGGCGTACTTGTTGACCGTCTCGATCTCGTCGTGGAACTTCAGGCCCTTGACGCCGTTGGCCGTGACGATGTCCGGCGTGCCCTCCAGGGTCACCCCGATGAAGCCGATCTTGACGCCGTTCTTCTTCCAGACCGTGTACGGCTTGAGGATCGGCTTGCCGGTCTTCTCGCTCGTCACGTTGGCCGCGAGGTAGGGGAAGTCGGCCCCCTTGAACTTCTTGCCCTTCTCGTAGCACCCCTCGACCGGGTGGCAGCCGCCGTTCTGCAGACGGGCCAGCTCCGTGGCCCCCTCGTCGAACTCGTGGTTGCCGACCGCCGTCACGTCGAGGTCGATCTTGTTGAGCGCCTCGATGGTCGGCTCGTCGTGGAAGAGCCCCGACAGCAGGGGGCTCGCGCCCACCATGTCGCCGCCCGCCGCCGTGACGGAGTACGGGTGGCCCTTGCGCGCGGTGCGCAACGAGGTCGCCAGGTACTCGACACCGCCGGCCGGGACCGACGTCACCGTGCCGTCGGCCTGCGTCTCGCTGACCGTGCCGGCCGAACCGGCCGGCGGCTCCAGATTGCCGTGCAGGTCGTTGAAGGACAGCAGCTGCACGTCGACGGTACGGGGTGCGGGGTGGCCGTGGCCGTGCCCGTGCCCCCGGTCGTGGGCGTCGGCCGGCATCGCGGCGACGAGCGCGCCGGCGGTGGCCAGCCCGGCCGCCGCGGCGAGCACCCGCCGGGGCGCACGGTTCTTCGGATGCGGAGTCGCTGACATCGGTCCCCTTGAGAGTTCAGCGGAGGGTGCTGAGTGGTGGCACGTCTGAATCCTGCTGCCGCAGCCTAGGGTCAACGCGCGTAGCGCGACAGATGTCGGTGGTTACGAGCTGGTTGCTTCCAGGCCGGAAAGCCGCAGATCCGCCCGAATCCCTCCCCTCCCGACTCCGGACCGCCGCCGGGGCCGCGGCCGGAAACCGCCGCCCGCGCCCCACCCTGCGCCCGCCCCACGCCCGTTCGGCACACCGCGTCCGGCCGGGCACCCCCGCCCGCCCCGCCGCCGTACGCTCGTACACATGACGACTGACGCACCCCTCCCCTCCCCCGGGCGCGAGATCGAGACCCTCGACGCGCTCACCCCCGAGCAGGCCGACGCCGTCCTCGCCCTCCTGGGCGAGGCCGCCGGGAGCGACGGCAGGCAGGCGGTCTCCGAGCAGGGGCGGCTGCAGCTCCGGGGCGGGCACCGCGAGGGTGTCCGGCACTTCCTGCTCACCGCGGACGGCGTCCTCGCCGGTTACGCGCAGCTGGAGGACACCGACCCCGTCGAGGCGCCGGCCGCCGAGCTCGTCGTGCACCCCTCCCACCGCGGCCACGGACACGGCCGGGCCCTCGGCGCCGCCCTGCTCGCGGCGACCGGCAAGCGGCTGAGGGTCTGGGCACACGGCGGCCGGGCGGCCGCACGGCACCTCGCCCAGGTGCTGGGCCTCTCCCTCTTCCGCGAACTGCGCCAGCTCCGCCGCCCGTTGGGCACCCTCGACATCGCCGAGCCCACCCTGCCGCCGGGGGTCACCGTCCGCACCTTCGTGCCCGGACAGGACGACGCCGCCTGGCTGGCCGTCAACAGCGCCGCCTTCGCCCACCACCCCGAGCAGGGCTCCCTCACCCAGCGCGACCTGGACGACCGCAAGGCCGAACCCTGGTTCGACCCGAAGGGCTTCTTCCTCGCCGAGCGCGACGGCGGGATCATCGGCTTCCACTGGACCAAGGTGCACGCCGAGGAACAGCTCGGCGAGGTCTACGTCGTCGGCATCCTCCCGGACGCCCAGGGCGGCGGACTCGGCAAGGCACTCACCGCGATCGGCCTGCGCCACCTGGCCGCCGAGGGACTGCCGACGGCCATGCTCTACGTCGACGCCGACAACCCGGCGGCCCTCTCGGTGTACGAGCGGATGGGCTTCACCACGTACGAGACAGACCTGATGTACCGCACGGAGTCCTGAGCGCCGGTCAACACCACCAGGGGCGGCGTCACTTGACGCCGCCCCTGCTTTACGTCACCCTTTCACTACTTCATTAGTGAAAGGGTGGTGAACATGGCAGAGTCCGCAGCGGTCGAGTTCCGCATCGACCGGCGCAGCGGCGTCGCCACCTACCTGCAGATCGTGCAGCAGACCAAACAGGCGCTCCGCCTCGGCGTACTGGAACCGGGCGACCGGCTGCCCACGGCCCGCGAGGTCGTCGAGGCCACGGCCATCAACCCCAACACCGTGCTCAAGGCCTACCGCGAACTCGAACGCGAAGGCCTCGTCGAGGCCCGCCGGGGCCTGGGCACCTTCGTCCGCCGCACCCTCGGCGGCGCGGCGGCCACCACCGACGCCCCGCTGCGCGACGAACTCACCGACTGGACCCGCAGGGCACAGGCGGCCGGGCTCGACCGGGACGACGTGAGCGCCCTCTTCACCGCCGCACTGGACAGCACATTCGACAAGGGGGACCAGCAGACATGACAGGCGCCGCCATCGAGGCGAACGGCCTCGGCACGACCTATGGGCGAAGGCGCGGGTGGGCGCTGCGCGACTGCTCGTTCCGGCTGCCCACCGGGCGGATCTGCGCCCTCGTCGGGCCGAACGGGGCCGGCAAGTCCACCCTGCTGGGCCTCGCCGCGGGCCTGCTGCGGCCGGCCGAGGGCACGCTACGGGTCCTCGGCTCCACCGACCCGGCCGAGGTGCGCCACCGCATCGCGTACGTCTCCCAGGACAAACCCCTGTACCCGCAGCTCACGGTCGCCGACACCCTGTGGGCGGGCCGGGAGCTCAACCCGGCCACCTGGGACCGGGACGCCGCCGACCGCATCGCCGCCCCCCTCCCGCAGGACGCCAGGGTCCGCACCCTCTCCGGCGGCCAGCGCACGCGTCTCGCCCTCGCCCTGGCCCTCGCCAAGCGGCCCGAACTGATGCTGCTGGACGAGCCGATGGCCGACCTCGACCCCCTCGTCCGGCATCAGCTGATGGGCCTGCTGATGGCCGAGGCCGCCGAGCACTCCACCACCATCGTGATGTCCTCGCACATCCTCACCGAGCTGGAGGGCGCCTGCGACTACCTCCTGCTCGTCGACGGCGGCCGGGTCCGGCTCGGCGGTGAGAGCGAGGACATCGTCGCCGCGCACGCCCTGGTCACCGGGCAGGTCCGCGACCTCACCCCGCACACGGTCGTCGAGTCACGGACGGCGGGCCGTCAACTCACGGCGTTGATCCGGCCGTCGGGCCCGGTGGATCCCGCCGCCTGGGACGCCACCGAGCCGTCCCTGGAAGAGCTGCTGCTCGCCCACCTCCGCTCCCCGGACGCCCCGCCGCTGCTCACCCCGAGCGCACACGCCCGCGAGGCGGTGGCCGCCGCATGAGCACCCTCGCCCCACCCCGGCCCTCCCTGCGCGGTCCGGCCCGCGTCGTCGTCCGCCAGCACCGCCTGGTCCTGTGGATCACGGGCGGGCTCGCCCTCGCCGTCGTCGTCGGACTGATCGCCGTGGCCCTGCGGGCGTCCCACGTCGCCGAGGTCTTCGCGGCGACCGGCTG
>NZ_KL585404.1:10219-10461 GCF_000721935.1 Streptomyces sp. NRRL WC-3549
GCTGCCGGACGGACGGCGCCGACGGTGACCGGGGCTGCATGCAGACGGCCAGCACCTACCTGCACAGCACGCTCACGTACCGGCGGGTGTTCGACGACACCGCCTTGTTCCTGACGGCCCTGCCCGCGCTCTTCGGCGCTTTCGTCGCCGGCCCGATGATCGCCAGGGAGCTGGAGAGCGGCACCTTCCGGCTGTCCTGGTCCCAGTCCGTCTCCCCGGCCCGCTGGCGCGCCGCCAAGCTC
>NZ_KL585404.1:10706-14116 GCF_000721935.1 Streptomyces sp. NRRL WC-3549
CGTATCCACCGTGCTGCTGCTGGCCGGTACGGCCGTGCTGTCGGGCGTCCTGCACTGGGCGCGGACCCGCGCGGACAACCCTTACCCCACCGAGTGGTTCACCCCGGAGGTCTTCGCCACCACGGGCATCGCACCGGCCGCCCACCTGCTGTTCGGCCTGTCTGCCGGGGCACTCACCGGACTGCTGGTCCGCCGCACCGTTCCGGCCCTGGCCGTCTCCACGGCCGTCACCGGCGCGGTGATCGCCGCCTTCGCCTTCTTCCGCGGCGGACTGTGGCCCACACGCACGCTGACCGGCCAGAATCTTGACGTGGGCGCGGGCATCTGGTGGGTGGAGGTGGGCGACCTCACCCGCGGCGGCGAGCGCCTGTCACCCGACGGGTGTTCCCAGGCCGTGTCCGAGCGGGACCGGCTCCAGTGCCTGGCGGACCGGGACATCACCGGCCACTACCTCGACTACCACCCGGCCTCGCACTTCTGGCCCCTGCAACTCGTCGAGACCGGCATCCTCCTCGCCCTCGCCGCCCTGGCCCTCACCCTCGCCTTCCGGGTGCTGCGCCGCCGCCACGGCTGACCGGACCGCCCCGCCCGGGTTCCGGGTTCCGGGGGGATCCCGGAACCCGGGCGGGGAAGCAGAGAAACGTGCACAGACCACGGGACTGCACCGCAGCCGCACCGATCCCCGTAGGTCATGTCATCGTCACCGACCGTTCAGACGACCTTGGGACCCTCGGGGGATGCAGCCAGCTGTGCCCGCCCCCCGCACCGGGAGAGACCGGGGCTCACCGCCCGCTCCCGCCTCCTCCGCGCTTTCCGGCGGCTCCGACGCGCCTGAGGAGCCGCACACGCGGAAGAATAGGTCCATGAGCCAGCAGCCCAGCTCCGAGGTCCCCGCCCCGCCCGCCCAGCCGTCGGTCGGCTCCCTCGCCGCCCACCGGCCCCACGCCGTCGCCGGCTCCTCGGTGCCCACGGGCCTGTCGACCGCCTCCGACCTGGCCCCCGACCTGGACAACGACCCGGACACGTACGAGCCGGACAGCGAAGGGAACGAACTTCCGCAGGGCCGTTTCCTGGACCGTGAACGCAGTTGGCTCGCGTTCAACGAACGGGTGCTGGAACTCGCCGAGGACCCCGCCACCCCCCTCCTGGAGCGGGCCAACTTCCTCGCGATCTTCGCCTCGAACCTGGACGAGTTCTTCATGGTCCGGGTGGCCGGCCTCAAGCGCCGCATCGCCACCGGGGTCGCCACCCGCTCCGCGTCCGGCCTCCAGCCCCGCGAGGTCCTCGACCTCATCTGGAACCGTTCACGCGAACTCATGGCCCGGCACGCCGCCTGCTACCAGCAGGACGTGGCACCCGCCCTGTCCGACGAGGGCATCCAGCTGATCCGCTGGCCCGAGCTGACCGAGAAGGAACAGGCCCGCCTCTTCACCTTCTTCCGGCAGCGGGTCTTCCCCGTGCTGACCCCGCTGGCCGTGGACCCGGCACACCCCTTCCCGTACATCTCCGGCCTCTCGCTCAACCTCGCCGTCGTCGTACGCAACCCGGTCAGCGGCCACCGCCACTTCGCCCGGGTCAAGGTGCCGCCGCTGCTGACCCGCTTCCTGGAGGCATCCCCGCAGCGCTACGTCCCGATCGAGGACGTCATCGCCGCCCACCTCGAAGAGCTCTTCCCGGGCATGGAGGTCCTCGCCCACCACATGTTCCGCGTCACCAGGAACGAGGACCTGGAGGTCGAGGAGGACGACGCGGAGAACCTCCTCCAGGCACTGGAGAAGGAACTCATGCGGCGCCGCTTCGGCCCGCCGGTCCGGCTGGAGGTCGAGGAGTCCATCGACCCGTACGTCCTCGACCTGCTCGTACGCGAACTGAAGATCTCCGAGACCGAGCTCTTCGCGCTGCCCGGACCGCTCGACCTCACCGGGCTGTTCGGCATAGCGTCCCTGGACCGGCCCGAGCTGAAGTACCCCAAGTTCGTCGCCGGCACCCACCGCGACCTCGCCGAGGTCGAGTCCGCCTCCGCACCCGACGTCTTCGCCGCCCTGCGCGAACGCGACGTGCTGCTGCACCACCCGTACGACTCGTTCTCCACCTCCGTCCAGGCCTTCCTGGAACAGGCGGCGAGCGATCCGGACGTCCTCGCCATCAAGCAGACGCTGTACCGGACCTCCGGTGACTCCCCGATAGTGGACGCCCTCATCGACGCCGCCGAGTCCGGCAAACAGGTCCTCGTCCTCGTCGAGATCAAGGCCCGCTTCGACGAGCAGGCCAACATCAAGTGGGCCCGCAAGCTGGAGGAGTCCGGCTGCCACGTCGTCTACGGCCTCGTCGGCCTCAAGACCCACTGCAAGCTCTCCCTCGTCGTCCGCCAGGAGGGCGACACCCTGCGCCGCTACTCCCACGTCGGCACGGGCAACTACCACCCCAAGACGGCCCGGCTGTACGAGGACCTCGGCCTGCTCACCGCCGACCCCCAGGTCGGCGCGGACCTCTCCGACCTCTTCAACCGGCTCTCCGGCTACTCCCGCCGCGAGACCTACCGCCGGCTGCTGGTCGCCCCGAAGTCCCTGCGTGACGGACTGATCGCCCGCATCAACAAAGAGATCACCCACCACCGCTCCGGGCGCCCGTCCTACGTCCGCATCAAGGTCAACTCCATGGTGGACGAGGCGATCATCGACGCCTGCTACCGGGCCTCCCGGGCCGGGGTGCCGGTCGACATCTGGGTACGCGGCATCTGCGCGCTCCGCCCCGGCGTCCCCGGGCTCTCCGAGAGCGTCCGGGTCCGCTCCGTCCTCGGCCGCTTCCTGGAACACTCCCGCGTCTTCGCCTTCGGCAACGGAGGTGAACCCGAAGTCTGGCTGGGCAGCGCGGACATGATGCACCGTAACCTCGACCGCCGGATCGAGGCGCTGGTACGCGTCACCGATCCCGCCCACCGGGCCGCCCTCAGCCGACTCCTGGAGACCGGCATGTCCGACACCACCTCCTCCTGGCACCTCGGCCCCGACGGTGACTGGACCCGGCACTCCACGGACGCGGACGGCCAGCCGCTGCGACACGTACAGGAGATGCTCATCGACGCCCGGAGGCGCCGGCGTGCGACACCCTGACCAGCAGACGGCCACGACCCGCTCCGCGGCCTCCGTCCTCGCGCCCTACCTGCACGAACAAGCCGCCGCCTTCCTGCGCGGCCTGCGCCTGCACCGCGAGCACAGCGCCCCCACGGACGCCGGCGCGCACGGCACCGAGGAGGCCGCCGCCGCCCTGCGCCACACGGCGCACCGGATCAGCGGCACCCTGCGCACCTTCCGCACGGCGCTCGACCCGGGCTGGGCCGACCACCTCCGTACGGAGCTGGCCTGGCTCTCCGGCACCCTGGCCCGCGAACACGCCTACGCCGGCCGGCT
>NZ_KL585404.1:14361-14650 GCF_000721935.1 Streptomyces sp. NRRL WC-3549
TGCTGGAGTCTCTGCACCAGCTGTCAGGGGCCCCGGTCCCCGCCGCCAGACCCCCGGTACCGGCCGACGGCCACCAGGAGCGGGCGGCCCTCGGCGTCGGAGCGGCCCGGGCCGGGGCCCTCCTCGAACGCCGGCTCACCCTCGCCCGGACCCGCGCCCACTCAGAAGCCCTCCAGGCGCTCGGGTCCGCCCGCTTCCACGCGGTCGCCGACGCCGTCGCGCTGCTGGCCTCCGACGTGCCGCTGGCCGCCTCGGCCGCCGGCCCGGTCGCCGAGGTACTGGACGCCCC
>NZ_KL585404.1:14885-30587 GCF_000721935.1 Streptomyces sp. NRRL WC-3549
GGTCGCGGTCGCCTCGCTGCCGCCCGGCGGGGCGGGCGAGCCGTACGACGAGACCCGGGACGCCCCCTGGCACCGGACCCGGCTGCTGCTGCGGCTGCACCGGCACGCCCGCGAGGTGGTCGACGGTGCCCCCGACCCGTCCCTGGCCGGCGCCGTACACGCCCTCGACCTGCACCGGGACGCCGCGGACGCGGCGGGGGACGCCGCGGCGGCGGCCCGCACCCCGCGGATCGCCCCGGCGACGGCGTACGCGCTGGGCGTGCTGCACGCCGCCCAGCGGCACGAGGTGGAGGCGGCACGCGGACGGTTCCGGGAGACCTGGCCGTACACGGCGGTGACCGCCCCATGAGCGACCCGGTACGGGCGGCGGGCTGCGTCCTGTGGCGCCGCGCCCCGCACGGCGGCCCCGAGATCTGCCTGGTCCACCGCCCCCGCTACGACGACTGGTCCTTCCCCAAGGGCAAGCTGAAGCGCGGCGAGACGGCGCTCGAAGGCGCCCTGCGCGAGGTCCTGGAGGAGACGGGCCACCACTGCGTCCCGGGCACCGCCCTGCCCACGGCCCGCTACCTCGTCGGCGGCCGCCCGAAAGAGGTGCGGTACTGGGCGGCCGAGGCGACGGACGGCACCTTCGTACCCGACGACGAGGTCGACCGCCTGGCCTGGCTCACCCCGCACGCCGCCCGCTCCCGCCTGACCCGCCCCGGCGACCGCGTCCAGCTCGACGCCTTCCTGGCCACCCGCCCCGGGCCCTGACCGCACCCGCACGACGGCCGGCCCGGGGGCGTGCAGGAGACTCCGCAACGCTCATCGCCCGAGGAGACACTCCGGAGGCCCCCGGGCCACCCCCACCGACAACCGGCCACCACCCCGACCTGGGCGCACCCACCCAGCCCGTCCGGCGCTTGAGGACGGAACCCCGAGCCAACCACACCCCGCACCCACACCCGCCGCCCCCGCCAGGCGCCCCACACCCGCCGCCCCCGCCATGCACCCCGCACCCCCGGAACCGGCCCGCCCGGCACGGTTCACCTCCCGTTCACTCCGCCCCGTAGGCCGCTTCACCTGTTCTGCCTAATTTCGGACGTACCAGGTGCACGGCGCCAAGCCACCGCACCACTCCCCTCGCACGCCGCCCGACCACCGACCGCGGCGGCTCCTGGAAGGAACACCCCGAAAGTGAAGCTTCAGCGCAAGAACCGGCTTCGTGCCACCGCGCTCGGTGCCCTCGCCGTCTCCGGCGCCCTGGTCCTCACGGCGTGCGGTTCGGACGACAACAGCGGCTCCGACGCGGACGGCGGCGGCAAGACCACCGCGGCCGCGTCCAGCGTCACGTGCGACGGCGCCGAGGGACAGCTTCGGGCCTCCGGGTCCAGCGCCCAGAAGAACGCGATGGACCTCTGGGTCAAGAACTACATGGCCGCCTGCTCCGGCGTGGAGATCAACTACAACTCCTCCTCGTCCGGTGAGGGCATCGTCGCCTTCAACCAGGGAACCGTCGGCTTCGCCGGCTCCGACTCGGCCCTGAAGCCCGAAGAGGTCGCCGACTCCAAGAAGATCTGTACGTCCGGCCAGGGCATCAACCTGCCGATGGTCGGCGGCCCGATCGCGATCGGCTTCCACCTGGAGGGCGTCGACAGCCTCACGCTGGACGCCCCCACGCTCGCCAAGATCTTCGACACCAAGATCAAGAAGTGGAACGACCCGGCGATCGCCAAGCTCAACGAGGGCGCCGAGCTCCCGGACAAGGCGATCCAGCCCTTCCACCGCTCCGAGGACTCCGGCACCACGCAGAACCTCGGCAAGTACCTCGGCGCCGCCGCCCCGGCCGACTGGAAGTACGAGGCCGAGAAGAAGTGGCCCGCCCCCGGTGGCCAGGCCGCGTCCGGCTCCTCCGGCGTCGCCTCCCAGGTGAAGGCCGTCGACGGCTCGATCGGCTACTTCGAGCTCTCCTACGCCAGCTCGCAGGACATCAGCACCGTCGACATCGACACCGGCAGCGGCTCCCCCGTCCAGGCCACCTCGGAGAACGCCTCCAAGGCCATCGCCGCCGCCAAGGTCAAGGGCACCGGCAAGGACCTCGCCCTCGACCTCGACTACACCACCAAGGCCGAGGGCGCCTACCCGCTGGTCCTGGTGACGTACGAGGTCGTCTGCGACACCGGCAACAAGGCCGACACCCTCGGCACCGTCAAGTCCTTCCTCACCTACACCGCTTCCGACGAGGGCCAGAAGGTCCTGACGGAGGCCGGCTACGCCCCGATCCCGGCCGAGATCAACGCCAAGGTCCGCGAGACCATCAGCGCCCTCTCGTAAGCCGTCCCGGGGACCACACCCCGCCCGGTCCCGGGGACCACACCCCGGGCCGGGTCCCGGGGCCCACGCCGCAGCCGGCCCCCGAGGCCGTCCGGGAGCGAAGCCCCCGGGACCACAGAGCCCGCCAGGGCGGGGGCGGTCCGGCACACCCCTCCGGCACACCCCTCCGGACCGCCCCCGTCACCAGCCCATCCGGTGCACCGCCGCCAGGGGAGCCCGAGGCTCCCCCACACAGACCGGAAAGACCATGGCTTCCACCACACAGCTCGACATACCACCGGCCCCGCCGGCCCGACGACGGCGCTCGGGATCCACCGAGCGCGCCGGCGACAAGATCTTCCTGGCCCTCTCACGGGGTTCGGGCATCCTGCTGCTCGTGATCATGGCGTCGATCGCCGTGTTCCTGAGCTACCGGGCCGCCACCGCCATCTCGGGGGACGAGGGCAACTTCCTCACCACCTTCGACTGGAACCCGGCCGGTGACCCGCCGGTGTTCGGCATCGCGGTCCTGCTCTTCGGCACGGTCGTCAGCTCGGTCATCGCGATGGTCATCGCGGTTCCGATCGCCGTCGGCATCGCCCTGTTCATCTCGCACTACGCGCCGCGCAGACTGGCCGCCCCCCTCGCGTACGTCGTCGACCTGCTCGCCGCCGTGCCCAGCATCGTCTACGGCATCTGGGGCGCACTCGTCCTCGTGCCGTACCTGGAGGGCCTGAACCTCTGGCTCGACCAGTTCTTCGGCTGGACCTACATCTTCGAGAAGACCGAGGTCGGCGTCGCCCGTTCGCTCTTCACCGTCGGCATCCTGCTCGCGATCATGATCCTGCCGATCGTGACCAGCGTCAGCCGCGAGGTCTTCCTCCAGGTCCCGAAGACGAACGAGGAGGCCGCCCTCGCACTGGGCGCGACCCGCTGGGAGGTCATCCGCCTCTCGGTCCTGCCGTTCGGCCGCTCCGGGATCATCTCCGCCTCGATGCTGGGCCTGGGCCGCGCGCTCGGCGAGACGATGGCCGTCGCCACGGTCCTGTCGCCGAGCTTCCTCATCTCGCTGCACGTGCTCAACCCGGGCGGCGGCACGTTCGCCCAGAACATCGCCGCCAAGTTCGGTGAGGCCGACGCGTTCGGGCGCGACGCCCTGATCGCCTCCGGTCTCGTCCTGTTCGTCCTGACCCTGCTGGTCAACGGCGCGGCCCGGCTCATCATCGCCCGCCGCAAGGAGTACTCGGGGGCCAACGCATGAGCCACGCCACCACCACCGACATCCAGGACGACCGTCCGAGGACCGCGCCCCCGCCGCGCGAAGGCGGCCTCAGCAGCCGCAGCCTCCCCCGGTGGGCCCCCCTCGGCTTCGCCGCCCTGTCGATCGCACTCGCCGTCGGTATCAGCACGGCCGCCGGATGGCACAGCCGCGTCCAGTGGGGCCTGATCGCCGCCCTGCTCTTCCTGGCCCTCTCGTACGTCACCACGACCGTGGTCGAGAACCAGCGCCAGGCCAGGGACCGCCTCGCCACCAGCGTCGTCTGGGTGTGCTTCCTCGCGGCCGTCGTCCCGCTCGCCTCGCTGCTCTGGACCACGGTCAGCCGCGGCTCCGAGCGCCTCGACGGCTACTTCCTCACCCACTCCATGGCCGGGGTCCTCGGCTCGGAGGCCACCGGCGGCGTCTACCACGCGCTGATCGGCACCCTGGAGCAGGTCGGGATCGCGACCGTGATCTCCGCGCCGCTGGGTCTGCTGACCGCGGTCTACCTGGTGGAGTACGGCAAGGGCACGCTCGCCAAGGCCGTCACCTTCTTCGTCGACGTGATGACGGGCATCCCGTCCATCGTGGCCGGCCTCTTCATCCTGTCGATCATGCTGATGGCGACGATCGAACCGTCGGGCCTGATGGGCGCGCTGGCGCTGACCATCCTCATGGTCCCGGTCGTGGTCCGCTCCACCGAGGAGATGCTCAAGCTCGTCCCCAACGAGCTGCGCGAGGCGGCCCTCGCCCTGGGCGTCCCCAAGTGGCGCACGATCCTCAAGGTGGTCCTGCCCACCGCGATCGGCGGCATCACCACCGGCGTCATGCTCGCCGTCGCCCGCGTCGCGGGGGAGACCGCGCCGATCATCCTGCTCGTCTTCGGCAGCCAGCTGATCAACACGAACCCCTTCGAAGGCGCGCAGTCCTCACTGCCGTTCTACATCTACGAGCAGTACAAGATCGGCGAGGCGGCGTCCTACGACCGCGCCTGGGCCGCCGCCCTGGTGCTGATCGCCTTCGTCATGATCCTCAACCTGGCGGCCCGCGGCATCGCCCGCTGGAAGGCCCCCAAGCACTGAAACCCGCGGCTCCGCCGCGCGGCCGGCCGCTGACGCGGCCCCTCAGCGACCTTTTCGAAAGAAGCAGTGATCCCCATGGCCAAGCGCATCGACGTCGGCGGCCTCACCGCCTACTACGGCTCCCACAAGGCCATCGAGGACATCTCGATGACCGTGGAACCCCGCTCCGTGACCGCCTTCATCGGCCCCTCGGGCTGCGGCAAGTCCACCTTCCTGCGCACCCTGAACCGCATGCACGAGGTGACCCCCGGCGGCCGCGTCGAGGGCAAGGTGCTGCTGGACGACGAGAACCTGTACGGATCCGGCGTCGACCCGGTCACCGTGCGCCGCACCGTCGGCATGGTCTTCCAGCGCCCGAACCCGTTCCCCACCATGTCGATCTTCGACAACGTCGCGGCGGGCCTTCGGCTGAACGGCTCGTACCGCAAGAACCAGCTCGCCGAGATCGTCGAGAAGTCCCTCCGGGGTGCCAACCTCTGGAACGAGGTCAAGGACCGCCTGAACAAGCCCGGCTCCGGTCTCTCCGGCGGCCAGCAGCAGCGTCTGTGCATCGCCCGCGCCATCGCGGTCGAGCCGGACGTGCTGCTGATGGACGAGCCGTGCTCGGCGCTCGACCCGATCTCGACCCTCGCCATCGAGGACCTGGTCGGTGAGCTGAAGGAACGCTTCACCATCGTCATCGTGACGCACAACATGCAGCAGGCCGCGCGCGTCTCCGACCGCACGGCGTTCTTCAACCTCGCGGCGGTCGGCAAGCCCGGCAGACTGGTCGAGATCGACGAGACCGAGCGGATCTTCTCCAACCCGTCCGTACAGGCCACCGAGGACTACATCTCCGGCCGCTTCGGATAGACCCCAGACGGCCTTGGGGTGCTGCATGGCGGTGCCACCACAAGGCGAAGGGTCCGCCCCCGCTCCCCCGGATTCCTCCAGGAGAGCAGGGGCGGACCCATGTCCGTCACCAGGGGCCGGGCCCGCGTCACGGGGCCGGTACGGGGCCAGGTCCGGGGGGCGGGGCAGGGGGCCGAGGCCGGGCGTCAGCCCGTCAGCCCGTCCCCGCCGTGAGCCCGTCAGCCCGTCAGCCGAAGAACAGGTACACGACCCCGTAGCTCAGCGCGGCGACGATCGCCGCGGCCGGCATCGTGATGAACCACCCGAGGATGATGTTCTTGGCCACGCCCCAGCGCACCGCGTTGACCCGCTTCGTGGCGCCCACACCCATGATCGCCGAGGTGATCACATGAGTCGTGGAGATCGGCGCGTGGAACAGGAACGCAGAGCCGAACATGATCGACGCGCCGGTCGTCTCCGCCGCGAACCCCTGCGGCGGGTCCAGCTCGATGATCTTGCGGCCCAGGGTGCGCATGATGCGCCAGCCACCGGCGTACGTACCGAGCGACAACATCATCGCGCAGACGATCTTCACCCAGACCGGGATCTGGTCGTTCGGCCCCTCGATGTCGGCGATGACCAGCGCCATCACCACGATGCCCATCGTCTTCTGGGCGTCCTGCAGACCGTGGCCCAGGGCCATGGCCGCCGCCGAGACCGTCTGCGCGATACGGAAACCGCGCTTGGCCTTGTGCGGGTTGGACTTCCGGAACATCCACATGATGGCGACCATCACCAGATAACCGAAGACCAGCCCTATGACCGGGGAGAGGAACATCGGAATGACGATCTTGGACAGCACGCCGTCCCAGTGCACCATCGTCCCGCCGGCCAGCGCCGCGCCGACCATGCCGCCGAACAAGGCGTGGGAGGACGAGGACGGCAGACCGTAGTACCAGGTGACGAGGTTCCAGATGATCGCGCCGACCAGCGCCGCGAAGAGGATGCCCATCCCCTTCTGGCCCTCGGGCGTGGCGATGAGGCCTTCACTGACGGTCTTGGCGACCCCCTGGCCCAGGAAGGCGCCCGCGAGGTTCATCACCGCCGCCATCGCCAGAGCCGCCCGCGGGGTCAGCGCCCGGGTGGAGACCGAGGTGGCGATGGCGTTCGCCGAGTCGTGGAAGCCGTTCGTATACGTGAAGCCGAGCGCGACGCCGATGGTCACGATCAGCGCAAAGGTGTCCACGAGGTTCAGGACTCCTTGACCGCGATGGTCTCCACGGTGTTGGCGACGTGCTCGAACGCGTCGGCCGCCTCTTCCAGCACGTCCACGATCTGCTTGAGCTTCAGCACGTCCATGGCGTCGTACTTACCGTTGAACAGGTGCGCCAGCAGCTTCCGGTGGATCTGGTCGGCCTGGTTCTCCAGGCGGTTGACCTCGATCCAGTACTCGGTGAGGTTGTCCATGGTGCGCAGCCCCGGCATCGCCTCGGCCGTGAGCTCCGCCGCCCGGGCCAGCACCTCGATCTGCTGCTCGACCCCCTTCGGCAGCTTCTCGATCTGGTACAGCACGACCAGGTCGACCGCTTCCTCCATGAAGTCCATGATGTCGTCGAGCTGCGAGGCCAGGTTGTAGATGTCCTCGCGGTCGAACGGTGTGATGAAGGAGGAGTTCAGCTGGTGGAAGATCGCGTGGGTCGCGTCGTCCCCGGCGTGTTCCGCTGCCCGCATACGCTCCGCGATCTCGACCCGGGAGGCAGAATCCGCCCCGAGCAGTTCCATCAGGAGCTTGGAGCCCGTGACGATGTTGTCCGCGGACGCGGAAAACATGTCGTAGAAGCTCGTCTCCCTGGGGGTCAGACGAAAGCGCACGTGGGGTCCTCGGGGTGCTTTGGATTCGGTCAGGCTGATGCTAGGCGCATCATCCGGCCACGGCTAACCGGCATTCTTCAGTGTCGCGCATCATGCGCGGCGATCAGCACGGACCCCCGGTCACGTTTCGGCTGTATTCGTTACGCTATACCCGGCAGGGGTATACAGGAGAAAAGCGGGAGGACCCCATGACCACCACAGATGCCACCGGAACCGCCGGTACGGAATCCGGCCCCGAGACAATCGTCACCGATCACGACCGCGGCATTCACGGCTACCACCATCAGAAGGCCGAGCACCTCAAGCGTCTGCGCCGTATCGAGGGCCAGGTCCGCGGACTCCAGCGGATGGTGGACGAGGACGTCTACTGCATCGACATACTCACCCAGGTCTCGGCGTCCACCAAGGCACTCCAGTCCTTCGCGCTCCAGCTGCTGGAGGAGCATCTGCGCCACTGCGTCGCCGACGCCGCCGTCAAGGGCGGCGCGGAGATCGACGCGAAGGTCGAGGAGGCCACCAAGGCGATCGCCCGGCTGCTGCGCACCTGAGCCCCGCCCGCCACCTCCCGGCGGGGCGGCGGCCCCGTGTCCTCCCCGGCGCCGGCGAGCGGGTCGGCGTCACACCCGGTGGTGGTAGAGCTGCCGGGGAACAGCCGCCGCCCGCTCGGGGCCGTCCGCCCCCACCTTGAGCACCTCGTCGATACGGTCCGGGCTCAGCCGGTCCTCCCGCGCGGCCGAGGCCGCGATCATGAGTTCTCCGCACAGTTCGATCTCGGCAAGGGCCACACTGTCCTGGGCGGTCGGAGCGCTGAGCGTCACCACCTGCGTCACCTCTCTCTGCCGTCGTCGACTCCGGTCGCACCGACTTCCCAGGGTAGGGATCGCGCCATGTGCCGCGCATGGCACGGACGGACCATTTCGCCCCCCTCCCTACCGCGCTTCCGGGCCATCCCGGTCGTCCACACCCTGCTGGACGCTGCCCGTGAACAGATCCGCCTCGGGCGGGAGCTCCACGGAGACGGGCACGCCGAACCCGTACAACAGCATCGTCGACACCACCGCCACCGGCGGCCCCTCGGCCGCGAAACTGAACCGGTGGCGCACCTTGCGCAGCAACCCGTCGTCGTCCACGTAGGCGTCGAACCGCACCACGTCCGTGCCGAACCCCTTCGCCGCCGCGGCCATCGCCCCACGTGAGACCGGCGAGGCCGCCTTCGCCGCCCGCCCCAGGCCGGCCGTCCTCGTCCGCCCCCCGGAGCAGTTCGGCCGCCGCCATGGGGTCGGTGACACCGCCGGTGACCAGGTTGCCGTCCTCCAGGGCCGTCGTGTCGATCCGGACCCACTTGTCCTCGGGAACCCCGGCACCGCGGTTCTTCATGTACAGCGCGCCGGGAGCCAGCAGCTCCGTGATCGGCTGGTGCCCGTCCGACGACCCGGCGGCGTCCTTCGGCAGCACCACCTTGATCCGGCCCAGCTGCCGGCGGAAGTCGTAGACCCCCTGGCCCCGGATCGTCAGCCGGGTTCCGCCGGCCACCGTCTCCATCGACGTACGCGCCTCGGCACTGCCCGCACGGGCCAGGGCGTCGGCGGCCCGCTCCACCACGGCGGCAGGGGCCTGAGCGGCAGCGGTCTGCGCGGCAGCGCTCCCACCGGTCATCGCCCGGCCGTCGGCGGAGTCGGCACCACCCGCGGCCGTACCGGAGCAGCCCGTGGCCGCCGCCATCGAGCCCGCCACCACGAGGGCGCACACAGCCAGTGCCCCGCCCTTGCACCTGTGCTGTCGCACCGCCATCCCCTGCCGACCCCCAACGACCCGTCCCGCCCGACCCAGCTCCCGCCCGTCTCACCTAACGATCACCGGGGCGCACCGTCACGCGCCCACCCCCCTCGCGGCAACCGATCGGCCCACTCGTTCACGCCCAGGGGGACCGCCGGTACCGTGGAGCGGGTGTACGAGGACCCCCCGGCCCCGCCGGAACCCGCCGCCGGAGCACCCGCCCCCGCGCACGCCACGGCCACCGTCGAGCGCGGATCCTTCTGCATCGCCCGCTGCGTCTGCGGTTGGTCGGGACCGGCCCGACGCTCCCGCGACCGCGCCCGCACCGACGCGGACGACCACGGCACGGCCGCCGCCGACCACTGACCGGCCCTTTTCCCGCCACTGTCCGGCCGGTGCCGCACGGACGGCACCCGGACGTGGGCGCCGCTGGATGTATGCCCACGGATGGACGCCCACGGCGGGTCCGCCACGCACGAAGGGGCGCCCCTGCTGGGGCGCCCCTTGAGACGGCCGGACGGCCTGAACACACACGGCGGCGGAACCGGTCACGCGGTCACACGGTCACGCGCTCAATTCAGTCGACTCGACCGACTCGGTCGCGCGGCTCACGCCGCCTACGCTGCGAGGTCCTTCTCGTCGGGCGAGCCACCACGGCCCGTCCCCGGACGCGGCTCGGGAATCCCGTGCGCGTCGTCCTGCCCGTCGGCCGCGGCGACGACCGGGCGCCGGGAGCGGACCATCCACCCCGCGGAACCGGAGCGTGCCACCGCGCCCATCAGCGGGGTCAGCAGCATCATCGCGAGCGGCGCGAGGAGCAGGGCCACCGCCGTACCGAGCGCGAAACCGCCGATCACGTCGGTCGGGTAGTGGACGCCCATGTAGACGCGGCAGAAACCCTCGAGCACCGCGAGGACAAGCGCGGCCAGGCCGAACTTCCGGTTGGCCACGAACAGACCGACCGCGATGGCCATCGCCATCGTGGCGTGGTCACTGACGAAGGAGAAGTCCTCCTTGCCCTCCACCAGGACATCGAGCCCCTGGTGGTCCATGAACGGGCGCGGCCTCTCGACGAAGCCCCGGATCGGGATGTTGATGATCAACGCGATCCCGGCCGCGAGGGGCGCCCACACGAGTCCGGCGACCGCGGTCACCGAATCCTCGGTCGTCCCGCGTCGGCGTACGCTCCACCAGCACCACAGGCCCACCGCGACCATGGCGAACATGATCCCGTACTCACCGACGAACTCCATGACCCGGTCGAACCAGGTAGGAGCGGCTTTCGCCAGCCCATTGATGTCGTAGAGCAGGCTGACGTCCGGGTTCGACCCATCGAGTGCGAGTCCAGCCATCTCCTGCGGCCCCTTGCCTTGTCTGCTGCTGCGACGCACAACGGCGTGCGTCGCCCTGGTCGGACCCCCGTAGTCGGTGCGGATTCGCTCACACACAACGGTGTGACGTCGTGACGATGAACCGCCCTGGCCAGTGCCGCATGGTCAGTGCGCATGCTGTCCCAGTCCAGGGAACGGTCTGCCGGCCCTTTGCGTTCCGCTCTCCACCGAATGATCACCATGACGTTATCGAAGAGAGACTCGTCGTCGCAGCTCAGGGCCCGGGCTTTACGGAGAGTTCCAGCCATGGCCGACTCCCCGTCAGCCCTGAGGGAGAGCGGTCGGAAGAGCCGCCGCTCCGTCCTTGGTGACCCTGGTCGCCCCGAAGTAGTCGGGCGTGTCGATCTTGTCGAACCGGATGACCGCTCCGGTGTACGGCGCGTTGATCATGTACCCGCCTCCGACGTAGAGCCCCACGTGCCTGATGGCGCGGGAGTTGGCCAGGTCGTCGGAGAAGAACACCAGGTCACCCGGGAGCAGTTCGTCCCGCGGGGGGTGCGGCCCGGCGTTGTACTGGTCGTTGGCCACCCGGGGCAGCTCGATGTCGACGGTCCGGTAGGCGGCCTGGGTCAGCCCGGAACAGTCGAACCGCCCATCCTGGTCGGCCGTTCCGTTCCCTCCCCAGAGGTAGGGAGTGCCCAGCTTCTTCTGGGCGAAGTAGATGGCGCCCGCCGCCTGCCGGGAGGGTGACACCCGGCCGACCGGCTTGGCGAAGCTCTTCTCCAGCGAGCGGATGATCTTGACGTAGTTCTGCGTCTCACTGATCGCGGGGACACCGCCCGACTTGATCACCCGGTAGGCCCCGGCGTTGTATGCGGCGAGCATGTTGTCGGTCGGATCGCCCGGCACCTTCTTGACGTACCCGGCGAGCTCGCAGTCGTACGAGGCGGCGGACGGAATCGCGTCGGCCGGATCCCACACGTCCCGGTCGCCGTCCCCGTCCCCGTCGATGCCGTGCGAGGCCCAGGTGCCGGGGATGAACTGGGCGATGCCCTGTGCGGCGGCATGGCTCTGGGCCTGCGGATTCCAGCCACTTTCCTGGTACAACTGCGCTGCCAGCAGCGCGGGGTTGATGGCGGGACAGAGGTTGCCCCACTTCTCCACCAGAGGCTTGTACTGAGCGGGCACCGCCCCCTTGGCCAGCCCCACGGCCCCACTCGCCCCGGCGACCCCGGCGGCGGCGGAGTACGTCCCCACGACGAGCAGGGCGATGAAGCACAGGCCCAGCCCGATCCCACCACCGACGAACACCCAGTATTTCCGCACGCCTCAACCATCCCCCATTCGAGCGGGGTTCACGTGCCGATTCGCTGGTATGTGCGGGTGGCCCGGAGCATGAGGGGGCGTCAGAGGCGGACGCCGGGGTCAGGGGGCGCCGGCTGACCAGAAGGGGGAGCGGACGTTGGGGCGAGGGAGGGGGTAGACGCCCTCGTAGGCCGGACCGTTCGGTGGAGTGGTCGACTCCGCGACGTCGGACTTCTCTACGCAGGGGCTGTCCGCCTCGAAGAACGCTTGGCCTTCGCCACCGAAGCTCAGACTGACACCGAAGCCGTCCTTGGTCTGGGCGTAGATCGCGGGGAACTCTACGTCCTTGTTCACACCCGTGATCCTGTAGCCACTGTCTCGCCAATGCCGGTCAATGATTCCGAGGAAGCTACCGCGCCGCTCCGACGAGACAACAGTCATCACCACACGCATCCGGGAAACGTCACATCCTCCATGACTGGTCGGCCCGTGCGCCCATTGCAGCGTCGGCTTAACTTCATCGAGTGCTGCGTCCAGGATCTGGTCGGCCCGATCGGCGGCTGCTTGCATATCCATGGCCCGACCTACTCCACCATTCATTGAGGCACCATCCCTCACACACCCCATGACAGACAAACAAGCGATGGCCAATGGCACATACAACCGTAAGCGCATGTTCAACGTAGCCCCTCAAACTTCACCGCATCCGAACGACCCGCAACGATCATTGCGATGCTGTCCGCCGACCCATTTTTCCTTCGAGGCTCCACATCAAAATACTGGGAGTGCGCCGCAAAGCCCCCGCCAATTAGGTGAGGTCCGTCGTCTACATGAAACCGCCTGGCCCCGAAGGCGTTACTTGCCGGATCCTTGCCAAACCACAGATCATCACCCTCTTGGTCGAGCAGACCGCCGACCGCGTAACCAACCGGCCCAGCAGCCGCGGCCATACGGCCCTGCAACTTCGACGGAACCTTAGTAACTACATCATTCTCTGCCGCACCCACAAAGACATGGTCCTTGCCGACTCCCAGCGCTTCAGCGTGATCAACTCCAACACCAGGGCTACCGACGAAGACGATGTCATCGACGTCCGGCACCCCTTCGCCCTGCTGCGTCGCGGCTCCCACAGTGCGCGAACCATATGAATGACCAATAGCCGTCATGTGGGGATCATCATTTAAATTGGTGGCCGCCAACCCTCCCATAAAGGAACCAAATGCTCGCCCCCCTACCTCCGCACGCTCATCTCCCATCACATCGGCACTGTCCCACCAATCTGGAAATTGTGGCGCATCGTATCCTAGCCACACAATCGCAGCGCTCGAATGATCGTATTTCTGCGCTCCCTTCGCTGTGTCCCAGGCCCGCTTGAGATCCCCCTCCGCGAACTCCTTGTCCAGCGACGTGTTCAACCCCGGCACATACGCCGCCACATTCCGCGACGTATCAGGGTTCCCGTAGGAAACGATCGCCCGGCCGTTTCCCTCGTCTCCGATGCCGAGCAGGAACATCGGGGGGTCGGTCCCCGCCGCCAGCTGCCGGTCGATCTCCCGCAAACCCGCCAGCTTCGCCACCGATCCCGCGTCGTCGCGGCCCTCCAGCGCGCCGATCAGCAGCTGCAGGTTGTCCCGGTTGGCCGCGTCCCTGACCGTTGCCGGGATCCCGTCCAGGTTGCCGATCACGTCCGGGTACACCGCCAGGTACTCCTCGCGCTGTTCCTGGGTCAGGCCCGCCCACCACGCGTTCCGCTCCGCCGGACTCGCGGTCCGGGGGACGGCGTCCCGCAAGTAGGTCCTCGCCGCGTCCCGGACGTCGGCCGCGTCGGACGCCGCGTCCTTCCACGTCGAAGCCGGGACGGCCAGGCCTTCCTCCGCCTTCAGGCGGCGGAGGATCCGCGCGTAGCGCCAGTCGATCTCGGCCGCCGCCCGCACCGCCCCCACCACCCGGTCCGCGATGTCCTGCGCCTCCGCGGCGTTCGGGTTCGGGGCGACCAGGCCCGAAGGGGCCACCAAACCCGGCAGACCGTTCGAGGCCGCCGTGCCGCCCGGCAGCGGACGGCCGTCGATCAGGCCTTCGCCGGCCGCCGGGTACGACACCGAGCCGTCGGCGTGCACCGTGAACTTCCGGGCCTCCGCGTCCTCCAACGCCAGCATCAACACCCGCTGCTGGCCCTTCATCTCGTGGGCCAGGCTGTTGAGCGCCGTGCGGATCAGCCCGCACTCCGTGTGCACGTACTGGAAGTTGCGGTGCAGCCGCCGCAGACGTGCCGCCGCCGATTCCGCCGCCACCCCCTGCTGTGTGTCCCGAAGGCCGTTCAGCAGGTGCTTGTCGACCCGGTCCGCCGCGGCGTCGGCCCGGTTGCCGACCCGGCCCCACCCGTCGGCCGCGCCCTCCAGCTCCGCGCACTTCAGATCGCGTAGGGCAGCCCAGGAAAAGGCGGTCCCGGCCGTCACCGCGGTTCGGCCCCGGTCACCGCTGCGAAGGACGACCGCACCGCCTCGTTCGTCCCGCCCTGGGCCCGTGCCACAGCCCTGAGCTTCCCGGCGAGGCTCGCGCACTCGCCCTGCGCGGCGGCGAACCGCCGTTCCCACGACGCGCGTACCGGGCCGAGTTCCGCGAGGGACGACAGGACGCCCGGCCCCGTCGGGAGCCCCCCGTGCGCCACGGCGAGCTCACCAGGCACGGGTCCCAGGTGCGTGCGCAGGGCCTCCGCGCCGTCCGCCGCCCGTAGCCACGGCCCGTCGCTGTGGCGGAGCTCCGCCCGGTCACCGCCCCCGGCCGGCCCCGCGAGGTCACTCAGCCTCCGCACCACGGTCACACCGCTCACCCCGTTCCTGGTCGTCGTGGAGCGGCACTGTGCCAAATCCGGCGTATGCGACACGCCGAGCGCCCCACGGGCCGGGGCCCCCTCCCCCGGCCCCCCAAGGGACCGCCGCACCCCGCTTCACCCGAACGCGCGACCCCGTGACGCGGGAGCGCTCGTGCGGCGCCTCACCTGATGCCTTCGCCCCGCATGCCGGACGGTCGCCTCCCTGCCTACCGGCCGCCCTGGTGGAACCACCTCCCGCTCGTCCGGCGTCCATCCCGGCGCCGGCGCGAATCCGCCCGGCCGGACAGGACGAGGGACGCCACCGTGACCGGAACCGCCGCCACGCGCCACCTCTATCTCGCCCGGCACGGCGAGGCGTTGCCGGACGAGTCGGGTTTGACGGAACGAGGCCGGCGCCAGGCCGCCCTGCTCGGCGAGCGACTGCGCGGCGTCCCGCTCACCGCCGTCCACCACGGCCCGCTCACCCGCGCCGCGCAGACGGCCCAGCTGATCGGGAAGCAGCTCGACGGTGTACCGCTGCACGTCTCGGAGGAGGCCGGTGACTACGTCCCGTACGTCCCGCGAGGCGAGGAGCTACCGCCGGACTCCGCCGACCGCCTGCTCGGCTTCCTGGAACAGCTCACCGCCGAGGAGATCGCGCGTGGCCAGGAACTGACCCGCGCCGCGACCGCCCGGTTCACCGGGCCCGTGGACGGCGACGAGCCACGCCACGAACTGGTCGTCACCCACGCCTTCCTCGCCGCCTGGCTCGTACGGGACGCCCTCGACGCACCCCCGTGGCGCTGGATGGGCCTGAACCACGCCAATGCGGCCCTCACCGTCATCCGGTACTCCCCTGCCAGGCCCGCCGCCCTCATGGCGGTCAACGACATGGGCCACCTTCCGCCGGAACTCCACTGGACCGGTTTCCCGCCGGATTGGCGTGTCTGACCCGGGCGTCGGCGACGCCCGTCACTCGGACGGATGGTTTACGGAGCGGCGGCCCGGCACTATCGGGTGGTGGGGCCGGAATTTCGTGATCATGCGACGCGTGATCTTCGAACAACGCACCTCATCCCGCGGCCGGCGCCTGCTGCTGACCTCGGCGCTGGCCGCGGCGGCGGCCCTCGTGTCATCGCTGCC
>NZ_KL585404.1:30774-44074 GCF_000721935.1 Streptomyces sp. NRRL WC-3549
GGCCAGGGCCGCCGCGGCCGTCGCCCCCGTACCGCCCAGGGCCACGACCGCGGCCGAAGCCCGCACCGCCGCCTGGCTGGACGCGCACCAGGGACGGACCGGGGCCGCCGGGCGCTTCTTCCGGGAGCTGCCCAAGGGGGGTGACCTGCACAACCACCTCTCGGGCGCGGTGAGGACCGAGTACCTCATCCAGCTCGCCGCCGACGACGGGCTGTGCATCGACACCACCATGACGGCCGTCGCACCGCCGTGCGGACCGGGTAGACGGCCCGCCGTCGAGGCGCTCACCGACGCCGCGTTCCGGCAGAGCATCGTCCGGGCCTGGTCCATGCAGGACTTCCCACGGGGCGAGTCCGGGCACGACCACTTCTTCGACACGTTCGGCAAGTTCGGGGCGGCGACGGCGCACCGCGGGAAGATGCTGGCCGATGTGGCGGGCACCGCGGCGGCCCAGAACCAGAGTTATCTGGAGACGATGGTCAGCCCGGCCTCGGCAGGCGCCAAGAAGCTCGCCGACGACGTCGGGTGGAACCCGGACTTCGCCACCATGCACCGCAACCTCCTCGCCGGCGGCCGCCTCGACCAGCTGATCGCGGACGCCAAGCAGGAAGCGGACACCTCCGACGCGGAGTTCCGCGAGACGGCACACTGCGCCACCGCCACGCCCGCCCCGGCCTGCCGGATCACCGTGCGCTGGATCTCCCAGGTCTCACGCAACAGCGCCCCGGAGAGGGTCTTCACCCAGATCGCCCTGGGACTGCGCCTCGCCGAGCGGGACCAGCGGTTCGTCGCGGTGAACCTGGTCCAGCCGGAGGACGGCGCGATCTCGCTGCGTGACTACCGCCTCCAGATGCGGATGCTCGACTACCTCCACCGGACCTACCCCCGCGCCCACATCACCCTGCACGCGGGCGAGCTCGTACCGGGTCTGGTGAAGCCGGAGGACCTCACCTTCCACATCGACGACGCCGTACGCACCGGGCAGGCCGAGCGCATCGGCCACGGCGTCGACCTGGTGCACGAGGACGACTGGCGGCAGCTGGCACGCGACATGGCCCGCCGCCAGATCGCGGTGGAGGTCCCGCTCACCAGTAACGCGCAGATCCTCCAGGTGGAGGGCGCCGAACACCCCTTCCCGGTCTACCGGGCGTACGGGGTGCCCGTGGTGCTGTCGACGGACGACCCGGGGGTGTCGCGAGGTGACATCGGCCAGGAGTACCAGCGCGCGGCACGCACGTACGAGCTCGGTTACCCCGAGCTGAAGGACCTGGCGCGGGCCTCGTTGGAGTACTCCTTCCTCCCGGGCCGCAGCCTGTGGCGCGACGACCCCGTACGGAAGGGCTTCCGGCTGGTCGCCGAGTGCCGGGTACCCCAGTCGGACCGCTGCGGCCGTCTGCTGTCGTCCAGCCCGAAGGCACGGCTGGAGTGGCGCCAGGAGCAGGCTTTCCAGGCGTTCGAAGCCCGGTACGCGGGCTGAGCCGGGGCGGGGCGCACGGCTCGGCCGATGGGCCGGCAGCCCGCGCCCCGCCCCGCTCGTCAGACGTGGCCGTCACCCTGTGCGTCAGCGTCCGCCGCCCGACTGACCTCCCGGTTTCCAGGCGCATTCGACCCACAGCGTCTTCCCGTCCTGCCCGGGCAGCTCTCCGCCCGTCGGATAGGCGCCCCAGCTCTCCGCCCAGAGGGTGACGAGATGGAGCCCTCGCCCCCGTTCGGCCATCGCCGCCGGTGTCTCCACGCCCCAGCTGAACGGCGCCGGGACATGCGGGTCGGTGTCCCGGACGCTGAGCCGGACGCGCTGCCGCCCGGCACCGCGCAGCCGCAACGAGTACGCGCCCTTCGAATGCAGGTACGCGTTGGTGACCAGCTCACTGGCCAGCAACTCCGCGGCGTCGATGAGTTCGGCCATCCCGTGCACGCGCAGGACGGACCGCAGGGTGGACCGGGCCACCCCGGGGGCGCGGGGATCTCTCGGAAGTTGGAGGGTGTAGGCCCAGGGCGGCGCTACGGTGGCAGAAGGCATGGAAGTCTCCGTTCACGGAGGAAGGTTGGGGACGCTCTGTGCTGCCCGGTGACCAGGTCGCTCCGTCGAGCGGGGTTCTTCCGGGCGGGTGGCCTGGACAACACAGTAGGGCGTTACGTGTAATGCATTACATGAACTGGATGGATTGCATGTCAGATACCCTCGTGTGAGTGACAAGCGGGGGAGAGGTCGATGCCATCCAGCTCCACACCGACGGCACGCCGGAAGCGGCTCGGCTCCGAACTGCGCAAGCTCCGTGAGCGCGCGGGCATCACCGCGACGGAGGCCGCCGCGCTGCTCGGCGGCAACCAGGCGCGCATCAGCAACATCGAGGCCGGCCGTTACGGCGTGAGCGCCGACAGGGTCCGGGCGCTGGCCGACAACTACCAGTGTGACGACCGCAGGCTGGTCGATGCGCTGGCCGCCATGACCGGTGAACGCAGGCGCGGCTGGTGGGAGGAGTACCGGGACCTCCTGGCGCCCCGGCTGCTGGATCTCGCCGAACTGGAGCACCACGGCACAGCGCTGCGCACCTCCCACACGGCGGGGCTCCCCGGTCTGCTGCAGACGACCGACCACGCCCGGGAGGTCATGCGGCAGGTCGTCCCCGAACTGACACCCCCGGAGGTCGAACACCGGTTGTCGTTCCGCCTGAAGCGGCAGAGCGTCGTCTTCAGACCGGACCCCGCCCCCTACCGCGCGGTCATCCACGAGGCGGCCCTCCACATGAGGTTCGGCGGGCCCGCCGTCGCCAGGCGACAGCTCGAACACCTGCTTTCCATGAGCGAGCGGGACCACGTCACCATCCGGGTCATCCCGTTCGCGGCGGGCGCCTACCCGGGCGCCGGGCAGCCCGCCTACTACGTCCACGGCGCGGTGCCCCAGCTCGACACCGTGCAGCTCGACCAGGCCCACGGCATCGTCCTGCTGGACGCCGAGCCGCAGCTCTCGAAGTACCGCCTGGTCTTCGACCGGCTCGAAGCGCTCGCCGACGGGCCGGCCGCATCGCGCACACTGATCCGCGGAATCATCCGGGACCTATGAGGGAGGGCCAGATGGGCACATCGGCATGGCAGAAGTCTTCGTACTGCGGCGAAGGCGAGTCCTGCGTGCACGTGGCCGGTGACCACGGAACCGTGCTGGTCAGGGAGAGCGCCGACCCGACCGGGGCGACGCTCCGCACCACGCCCCACGCATGGGCCGCCCTCCTCCTCAGCGTCAAGGCAGGCCGGTCCCGTGACTGACCGCCCCACCGCACCGACCTGGACCCGGGCCGCCCCTGAGGACGCGACCGGCCCCGGCCCCTGGATCGAGATCGCCTTCGGCCCCGGCGAGCTCGTCCACCTCAGGGAGACGGGCGACCCGGACACCGTCGTCACCACGACCCGCACCAAGTGGGACGCCTTCGCCCAGGGTGTCCGAGCCGGGGAGTTCGACCACTTCGCCGAGCCCGGCGGCCGACCGCCGCCGGTGCGGGCATCCGATGACGACCTCGCTCTCGGAAACGATTGACGCAGCGGCGGCGAACGCCCGGACGCCGGTGCGCTCGCGCGGCGGCCGGGCATCACGCCCCCGCCCCTCTTCACCGCCCCGGGACCCGGTGCCCCCGGGCCGCCTCGCCGCCTCGCCCGCCTCGCCCGCCTCGCCCGCCTCGCCCGCCTCGCCGCCGCAGCATTCCGGCGCATCTCCGGCGGACCCGCCTTGTCGACCCTCCTCGCCCGCCTCGCCATGTGACCGACGCGGTCCCGTGCTGGAACCCCTTCAAAGGCGGCCACCTTGAGCTCTTTCGTCCCGATACGGCTGATCGAACGTACGGCTGAGGGACCGCTCCTGGGGCTGGAGTCGCGAACACCGATGTGGCGCACCGACCTGCCAGGCGGCGTCGTCGACCAGGAACTCGACGTCGCGGTGGCAGCGGACCGCACCCGGCGATGGAAGGACGAGCGATCGTTCGCCGACAAGACGGGTGACCCCGCCCACTGGACGCCCGACGAGGCGGCGGCCGTCCGTCCCGGGGCAGAAGAGTCGTGCGCCGGGCAGAAACGGGGACGCCCCCGTTCGACAGCTCCTGGCGCGATGTCCGGCCGGCCGCCCTCGCACTGGACCCTGCCACCACGGACCAGATCCCCGGGCCGCTCCGCCCTATGACGCGAGGCCCGACCTCTCGCGCCGGTCCGCATCCTGATGCCACGTCACTGCGGAGCCACCGGCGTACTCCCGGCTCTCGAACAGCGCGTACGAACACTTCGCGCCTCTCGAACGCTGCGACCGCATCCACAACCCATGGCCACCGTCGTTGCTAGCCGTCACAGAGCGTGATACACAGAGTAACCATGCATATGCGCGCAGGACCTGAGGCGAACCGCAGGTCAGCGCGTCCCCACCGGTCAAACGTGCGAGATTCGGGTAAAGAGACCCCGGAAGGCGTCGTGCGATACCGGTTTCATCAGCGAAGATAGAGAGCGACCCGTTCCGCACGGCACGGGCGGCGAACTACCCAACAGGGGCGGTGACTTACATGATCCTGGCAGCTGAAAAGGGCGACATCACCACCATCATCGGCGGAATCGCCCCGAACTGGGGGCCGTTCGGGACCCTGGGCAACGAGGCTCGCATCATGATCGAGGTGGTGATGGCGGTGGCCATCCTGCTCTGCCTCGGCATCGCGATCTGGGGTGCGGCGAAGCAGCGCATCGGTGCGACGGCCCTGCGTGACACGTTCAGCGCGGAACAGGGCAAGGGCCTGATCGTGGCGGGGCTGACCGGCGTCTTCATCATCGGGTCACTGGGCACGCTGTTCACCATCGTGTACGGGATGGCCGTCTGACCGGCCGTCACCCCACCCGTCCGGGGCGCATCCCACGCCCGCCCCCACACCACCCGTCCGTTGTGCCCACCGGCAGAGGTTGCGTCTCCTGATGTCGAGTCACCACTCCGCTCCCACGCGGGAACCAGCACGGCTACCGTCGTACGAGGCGGCACTGCACACGGCTGAGGGGGCGTACGCGGCATGAGCCAGGGCGACGAGCGCGGCTACGGCGGCGAACCGGGTGGCCGCCCGGAGGACGCGTACAGCACCATCGGCGGGACGCGCCAGACACGGACGCGCCTACCCGGCGGCGACGACACCGACGGCTACGGACGACGGCCCGTGCGGAACACCCGCTCGCTGGTGCTGGTGGTGGGCGTCGTCGTCCTGCTCCTGGCTGCCATCGCGTTCGCGAACCGGGGCGACGGCACGGACAACGGATCTGGCGGAGGTGGAGGCGGCAAGGAGTCGCCGGCCGCCGGAGCGGGGCCCACGGCCGCGACGGGCACGAAGCCGGTAGAGGGCAAGAACGGAACGATCGCGTCGGGCTTCGCACACGACGAGCAGGGGGCGCAGAGCGCGGCGGCGAATTATGGCGTCGCGCTGGGATCAGCCGATATGTTCGACAAGACCCGACGACGCGAAATCAGCGCCACCGTATACGCACCGGACGTTGCCGCCGCGCGACAGGACCAGCTCGACAGTGTGTACTCCGAAAAGGACTTTCTGGCGCGGATCGGCCTGAACCCGGACGGCACCGCTCCAGCCGGCCTGACCTTTATCTCTCGAGTCAGCCCGTTCGGAGCGAAGGTCGAGAAGTTCGAAGGAGACACGGCGAGCGTGGCCGTATGGTACTCCGTCCTGTTCGGTCTGGCTGGCGAGGGTTCGCAGAATCCGGTGTCCGAGAGCTGGTACACGACCACTTACGAACTGAGATGGGTCGACGGCGACTGGAAGGTCACCGATTTCACGCAGAAGGACGGGCCGACACCGGTAGGGCGCGACCAGGTCGCCTCCCCTGCTGAGGAGATGGCCGGGGCCGTGCAGCAGTTCGGAGGGTTCACCTATGCCCGCTAAAGGGCCACGCCGGGCGGTCTCGCTCATGGCCGCGCTGAGCGTTGCACAGATCTCTCTTGTGCTGTTGGCCGCTCGTGCGGTTGCTGACCCTTCGCCGACGCCAGAGCCGAGCGGCAGCAACAACGCTTGCGACCTCATCCGCGGCCCCGCCAAGGACTACTGCGAAGGCGACGCCGGCAGCACACGCACCACCCCCCCGACCACCGACGACGCCCTCGACCCCCTCTCCTCCCTCGCCCGCGGCTGCGCCGACGCCGCGTCGTGGACGATCGGGAAGCTCAGCGAGGCCGTCGAGGGGACCGCCAACGTCGATTTCACGAACCTCACCTTCCTCAAGCAGTACTCCGTCGTCTTCGCCGTCCTCACCCTCGTCCTGTGGCTGTTCGCCGTGGCCAAGCGGGCGATGCGCGGAGTCCCCTTCGCCACCGCGATGTCCGAGGCCGTCGGCTTCCTCTGGCTGACCGTCCTCGCCTCCGCCTTCACCCCGCTCATCCTCTACGTGGTCGTCTCCGCCACCGACGGCGTCACCTCGGTCATCTCCACCGCCACCGGCTCCCAGAACGACGTCTTCTTCGGCTCCTTCGCCGAGGCCCTCAAGAAGGGCACCGACATCGGCGGCGGTCCGATCATGCTGATCGTCGTCTCGCTCGTGTCGGTGCTCGCCGCCGGCATCCTGTGGCTGGAGCTCGTCATCCGGGCCGCCCTGCTCTACGTGGGCGCCCTGCTCGGCGTCATCGTGTACGCGGGGCTGGTCGACAAGAACATGTGGGGCCACGTCCGCCGCTGGGCGGGCATCATGGTCGCCGTGATCATGGTCAAGCCGGTCATCGTCATCGTGCTCGGGCTGGCCGGTGCGCTCACCGAGGGCGACGGGCCGAACTCGATGTCCGCCGTCGTCTCCGGGCTCGCCATCATCCTGCTGGCCATCTTCGCCTCGGCCATGATCTACCGCTTCGTGCCCGGTTTCGGCGACGAGATCCAGGGTGCCCGTACCAACCGCAAGCAGGCCACGGACGGCTCCCAGGCCGCCGCGATGATCAGCTCGCCCGCCGCACTCGTCTCCCAGGGCATCAAGACCCACAGCGGCCGTAGCGGTGGCGGTGCCGGCGGCAGCGGCGGAGGCGGACGCCCGGCCAACCCGGTCAGCGGCGGCGTCGCGGCACACAGCTCCCGCGGTTCCGGCGCGGGCGGCGGCGGAGGCTCCGCCGCGCCTTCGCCCCGCAGCGGGTCCGGGCCGACCTCCGGCACCCCCCACAGCAGCCGCTCCCCGCGGGGCGGTTCCGGCAGCACAGGCAGCACGAGCACAGGAGGTGGCGGGCGTTGACGACCCAGTCCCACATCGCACCCCGCCGTACGTATCTCATCGGCCGCGCCCGGCCGAACGCGATCGTCGGCAAGAACCGCGAGACGGGCGAGATCGCGCTGATCATCGTCGGGGCGTTCCTCGGCATGATGAGCGGGCTCCTCGTCCCGGTCCTCTCCCTGCGCATCGTGTCCCTCGTGGGCTTCCCCATGCTCGCCCTGGCCGTCGTCTACCTGCCCTACAAGGGCCGGACGTTCTACAAGTGGTTCGAGATCAACCGCAGCTTCAAGCGCACCCTCCGCCGGGGCACGGCCTACCGTTCGGCCGCCATGGAGGCGGGGGTGAACGCCGACGGCCGTGAGGTCGAGATCGGGCCGCCCCCGGGCATCGGCCGGATCAGCTGGCTCGCCGCCCCGTTCGGGCCGGACGAGATCGCCGTCCTGCTGCACGCCGACCGGCGTACGGTGACCGCCGCCATCGAGATCGAGGGCCCCGGCGTCGGCCTGCGGGACAGCGAGGACCAGGAGGCCCTGGTCGACCGGTTCGGCACCCTCCTCAAGCACGTCGCCAACGGAGACGGCTTCGTGACGCGCCTCCAGATGCTGGCGCGCACCCTTCCCGCCGACCCCGACGCCCACGCCAAGGACGTCGCCCAGCGCGGCGACCAGGCCGCTCCCGGCTGGCTGCGGGACAGCTACGACCAGCTCCAGTCGATGGTCTCCACCTCCAGCGAGCAGCACCGCGCCTACCTCGTCGCCTGTATGCACTACAGCCGTGAGCTGGCCGCCGAGGCCAATGCCATGGCCCGCGCCGCCCGCCCCCAGGGCGGCCGCAAGCTCGACCGCGACGCCGGGCTCGCCGTCGTCATGGCCCGCGAGCTGACCGACATCTGCGCGCGTCTCGCCGAGGCGGACATCCGGGTGCGTCAGCCGCTCGGGCAGAGCCGGCTGGCCTCCCTCGTGCACTCGATGTACGACCCCGACCACCCCATCGACCACATCCAGGCGATGACCAAGCGCAACGCCTGGCCCGCCGAACTCGACGCGGTCGAGCCGACGTTCCTCCAGGCCAAGACCCGCGAGTCCACGACCCGCGCCCCGTGGTGCCACGCCACGGCGTGGGTGAAGGAATGGCCGATGACCCCCGTCGGCGTGAACTTCCTGGCCCCGCTGCTCGTTCACACACCGGACGTGATCCGTACGGTGGCGGTGTGCATGGACCTCGAACCCACCGAGGTCGCCATCGAGCGGATGCTGACCGAGAAGACGAACGACGAGGCCGAGGCGAGCCGTCAGGCCAAGATGAACCGCACGGTCGACCCCCGTGACATCGCCGCCCACGGCCGGCTCGACCAGCGGGGCGAAGACCTCGCGAGCGGAGCGGCCGGGGTCAACCTGGTGGGGTACATCACCGTCTCGTCCCGCTCCCCGGAGGCACTCGCCCGCGACAAGCGGACGATCCGTGCCTCCGCCGGCAAGTCGTACCTCAAGCTCGAATGGTGCGACCGCGAGCACCACCGCGCCTTCGTCAACACCCTGCCGTTCGCCACCGGCATCCGCCGCTGACCCCTCGCCGGGGCACGCCGGCCGGCAGCGACCGGACCGCCCGCGCAAGACCGCACTGACAGCACAGACCGCACAGACCGAACCGAGAGGGAAGGCCGTCACGCCATGCGAGACCCACTGTCCGCGTTGTCGGACGCCTTCACGGCCTTCCTCTTCGGGAAGGTGGAGACGACCCGGCTGCCGGTCCGTACATCGACGGGCCAGGCCCAGGCCGTCTACCTGCCGACCGCCGCACCCGGCCTCGGCGACTCCGGTGTGATCATCGGACGTGAGGTGTACTCCGGCAAGGGCTACATCTACGACCCGTTCCAGCTGTACGGCCAGCAGCTCCCCGCACCGCACTGGCTGGTCCTCGGCGAGTCCGGCAACGGCAAGTCGGCACTCGAGAAGACGTACGTGCTCCGTCAGCTCCGCTTCCGTGACCGCCAGGTCGTCGTCCTCGACGCCCAGGGTGAGGACGGCGTCGGCGAGTGGAACCTCATCGCCCAGGAGCTGGGCATCACCCCCATCCGCCTCGACCCGACCGCCGCCCTGAACGACGGCATCCGGCTGAACCCGCTCGACCCGACGATCACCACCACCGGCCAGCTCGCCCTGCTCCGCACGATCATCGAGGTGGCCATGGGCCACGGCCTCGACGAACGTTCCGGGTTCGCCCTCAAGGTCGCCCACGCCTACGTCAACGGGACGATCACCGACCGCCAGCCGGTCCTGATGGACATCGTCGAGCAGCTCCGCCACCCGGAACCCGAGTCCGCGGAGGCGATGAACGTCGACCTGGACGACGTACGGGCCTGGGGCCTGGACGTCGCCCTCGTCCTGGACCGCCTCGTCGACGGTGACCTGCGCGGCATGTTCGACGGCCCCACGACCATCGGCATCGACCTCGACGCACCGCTGATCGTCTTCGACCTCTCGCACATCGACCGCAACTCCATCGCGATGCCCATCCTCATGGCGATCGTCGGCGTATGGCTGGAGCACACCTGGATCAGGCCCGACCGGAAGAAGCGCATCTTCCTGGTGGAGGAGGCCTGGCACATCATCAACTCCCCCTTCGTCGCGCAGCTCTTCCAGCGCCTGCTGAAGTTCGGCCGGCGGCTCGGTCTGTCCTTCGTCGCCGTCGTCCACCACCTCAGCGACGTCGTCGACGGGGCGGCGGCCAAGGAGGCGGCGGCTATCCTGAAGATGGCCTCCACCCGCACCATCTACGCCCAGAAGGCCGACGAGGCCAGAGCCACCGGCAAGGTCATCGGTCTGCCTCGGTGGGCGGTCGAGATCATCCCGACCCTGACCCCCGGCATCGCCGTCTGGGACGTCAACGGCAACGTCCAGGTCGTCAAACACCTGATCACGGAAGCGGAACGCCCCCTCGTCTTCACCGACCGCGCCATGACCGAGGGTTCCGTCCCGGACCTGCTCCCCGACGACGTACGGGCCGCCGAGCTGGAGGCGGAGGAGCGTGCGGCCAGGATCGAGCGTCAGCAGCGGCTGGCCGAGTCCTCCGAGTCGACGGTGGCCTGACCGTGGCACGCCCGGCACCCTCCCGTACGGAGCACGGCGGCCAGGCCGGGGGCATCCCGGACGGCCTGCTGATAGGTCTGCTGAGCTTCCTCTTCGGCATCACGGTCCTGGCCTGGACGGCCACGGGCCTCGCCGGACTGTTCGCCCACGGCGGCTGGCCGAGCGGCGTCACGTTCACCCGGACACCGCTCGCCCTGCGCGCCCTGGCCTCCGCACCGCACGACCTGGCCGCCGCCTGGCCCGACACCCCGAAGGGCGAACTCTCCGGGTACGGGCTCTTCTGGGGTCTGTTCATCGGCGAGCTCATGGTGCTGATCGTCCTGACGATCTTCGTCATGGGCGTGGTGACCCGCGGGCGCCTCGTCCGCAGACACCGGGCAGCAGAAGCCGCCCAGGCGGCGAAGGCCCCGGAGACCGCCGAGACGACAGGGCCAGGCCGGACAGCGGAGATGCCGGCCGAGCCGGCGCCCGGGCAGCGTCCCTCCGCATACCGCCCTGCGGCCCCGCGCGGCCCGGAACACCCACCGGAGCCGGCCCCCGCATCCCCACCACCGTCCCACGCACCACCGGCCTCCCAGGTGCCACCGGCGGCCTCCGCGGAGACGATCACGCACGCACCCGCACCCACGCCGACGACCCCGCCCGCGGCCCACGCCGAGACCGCCCCGCTCCTCGTCAACCCGGCCGCCGTCCCCGGCCCCCGGGGCCCGGTCCTCCTCTACGGCACCGCCGCCACCCGGCGCCCCACCGCCCTCCAGGCCGTCCAGGACGCCGAGGGCCCCGCCCTCGTCGTGACGTCCGACCCCACGCTCTGGGCCGAGACGAAAGACGCCCGCGCCAAGCTCGGACCCGTCCTCGTCTACGATCCCGGCCACCTCTGCGACACCCCGGGCCGACTGCACTGGTCGCCCACCGCCGGCTGCGAGGACCCCGCCGTCGCGACCGAACGGGCCGCGGCCCTCCTCGCCCCGGTCCGCCCCCGCGCCCGGGTCGACGCAGCCGTCGCCGACACCGCCCAGACCCTCCTTCAGTGCTGGCTGCACGCCGCCGCCGTGGACGGCCGTCCCTTCCGCCAGGTCCACCGCTGGGCCTCCAAAGGCAGCGCCCACGAACCGGTCCGCCTGCTGCGTACGCACCCCAAGGCGGCGTCCGGACTCGCCGGGCTCCTGGAATCCGCACTCACCGCCTACCCCGAACGCCGCGACGCGGCACAGGACCTGACGGGACGTGCCTTCGCCGCGCTCTCCTCGGTCCATGTCCGCGATGCCTGCACGCCGAACCGAAACGACGCGCTCGTACTGGAATCTTTTGCCGCCGAAGGGGGAACGCTTTATGTGGTGGGTGAATCCATCGAGGATCCCCGCCACCGCCCCGGCGCGATGCCCCTCCTCACCGCGCTCGCCTCACACGTGGTCGAGCACGGCCGCCGCATGGCCGCACGGTCAACCGACGGTCGGCTCGACCCACCAATGGCCCTGGTCCTCGACGACGTCGCGGCCGTGGCTCCCCTTCCGCAGCTCCCGGAGCTGCTGAGAACCGGCCGGGATCAGGGGATGCCCGCCCTGGTACTGCTCCGCTCCCAGGAACAGGCCCGTTCCCGCTGGCAGTCCCCCCTCCACGCCCCGGAACACCACTGACCCCAGGCCACTGGAAGTCCAGGCCACCGGTGCCCGCGACGGACCGTATCCGGGCTCAGGCCGCCCCCGGCTCCCTGCGGATCTCGAACTCCAGCTCACAAGCGGTCGGATCGCCTTCCATCGGTATCGACGCACCGCTCGGTACGAAGCCGATCCGCCGGTAGGAGGCCGCGGCCCTCGCGTTGTCCTCGTGGACGTAGAGCCGTACCCGTTCCACCGGCGGGCCGGTCAGCGACCACGACCAGTCGATCGCCTCACGGAACAGGGCGTCCACCACTCCCCGCCCCCGGTGCTCGGGCCGGACGAACACCCCCACCAGGTGCGTCTGATCGACCTCGGCCACCGCCCCGAAGCGCACCCCGTCCGCCGGCCGCTCGACCAGCACCGACACGGTCCCCGCCCACTGCCCGTCCAGTCCCTTGGCGACGAACTGCCGTACGCGCAGCCCGGCGGCCCCGTCCTCGGTCCGCTCCCGCCAGTACGCGTCCGGCCTGGCCACCGCGTCCTCGTACGTCTCCAGGAAGGCGATCGAAGCGACCGGGTCCCTCAGTGCGGCCAGCCGGATGTCCCTGACCCGCTCCCACTCGTCGGCGCGTACCGCCCGTACCACGTAGTCCATGCGCCGATGGTGCCCGGCGCCCCGGCACCGAAGCAACCGGAAAACGGGCAGGTGAGAGGCGCACGGCCCACCGCGCCGCATCCGGTACGACGGCGCCGCCACCTCCCCTCGCCGCGTCCTCGCCTCCGGCACCCGTACCCGGATGCTCATCGTGACGACGTGCGACCCGGACGCGTACGCGCACCAGGGTCCACGGGCCGGGCGGGCCGATGGCTTCCTGGTGAAGCACGCGATGCCTGGAGAACTTCTGGCAGGTGTCAGGGCCGTGGCGGGTGGGAATGCCTGCCGGGCACGGGACGGCTGAACTCCATGCCCCGCCGACCAGCGCGAGCAACGCTCCAAGCCCTTAGGAATCGGCGGCTTCCGCCAGAACGTGTGCGAGTTCGCCGGGGCGGGTGGCCATCGGCCAGTGACCCGAGTCGAGGTCCACGTACTCAAGGTGGTGAGCGCGGGCGAGTTCAGGGCTCTCACCGGCGGCGATCCACTGCTCGGCCTGGGCGGGAGTGAACTCGGGGCAGACGACCACGACGGGGACGTCGAAGCGGCGCTCATCGGTCAGGCGCACAACTCCCCTGGCGACCGCCTCGGGGACAGGAACAGCGACGGACGCGACACGGTCCCGGGTCACTCCGTCCAGGTCGGCGGTGTCCTCGGCCTCGAAGGCGCCCCAGCCCGGGAAGGGCATGGCACCGCCTTCCATGGGGAAGTGGTCGGCGTAGGGCCTGTCTCTTGTGTATAAGAGACAG
>NZ_KL585404.1:44263-44695 GCF_000721935.1 Streptomyces sp. NRRL WC-3549
GGAAGCCGCCGATCAGGGCGACCTTGGCCACCTTCGCCGGTCGCGCGTCGGCGGCCAGCCAAGCCAGGCTCGACGCGACGGAGTGCCCTACCACCAGGGGCTTTCCGGGCGCCGCGTCAACCGCGGCGAGGACCGTTTCCAACTGGTCGTCCAGCGTCGCGGAGGCGGTGCCGTCTCCTTGGCCCGGGAGGGTGAGAGGCACGGGACGGTGGCCGAGCGCAGTGAGTTCGGGTACGACGTCGTCCCATGCGGATCCGTCGAGCCACAGGCCGGCGATGAGCAGAATATCCACGGCAGTTCTCCTGAAGATGACGAGGTTCTGACTGCCGGCAAGCTACCGGGCCGCTCTGACACCGAGCTCAGGTCAGGAGGTGATCTCTGGATCCCCGCACGTCCGAGGCGCTTCCCCTGAACCTTCCCAGAACGCAGAAA
>NZ_KL585405.1:0-4029 GCF_000721935.1 Streptomyces sp. NRRL WC-3549
TTTTTGCGTTCCAGGGAAATTTGAGAGGCATCTCGCTGGGAGGGCAGCAGCCCGTCCCCTCCGCCCTGCTGCCCTATGCCAGGGGCAGGGATCGGTAAGGGGAGGGCTGTTTCGGGGATGCCGTCAGAGTCGGCCCGCTGCTTTCAGAGCGAGATAGGCGTCGGCCAGAGCCGGTGCGAGCATGTGCGGGGTGGCGTCGACGACGGTGACGCCATGGCGGCGGAGCTGGTCGGCGGTGCGGCGGCGCTGTTCCCGGGTCTGGGTGCCGGCCGCGGCCTCATACACCGCTTCGACCGATCCCCGGCTCCGTGCCATGCGTTCGACGTGGGGATCCGCGACGGAGGCCACCAGCACCGTGTGGCGCCGGGTGAGCTGGGGGAGTACCGGCAGCAGCCCCTCCTCCACGGGCGCGGGGTCCAGGCCCGTCAGCAGCACGATGAGAGAACGCCGGGGCGCGTGGGCCAGAGCCGTCGTGCTCAGGCCCCGGGCATCCGTCTCCACGAGCTCCGGCTCCAGCGGAGCCATGGCGTCGACGACGGCCGACAGGACGTCGCCTCCTGCGACTCTGCCCCGTACCTGGGCACGGATACGTCGGTCGTAGGCGAGGAGGTGCACACGGTCTCCCGCACGGGTGGCCAGTGCGGTGAGCAGCAGAGTGGCGTCCATGGCCGCGTCCAGACGCGGGGCGTCACCGACCCGCCCGGCCGACGTACGGCCGGTGTCCAGGACGACGAGGATGTGGCGGTCCCTTTCGGGACGCCACGTCCGGACCGCGACCGCCGTCTGGCGGGCGGTGGCCCTCCAGTCGATGGAACGGGTGTCGTCTCCGGGGACATAGGCGCGCAGGCTGTCGAACTCGGTGCCCTCCCCGCGGGTGAGCACACTGGTCCGGCCGTCCAGTTCGCGGAGCCTCGCGAGACGTGACGGGAGGTGCTTCCGGCTGGTGAAAGGCGGTAGCACCCGGACGGTCCACGGGACGTCATGACGGCCCTGACGGGCCGCGAGGCCCAACGGGCCGAACGAGCGGACCGTGACCCGGTCGGACAGGCGGTCCCCGCGCCTGGTGGGCCGGAGGAACGTGGTGAGCCGGCTCCGCTCTCCTGCGGGCACGGTGAACCTGTGGTGGGATGCGGCCTGTTCGGCCTCGGACGACCAACTGCTGGGCGGCCAGGCGTCGCGGAGATGAGCGCGAAGCCGACGCCCCGAGGGATTGGTCACGGTGAGTTGCACCTGCGCGGTGTCACCGAGTCGAACGGATGTATCACCGGTTCGGGTGAAACGGAGCGAACGCACTGGCGCTGCCAGGGCGTAGTCGCACAGAATTGCCAAAGAGAGCGGCGCATTGACCGCAAGCATGCCTGTCCAGCTCGGAGCCAGGATGCCTACAGGGAGTGATCCCAAGGCGGCCAGGAGTGCGGTTCGTCCGGTGAGGGCCATGGTCACCGCCTCATCGGGGGACGGGCACGTGAGCGAGGACAGCGGTGATGACGGAGTCGGCTGTGACTCCCTCCATCTCGGCTTCCGGGCGCAGTTGGACGC
Organism: Streptomyces sp. NRRL WC-3549; assembly: GCF_000721935.1. Lineage (GTDB taxonomy): Bacteria > Actinomycetota > Actinomycetes > Streptomycetales > Streptomycetaceae > Streptomyces. Next base: position 1,540 of record NZ_KL585405.1, read on the forward strand.
GATGACGGAGCGTGGGTAGCGCCAGGGCCTTCACGTCGTCCGGGGTGACGTAGTCCCGGCCGGTGAGCCAGGCCCAGGCACGGGCGGTGGACAGGAGAGCGGTCGCCCCGCGGGGGGAAGCACCGAGGGTGAGTGAGGGGGAATCACGCGTGGCACGGCAGATATCGACGACGTAGGCGGCGATCTCGGCGGACACCTGAGTTCTGGCCACCGCCGCCCGGGCGGCCTCCAGATCCGCGGGCCCGGCCACAGGACGTATGCCGGCCGCGTCGAGGTCTCGGGGGTTGAACCCGCCGGCGTGACGGGTGAGGACGTCGATCTCGTCCTCACGGGACGGCAGGGGCACCGTGAGCTTGAGGAGGAACCGGTCCAACTGTGCTTCGGGGAGCGGGTAGGTGCCCTCGTACTCGACAGGGTTCTGGGTCGCCGCGACCAGGAACGGGTCGGGCAGGGCGCGGGGAAGACCGTCGACCGTGACCTGACGTTCCTCCATGGCCTCCAGAAGGGACGACTGTGTCTTCGGCGGGGTCCGGTTGATCTCGTCGGCGAGCAGGAGGTTGGTGAACACCGGCCCCGGCTGGAAGGAGAACTCCGCGGTACGGGCGTCGTAGACGAGTGAGCCCGTGACATCGCTCGGCATCAGGTCGGGCGTGAACTGGACGCGCTTGGTGTCGAGTTCGAGGGAAGCCGCAAGGGCACGGACCAGGAGTGTCTTGGCCACGCCAGGGACGCCCTCGAGCAGCACGTGGCCCCGGCAGAGCAGGGCGACGACGAGACCTGTCACAGCCGAGTCCTGGCCGACCACCGCCTTGGCGATCTCCGAGCGGAGGGCTTCGAGAGAGGCGCGGGCCTTGTCGGAGAAGACGGCTTCCGCCGGGCTCCCTGCGGTCGCCACATGCTCGGCGGGCTCCGGGATCGGGGCGCTCATGAAGTGCGTACCTCTCTTTCGAGGGCGTCGAGTTGGTCGGTCAGGAGAAGAAGTGCGGCGTCGTCGGCGGGAGCCGGACCGAAGAGCAGAGCGGCGGCACCGCTTCCCGGGCTGCCGAGGTGTGCGGTGACGGCGGGAAGCAGGACGTCGGGGGAGTCGGCGTCGCGCGGGGACACCCCGACGAGGGGAGCGAGGCGGTTGCGTGTGGCGGAGCGGAGAGTTGCGGCGGCCCGGTCACGGGCGTCGGTCTTGCGGTAGAGGCGGGCCCGGCCTTCGGTGGACTCGGAGGCCCTGATGACCACCGGGAGCCGTTCGGCGACCAGGGGGCCGAGGCGGCGGGCTCGCCAGACGGCGGCGAGGACGGCCGCGAAGGCGAGTTGGAGTGTGCCCCAGAGCCAGCCGGAGGGGATGAGGTCGAGGAAGCCGCTCTCGCCTGCCGCGGCACCGTCGTCGCCGTCACGGTTCTCTCCGCCGCCTGGGTCTTCCTCGGCGGACGGATCGGTGAGTGAGGGGAGGTACCAGACGAGATGGGGACGGGAACCCAGCGTCTGCAGGGCGAGCGACGCGTTGCCCTGCTGGTCGAGACGGTCGTTGTACAGGAGATCGGGGGAGCCGAGCAGCACGGTGTCACCCGTCGCGTGCTCGGGGAGGAGCAGGTAGGTGGGAAGTCCGTCGACGGAGTAGCAGGCGATGGCACCGGGTGCGTCGGTGCGGTAGCGGAAGCCGCCCATGTCGGAGGTGCCCGCGGAACGCGCGGCCGGAAGAGAGCAGCGTGCCGGACGCGGGCCCACCGGTCCTGGCGGTTCGGCGTGGACGCCGGGGGCCAGGGCTCCGACGGAGGGGCCGCCCGGTGCGACGAGCACCGTGCGTCCGGAAGCGTCACCGACGGCTTCCCGGAACACGTGCCGCTGATGGGGGGTGAGTACTTGGGGGCCGGTGACGAGGATCGTCGTATCGGGTCCCGCCGCGTCGGTGGCCTCGTCGAGGGTCGTGACGACGTCGACCGTGACGCCCCGGCCCTTCAGGAGTTCGGCGACGGCCCTGCTGCCGTGCGGGTCCGGAGAGCGGGGGTCCAGGCGGCCGTGGTCACCGCCGGAGCTGAGGGCGGCGAAGGTGATTCCGGCGGCGACGAGGAGAAGGGCCGCGAGAAGCAGCCCGCGGGTACGTCGCCAGATCTGACCGGGGGTCCGGGACACCGACGTCGTGGTCGGGGCTGCCCCGGGCGCGGGGGCGGAGGTGGTGGTTCCGGTCACCGGACGGCCTCCCCGCCGCCGGCGGCGAGCAGGGGCTTGGCCGTCTCGATGTCGCGGTCGAGCGCGCACAGCCGTTGGTACGCGGCGGCGTCGGCCGTGCGGCCTCCGTACGTGACGTCGTCGAAGACCCGGGCGGCGGCGCGGAGCCGGGAGGCGTGGGCGGGCAGGGACCGGCCGGCTTCGGTGGCCGCCTCGTCCGCGGTCCGCCCGGGGCGCGGGTCGAGTACCGCCCGGTCCTCCAGGGCCCGGACGAGAGCACGCATGCGTTCCTGGACGGCCTCCGTCCAGCGGTGGGCGTCGGCGTGCGCC
>NZ_KL585405.1:4223-4542 GCF_000721935.1 Streptomyces sp. NRRL WC-3549
GATGTGTATAAGAGACAGGCCGAAGAGGGCCTCCGGGGGACGTGCGACGCGCCGCGGTGTACCGAGCCGCCACCAGAGAGCGGCGACCAGGCCGACGACGACCAGGACGATCAACACGACGCCGGGCATGCCGCCGGGTGCCGCCCCGGCCGCCCTGTCGAAGAGGTCACCCACCCAGCCCCAGAAGCGGTCGAGGCCGCGTTCGAGCAGGTTGGGGTCGTGCTCGTGGTACATGGGGTCGGACAGTTCGTCCTGCGCCGCCTCCCGGGCGGGCACGCGTGGGATGTCCACGGGTATGTCGTCCGCCGCCTGTACGACC
>NZ_KL585405.1:4793-8179 GCF_000721935.1 Streptomyces sp. NRRL WC-3549
GCCCCCCCCGCTGCCGTCACGGCGTCAGCTCCTCGGAGTGTCGTACCCGGGTACTCCCGCGGCCCTGGCGAGGTCCAGGTCGAGCGCTTCACGGCGGATGCGCCGGTCGATGTAGAGCAGCGCCATCACCCCCGCGGTGAAGGGGTAGGCAAGTGTCGAGACGATCACTCCGCCGATGCCCGTGACGATGAGGAAGGGCCAGCCGAAGTCGGGAGAGGCGCCCTTGAGCAAGTCGCCCAGTCCCTCGCTGTCGACGGTCACGGCGATGACGCCGAACGGGATGGTGATGACCAAGGTGACGACGATGACCATCAGGTAGGTCAGGGCCAGGATGCCGAAGATCCGCCACCAACTGCCCCTGACCAGCTTCGCGGACCGGCGCAGCGACGTGAGGACGGGCTGGCGTTCCAGCATCAGCGCGGGTGCGGCGAGAGTGAAGCGGATCATCAGCCACAGCACGACGACGACGGCGCCGAAGAAGCCCAGGACGGCCAGTGCCAGGCCGGGGCCGCCGTCGAGGAGCAGGCCCGGGAGCAGGCCCACCGTCACGATCGCGGCACTCATCAGGCTCAGCAGCAGGGTCAGCCCGAGGAGCGGGAGGATCCTCGGCCGGGCCTCGGACCAGGCTTCGCCCAGGGTCACGCCACGGCCCAGCACGGAGCGGCTGACCACCACGGTGAGGACGGAGGTGGCGAAGAGGGTGGCGATCATCCCGATGACCGTGGTCGGCGCCGTGGAGAGCAGTTCCGACTGCATCGAGTCGGAGGCCTGGCGCAGGGCCTCGGATCCGACGGCGTTCGGGTCGACCGAGGTGGGTTCCGGCAGGACGTAGCGCTGCAGGAGGACGGTGATGACCTCGGTGATCACCGAGATGGTGAGGCTGATGCCGAGTACGGGGCGCCAGTGCGTACGCATCGTGGACACGGCGCCGTCGAGGATCTCGAGGACGCCCAGCGGGCGCAGCGGGATGACTCCGGGCTTCGCCGCCATGGGCGGCCGGCCGCCCCACCCGGGCCCTGGCGCGCCGCCCCGGCCGGATGCGGGCGGAGGCATGCCCGGGCCGCCCCCGGGAGGGCTGGGAGGGGACCACTGCCCGCCCTGAGGCTGTGTGGCGGACCACTGTCCGGCCGGGCCGCTCGCGTCGGCCGGTGCGGAGGGCCGGGGGATGCCGGCCCCGTCCTGGCCGTCGGAGGGTGCGGATCCGGGCGAAGCCCAGCCCGGAGAGTCGTTCATCGTCGCTCCTTCACGGTCCTGACCGCTCACCGGGGCGGCAGGTTGGCAGCCATCGTGCCACGCGCCGCCCCGGCACGGGTCTGGCACCGTCCCTCCGTCTTGCCCACGTGCGGGGGCCGCTCACCGGGCAGACTGTGCGGATGGCTGATCAGGACGCACGTTCCCCGGCGGTCGCCGAACCGCCGGCCCTTTCCGTACTCCGCTGGGCCGAGCCGCCCGAAGGTCCCGCGGTGGTACTCCTCGACCAGACGCGGCTGCCGTCGCAGGAGGTCGAGTTGGTGTGCGCGGACGTTCCCGCGCTGGTCCGGGCGATCCGCACGCTGGCGGTGCGGGGAGCACCCCTGCTGGGTATCGCCGGCGGGTACGGGGTCGCTCTGGCCGCCGCCCGGGGCGAGGACGTGGCACGGGCCACGGAGCTGCTGGCGGGGGCGCGGCCCACCGCGGTGAACCTCGGATACGGCGCACGCCGGGTGGCCGAGGCGTACCGGTGCTCCGAGGAGAAGGGGGCGGGCCGGGAGCAGGCGGCCTCGGCGGCACTGGCCGAGGCACGGGCGCTGCACCGGGAGGACGCCGCGGCCAGTGACCGGATGGCCCGGTACGGACTGGAACTGCTTGCGGAGCTCCTGCCGGACGGGCCTCACCGGCTGCTGACCCACTGCAACACCGGAGCGCTGGTGTCCGGGGGCGAGGGGACCGCGTTCGCCGTCGCCCTGCGGGCGCACCGCAAGGGCAGGCTGCGGCAGCTGTGGGTGGACGAGACGCGCCCGCTGCTCCAGGGAGCCCGGCTCACGGCGTACGAGGCGGCGCGGAACGGCCTGCCGTTCCAGGTCCTCACGGACAGCGCGGCGGGCTCTCTGTTTGCCGCGGGGGAGGTCGATGCCGTACTCATCGGTGCGGACCGCATTGCCGCGGACGGCTCGGTGGCCAACAAGGTGGGGAGTTATCCGTTGGCGGTGCTGGCGAAGTACCACCACGTGCCCTTCGTCGTGGTGGCGCCGGTCTCGACCGTCGATCTGGGGACTCCGGACGGTACGGCCGTCGTCGTGGAGCAGCGTTCCGCGAGTGAAGTGACGGAGTTCACATTTCCTCGGTCCGTGCCGGCCGGTGCGGAAGAGGGAGGGCCGGTCCCTGGGCCCGAGGGAGCCCAGGCATACAACCCGGCGTTCGACATCACGCCGCCCGAACTGGTCACGGCGATCGTCACGGAGGAGGGTGTCATTTCCCCGGTCACGGGGGTCGGACTGGCAGAGCTGTGTGCCAGATCATCGCAGGTAACGATTAGCTAATGGGATGATGTCGTTTATGAAGGGACGCGTCCTTGTCGTCGACGACGACACCGCGCTGGCCGAGATGCTCGGCATTGTGCTGCGTGGAGAAGGTTTCGAGCCGTCGTTCGTAGCGGACGGCGACAAGGCACTGGCTGCATTTCGTGAGGCCAAGCCGGATCTGGTGTTGCTGGACCTCATGCTGCCCGGACGGGACGGCATCGAGGTCTGCAGGCTGATCCGGGCCGAGTCGGGTGTGCCGATCGTCATGCTCACCGCCAAGAGCGACACGGTCGACGTGGTGGTGGGCCTGGAGTCAGGGGCCGACGACTACATCGTCAAGCCGTTCAAACCGAAGGAGTTGGTCGCCCGGATCAGGGCACGCCTGCGGAGGTCCGAGGAGCCCGCGCCGGAGCAGCTGGCCATCGGTGACCTGGTCATCGATGTGGCCGGGCACTCGGTGAAGCGGGAGGGCCAGTCCATCGCGCTCACCCCGCTGGAGTTCGACCTGCTGGTCGCCCTCGCCCGTAAGCCGTGGCAGGTCTTCACCCGTGAGGTGCTGCTCGAGCAGGTGTGGGGGTACCGCCACGCCGCGGACACCCGTCTGGTGAACGTGCATGTGCAGCGGCTCCGTTCCAAGGTCGAGAAGGACCCGGAGCGGCCGGAGATCGTCGTGACCGTCCGGGGTGTGGGTTACAAGGCCGGACCGAGCTGACATGACGGGCAGCTCTGCTCCGAAGCCCGGGGGCCCGGGAGTCCGTACGGAGCGGGCTGCCGGGTCGGCACGGAGGTCCTGGCGGTTCGGCCGGGTCCTTCGCGACGGCCGGTTGTTCACCGACCGGGCGCCCGCCGGCCCCGTGCTGCGGCTGTTCATGCGGTGGATCCGGC
>NZ_KL585405.1:8384-13513 GCF_000721935.1 Streptomyces sp. NRRL WC-3549
GCCCGCCGTGCGCCTGTGGCGGCGGAACCTGCAGCTGCGTGTCGTCGCGGGCACGCTGCTGATGTCGATCGCGGTGGTGCTGCTGCTGGGCTTCGTGGTGATCGGGCAGGTCAAGAACGGGCTGCTCGACGCGAAGGCGAAAGCCGCGCAGACGCAGGCGGCGGGCGGTTTCGCGGCGGCCCAGGCCAATGCGAACACACCGCTGGCCCCCGGCGACCAGGGTGCGGAAGAGGGCGCCGACGGGATGACGGCGAACACCTCATGGCGCACCGAACTGGTCGATCAGCTCGCGAGCGGCGGTACGAACGCCTTCAACGTGGTGGCCCTCAGCGCCGACTCCGTCGAACAGGGCGCCACCAGTCGTGCCCCCCGGGGCTCGGGCAGCGTCGAGGCGTCCAGCGTGCCGCAGAGCCTGCGGGAGGCCGTGGGCAAGGGGCCGGGGGCCTTCCAGACGTACTCCTCGATCAAGTACTCGTACGGGAAGGACCCGCAGCCGGGGCTCGTCGTGGGCAAGCGCCTGTACGACATCGACCACAACCCGTACGAGCTCTACTACCTCTTCCCGCTCACGCAGGAGGAGAAGTCGCTCACCCTGGTCACGACGACGCTGGCCACGGCGGGTCTCTTCGTGGTCGTGCTGCTGGGCGCCATCGCCTGGTTCGTCGTACGCCAGGTCGTCACCCCCGTGCGGATGGCGGCGGGCATCGCCGAACGGCTGTCGGCGGGCCGGCTCCAGGAGCGGATGAAGGTCACCGGCGAGGACGACATCGCCCGCCTCGGTGAGGCTTTCAACAAGATGGCGCAGAACCTTCAGCTGAAGATCCAGCAGTTGGAGGAGCTCTCGCGGATGCAGCGCAGGTTCGTCTCGGACGTCAGCCACGAACTGCGCACTCCGCTCACGACCGTGCGGATGGCCGCCGACGTCATCCATGAGGCGCGCGTCGACTTCGATCCGGTGACCGCGCGTTCCGCGGAGCTGCTGGGGGACCAGCTCGACCGGTTCGAGTCGCTCCTGTCCGACCTGCTGGAGATCAGCAGGTTCGACGCGGGGGCCGCCGCCCTGGACGCCGAACCGATCGACTTGAGGACGGTCGTGCGACGGGTGATCGGCGGTGCCGAGCCGCTCGCGGAGCGCAAGGGCAGCCGGATCATCGTCGTGGGTGACGAACAGCCCGTGGTCGCGGAGGCCGACCCCCGACGCGTCGAACGGGTGCTGCGCAACCTGGTCGTCAACGCCGTCGAACACGGCGAGGGACGGGACGTCGTCGTGCGGTTGGGGGTCGCGCAGGGCGCCGTCGCCGTGGCGGTGCGGGACTACGGGGTGGGGCTCAAGCCCGGAGAGGCGACCCGGGTCTTCAATCGTTTCTGGCGGGCCGATCCGGCGCGCGCCCGCACCACCGGCGGCACCGGGCTGGGACTGTCGATCGCCGTCGAGGACGCCCGGCTGCACGGCGGCTGGCTGCAGGCCTGGGGCGAGCCCGGCGGCGGTTCGCAGTTCCGGCTGACTCTGCCGCGTACGGCGGACGAGCCGTTGCGCGGGTCGCCGATACCGCTGGAGCCGGAGGACTCGCGTCGCAACCAGGAGGACCGCGAGCGGTCCGAGGCGGCCTCGGTGACGACCGCCGAGCACCGGCTGCTGTCCGTGCCGACCCAGGGCGGGGGTACGGCCCGGGGGCAGCTGCCCGTGCCGCCGCGCGGGCCCGTCGCACTGCGTTCGGCCCCGGCGTCGGTCGACCCGGCGGCGCTGCCGGGCAACGGGGCGCGGGTGGTGCCGCGTCCGGCCGGGGAGCGGCCGTTGGGCCGCACGGCCCCCGAGACGCATGATCCGGAGCAGGAGGACACGATTCGTGGACACTGACCGTCGACAGGGCGGCCACGGACGGGCGGTGCGGGTGTCCGCGGTGCTCGGCTGCGCCGTCGTGGTGCTCGCGGGGTGCGGAGCGATGCCGGACACCGGTGAGGTCAAGGCGGTGGAGGCCTCACGGGCCGGTGACGCCCAGGTGCAGGTGTACGCGGTGCCGCCGAGGGAGGGCGCCTCGCCCCTGGAGGTCGTCGACGGTTTCCTGGAGTCGATGACGAGCGACGACCCCGGTTTCCGGACCACGCGCACGTATCTGACCAAGCAGGCGGCGCGTACCTGGAAGCCGAGTGAGGGCACCACGGTGCTCGCGAAGGCGCCCAACCGCAACGGACCCGTGTTCCACGACGAGGAGCGCAGGGCCAGCGAGACCACGTACACGCTGACCGGTGAACAGGTGGCGGCGGTCGACGCGCAGAGCTCCTACCGGCCGCTCGCGCCGACCGACTACTCCCGGGGGCTGCACCTGGTGCGGGAGAAGGGCGCGGACGGCAAGCAGGAGTGGCGCATCGATGTGGTGCCCGACGGCCTGGTGCTGGGGCAGTCCGACTTCAGGCGGCTGTACCGGCCGGTGAACAAGTACTACTTCGCGGCCGGGCGGTCGGGGAGCGGGCCGGCGCTGGTCGCCGACCCCGTCTACGTACGCAACCGGACGGACCCGGTGACACGGATGGACACCGCCGCCCAGACGCTGCGCACGCTCCTGGAGGGCCCCTCCAACTGGTTGCGGCCGGTCGTCGAGACGAGCTTTCCCGCCGGGACGACGCTCAGGAAGGGTGACATCACGCTGGCGCCCGACGACCAGAACGTGTTGAAGGTCCGGCTGAGCAAGCAGGCGGACAAGGCGGGGCCGCATGAGTGCCGGATGATGGCCGCCCAGGTGCTGTTCACCCTGCGGGACCTCACGTCCGCCCGGGTCGGCCAGGTCGAGCTGCAGGGCGAGCAGGGTCCGTTGTGTTCGCTCGGGGCCGACGACTCCGAGGAGTTCGAGGGGGACAGCGGTTCCGGGGCCCCCGACAGCCAGTACTTCGTCGATGACAAGGGGCGTGTGCAGCGGATCCCGGCGGGCAGCAAGGGCCTCGGTGATCCGGATCCGGTGCCCGGTCCGCTCGGTGCCGGGACGGTGGCGATGAGCGCCGTCGGTGTCTCCCGGGACGAGCAGCAGGGCGCCGCGGTGTCGGTGGACCAGCGGCACCTCTACGTCTGCTCCCTGGTGTCGGACGGCGAGGCGCCCGCCCCCGTCGTGACCAGTCGGGCCGGGAAGGCCGAGGACCGGCTCTCCACGCCGAGCTGGGACGGCCGGGGGGATCTGTGGGTCGCCGACCGGGACCCCTCCGGTCCTCGGCTGCTGCGGCTCGTGGGCGGTGAGGGCGAGTCTCAGGAGGTGGCGGTCCCGGACCTGGGCGAGGGCCGGATCGAGGCGTTGCGGCTGTCGGCCGACGGGGTGCGGATCGCCCTGAGGGTGGCCGAGGGCGATCACACGACCCTGCGGATCGGGCGTGTGGAACGCCATGGCTCGGGTGACGCGGAGCGGGTCTCCGTGGAGGACCTGCGCACCGCGGCGCCGCAGCTGACCGATGTGACCGCCGTGTCCTGGTCCGGCCGCAGCCGCCTCGTGGTGGTGGGCAAGGAGGAGGGCGGGGTGCAGCAGGTGCGCTACGTACAGGCGGACGGCTCCACGTCGTCCTCCGGTGTGCTGCCCGGGGTGAACCAGGTGACCGCCGTCGCGGCGGCGGACGACGAGCAGTTGCCGCTGATGGCGGACACGGAGAGCGACGGAATAGTGAAGCTGTCGCCCGGGGACAACTGGCAGACGGTCCTCAAGGAGGGTTCGTCGCTTGTCTATCCCGGCTGACCACCGGGTCGCCCGGCGACGGGCCGTCCGTCCGGCCCGCCCCGGCGTTGTCCACAGGGCGTTGTCCACAGGGGTGGTCCGGTTCCGGCGGCACCTGCACAGTGGAGACGTGCGCGGATGGTGGCGGGAGGTCACGGGACTGGTTCTGCCTGCGGCCTGTGGCGGCTGCGGCAGACCTCGTACGCAGTTGTGCGGGGAGTGCGCGGCGGAGCTGGGGTCCAGGCCGTCACGGGTGCGGCCGACGCCGGAGCCGGAGGGGCTCCCGGCCGTGTATGCCGCCGCTCCGTACGAGAACGCGGTGCGGGCGGTGCTGCTGGCCCACAAGGAGCGTGGGGCGCTCGGCCTCGTGGGCGCGCTCGGCGGGGCGCTGGCGGGCGCCGTGCGGGAGGGGGCGGGCCGACTGCGCGGTGAGGGACCGCTGCTGCTCGTGCCGATGCCGTCGCCGCCGCGGCGGCGCTGAGGCGCGCGGGTGTTCCGGCCCGGGCGCCGGCGGTGCTGCGGCATCGGCGTCCGGTGGCCGACCAGGCCGGGCTGGGAGCCAGGGCTCGGCAGGAGAACCTGGCGGGTGCCCTGGAGGTGGCGGCCCGGGGCAGGCCGTTGCTGAGCGGTGGCCGGGTGGTGCTCGTGGACGACCTGCTGACGACCGGGGCCACCCTCGCCGAGGCGGCGCGGGCGGTGCGTACAGGATGGCCCGTCGGCGGCGGAGTCGCAGCTCTGGGAGCCGCGGTGATCGCGGCATCTCCCTCTGCTTTCGAAATAAACCGGAACTGACAGAAAATTTTCATCGTTGCAGGTGGTGCGTGGGTAAAGGGACCTGATCGGAGGTACGCACGAGTAGCGGGTGCCGATCCAGCGGCGGGCAGGCTATGTTCGGTTGTGAGAGACGGTGAATGCCGGATCTCGACGAATGCGCCTCCAGGTTTCGGGCAGGTAACCAGCGAAGGCCGGACGTACCGAAAGCGGTGGGGCGTAGACCTCGCCGGTGGAGGAGGAGGTGGAAGTCACCGAGTCCGCGGCTCCGGCGATCACCGGGGCCTGGTGCAAAAGGGAGACGCTCCGCACTCTGAGGCGGAGCGATCCGGGAACGGAGTTCTGCGTGGACATCGTCGTCAAGGGCCGCAAGACCGAGGTGCCCGAGCGGTTCCGGAAGCACGTGGCCGAGAAGCTGAAGCTGGACAAGATCCAGAAGTTCGACGGCAAGGTGATGAGCCTGGACGTCGAGGTGTCCAAGGAGCCCAACCCCCGTCAGGCCGACCGTGCAGCAAGGGTGGAGATCACGCTTCGTTCGCGTGGACCGGTCATCAGGGCGGAAGCGGCGGCAGGCGACCCGTACGCAGCGCTGGACCTGGCGACCGACAAGCTGGACACACAGCTGCGCAAGGAGCACGACAAGCGCTACAGCCGCCGTGGCAGCGG
>NZ_KL585405.1:13705-20266 GCF_000721935.1 Streptomyces sp. NRRL WC-3549
CCCGCCGTGGCAGCGGCCGGCGGTCCGCCGCGGAGGTGGGCGAAGTCGTACCGGGCGTCGCTTCGTTCAACGGGGACGGTGAGCTGATCGGCAGCGAGGCGGCGCCGCCCGTAGCCACCACCAAGGCCGGTTCGCTCGACGTGGAGGGCGACGGCCCCCTCGTGGTGCGCGAGAAGACACACGTCGCGGCACCGATGTCGCTCGACCAGGCGCTCTACGAGATGGAGCTGGTCGGGCACGACTTCTACCTGTTCGTCGACTCGGAGACCAAGGAGCCCAGTGTCGTCTACCGGCGGCACGCCTACGACTACGGCGTCATCCACCTGCGGACCGACCCGCTGGCCGCCGACGAGGCGGGCGGCGCGGGCGGTGCGCTGGGCGGCTGACACCGGCCACAGCCCGTACGCGCGGGGCACCTCGGAAGCGTCTGTGCGCTCCGGGGCGGCGCGTCTCCCCGAGGCAGGAGCACCGCTCCTGCCTCGGGGCATGAAATCATGGCGCCCCAAGCCAACCGGCGTTCCCGTGAGTGCCGTTGGCGGGCAGCCTGTGACCTCAGGCCGTGGCCTTCAGGGGGAGGAACGATGGCGGACACCTTCGGGCCCGTAAGCAGGGCGAAGGGTGCCCACGACGCCGCGGTGGCCGACTGCGGGACGGACGACGACGGCTCGCGCAAGGAGCCCATCCGGGTCCTCGTGGTCGACGACCACGCGCTCTTCCGCAGGGGCCTGGAGATCGTCCTCGCCCACGAGGAGGACATCGAGGTCGTCGGGGAGGCGGGGGACGGCGCCGAGGCGGTCGACAAGGCCGCGGACCTCCTGCCCGACATCGTGCTGATGGACGTCCGGATGCCTCGGCGGGGCGGCATCGAGGCGTGCACCTCGATCAAGGAGGTGGCGCCCAGCGCGAAGATCATCATGTTGACGATCAGCGACGAGGAAGCCGACCTCTACGAGGCGATCAAGGCGGGTGCCACCGGTTATCTCCTCAAGGAGATCTCCACCGACGAGGTCTCCACGGCGATCCGCGCGGTGGCGGACGGCCAGTCCCAGATCAGTCCGTCGATGGCGTCGAAACTGCTGACCGAGTTCAAGTCGATGATCCAGCGCACCGACGAGCGCCGGCTCGTGCCCGCCCCCCGGCTCACCGAGCGGGAGCTGGAAGTGCTCAAGCTCGTCGCCACCGGGATGAACAACCGGGACATCGCCAAGGAATTGTTCATCTCGGAGAACACCGTGAAGAACCACGTCCGCAACATCCTCGAGAAACTGCAGTTGCACTCCCGGATGGAAGCCGTGGTCTACGCGATGCGGGAGAAGATCCTCGAAATCCGTTGATCCCCCCTAGGCCGCCCGGGGAGGCCCTCGGGCGGCGTAAACGCGGTCCGGCTGTGTCGTCCGGCGGACGCGCTCACGCGAGGGCGCGGGCGATCTCCGCCATGAGCGGCTCGCGCAGCTCCGGCGCTTCGACCTTCTCCAGCCGCACGGCCGTGCACCCGACCCAAGAGGCCGCCTCCACCAGGGCCTCGGCCATCGGCACCACGGACTTCCGGCCGTCCAGTGACACCTGCCGGGCGACCAGCGTGGTGCCCTCCCGTGCCGGATCCACCCGGCCCTGGAGCCTGCCGCCCGCCAGCAGGGGCATCGCGAAGTAGCCGTGGACCCGCTTGAGCCGGGGCACGTACGCCTCCAGACGGTGGGTGAAGGCGAAGATCCGCTCCGTACGGGCCCGTTCCCAGACGAGCGAGTCGAACGGCGACAGGAGCGTCGTCCGATGGCGTCCGCGCGGCTCCGTCGCCAGCGCCGCCGGGTCCGCCCAGGCCGGTTTCGCCCAGCCCCGCACGGAGACCGGCACGAGGCCGGAGTCCGCCACGACGGCGTCGAACTCCTCGGCCCTGAGGCGGTGGTAGTCGGCGATGTCCGACCGGGTGCCGATGCCGAGCGAGCGGCCCGCCAGTGCGACCAGCCGGCGCCGGCACTCGGTGTCGTCCAGGTCGTCGTGGAGGAAGGTGCCGGGGATGGCACGCTCGGCCAGGTCGTAGACGCGCTTCCAGCCGCGTCGTTCGGTGCACACCACTTCGCCGTACATCAGGGCCCGTTCGACGGCGACCTTGGACGCCGACCAGTCCCACCACTCGCCGCCGTTCTTCGCGCCGCCCAGTTCGGTGGCCGTCAGCGGCCCCTCCGTCTCCAGCTGCTTGATCACCGTGTCGTAGGCCCCGTCGGGCAGCGGATGGTTCCAGTGCGGGCGGGAGCGGTAGGCGCGGCGGCGGAAGGCGAAGTGGGGCCACTCCTCCACCGGCAGGATGCACGCGGCATGCGACCAGTACTCGAAGGAGCGCCCGCCCGACCAGTACGCCTCCTCGACCGTGCGGCGGCCGACGGCGCCGAGCCGTGCGTAGGGGACGAGCTCGTGCGAGCGGGCCAGCACCGAGATCGTGTCGAGCTGGACCGCCCCGAGGTGGCGGAGCACCCCTCTGACCCCGCCTCTGCGGTCGGGGGCGCCCAGGAGACCCTGCGCGCGCAGGGCGATCCGGCGGGCCTGGTCGGCGGAGAGTTCCAGAACGGGCGGCGGCGCGGACGTCATGCGTGGAACCTTAGGGCGTGCCACTGACACCCGGGGCCGGAAGATACGGATGCGCACCGGGGAGCCCCAGGTCGGCGGGGAGCAGCGCACCGGTCCAGGTGTCACGCCGTGTGCCCTTGTTGAGCAGGGCCGAGCGCTGGTCGCCCTCCATGCGGAAGCCGGCCCGCAGGGCGAGCGCCCGGGACGGGGCGTTGCCGACCTCGGCCCGCCACTCCAGGCGGTCCGCGGCGAGGTCCGTGAAGGACCAGCGTGCCGCTTCGAGTACGGCCTCCGTCATGAGGCCGCGGCCGCGGTGCTCCCTGGCCGTCCAGAAGCCGATCTCGTAGGTGCCCGTCAGGGTGCGGCGGTTGACGCCGAGCGCGCCGACCAGCGGGCCGTTCTCCCGGAGTACCACGGCGAAGTTGTACATGGTGTCGTCCGCCCAGCCGTCCGGGGACAGCGTCCCGGTGAAGAGCTCCGCGTCGGCACGGGTGTACGGAGAGGGAACGACCGTCCAGCGCTGGATGCCGGGGTCCTGGCAGGCGGCGTGGACCTCCTGGGCGTCCTGCGGCTCGAAGGGACGCAGGACCAGGCGTCCGGTGGTGAGAGTGAGGGGCTCCATGAGGGGATTGTGGTGATCCGGGGTGAGCGGCGCGAGCACTTTTCCGGCTTCCCCGGCACCTTCCGCACCCTCCGGCCGTTGTTCTGTGGAGGGTGCGCCGGGTCCGACGCGGCAGCAGCCCTCCCGGCACGGCGGGGTCCTCCCTTACGATGACCGTTGCGGTGGGGCCCACCTGCCGTGCCCGCGCCAGAGTCCATCACACGACCCAGTGCCAGGCCCGACCGGCAAGGAGACCAGCCTCAGTGTCCGTCTTCAACAAGCTCATGCGTGCAGGCGAAGGCAAGATCCTGCGCAAACTGCACCGCATCGCGGACCAGGTCAGCTCCATCGAAGAGGACTTCGTCAACCTCTCCGACGCCGAGCTGCGGGCGCTCACCGACGAGTACAAGGAACGGTACGCGGACGGCGAGAGCCTGGACGACCTGCTTCCCGAAGCGTTCGCGACCGTCCGTGAGGCCGCCAAGCGCGTCCTGGGACAGCGCCACTACGACGTCCAGATCATGGGCGGTGCCGCGCTGCACCTCGGCTACGTGGCCGAGATGAAGACCGGTGAGGGCAAGACCCTCGTCGGCACGCTGCCCGCCTACCTCAACGCGCTCTCCGGCAAGGGCGTGCACCTGATCACGGTGAACGACTACCTGGCCTCCCGCGACTCCGAGATGATGGGACGGGTGCACAAGTTCCTCGGACTCGAGGTCGGCTGCATCGTCGCCAACATGACGCCCGCGCAGCGTCGAGAGCAGTACGCGTGCGACATCACCTACGGCACGAACAACGAGTTCGGCTTCGACTACCTCCGCGACAACATGGCGTGGTCGCAGGAGGAGCTCGTCCAGCGCGGACACAACTTCGCGATCGTCGACGAGGTCGACTCGATCCTCGTGGACGAGGCGCGTACGCCGCTGATCATCTCCGGCCCGGCCGACCAGGCCACCAAGTGGTACGGCGACTTCGCCAAGCTGGTCACGCGCCTGACCAGGGGCGAGGCGGGCAACCCGCTGAAGGGCATCGAGGAGACCGGCGACTACGAGGTCGACGAGAAGAAGCGGACCGTGGCCATCCACGAGCCCGGTGTCTCGAAGGTCGAGGACTGGCTCGGGATCGACAACCTCTACGAGTCGGTCAACACACCGCTCGTCGGGTACCTCAACAACGCGATCAAGGCCAAGGAACTCTTCAAGAAGGACAAGGACTACGTCGTCATCGACGGCGAAGTCATGATCGTCGACGAGCACACCGGCCGTATCCTCGCCGGCCGCCGTTACAACGAGGGCATGCACCAGGCCATCGAGGCGAAGGAAGGGGTGGACATCAAGGACGAGAACCAGACGCTCGCCACGATCACCCTGCAGAACTTCTTCCGCCTGTACGGCAAGCTCTCCGGGATGACCGGTACGGCGATGACCGAGGCCGCCGAGTTCCACCAGATCTACAAGCTGGGCGTCGTGCCGATCCCGACGAACCGGCCCATGCAGCGCGCCGACCAGTCGGACCTGATCTACCGCACCGAGGTCGCCAAGTTCGCCGCCGTCGTCGACGACATCGCCGAGAAGCACGAGAAGGGGCAGCCGATCCTGGTCGGCACGACTTCGGTCGAGAAGTCCGAGTACCTCTCGCAGCAGCTCTCCAAGCGCGGTGTCCAGCACGAGGTGCTCAACGCCAAGCAGCACGACCGTGAGGCGACGATCGTCGCCCAGGCCGGCCGCAAGGGCGCGGTGACGGTCGCCACGAACATGGCCGGCCGAGGCACCGACATCAAGCTCGGCGGCAACCCCGACGACCTCGCCGAGGCGGAGCTGCGCCAGCGCGGGCTGGACCCCGTCGAGCACGTCGAGGAGTGGGCCGCGGCCCTGCCCGCCGCCCTGGAGAAGGCCGAAGAGGCCGTGCGGGCCGAGTTCGAAGAGGTCAAGGAGCTCGGCGGGCTGTACGTCCTGGGCACCGAGCGGCACGAGTCGCGGCGCATCGACAACCAGCTGCGCGGCCGTTCCGGGCGTCAGGGTGACCCGGGTGAGTCCCGGTTCTACCTGTCGCTGGGCGACGACCTGATGCGGCTGTTCAAGGCGCAGATGGTCGAGCGCGTGATGTCGATGGCGAACGTCCCGGACGACGTGCCGATCGAGAACAAGATGGTGACCCGGGCGATCGCTTCCGCTCAGTCGCAGGTGGAGCAGCAGAACTTCGAGACGCGTAAGAACGTCCTGAAGTACGACGAGGTGCTCAACCGGCAGCGCGAGGTCATCTACGGGGAGCGGCGCCGCGTGCTGGAGGGCGAGGACCTCCAGGACCAGATCCGCCACTTCATGGACGACACGATCGACGACTACATCCGCCAGGAGACCGCCGAGGGCTTCTCCGAGGAGTGGGACCTGGACCGGCTGTGGGGCGCCTTCAAGCAGCTCTACCCGGTGAAGGTCACGGTGGAGGAGCTGGAGGAGGCCGCGGGCGATCTGGCCGGGGTCACCGCCGACTTCATCGCCGAGTCGGTCAAGGACGACATCCACGAGCAGTACGCGGAGCGCGAGAAGACGCTCGGCTCGGAGATCATGCGTGAGCTGGAGCGGCGCGTGGTGCTGTCGGTCCTGGACCGCAAGTGGCGTGAGCACCTCTACGAGATGGACTACCTCCAGGAGGGCATCGGCCTGCGGGCCATGGCGCAGAAGGACCCGCTGGTCGAGTACCAGCGCGAGGGCTTCGACATGTTCAACGCCATGATGGAGGGCATCAAGGAGGAGTCCGTCGGCTACCTGTTCAACCTGGAGGTCCAGGTCGAGCAGCAGGTCGAGGAGGTTCCGGTCGAGGACGAGGCGCAGCGGCCGTCGCTGGACAAGCAGGACGCCCCCGTGGCCGCCGGGGCCGGGCGTCCGGAGATCCGGGCCAAGGGCCTGGACGCGCCGCAGCGGCCCGACCGGCTGCACTTCTCCGCCCCCACGGTGGACGGCGAGGGCGGCGTGGTCGAGGGCGACTTCTCCAGCGAGGACGCCGAGGGCGGGCGTTCCTCCGGTGACGGGATGACCCGGGCCGAGCGTCGCAAGGCGCAGAAGGGCGGCGGCGGGCGCCGCCGCAAGAAGTAGCGCCGAGCGCGTCGTGTGGGCCGGACACCGTCACGGTGTCCGGCCCACACGCGTCCCGGGGGCGCTCTGCGGGCCGTGGGCGGCCTGCGGGTGTTCCGGTGTGCCTTCCCGTGCGGTGTCGTGACGCGGGTCGCGTGCCGCCCTCCTGCCGCCGCCGTGCCGCTGCCGTGTCGCCGCGTGCGGCCGTGGTGCGGCGCCGCTGCTGGCCCGGGCCTGTGCGCCGCCGGTGGCGCCGTACGGTGCCGCCGTGCGTGCTGTGGCCCGGCCCCTGCGGGATGCGGGATGCGGGCTGTCTCTTATACACAT
>NZ_KL585405.1:20456-21988 GCF_000721935.1 Streptomyces sp. NRRL WC-3549
CCCGCCGGTCATCGGACGGTGGCCAGGCGTTCCCCGCCCAGGTCGACCGCGGCGCACCGCCAGCGGAGGTCCGGGCCCCGTTCCAGGCGGAAGGCCATCGCGTGCACCCGCTCGCCCGTGGCGATGCTGGCGAACGCCTCGACCACGCCGGTCGCCGGCTGGGTGCCGTGACAGGCCCGGACGACCGGGCGCCGGCACCCCACGCCGAGCGGGGTGCTCGGCGCGAGCTCGGCGAGCTGGTCGTAGGCCTCGCCGATCGTGTGGCCCAGCATCCAGTGCACCGGGCGCTGGCCGCTCAGCACCGCGAGCAGGCGCTCCGCGAACCACTGGTGCGGCCGCAGCGGCTGCCGGGGCCGGTGCGGGGCCCTCTGCGGCGGTGCGGTCCTGGGCCTGGAACGGTCGCGTCGTCCGGCCGGCCTCGTCCTGTCCGTGCTCATGGTGTAGCCCCCGTGGCTGTCGTACTGCGCACCGTGCGAGTGCCGGGCGCTGGGTGATCTTCTACGGGGGCGGCCGAGGGCGCCGCAAGCCGCGGGCGGCACCGGGAGGCCGTCCGGAAGAATCACCTATCAGGGTGGCGGGCCCCGTGCCGCAAGGGCTCCGGAGGGGGTGACGGGCCTCGCCGGGTGGACGTCGGGGGGTCCCTGACGGGCCCCGATAGGGGACGTCCCACGTATCCTGAGGGCGTTGTCGACGACGAAAGCGGTCAGCCATGCGTGTGTACGTCCCCCTGACCCTCTCCGGCCTCGCGGCGGCCCATGGGGCGGGTGAGATCGGGCCGGGCCCGCTCACGGCCTACGGGGTGACCCCGTCCCTGCGTGAGTGGTACGTGTCCGACGACATCGAGGAGCTGGAGTACGCGGCGCTGAGCCGCGCCGCGTCCGCCTCGCTGCGGCTGATCGCCGGCAGGCCGGACGAGGCCCGGCGGCGGGTCGTGGTCGCCGTCGACGTACCGGACGGGGACGCGGTCGCCGACCCGGAGCAGGCACTCGACGCCTCGTCGCTGGGGGAGGTGCGCATCGCCCGCGCCCTGGCGCTGTCGAAGGCCGCCGCCGTGCACGTGGACGCCGACGACGCGGAGAAGGACGTCGCGGCGGCAGCGGCGGCGCTGGGCGCCGCGGACCTCGGCGACGACGACGCGCGGTTCACCGTGGACGGTGCGGAGGACCACGAGCTGCTGTGGTTCGGCGTCCAGGAGATCCCC
Organism: Streptomyces sp. NRRL WC-3549; assembly: GCF_000721935.1. Taxonomy (GTDB): domain Bacteria; phylum Actinomycetota; class Actinomycetes; order Streptomycetales; family Streptomycetaceae; genus Streptomyces. The sequence goes on from NZ_KL585405.1 coordinate 21,658, forward strand.
GGCCTCATCGGCTGAGGCGGGCCGGGCGGGCGGTCCCGCCCCCGCCGCCGGGCACGGGGCGTTGTCGTACCCGGCGGGTACCGTTTCCGGTATGAATCATCGGGGGAAGCACGCCACGCATCTGGTCTGGGACTGGAACGGCACACTGCTCGACGACATCACCGCGGTCGTCGGGGCGACGAACGCGGCGTTCGCGGAGGCCGGTCTGCCGCCCATGACGCTGGAGCGGTACCGCGAGACGTACTGCGTGCCGATACCCCGGTTCTACGAGCGGCTGCTCGGCCGCCTGCCCACGGACGCCGAGTGGCAGCGGATGGACGGCGTCTTCCAC
>NZ_KL585405.1:22182-22544 GCF_000721935.1 Streptomyces sp. NRRL WC-3549
GAGATGTGTATAAGAGACAGACGCCGAGCAGCGGGTCGCCTGCGGGCTCACCCCGGGCGTCGAGGAGCTGCTGGTCCGCTGGAAGCGGGCCGGGCACAGCCAGTCGCTGCTGAGCATGTACGGGCACGAGCACCTGGTCCCCGTGGTGCGGGACCACGGCATCGAGCCCCACTTCGTGCGGGTGGACGGCCGCACCGGCCCGTCCGGGGGTAGTAAGGCCCTGCACATGGAGCGGCACTTCGAGGCGCTGGAGGGGGTAGCCCCCGAACGCGCGGTGGTGATCGGGGACGCCGTGGACGACGCCGTGGCCGCCGCCCACGTCGGGGCGCGCGCGGTGCTGTACACCTGTCTCTTATACACAT
>NZ_KL585405.1:22733-28259 GCF_000721935.1 Streptomyces sp. NRRL WC-3549
GCCGAGTCGATGGTGGACGGCTGACGCACGGTAGGACAGGGGTTCGTCGCCGCCGGGGCGGCGGACGGGAGGTCCCCGCACGGCAAACCGCAGGTGGCCCGGCCCACGGGGAACGGCCGCGTGCCGTACGCCCTCAGAGCGGTCCACGCGATGTCCAGAGTGTCAAAGTTCGGGGCCTTGTTTTGTACATATGCGGCTCATGACGGTTGTGGGTGGGAGAGAGATAGCCTGGAGCCGTGATCAGCGCGATACGCCTCGGGGGCAGTGAAGCCCCCGGCCTCCGCCCGGAGCGCCACAGCACCCGGGTGATCCGCGCTTCCCACCACCAGGACCGACCGCCGAAAACGGCCCATCGCGTCCCGGGTATCTCCCGAGACGGCATAGCGTCGAACCAGACCGGAAACCCCGCGTCGTGGCGGTACGCCGTCTTTTACCACCTACGTCACGCAACGGCGCGCGACAGGAGCCAGAGGACATGCAGACCAAGCTGGACGAAGCCAAGGCCGAGCTGCTCGCACGGGCGGCCCGGGTAGCTGACAACGGTCCGGGCGGTGGTGTCGAAGGCCCGGGCGGTGCCCCACGGGTCCACCTCGCCGAGGCGGGCACCGGGGCCGATCAGGACGGGCGGCCGGTCCAGGACCAGGTGCTCGCCTACCTCCAGCGCTACTACCTGCACACCGCTCCGGAGGATGTCAGCGGCCGTGACCCGGTCGATGTCTTCGGGGCCGCCTCTTCCCACTACCGCCTCGCGGAGAACCGTCCCCAGGGCACGGCGAACGTGCGGGTGCACACCCCGACCGTCGAGGAGAACGGCTGGACGTGCAGCCACTCCGTCGTCGAGGTCGTCACCGACGACATGCCGTTCCTGGTCGACTCGGTCACCAACGAGCTGTCCCGGCAGGGCCGCGGCATCCACCTCGTCATCCACCCGCAGGTCGTCGTCCGCCGCGACGTCGCCGGCAGGCTGATCGAGGTCCTCGCCGACGACCGGCCGTGGGGTGACGTCCCGCGGCGCTCCAAGGGCCGCAAGGAGGACCGGCCCGAGCTGCCGCACGACGCCGTCGTGGAGTCGTGGATCCACGTCGAGATCGACCGGGAGTCCGACCGCGCGGACCTGAAGCAGATCAACGACGACCTGCTCCGCGTCCTGTCCGACGTGCGGGAGACCGTCGAGGACTGGGGGAAGATGCGTGACGCGGCGCTGCGGATCGCCGACGACCTCCCCTCCGAGCCCCTGGACGACCTCGGTGACGTCGAGGTCGAGGAGGCCCGTGAGCTGCTGCGCTGGCTCGCCGCCGACCACTTCACGTTCCTCGGCTACCGCGAGTACGAGCTCCGCGAGAGCGACGCGCTGACGGCCGTGCCCGGCACCGGTCTCGGCATCCTGCGCTCCGACCCCAAGCACAGCGCTGACGAGGCGCACCCCGTCAGCCCGTCCTTCGACCGGCTGCCCGCCGACGCCCGCGCCAAGGCGCGCGAGCACAAGCTGCTCGTCCTGACGAAGGCGAACAGCAGGGCGACCGTCCACCGGCCCAGCTACCTCGACTACGTCGGGGTGAAGAAGTTCGACGCCGACGGCAACGTCGTCGGCGAGCGGCGTTTCCTCGGCCTGTTCTCGTCCGCCGCGTACACCGAGTCGGTCCGCCGGGTCCCCGTCGTCCGCCAGAAGGTCGCCGAGGTGCTGGAGGGAGCGGGGTTCACGCCCAACAGCCATGACGGCCGCGACCTGCTCCAGATCCTGGAGACCTACCCGCGCGACGAGCTCTTCCAGACGCCCGTCGACCAGCTGCGCTCCATCGTCACGTCCGTGCTGTACCTCCAGGAGCGCCGTCGGCTGCGGCTCTACCTGCGCCAGGACGAGTACGGGCGCTACTACTCCGCCCTCGTCTACCTGCCGCGGGACCGCTACACCACCGCGGTCCGGCTCCGGCTGATCGACATCCTCAAGGAGGAACTCGGCGGCACGAGCGTCGACTTCACCGCCTGGAACACCGAGTCGATCCTCTCCCGGCTGCACTTCGTCGTCCGCGTCCCGCAGGGCACCGAGCTGCCGCACCTCACCGACGCCGACGCGGACCGCATCGAGGGCCGCCTCGTCGAGGCCGCCCGCTCCTGGGCCGACGGCTTCCAGGAGGCGCTGAGCGCCGAGTGCGGTGAGGAGCGCGCCGCCGAGCTGACGCGCCGGTACGGGCAGTCCTTCCCCGAGGGGTACAAGGCCGACCACTCGCCGCGCGCGGCCGTGGCCGACCTGGTGCACCTGGAGGCGCTCAAGAAGGACCGCGAGGACTTCGCCCTCAGCCTGTACGAACCGGTGGGCGCCGTCCCCGGCGAGCGCCGCTTCAAGATCTACCGGACGGGCGAGCAGGTGTCGCTCTCCGCGGTCCTGCCCGCGCTCCAGCGGCTCGGCGTCGAGGTCGTCGACGAGCGGCCTTACGAGCTGCGCTGCGCCGACCGCAAGCAGGCCTGGATCTACGACTTCGGGCTGCGCATGCCGAAGGCGAACGACGGCGCCGGCCACCTGGACGACGAGGCCCGGGAGCGTTTCCAGGACGCGTTCGCGGCCGTCTGGACCGGTGAGGCCGAGAACGACGGCTTCAACGCGCTGGTGCTGGGCGCCGGGCTCGACTGGCGCCAGGCCATGGTGCTGCGCGCCTACGCGAAGTACCTGCGCCAGGCGGGTTCGACGTTCAGCCAGGACTACATGGAGGACACCCTCCGCAACAACGTCCACACGACCCGGCTGCTGGTCTCCCTCTTCGAGGCCCGGATGTCGCCGAGCCGCCAGAAGGCGGGTACGGAGCTGACGGACGGACTGCTGGAGGAGCTCGACGGCGCCCTGGACCAGGTCGCCTCGCTGGACGAGGACAGGATCCTGCGGTCCTTCCTCACCGTCATCAAGGCGACGCTGCGGACCAACTTCTTCCAGCTGGCCGACGACCACGAGCCGCACAACTACGTCTCGATGAAGTTCGACCCGCAGGCCATCCCCGACCTCCCGGCGCCGCGCCCGGCGTTCGAGATCTGGGTGTACTCGCCGCGTGTGGAGGGCGTCCACCTGCGCTTCGGCAAGGTCGCCCGTGGCGGGCTGCGCTGGTCGGACCGCCGGGAGGACTTCCGTACGGAGATCCTCGGCCTGGTCAAGGCGCAGATGGTCAAGAACACCGTGATCGTGCCGGTCGGGGCGAAGGGCGGGTTCGTCGCCAAGCAACTGCCGGACCCGGCCGTCGACCGTGACGCCTGGCTCGCCGAGGGCGTCGCCTGCTACAAGACGTTCATCTCGGCTCTCCTGGACATCACCGACAACATGGTGATGGGCGACGTCGTGCCGCCCGTCGACGTGGTCCGGCACGACGAGGACGACACCTATCTCGTCGTCGCCGCCGACAAGGGCACCGCGAAGTTCTCCGACATCGCCAACGACGTCGCCGTCTCGTACGGCTTCTGGCTCGGGGACGCCTTCGCCTCCGGAGGCTCCGCCGGCTACGACCACAAGGGCATGGGCATCACCGCCCGCGGCGCCTGGGAGTCCGTCAAGCGGCACTTCCGGGAGCTCGGGCACGACACCCAGACCGAGGACTTCACGGTCGTCGGCGTCGGGGACATGTCGGGTGACGTGTTCGGCAACGGCATGCTGCTGTCGGAGCACATCCGGCTGGTCGCGGCCTTCGACCACCGGCACATCTTCATCGACCCGAACCCGGACGCCGCCGCCTCGTACGCGGAGCGGCGCCGGCTGTTCGAACTGCCGCGGAGTTCCTGGGCCGACTACGACAAGGACCTGATCTCGGCGGGCGGCGGCGTCCACCCGCGCAGCGCCAAGTCGATCCCGGTCAACGCGCACATGCGTGAGGCGCTCGGCATCGAGTCGCACGTCACGAAGATGACGCCCGCCGAGCTGATGCAGAACGTCCTCAAGGCCCGGGTCGACCTCCTGTGGAACGGCGGCATCGGCACGTACATCAAGTCCTCGGCCGAGTCGAACGCCGACGTGGGCGACAAGGGCAACGACGCGATCCGGGTCAACGGCCAGGACCTGCGGGCCCGGGTGGTCGGCGAGGGCGGCAACCTCGGGGCCACCCAGCTCGGACGGATCGAGTTCGCCCGTACCGGCGGCCGGATCAACACCGACGCGATCGACAACAGTGCCGGTGTGGACACATCCGACCACGAGGTGAACATCAAGATCCTGCTCAACGGGCTGGTGCGGGACGGGGACCTGACCCTCAAGCAGCGCAACCAGGTGCTCGCCGAGATGACCGACGAGGTCGGGCGCCTCGTCCTGCGCAACAACTACGCGCAGAACGTGGTGCTCGCCAACGCCTCCGCCGACGCGCCGTCCCTCCTCCACGCCCACCAGCGCTTCATGCGCCGGCTCGGCCGGGAGGGCCACCTGGACCGGTCGCTGGAGTTCCTGCCGAACGACCGGCAGATCCGGGAACTGCTCAACCACGACAAGGGGCTCAGCCAGCCGGAGCTGGCCGTGCTGCTCGCCTACACGAAGATCACGGCGGCCGAGGAGCTGATCTCCACGAGCCTGCCGGACGACCCGCACCTGCAGAAGCTGGTGCGCTCGTACTTCCCGCGGCTGCTCGGCGAGCGTTTCCCCGAGGCGGTGGACGGGCACGCGCTGCGCCGCGAGATCATCACGACGGTGCTGGTCAACGACACCGTGAACAGCGGGGGGTCGACGTTCCTGCACCGGCTGCGGGAGGAGACCGGGGCCTCGCTGGAGGAGGTCGTGCGGGCCCAGTTCGCCGCCCGGGAGATCTTCGGGCTGTCCTCGGTGTGGGACGCCGTCGAGGCGCTCGACAACCAGGTGGCGGCCGATGTGCAGACCCGGATCCGGCTGCACTCGCGCCGGCTGGTGGAGCGCGGCTCGCGCTGGCTGCTCGGCAACCGGCCGCAGCCGGTCGCGATCGCGGAGACCGTCGAGTTCTTCCGGTCCGGTGTGGAGGAGGTCTGGGCCGAGCTGCCCAAGCTGCTCAAGGGCGCCGACCTGGAGTGGTACGGCTCGATCCTCGACGAGCTGACCTCGGCCGGGGTCCCCGAGGAGCTCGCGGTGCGGGTGGCCGGGTTCTCCTCGGCCTTCCCGACGCTGGACATCGTCGCGATCGCGGACCGTACGGGCAAGGAGCCGCTGGCGGTCGCCGAGGTCTACTACGACCTCGCCGACCGGCTGGGGATCACCCAGCTGATGGACCGGATCATCGAGCTGCCGCGGGCGGACCGCTGGCAGTCCATGGCCCGGGCCTCCATCCGCGAGGACCTGTACGCGGCGCACGCCGCGCTGACGTCGGACGTGCTGTCCGTCGGCGACGGGACGTCCACGCCGCAGCAGCGGTTCACGGACTGGGAGGAGATGAACGCGGCGATCCTGGCGCGTTCGCGTTCCACCCTGGAGGAGATCCGCAGCTCGGAGTCGTTCGACCTGGCGAACCTGTCGGTGGCGATGCGGACGATGCGGACCCTGCTGCGTACGCACAGCTGACGCGGCGGGACGTGACATGAGGTGACCGGGAGCGGCGG
>NZ_KL585405.1:28436-31599 GCF_000721935.1 Streptomyces sp. NRRL WC-3549
GAGATGTGTATAAGAGACAGCGAGGTGCTCGCACCGCGCGTCCGGCGGCCGCGTCACTTCTTCCGGGCCTTCGCCGGCCCGGTGAAGGCCTCGTACGCCGCCACGACCTCCTTGGCGGGCCCGTCCATCCGCAGGGTGCCCGCCTCCAGCCAGATCGCCCGGTCGCAGGTGTCGGTGATCGACCGGTTGCTGTGGCTGACCAGGAAGACCGTGCCGGCCTGCTCACGGAGCTCCATGATCCGGTCCTTGCTGCGCCGCTGGAACTTCGCGTCACCCGTGGACAGCGCCTCGTCGATCAGCAGGACGTCGTGGCTCTTGGCGGCGGCGATGGAGAACCGCAGCCGGGCGCCCATGCCGGAGGAGTAGGTGCGCATCGGGAGCGTGATGAAGTCGCCCTTCTCGTTGATCCCGGAGAAGTCGACGATGTCCTGGTAGCGCTCGCGGATCTGCGCGCGCGTCATCCCCATGGCCAGCCCGCCGAGTACGACGTTGCGTTCACCGGTCAGGTCGCTCATCAGGGCGGCGTTGACACCGAGGAGCGACGGCTGGCCCTGGGTGTGCACCCGGCCCCGCGACGGCGGCAGGAGGCCCGCGATCGCCTTGAGGAGCGTCGACTTGCCGGATCCGTTGGAGCCGATCAGACCGATGGCCTCGCCCTTGTAGGCGGCGAAGCTGACACCCTTCACGGCGTGCACCTTCCGGGCGCCCCGCGGCTGTGTGCGCGAGACGATCCGGTTCAGGGCGGAGGTGGCGCTGCCCCGCCCGGTGCGGGCACCGTTGACGGTGTAGGTGATGTGGACGTCGTCGACGACGACGGTGGGGACTCGGGTGTCGGGTGTCTCAGCCACGTCCGTACTGCTCCTCGGCCTTCCAGAAGAACACGAAGCCGCCGATCCCGCAGACGAGCGCCCAGCCGGTGGCGACGGCCCATACGTGCGGGGGTAGTTGGGCCCCGGTGAAGCTGTCGATCAGCGCGTAGCGCATCAGGTCGATGTAGACGGCGGCCGGGTTGCACTCCAGCGCCAGCAGGACGAACGAGGGGACCCGGTCCTCGGTGAGCAGCTTGTCCAGGCTCCACATCACGCCGGACGCGTACATCCACGTCCGCAGGACGAAGGGCATCAGCTGGGCGATGTCCGGGGTCTTCGCGGCGAGGCGTGCCACGACCATGGAGACCCCGGTGTTGAACAGTGCCTGCAGGGCGAGCGCGGGGACCGCCAGCAGCCAGGACGGCCGCGGGTACTGGCCGAAGGCCAGCAGGATGAGGGAGAGCGCGCCCAGCGAGAACAGCAGCTGCTGGAGCTGCTGGAGGGCCAGGGCGATGGGCAGGGAGGCGCGCGGGAAGTGCAGGGCCCGCACGAGACCGGTGTTGCCGCTGATGGCCCGGGTGCCCGCCGTGATCGAGCTGGCGGTGAACGTCCAGATGAAGACCCCGGTGACGAGGAAGGGCACGAAGTCCGGGACCCCGCGCTTGGTGTCCATCAGGACGCCGAAGATGAAGTAGTAGACCGCCGCGTTGAGCAGCGGGGTCATGATCTGCCAGATCTGGCCGAGCTTCGCCTGGCTGTACTGCGCGGTCAGCTTGGCGGTCGCGAACGCCGTGATGAAGTGCCTGCGGCCCCACAGCTGCCGGACGTACTCTTTCAGGGAAGGCCGCGCGCCGCTGACGGTCAGACCGTGCCGGGCGGCGAGTGCGGCCAGCTCGCCTGGTGCGTACGCGGGGAGGAGGGCGGGGGGCGCGGGGTCCGCCGGGGCCGGCGGGGCTGCTGTCTGGCTCACCACGATCGCTTTCGACGAGGTTGGGGGAACACGGCGAGCGGCCGCACATGGGATGGGACGGGACCGTATCGTCGCAACGCTGAGAGTAGGACGTGTGTACGCCGCAACGCAACCGTTCCGTCGTGACGGTCTACCATCGGGGACATGACCACCGAACGGCGAACAGGGCGCCGCACCCCGGCAGGCGCCGCAGTGCTGCGCGAGGACGTGACCGATGCGATCCGCGGCGCCGTCTTCGAGGAACTGGCCGCGGTGGGCTTCGCGCGCATGTCGATCGAGGGCATCGCCCGGCGGGCGGGGGTCGGCAAGACCGCCGTCTACCGCCGCTGGAAGTCCAAGCTGCACCTCGTCCTCGACCTGGTCTCGGCCGTCGCCTCCCAGGGCATGCCCGCACCGGCGACGGGATCGCTGTACGGGGACGTACGGTCCGTGCTGGAGCTCGCCTCGTACGCCCTGCGCCACCCGGTGGCCTCGCAGGTCATCCCCGACCTGCTGGTCGAGGCGGCGCGGAACCCGGAGATCTCCGACGCCATCAAGGCCGCGCTGCTGGACCCGCAGCAGGGTGTCGCCGCGGTCGTGGTCCGGGCAGCCGTCGAGCGCGGCGAACTGCCCGAGGGCAGCGACCCCGACCGCGCGCTGGACCTGATCGTCGGGCCGCTCTACTGGCGGCTGGCCGTGGTCCGCGGTGAGCTGCCGAAGGGGTACCTGGACGACCTCGCCGCCTCGGCGGTACGGGCGCTCAAGGGCTGAGCGGCGCGCGCCGCCCGCCCCCGGCAGGCTCAGTGGCCGGCGTCCGCCCGCAGCCGCTCAGTGGCCGTCGTCCGCCAGCAGCCGGTCCGCGACGCGCCGGGCCGCGCCGCCGTCGTCCAGATCGCAGTGGTCCCTGCGGAAGCAGTCGTACGCGTCGGCGTGGAGCCGCGCCGACGCTCCGGTGTCCCGGAGCGCCTGGGCGACCTCGTCCGTGGTGCCGAGCAGCGGCCCCGGCGCGCGGGCCTCGAAGTCCAGGCAGAAGCCGCGCACGGTGTCCCGGTAGTGCTCCAGGTCGTAGCTGTGGAAGAGCATCGGCCGGCCCGTGAGCGCGAAGTCGAAGGCCAGCCCCGCGTAGTCGGTGACCAGCACGTCGGCGATCAGCAGCAGCTCGGCGGTCTCCGGGTGCGCCGAGACGTCGCGCAGTCCCGGGGCGTCCGGCACGCTGCCCGTCACCCGGGGGTGCCTGCGCACCAGCAGGGTCGTGCGTGCGTCGAGCGAACGGGACAGCGCGGCCAGGTCCAGCGCGGGCTCCCAGCGGTACGCCCGGGACCACCCGCCGGGGACCTCACCGGGGGGATGGGCGAGCTGGTCGCGGTAGGTCGGTGCGTACAGCACGACCCGGTGCCCGTCCGGG
>NZ_KL585405.1:31788-32440 GCF_000721935.1 Streptomyces sp. NRRL WC-3549
AGCACGACCCGGTGCCCGTCCGGGACGCCGAGCCGCCGCCGTACCCGCTCGGCGGTCTTCTCCCGGCCGGGTGCGGACAGCAGGTCGGCGGCGGGGGAGCCGGCCTCCAGCACCTCACCGCCGTACGCCAGGGCGCGGCGCAGCACCGGGGTCGCGAAGGTGCTGGGGGAGACCAGGAACGACCACTGGGCGGAGCGGTGCGGGAGGGACGCCAGCTGCTGGTGGTCGGCGTACAGCGTGCCGGCGAGGTCCAGGCCGAACCGGCCGAGCGGGGTGCCGTGCCACGTCTGCGCCACCGTCTGGCCCGGGCGGCGTACGAACCAGGCGGGAAGCTGGTCCGCCGTGACGACCCGGCGGGCCCGGGCCAGCGCCTCGTACCAGGCGGTGCTGTACGCCACCACGGGGACGGCGGTGGACGGGACCCGGTCCGCGTCGGCCGCGGAGCCGTCGGTGACCCAGAGGTGTTCGACGTCCGTGCTCCGGCGTACGAGCTCGGCGTGCACGGCGCGCGGCGAGTCGCCTCCGGTGTACAGGACGGCGTCCCGGAGCGGGAGCCCGCGCTGCCCCGGGTAGTGCACCGTGCGCAGCCGGCCCTGGCGGTACGTGCCCCGTTCGGCGTCGGTGAGCGGGGACGGGGCGTGCACCGTCAGCC
>NZ_KL585405.1:32660-33284 GCF_000721935.1 Streptomyces sp. NRRL WC-3549
CCGGCGGCCGAGCCGGAAGGCGGCCCCCGGGGCGTCCAGCGGCAGCCGGGCGGCGAGTGCGGCCAGGGTCCGTACGGGGCGGCCGTCCGCGTGCAGCTCCCAGTCGCCCTCCCGGGGCGGGGGCGGCAGGACCGCCGCGAACCGGCCGTCCGGCAGCCGCTCCTGAGGCACCGCCAGGGTCTCCCCCAGGGTGCTGTGCCGCAGCACGAGCGCCCCGGCCCCGGCCCCGGTACCGCTGACGCGCAGTCCTCCCGCCGGGGCCGGTTCGGCCCGGTCCGCGAGCGGCCCGGCGGGCACCTCCACCACCAGGTCGCCCGAGGCGTCGGCGAAGGCGGGCGGCGGCAGGTCCGGGGCGGCGGCCAAGGGCACCCGGACCCCGTCGGTCACGAGCACAGCCCGCCACCGGCCCTCCGGGCCGTCCGCCGCCAGCTCCGCGAGGGGGACGCGCACGGTGAAGCGGCCGTCCGCCGAGCGCACCGGGCAGGAGTGTTCCGGGGCGCCGTCCCGGGTCAGCACCAGGGCCGTGGGCCGGGCGCCGGTGGGGGCCCGGCCGGTGAGCTCCAGGGCGTCGGCCCCGCCGTCATGGGCGTCGGCCACGGCGCTGTCTCTTATACACATCTCTGA
>NZ_KL585405.1:33530-33667 GCF_000721935.1 Streptomyces sp. NRRL WC-3549
CCTGGTCACGGTCAGGGCGAGCCGGCCGTCCCGGTAGCCGAGCACCGCACGCCGGCCGTCGTCCAGGTCGTGGACCAGGGACTGCGCCGCCGGGGTCTCCACCGCGCGCAGGGCGGCCCGCCGCAGGACGCCGCGGC
>NZ_KL585405.1:33910-40153 GCF_000721935.1 Streptomyces sp. NRRL WC-3549
GAGATGTGTATAAGAGACAGGGGCCCAGCCGGCCGGGGTCGAGGACCATCTCGAAGCCCGCGTGGTCGTAGCAGTGCGACTCCTGGCCGGAGCCGGCGGTGGCCTCGGGCATCCGCACCGTCCGCACCGGCACGGTCCGCGGCCGTCCGCCGCCCGCCTCGCGCACCAGCGCCGCCTTCAGCGCGTGGCGGGGGGCGTCGGCCGGGAGGTTGCGGATGTAGGCGTAGCCGCGCAGGGTGAGCCGCCCGTCCGCGCCCCAGGACGCCGCCACGAGCCGGGCCACGGCCGGGAGGTCGCCCCGGCCGAGCCGTGCCGCGACGGCCCCGCCCGCGACCCCGGGGTGCACCGCACGGCGCCGCCCGGGCAGCCCGCGGACGGTGAACGTGCCCGTCCCGTTGGCCCGTTCGAAGGCGAGGACGGCCAGCAGTTCGTCCAGCGCGCGCTCGCGCACCAGCCGCCACCTGATCCGGGCCTCGGCCGGCAGGCCGTCGAGCACCGCGTCGCCCGCGCGGTCCAGGAAGGCGCCCGCGTCCGCCATGAACGCCTCCCGGTAGGCGGGCCCGCCCATCGGGAGGCCCTCCAGGAAGTACACGAAGTCGTCGCGCAGACAGGAGGCGTCGTACCGCTCGCGCTGTCCGGCACCGCGGTCCGCGAGGAACGCGCTGACCTGTTCGCAGGCGGCGATCCGGTCCCGTACGCCCCGGACGTCCGTACGCCGCCGGGTGATCGAGCCCTCGCGGACCCGCCAGAGGTAGACGTGCCGGTGCAGCACGTCCACCGACCGGGCGAGGAAGTGCGCCGGGATCATCACCGGGGCGTCCTCGTAGAGCTTGCCGACCGGGAAGGCGAAGGCGTGCCGGTCCCAGAAGGAGCGCCGGAAGACCTTGTTCCAGGCGACCCGGTCGGCCAGCAGCCGGGGGTCGCGGGTGACGTGGGTGCGGGGGTGGTCGGCCCTCAGCCAGCGGTACTGCCAGGCCTGCCGCTGCCCCTGCCCGGTCAGCCGCCACACGTTGCCCGTCACCAGGTCGGACCCGGTCGACTCCAGGGACGCCAGCATCCGTTCGTACGCGTCGGTCACGACGAGGTCGTCGCTGTCCGCGAACGCCAGGTACGGGACGCCGGGGGTGGTGTGCGCGACCCCGGTGTTACGCGCCGCGCTCAGGCCCGCGTTGGGCTGGTGGACGCAGCGGAAGCGGCCGTCCCGGGCGGCGAACCCCTCCGCGATCCGGCGGCTGCCGTCGGTCGATCCGTCGTCGACCACCACCACCTCGAGCGCCCGGAGCGACTGGCGGGCCAGCGAGGTGAGGCACTCCTCCAGGTACTCCTCGACGTTGTGCACGGGGACGACGACGCTGAGGAGTGGCTTCATGCACAGCTCAACCGGGTCAGACGCCCCGGGTCACCTGAGCTGACCCGAACGGGTGAATGCGGGGAGGGGCGGCGCACCGGCCGCACTACGCTCGGCTGCCATGCTCCTGAGCGTCGTCATGCCCGTCCACCGCGTCCAGGGACACCTGAGGGCGGCACTGGAATCGGTGACGGAAGAGGCCTCGGCCGCCTGTCCCGCCGACTGGGAACTGATCGCCGTCGAGGCCGGGGCGCCGGACGGCGGCCCGGCCATCGCCCGGGAGTTCGCCGAACGCGACCCCCGGGTGCGGGTGCTGCGTGCCGGGTGCTCCGGTGAGCACCCCGAGGGCGCGGCGCGCAACGCGGGGGCCGCCGAGGCCCGGGGCGACTACCTGCTCTTCCTGGACGGCGACGACCTGCTGCTCCCGGGGGCCCTGGCGGCCGTCGCCGAGAGGCTGGCGGCGGACCGTCCCGACGTCCTGCGGCTGGGCCACGACCTCGTCGACTGGTGGGGCGCGACCCGGCCGGGCGACGGCACCCTCCCCGCGGCCCGCAACCAGCTCTTCCGCCGCGCCTTCTGGGCCGCGCACGGGCTGGGCTTCACCGAGGGGCCGTACGACGACGTCGTACCCGTGCACCGGGCCGCCCTGCTCGCCGCCGACACCGCCACCCTGGCCGTGCTCGACCGGGTCTGCGTACGCCACCGGCTGCGCCGCACCGGAACCTTCGCCACGACGCCCGGGCGCGCGCACTTCGCGGTCATCGACGCCTACGCGCGGCTCACGGCCGCGACCGGTGGCGATCCGCGCGTCGCCGCCCTGCGCACCGCACACCTGGAGGCGGTCCTGGAGGACCCCGGCCGGATCGCCCCGGGGGACCGCCGGGCGTTCTTCCGGGCGGCGGCCCTCCCCGGCCGGTACGTCTCCCACCGCACCCGGGAGACCGTGCGCGCCCAGCGCGCGCGGGCGCGCACCACCCTGGGAGCCGGTCGCAAGGCGCTGCGCACCCGGGTGATGCGGGCCGCCTACCGCACGGACCTGCACCGGTCGCTCGATCCGCACCTGGCGGTCTACGGGGCGTACTGGAACCGGGGCGTCGCCTGCAATCCGGCCGCCGTCCACGCCAAGGCCCGTGAGCTCGCCCCGCACATCCGCGGGGTCTGGGCCGTCTCCTCGCGCCATCTGGACAGGATGCCTCCCGGGGTGCCCTACGTGATCGAGGGGTCCCGGGCCTACTGGCGGGCCATGGCCACCGCCACCTACCTCGTCAACAACTCCAGTTTCCCGGGCGGTTTCACCAAGCGCCCCGGCCAGGTCTACCTCCAGACCCACCACGGCACCCCGCTGAAGACCATGGGCCTGGACCAACTGCCGTACCCCGCCCTCACCGGCGGCGTCAGCTACGAGCGGATCCTCGCCCACGCCGACCAGTGGGACCTCAGCCTGACCGCCAACCCGCACACCACCGAGGTCTGGGACCGGGTCTACCCGGCCCGGTACGAGCACCTGGCGGCCGGATACCCGCGCAACGACGTCTACTTCACCGCCACCCCGGAGCGCACCGGCAAGATCCGGGCACAGCTGGGCATCGCCCCGGGGCGCACGGTCCTGCTGTACGCGCCGACCCACCGCGACTACCGCAGGGGCTTCGTCCCCCACCTCGACCCGGAACGGCTCGCACGCGACCTGGGCGAGGAGTACGTGCTCCTGGTGCGGGCCCACTACTTCTACGGGCACCCGGCCGGGCGCCCGGCGGCGGAGCGGACCGTCGACGTCACCGGGCACCCCTCGGTCGAGGAACTCTGCCTCGCCTCGGACGCGTTGATCACCGACTACTCGTCCCTGATGTTCGACTACGCCTGCCTGGACCGCCCGATCATCACCTACGCCCCGGACTGGGCGGCCTACCGGGCGGCGCGCGGCACCTACATCGACCTGCTCTCCGGTCGCCCCGGAGACACCCCGGGAGCGGTCGCCACCACCCAGGACGAACTGCGGGAGCTGCTGCTGACCGGGGCGTGGCGCTCCCCCGAGGCCGCCGCGCTGCGCACCGCGTTCCGCGACCGGTTCTGCCCGTACGACGACGGGCGCGCGGCGGAGCGGGTGGTGCGGCGGCTCTTCTCGCTCGGCCCCGGGTGAGCGGCGCGTCACCCGTACGGGGCGACCCCTGTCCGCCCCGCCGTCGTTGTGTTCAACAGCGCGCGTACACCGCAACGTTGGGAGAAGGCCATGCACCGGTCCGCCTACGAGCAGATGGAGCTCTGCATCCAGGAGTACCTGCCCACGTCCCGCAGACACCGGGTGGTGGACCTCGGCTCACGGATCTCCGGGCAGCAGACCCGCACGCACCGGGGGCTGCTGTCCGGCCACGACATCGACTACGTGGGCGTGGACGTGCTCGACGGGCCCAACGTGGACGCGGTGATGACCCGGCCCTACCGGATCCCCGCCAGGTCCCGGAGCGCCGACGTCGTCCTCTCGGGGCAGGCGTTCGAGCACATCCCGTTCTTCTGGGCGTCGATGCTGGAGATCGCCCGGGTGCTCAGGCCGGGCGGTTATGCCTTCATCACCGCACCCTCGCGCGGCCACGCCCACGACGCCCAGGACTGCTGGCGCTACTACCCCGACGGCTTCCGCGCGCTGGCCGCCCACTCCCGCCTCGAACTCTGCGAGGCGTACACCGACTTCCCGCCGGTCAAAGGCATCTGGCACGACTACGGCTCCATCGACGCCAAGGCCGCCTACTGGGGTGACTCGGTGGGCGTCTTCCGCCGGCCGCACCCCCACCGCCGGCCGGTGACCCGGCTGAAGAACCGGCTGGCCGACTTCGCCGTACGGGAGACGGCGGTGTGGTGGGCCAACCGGGCCGGCGGCGTGGACCGGGTGCCGCTGCCGCGCCCGCTCGACGGACGGGAGCGGTGCGGGCGTCCGGACAGCCGGACGGCCCCATCAACCGCAGGTTGACGAAAGATGACATGAGCCGCAAACCGCGCGTACTGTCCCGCCCCATGGCTTGGCGCAACGCCGTCAACGGCGTCCTTCAGCAACTCACCGGCTATCAGCTCCGGCGTGTGACCGTGCCCGCCCCCCGCGCCGCCGCCCCGGCCCGGGACGGGGCGGCGGCCGTGGTCGCGAGGGCGGCGGAGGCACCGGCGAAGAAGAAGCCGGCGCCGCAGTTCCCCGCGGACTACGACGACGAGGCGAAGGACATCATCCGCGCGGTCAAGCCGTACACGATGACCTCACCGGAGCGCCTCAACGCCTTCGTGCTGGCGACCCGGTACATCGCCCGGCACGGCATCCCGGGTGCCGTCGTGGAGTGCGGTGTCTGGCGCGGCGGGTCGATGCAGGCCTGCGCCAAGACCCTGCTGTCGCTCGGCGAGACGGACCGGGACCTGTACCTCTTCGACACGTACGAGGGCATGACCCCGCCCACCGCGGAGGACCTGCGGCGTGACGGCAGGTCCGCCCGGGAGCTGCTGGACGCCCAGGGCCGGGACCGGCCGATCTGGGCCGTCGCCTCGCTGGAGGACGTACGGGAGGGGTTCGCGGGCGTCCCGTACCCGGAGGAGCGCGTCCACTACGTGCCGGGCAAGGTCGAGGACACCGTCCCCGGGCAGGCCCCGGAGCAGATCGCGATCCTCCGGCTGGACACCGACTGGTACGCGTCGACCAAACACGAGCTGGAACACCTGTACGGGCGCCTGGTGAGCGGGGGCGTCCTCCTGATCGACGACTACGGGTACTGGCAGGGATCGCGCCAGGCCGTGGACGAGTTCCTCCAGGAGACGGGCGAGCGGCTGCTGCTGCTGCGCATGGACGAGGGCCGGATCGCGGTCAAACCCTGAACCCGCCCCCGGCCGACGGCCGTCGCGAGCCCCGTTGCCTTCCCGGCACGGGGCTCGTTCGTCAATAAGACCGACCGGCCGTCCACGCGCCGGCCGGTCCGAGCAACCCGTTGACCGAAGTTGGCCGCCCGGAAGGATCGTGCGCAGCGCATGGCACCCCGTCTCACCGTCGTCGTCCCGCTCTACAACGTCGAGGAGTACCTCGGAGCCTGCCTGGAGTCGCTGGCCGCCCAGACCATGGCCGATCTGGAGGTCGTCATGGTCGACGACGGCTCCACGGACAACAGCCCGGCAGTGGCGCTGGAGTTCTCCCGGAAGGACCCGCGCTTCCGCCTGATCCGGCAGGAGAACGCCGGGCTCGGCGCCGCACGCAACGCCGGGGCCGGACAGGCCCACCCGGACGGGGAGTTCCTCGCCTTCGTCGACAGCGACGACGTCGTGCCCCCCGGTGCCTACGCGCGCATGCTCGGCGAACTGGACGCCTCCGGCTCGGACTTCGCCACCGGCAACGTCCTGCGGCTGCGGGCCGGCGGGGCGCTGGAGCAGTCCCCGATGTTCCGCAGACCGATGGAGAAGGCCCGCCGGGCCACCCACGTCACCCGGGACTGGGTCCTGCTCGGCGACCGCATCGCCTGCAACAAGGTCTTCCGCAGGGCCTTCTGGGACCGGCACGCCTTCACCTTCCCCACCGGGGTGCTGTACGAGGACATCGCCGTGGTCCTGCCCGCGCACTTCCTGGCCCAGGGCGTCGACGTGGTGGAGGAGCCCGTCTACCACTGGCGGGACCGCGACGGATCGATCACCACCCGGCGTGCGGTGGCCAAGGGCATCCGGGACCGGGTCACCGCGGTCTCCGCCGTCAGCGCGTTCCTCGCGGAGCGGGGCATGACCCAGGCGCTGCGCCGCTACCAGGAGCATGCGCTCTCCGGGGACCTGTGGCTGTTCATCGAGGCTCTCCCGGGCGGTGACACCGACTTCCGGGAGGCCTTCCTCACCCACGCCAACGCCTTCGCCGACACCGTGGAGCCCCTGTCTCTTATACACATCTC
>NZ_KL585405.1:40363-44575 GCF_000721935.1 Streptomyces sp. NRRL WC-3549
TTCGACGGACTGCCGCTGCACCTGCGGGTCAAGTGGCAGCTGATCCGGGAGGGCAGGACCGCCGAGCTGCTGGCGCTGCTGGCCCACGAGGGCGCCGACCGCGACACCTTCCACATCCGCGGCCTGCTGAGGCCCCGCGCCCAGTTCCCGGGCGTCCAGGGCCCCCTCCCGCGCCGGGTGACGGCCCTGTCGGACGCCGACCTGCCGGTGCACGCACACCTCACCGAGGCCGTCTGGCGCAAGGGGCTGCTGCACCTGACGGGATACGCCTACGTCCGCAACGCCCCCGGCGGGCCCCCCGTGGCCGGCTGGCTGCGGGCGGGCCGCCGGCTGGTCCCGCTCCGGATGCGCAGGGCGCCGGCGGGCGAGGCGGCGGCCGGGTCGGGCCGCTCGCTGCACGGCTACGAACGGTCCGGCTTCACGGCCGTCGTCGATCCGCGACGGCTCGCCGGACGGGCGGCGTCCCGGAGCGTCTGGAAGCTGGAGGCCCTCGTGCTCGGCGGGGGCCGACCGCGGCGCGGACCGATGCGGCTGCTGGGCCACCCGGCCGCGCCCGCCGTGCGGTACGTCGACGCGCGCACCCGGGTCGTCCCGCTGCTCTCCGGCAACAAGCTGGAACTGCGCGCCGAGCACGTCGAGGCCGTGCTGGCCGGGCACGGCCCGACACGGTCCGGCGACGGCGTCCGGATCACCGTGCGGCTCCTGGGCGGGGGGACGCCGACCGCCCTGCGGATCCAGGAGTGGCACACCAAGGAGACCCGGGAGTTCCCCCTGGCGGCCTGCGACGGCCCGGACCTGCCCGGCGGCGAGCGGGCCGGCGCCCCCGGGCACGTCCGCACCGTCGTCGCCGAGGTGCCGGTCGCGGCGTTCCGGGGCGTGGACGGCGACTGGGGCGTGCACCTGGTCGACGGGGCCCGCCGGACGGCGGTCGCGTACCGCCCGGAGACCGACGCCGGACGGTACCCGTCGGCCGCCGGACGCGAGGTGTACGCCGCCGCCAACCCGTCCGGCGACCTGGTCCTGACCGACCGCGCGGTCCAGCCCGTCCTCACCCGGGCGGCGTGGACCGGGGACGGCGTCCTCCTCCTGGAGGGCACCTGCCCCGGGGCAGGTGCCGGGCCCGTCGAGCTGGTGCTGCTCCACGCCGGCCACCAGGAGGAGAACACCGTCGCTGTGGAACGGGAGGCGGACGCGTTCCGCGTATCGCTGACCCCGGGGGCCGTCACCTCCCTCGCGGGCGTCCTGCCGCTGGCCGAGGGGCGCTGGTACCCGTTCCTGCGGGAGCGCGGCGAGCGTGACCCGGACCGCTACCTCCCGCTGCGGTTGGCCCCCCAGCTGCACGCCGGACTGCCGCTGCACCAGGAGGCGGGCGGCCGCCGCCTCACCCTTCGGCGCCGCTTCCACGACCGGCTCTGCCTGGAGTCCGGCAGCGTCCTGCCGGTGCGCGAGCGCGGGGCGTACGGGCAGCGCGGGCTGCGCGAACGGTACGCGGCGGCCCGGCGCGGTACACCGCGTGAGGCCGTGCTGTACTCCAGCTTCGACGGGCGGCAGTACTCGGACTCCCCCCGCGCCGTCCACGAGGAACTGGCCCGCCGCGCGCCCGGCCTCGACCACCTCTGGGTCGTACGCGACCAGCAGGCCGCCGTGCCCGCCGGAGTGCGTGCGGTGACCCTGCACAGCGCCGAGTGGTACGAGGCCCTGGCCCGCAGCCGCTGGATCGTCACCAACACCCACCTCCCGGAGTGGTTCGAGCGGGCCGAGGGGCAGTTCGTGGTCCAGACCTGGCACGGCACCCCGCTCAAGCGCATCGGACGCGACCTGGAGGGCACCCCGCACGCGGACGCCGCCTACATGGCGTCCATGCCCCGGCGCGCGGCCCAGTGGAGCGTCCTCGTCTCCCCGAACACCTTCTCCACCCCGGTGCTGCGCCGCGCCTTCGGGTACACCGGCGACGTCCTGGAGTGCGGCTACCCGCGCAACGACCTGCTGTACGCCCCGGACCGGGACAAGGTCGCCGCCTCCGTCCGCCAGTCGCTGGACGTGCCGGAGGGCCGCCGCACCGTCCTGTACGCCCCCACGTGGCGCGAGGACCGGCCCAGGAGCGGCGGCCGGTACGGGCTCGACCTCCAGCTCGATCTGGCCGAGGTGCGGCGGGCGCTCGGCGACGACCACGTCCTGCTGGCGACGACCACGTCCTGCTGGTGCGCCGCCACTACCTGGTCGGCGGGAGCGTTCCGGAGAGCGACACCGTCCGGGACGTCTCGCGCCACCCGGACGTCACCGAGCTCATGCTGATCAGCGACGCGCTCGTCACCGACTACTCGTCCCTGATGTTCGACTTCGCCGCGACCGGCCGCCCGATGCTCTTCCACACCTACGACCTGGAGCACTACCGCGACACCCTGCGCGGCTTCTGCTTCGACTTCGAGGCCCGGGCCCCGGGGCCGCTCCTGGCCACCTCGGCCGAGGTCGTCGGGGCGCTGCGCGACCCGGAGGCCGCGACCGCCCCCCACCGGGAGGCGTACGCGCGCTTCCGCGAGTCGTTCTGCGACCTCGACGACGGGACGGCCGCGTCCCGGGTCGTGGACGCGATGCTGAAGGGAGCATTGGCATGAGCGGCCCCGACGTCAGCTGTGTGATCACTCCGGGACCGGGCGGTGCGGCGGCCCTGCGGGCCTCCGTGGAGTCCGTGCTCGGCCAGTCGCTGCGCGCCGTCGAGGCGCTGGTCGTCCTGGACCCGGACGCCGCGGCCCCGCTCCGCGCGGCGGCCGGGGCCCTCGCCGGGCGCTCCCCCGAACGGGTCCGCGTCCTGACCGCCGACTCCCCGGGCGGCTTCGCCGCCGTACCGCGCAACGCCGGGCTGTCGGCGGCCCGGGGCACCTACGTCCTCGTCCTCGGAGACGGCGAACGCCTCCAGCGGCACGCCTGCCGCACCCTCTGGGAGACCGGCGAGCGCACCCGGGCCGACCTGGTCGCCGGAGGCTGGAGCAGGCTCACCGGGGACGGCACCAAGGAAGCCGAACCTCCCTGGCAGCACGCCCTGTTCCCGCGCTCCCGGGTCGTCACCCGGCTCACCGACGCACCCGAACTGGTCGTCCGGGACGCCCTGGTGACCGGTTTCTGCCTGCGCCGGGAGGCCCTGGAGCGGCACGGGCTGCGCTACGACGAGGACCTGGGACCCAGCGAGACCGCCTTCGGCCCCCGGGCCGCGTCCGCGGTCGGCCGGATCGCCCTGGTGCGCCGCCGGATCGTCGACGGCCGGGCCCCGGCGGACCCGGGCCGGGACCTCGCGGGGCGCGTCGAGGCGCACCGCCGGGTGTGCCACCTCCTGGAGGCCCGGGGACTGACGGACCTGCGGGAGGAGCGGGAACGCGCCTTCCTGCTCGACCGGCTCGTCGCCCTCGTCCGCGCGTTCCCGGCGCTGCCGACCGCCGAGCGTGACCGGCTGGCCGCCACGGCGGCCCGGGTGCTGGCGGGGAACGTCCCGGAACCGGTGCTGCTCACGCTCCCGCCCGTCGAACGCGTCGGTGTGCGCCTGCTGGAGCGGGGGGACGCGGACGGCGTGCTGGAGGCGGCGTACGCGCTGCGCCGGCGGGGCACCGTCGCCGCGCCGCTCGTCCGGGGACGGGACGGACGAGTCCACTGGCGGGGCGACGGCGCGGACCCGGCGCTGGACGTCACGGAACTCGGCCACCAGCACCGCACGTTCGGCGAACTGCGGCTGATGAACCGGCTCACCCGCTACGAGGCCGACGGCGGCCGGGTCCTGCTCGAAGGCCGCATCGTGCTGCCGGACCACACCGGCCCCGGTCCCGCGCCCACGGCCCACCTGGAGTTCCGGGTCCGGGACGGCTCGCGGACCTTCCGCTTCCCCGTCGACGAGCTGCGGCGCGACGCCACCGGCATCAGCTGGCGCACCCGGGCCGACCTCACCCGTCTCCTGCGCCCCCTCGGCGCCCGGGACACCCTCTGGGACGCCCGGATGACCGTCGAGGACGAGACGGGGAGCTCGGTCGGCGCCCTCTTCGCCGCGCACGACCTCGTCGGCCCGAAGGACCGCTCACCGGCCCGCCCCCGGCTCGGCCGGGCCGCCGGCGACACCTGGCAGCCCTACATCACCCTCAAGGACCACCTGGCGCTCCGCCTCGAAGCACACCGCCGCCCGGCCCGCACCGTCCGGCGGCTGGCCCACTACGCCACCCACTTCCGCCC
>NZ_KL585405.1:44795-45535 GCF_000721935.1 Streptomyces sp. NRRL WC-3549
ATGTGTATAAGAGACAGGCACTGCTGCGCGCCCTGGGCAGGCGCCGGGACCGGCTGCGCTCCCGGGGCCTCAAGGTCTCCGTCTACCACTCCTGGTTCCTGCGCCTGCCCGTCCGCAGGGGCTCCGTGGTGTTCGAGAGCCACATGGGCACCTGTTACGGGGACAGTCCCCGGGCCGTCCACGAGGAGGTACGGCGCAGAGGGCTGCCTCTGCGCTGCGTCTGGTCCCACGACGGCTCCCCGGAGGGGTTCCCGGCCGGGGAGCGGCTGGTGCGCCGCTGGTCGTGGCGGTACCTGTGGGCGCTGGCCCGGGCGGAGTACTGGGTGGACAACCAGGGCTTCCCGCAGCACCTGCGCAAGCCGTCCGGTACGACCTACCTCCAGACGTGGCACGGGTCGGCGTACAAGCGCATGGGCTTCGACGAGCGGCGGGTGCGCATGCAGAACGCGCCGCAGCGCGAGCGGCTCCAGCACGCCGTCCACCGCTTTGACCACTTCCTGGTCCGCTCCGAGCACGACGTGCGCACCCTCGCCCGCGCCTACCGGCTGCCCGAACGGACGCTGCTGCGCACCGGATACCCCCGTAACGACGTCCTGTTCGCGGCGCGCGCCAGGGACGAGGCGGAAGGGCGGCTGCCCCGCGGGCCGCTCGCCGCACGGCTGGGCCTGGACGACCACCGGAAGGTCGTGCTGTACGCGCCGACGTTCCGGGGCGGTCCGGGCAGGCGCAGGCGGCGGCGG
>NZ_KL585405.1:45746-48769 GCF_000721935.1 Streptomyces sp. NRRL WC-3549
GCAGGCGCAGGCGGCGGCGGCTCCCGCTGGACGCCGCACGCTTCGCGGAGCGCTTCGGCGACCGGTACACGCTCCTGGTACGGGCGCACTACCTGGAGGCGGCGAGCCTGCCCGCCTGCCCGCCCGGGACGGTCGTGGACGTCTCGGACCACCACGACACCGGCGAACTCCTCGCGCTTGCCGACGTCCTGGTCACCGACTACTCGTCGATCATGTTCGACTACGCGCTCCTGGACCGGCCGATCGTCCTGTTCGCCCCCGACCTCGACGCGTACGCGGCCGAGCGGGGCAGCTACTTCGACCTGCGGGAGAAGGCCCCCGGGCCGGTGGCCGAGACCGAGGACGAGCTGTTCGCGGTGGTGGAGCGCCTCAAGGCCGCCGACACGGGTTTCCAGGCGGCGCGTGCAGCCTTCGCCGAGGAGTTCGGCGGCTACGACCGGGGGGACGCTGCACGCACCGTGGTGGACACCGTCTTCGCCCGGCACCTGTCCCGCACCACCCGCACCGGGGAGGACCGCCCATGACCGGCGTCCGCGACGTCTTCATCGTCGCCAACAGCACCGACGAACTCGGCGGGGTGACGGGCTGGACGCACCGCACCGCCCACCTCTTCCGGGAGAAGGGCCACCGGGTGCACGTCATCGGGGTGCACGCCGCCGAGCTGAAGATGGCCCTGCCCGAGGAGCCCGGGTACCCCGTCACCGCGCTGCACCCGGAGCACCCGCCGACGCCCTGGTCGCCCAAGGGGGTGCGGGACCGCCTCCGGGTCCCGTCCCGGCTGCGGGAGGCGGCCCGGGCGGCCCGCAAACGGCAGGCCGTGGACCGGCTCTCCGGGATCTTCCGGGCCGCACGGCCGGGAGGGGTGGTGATCGTCACCCAGGTCTGGGCGATGGAGTGGGTCGGCGAGGCGGACACGGCCGGCCTCACCGTCATCGGGATGAGCCACGAGTCCTACGACTACTCGCGGGCGAGCCACCGCTACCGCTGGATCAGGAACCACTACGCCGGCCTGGAGCGCTGGCTCGTCCTCACCGAGGAGGACGCCGACATCTGGGCCGGTGACGGCATGAACAACGTGGGCTTCATGCCCAACGCCCTGGCCGCGCTGCCCGCGGTGCCCTCGCCGCGCACCGGGAAGTCGGTGGCGAGCATCGGGAGGCTCACCGACCAGAAGGGCGTCGACATGCTCCTGGACACCTGGGCGCTGGTCGCCCCCCGACGGCCCGACTGGACCCTGGACGTCTACGGGGCGGGCGAGGACGAGGCGGCCCTCAGGGAGCAGTGCACCGCCCTGGGCCTCGACGGTTCGGTGCGGTGGAGGGGCCGTACCGACGACGTGCCCGGGGCGCTCTCCCGTTCCTCCGTCTTCGTCCAGTCCTCCCGGGGCGAGGGGTTCCCGCTCGCGCTGATGGAGGCGATGGCCAGCGGAGTGCCGTGCGCGGCCTTCGACTGCGCCCCGGGGGTGCGTGAGATCGTGCGGGACGGCCAGGACGGGCTGCTCGCGCCCGCCGGTGACGTCGGCGCCCTCGCCGACCGGCTGCTGCGGCTCACCGGCAACCCCCGGATGCGGGACGCGATGGGGGACCGGGCGCGGACCGGTGTCCAGCGGTTCTCCGAGGCCGAGATCGTGCGCCGCTGGGAGGAGCTGTTCGCGCTCCTGGAGCGCTGAACGGCGCGCCGGCCCCGGGGCGTCCGGCCGCCCCGGGGCCGCGTGCGGCCTCACCCGTTGGTGTACTCCCGCACCGTCACCTGGCGGGGTACTCCCGAGGGCTGCCGGCCGCCCGAGGACACGGGCAGCGCCGGCCCCGACGTGTCGCCGAGGAAGATCCGGCGTACCACCCGCTCCGCCGCGTGCCCGTCGTCGTACGGGCAGAACCGGGCCCGGAACGCCGCCCGGCGCTGGGCGGAGCGCGGGCCGCGCCAGTGGTCGGTCGCGAAGATCCCGTGCAGCTCGTCCTGGTCGCGGGCGACCGCCCCCGGCGGGAAGGACTCCAGGTCGAAGTAGGTACCGCGCGCCGCCTCGTACGCCCGCCGGTCCTCCAGGTGCAGGACGACGGGGCGGTCCAGGTTGACGTAGTCGAACATCAGCGACGAGTAGTCGGTGACCAGTGCGTCGGAGGCGAGGCAGAGCTCCTCGACGGACGGGTGGGCGCTCACGTCGAGGAGCCGCGGATGGAGGGAGCGCCCGGCCGTGGTCCCGGAGGCCGTGTCGAGGTAGTGCGAGCGTGCCAGGACCACGAAACGGGGACCGAGCACCCGGACGAACCGGTCGAGGTCCAGCGGGTGGTGTCCGTCGCGCCGGTAGTCGCGGTGGGTCGGGGCGTACAGGAGGGCCGTGCTGCCCTCCGGGACGCCCAGCCGCTCGCGCAGCCGGGCGATCTCCTCGGGGCGGGTGCGGTGGAAGACGTCGTTGCGCGGGCTGCCGTACTCCAGCGTGGTGTACCCGGCCGGGTAGGTGCGCTCCCACACCAGGGTGGAGTGCTGGTTGGCGGAGAGCGAGAAGTCCCACTTGTCGATGTTGCGCAGCAACTGGTCGAAGTCCATGGTCCCGGCCGCCGCCGGACGGTGCACGAGGTCGGTCCCCATCGTCTTCAAGGGGGTCCCGTGGTGGGTCTGCACCAGGATCTGGCCGTGCCTCTTGACCAGCCGGCGGTCGAAGTTGACGTTGTTGACGAGGTACTTGGACCGCGCCAGGGCCGTCCAGTAGGCGGCCGTGCCCGGGTGCAGCACCCGGGTGGCCCCGGGCACGGTGTGCGCGTCCTCGGGGCGGCAGATCCAGGAGGTGCGCAGCCCAGGGACGAGCGCGCGTGCGGTGGCCTCCAGGGCGGCCGGGCTACAGGTGTAGCCGCGGTTCCAGTACGCGGCGAAGACGGCGTCGTCCGGACGCACCGGCAGGCACAACTGGAGGCGGTAGTGCAGCTGGAGGGCGGCCGCGCGGGCCGCCCGGCGTGCCAGGGCGGCGGCGCCCCGCGCCCGGCAGTACAGCCGCTGAGCGGCCCACAGGGCGCGGTAGGTGCGGTGGG
>NZ_KL585405.1:48956-53981 GCF_000721935.1 Streptomyces sp. NRRL WC-3549
CCGCCCAGCCGGAAGAGGGCGTGCCGCAGCCGGGCGCGCCTCGGTACGGCCGCGCCCGGGGCGCGGTAGCGGCGGTAGTGGGCGCGGGCCCGGCGGAAGAACTGCGCCCGGGTGCCGCGGGGGAGCCGGCCGTGCGAGGTGTACAGCGTGGAGAAGTGGTCGAGCATCCGGCGGAACATCACCGGGCGCCACACGTCGAGTTCGGGGCGGGCGTCGATGAACGCGAACACCCGGTCGTACTGGTCGAAGACGTCGAAGTGCCTGCGGGAGGTGGTGGAGAGGATGTTGCCGCGTCGCCGCTGCCGGTAGCCGACGCAGACGGCGTCCAGGACGGCGATCGAACCTGCGGCCATCAGCACCGGGTAGGTCCAGGGGGTGTCCTCGTAGTAGCCGGGCGGGAAGGTGAACCCTTCCTCCTCGATGAACTCCCGGCGGTAGGCCTTGTTCCAGACGACCATGAGGACCTTGAGCAGTCCGGGCCGGTCCGCCAGCCGGAAGGAGGCCGGCCCGCCCTCGTCCAGGCACCGGGCGAAGGTGTTGCGGACGCTCTCGCCGGACCAGTACGTGCGGGCGTAGTCGTAGACGAGGACGTCGGGGCCGCCGGTGGCCTCCAGGCGGTCGGCGACGGTCTGCAGCGCCTCGGGGGTGAACGTGTCGTCGCTGTCCAGGAAGAGGAGGTAGTCACCGGTGGCCCGGGCCATCCCGGCGTTGCGGGCGGGCCCGAGACCGACGTTGCGGGGGAGGTGGACGGCCCGGACCCGGGGGTCGCGGGCGGCGTACTCGTCGGCGATCGAGCCGCAGGCGTCCGGTGAGCAGTCGTCGACCACGATGACCTCGTAGTCCTTGAACGACTGGTTCAGCACGGAGTCGAGGCACGCGTGCAGATACGCCTGGACCCGGTACGCGGGCACGATGACACTGAACCGGGGCACAACACTTCCAGGGGTTCGCTCGCGGGAGGGCAGGTGGCCCGCAAACGGCCGATGGAGTGACTTGGTTACGCCGAATGTGGCGTCCGGGAGAAGCCCGAGGTAGGGCGGCCCGAACAGGGGTGAACGAGTCGGCCCGGTGTTGACGAACGTCTGTGCTGCCGGGTGTGGTGAGGGGTGCGGCCCCCGGGGGGCCGCACCCGCGGGGTCACTTGACGGCCCCGGCCATCACCCCGGAGACGAACTGCCGCTGGAAGGCGAAGAAGACCGCCAGCGGGATCACCATGGAGACGAAGGCGCCCGGGGCCAGGACGTCGATGTTGTTGCCGAACTGGCGGACCTGCTGCTGGAGCGCGACGGTGATCGGTGGCGACCCCGAGTCCGCGAAGATCAGCGCGACCAGCATGTCGTTCCACACCCACAGGAACTGGAAGATACCGAGCGAGGCGATGGCCGGCCCGCCCAGCGGCATCACGACCCGGGTGAACAGCCGGATCTCGCCCGCCCCGTCGAGACGCGCGGCCTCCAGCAGCTCGCGCGGGATCTCGGCGAAGAAGTTCCGCAGCAGGAAGATGGCGAACGGCAGGCCGAACGCCGTGTGGAAGAGGATCACCCCGAGGGTGGTCTCGAAGATCCCGACGGCCCCGAAGAGTTCCGAGACCGGGATCAGCGCGACCTGCACGGGCACCACGAGCAGTCCGACGACCACCAGGAACCACCAGTCGCGGCCGGGGAACTCCATCCAGGCGAACGCGTATCCGGCGAACGAACCGAGCACCACCACCAGGAAGGTGGCCGGGACGGTGATCAGCACGGTGCTGACGAGCGAGTCGGTGATCGCCGAATTGCTCAGCAGCCGCTCGTAGTTGTCGAAGGTGAGCGCGGAGGGGGCGGTGAGGACCTTCCACCAGCCGGTCGCCGCGATGTCGTCCGCGCTCCGCAGCGAGGAGAGCAGCAGCCCGACGGTCGGCATCAGCCAGAACAGCGCCACCAGCAGGAGGACGACCCGCACGGCCCCGCCGCCGGCCCGGGCGGCGATCCGTGCCGCGAGGGCCGGCCGGGGCTTCACCGGCACCGCCGCGGCGCCGGGAGCGGGCCCGGTCTTCACCGGTTCGGTCGTGGTCATCGGCGCCCCTCCTTCCGTATCCGGCGGATGTTGACGAGCATCATCGGGACCACCAGCAGCAGGAGGAGGACGGCGATCGCGCTGCCGATCCCGAGGTCGGCGTCCGTGCCGAAGGAGGACCGGTACAGCTGGAGCGCCAGGACGTTCGCGTCGTCCTGGGAGGAGCCCGGCGCGATGATGAAGACCAGGTCGAAGACCTTCAGTACGTTGATCATCAGGGTGACCAGCACCACCACCAGCACCGGGGCGAGCATCGGGACCGTGATCCGGCGGAAGACCTGCCACTCGTTGGCACCGTCCACCCGCGCCGCCTCCAGGAGTTCGCGGGGCAGCCCGGCCAGGCCCGCCGCGATCAGCACCATGGCGAAGCCCGCCCACATCCAGACGTAGCTGCCGATGATCCCCGGGGTGACCAGGGCCGGCCCGAGCCAGTCGACACCGTTGTACGGCTCCCGGAAGTCGGACGCGGGCAGCCGGAGCAGGGCCCCGTCGGCGGAGGCGGGCAGGGTGAAGACCCCGTCCGCGCCGGCGGTGGCCGAGGCGACCACCTTTCCGTCCCGGACGGCCTCGACCGTGATGCCCTTGAGGCCGAGCTCCTCCGGGTCGACGACGTTGGGCTCGCCCCCGCCGCCCCGGGTGAAGTCGAGCCACGCGGTACCGGTGATCTTCCCGTCCGGGGCGGCGGGGGGTGTCCTGGCCGGCCGCGCGTCACCGGGCATCTTCGCCGGGGCCACCCCGACGAGCGGCAGCAGGGCCGGTACCCCGGCCCGTACCGGTTCCTTGGTGACGAAGGAGCCGCCACCGCCCGCCTTCAGCGGGTGGGCGGGCAGCGGGTGCGCCTTGGGGAAGCCGGACGACTCGGCGAACGTGTCGTGCACGCCCACCACCACCGCGTTGGCGACCCCGCGCTCCGGAGCC
This sequence comes from Streptomyces sp. NRRL WC-3549, assembly GCF_000721935.1. Taxonomy (GTDB): domain Bacteria; phylum Actinomycetota; class Actinomycetes; order Streptomycetales; family Streptomycetaceae; genus Streptomyces. The sequence goes on from NZ_KL585405.1 coordinate 51,930, forward strand.
TGGTCGTAGACGAGCCGGAAGATGATGCCCGCGGCCAGCATCGAGATCGCCATCGGCATGAAGACGACCAGCTTGAACGCCGTGCCCCACCGGATCCGCTCGGTCAGCACCGCGAAGACCAGCCCCAGCGCGGTCGAGACCGTCGGGGCGAACACGACCCAGATCGCGTTGTTCTTCACCGCCGTGCGGATGGTGTCGTCGGTGAACAGCGCCGTGTAGTTGTCGACGCCCGCGAAGCCGGTGCCGGCCTGGTCGAAGAAGGACCGGTAGACGGAGTACCCGATCGGGTAGACGACGAGGGCGCCGAGCAGCACGAGGGCCGGCAGCAGGAACACCGCCGCCACCGCCCCCCGGGTGCCGGTCACGCTCCGGCGCCTGCCGGCGCGCCCATGGGGTTGCCTGTCGGCGGGGGGCGCCGCTCCGGCGCCCCCCGCTGTCGCTGTCGTCATCCCGTCAGCTCTTGTACGCCTTGGCCGCGTCGGACTCCAGCTTCTGCTGGGTCCCCGCGATGTCCTTCGGGTTCTTCAGGAAGTCCTGGAGGATCTTCCACTCCCCCTTCCCGGGCGTCCCGCCGAACGACTGCGGGGCCTGGTCGGACATGTCGAACCGGACGTCGTCACCGGCGTCGATCAGCGCCTCGGCCATCGTGCGCTGCACGTCGTCGGGGTACGCGGCCGTGTCCAGCGCCTTGTTGGGCGAGATGAACCCGCCGGCCTCGGCCCAGATCTTCGCCGCGTCGGTCGAGGCCAGCCAGGTCAGCAGCGCCTGGGCGCCCTTGCCGTCCTTGAGGGCCACGGCGGCGTCGCCGCCCGTCACCACGGGCGAGTCGGCGCCGACCGCCGGGAACGGGAACACCTTGGCGTCCGTACCGATCTTCGCCTTGGTCTGCGCGATGTTGACCGAGACGAAGTCGCCCTCGTACACCATGGCGGCCTTGGGCTGGTCGCCTCCGGTGAACGTCTGGGTGACGGAGGCCGGGAACTCGGTCTGCAGCGCCCCGTCGGCACCGCCCGCGATCAGCTCCGGCCTGCCGAAGAGCTCGGCGAGGGTGGTCAGCGCGTCCTTGACGGACGGGTCCGTCCACTTGATCTCGTGCTTCGCCAGCTGGTCGTACTTCTCCGGTCCGGCCTGGGAGAGGTAGACGTTCTCGAACCAGTCGGTGAGCGTCCAGCCGTCCGCGCCGCCGACCGACACCGGGGTGATCCCGGAGGCGGAGACCGTGTCGGCCGTGGCCAGGAAGTCCTTCCAGGTCTTCGGCTCGCTCGCGCCCGCGTTCTCGAACGCCTGGGCGTTGTACCAGACCAGGGACTTGTTGGCGGCCTTGAAGTAGACGCCGTACTGCGTGCCGTCGACCGCGCCGAGGTCCTGCCAGACCTGCGCGTAGTTCTGGCCGAGCTGGGCCCGCGCCTCCTGGCCGACGGGCTTCGCCCACTTCTTGGCCACCGCCTGCTGGATGGCGCCCACCTGCGGGATCATCGCGACGTCCGGCGGCTGGCCGCCCGCGATCTTCGTCCCCAGGAAGTTGACGATGGGGTCCTGGGCGGGGACGAAGGTGACCTTCGCGCCGGTGCGCTTCTCGAACTCGTCCAGCACCTTGGTGAAGTTGGCCTGCTCGGGGCCGGTCCAGACAGCCGCGACCGATATCTGCTCGCCGTCCAGTTCCGGCAGGTCGACGGTGGAGGCGCTGTCCTTCTTCGTGCCGGACCCGTCTCCCGCCTTGTCCTTGCCGTCACCGTCGCCGCCGCAGCCGGTCAGGGCCAGTGCCCCGACCGCGGTGAACACCACTGCCGCCCTACGCATGCGAAGGGTTGTGCGCATCCCTGCCCCGTCTCTCCTGCGCGCATGTGCGCGGACCGGCACCCACGGTGGGACCCCGCGGTGCCGCTCACGTCTCACATCGCGCGGTTCACGTCGTCCGTGCGCACAGGTCTACGCCGGGTGGCCGACGGCCGCAATACCGTGATCACGGCCAACTCGGTGATCGTGATGGGCTCGTGACGTTGCGTCAGTGCCAAGCGGCGGCGAGGCCTCAGGACGGGGACGGGACCAGCG
>NZ_KL585405.1:54201-54723 GCF_000721935.1 Streptomyces sp. NRRL WC-3549
GCCGCTCGGCGTTGACCGAGCGGGCCGCCCGCTCCAGGGCGCTGGCCAGCAGCGCCAAGTCGGTCGGTCCGTTGCCCAGCTCGCGGACCGGGCGGCGGGCCGGCGGATCACCCATCCGCTCCCATTCCAGCGGGACGACGGTGGGGCGCAGGGTCCCCGTGCGCGGGATCCTGCCGGTGACCCGGCCGCCCTGGAACGGCGTCACCCGGCCGTCCGGATGCCCCAGCCTGCCCCGGCCCGGGGCCGCCTCGTCGGGCGACGGGGGGACGACCGGCGGGTCCAGCACGATGCGCAGCCGGGCGCCCCGGGCCAACTCGGTGTCCTCGGTGCGGTCGGGGCGGGCCGAGGTGGCGACCAGGTGGACGCCCAGCCGCTCTCCCTCCCTGGCCACGGCCTCCAGCACCCGGACGACGGAACCGGCCGACGGGCGGCCCGGGCTGCCCAGCGCGGGGGCGACCAGCGCGTCGAAGTCGTCGGCCAGGACGACGAGCCGGGGCAGCGGGGAGGGCCCGGGGTCGGCGG
>NZ_KL585405.1:54928-59436 GCF_000721935.1 Streptomyces sp. NRRL WC-3549
GGCCGCAGCCGCAGGGTGCCGGTGGCGGGGGAGTCGAGGTCGCCGCGCGGGTCGCCGGTGCCGGGGCGCCGCCCCGGGAGCGCCTGCGACTCCTCGTACCGGGCGTGCCAGGCGGCGAAGTCCAGGCCGCCCAGCAGCTCCGAACGCCGCTTGAGCTCGGCGCCGAGTGCCTGGGCGAACTCCCGCATCCGTACCGGGTCCGAGGCGACCAGATGGGTGAAGACGTGTGGCAGTTCCGTGCAGGGGCGCAGACCGTCATTTCCTGAGCCGTCGATCAGGAGGATGCCGAGCCGGTCCGGGCGGGCCGCGGACGCCAGGGAGGCGGCGACGGCCCGCAGCAGCTCCGTCCGGCCGCTGCCCGCCGGTCCCTCGACCAGCAGGTGCGGTCCCTCGTCGGCCAGGTCCACGGTCAGGGGCCCCCGGGGCCCGGCCCCGAGTACGACCACGGGCCTGCCCGCGTAGGAGGCGCCCGGGGACGTGCCGCCCCGCCCCTCGCGCCGCTGTGCGGGCACGGACGGGGCGGCGGCGGGCGGATAGGACGAGAGGCCCGGTGCCGACCGGGTGGGCCCGCCGCTCCGGAACGGGGAGGGCCCGGGACCGGTGCGCACGGAGCCCGAGCCGGTCTCCCGGAGGGCCTCACCCCGTGCGTCCGTCCGGGGGGCCGTGCTCAGGGTGCGGCCGGAACCCGCCGTGTCCAGGTCCGCCGCCGTCGCCGCGGCGCGGACCGTCGCACCCGGCTGGTCCTCCGCCGTGGAGGCCCAGCGGGCCATCAGGGAGGCCGGGGTGGCCCGGGCCAGGCCCAGCTCGTCCAGCAGCCGGGCGGACGGAGGCAGCGCCGCCGCCACCGGCCGGCCCGCCAGGGCGCCGGAGCCCTCGTCGCGCAGGGGCGCGAGGGCGCGCCCGAACCGCTCGGCCCACGCCGCCGACACCGCGTCCACCGCCGCGACGGTGCCGTGCCCCGCCACCTGGCCGCCCGCCGTGCGCAGCAGCCGCAACGCGGTCGCCACGTCACCGCTCAGCATCGCGACCGCGCCGCACTCCCGGAAGGGGATCGAGGCCCGGCACGCGGTGTCGTAGGTCGCGTCGACCGGGGAGGTGGGCGAGGCGGCGGGGGTCTCCGCCAGGCACACGAGGTGGATACCGGCGGCCGCACCGGCCAGGGCCAGCCCGGCCGTGCTCTCGCGCAGGGCCGAGGAGCCGGGGTCGCCGTCCACGACCACCACCGTGAGGGGGCCCGTGTACGCCCGCGCCGCCTCGGCCACGGCGGACCGGTCGGCGCTCGCCCAGCCGGGGCCCAGCGGGCCCTCGTCCATGCGGCGCACCAGCTCCGTGGTCCGGGCGTCCGCCTGCTCCCGGTCGAAGGCCAGCAGGAGCCGGCAGTCCTGGCCGTGCAGCGGACGCAGATGGGGCAGCCAGCCGAGCCAGGACCACTCGCGGCGCCGTTCCTCGGCGGCGCGCGTGCGGTCCGTGCTGATCAGCACGATCTCCAGGTCGAACGGTGAGTGCAGGGCGGCGAGCTGCGCCACGGCCGACCGGGCCAGGCCGGACAGCCGGGGCCGCGGCCCCGCGAGCCCGAGCGACCCGGCCTCCCGCAGGCCCACGGTGACCGGCACGGCGGGCAGACCGGCCCGCTCGGCCGTCCCCAGGCGCACGACCAGCGCCTCCGGGTGCGCGGGGCCGCGCTCCCACAGCCGGGGGCCGGGGCCCAGGGCGGTGAGGAGTACGGCCGCCGGGTCCGGCCAGGTCCCGGCGGGCGCGGCGGGACGGACGGGCGCGGTGCCGTACGGGTCGGTGTCCTCGGGTGCCGCTCCCGGGTGCTGCCGGGCCGGCTCGGGCACCGGTTCGGCCCGGCCGCCGGTCAGCCGCCGCGCCCAGGCGCCTATGCCGCCGCGCCGGGGCGGCTCGTCGGGGGTGAGCGGGGTGCCGCGCCCGTGGGTGGTCTGCTGCTGCGGGGAAGCGTCCGCCGGGTACCGCGTCCCGCCGTGGCCGGCCGGTCCGCCGAACGTCCCGTACGGGGCCTGTCCGCCGGCAGCGGCGGGATGCGCGCCGCCGGATGCGCGGTCCCCGGTGCCCGCACCGGGACGGTCCGGGTCGCCGGCGTCCGTCCGGGCCACCCGGAGGTGGCCCTCGCCGTCGGGGGTCGTCGTCAGGGACGGCGTGCCCGGGCCGGCCGTGAGCCGGAGCGCCGACTCGCCCAGCCGCAGCAGGGCCCCCGGGGCGAGCCGGACCGGGCGGTCGTGGACCGGTGCCCCGTCCAGCGTCGTGCCGTTGGTGGAGTCGAGGTCGGCGACCGAGACCCGCCCGTCCTCGGAGACGGTCACCGCGCAGTGCAGCCGGGAGACGTCCGGGTCGTCGAGCGGGACGTCGGCCTCGGCGGAGCGGCCGATCCTGATCCGGCCGCCGTGCAGCAGGTGGACCCCGCCGGCGTCCGGTCCGGCGACCACGTGGAGCCGCGCGGGGACGGTGTCGTCCGCGCTCTCGTCCTCGCCGGGGGTCTGGAGCGAGAGCACCGCGCCGTCCACCAGCGGCGGCTCGCCGAGGGCGCAGCGCTGGGTGTCGAGGCGCTCGCGTCCGGCGTACAGCACCACCGCGCCGCCGCCCTGGGAGCCGTCCGGCCCGGCCGCGGCGGCGGCGAGGCCGGAGGCGACGGCGGCGAGCGCCGTCCCCGCCGGGGCGGTGACGAGCACGTCGCAGGCGCGCGCCGGGGTCTGGCCGCTGCGCGGCGCGAGGACGGTCAGCCGGATCTGCATCGCCGTCAGCGGTCCCTTCTGCGCGGGGTGCCCGGCAGGGGAACGGCCCTGTGATTCCCCCACCGGCACGGACGCGTCGTCCGGTACAGGTCGTCACGGAGGGCGAGGCTCCGCCTCACGGCTCCGTGCTGGAGGCATCCTCGCACCTGCCAGTGACAACACGCCCGGGGGTGACCGCTTAGTGATCATGAATGGCCGAGTGTGGGCGTAAAAGTGCCTGCTTGGTCCTCCCCCGGAGGCGTGGGCGCATGTGTTCGTCAACCGACCCTCCGGTGTCCGCGTCTTTCCCCGGACGGAGCGGACGCGTCCGCGGGGGGCCGCCCACCGGCTCGGGACGACCGGCCTGCGCCCTGTACGGCGGCATTAGAGTGGGCCGGAACATCCGGGCGGGCCGGGGGGCCGCCGAGCACAACGATCAGCAGGGAGCGCATGACGTGCGGCCGGTAGGCAGCAAGTACCTGCTCGAGGAGCCGCTCGGGCGCGGCGCCACGGGTACCGTCCGGCGGGCCCGCCAGCGGGAGACCGCCGGGGCCGAGGCGGCCGTCGCCGGCCAGCCCGGTGAGACCGTGGCGATCAAGGTGCTCAAGGAGGAGCTGGCCAACGACGCGGACATCGTGATGCGCTTCCTGCGTGAGCGTTCCGTGCTGCTGCGGCTCACCCACCCGAACATCGTGCGGACCCGGGACCTCGTCGTCGAGGGTGATCTGCTCGCCCTGGTGATGGACCTGATCGACGGCCCCGACCTGCACCGCTACCTGCGGGAGAACGGTCCGCTGACCCCGGTCGCCGCCGCCCTGCTCACCGCCCAGATCGCGGACGCGCTCGCCGCCAGCCACGCCGACGGCGTCGTCCACCGCGACCTGAAGCCCGCCAACGTGCTGCTCGACGAGCGCAACGGCGAGATGCACCCGATGCTCACCGACTTCGGCATCGCGCGGCTGGCCGACTCCCCGGGGCTGACCCGGACCCACGAGTTCGTCGGCACGCCCGCCTACGTGGCACCCGAGTCCGCGGAGGGCCGCCCGCAGACCTCCGCCGTGGACATCTACGGCGCGGGCATCCTGCTGTACGAACTGGTCACCGGACGCCCGCCGTTCGCCGGCGGCACCGCGCTGGAGGTACTGCACCGGCACCTCAGCGAGGAGCCCGGCAGGCCGAGCACGGTCCCCGAACCGCTCTGGACGGTCATGGAGCGCTGCCTGCGCAAGGACCCCGGCCAGCGGCCCAGCGCCGTGAACCTGGCCCGGGCGCTGCGTACCGTCGGCGCCGGCATCGGCGTGCACGCCAACTCCGAGCAGATCGCGGCCGCCGAGGGCGTGGGGGCGCTGCTCGCCCCCGACCCGGCGCCCGCCGCCGTCCCCGACACCCCGGGTGCGGCCGACCCGACCCAGGTGCTGCCGAGCAACGCGGGCTCGTACGACCCGGCGGCCCCGACCAGCGTCCTGCCGCAGGCCCCGGGCGGAGGCGCCCCGGGCGGAGGCGGGCACGCCGACCCGACCGCCGTCCTGCCCCCCGTGCCGCCGGGCCCCGACGGGCCTCCGCGGCCCGACGAGCCGCACCCCTGGCAGTCCCAGCTGCGGGCGGCCCGTGACCGCAACGAGCAGACCCAGGTCCAGTACCTCGACCCGAGCGAGGACCCGCTGCGCCGCCGTCCGCAGCGCCGGCAGCCGCCCCCGGAGGCCCAGCAGTACCAGCCGCAGCCTCCGCCGCAGCAGCACCGGCCGCAGCCGCAGCCGCAGCACGGCCGGCAGTACCCGC